>NZ_WUUS01000004.1 GCF_009831625.1 Halobaculum saliterrae | reverse complement strand
GTCGGCGCCGCGCGGGCCGACGCGACCGCCGTCCCCCATCCGGGCGCGGGCCTCTCGGGCGAACCGGGAGTCGCCGCCCGGGGCGCCCTCGCCGGCGCGGGGGCCCGAACGCCGACCGGCCTCGCGTGAGCGCATGTCCTCTTTCAGCCGGCCGGACGCCTGATACCAGAGGAAGTAGGCGGCCGCGCCGGTCGGGAGCGCCGCGAGGATCACGAACGGCGAGTACGCTATCGCGAGCATCACGAGCGTGGCCGTGAGGCCGGCGAGCACGGCGGCGATCCCGAGCAGGAGCACGTCGCGGTCCACACCGTCGATCGGCGGCGCCGAACCGTAAACCCCTCGCCGCCGGTCCCCTGAAATCGGCGGAACGGCCAAGCGTTCGGCCCCCCAACGACCGTCCGGAGGCCCCACGATGAGCGTCACCGGACTCTGTCAGGTGTGTGAGAGCGCGGCGGCGAACGTCTCGTGTGACCGCTGCGGTGCGGCGGTCTGTCGGGACCACTACGACGCGGACACCGGCTTCTGCGCCGACTGTGCCGCGAACGCGGAGATGAGCTGATCGGGAGCGACGACGAGGCGACCGACCCACGAGGAGAGCGCGTCGACAGCGGCGTCCCGAGCGCGAGCGTCAGTCGGTCGGCTCCGCCTCCGACTCCGATCTCGCCCTCGACTCCGATCCCGTTCGTGCTGCAGCAGCGTCGCCATCCGCTCCCACGTTCGCCAGCACGCTCGGTGGAAGCCGAACCGTCACGACGGTCCCGGTGGGATCGCGGTCCTCGAAGGAGAGCTCCGCGCCGAGGAGGCGGGTCCCCCACCGGACCACCCACAGCCCGAGCCCGCTCCCGTGGGAAAGCGCCGTCTCCGTGCCCGAGCGGATGCCCTCGAGTTCCGCCTCGGGAATACCCGGGCCGTCGTCGGCGACGACGAACCGGACGGCGTCCTCGTCCACGCGGACGGCCACCCTGATCGTCGCGTCGTCGCCGTGTTCGATCCCGTTCTCGACGAGGTTCGCGAGCACCACGCCGAGCACACGCGCCCGAACGACCAGCCGGAGGTCGGGGGACACGTCGACGGCGACGTCCGCGTCGGGGTGGGACTCGCGGACGTCACGGACGACGTCGCGGCACACCTCGACGGCGTCGACCTCGCGGGGCTGGGCGTCGTCGTCGAGGACCTCCTCCACGTCGCGGGCCTTCTCGCCGAGCCGCTGGAGCGCCCGCCCCCGCCTGCCGATGGCGTCCGCGAGCGGCCTGTCGTCCTCGTCCACCCGCTCGACCAACAGGTCCGCGTTGCCCACGACGACCGTCATGTCGTTGCGGAGGTTGTGTCTGAGCACGCGGTTGAGCACCTCCAGACGTTGCCTGCGCGCCTCCCGGTCGGTCACGTCCGCGAACGTCACGGTGTAACCGACGACGCGTCCGTGGTGGTCGTCGATCTCCGAGACCGTCGCCTCGTACACGTGATAGCCCGCGTCGGTCGTCTGCTCGATCCGCTGGGGATCCGGGTCGTCGAGGTCGACGTCGGCGACGAACGCGTCGAGCGGCTCGCCGACGACGCCGACCGTGTCGCCGCCGACGTCGTCCACCCCGGCGACGTCGTCGCGGCCCCCCCGGTCGTCGAGGCCGAGCACGGGTCGCGCGGCCGCGTTGTACTCGATGAGCCGCCCGTCGGCGTTCACGACGACGAGCCCCACGCCCACGTCCTCGATGGCGGCCCGACGCCCGAGCACCTGCGTCGCCGGCAGCAGCCCCTGGAGCCTGAACCGGAACAGCGCGAAGCCGAACAGCACCCCCGTGATCGCGAGGGTCAACGGCGTGAGGTCGAGCGCCGGGAGCGGCGGGAGGAAGAACACCGCTTTCACGTGGGCCGCGAAGCTGACGGCGGTGCCGAGGATGAGCGCGATCCCCTGATCGCGATAGAGGGCGCCGTAGGAGATGACCGGTTCCAGCAGGAACACCATCCCGGCGCCGATGACGACCCAGCCGAACGCGGCGTGAACGTAGAACCACACCCCCGGATCGAACAGGACCGTCGCCGTCCCGAACGTCTGGGCGACGCGGTAGTCGGTCCACATCAGCCCGTGCGACGGCGCCGTCGCCACGAGCAGGGTGGTGACGACGGGAACAACCGACATGACCGCGATCAGCCGTCGGTCGACGTACTCGCCGCGGCCGGTGTACCCGAGCGCGAAGAACAGCCAGGCGGGCGCGATGAGCGCCTTCCCGACCTCCAGCGGGACCTCGATCAACTCGCGCGTCCCGGGGTCGAACGCCGTGAGCGCGACCGCGTACGACAGCGACCAGACGGCGACCCCGGCCATCATGACCGCGAACGAGGTCGCCCCCGGCTCGCCCCGGTTGCGCCACGCGTACGTCCCGACGGCGACGGCGGTCCCGCCGGCGAGGAGGGCGAGGAACACGACCGCGACGCCCTCGGGTGTCATGGCACCCTCTCGCGGTCGAAGACGTAAATACGGTACCCCCGCGCCGCGGCGACGGGGCTCGGGATGTGGCCTCACGTCCCCCGAGCGCCTTCACTCAGGCGTCGCGGTGGCGGTTCAGCCGGTCGCGGAGGCGCTTGGCGGCCTGTCCCGACGCCTTGGCGAAGTCCTCGCCCGCGCCTCGCGGCTCCGCCGCTCGGCTTCCCGAGGCGCTGCGCGCCTCGCTGTCCTCCCCCGCGAAGATGATCCCCCGCGAGGAGTTGACGAGGCCGACGCCGTCGGCGAGCCCGTGCTCGACGGCCGCCTCCGCGTCGCCGCCCTGCGCGCCGACGCCGGGGACGAGGAACGGCAGATCGGGGACCTCCTCGCGCAGTTCCTCCAGTTCCTCGGGCGCGGTCGCGCCGACGACGAGCCCGACGTTGCCTCGCTCGTTCCACAGGTCCGCCAGCGCGGCGACCCGGCGGTACAGCGGCTCCCCGGAGGCGAGTTCCAGGTCCTGCAGGTCCGACCCGCCGGGGTTGGAGGTGCGACAGAGGACGAACACGCCCTTGTCCGCCTTCGAGAGGAACGGCTCCAGCGAGTCGCGGCCCATGTAGGGGTTGGCGGTGATCGCGTCGACGTGCTCCAGCAGCTCGGCGTACTTCCTCGCGGTGTTGCCGATGTCGCCCCGCTTGGCGTCCAAGAGGACGGGCACGTCCTTGCCGTGGGCGTACGCGACCGTCTCGCGGAGGCTGCGCCACCCGTCGGCGTCCTCGTAGAAGGCGGCGTTGGGCTTGTAGCAGGCGGCGTACTCGTGGGTGGCGTCGATGATCCGGCGGTTGAACGCCCATCGCGGGAGGTCCCTGTCCAGCAGGTGCTCGGGAATCCGATCCATGTCGGCGTCGAGCCCGACGGAGACGACGGTGTCGCGGGCCTCGATCCGGTCGCGGAGACGCTCGAAGAAGGCGTTGAACGCTGTCATCGCCGGCGGTTCGACGCGAGGGTGCAAAACGGTTCCCGGTTCGGTCGACGCCCGGGGGAGCGGAGTCGCCGCCCGCGACGGACACGCGGGCGTTCCCGCTCAGTCCTCCGACTGCCCGCCCCCAGCGGCGACCGTATCCGGCGTCCCGGGGAGGATCCATCGCGGGACCGCCCGCGTGAGCACGAGCATCCCCGCCAGTTCGACGAGCGTCTGGGTCACCACGACCGCAGGCGCCAGCGCGTACCCGTCGGGGAGCGCCAACGCGAGCGGGAGCACGACCAACGAGTTGCGCGTGACCGAGGTGAACACGAGCCCCCGGCTCTCGCCGAGGCCGAGGTCGAAGACGTCGGCGGCGACCCTCCCGACCGCGACCATGACGACCAGGAACGCGACGTACACCGGGACGACGGCGGCGATCCGGTCGAACGCGGCGTTCACACGAGGGAACTGCGAGGCGACGACGACGAACAGCGTCAGCGCCAGCATCGGCACGGGGAGCGCGCCCGCCGCGGACTGGACCCGCCGGCCCGCCGGGGCGCGTTCGGCCCACGCCTCCGTCGCCCACGCCAGCGCCAGCGGGAGCGCGATGATCGTCGCGAACGCCTCGATGAACGGTCCGGCCTCGACGACGCCGGCGACCCGTCCGCCGGTGAACAGCCACAGGTACGCCGGCAGCAGCGCCAGTTGGACGAGCATCAGCGCGGGCGTCGCGGCGGTGAGCCGCTCGGCGTCGCCGCCGGCGATACCGGTGAACGTGATCACGTAGTCGATACACGGCGTCAACAGCACCAACAGCGCCCCCAGAAGGATCACCGGGTCGTCCGCGAGCGGACGGGTGAGGAGCCACGCGACGACCGGGACGACGAGGAAGTTCGTCGAGAGCGCCGCCGCGAGGAACCGCGCGTCCGTGAACGCCGCCCGGAAGCGAACGAACGGCACCTCCAGAAACGTCACGTAGAGGAGGACCGCGAGCACCGGGTCGACGACGCTCCCGAGCGCAGGTGTCGCCGTCGGCCACACCGTCGCGGCGCCGAGCGCGAGTGCGACCGCGACGGCGTACACCGCGATCTGATTGCGCCGAAGCCACGCGGTTCGACTCATTCGTGACGCGCGTTAGCGGGTGCGCGGTAACAGGGTGTCGACGTGGGGTTCGGGAGCCGACCCGTCAGTCCGCCGGCTCGACCGACTTCGACGCCTCGGGATCGTCGGGCGACACGCGCGCCAGCCGGCTCGCGTTCCCCGTGACGCCGACGGTCATGCCGGCGTCGCCCGCGAGGACGGCGAACCAGATGGGGACGAGGCCGAACGGCACCGCCGCCGCGAGGACCGCCTTCGCCGCGAGGCTGGTCCAGACGTTCTGACGGATGACCGCGTTCGCGCGCTCGGCGAGCGTCCGGAGGTACGGCAGCGTCGAGAGGTCGTCCGCGAGCAGCGCCACGTCGGCGGTCTCGAGAGCGGTGTCCGTGCCGGCGGCGCCCATCGCGATCCCGACGGTCGCCGTCGCCAGCGCGGGGGCGTCGTTGACGCCGTCGCCGACCATCGCGACGCCGTCGTGCTCGTCGAGCAGCCCCTCGACCGCCTCGACCTTCTCGTCGGGGAGCAGCTCCGCGCGCACCTCGTCTATCCCCACCTCGCGACCGACCGCGCGGGCGGTGCGCTCGTTGTCGCCGGTGAGCATCACCGTGCGGACGCCGGCCTCTCGGAGGCGCTCGACCGTGCGCCTCGCCTCGGGGCGAACCTCGTCGGCGACGGCGATGACGCCCTCCAGATCCGTCTCGGTCCCGACGAGCACGACCGTCTTCCCCTCCGCCTGGAGTTCCGGTACTGTGTCCGAGAGGAGGTCGAGGCAGTTGTTCCGCTCGCACATCGTTCGGGAGGTCCGGGTGACGACGCCGCCGTCGGTGGCGGCGTGGACGTGTGAGAGGTCGAAGCCGAGTTCGTCGAACAGCCCGGGCTTGCCGGCGTAGTGGGGCGTCCCGTCGAGGTTCGCCCGCACCCCCTTCCCCGTCACCGCCTCGAAGTCGTCGACCGCGCGGTCGTCGACGTCCGCCGCCTCGGCGCGGTCGACGATGGCGTCGCCGATGGGGTGCTCCGAGCGGAGTTCGAGGCCGCGGGCACAGCGGAGTACGTCCGCCTCGGAGTTGTCGCCCAGCGGGATCACGTCGGTGACGGTGAGCTCCCCTTTCGTCAGCGTGCCCGTCTTGTCGAAGGCGACCGCCTCCACGTCGCCCATCGCCTCCAGGTGAGTGCCGCCCTTGATCAGGACGCCGTTGCGGGCGGCCGCGGTGATACCGGAGACGACCGTCACCGGCGTGGAGATCACGAAGGCGCACGGGCACGCGAGCACGAGGAGCGTGAGTCCGTAGAGGACGTAGGTGTCCCACGCCGCGCCGACGGCCAACGGCGGTCCCAGCGCGAGTATCAGTGCGAAGCCGACGACGACCGGCGTGTAGTAGCTCGCGAACCGCTCGACGAACTGCTCGCGCTCGGAGCGCTCGCCCTGTGCGGCCTCGACCATGTCGACGACCTGCGAGAGGGTGTCCTCCCCGGCCTCGGTCGTCACTTCGACCTCCAGATACCCGCCCTCGACGATGGTGCCGGCGAACACCTCGTCGCCGGGCGCCTTGTCGACCGGGACCGACTCGCCGGTGACGGGCGCCTGGTTCACCGCGCTCGTCCCGTCTGCGACGGTGCCGTCGCGGGGGACCCGCTCGCCCGGGCGCACGACGACCGTCTCGCCGACTGCGACCGCCTCCGCCGGGACGACATCCTCCTCGCCGTCACGGAGCACCGTCGCCTCCGTGGGGGACAGCTCCATCAACTCCCGGAGGGAGTCGCGCGCGCGGTCCATCGCGGCCCCCTCAAGGAGTTCGGAGACGGAGAACAGCGTCGTCAGCGTCGCCGCCTCGAAGTACAGCGGCTCGTCGAACCCGACGCCCGCGGCGACGGCGCCGAGGATGGCGACGCTCATCAGCAGGTCGATGTCGAGGCTGCGCCCCCGGAGCGAGTAGTAGCCGTTGCGGAAGACGGGGACGCCGCCGACGGCGACGGCCGCGAGGTACGCGATGTCGCCGACGCGCACCGCACGGCCGAACAGGTCGACCGCGGGACCCGCATCCGCGGACGCCAGCGGGTTCGCGAGCACTAAGCCGATCCCGGTCAGCACCCCCGCGAGGTACGTCGCGTACGCCCGCCTGCTCCGCCACACCGAGCGCTCGTCGCCGTCGCCGGCGTCGCCATCGGCGTCGAGCGACGTGGAGGCGACCTCGTAGCCGGCCGATTCGACGGCCGAGACCACGGCCGCGAGCGTCGTCGCGTCCGGGTCGAAGCCGAGGTGGACCCTCCCGGTCGTCGGGTGGGCATCGAGGTCACGCACGCCGTCGACGGCCTCCAGGGCGCCCGTCACCTTGCCGGCACAGGAGGCGCAGTCCATCTCCGGAACCGACAGCGTCACCGATTCCAGTTCGTCCTCGACCGCGTAGCCCGCGCCCTCGACGGCCGCGACGACGGCCCCGCGGTCGACGGTGCCGTCGGTCTCGACCGAGAGCGCGCCGGTCGTCGGGTACGGATCGACGTCGGTGACCCCCCCGACGCCGGAGACGGCTCCCTCGACCTTCGACGCGCAGGAGGCGCAGTCCATCCCCGGCACGGAGAGATCGAACGAGGCGACGTCGTCCCCGTCGCCCCCGTCGGCGCCGGCCGCCCTCCCGGAGCCGTCGACGGGAGGGGGTCCGTCGACGGTATCGTCGTGAGTCATGTCCTGTTCGGCGGTAGCGCCCCCTCAGTTATTAACTTGCCTGCCAATAGCGGCCGTCGTCTTGCCCGTTCTTAATAACTGATCGATGATGAGTTGTTATTCCGGGTCGCTCCGGGCGGGACGACCGAGCGCACGTTCGACGGCGTCGACCTTCTCGTCGGCGCGCTGGCTGCGCGTCCGTTTGTCGTCGATCTTCAGGAACGTCGAGACGCGGTCGCCGTCGACGGCGGTGTGGGCGGCCGTCGCCGCGGCCATGAGTTCCTCGATGGACTCGGCCTCGATCACGGTTCCCATCGGGTTCGTCTCGTACTCCACCTCGAACTCGTCGAGGGCGTCCACGGCCTTCGCCACTTCCCCCGCCATGCTCCCCTCGACGACCGGCGCGACGCTCAGTAGGGCGATGACTGTCACGGCCGTCGGTACACCGCGCCCGAGCAAAAGCGATCCCCCGGCGGGTCGCGACGGGGACGAACCGGAGCTGGCGGGACCCAGCGATCCGGGTGTCGCTCTCGCTCGTCTACCGGGGGATGTTCGACACGTACGCCGTCAGGTCGGTCGTGGAGACGACGCCGACGACGCCGCTTTCCCCGTCGGTGACGGGCATGTGGTGGAACCGGTGCTCCAGCATCGTCGCGGCGACGTCCGCCAACGAGTCGCCGGGGTCGGCGGTGACGAGGTCGGTACTCATGTACTCGGAGACGGGCGTCTGGTCCTTCGGCTGTCGCTCCGCGACGATCTGCACGAAGTCGGTGTTCGTGAGGATGCCACGGAGCGTGCCGTCGTCGTCGACGACGATGACCGACCCGATACCGCGCTCCATCATTCCCGTCGCGGCCTCCTCGACCAGCGTGTCGGGGGAGACGGTGTAGAGACTCTCGGACATCACCTGCGCGACGAACACGTCGTCTAGATCGTCCATTGGTATTCGGGGATCCGTCGGGGGCGGAATAAGCGTTGATGTCGCGGGGAGGCGAGTGCCGTTCGACCGCAACGACGGCTGACGGGACGGTGTCTCGGGAGTCGAGTCGCCGAGTAGAACTGCACTGGCGGGGAGTTGAACCACGCCGTCGGCTCGCTGCACTCGCCGCCGTCTACTTCAGAATCCCCGCGGACGACATCACACCGACGGCCTGACTCGCGAGACTACGTCTCACTCGCTAGCGGCCGTCGGAGAAGATGCACTGGCGGGGATTTGAACCCCGGTTGTGACCATGGCAAGGTCACGTGATACCACTACACTACCAGTGCGTACCTGCATCCGGGCGCCGTCTCCGGCTTTCTCCCGGTGCGCATTCACCACTAACGGCAGGGTGATATATAAATCCGTTCCTCCGGATGCGCCGTGCGGGAACGTCTCGTGTGACCCAGTCTCGGGCCGGGTGACGCCACGTGGCACGTGAGTGGTTCCCACGTGAAACGCCGGCTGACGGGTGTGTCACGCCGTGACGCCGGGGGGCTCGATTCAACACCCTTTTACGCCGCGCCTGAGGATCCACGTAGTACAGTCCGGTGCAGCGACAATGAACGGAACGACGCTCGACGTGCTCGTTCCGTCGTCGCTCGTCCGGGAGGCCGAGGACGGCCGCGAGGCCACGCGAAAACTCGGTTACGTCGCCCGCGCGGCGACGATCTTCCGGGCGGACCGGTTGGTCGTCTTCCCCGACCGGGAAGGCGAACGTCGCAGAGGCGGCGAGTACGTCCGAACCGTGCTGGAGTACTGCGCGACCCCCTCCTACCTCCGGAAGGAGGTGTGGGGAAAACGTGAGGAACTCCGGCACGCCGGCGTGCTCCCGCCGATGCGGCCCGCTCGCTCCGGCCCCGACGGGTCGGAACTACGAGAGGGAATCGTGACCGAGGTCGGACCTGAAGGCCGCGTTCGGGTCAATTGCGGAACGCAACACCCGATCTCCCTGCACGCGTCTCCCGGACGGGAGTACGTGGAGGGGGAGCGCGTCACCGTCAGGGTCTCTTCGAGAGAACCGGTCCGTGCCCGCCTCACCGACGACCCCGCACCGGGGTTTCGGGTGGCCGGCGCGGCCTTGGAGGACGCCCTCGCCGACGCCGAGACCGCGATCGCCACGTCGCGACACGGACGCGAACTGTCCGTGTCCGGCCTGGCGGACGTGCGTACGCGCACGCGCGACACACACGTCGCCGTCGCGTTCGGCTCGCCCGGCAGGGGGCTCCCGGCCATCCTCGGCATGGACGCCGAGGATGTCCCGGTCGACCCCGACGCCACGGACGGCTCGGGGTTCGACCTCTGGCTGAACGCGATTCCGCGACAGGGCAGCGAGGTGGTGCGGACCGAGGAAGCGATCTTCGCCGCGCTCTCGCCGCTCACACTCACGGAGTAAGCCAAACACAATGCCACAACCAAGCAGACCACGCAAGGGTTCGCTGGGCTTCGGCCCGCGCAAGCGCGCGAGCAGTGAGGTCCCCCGCATCCGCTCGTGGCCCGAGGACGACGGCGCTGCCGGCGTCCAGGGCTTCGCGGGCTACAAGGCGGGCATGACCCACGTCGTGATGGTGAACGACGAGTCCGACTCCCCGCGAGAGGGGATGGAGGAGTCAGTTCCCGTCACGGTCGTGGAGGTGCCGCCGATGCGCGCGGTCGCCCTGCGAGCCTACGAGGACACGCCGTACGGACAGAAGCCGGTCACCGAGGTGTGGACCACCGAGTTCCACGAGGAGCTCGACCGCACGCTCGACCTGCCGGCGGAGAACGATTTCGACGCGGACGCCGAGGAGCTTCGCGAACTGGTCGACGACGGCGTCGTCGACGACCTCCGGTTCATCACACACACCGAGCCGGCGAAGCTGTCGAACGTCCCCAAGAAGAAGCCCGACGTGATGGAGACGCGTGTCGGCGGCGCCTCGATGGACGAGCGCCTCGACTACGCGCTCGATCTGGTCGAGGACGGCGGCGAACACGAGTTCGGCGACGTCTTCCGTGCCGGCGAGTACACGGACGTCTCCGGCGTCACGAAGGGCAAGGGCACCCAGGGCCCCGTCAAGCGCTGGGGCGTCCAGAAGCGGAAGGGCAAGCACGCGCGGCAGGGCTGGCGGCGCCGGATCGGTAACCTCGGCCCGTGGAACCCCTCGCGCGTTCGCTCGACGGTCCCCCAGCAGGGGCAGACCGGCTACCACCAGCGCACGGAGCTCAACAAGCGGCTCATCGACTTCGGCGAGGGCGACGACGCCTCCGTCGAGGGCGGCTTCAAGGGCTACGGCGAGGTGGACGGCCACTACGCGCTCGTGAAGGGCTCGCTGCCGGGTCCCTCCAAGCGCCTCCTGCGCTTCCGACCGGCCATCCGGCCGAACGACCAGCCGCGCCTCGACCCCGAGGTGCGCTACGTCTCCACCGAATCGAACCAAGGATAATGAAGGCAACAGTACGAGACCTGAACGGCGACGACTCGGGCGAGGTCGACCTCCCCGACGTCTTCGAGACGCAGTTCCGCTCGGACCTGATCCGACGGGCCGTCGTCGCCGCGCAGGCAAACCGGAAACAGGCGTACGGCGCCGACGAGTTCGCCGGCCTCCGCACCCCCGCGGAGTCGTTCGGCTCCGGCCGCGGCATGGCCCACGTGCCCCGTTCGAACGGGCAGGGTCGCCGCGTCCCGCAGACCGTCAAGGGTCGCAAGGCCCACCCGCCGAAGGCCGAGAAGGACCAGAGCAAGAAGATGAACGACAAGGAGCGGAAGCTCGCGACGCGGTCGGCCATCGCGGCCACCGCCGACGCCGAGCTGGTCGCCGAGCGCGGCCACGCCTTCGACGAGGAGGTCGAGCTGCCGCTCGTCGTCTCCGACGAGTTCGAGGAACTCGTCAAGACGAAGGAGGTCGTCTCCTTCCTCGAGGCCGTCGGCGTCGCCGACGACATCGAGCGCGCCGACGAGGGGCGCACGATCCGCGCCGGTCGCGGGACGACCCGCGGTCGCAAGACGCGCGAGCCCAAGTCGGTGCTGTTCGTCACCAGCGAGGAGCCGTCGAAGGCGGCGCGCAACCTCGCGGGCGCGGACGTGGCCACCGGTCGAGAGGTGAGCGTCGAGGACCTGGCGCCCGGGACGCACCCCGGCCGCCTGACCGTCTTCACCGAGAGCGCGCTCGAGGAGGTGGCCGAGCGATGAGCTCGATCATCCACCACCCGCTCGTCACCGAGAAGGCGATGGACGAGATGGACTTCGAGAACAAGCTCCAGTTCATCGTCGACATCGACGCGGCCAAACCCGAGATCGCCGACGCCGTCGCCGCGCAGTTCGACGTGGGCGTCGAGTCGGTCCGGACGCAGATCACGCCGCAGGGGACGAAGAAGGCGACCGTCGAACTCGACGAGGACAGCGACGCGCAGGAAGTCGCCTCCCGGATCGGGGTGTTCTGAGAATGGGACGCAGAATTCAGGGACAACGACGCGGCCGCGGCGGCTCGACGTTCCGAGCGCCGTCGCACCGGTACAAGTCTGACAAACAGCACAAGAAGATCGCGGAGGACGACGCGGACACCGTCCACGGCGAGGTCGTCGGCATCGAGCACGACCCCGCCCGGTCGGCGCCCATCGCGGACGTGAAGTTCGAGGACGGCGACCGCCGCCTCGTGCTCGCGCCCGAGGGCATCACCGTCGGCGAGACGCTGTCGGTCGGCGTCTCCGCGGAGATCAAGCCCGGCAACACGCTGCCCGTCTCGGAGATCCCCGAGGGGGTTCCCGTGTGCAACGTCGAGTCCAAGCCCGGCGACGGGGGCAAGTTCGCCCGCGCCTCGGGCGTCAACGCGACGCTGCTCACCCACGACCGCGACGTCGCGGTCGTCCAGCTCCCGTCGGGAGAGGTCAAGCGACTCAACCCGGACTGCCGCGCCACCGTCGGCGTCGTCGCCGGCGGCGGTCGGACGGAGAAGCCGTTCGTGAAGGCCGGGAAGAAGCACCACAAGATGCGCAGTCGCGGGACGAAGTACCCGCGCGTCCGTGGCGTGGCGATGAACGCCGTCGACCACCCGTTCGGTGGCGGCGGCCGCCAGCACCCCGGACAGCCGAAGTCCGTCTCGCGGAACGCTCCGCCGGGCCGGAAGGTCGGCGACATCGCCTCGAAGCGAACCGGTCGAGGTGGCGACAGATAACATGAGTTCGGAATACCGCACCGGTCGCGAGGGTGAGTTCACCTACCGCGGCCACACGCTCGACGAGCTGCAGGAGATGGAGCTCGACGAGGTCAAGGCACTGCTTCCCGCCCGCGCGCGGCGAACCATCACTCGAGGACTCGGGGTCCAGCAGCGGAAGCTGCTGGAGGCCGCCGAGGACGCCACGGCCGAGGAGACGGCGAACGATCCCATCCGGACGCACGTCCGGGACATGCCGATCGTGCCGTCGTTCGTCGGTCTCACGTTCGAGGTGTACGACGGCAGTCACTTCGAGCGCGTCGAGGTCGAGCCCGAGATGATCGGGCACTACCTCGGCGAGTTCAACCAGACCCGGAACTCCGTGGAACACGGTCAGGCCGGTATCGGCGCGACCCGGTCCTCGAAGTTCGTGCCCCTCAAGTAACAATGGGAATCAGCTACAGCGTCGACGCCGACCCGGAGACCACCGCCAAGGGAATGCTCCGCGAGCGGCAGATCAGCTTCAAGCACAGCAAGGCCATCGCCCGCGAACTGAAGGGCGAGACGGTCGCCGACGCCGAGGAGTACCTGCATGCGGTCATCGACGGGGATCGCTCCGTCCCGTTCCGCAAGCACAACACCGGCGTCGGTCACCGTTCGGACATCGACGGCTGGGACGCCGGCCGCTACCCCGAGAAGGCCTCCAAGGACTTCCTGAAGCTCCTTGAGAACGTCAGCAACAACGCCGACGAGCAGGGGTTCGACGGCGAGTCGATGACGATCAAACACGTCGCCGCCCACAAGGTCGGCGAGCAGCAGGGCCGCAAGCCCCGAGCGATGGGTCGCGCGAGCGCCTGGAACACCCCGCAAGTGGACGTCGAAATGATCATCGAGGAGGACGCGTAACATGGCGGACGAGCACCAGTTCATCGAGGACGGGCTCCAGCGGAGCCAGATCAACGAGTTCTTCGAGGACGAGCTCGGTCGCGCCGGCTACGGCGGGATGGAGGTCGCGAAGACGCCCATGGGCACGCAGATCGTGCTCAAGGCCGAGAAGCCCGGCATGGTGATCGGCAAGGGCGGGAAGAACATCCGCAAGGTGACCACCGAGCTCGAGGAGCGCTTCGACATGGACGACCCGCAGATCGACGTGCAGGAGGTCGACGAACCCGACCTCAACGCGAAGATCGTCGCGGACCGTCTGGCGAACGCCCTCGAGCGCGGCTGGTACTTCCGCCGCGCGGGCCACACGACGATCGACCGGATCATGGACGCGGGTGCGCTGGGCGCCGAGATCGTCCTCTCCGGGAAGGTCACGGGCGCCCGCTCGCGCGTGGAGAAGTTCAACCGCGGCTACATCAAGCACAACGGCGAGCCCGCCGAGGACGTCGTCGACGAGGGACAGGGCGTGGCCGTCATGAAGCTCGGTACCATCGGCGTGACCGTCAAGATCATCCCGCCGGGCGCGACCCTGCCCGACGACTTCGAGATCGCCGAGGACGCCGACGCGCCCGAGGTCGAGCAGGCCGGTGCGTCCGGCGAGGGCGTCGAGGACCTGCTGGCCGACGTGGACGACGAGGAGGTTCCGGAGACGGAGCCCGACCTCCCCGGCGGCGACGAGGACGTCCCGGACGCCGACCCCGAGGACGTCATCGACGAGGAGGTCGTCGAGGAGGTCATCGAGGCCGACGAGACCGCCGACGGCGACGGAGCCGAGACGGCCGAGCCGTCCGAGGAGGACGAGCCCGAGCTCGACGAGCTCGACGAGGACGTCGAGTCCGAGGCCGAGGACCTCGTCGCCGAGATGGAGAGCGAGGAGGACGACGCGGACGACGAGGAGGAGGAGTAACCGATGGCGATCCTTCACACGCAGGAGATCCGCGACATGACGCCCGCCGAGCGCGACGCCGAACTCGAGGAGCTCGAGACCGAGCTGCTCAACGCGAAGGCCGTGCAGGCGGCCGGCGGCGCCCCGGAGAACCCGGGCCGCGTCGGCGAGCTGAAGCGCACGATCGCGCGGATCAAGACGATCCAGCGCGAGGAAGGCGACCTGGACGACACCGACGAATAACATGGCACTGACCCCCGAGACGCTCACGCGACACGAACTCCGCGGCCTCCCGGTACGGGTGGCCGCCGCCGCCAGCGACGCCCACGTCGGGCTCGCGGGCGTGGTCGTGTCCGAGAGCATGCGCACCCTCACGGTGCGCACCGCTCGGGGGGACAAGCGGGTGCCGAAGGAGGGGACGACGTTCCGGTTCGTCCTCTCGACACAGCATTCGGGAGACGGCGCGGGCCGCCGTCACACCGAGCCCAGCACGGGCGCGCCTCGCGAACGCGAGTCGTCGCCCGTCACACATGAAGCCGCGGGGGACCGCAAGGCCCCCGGGTCCGCGTTCGAACTTCCGTCGCCCACGCACCCCACACTGGCCGGGGAGCGCGGGCAGTACGATACTACCGGGGTCACAGCCGGTCAGTCGGACGGTTGCGAGGACGCGGTCTCCGTTACGGTGGATGGGGCCAGACTGCTCTCACGACCCGCCTTCCGCACGGAACGTGCGGGTGATCACCAATGGCAATCGGACTGAACGTAACAGAACCGGAGGAGCCCTGCTCCGACGAGAACTGCCCGTTCCACGGATCGCTTTCCGTGCGCGGACAGACGCTCGAGGGCACGGTCGCCTCCACATCGATGGACAAGACGGTCGTCGTCGAGCGCGAATACGACGTATTCGTGCCGAAGTACGACCGGTATATGAAACGACGAAGCCGCGTGCCGGCGCACCTGTCGCCCTGCCTCGACATCGAGGAGGGCGATCAGGTCCGCATCGCCGAGACGCGGCCGCTGTCGAAGACGAAGAGCCACGTCGTCGTCGAGACGCTCGAGGCGGAGGGTGATGCCTGATGGAGGCCCTGAAGGCCGACGTCACGCAGGGCCTGGAGAAGGGCTCCCTGATCGCGTGCGCCGACAACACCGGCGCGCGTGAGCTGAAGGTCATCTCCGTGTCGGGCTACTCGGGGACGAAGAATCGACACCCCAAGGCGGGCGTCGCCGACAAGGTCACCGTCTCGGTGACCAAGGGGACGCCCGAGATGCGACGTCAGGTGCTGGAGGCCGTCGTGGTCCGCCAGCGCAAGGCCATCCGTCGTCCCGACGGCACCCGCGTGAAGTTCGCGGACAACGCCGCCGTCGTGATCGACGACATGGAGGAGCCGCGTGGGACCGAGATCAAGGGTCCCATCGCGCGCGAGGTCGCCGAACGCTTCGGGAGCATCGCATCAACCGCGACTCAGATCGTATGAGCGAACAACCGCACAAACAGCGCACACGGACCCGAGACGCGCCGCTCCACGAGCGGCAGAAGTTCGTCCGCGCCACCCTCTCGGAGGAGCTTCGGGAGGAGTACGGCCAGCGGAACGTCCGCGTCAACGCGGGCGACACCGTCGAGGTCATGCGCGGCGACTTCGCGGGCGAGGAGGGCGAGGTCGTCGACGTGGATCTCCGCGAGTCGGTGATCCACGTCGAGGACGTCACCGTCGAGAAGGCCGACGGGGAGGAGACCCCGCGCCCGCTCGACACCTCGAACGTGCGTGTCGTCGACCTGGACCTCGAGGACGACCGCCGAGAGGCGCGTCTGGAGTCCGACGAGGAGGCTGCATAACATGAGTAACCACCAGAAGCGACTGTCGGCCCCGAACTCGTGGCCGATCGAGCGGAAGGAAGAGACGTTCACCGTGAAGGCGGGCGCGGGCCCGCACGGCGAGTCGGGCGTTCCCCTGCTCATCGTCCTCCGGGACGTGCTGGGGTACGTCGACTCGCGCAAGGAGGCGCGCTACGCGCTCGATCACGGATCCGTGCTCGTCAACGGCAAGGCGGTCTCAGACGAGGCCCGCCCGGTCGGGATGTTCGACATCCTGGCGTTCGACGAGCGCGAGGAGTACTACCGGGTGTTCCCGGGCGAGGGCGGCCGGCTCTCGCTGACGCCGATCGACGAGGAGGCGGCCTCCTCGCGGCTCGGGAAGGTCTCCGGCAAGACCCAGGTCGCCGGCGGCGACTTCCAGTACACGCTCCACGACGGGACGACCCTCGTGAGCGAGGACGGGAGCTACGCCGGCGGCGACTCGCTCGTCGTCGACAACGACACCAAGGAGGTCGTCGCGCACTTCCCGTACGAGGAGGGCGCGCTCGTCACCGCCGTCGCCGGCAGCCACGCCGGAGAGATCGGCGAGATCGACGAGATCACCGTCACCGCCGGCTCCGGCGACAACGCCGTGCGCGTCGCGCAGGACGACGGCGGCTTCGAGACGGTCGAGGAGTACGTCGTGGTCATCGACGAGAACTTCACGGGTGATGACGAATGAGCGAGGCTGACGCGGACTTCCACGAGATGCGCGAGCCGCGCATCGAGAAGGTCGTCGTCCACATGGGCGTCGGTCAGGGTGGCCGCGAGCTCGCGAACGGCGAGGAGATCCTCGAGGAGATCACCGGACAGGAGACGGTTCGCACGACGGCCAAGCGCGCCATCGGCGAGTTCGACATCCGACCCGGAGACCCCATCGGGGCGAAGGTCACCCTGCGCGGCGAGGACGCCGACGAGTTCCTCGAGACCGCGCTGGAGCTGGTCGACCTCTCGGCCTCACAGTTCGACGACACGGGCAACGTGAGCTTCGGCGTCGCCGAGCACACGGAGTTCCCGAGTCAGGAGTACGACCCGCAGATCGGCATCTACGGGCTCGACGTCACCGTGACCCTCACCCGACCGGGCTACCGCGTCTCGAAGCGGAACAAGGTCACCCGGTCGATCCCGAGCGGTCACCGGATGAGCGTCGACGACGCCGTCGCGTTCCTCGAACGCGAGTTCGACGTGGAGGTCACAGCATGAGCGACGCAGACACAGAGACGACCGGACCCGAGGAGACGGGCGAGCACGCCGCCAAGCGCACCGGCCAGGAGGTCGAGTGCCGGCGCTGCGAGCGCAAACAGGGGCTCGTCGGCAAGTACGACATCAACCTCTGTCGCCAGTGTTTCCGCGAGATCGCCCGCGACATGGGCTTCCGGAAGTATCGATAACAATGGCAGGTAACGACCCCCTCTCCGACGCCCTGGCTGGCCTCGACAACGCCGAGGACGTCGGTCATCTGGAATACACGGTCCAGCCCGCCTCGAACATCATCGGCTCCACGCTCGAAGTGCTGTACGACAACGGATACGTCGACGGCTTCGAGTTCGTGGACGACGGCCGAGCGGGAACGTTCGAGGTCGAACTGAAAGGCGCGATCAACGAGTGCGGCGCGGTCAAGCCGCGGTACTCCGTGGCCGCGGACGGCTACGAGAAGTGGGAGAAGCGGTTCCTCCCCGCCCGCGACTACGGCGCGCTCATCGTGACCACGAGTCACGGCGTCATGAGCCACTACGAGGCCCGCGAGGCGGGCATCGGTGGCCAAGTGATCGCATACGTCTACTGACAATGACAGAACGAACAATCGAACTACCCGAGGACGTCTCCGCCGACCTCGACCACCTCGATCTCACGATCGAGGGGCCGAACGGCTCGGTGACGCGTCGCCTGTGGTACCCCGACGTGAGCGTCTCCACCGAGGACGACGCCGTCGTCATCGCGTACCCGGACGACGCCGACCGACAGACGAACGCGACCGTCGGCACCTTCGCGAGCCACGTGGACAACATGATCCACGGGGTCACCGAGGGGTGGGAGTACGAGATGGAAGTCTTCTACGCTCACTTCCCGATGGACGTGGACGTCGAGGGCGACGAGGTCGTCATCACGAACTTCCTCGGGGAGACGGCACCCCGTCGCGCGGAGATCCGCGGCGACACCGACGTACAGATCGACGGCGAGGAGCTCGTCCTGACCGGCCCGTCCAAGGAGGACGTCGGACAGACGGCCGCCAGCATCGAACAGCTCACCCGCGTGACCGACAAGGACACGCGCGTCTTCCAGGACGGCGTGTACATCACGCGCACGCCCACGGGGGATGTCTAAATGAGCGACGAGATCGAGGAGCTCGAGGACGTCTCCGGCGTCGGCCCGTCGAAGGCCGACGCGCTCCGTGAGGCCGGCTACGAGACCATCGAGGACGTGAAGGCGGCCTCGCAGTCGGAGCTGGCGGAGGTCGACGGCGTCGGGAACGCCCTCGCGGCCCGCATCAAGGCGGACGTTGGCGGGCTCGAGGTCGAGGAGGAGGCCGACGCCGAGATCGAGGACGAGGAGCCCGAGGCCGAGGACGACGAGGAGTCCGAGGACGTCGAGACGGAGCTGCGTCCGCGCGGTCACGCGGACAAGACGCCCGACCTCGACGACGAGCGCGCCCGCGCGCTCGCCAAGAAGCTCCGCGAGTCCACGCCGCAGTTCAACCGGCAGGACTACCACAAGAAGAAGCGGGTCCCGACCTCGTGGCGCCGTCCGCGCGGCACGCTGTCGAAGCAGCGCCGCGGCATGGGCGGGAAGGGCCCGAAGGTCGAGGCGGGCTACCGCTCGCCGACGGCCGCCCGCGGCCTGCACCCGAGCGGCTTCGAGGAGGTCCGCGTGTTCAACACGGACGACCTCGAGGGCGTCGACCCGTCGACGCAGGCAGTACGCATCGCCTCGTCGGTCGGCGGTCGCAAGCGCGAGGCTATCGAGGACGAGTGCGAGGACCGCGAGATCCGCGTCCTCAACCCGACCTACGTCGAAGTGGAGGTTGACCAATGAGCGACCTGGCAGCACAGCGCCGGCTCGCGGCCGACGAACTCGACGTCGGCAAGAGCCGCGTCTGGCTCAACCCGGAGGCACAGGACGAGCTCGCGGACGCGATCACGCGTGAGGACATCCGCGAGCAGATCGAACAGGGCAACATCCGCGCCGAGGACGCCAAGGGGAACTCCCGCGGCCGGGCCCGCGAGCGCGACGAGAAGCGCGCGTACGGCCACCGCACCGGCGCCGGCTCCCGCAAGGGGAAGGCCGGCGGCCGGCAGGACTCCAAGGACGACTGGATCGCGCGGATCCGCGCCCAGCGAGCACGCCTCAAGGAGCTCCGCGACGACGGGCCCCTCAACAGCACGCAGTACCGCGAGCTGTACAACAAGGCCTCGGGCGGGTCCTTCGAGGACGTGCGACGACTCGACTCGTACATCGTGAACAACTACGACGTAACACTGGAGGACGACTGATGGCGACCGGACCACGCTACAAGGTACCGATGCGTCGCCGCCGGGAAGTCCGGACGGACTACCACCAGAGGTTGCGCCTGCTGAAATCCGGCAAGCCGCGCCTCGTGGCGCGCCTGTCGAACAAGCACGTCAGGGCGCAGCTGGTTTCCCCCGGCCCCGAAGGCGACATCACACACGCGGCCGCGTCCAGCGAGGACCTCGCGGAGTACGGCTGGGAGGCCCCGACTGCGAACCTCCCCAGCGCGTACCTCACGGGCTACCTCGCGGGACTGCGGGCGGTCGAGGCGGGCCTCGAAGAGGCCGTCCTCGACATCGGCCTGAACACCGCCACGCCCGGAAACAAGGCGTTCGCGGTGCAGGAAGGAGCGATCGACGCCGGGCTCGAGATCCCCCACAACGACAGCGTCCTCGCGGACTGGTCGCGCAACCGCGGCGAGCACATCGCCGAGTACGCCGAGCAGCTCGACGAGCCGCTGTACAGCGGGGACTTCGACGCGGCGGACCTGCCCGAACACTTCGACGAGCTTCGGGCGACCCTGACGGAGGAATTCGACAATGAGTAGAAACGGCGGATGGGAGCCGCGCACGCGGCTCGGCCGGAAGGTACAGGAGGGCGACATCACCTCGATGGAGCAGGCGCTCAACTCGGGACTCCCGCTGAAGGAGCACGAGTTGGTCGACCAGCTCATTCCGGACCTGGAGGACGAGGTGCTGGACATCAACATGGTCCAGCGCATGACCGACTCCGGGCGCCGGGTGAAGTTCCGCTGTGTCGTCGCCATCGGCAACGGCGACGGCTACCTGGGGTACGCGCAGGGGCGCGACGACCAGGTCGGCGGCGCGATCCAGAAGGCGATCGAGGTCGCCAAGCTCAACATGATCAAGGTCGACCGCGGATCGGGCTCGTGGGAGGACTCCGCCGGCGGAGTCAACTCCCTGACCCGGACGGCGACCGGCAAGGCCGGCTCCGTCGAGGTCGAGATCAAGCCAGCCCCGCAGGGGCTGGGCCTCGCGGCGGCGCCGACCGTCCGCAACATCCTCGAACTGGCGGGCATCCGGGACGCCTGGACGTCCTCGACCGGGAACACGCGGACGACGGTCAACCTCGCGAAGGCGACGTTCAACGCCCTGCGAAACGCCTCACAGGCGCGCACGCCCGACCGGGCGCGGCGCGTCCAGCGCGAAGCGGAGGGTGACCACTGATGCAGGCTGTCGTCCAACTGCGCGGCGAGATCGACATGTCCGCCGCCCAGCGCGACACCCTGAAGATGCTCAACATCCACTCGATCAACCACTGCGCGCTGGTGCCCGAGGAGGACACCTACCGCGGGATGATCGCGAAGGTGAACGACTTCGTCGCGTTCGGCGAGCCCGACGTCGAGACGGTCGCGATGCTCGTCGAGCGCCGCGGCGAGCCCGCCGAGGGTGACGCCGACGTCGACGACGAGTGGGTCGCGGACAACACCGACTACGACGACGTCGAGGCGCTTGCCGAGGCGCTGGTCGAGGAGGAGACGACCCTGCGCGATCAGGGTCTCTCGCCGGTGCTTCGACTGCACGCCCCGCGCGGCGGCCACGACGGCATCAAACACGCAGTCAAGAACGGCGGCGCGCTCGGTCGTCACGACGACATCGACACGCTCCTGGAGGCGATGCGATAATGACCAGCAAGAAACGACGCCAGCGCGGCTCGCGCACGCACGGCGGCGGCTCCCACAAGAACCGGCGCGGCGCCGGCCACCGGGGCGGTCGCGGGAACGCGGGTCGCAAGAAGCACGAACGACAGCTGTACGGTCCGCTCGGCAAGCACGGCTTCAAGCGCCCGCAGGGCGTGCAGGACGAGGTCGTGGAGGTCTCGGTCCAGAAGCTGGACGAGGACGCCGCCCTGCTGGCGGCCGACGGCCTCGCCGAGGAGGAGGGCGACGGCTACGCCCTCGACGCCCGCGACGTGGCCGAGGACGGCCACGAGGTGGACGTCGTGAAGGTGCTCGGCGGCGGGCAGGTCCACGGGGAGCTGCACGTGGTCGCGGACGCGTTCACCGCGGAAGCCCGCAGCCTCATCGAGGAGGCCGGCGGCTCGGCGGAGCTGACGGAACGCGCCGAGCAGGCGCAGGCGGACGCCGAGGCGTCGGAGGAGCAGTCCGACGCCGACAGCGACGACGAGTAGTCGCCGCCGTCGCGACGGACCACCGAGGTTCGGCCTCACTTCTTCACACACCGCGTCGCGAGCCACGGGTGCGTCACGCGCCCGCACCGACACGCACTCTCGTCCGCGACGGATCGCCCGGTATCGGGCGGCGTCGGCGCCTCGCGGGGAGATGCGTCCGCGGACCCAATCGAAGCGTTAAGGTGTGGTGGCCAACCAGATGCACGATATATGGGTTGGAAAGAGACCGCGGAACCCGTACTCACGCGGATGCCGACGGTCGAGCGTCCGGAGGGGCACGTCCCCTTCAAGCGGAAGCTCGCCTGGACGGCCGGCATCCTCGTGATGTACTTCTTCCTCACGAACATCACGATGTTCGGGCTCGCGACGGGCGGGGCCGGGGGCGACTTCTACGGTCGGTTCCGGTCGATCCTCGCCGGGTCGCAGGGATCGATCCTACAGCTCGGTATCGGGCCGATCGTCACGGCGTCGATCGTGCTCCAGTTGCTCGGCGGCGCCGACCTGCTCGGCCTCGACACGGACGACCCCCGCGACCAGATCCTGTACCAGGGGCTCCAGAAGCTGCTGGTCGTCGTGATGATCTGCCTGACGGGGCTGCCGATGGTGTTCGCCGGCAACTACCTGCCGGTCGACACACAGCTCGGGGCGTCGTTGGGCATCGGCGCGGGCGGCATGCGGACGCTGCTGTTCGCCCAGATGTTCGTCGGCGGCGTCCTCATCCTGTTCATGGACGAGGTCATCTCCAAGTGGGGCGTCGGCTCCGGGATCGGGCTGTTCATCATCGCGGGCGTGAGCCAGCAGCTCGTCGCCGGGCTGTTCGCCGTGCCCGCCCTGGGCACGCAGGTGACCGGCTTCTTCCCCGCGTGGTACGGGATCATCACCGGGAGCATCGAGCTCGACCCGTTCGTCCAGTCGCTGCTGTTCGACCCCGGGAACATCCTCGCGCTGTTCACAACGGTGCTCATCTTCGCCATCGTCGTGTACACCGAGTCCGTGCGCGTCGAGATCCCGCTGAGTCACGCCCGCGTGAAGGGCGCCCGCGGTCGCTTCCCCGTGAAGCTCATCTACGCGTCGGTCCTCCCGATGATCCTCGTTCGCGCGCTGCAGGCGAACATCCAGTTCCTCGGGCAGATCCTCAACAACTACGTCACCCTTCCCTCGGTCGTCGGCGTCTACTCGCAGGGCCAGCCCGTGAGCGGGCTGTTCTACTACCTCGCCCCCATCCAGTCGCGACAGGACTGGATGTGGTTCTCCGGAGCGTTCACCGTCAGCGCCGAGCCGTGGCAGATCGTCCTCCGGGTGCTCGTCGACCTCACGTTCATGATCGTCGGCGGCGCCATCTTCGCGGTGTTCTGGGTGGAGACGACCGGGATGGGACCGGAGTCGACCGCCCAGCAGATCCAGAACTCCGGGATGCAGATCCCCGGGTTCCGGAAGAACCCGCAAGTGATCGAGAAGGTGATGGAGCGGTACATCCCGCAGGTGACCGTCATCGGCGGCGCGCTCGTCGGCCTGCTGGCGGTGCTCGCGAACATGCTCGGCACGCTCGGGGGCGTCTCCGGGACGGGCCTCCTCCTGACGGTGTCGATCACCTACAAGCTGTACGAGGAGATCGCCGAGGAGCAGCTCATGGAGATGCATCCGATGATGCGCCAGATGTTCGGCTCGGACTGATCGGGATCGACGCTCGAGAGGCCGAGACGACCGGGCCGGGTCCGTTCGTTCGGTTCGAGGACGCAGGTTTTCACCGCCCGCGGACGACGCGGCGAGTTCGATCCGATGCTGTTCTGAGACCACTCGTCTCCGTTCGGGACCGAGATCTACCGTCGAGCGGGGGCCGTGACCGCTACACACTCAAGTACCCACGTCGACTCGACGGAGACATGCCACCCTCGTCGTCGACGCCGTCCCTTCCCTCGCTCGAAGCGGTCAGCGAGGAGTTCCTCGAGGGAGGACACGTCCGGATCGAGGAACTCCCCGACGGGACGGTCGTCGGGATCGAACTCGGGAGCGACGGGCGCCTCCGGCTCGCGTTTCCCGACGCGTCGATCGACGGACGGCCGGACGCCGCGTGGACCCCGGCGGACTCGGTGCCCCCGCGGTACGACTTCGCCGCCCGGTATCTCGGACGGCGGTTCGACCGCAACGCGTTGCGGGCCGCGGTCGCCGACCCCACGGCCGTGACGGTCTGGGGCGTCGCCGTCCACCGCCGCCGCCGGGGGTACGACTGGGGCATCGCTCCCCCGGTGGTCGGGCTCGACATCGACCACCCCGAGGCGACGTTGCTGCCGCACGAACTCGACCGCGCGTTCGACGAACTCGGGCTCCCGAGTCCCCCGACGATCGACACGGAGGTACACGTCCGAGGGCTCTCCGCCGACGGCGTCGAGACGCCGGAGACGCGCTGGGGCGACGGGACCGCCCTCGGCGTCCTCTACCGGAAGAAGGGCGGCGGGCTGGCGACGACACGGGCGCCGAGGTATCGAGACCCGCCGCCCGTCCCCGAGCCGCTCACCGATTCGGCGGAGGAGTACGCCGCGGCGGTCGCCTCCCCTGAGGCCATCGCCTCCGAGGCGCGAGCGCTCGAGTCGGACGGGCGGTCCCCGACCGTGTCGGCGCTCGCCGACCGCGTCACCGACCGGACGCTCCGGGACCAGCACCCGCGGATCACCAACGGCGAGACGACGCTGGCCGTCGACGCGCTCCGGAGCGCCGTCGCCCGGCGGGTGGCCGAGCACGTCGGGTCGTCGTCGAACTAGCGCCGTCTACGTCACGTCCACGTGTCGTTCGAAGGCGTGGGCGGTCGAGAGCACCGTCGCGTCGTCGAACGTGTCGCCGACGAACATCAGGCCGACCGGGAGCCCGTCCGAGGTTCCCGCGGGGACGCTGATCGCGGGGTGGCCGGTGTTGTCGAACGGCGCCGTGTTCGGGAGCATGTTGAGCGCGCGGTCGATCGCCTCGACCCGGGAGATCCCCGTGTCGACCTCGTGGGCGGTCTGAGGGGTCGTCGGCATCGCCAGCACGTCGACGTCCGAGAGCGCCTCGTCGTAGGCGTCGGCGAGCTTCCGGGCGAGGTTCTTTCCCTTCGCGTGGTAGCGTCCGCGGTACTCGTCGGAGAGGTACTGCCCGGCGATCAGGGTGAGCTTCATCGTCGCGAGGTAGTCGTCGGCCTGCGCCCGCCGGGCGCGCCCGAAGGCGTCCGCGAACTGCGTGTCGTGGAAGCCCGTTCCGTAGTGGCCGACGCACTCGGCCTCGACGGTCGCCGTGATCTCCTCGAGGCCGATCGCGTTCCAGATCGGGAGGCCGTCGAGGTGCATCGGCACCGACACCTCCGTCACCTCCGCCCCCGCCGCCTCGAAGGCGTCGAGCGCGTCGCGGACGGTCTCGTCGACGCCCGCCTCGCTCTGCTCGTGGCCGAACCCCTCCCGCAGGACGCCGACGGTGACCTCCCCGGGATCGGCCCCGAGCGCGTCGCTGTAGTGTTGCGTCGGCACCTCGCCTTGTCGCGGGTCGAGCCCGTCTGCGCCCGCAAGCACGTCGAGCAACAGCGCGCAGTCCTCGACGGTCGAAGCCATCGGACCGACGTGGTCGAAGGAGCGACCGAGCCCCGCGACGCCGGTGTACGGGACGAGACTGTGGGTGGGCTTGTGGCCGACGATGCCGCTCCATGCGGCGGGGATCCGGATCGATCCCCCCTGATCGCCGCCGATGGCCGCGTCGAGGTCGCCGGCGCCGACCGCGGCGGCGCTCCCGCTGGATGAGCCGCCCGCGAGGTAGTCGTCGTCGACGGGGTTGCGAACCGGACCGGTCGCGGACAACTCGCCGCTCCCCGAGAGCGCCATGTCCTCCATGTTGAGCTTCCCGGTGATCGTCGCGCCGGCGTCGAGCAGTCGGGTGACGATCGTGGCGTCCGTCGAGGGAACGTAGCCCTCGAACAGTTTCGACCCGAGCGTCATCTCGACGCCCGCCAGCGAGACGGAGTCCTTCAGCCCGATCTCGTAGTCCGACAGCGGCCCGTCGTCGGCGCCCTCGACCACGCACCGCCGGACGAACGCGTTGAGCGGGTCCTCCGTCGCGTCCGGCTCGTATCCGGGGTCGCGGGTGTGATATGCGACCTCCGGCGTGGGGTCGGCCAACTCGTCGATGCGCTCGTACCCCTCGAACAGCCCGTCGATGATCGCCGCGAAGTCGGCGACCTCGTCGTCGGACAGCGACATGTGGTGGTGGGCGGCCAGTTCGCGGATCTCCTCCTCGGTCGGTCGGCGGACGTTCGGCGGCGACTCTGACATGCCATCACGTCCCACGTCATGTGTTCTCAAATAGCTGTGTGTAGTCCGTCCCGTTCACCGCGACGACGGCACCTCACCCGCGCGAAGACCGGACACGAACCGTCCGTCGGGCTCAGCGAATCGGCCACGCCTCCGGATCGATCCGCGACCCGACCGGGCCGAGCGGGTCCGGAACGGCTTACTTGTCCGTCTCTCGTGGCGGTTCCCGCTGTACCACGAGGACGGGACCGAGAAACCGGTCGGCGACCTGATCGGCCGGCAGGCCGAACACGAACGTCGCGAGGGAGGGGTCGGACTCCCCCATGACGACGGTGTCGAACTCGTCGGACGCCCCGACGATCGCATCGAGGGCGTCCCGTTCCCGGTCGACGCGCGTCTCGACCGTCGACGTGTCCATCCCCAGGTCCCCCAACCGTTCCACGACTCCGTCGAGGAGCGTTCCGGCGTCCTCGTCCGTCTCCTCGTCCCCCGCGACGTGGTACAGCGTCACGGAGACGTCCGTTCCGCCGAACAGTCCCGCGACGACGCGGGCGAGTCGGTCGACCCCCACGGCGCCACGGACGGCGACGAGGACGTCCTCGATCGGGCCGGTAGCGCTCGGGACGAGCGCCGCCAGACAGTCGTGTTCGGTCGTCGTTCGGTCGATCGTCTTCTGGCCGTCGTGGGTGAACACCAGCCGTCGCTCGACGGTCGCTCCCGCCTCCTCGAGGATCGCCTCGTACTCGTCGAGCCGTTGCGCGGCCCGGTCCTCGAACTGCATTCGCGCCTGGCCGGGTGCCGTCTGCTCCGGGACGACGTGATACCCCAACAGGACGACGTGGGCGTTCGTGAGGAGGCCGGGAACGCCCTCCGGGATCGATTCCCCCTCGAGCACGCGGATCGGGACGAGTATCGACGGGCGGGTGTTCATGTCAGATGTCCCCCTTGAGTGTGACGTCCCCAGCGTAATAACGGTACCAGAGGTACGAGACGAGCATCACCACGATCCCGATGCCGATCGACGCGGGCTGCATGAACGCGATCAACCCGAAGCTGGCGAGGGCGCCGACGGCGGGCAACACCGGATACCCCGGCACCCGATAGCTGGGGGAGTACCACTCGGGGTCCCGCCGTCGCAACACGATCAACGCGACACACATCAGCCCGTACATGATCAGGTGGAGGAACGACGCGACCTCCGCGAGCAGTTCGACCTGTCCGGTCGCGACGAGGACGAGGATCGGCCCGCCGGCGGCGAGCAACGCGACGTGTGGGGTGCCGTATCGGAGGTTGATCTCGCTCGCCTTCCGAGGAAGCAGGGCGTCCCGGCTGAGCGCGTACACCGCCCGCGACGCGCTCAGGATCGACGCGTTCGCGCTGGAGAACGTCGCGAGCAGTCCCGCACCCAGGATCGCGACCGCGCCGGACAACCCGAGGAAGTCGCGTGCGACCTCGACCATCGCCGTCTCCCCGAACTGTCCCAGTCGGTCGGCGCCGAACGCGCTGGTCGCGACGAAGATCGTCACGACGTAGAACACGGTGACGATCAGGACCGATCCCACCATCGCCAGCGGGAGGTTTCGACCCGGGTCCTTGATCTCGCCGGCGACGGTCGCGACCTGGGCGAACCCCAGATACGACGTGAACACGAGCGCCGCGGTCGTCAACACCGGGAAGTACCCCCTCGAGAAGAACTGCTCCGGAACCGTTCCGCCGCCGAACACGCCCACCGCGTCGAGGACGCCGTAGGAGAGAAAGCCCGTGAGCACCACGAGGAGGACCCCGACCACGACGTTCTGGATCTTCGCGGTGTTCTCGGTCCCGCCGATACTCAACGCCGTCAGCGCGGCGCCGAACAGCAGCCCGATCCCGATGACGGGACTGAACGGGAGCGCGACGTCGAGTTCGGCGAGGACGGCGCTCGCGTAGTGGCCGAGGCCGACCAGATAGAACGCGGAGGCGAACATCAGCCCCAACCACAGCCCCAGCCCGACGACCGCGCCGTAGGCCGTTCCCATCCCGCGGGAGACGAAGTAGTACCCGCCGCCGCTCCGCGGCATCGCCGTGGCGAGTTCGGAGGTGGGGAGCGCCACGAGCAGCGCGATCAGTCCGCCGATCGCGAACGAGAGCGTGGCGGCCACCCCCGCGTTGCTCGCCGCCAGCCCCGGGAAGACGAAGATCCCCGCGCCGATCATGGTCCCGATCCCGATCGCCAGCCCGCCGACCAGTCCGATTGTCCGCTCGAGTTCGACGTCGTCGTCGTGGACGGTCGCGTCGTCGGTGACGAACTCCGGCTCCGCGACGGGCGCCTCGCCGGCGACGTTCTCGCCACTCGGTTCGACGTCGACGGGCTTGTCTACCATGCGACATGAGTAGGTTCAGCTTTCGAATAAAACCGCGGGCCCCTCGTGCGGACGCCTCAAGAGAGGGCGTGACCTGTGAACTCGAGCGGCGGTGGCTCGAACTCACGTGGATCGATATCCGGGTCAGTGGCCTCGACGGTCGTGAGACGAGTCGTGGAGAACGGGGCGGTTCCGTCGCGTGTCGTCGGACGAACGTTTAATCCCCACGTCCGTCGAACGGATCGACATGGCTCGGATTCCCGTCCGTGGAGGCTCCTGAGTGTGCCGGGAGTCCTCTTCTGGGCGCTCGTCGTGCTGGCGACGCTCACCAGCCTCGCGACGGCGTGGGCGCTCGGTGCCAACAGCAACTCGCCGCCGTTCGCGCCGGCGATCGGGGCCAACGCCATCTCGACGATGCGGGCGGCCTTCCTCATCGGCATCCTCGCGGCGCTGGGCGCGCTCACCCAGGGCGGGGCGATCTCCGAGACGGTCGGGGCGGGGCTCATCAACGGCGTCCAGATCACGTCGCTGGCCGCGACGGCGGGCCTGCTGACCGCGACCGGGTTCATGATATTCGGTGTCTACACCGGCTATCCGGTCCCGGCGGCGTTCGCGACGACCGGGGCGATGGTCGGCGTCGGCCTCTCGCTCGGCGGCAACCCCGCCGTCGACACCTACCGCCGAATCGCGCTGTTCTGGGTGCTCGTCCCGCCCGTCTCGGGTGGGCTCGCCTACCTCACCGCCACCCTCCTCCGACGCGACGACATCCCGGAGACCGTCGGCGTCCCGTTGCTCGCGGCGGTCGTCAGCGGCATCGTCGCCAACGTCCAACTGGGCGTTATTCCCTCCCCGCCGGAGGCGAGCCAGAGTTCCATCGCGGGGTTCATCGCGCGACAGGTCGAGACGCCGACGGTCGCCGGGATCGACCCCCTCGCCGTGGTCGTGACGCTCGCGGCCGCCGCCGTCGGATTCCGGGCCATCCGTCGACGGACGCAAGCGTCGGCCGAGGACGGCATCCGGACGTTCCTCATCGTCCTCGGGAGCGTCGTCGCCTTCTCCAGCGGCGGCAGTCAGGTCGGGTTGGCGACCGGCCCCCTCGAGAACCTCTACGGGACCGAACTCGGGCTCCCCGGCATCGTCCTCCTGACGCTGGGCGCGACCGGCATCCTCGCGGGCGCGTGGATGGGCGCGCCCAAGCTGCTCCAGGCGACCTCCCGCGAGTACGCACAGCTGGGGGTCAGGCGCTCCATCGCCGCGCTGGTTCCCGGGTTCGTCATCGCGCAGGTCGCCATCTCGCTGGGGATCCCCATCTCGTTCAACAACATCATCATCTCCGGGGTCATCGGCGGCGGCCTCGCCGGCGGCTCGGCCGGCGTCTCCCGCCGGAAGATCGGCGTGACGCTCGCGTTCTGGCTCATCACGCTCACGGCCTCCACCGCGATCGGGTTCGGGCTTTACAGGGCCTTCGCGACGGTGCTCGGCGGGTGAGACGGGCCGGGTCGGGGGCCGGGACGGCGGTCAGCGAACGACGGTGACTGTCACGGGTGCGTCCCCGACAACGCTCGTCGCCACGGTGCCGAGCAGCCGGCGGGCGATGACGCCCCGTTCGCCCCCGTGCCCGCCCATCACGACGTGGTCGACGTCGTGGCCGTCGACGTACTCGAGGATGGCCTCGGCCGGATCGCCGGTCTCCACCGCGGTCTCGATCGGTCGATCGAACGCGGCCGCCCGCTCCCTCGCCCGCTCGACGACACGGTCGGCCCGATCACGCGCGCTCTGACGGCGGGCCTCGCCGGGCTCGAGGACGCCGCCCTCGCTCATCGACGCGTCGAGCGGCGTCACCACGTTCAGGACGGTCAGCCGACAGTCGAAGAGCTCGAGCGCCCGCTCGAACGCCTCGTCCGAGAGCGGCGACCCGTCGAGCGGGACGAGCACGTGTGATGGCGCCATGGGACAGCTTGGCCCCCCTTGCACATATCGGCGGTGGTCGTCCGACGGCCGACCGTGCGAACGGGGCGCCCCCGGTCGACGCCGCCGCCCCGTCCATCCGGACATGCACGGACCGGAGCAAGCCTGTCGGGCACGGGCGGCACTGCCCCCTCAGTTCGGTTCGTCCTTCACAGGTTCCCGCGTGTCCGCCTCCGTCGAGAGGTTGAGCTCGGCGACGAGCCGCGCGCTCATCACCTGGTCGACGATCGCGAACAGCTGCGCGTCGTCGGTCGTGAAGTCGGCGAAGACGCCGAGGGGCACCTCCCCGCCGGCCATCTCGCGGTGTCCCCCGGCGCTCCCGACGTCCCCGAACGCCCCGTCGAGCACGTCGCCGATGTGGATCCGCGAGTCCGTCGACCGGGCGGAGAGCTGGATCCCGTCGTCGACGACGCCGAACACGATCGCGGTCTCGACGCCCTCCAGCGTTGCGAGGTAGTCGGCCGCCTGCGGCAACGCGTCGCGCTCGCTCGTCCGTCCGATCCCGGAGATCAGCACCGAGCCGCGCACGGTCCGGTTCGTGATCGCCTCCGCGATCGCGTCGACGGTCGCCCCGGTGACCGACGGCGTCGACAGCGTCCGGAGCAGTGCGCCGTCCGCGTGGCCGTGGAGCCATCCCGCGGCGTCGTACTCGGCCGGCGTCGCCCCCCGAAGGAACCCGAGCGTCTCGCGACGAAGCGCGAACATGAGCGCCGTCCCGAGGTCGGCGTCCATTTCGGTGTCCAGCTCCCGCACGTACTCCGTCAGGATCGTCGCCGTCGCGCCGACGTGCTCGCGGTGGTCGACGAACCCCGCCTCGATGGCCTCGTTCGGATGGTGATCGATCACGACGTCGACGGGCGTTCCCTCCGGAACACGGTTGTTCGCCCCCGGAACCGCGTGGTCGACGAACGCGAGCAGCGACCCCTCGGGGCGGTCCCTGACGGCCGCGGGCTCGAAGGGGGTGAGGTCGATGTCGAGGAGGTTGACGAACGCTCGGTTCTGTTGGTGGGAGATTTCGCCGCTGTACAGGATGTGGTGTTCGTCGATGCCGGCGGCCATCGCGATCCGGCCCAGCGCGAACGCGCTCGCGAGGCAGTCCGGATCGGGGTTGTTGTGGCAGACGATCGTGAGCTCCTCGGCGCCGCCGAGGAGCTCCGCGAGTTCCCGTGCGGGATGCATGCCTCACCGTTGGAACGGGGGCCACAAGCGTCCACCGCACGGATCGTCCTCCTTCGTCGCCCGGCGGCGCTCGCGGCGTCGGGAGTCGATCCCTCCGACACCCCGCGGTCTCACACGCGATAATTCGAAGCGTACTGTCATATACCTGAGCGTGGGAGACATGTGTATGCACGCGAGCGACGACCTGCCGCAGCTCCGGGAGTCGGACACCCTCGACGACCTCCCCGAGTTCGGGCTTCGGTACCTCCTCGACGACGGCTCGGATCCGAGCTCCGTGACCGTCTACGACCCGGAGACCCTGGAGACGACGTGGATCACGGTCGACACCGACACGGCCGTGTCGATCGAGGACGTCAGATAGCGCGAGTCGGTCACGAGGCGATCCACGGAGCGACCGACCCGAGAGTCGGAACCGCCCTCCACCGCCCCGGATCGCTCGCTCCGTTCCTGCCGCGCGATAAAGCTGTTCCCACAACCCCCATGGAAGCGTTTACGCCGATCGGGGTCGATCGAGGGGACATGAGAGACACACGCACCAGCGGCGCGAACGGCCCGCCTCGACGGATCGGCGGAGGCGACCGCGTCCTCGTTGGACTCGACGCAACGCACGGAGGGACCGGCCGGTGAGCGACCTGCTCTCGCGGGTCGTCGTCCCCGTCGCCTCGGAGGACGACGCGGCCGCGACGGCCGCCGCCATCGCCGCCCACGGCGCCGAGATGGGCGAGGCGACGCTCGTGTACGTCGTCGAGAAGGCCGGCGGCGCCCCGGACAAGGCGGGCGTCGACCAGCGCGAGGAGGCCGCCCGCGAGGCGTTCGACACCTTCGACGCCGCGCTGCCGGACGTGACCGTCGACCGCGAGATCGTCTACGCCACCGACATCCTCGACGGCATCCTGTCGGTGGCCGGCGACGTGGACGCGACGGCGATCGCGTTCACGCCGCGCGACGGCGGCCGCTTCGTCCGGATGCTCACCGGCGACGTCTCGCTGCGACTGGTGACGGACGCCGACCGTCCCGTGGTGAGCCTGCCGCGACCGACCGACGACGACGGGTCGCCGGTGGACGAATGAGCGGCGACGAGGAGCTCGCGAAGGACCTGGGCCCGCTCGCGGCGCTGACCATCGGCGTCGGGACCATGATCGGCGCGGGGATCTTCGTCCTCCCGGGCGTGGCGATCAGCGAGGCTGGCTCGTTCGCCGTGATCTCGTTCGTGCTCGGCGGCGCCATCGCGATCCTGACGGCCTTCTCGGCCTCGGAGCTCGGGACGGCGATGCCGGTGTCGGGGGGCGCCTACTACTACGTGAACCAGGCGCTCGGCCCGATGTTCGGCTCCGTCGCCGGCTGGGCCAACTGGATGGGGCTCGCGTTCGCCTCGGCGTTCTACATGGTCGGGTTCGGCGAGTACGTCGTCAACATCTCCGGCGGGTCGATCGCCGTCCCGTTCGTCGGGATCGCGATCCCCGTCGGCGTGAAGGCGGTCGCGCTCGCGGGAGCGGCGCTGTTCGTCCTCATCAACTACGCCGGCGCCAAGGAGACCGGGCGCCTCCAGAACGTGATCGTCGTGCTTCTGGTCCTCATCCTCACGGTGTTCACGATCGCGGGCACGCTCCGCGCGGACCCGGCGAACATCGCGGAGGGGACCGGCTTCGGGCCGATGCTCACGACGACCGGGCTCATCTTCGTCTCCTACCTCGGGTTCGTCCAGATCACCTCCGTCGCGGAGGAGATCAAAGACCCGGGGAGGAACCTCCCGCGGGCCGTCATCGGCTCGGTCGTCATCGTGACCGTCATCTACGCGCTCGTCCTCATCGTGATGAGCGCGGCCGTGGAGCAGGGGTTCATCGCGGCCATCCCGGACGGACAGATCGCGGTCGTCGAGGTGGCGCGGATCGTCCTCGGGCCCGCGGGGGCGATCGCGATGCTGATCGGCGGGCTGCTGGCGACCGCCTCCAGCGCGAACGCCTCGATCCTCGCGTCCTCGCGGATCAACTTCGCGATGGGCCGGGATCGCCTCGTCTCCCCGGAGCTCAACGAGATCCACCCGCGGTTCGGGACGCCGTACCGCTCGATCGCCGTCACGGGCGCGCTCATCCTCCTGTTCATCGTCCTCGCGGACGTGAACACGCTCGCGACGCTCGGATCGGTGCTCCACCTCGTCATCTACGCGCTGCTCAACGTCGCGCTGATCGTGTTCCGCGAGGCGAACGTCGAGGGGTACGATCCGAGCTACACCGTGCCCCTCTACCCGGCCGTGCCGATCCTTGGCGCGATCGTCTCGCTCGCCCTCATCGTCTTCATCGAGCCGACGGTGGTGCTCATCGGCGGCGCGTTCGTCGCGTTCGCGCTGGTGTGGTACTTCGGGTACGCCCGCTCGCGAACGACCAGCGAGGGCGCGCTCGCGGACTACATCCGCTCGAAGCCCGAGACCATGCCGGACGCCGCCGTCGACGCGGCGGACGCGGTCGCCCCCGACGGCGGGGAGTTCCGCGTGATGGTGCCGCTGGCGAACCCCGCTACCGAGGGAACGCTCATCGAACTCGCCGCGCGGATCGCCCGCCAGCGCGGCGGAACCGTCGACGCTGTCCACATCGTCTCGGTCCCCGACCAGACCTCGCTTGAGTACGCAGCGGACAACGTCCGGAAGTTCGACGAGGGGAGCGACGAACTCCTCGAACGTGCGCGCCTCGACGCCGAGGAGCTCGGCGTCCCGGTCGAGACGAGCACCATCGTCTCCCACCGCTCGTTCGAGGAGGTGTTCGACGCCGCCCGCACCCACGACGCCGACCTCGTCGTGATGGGCTGGGGACCGGAGGGCCACGGCTCCCCCGGCCGCGTCGAAGGACGCGTCGACGAGCTCACGCGGAACCTCCCGTGTGACTTCCTCGTCCTCAAGGACCGCGACTTCGACCCCGAGCGCGTGCTCGTCCCGACCGCGGGCGGCCCGGACTCGGACCTGTCCGCGGAGGTCGCGGGCTACATGCGGGACGCGTACGGCTCGGAGATCCGGCTGCTCCACGTCAACGACGACGTCGACGAGGGCGAGGCGTTCCTCGAGACCTGGGCCGACGAACACGGCCTCGGCGACGCCGAGCGGGTCGTCGAGTCCGGCGACGTCGAGGAGTCGATCCGACGCCAGAGCGAGGACTGTTCGCTGGTCGTCATCGGCGCCACCGAGCGCGGGATGCTCTCGCGCCTGGTCTCGGGTGCGCTCGCGCTCGACGTGGTGGACGAGGTCGACGCGTCGGTGCTCCTGGCCGAGCGACCCAGCGAACGCGGTATCCTCGACCGGCTGTTCGGCCGGTAGCCGTCGGCGATCACCGTCTCCACCGAAGACGACTGCGACCTCGGACCGGGTCGGCACCGGTCCGGGTCGGATCTCGGTCCCGGCAATCGCTCCGCCGAGGGGCAGCTACTTCCGGCGAGGCCCGATGTTAGGATCGATGACCGACACGGACGCCTCGGGCCCGGACGGCCCTCCCGAGACGCCGCGACGAACCGTCACCGACGAACTTCACGGCGAGTCGATCACGGACCCGTACCGCTGGCTGGAGGGCGACGACGACGAGGTCCGCGAGTGGACCGACGCACAGAACGAGTACGCCGAGGGCGTCCTCGATACCCCGCACCGCGAGGCGCTGGCCGACCGGTTCGGGTCGCTCGGGCGCGTCGGCCAGTACGGCCCCGTCACCCCCGCCGGCGACCGCCTGTTTCAGGAGGTGAAGCGGCCGGACGACGAACAGCCCGTGCTGTACGCGTACGACGGTCCGGACGCCGTCGGCACCGACGAGGGGACCGTGCTGGTCGACCCGAACGGGTGGGCCGGCGACGGCACCGTCTCGATGGACTGGTTCGTCCCCGGTCCGGAGGGCGCGTACCTCGCGTACGGCGTCGCCGAGGGCGGCGACGAGCAGTACGACGTCCGGATCGTCGACGTGGCGACCGCCGAGGTCGTCGAGACGGTGGAGGACGCCGGGCGAACCCAAGGAAACGGGTTCGCGTGGGTGGAGTCCGGCGGGTCGGCGGACGCCGACGGGGCGACCGATGCCGACGACGCGGCCGATACCGACGACGACGACGCGTCCGCGGCGCCGCCCCGGGGCTTCTACTACGTCACGACCGGGGCCGCGGGCGACGACGGCGACGGAAACGACTCCGACGACGCCGACGAGGGCGACGCGCCCTCGGATGGCCAACTCGACAAGGCGATCCGCTATCACGAGTTCGGCTCCCACGCGGCCCCCGCGGACGACCACGTCGTCGCGGACGAGGTCGGGGAGACCACGTGGCCGACGCTCGTGACCGACGGCGACGCGCTGATCGCGGGCTACGTCGAGGGGTGGGAGCGCTCCGACGTGTACGGCTACCGCGGCGACCCCACGGAGGCGGACCTGCGCCCGGTGCTTACCGGCGTCGACGCCGTGTTCACGCCGACGATCGACGGCGATCGGGATCGTCTGCTGCTCGCGACCGACCACGGCGCCGACTTATCGCGTGTCCTCGCCGCGCCGCTCGACGCTGCGCTCGCGGGCGAGACGAACGACCCGGAGGCGTTCGACGAACTCGTCCCCGAGACGGACGCCGTCCTCCGCGGTGTGGAACTCGCCGGCGACCGGATCCTCGCGCACTACCACCGGGACGCCAGCTCCGAGCTCGCGATCCTCGACGCCGACGGGGAGCGCGAGCGGACGGTCGAGCTCCCGGCGTTCCCGACGGTCGCGGGCGTCCACGGGGCCAGCGACGAGCCCGAAGCGTACCTGACCGTCCAGTCGTTCGCCGAGCCGCCCGCCGTCCGCCGCGTCGACCTCGACGACGGGACGACCGAGACGCTGTGTCGCCAGTCGACCGAGGTCGGGTTCGACATCGAGGTGAGTCAGGAGTGGTTCGAGTCGGCGGACGGCACCGACGTGCCGGCGTTCGTCGTCCGCCGGAGCGACGTGGACCCCGACGGCGACAACCCCGCGCTGCTCTCCGGCTACGGCGGCTTCCGGGTGAACCGCACGCCGACGTTCGACCGCTTCCGCCTGCCCTTCCTCGCCGCCGGCGGCGTGTTCGTGCTCGCGACGCTGCGCGGGGGCACCGAGTACGGCGAGCCGTGGCACGAGGCCGGCCGCCGGGAGAACAAACAGCGCGTGTTCGACGACGCGCTCGCGGTCGCGGACGGTATCGCCGAGACCGGCTGGGCGGACCCCGACCGAATCGGCGTCGTCGGCGGCTCCAACGGCGGCCTGCTCGTCGGCGCACTGATCACTCAGCGTCCCAACCGCTGGGCGGTCGCGCTGTGTCACGTGCCGCTGCTCGACATGCTTCGGTTCCACCGGTTCCTGCTCGGCGCCTCGTGGACGACGGAGTACGGCCAGCCCGAGGAGGACCCGGAGGCGTTCACGTACATCCGCGAGTACTCGCCGTACCACAACGCTCCCGAGACCGACTACCCCGCGACGATGTTCACGACCGCGCTCGGCGACACCCGCGTCCACCCGAGCCACGCACGCAAGATGACCGCACTCGTCCAGGAGCGGAACACGGGCGACGAGCCGGTGATCCTCCGCGTCGAGGACGACGCCGGTCACGGCGTCGGCAAGCCCACGTCGATGCAGGTGCGCGAGAACAGCGAGCGGTGGGGGTTCGTGTTCGAGCGGTTGGGGATGGGCGTGGAAGGGGAGGCGAACTGACGCCGTCGCCTCGTCACTCCTCTATGAGACGGATATCGTAGTTGAGCACGACGAGGTCACTGTCGACAGTGACCTCAAGGCACTCCCCGTCGGCGAGGTAACTCACTTCCACCCGCACCGGATCATCGTCCAAAACCTGGTGGTCGAAGTCGTACTGTTCCTCCCACGGCGGATCGGTCCAAGGGTCATACCCATGACGGCTGAGAAAGTCTGATATCGCCGGGTGGTGACGGATCTTCCCGACGACGTTCCCGTATAGGAACCATGCACATCGTGTGCAGGCGCCGTGTGCCATCGCGTCTCCCCTCAGGTTCGATTCTTCCCAGTGGCCCTCCGGAAGTTCGACGGTCCAGACTACCCGCCCGGCACAGTACGGACAGACCCCGTTGTACATCGACGACTCATCGCGGATCATGCGTCGGGTCGCGGCGTCGAGCAGCGATTCGGGGTCGTTCGGATCGAAGTCGGCGACGGAAACCGGGTAGTTCAGTTCCTCGGTTCCACACTCTTCACACTCCGTGATGAACCGCCCGTCCGTGTAGCGTGCGACGATGGTTCCCCCGCATTGTACACAGGATTCCTTATGAGGGAACTCGAACGGCTCTATTTCGACCTCGGGAGTGACACGATATGCAACGATCGCCTGATACGCCCGGATCCCCGCGAGCGTCAGCGCGTATCCGCCCTCGCGCTCCTCGATGAACTCGCCAACGAGCTTCGTCAGGTGGTAGTTGAAGTGACCGTTGTCCTCCACCCCCGTCGCCGCCTGCAGGTCCGAGAACGCCAGCGTCGCGTACCCGCCCTCCCCGCTGGCCTCCCCGAGCGTCGAGATGATCCCGAGCCGCGTCTCGTTCGCCAACAACTCGAACGTCCGTCTCGACGCCTCCTCGTCGTCGTCCATCCGACCCGTACTGCCGGACGGATGTGTATACGTGTTCCGTTCGACGTATCAGATCGAATGAGTGTACTGCGATTCACCTCCTGTCCGGCCCCATACACGTGGTGAACGGTGGTTCACCAAGCGGTTAAGTCGGTGTACGATCATCGATAACTCGCGTTGGGACGGAGGGACACAGTGCCTCTGACATGGACTCCCACCCCTCCGTTCCAGCCGTCCCGTTGTCCGCGTCGCTTCTGACGGCCTCCGAGTCCCCGGAACCAGTAAGTCGCCCCCGAGTGTATTCGCGGGTATGACCATCGACGAGTCGGCGCTCGCTCAGGAACTCCGAGCCGACGGCATCGACGTCGCGGACGTCCGCCTCTCGCCGGACCGCGTCGCCGTCGCATACACGACGACGCTTCCCGCGGAGCGTCCGGCACACGGGGAGATGGGTCGCGTCTGTAACACGGTGATCGACCTCGTCGAGGCCGGCGAGCTCGACCCCCTGCGCGTGGACGCCACCTCGCTGCGCTTCGAGGACGACGTGCAGGCGACGTGGCACGCCGAGGCCGAGTGGCTGGAGGAGCTGACCGGCTACCGGATCTCCGAGGAGGAGTTCTCCGAGCGCGTGCTCGGAACCGTCGAGACGGACCCGGACGTCCCCGTCGACGCCGACGCGCCACACGCGACCGCCGCCGCGGACGACGAGCCCGATCCGGCGCCCGGCGACGGAGGGCGCCGGTGAGCGCCCCGCGTGCGACCCCCGACCGACCGCCCGCACGGCGCGTGCGCGGGGACCCCCCGTCGCGCGAGCGGTTCGCCACGCGTCGGCTCACGTTCACAGTCGACGGCGACGACTGCGTCGGGACGCTGTACCGCCCGCGCGACGTGGCCGAACCGGCCACGGTCGTGCTCGGGCACGGCCTCGCCGCCGAGGCCGTCTTCGGGCTCGACCGGGTCGCCGAACACCTCGCGGACGTGGGGTACGCGGCGTTCACCTTCGACTACCGCGGATTCGGCGCCTCCGAGGGCGAGCCGTTGGTGCTCCCGAGCCGGCAGATCGCCGACTGGCAGGCGGCCGTCGACCGCGTCCGCGGGGTCGACGCCCTCGGCGACGGGATCGCGCTGTGGGGCGTCTCGCTGGGCGGCGGCCACGTCGTGGGCGTCGCCGCCGAGCGGTACGACGTGGACGCGGTCGTCGCGCGGACGCCGTTCGCCGACGGCCGGTCGCTGCTGCGGAGCAAGTCGCCGCGATACCTAGCGCGTGCGATCGGTGCCGGCGTTCGCGATCGCCTCGCCGGACTCGTCGGGCGGGAGCACGAGGTGAAGGTGTACGGCCGCCCCGAGGAGTTCGCGGCGCTGAACGAGTCCGGCGCGCTCGACGGCTACGCGGCGTTGATACCGCGGGACTCCACGTGGCAGAACGAAACCCGTGCGCGGACGCTGCTGGCGCTCCCGCGGTATCGGCCGGTCGCCGACGCGTCGGCGGTGACGTGTCCCTCCCTCGTCGTCGCCGGCACCGAGGATCAGGTCGTCCCCTACAAGTACACCGACCGACTGGCCGACGAGCTCCCCGACTCCTCGCTCGTGGCGCTCCCGATGGGACACTTCGACGCGTGGGACGACCGCTTCACCGAGGTGCTCGCTCACGAGGTGGCGTTCCTCGACGCCGTCCTCGAGCGACCGTAGGCGGACCGTCCACCACGAGCGGAACGCTGAGGGCCGACCGCATCCGGACAGCACCCGACCCGTAGTACGTATTTATCTCCACGGCCGACCTCTACTGGGCGTGTTCAACAGATCGCTCGCCCTCGCAGTCGCATCGCTCCTCGTCGTGTCGGTCGCGGTCGCGCCCGTCACCGCACAGTCGGACCGTCCGTCGTGGTCCGGCGAGGTGTTCACACAGCTCGAGACGGGCTTCGACCTGTACAACGACGCGAGCGGCGGGCTCGACCTCGGTCCGCTGGCGGGCCAGATCGAGAACAAGCGCGTGAACCTCTACGTGAGCGACGGCGCGGAAACTGCCGTCTACTCGTTCCGGATGACCGGCGACGGGACCGTCGTCGACCTCCGCGAGTCGGTACACGAGGACGCGACGCTCCGAATGGAGACCGACCGCGAAACGATATCTACCATCGCCGACGCCAACAGCGGCGATCAGGCGGCGAACCGCTTCGCCGACGCGGTCAGATCCGACGACATCGTCATCAAGGGCGAGCAGGGGAACGTCGTCGCACAGGTCACCTGGGGCGTCCTGAACGCGCTCAAGGGGCTCCTGCTGTAGGCGAGTCGGACCCCCCGAACGGTCGGGTGGGCTGACCGTCGATCACGGCCGATACCGCGGGTACGAGCACCTTTTCAGCGTCGCGGGGCACACGGACGGTATGACTGTCAGCGACGTGGTCGAGCTGGAGGGCCACATCATCGACTCCGGCCTCATGGAGCGCGCGTTCACCGTCGTGATGGACCTCGGCGGCGAGTTCGACATCGAGGAGTTCCACGTGGGGACGCGCAAGGACGAGGAGTCGTACTGCCGAATGCGGGTGATCGCCGACGACGAGGAGACGTTGCATCCGATCCTCCACGAACTGCACCAGTCGGGCGCGACGCTCGCGGCGCCGACGGACGCGACGCTGACCCCCGCACCCGCGGACAACGTCGTCCCGCACGGCTTCTACTCGACGACGAACCACCCCACCGACGTCCGGATCGACGGCGAGTGGGTGGGCGTCGAGAACATCGAGATGGACTGCGCCGTCGTCGTCGAGGGCGTCGAGAACGAGGACGGAAACGTCGTCGCCGAGGACGGCGAGGTCACCGCCGAGACGAAGGTTCTCAACGGCATCGAGGCGGGGGACCTCGTCGTCACGGGCGACGCCGGCATCCGGGTGAAACCGCCCGAGCGGCCCCGCGACTCGTCGGGGCCGTTCGGCTTCATGCAGGGCGGCGTCTCCGCGGAGCGACCCTCCGAGTCGCTCATCCGCGACATCGCCGAGGCGATCGCCGAGACGAAGGCACAGGGCGGGCGCGTGCTGTGCGTCGCCGGCCCCGCGGTCATCCACGCGGGCGGCGGCCCCGCGCTCGCGCGACTCGTGCGCGAGGGGTACGTCGACGCGATCTCCGCGGGCAACGGCTTCGCCGTCCACGACATGGAGCGGTCGCGCTACGGGACCAGCCTCGGGATGGACGTGGAGACGATGGAGCACCCGCGAAAGGGGCACAAGCACCACATCTACACGATCAGCGAGGTGGTCCGCGCGGGCGGCATCGAGGCCGCCGTCGAGGAGGGACTGATCACCGAGGGCGTCATGTACGAGTGTGTCGTCAACGACCGCGACTTCGTGCTCGCGGGCTCGATCCGCGACGACGGCCCGCTGCCGGACACGATCACCGACGCCGTCGAGGCACAGAACGCGATCCGCGAACAGGCGCGCGATGCCGACCTCGTGCTCATGCTGTCGTCGCTGTTGCACTCCGTCGCCGTCGGGAACTGCCTCCCGTCGACGACGCGGACGGTCTGTGTCGACATCAACCCCGCCACGGTCACACAGCTGCTCGATCGCGGCTCCGCGCAGGCCGTCGGGATGGTCACCGACGTGGGGACGTTCGTCCCGATACTCGCCGAGGAACTGGTGGAGTAGCTATCGATCCTCGACCCACTCGTCGGCGAGCAGACCGAACCGCCTGACGTCGACGTGCTCGCCGTCGACGAACGCCTCGTCGCGGTGGCGTCCCTCCTCGGTGAAGCCGACCTTCTCGAGCACCCGCGCGGAGGCGGGGTTCGTCTCGTACACCTTCGCGTACACCTTGTGGAGCCGTCGCTCCGTGAACGCGTGGGCGCACAGTTCGCGGGCGGCATCGGTGGCGTAGCCGTTCCCCCAGGCGTCGGGCACGAACTGGTACCCGAGCTCCGCCGCACCCCACGTCTCGTTCGGGGCGTTCACGCCGGCGATCCCGACGGGGCCGCCGTCGACGCACACGAGGAGGTGCACCCCGCCGTCGTCGCCGACGGAGTCGATCCACTCGCGCTCGTCCGCCTCGCTGACCGGAGTCGCCATCGCGGTTCCCGAGCGGACCCGCGGGTCGTTGACCAGCTCGGCCAGGAACCCTGCGTCCTCCTCCTCGACCGTCCGCAACTCGACAGCCTCGCCGCGACGGAACACGGGACCGGGCATACCGGGTCGCTCGACCCCGCGCCGCTTCAATTGGTCGGCGGAGTGTGGGTCAGTGACGTGTGCTCACGTGACACGGCGTTCGACCGTCGTCGCCGGCGCGGGCTATCGGCGCTCTGGGACCGGAACGACGCGCATGGGCACGTTCGCGGTCATGAGGATGTCCTGCGCGACGCTCCCGAAGACCAGCTTCGAGGTCGCCGATCGCTTGCGGATCCCCATCACTATCTCGTCGGCGTCGTGCCGGTGGACGAACTCGAGCAGGTCCTCCGTGGGGTCGTTCCCCCGGACGACCTGGTGGCAGTGGACCTCGGCGACGTCCGAGAGCCGCGCGTCGACCACGTCGAGCGCCTCCTCGCCCCGGTCGAGTTCCCCCTGTGTCGTCCGGTCGCCGCCGCGTTGGGAGTTGACGGCGTGGACGACGTCCGTCCCGTCGATCCGCGTCCGCAGGTACTCACACAACGCCTCGCTCCGTGCCACCGAGTTCGTCGCAAGGACGTACTCCATGGTTCGGCCCACACACCGACCGGAAATAACTGTGTCCCCCGTTACCGAGGCTCACACACTGCCGTCCCGTCGTACACAAAGGGTTTACCACGCGCCTGTGCAGTGTCGCCCGCATGTCACGAGAACGACGGTTGACCGCGGGCGCGGTCGCCGTCCTGCTCGTCGCCCTCCTCGGGGTCGCCGCGGGTCCCGGCGTCCTCGCAGACCCGGCCGCGGACGGTCCGGTCCGTCCCGGCCCGGTCGCCATCGCCGAGTCGCCGGCGATCGCACCCGGAGAGGTCGACGGCGCGACGGCGACGCTGACGCTGCACACCCGCATCGGCCACCGCGGGAACCCCACGGACAACGTCTCCGTACGGTTTCGCGCGTACGACGCCGAGTCCGGCCTCCTGACGACCGAGCGGACGGTCGATCTGGACGAGCTGACCGGCGATCGAAGCGTCGCGGTGAACGCGACGATCGAGGTGCCCCGCGAGGGCGGCTACGTGATCGAGACGGTCGTCTTCCGCGAGGGAGAGGTCGTCGACCGCGACCGGACGCAGGTCTCGGGGCTGGAGGCGCTCGGCACGGAGGTCCGCTTCACCGAGAGCGAGGCGGTCCCCCCGCTGTCGGTGTCGGTCGCCTCCGTCGACGAGGGGGCGAACCGAACCACGCTGGCGGTCGCGGCGTCGCTGACGAACGGCGGCGCGGTGTCGAGCGAGGACCTGCGCGTTGAGGTGATCCTCCGACAGGCCGAGTCGAACCTCGTCGCCGCACGCCAGTCGACGACCGTGGCCGACATCGGCCCCGGCCGCACCGCCGACGCGACGACCGAGGTGAGCGTCCCGAGCGACTACAACTACTACGTCGACGCCGCGGTGTACCGCGACGGCGTGCTCGTCGACACCGCCCGCTCGGTGGCGAACCTCGACCCGACCGAGACGATCTCGGCCAACGAGACCACCCGCGAGGTGGAGTTCGAGGTCGGCGACTTCGCCGGCGGCGACGACGGAGCGGGCGACCGAATGACCGAGGCTGCGGAGGGCACGGAGACCTCGACGGCGACGCCCGGGTTCGGCCCGGCGCTCGCGGTCGTGGCGCTCGCCGGCGCCGCGCTGCTCGCACGGAGGCGAACCCGACGATGACCCAGGAAACGGACGAACCCGACGACACGCCGAACGAATCGAGCGGAAGCGAGCCGACGGCGTCGACCCACGACGCCCCGGCGACTGCGGATGTCGCACCCGCCACCGCCTCGGACGCCCGGGCGGACGACGCCTCAATCAGTGAGGGCGCCGGCGGTCGCTCGCGGGACATGGTCAGGTACGTGAACTACCTCGTGCTCGTCGCGCTCGTCGTGCTCGCGCTCATCGCGGGGATCCAGTTCTACGGTGCCGTCTCCCGGACGATCAACCAGTGGGTCACCGCGGAGTATCGCTCGCTGTTCCACGGCGCGTTCAACCTCGCCGTGTTGCTGGTCGCGGCCGCGGGCATCTCCTGGCAGGTCCGTCGGGTCACCTCGTAGGACTGCCCCGACCACGATCCGCCGAAGGTGTCGAACTCGAACGCGGCGTAGTCTCAGGTCTTCAGGCGACGACCAGCCAGCCGACGAACACCGCCAGTCCGCCGAGCGCGGTGCTGGCGACGGCGTGGACGCGGAGGCGGTCCAACAGGGCGTGAGCGTCGCCGTCGTGGCTCAGCGAGTCGTGGACCTCGCTGCCGATCTCACACTCCGGGAGGAAGTCCATCGCGACGTGGAGAAACACGCCGGTGGCGAACCCGAAGACGACGCCACGTATCGCGGCCGAGGCGGGCAGCGCGAACAGCGACGAGGCGATCGCGGCGACGCCGACGCCCGCCGCCGGCAACAGGATCGCCGTCCAGTCGCCACCGTCGCCGGAGAACCGACGGACGGCCGCGTAGCCGGCCGGCCCCTTGTGCGAGATGATCGACAGCCCAAGCAGCAGCCCGAGGTCCGGCAAGTTGCCGTAGATGATCCCGATGATCGCGCCGGCGCTCACGGCGTGGGCGGTCAGTTCCGCCAGCGATCGGTCCAGCGGGAGGTCCATGTGCGAGAGACGGTGCCCGAGCGTGTGTGCGCCGTACCCCACGAGCAGCCCGAGCGCGACGCCGAACCCGCCGTAGGCCGGGTGCTGGCCGATCGCCTGCGGGAGGAGGAAGACGGCCGCGCTGGTGATCATTGCGCCCGCGGCGAGCCCGTAGCCCCACACGAGCGTCCCGGCGTGCGTGTCGTCGGTCCGCCCGGCGACCCACCCGGCGACCGCCATCGCCCCGAACGCGATCCACGCGATCCCGAACAGCTTCGTCCGCCCAGTCGCGAGCGCGTACGCGGTCGCGGCCACGAGCGCCGCCGTGCTCGCGGCGCCGATCAGCCGGGTCCGAGTCGTCCGGCGACGCTCGGTCCCGTCGGCAGTCACGTCGGCCATGTTACTAACGCACCGATTGCCGTTAATAACGGCTCCGATCGGCGGAGCGATTCGCCGGTCGGAGTCGGCGGTCGGTCCGACCCACTCAGGGGCGGATCGTCCGGCTCACCCGCCCGGAGGCGCCGCGGGGGTACGGGTCGCGCTCCGCGGCGGGCTGGACGGTGCCGTCCTCCTCGACGGCGCGGACGACGACCTCGTGTTCCCGGTCGGCCTCGTACTCGTAGCGCCAGCCGCGCCATGCGTCCGCGGCCTCGCCGCCGACGGCGTCCGAGTCGTCGGGGTCGGCGTCGGCGGGAGTCGGCCCCGGGAGCCGGTCGGTGAGGTCGGCCTCCGACCACGTGTCGCCGCCGTCGGTCGACACCTCGACGGCGGAGACGCCGCGGGTTCCGGCGTAGGCGTGGCCGCCGACGGAGACCGCGCCGTCATCGGTCTCGACGTGATGGAGCTTCGCCACCGTCGAGACGGGGCCCGTGCCGTGCCAGCCGCGCTCCTCCCAGTAGCCCGTCGCCTCCTCCTCGAGGATCTCGATCTCGGTGAGCCACTTCACGTTGATCTCTCCCCAGTGGCCCGGGATCAGCGCCCGGACCGGCGCGCCGTGCTGTCGCGGGAGCGGCCGCCCGTTCATCCGGTACGCGAGCAGGCCCTCCCTGAGCGCCGACAGCGGGAACTCCTCGTAGTAGTCGTCCGCGGCGCGCAACATGACACAGCAGCTGTCGGGACGAACGCCCGCCTCCTCGAGGAGGTCAGCGATTGGAACGCCCGTCCACGCCGCGGTGTCCGCCTTCCGCCCGTTGACCTCGTCGCCGACGCACCGGAGGGTGACGAAGCGATGTTCGGCGGGCCGCGACTCGACCGCGCCGAGGTCGACCTCGACCTCCTCGTCGACGGCGCCGGTGACCCGGAGCGACCACGTCTCGGGGTCGACCCTGGGGTCGGCGGCGTTCTTGTCCACCACGTAGAACGACTCCGAGACGAGCGGCTCCGCGCCCGCGAGGTCGAACGAGCGGTCGGCGGCCGTCCCGAGCAGTCGCTCGACGAGCGGATCGGGATCGACCGCTTCCGACCCGTCGCCGGTTCCCCCGCCGACCGCCCGCGCGAGCGGCCCGGCCCCGGCGAGTCCCACCGCCGTCGCCGCGACGCCCGCCGATCGCAACAGTCCGCGGCGGGCCGGAGACACGTCGTCCGTTCCGGTCGTGATCTCCCCCGCCAGCCCCACGACCGCCGCGCCGAACGCGCCCCCGACGACGGCCGCGACCGGCGATATCGACAGCAGGAACGCCGCGAGCGCCTGAAGCGTGCCGACGAGGAAGACGACCTCCGCCCGCTCCCTGTCGGCAGTCCGGCCGACCCGTCGGGCGACCCACGCGAGCGTCCCGAACAGCGCCACCGCGAGCCCGGCCGCCCCGGCGACGAGCAGCGGCTGGGCCGTGCTCCCGAGCCCCTGAATGCCGGCCGCGAGCGCCGCGTCGGGCAGCGCGAGCAGCACCGTCTGGGCGATCGCGACGACGACCCAGCGGGGGGAGAACCCGACGACGAGGAACGTGCCCGCCGCGACGGCGACTCCGGAGGCGACGGCGACGGCGACCTCGGCGGCGATCGCGGTCCGACGAGAGGAGCGAGCGGGGCGGAGGTCCATTCAGCTACCCAACGGTTCCCACGGATAAAACGGGTGCGGCTGCGGGGGACCCGCCGTCGGACCGGTCCGACCGCGCTTCCGAACCGCTTTGTCGTGGGAGGACGAGTTGGAACCGATGAGCGACGACGAGGGGGCGACGAAGCGGACGCGGCCCTGTCCGTACTGTGGGGCGTCGATGGTTCACCGCCACTGCGAGTACGTCTGCCCGCGACACGGCGTCGTCTTCGACTGTTCCGACCCGTTCTACGGATAGACGGTGATCGCCTCGAGGGTCGACCGTGGGGCGGGTCCTAGGTGACCGTTCCACGTTCGATGATGGCGCTCACGGGGGCGAAAACCGCAGGCCACGACCGGCACCAACTGTTATGGTGTCGGCGGCCCTAGTGAGTTTCACTCAGATGCGAGGACGGGATAGCGCTACCAGCGCGGGGGCCGCGCCGGAGGGACGATGGTAGACGACGACCAGATCGCCCGAAGCAAGCGCATTCAACAGCGCACGGGGAAGACGTTCCACTTCGCGACCCGGGTGCTGCCGGAACGGGTTCGAGAGCCGACGTACGTGCTGTACGCGTTCTTCCGAGTCGCCGACGAGATCGTCGACGGCGCGGAGACGGGACCGCCGGACGAACAGCGCCGGGAGCTGGATCGCCTCCGGGACGCCGCGCTCGGCCGCGAGGAGACGGACGACGCCGTCCTCTCGGCGTTCGCGGAGCTGTGCGACGAGCACGACATCGCCGAGGAGGACGTCGAGACGTTCATCGAGGCGATGCGCTCGGACATCGACACCGACCGCTACGAGACGTACGAGGACTTGGAGGCGTACATGGACGGCTCCGCCTCCGCGGTGGGCCGGATGATGACCGCGGTGATGGACCCCGACGAGCCCGAGGCCGCCCTCCCGCACGCGACGGCGCTCGGCGACGCGTTCCAGCTCTCGAACTTCCTGCGCGACGTGCGCGAGGACGTGGTGGAGCTGGACCGGGTGTACCTCCCGCAGGAGACCCTGCGCGAGTACGACGTCACGGAGGCGCAGATCAAGCGCTTCGAGTTCGACGAGCGCGTCGAGGCCGTGATGCGCCACGAGGTACGCCGCGCGGAGTCGCTGTACAAGCAGGGCGTCGCGGGCATCAAGTACCTCCCAGAGGACTGCCAGTTCGCCGTGCTGCTCGCGTCGGTGCTGTACGCGGAGCACCACGCGCTCATCCGCGAACGGGGCTTCGATACCCTCTCGGCGACGCCGGAGCTGAGCACGTACCGCAAGCTCAAGCTGTTCGTCAGGACGCGCTGGGCGTGGTTCCGGTGCAAGGACCCCGAGACGGTGTTCCGGCGCGTCTCCTGTGTCCCGTACGGCGACAGCGAGTCGAACCGCTCGGGCGCCGGCCACGCCGACCGCGTCCCGGCGCGCTGACCGGCGAAGGCGTTCCGCGGTCGGTCCGGTCGCCGCCGCGATCGCTTCCTCAGAACGCCTGCCGCAACAGCGACGCGTCGAACCGGTCCGCCCGGACCAGCCCGACGCCGATGCCGGCCGCGACCGCGGCGGCGACGGGGTTGAGGAACCACACGTTCACCCCGCCCCACAGCAGCACGAAGCTCACCATGTCGTCGAGCATGAAATCGCACTCGGCGAGTCGCTCCCGTAGCGCGCCGCGGTCGAAGGCGGCGTCGAGCACGACGACGGCGACGGTCGCGGAGACGACCCAGCCGGCGTAGTTCGAGAGCGGGACGCCGTAGAAGCCCGCCCCCGAGAACACGCCGAGCGCGCCCGCGTCGGCGACGCCCTCGTACGCCCAGAAGCCGAGCGCGACGGCGCCCGGGTCCAGCACCACGTCCATGACGAACACGAGCGAGATGACCGCCAACAGCCGGACCGCCGTGCGCTCCGCGCGGTCGCCGAGCAGGAGCAGACTCAGGAGATAGGCGTTGGCTACGAGCGGGAGGAAGAACACCGGCAGTCCGAGGGGGACGCCGGCCAGCTCCGGACCGAGCGCGACGAGGTACTCGAACTCGCCGTAGGGCCAGCCCGTGGTCACGCCGACGTACTCGATGGCGTACGCGTACGCCGACAGCAGCCCGATCCCCGCGAGCTCTCGACGGCCGACCAGCGGCGCGAGCCCGACGACCAGCGGGGAGCGCATCACGAGCGTGCCGAGCAGGATCATGCCCCCGTTGAACGCCAGCGGTTCCAGCGGGGTGCCCGCGAACGCGCCCTCCGCGCTGGCGACGAGGAGTATCGCCCCCACGACCGGGAACACGACCGAGATGGTGAAGCGGTTCTCGCGCACGAGCGCGTCGAGGCGCGCCTCCGCCTCGCGGCGGTCGGCGGGCATCGCCTCGCGGAGGGCAGCGACCCGTCCGATCCCGGTCCCGGGGCTCACGACAGCACCGCCTCCGGGGGAACGATCCGCGTGAGCGCGCCCATCGTGAGCACGGCGCCGACGACGGTGTTGATCGCCGGGAACCACCAGTACGCGCGGTCGATCGCGACGCCCGCGAACCGGACGACCGCCACGAGCGCCGGGTACGCGAGCAGCACCGCGCCGATCCGCGGGTCGACCGCCGCGAACGCGCCCGCCGCGGCGAGCCAACAGGCCGCGCAGTACGCGAGTGTCCGCGGCTCGCCGAGCGCGGTCGCGGTCGTCCGGATGCCCGCCGCGCGGTCCGGCTCGATGTCGGGGATCGCCGAGAACGTGTGCATCCCCATCGCCCACAGCCACGCGCCCGCGAGCGCCGCGGTCGGCGGGGCGGCTCCCGCGACCAGCGCGTACGCGGCGGCGCCCGGGAGGACGTACAGACCGTTCGAGACCGAATCCAGCAACGGCGTCGTCTTGAACCGGAGCGGCGGCGCCGAGTACTGCGCGCCGAGGAGGAAGAACCCGGCGAGGAACGGCCACGCGACCCGCGGCGTGATCGCGAACGTTCCCGCTCCCAGCGCCAGCGACGCGACGACGACCGCGGGGACGACCGGGTCGCCCCCGTAGCGGACCTCCCGACCCTCCTTCTTCGGGTTATCCTCGTCGACGTCGCGGTCGAACACGTCGTTCACGCCGTAGAGGAACAGGTTCGCCGGGAGGAGGAAGTAGCCGAACAGGAGGAAGTTCTCGGGGCGGAACAGCCCCGGCACGGTCGTCGCGCCGAAGGCGACCCCGACGACGATCGGCCCCGCGAGGTACAGCCAGAAGCGCGGGCGCGAGAGCTTCAGGAGGTAGCGCGCGCTCGCGACGGCGCCGGCGGGCCGATCGGTCGCGTCGGCGTCGGCCGAATCCGTCGCGTCGGTGTCCGCCGGATCGGTCGCGTCCCCCGGATCGCCGGGGTCGACTGCGGTCGTCATGGGCGCGGTCAGGCGGACTCGCCCATCGTCTCGGCCGTGAGCAGTCCCGAGATGAGACACATCGGGACGCCGATCCCGGGGGTCGTCGTCGACCCGGTGAAGTACAGGCCGTCCACCTTCGAGGACTCGTGGCCGGGGCGGAACGGCGCCGTCTGGCGCAGCGTGTGCGCGAGACCCAGCGCCGATCCCTTCATCGAGTTGTAGCGCCCCGCGAAGTCGTCGACGCAGAACTCCTCCTCGAGGACGATCCGGTCGCGGAGGTCGACGCCCGTGTTCTCGGCGATATCGTCGAGGACCTGCTGCCGGTACCGGCTCCGCAGTTCCGGCGTGTCCTCCAGCCCCGCCGCGATCGGAACGAGGACGAACAGGTTCGAGTGCCCCTCGGGAGCGACGGTGTCGTCGGTCTTCGAGGGAACACAGAGGTAGTAGGCGGGGTCGTCGGGCCACGCGGGCTCCTCGAAGATCTGCTCGAAGTGCTCGTCCCAGTCTGTCGGAAGCACGAGCGTGTGGTGGGCGAGCTCCTCCACGTCGCCCTCGACGCCCATGTACAGGAGGTACGCGGAGGGCGCGTACGTCCGCGACTCCCAGTAGTCGGCGTCGTACTGGCGCTTGCGCGGCGCGAGCAGCTCCTGCTCGGTGTGGGCGTAGTCGGCGTCGCTGACGACGAGGTCCGGGAAGTAGCTCTCGCCGGACCCGGTGGTGATCGTGGCGTCCGCGGAGGCACCACCGTCCGCCACGGCGGCGCCCTCCGCGAACCCGTCGCCGGGGTCCGCGGTCGTCGTCTCCACCTTGAAGCCGCCGCGTTGTCCCTTGATCGCGGTGACGGGCGCGTTCGTCACGTACTCGACGCCCAACTCCGACCCCAGCTCGACGATACCGTCCACGACGGCGCCGAGCCCGCCGTCGGGGTAGTAGACGCCGAGGTTGAAGTCGACGTGGCTCATGAGGTTGTACAGCGCCGGCGTGTTGTGCGGCGATCCGCCGAGGAACACCAGCGTGTACTGCATGATCTGCTGGAGCTTCGGCTCGTCGAAGTAGCTCTCGACGTGGTCCTGCATCGTCCCGAGCAGCGACAGCCCCCACGAGTAACGCAGCACGTCGGGATCGACGAAGTCCGCGAGGTCGTCGCGGTGTTCGTACACGAAGTGCTCCATCCCGATCTCGTAGTTCCGCTCGGACTTGCGGAGGTAGTCGTCGAAGGCGTCGCCCGCGCCGGCCTCGTAGGACTCGAACGTCTCGCGGTTCGCCTCGAGGTCCGGGACCATGTCGACCTGATCGCCGTCCTTGAAGAAGATCCGGTAGTGCGGGTCGAGCCGCGAGAGGCTGTAGTACTCCGACGGCTTCCGGTCGAAGTGGCCGAAGAACGTCTCGAACACGTCGGGCATCAGGTACCACGACGGGCCCATGTCGAACCGGAAGCCGTCCGTCTCCAGCACGGAGGCGCGGCCGCCGAGCTGTTCGTTCTTCTCCAGCAGGGTCACGTCGGCGCCGGCGTCGGCCAGATAGCAGGCCGTCGACAGCCCGCCGAAGCCGCCGCCGATCACGACCACGTCCTCCCCCGAGAGCGAGGAGCGGTCACGAGGTTCGCGCATTAACCGTGTTACGGCGGGGCGATGTATAAATATGGTCGCACGAGCATCGCCGCCATCGGTCCCTCCACGGAGGGCGATCGCCCGTCGCGCACGTCGCCGCGGTCCGCAACCACTACCTCCCGCCGGCCCCTGGCGATCCCATGGACGGAACCACCGCGGTCGTCACCGGCGGAACGCGCGGCGTCGGACGGGCCGTTGCCTCGGCGTTCGCCGACGCGGGCGCTCACGTCGTCGTCTGCTCGCGCGACGGCGACGCAGTCGAGGGGACGGTCGACGCGCTCTCGCGCCCGGGCTCCGCCTCGGGCCTCCGGGCGGACGTGCGTGACGAGTTCGACCTCGAACGGCTCATGGAACACGCCGACCGCGCGGGCGAGCGCGCCGGGGTCGACGTGGTCGTCGCCAACGCCGCCGTCAACCACGGCGCCCCCGGCGAGATGCCCCTCGACGACGAGCCGTACAGCCGCTTCGACGACACCGTTCGCACGAACGTCCGGGGCGTGTTCGCCACAGTTCGTGAGGCCGCTCCGTACCTGAACGAGGACGCACGGGTCCTCGTGCCCTCGGGGTCGGTCGCCCGCGATCCGAAGCCGGGGATGGGCGCGTACGCCGTCTCGAAGGCCGGCTCCGAGGCGGTCGTCCGGCAGGCGCACGCCGACCTCGACGCGACGGCGATGACGCTCGATCTGGGGTTGGTCGACACCGCGCTCACCGGGAACCAGGGCGGCAGAGACCCCGAGGACGTGGCGCCGATGTTCGTGTGGGCGGCGACCGACGCCGACCCCGCCGAGCACGGCGGCGCGGTCGTCGGCCTCAGGGAGTGGAAGACGGCGACGAGATAGGGAGCGACTGAAGAAGGAGGGAACGTGAGAACGGACGCCCTCGGGTACGTGTGGGTTACGACGTCGACGGCGACATCGAGATGTTGAGTCCCTTCTGGATGATCTGGGTGAACGCCATCGAGCACAGGAAGTACCAGATGATCCAGGTGGGCATGACGAACAGCGTGTCCGTCCACGTGACCTGGCCGGCTATGGGGAGGACGATGGGCTGGAGGTCGAGGCCGGGCTGCCCCTCGGCGCCCCGGAAGCCGATCTTCCAGTACATCCACAGGAACGCCGGGATGGTCAGGACCATGATCCACACCATGGGGCGGAACTGCTCCTTGAACATGCCGAGCTGGTCGCCCATGGCCTCCATCTGCTCCTCCTGAATGGCCTCCATGGCGTCGTCGTCGCCGCGCTCCTTCGCCTCCTTGCGGCGCTCCTGGATGTCCTTCATCCGCTGTTGGTAGGCGGCCATCCGGTCCATGTCCATCAGGTTCGCGCGCAGGAGCGTGGAGTACAGCCCGGTGAGCGTCGCGATGATCATGATGACCGCGTACAGCGGCAACAGGTCCTGCAGCGGCCCGAGCACCACGTCCATCGCCTCGCCGACGATGCTGCGGACCGGTCCGTACGAGTAGCCGACGAAGAACAACAGCGTCACGACGGCCGCGCCCTTGTCGTAGATGCTCCAGGACGCCCCCTCGGAGTCGGGGAGCTCCACGTCGCTTCCGCCGCCCGCGCTGTCGTCGGCGCCCGGCGCCTCGAGTCCGGCCTCGATCGCGTCGCGGTCGGCGAGCGCGAAGCCCGTCTCGCCGTCCTCGAGGAGCCCGCGCTCGATGAGTCGGCCCCACTGCCCGCTGGTGAGGTCCTCGCGTACGTCGACCCACTGGATCTCGCCGTCCTCCGCGCGCTCGAGGACGAGTTCGATCGCCTCGCGCATCTCGGACTCGGAGGCGAGCTCCCGAGTGCGCTTCTCGATTCGTGCCATTGCACCCGGCTAGGCGACAGCAACGTAAGAAGGTTGTACTCTCGTCGCGCCGCCGGCGAGGCGTCGCGGTCGGCGCCGTCGCCGCAGGGTTTCCGTCGTTCAGTTCTCGACGACGTCGCTGAGACTCTCGAACACCTCGTCGGGCGTCCCCTCCCCGGACACCTCGACGAGCACGCCCTCCTCGCGGTAGTGCTCGACGACCGGCTCGGTGTTCTCCCGGTAGACGCGCAGGCGCTCGCGGACGGTGTCCTCGGTGTCGTCCTCCCGCTGGACCAGCTCGCCGCCGCACTCGTCGCACACGCCCGCCTCCTCGGGCCGGTCGAACTCGACGTGGTAGTTGGCGCCGCAGTCGTCGCACACGCGGCGGCCGGTGAGTCGGTCGACCAGTTCGTCCTCGGGGACGTCGAGGAAGACGACGTGGTCGAGTTCGGTCTCCTCGCTCAGGAACTCCGCCTGATCCAGGTTGCGCGGGTAGCCGTCGAGGACGAACCCGTCGGCCTCCTCCAGAGCGGCGACGACGATCTCGTTGACCACGGGGTCGGGGACGAGCTCGCCGGCGTCCATGAACTCGCCGGGCGTGCCGTACTCCGTCTCCATGTCCTTGTTCTGCCGGAGCGCGTCCCCCGTCGTGATGTGGTCGAGGTCGTACTCGTCGGAGAGTCGCTTCGCCTGGGTTCCCTTCCCGGCCCCGGGGGGACCGAGCAGCAGGATTCGGTGGTCGGCCATGTCTGCACGCTCCGGGGCCACGGTGAAAGGCGTGCTGAATCCGGCGCGGTTCGCGGGGTCGCGCCGGGTCGCCCGCCGCCCGCGGTCGGTCGATCGCCCCCGACGACCGACGGCCAAACGGGAGCGCCCGGTTTTTACGCCGGTTCGTCGTACGAACGGGTATGACCCGATTCGACGCCGACACGTCGGCCGACCGGCGGAAGCTGTTCGCCGACGCCGTCACCGCCCACCGCGAGCGCGGCAGCGCCTTCCTCACGATCGAGGTCGAGCCCCCGCGCGAGGAGATCCAGTTCGGGGAGTCCGGCGATGAGGACGACTCCGAGGACCCGGGCGACGACGAGGGGTCGCCCGAGGGCGAGGCGGCGCCGCCGTGGATCCAGTTCGCCGAGAAGACGTTCAACCTCGACTGCACCGACGAGGAGCTGGAGCGACTGCACGCCCTGCTCGACGACTACCCCGAGTTCCGGATCGAGGAACGGGAGACGCCCGAGGAGGCCGAGGGGACGAACGTCCGTATCTCCGCTCGGTCGGACGCGAACCGCCTCTCGGGGTTCCTCGACCGCGCGTTCGCGGAGGTGTACGATCAGCCCGAGGACTACCGGGCGTGGGTCGTGCAGGTCTAGGGCGAGGGCGCAGCCTATTCGCGCTCGATGAGGAGGTACAGCAGCAGCACCGCGCCGGCGCCGAAGACGGAGACGAACAGCCCCGCCAGCACCGTCGCCAGCGCCCACAGCGTCTCGTCGGTTCCGCGACGACCCTTGGCGTCCTGATACACCCAGTAGGCCATCCCGACGGGGAGCAACAGCGAGAAGATCAACAGGAGGACGAAGAACACGATCAGCAACTCGACACCGCCGGGGACGGCTCCGAACAGCGGAAGGGGGACCATGTCCCGGCGTTGCGACGCATCCGACAAAGTCGCGTCGGTGCCGCCGTGTGGCGGCTCAGTCGCGAATGACGACGAAGTAGTACACCGCGAACGCGACGAGGAACCCCACGAGGTTCAACAGCAGCGAGGCGAGCGCCATCGCGCCGGCCCACAGCTTCGGGGAGTCGGTTCGCCGGCTCTTGGCGTCCTGATAGGTGAAGTAGCCGACGACGACGGCGACGATCACGTTCAGGAGACCGAGGAACCCGGGATCGATCAGGCCGAACTGGAGCGGGAGCGCCGCGGTCGCGACTGTGACGTCCATGTCACCGGAGGCGCTCGCCGAGGGATAACTCCTGCGGCACCGTCCCTCGCGTCCCCTGCCGCACTCACTCGTCGCGTCCGCCGTCGCCGTACCGTTCGTGGGCGTCCGGAACCGGGTGATCACGGCCGCCGACGAGGTACAGCGCGGCGAGGACGACCAGCGCGGTCGTGCTGACGACACCGACGAGGACCGCGGCGGTCGGCCACGCGCGGGGGTTGTCGCTGCGGAGTCCGGCGTCCCAGCCGAGGAGGCCGGCGACACAGGCGGTCGGCACGAGCCGAACGAGGAGTGTCCACGCGAGGTCGGCGCCGCCCGGAAGCGACCCGAACAGCGGCGGGATCGACGCGACGGACTGCTGGAGGGGGTCCACGGGGAGCACGCTCATGGGGATCGAATCCGGCAGAAAAAGTGGTTCGGTCGTGGTGAGTCGTCAGAACAGCGACTCGTCGGTGAGGTCCGCCGCGAGCACGAAATCCGGCTCGTCGGAGACCGCCGTTCGCGTCGCGGCGGCGTCGGACACCCAGCGGACGCCCTCCGGGATCAGGATCCGGGTCGCGTCGATGCCGCGGTCGGCGGCGTCGCGGGCGATCGCGTCCGTCAGCGCGTCCAGCGCCTCGGTGTCGTCCCACGCGGCGGCGTGATAGACGCCCCACGTCTCCTCGACGCCGTCCTCGTTCTCGCGGTCGTAGGTGTACGCCAGCGCCGACATGGCCCGCGTGCCGCCGTCGACGACGACGAACAGGCCATCGCCGTCGGCGGCGTTCCGGAGGTCCGCGCGCGTCAGCTCCGAGCAGGCCCACGACTCCTCGTCGTCCATCGCGAGCCCGCGGAGGTGCTCGCGCGCGTCGCTGCGGCTCCAGTACGCCCACGCCGCGTCGGCGTCGGCGACGACGTCGAGTCCGGGATCGGCGTCGGCGTCCGGGTCGGGCTGGAGCCAGCGGAACTCCGTCGCCGGGTCGAAGCCGACCGAGCGCGACTGGCCCAGCCCGGCGACGTTCCACGAGAACACCATGTTCCGGCAGACGACCGCGCCCCGGTCGCGCGCCCAGCGGAACGCCGCACGCGACAGCTCCGGCGAGAGGTCCCGGCCGCGGTAGTCGGGATTTACCCGCATCGCCTGCGCCCACGCCTCGGTGTCCGAGAGCATGACGCACTGGAGGACGCCCGCCACGTCGGCGCCGTCGTCCACGTCGACGACGAGCGTGTGCTGGGTCGGCCCGTCGGTGGCGACCATCTCGTCGAACACTTCGGGGAGGTAATCGCCGTGTCTGTCCCCCCACGTGTCCTGCGTGAAGCTGACGACGTCCTCGACGTCAGACTCGCGGGCCTGTCGGATCGTGAACTCGTGGTCCGGGTCGTCCCGGACGAGTTCGCCCCCCGTCATACCCACGGCTTCGACTCCTCGGTCAGCTCGCCCGCCAGATCGCGGCCCATCGCGTCCTCGGGGTCGGCGACGTTCGCGAGCGCCCACATCAGCTTCACCTTCGCCGTGCCCGGGAGGGTGTCGCCGGACTCGACGACGCCCGCGTCGAGCAGGTCGCGGCCGGTGTCGTACACGCGATCACAGACACGACCCTCCAGACACTGGCTCGTCATGGCGACGGTCGTGCCGTCGTCGACGAGCTCCTCGAACCTGGGGATCAGGTCGGTGTGGACGTGCCCGAGGCCGGTCCCCTCGATCACGACGCCGGACTTCCCGTCGAGGTACTCGAGCGCCGCGGGGTCCATGCCGGGGGTGAACTTCACCAGTTCCACGTCCTCGGCCAGATCGGACGCGAGCGCGAGGTCGGTGTCGCCGCGGCGGGCGTACGCCCGCCCGTCACGGTAGGACACGTCGACGCGGTCCTCGTGGGGGTCGTACTCGACGCGACCCAGCGGCTCGGCGCCGACGGTCTCGAAGGCGTCCCGACGGGAGGTGTGGTTCTTGCGGACGCGCGTGCCGCGGTGGAGCGCACAGTGGTCGTCGGAGGGCGTCGCGTGCATGCAGACCAGCACCTCCGCGCAGTCGGACTTGGCGGCCTCGACGGCGCAGACGGCGTTCATCACGTTGTCCGACGAGGGACGGTCGGCCGACCGCTGGCTGCCGGTGAACACGACCGGAACCGGCGTGTCGAGCATGAACGACAGGGCCGACGCGGAGTACTGCATCGTGTCGGTGCCGTGCATGACGACGACGCCGTCGGCGCCCGCCTCGATCTCCTCGTGGACCGCCTCGGCGAGGTCGGTCCAGATCTCGGGGTTCATGTTCTCCGAGAGGATGTTGGCGACGACGCGGCCGCGGTAGTTCGCTCGGCCCGCAAGATCCGGGACGGCGCGGAGGACGTCCTCGGCGTCGAAACGAGCGGTGACGGCGCCGGTGCGGTAGTCGACGGTGGAGGCGATGGTGCCGCCGGTGGAGATGAGTGCGACCGTCGGGAGGTCGTCGTCGAACTCGACGGCTGAGGCGTCGGCCTCGTCGCCGTCGCCGTCGACCGTGCGGGCGCCGCGCTCCAGCACCTCGACGGCGGCGGCGTCGCGGTCGACGCCGACGTTGTACCCGCCCTCCAGTTTGAGCACGAGGTGGTCCTCGTCGCTCGACGGCATCAACACGCCCTCGTCGGTGACGCCCGCGCGGTCGACGCGGACGCGGTCTCCGGGGCTCGGGGTCATACCGGAGGATAGCGGCCGGGGCGAACTTGAACCTGCCCGTCCGTGGTTCCGACGGCGGGCTCCCGTGGCGGGTCCCGGGGACGCGCCGTGTGTCGCACTGACGCGATCACCGTCCGTATGCGAGCGGTCGCGTCCCCGTCGATGGCACAAGAGCCATCATCCAGGGCCGCCCACGTGGAGGTATGTCGAAGAGTCTGGAGGAACTACAGGAACTCGCCGAGCGCGACGGCGCCGGCGACTCGTCCGCGGACTCGGCGGCGAACGCTCCCGACGGGGACAGCGGGGTCGAGGAGGCCGACCGCGGGAGCGCCGACGGCGACTCGCGCGCGCTGCTGGGACGGACTCCGTTCTCGGCGAAGGGGTTCCTCCTCACGTTCGTCGTGCTCCTCGCCGGACTGATCGCGGGCTCGGCGGTGCCGCTGGTCGGCGGGCTGGCGCGGTACCTCGGACTGTTCGCCGCCGCGTTCGCCCTCGGGCTGGGTCGCTCGCGGCGGGCGTACCTCGAGACCGCCGTGGCGGGCGCGCTCGCGGCCGGCGGCGCGTTCCTCCTCGGGACGCTGACGACGGGAACGCTCCTCGTCGGGACGAGCCTGCTCGCCGACTACGGGCTCCCGGTCGCGGGCGTCGGCGTCACCGTCGGCGTACTCCTGTCGGTCGCGGGGCTGTACTTCGGGCGCGACCTCCGCGACGGGTTGACACGGGAGGTCTGAGCGCCGTCGCCGTTCGGACTGCTCACGCCCTTCCTGGAGCGACACGAACGGAGATCGTCGAGTGGCGTGACCGACTCCGGACCGCGGGGGGTCGGCGACCTCGTGACGAGCCGCCGGCGACTCACCCGACGAGCCGCCAGCGATCGGACTCGCGTGCGAGCAGGTCGGCGTCGGCGAGCCGCCGCAGCCCGTCCTCGACGGCCTGCGGGTCGGCGTTCACCTCCTCGACGACGGCGCCGTGGGAGCCGTCCGTGGAGGTGACGGCCGCGAGCAGCTTCGCGTAGAACCGGGAGTCCGCGTCGACGCCGAGCCGGTCGTTCACCCGGTCGAGGAGGTCGCTCATTCGCCCGTGAACCCACCGCTGTGCGAGCGAGAGCTCGTTCTCCAGGTCCTGTAGCTCGTCGAACTCGGCGGCGAGTTCGGCCAGGTCCTCCCCGTCGTCGCCGACGCCGTCGGCGAGCCCGTCGCCGTTCTCGGCCGCGCCGGCGCCGTCGACGTCGTCGCGGTCGGGGTCGCCGGCGCCGGACCGAAGCTCCAGGTCGATGTGCATGTGCGGGCATCGGCCCTGGATGTCGAGGTTCGGGCTCGCGGGGTACGCGGACTTCGTACCGAAGCCGTGCCGGGAGACGTTCACCTCCAGCCGAACGTCACGGGCGATGTGGAAGTACTTGCGCCGCCGGTCGTCCGTGTGGCTCTCGATGAGGCCCGCCTCCTCCAGTTTCCGCAGGTGGTCGATGACCGCCTTCGGCGACACGCCGAGGTACTCGCTGATCTCGGTGACGTAACACGACTTGTGCGAGAGCAGCCGGAGGATGCGCCGGCGGTTCTCGTTCCCGAGGAGATCGAGCAGTACCGCGGAGTCCATACACGTGAGGTAATCGCCGGCAGTATTTAAACGCCGCGTCGCCGGTCGTCGCTATCGCCCGACGGCAGGACGGCGGCCGCGACAGCGATCGCGACGAACGTCGCGGCGAGGCTCCCGAACGCGAGCGTCCAGCCGGGGTCGTACCGAACCGGCGGGTGGTTCGCCAGGGGGAGCCCGAGGAGGTAGCCGTAATCGAACAGGTCGTTGGCGAGCGCGAGCAGCGCGGCGCCGCCCAGGATCGGCCGCGAGGTCCGCCCGACCCGGGCGATCAACAGCGCCTCCCCGAGGAAGGCGGCGTGTGTGGCGAGGATGCCCCAGTAGGCCCACAGCGAGTCGGGGTCGAAGCCGACGTACAGGTCCGTCGGGAGGTCGGGCCGGACGAACGGGACGTTGAGCGCGACGAACGTCCACAGCCCCGTCTTGACCAGCCAGACGACCGCCAGCGTCGACAGCACCGACAACAGCGTCGACCGCGGCACCGACGACAGTCGGTAGCCGGCGAACGGGACGAGCGCCGCGAGCACGAGCGTGGCGAGCGCGATCGCGGTGGGCGAGTCGCCGTACAGCGGCCACAGGTACGTCGCCACCGCGGGCATCGTCTCCACGTAGTAGCGCACGCCGACGAGGAACGCGAGCGCGTTAGCCACGAGGAGCAGCCCGAGCGTGAACGGCGTCGTGAGGTAGAACTCGGCGAGCGCCTCCGGGACGGGGTTGCGCGTCCGTCGCGTCTCGGTGTCGTCGGCCACGGTCTTGACGCGACTTCGGCCGCCGCCGGCTTAATCGGTCGTGGTCCCGCGCCGGCGACGCGTGGGTTCCCGGGAACGGGTTCGCGTCGTTCCGCGCCGCCGTCGCGTCGGCGCCGCCGCGCACCGCCACGGCTAAGCCGCCGACGCGCCACCACTCGCCACACCCGAATGAGTCTCCTCGCCGACCTGACCGCCGCCGACGGTCTCCCCGAACGCCCCGACCTCCCGTGGTACGTCGCGCCGCTCCCGCGCGCCGTCGAGAACCTCGGCCTCCGGCTCGCGGCGCTCGTCGTCGCGATCAACCTCGTCGGCACCGCCTTCGGCTTCTGGTACTACGGGTTCCACCCGCTCCCGCTGTCGGACCCGCTGATCACCTGGCAGCTCGCCGGGACGCCGCCGAGCATGTGGGCCTTCGTCCCCGACTCGCCGGTCGCGACGCTGTTCATCGCGCTCGCGCTCGGCCTGTGGACGCTCGGGCGGTCGAACGAGTACGTGAACGTGCTGGCCTTCTTCGGCTGCTGGAAGCTGGGGCTGTGGACCCCGCTCGTCCTCCTCGCGTTCGCCGACGGGTTCACCGCCGCCAACCCGCTCCCGATGTATCTGTTCCTCCTGTTCTCGCACCTCGCGATGACCGTCGAGGGGTTCCTCCTCTATCGGATCTCCGAGTTCCCGGTGCGCGCGGTCGCCGTCGCCGTCGCGTGGTACGGACTCAACGACGTCGTCGACTACTTCCTCCCGGTCGCCGGCACCCCACACCACACGCTGTTGCCCGGCCAGCAGTTGATCGGACCCGGGGAGGGGTTCACCCACCTGTCGCCGACCCACGAGATCGCCGCCGCCGGCGCGGTCGTTCTCACGCTCACGGCGACGTTCCTCGCGCTGGCGACGCGGGTGAAGCTGCTCGAGGCGACCGACCGTCGATCCTGACCGTCGGCTCCCCCGCGGACGGGTAAGGGCTATCCCCCGCGGGGGAGAGACTCCGACCGTGAGCACACCCACCCTCTACCGCGCGATCGCCGACCTCCCGCTGACGATCGAGTCGGTGGGGCTCAGGCGACGCGCACGCGACACCTCCTCCGGGTTCGAGCGCGTGAGCACGACGTTCCGTCTGCGCGGCGACGGCGAACTCGGCCGCGGCGAGGACGTGACCTACGACGCCCCGGACCACGACGCGCTGTTCGCGAACCCCGAGCGCGACCCGCGCACGCCGGCCGACGGCCTCGGCTTCGAGGCGGCACTCGTCGGCGAGTGGACGTTCCGGGAGTTCTCGAACCGCCTCGACGACGTGGACCTGTTCCCGAAGGGGGAGCCGGAGCGGGACACCGGGCACGCCTACCGACGGTGGGCGGTCGAGTCGGCCGCGACCGATCTGGCGCTCCGCCAGGCGGACACGGACCTCGCGAGCATCCTCGACCGCGAGCGCGACCCGGTCGCCTTCGCCGCGTCGACGCGGCTGGGGGAGCCGAGCGAGTCGGGGACCGACTCGAACAGCCGAGCGGGGGACCCGCAAGGCCCGTCAGCGGACCGCGTGACGGCCATCGCCGAACGCGTCCCCGGGATCGGATTCAAGCTCGACCCCACCGACGACTGGACCGACGAGGTGGTCGCGGACCTCCCGACCGAACGGGTGCGCGTCCTCGACCTGAAGGGGCTGTACGAGGGGACCGAGGTCGACCAGGAGCCCGACGCCGAGTTCTACGAGTGGGTGCTGGAGTCGTTCCCGAACGCGGTGATCGAGGACCCCGCGGTCACCGACGAGACCCGGCACGCGTTCGAGGGCGAGGAGCACCGCGTCTCGTGGGACTACCCGATCACCGGCGTCGCGAGCGTCGAGGACCTGCCGTGGGAGCCGGAGTGGCTCAACGTCAAGCCCTCGCGGTTCGGGACGCTGGAGTCGCTGTCGGACACGCTCGAGTGGGCCCGCGAGCGCGACGTGACGCTGTACGGGGGCGGGCAGTTCGAGCTGGGCGTCGGGCGCGACCAGCTCCACGCGTTGGCGTCGGTGTTCCACCCCGACGGCCCGAACGACGTCGCGCCCGGCGCGTTCAACGACCCCGCTGTTCCCGAGCGACTGCCGGCGACGCCGCTGGCCCCGTCGGCCGCGCCGCGCGGGTTCGAGTTCTGAGGCGGGAGGGCGGACCCGTTCTCGACCGAGAGAGACCGACCGATCGCGGTCGGGTGGACCGTCGGGTCCGGTCGGGGGCCTACCGATCGTAGTCGGACGAGTCCTCGGCAGCGTGTGCGCGCACCCACAGCTCGCCGATGCGCGAGAGGCGCGTCCGGTAGGACTTCCCGTGAGACTCCTGCTCGATGTACCCCTTCCCGCCCGGACCGAGGCGGTCGACGTTGTAGATGACCTTCGAGCGGAACGAGTCGGTGTACTCCTCGTTCAGTTCGGACGCCAGCGCCTTCGCCAGTTCGCTCACCGACTCGAACTCGCCGTGTTCCCCGAGCTTGAACAGGATCACCTCCTCGAAGGGCTTCACGTTCGAGAAGGAGGCGACCGGAAGCTCGATGATGTGTTTGCCGTCGACCTCCTTGGCGCCGATGGTCGTGCCGCGCTCGTCGAACTCGGCGAGCAGGTCCGTCGCCGTCGAGAGGCGTTCACGGATGCGACCGACGTCGACCCCGGCGACCGATCCGGCGTCGTCGGCCGCTTCCGCGGCGCCGTCACCGACCTCGACCGCGTCGTCGCCGACGCCGTCGAGGAGGTCCCGCAGGAGGTCGCGGTCGGCCCGGAGCTCCTCGGCCAACTCGGTCTCGAGGTACTTCTCGGGCGCCGTGTAGTAGGTGTGGATCCGGTCGCGGTCGGCCTGTCGCTCCAGCGTCACCGAGTGGGCGGCCGTGGCGAACGCGAACGAGACGGGCCGGGGCATCGAGGAGACGTTCACCCACACCTCCCGGCCCGCGTCCAGTTCCTCGTTGATGAGGTCGTACGCCTGCTCGAAGGCGGCGTCGTAGTCGTACACGTCGGCGATCTCGACGCGCTCGGTTTCCGCCCCGAGCAGGTTCCGGAAGTCCGTCTCTAGCTTCCCCGAGAGGTTCCGGGAGTACTCGACGTTGGCCTCGCTCCCGACGGCCCCCTCGAGCAGCACGACCCGGTCCACGTCGATCTGGTCGCGGACGAGCGGCGCGATGAGTCGGTCGTAGTCGAACCCGACCGGGACGACGTGCGTCTGCATGCTCGGGCGGTGGTCGGGTGACGGGAAAAGCGTGCCGTGGCGCGCGTCAGTCGGCGCCGACCCCGAACTTCGCCGCGTTCTCCGCGGGCGCGCTCGCGGTCATCGTCGACACCGCGACCGTCGCGACCAGCGACAGCAGCATGCACCACAGCGCGAAGTCCCACGTGAGATACGTCGCCGGCAGCGGGAGGAACACGTGCGCGAGGTACGCGACCTCCGCGGTCGCGATTCCCGCGAGCATTCCCCACTCGGTCGTTCCGCTCCAGTAGAGCGCTAGCAACAGCGGGATCGTGAGCTGGGCGTACCCGCCGAAGGCCGTGTCGCCCAGCGTGACGAGCACGTCCAGCCCGCCGCCGCCGCCGACGAGCAGCGACGCAAGGAACGTCGAGGAGGCGAAGACGGCGACGCCGACGCGGCCGATCCAGCCCTCGCGCTCGTCGCTCGCGTCGGGCGCGACGAACGGGCGGTAGATGTCGCGGGTGAGGTACGACGACCCCGACAGCAGCATCGAGTCCGAGGAGGACATCATCGCCGCCAGGGCGCCGGCGATCACCAGCGCCGCGAACCACGCGGGCGTGTACTCGTTGAGCAGCAACGGGAGGACGTTGCTCCCGTCGGGCACCTCGATCCCCAGCCCGACCGCCCACGACCCGAGCAGGAACGCAGGCACGAACAGCAGGAGGACGAGCACGGGCCACAGTGCGAACGAGCGCTTGAGCGTCTCGACGCGGTCTGCCATGAAGAACCGCTGGTTCACCTGCGGGAACGCGGCGACGCCGAAGGCGATGACGACCGCCTGCGCGATCATCCACTGCGGCGAGTACAGCCCGCCGCCCAGCGCCGCGAACTCGGGCGCCGCGTCGGTCATCCCCGCCGTCAGCGCCGAGACGCCGCCCGCCGAGGAGGCGATCCACGCGACCGCGAGCCAGATCACGCCGAGCATGAACACGCCCTGCAGCGTGTCCGTCCACGCGACCCCGCGCAGCCCCGACAGGCCGACGTACGCGATCATGAACACCGTGATCAGCGCCGCGCCGGCCCAGTAGGGGACCGCGCCGTCGGTCAGCCCCACGAGCGCCTGCCCGGCGCCGATCTGCTGGAGCATCACGTACGGGAACAGCCACAGCAGGCTCACGCCGGCGACGAGTCCCCGGAGCGCGGTGGAGTCGAACCGATCGCCGAGCATCTCCCCGAGGGTCACGTAGCCGTGGGCCTTCCCGACGAGCCACTGCTTGTAGCCGATCGCGTACCACAGCAGCGCGAACAGGATGCCGTCCATCAGCCCCATCACGAGGATCCACTCCGGCCCGGCGGAGAACGCGAGGTTCGGTCCCCCGAAGAAGGTGAACGCCGACAGCAGGGTCGCGAACGTCGTGAACAGGAGGACGACGGTCCCGACCGACCGGGAGGCGAGGTAGTAGTCCTCCGCCGTGCGGTCGGTGAGCCGGTACGCCAGCACACCGATCGCGAGCGCGATCAACAGGTAGCCGACGACGACGCCGAGCGAGACGGCGAGGTCAGCCACGCCGGATCACCTCCGCGTCGACGCCGCGGTCCCACGCGTCGCCGCGCGCGAACGCGGCGAACGCCACGCTCGCCAGCGCCATCCAGCCGACGTGCCACCACAGCCACAGCGGCAGCCCCGCGACGACCGTCGCGTCGCCCCAGAGGAACCAGGGGACCGCGAACGCGACGAGCAGGGCGAACGCCCCGACCCACAGCGCGTCACTTCGTGTTCGCGTCATCGCGCGGTGGTAGCCGTTCGTACACCATGAATGTTGCCAGATCGTCCATTCGTTTGCGAGTTCGAAGAGGAAATCTCTTCGATGACTCCGTCGGCGATATAGTCTCGCTTCGTTCCGCGGGGAGTTCGGACCGGGGCGAGCGATCCGGATCGACGGGTCGCGTCCCTCACCGACGGACCCGCTATCCCCGGGTTTATTCGCCGCGCGGCCCTGTGATCCGTCGATGGAATACGTGCAGGAGCGCGTCGCCACGCTCCACGCGTTCGGCGAGGGGGCGCCCGACGCGCCGACGGACCGGGCGGCCGTCGTCGTGCCGATGACCGAACGCGAGTACGCGGGGCTCGCCGCCGAGCGCGTGCTCTCGGAACTCGAGGCGCTCGACCCCGAACGAGTGATCGTCCCGCTGCGCGCGCCCGCCGACCGCGTCGGCGCCTTCCGCGAGTGGCTCGCCGGCTTCGACCTCCCGCTGGAGACGCTGTGGTGCGACGGCCCGCGCGTCGCGGATCTGCTCGACGACGCCGGCCTCGACGGCGAGCGCGGGAAGGGACGGGACGTGTGGCTGGCACTGGGGCGGGCGCTCGACTCGGAGTACGTCGTCCTCCACGACGCCGACACGAAGTCCTACTCGCGGGAGTACGTCCGTCGGCTGCTGTTCCCGCTGGCGAACGGTTTCGAGTTCTCGAAGGGGTACTACGCCCGCGTGGAGAACGAGCAGCTGTACGGACGCCTGTTCCGGCTGTTCTACACCCCGCTGGTGCGCGCGCTCCGCGACTCCGCGCCCGACTCCGAGTTCCTCGAGTACATGGCGGCGTTCCGCTACGCGCTCGCCGGGGAGTTCGCCGCGACCGGCGACGTGGTCGCCGCGATGCCCGTCCAGCGCACGTGGGGGCTCGAGGTCGGCACCCTCGCGGCCGCCTACGACGCGGTCGGCGTCGACGGCGCCGCGCAGGTCGACCTGGGCAGCTACGAGCACGACCACCGGGCGGTGTCCGGGCCGACCGGGCTCTCGGACATGAGCCGGTCGGTCGGCGCGGCGCTGCTGCGCGCGGCCGAGGAACACGGCGTCGACCCGGACTACGACGCGTTGCCGGACGCTTACCGTTCCGCCGCCGCGTCGTACGTCGACCGGTACGCCGCCGACGCCGCGTTCAACGGGCTCGCCTACGACCGGGGCGGCGAGCGCGATCAGGTGCGCACGTACGCCGAGTCGATCGCACCCCCCGGACAGGACACGCGGCTGCCGCCGTGGGAGTCGACCGACCTGTCGCCCGCCGACGTCGCCGCCGCCGCGCGGGCGGACGCACGGGACGCCGCGAACGGCGAGGTCGCCGACGAGTGACGAAGCGGTGAGTGAACGTGTTCGGGGCGACGGCGACCGACCGCGACGTTCGACACGACCGCACGCTTGAAGCCGGACGGGCGAACAGTGAGGGTATGAACTTCGAGCGCGTTCGCCGGCACGCGCCCGTCGAGGTGACGGACGCCGAGCGGCGCGCCGCGGTGCTGGCGCCGGTCGTCGACCGCGACGGCGCGCCGCACGTCCTCTTCACGAAGCGGGCCGACCATCTCGGGAGCCATCCCGGGCAGATGAGCTTCCCCGGCGGCGGCGTCGAGTCCCAGGACGCCGACCTCACCGCGACGGCGCTGCGGGAGGCGAACGAGGAGATCGGCCTGCGGCCCGAGGAGGTCGAGGTCGTCGGCCGCATCGACGACATCCGGACGGTCTCCGAGTACGCGGTCACGCCGTTCGTCGGCACCGCCCCCGACCGCGAGTACGTCCCCAGCGACGACGAGGTCGCCGAGATCGCGATCCTCCCCGTCTCGGAACTGACCGACCGGGAGAACTACGAGTCCGAACGCCGCGACCACCCGCACTACGGGGAGATCCGCCTCCACTTCTTCCACGTCGACGGCTACACCGTCTGGGGGGCGACCGGCCGCATGCTCGTGCAACTGCTCGAACTGCTCGCCGACTGGGAGATGCCACGGGAGGTCGACCGCGTCGTCGACCCGGACGCCGACCTCCCGGTGTGACGCGGTCGACCGACCGGCCCTCAGACGTAGCTGAGAACGACGAGCGCGAGGAAGAACAGACCCAACGCGCCCGCCAGTACGAGGATGGAGGCGACGCGGCTCGACTGGACGACGCTCCGGCCGCCGTCGTCCGAGTCCACGATGAGGTTACTGATGTCCACGGCACCGATAGGCTGCGGGTCCACAAGTAGTCGGCGGCGCCGGGGCGGACGGCGTCGACCGGCGTCGGTGACCGCTCAGACGTAGCTCACGACGACCAGCGCGAGGAAGAACAACAGGAGGACGCCCGCCAGCGCGATCGACGCCTTCACCCAGCCGTCGACGCTCCCGTAGCGGTCCGTGATCGACCGCTCTCCGCTCGTGACGATCGGACCGCGATCGGCGCCGCCAGCGTCGGACATACCCGCCGCTGTTCCCCCACGGTGAAGAACCCCAGGCCCGGCGCGTCGATTCTGACGGGAACACCACGCTTATTCCCGCGAACGTGTTCATGTTGAGTATGGCTGCACAGGCGATGGATCGCGTTCCGCGACGGTCCTAGTTCTCCCTCGACACTGCCGCCGCAACTCGCTCCGTCGACGCGACGGCAGCGACCTCGTTCGATCGCTCCGACCGATCTCGACGTGTCGAGAGACTCGACCGACTCCGTCGACTTCCCCGAACCCACCGACTTCGCCGACCTGCCTCACCGCTCCAACCAATGACACTCACCGCATCCGAACCCGCCGACAGCGTCGTCTCCCGAACAGGACTCGACGGAGTCGCGCTCAAGCCGACCGAGTGCGACGTGTCCGTCGCCGCCGACCTCCCGGTCGACCTCGTGTGCCTCGACTACGAGGGACGCGAGGCGCTGCCCGACCCCGAAACGCTCGCCGATCTCGCGGGATCGGTCGACCTCCGGGTGACGACGCCGGTCCGCGCCGACGGCTTCGACCCCCGCGGCGACGACTCGTTGGTTGCGACGCTGCCCGACGCCGCGAAGCGCGTGCTCGTCGCGGGTCACGGCGCGTACCTCTCGGATGCCGAGCGGGAGCGCGCGGTCGCGCCCCGCCTCGGCGACGCGGCGGCCGCCGTTCGCGAGGCCGGCGGCACGCCGTGGGTCGGCACCGAGGGCGTCGAGCGCCTCGCGCTCGCGGCCGGCGGCGTCCAGTACGACCTGCTCTCTCGCTCGACCGAGCGCGACGTGCGCGGACTGCGTGCGGCGGGCTTCGACGGCGAACTCGCCCTCTACGCGCCCGTGGTCCCGACGGACGACGAGGACGCCGTCCTCGACGCCGTGGGCGCGTACGCGGCGCGTCGCAGGCCAGTCCGCGAGGCGCTCCCCGAGGGCGCCGAGACCGACGCCGCGGCGACGGGGCGCGCCCGCGAGGTGCTCTCGGCGGCGGTGCGCGACTTCGCGCTCGTCGGCGACCCCGAGACGGTCGGCGAACGCGTGCGCGACCTGAAGGCCGTCGGCGTCGACCACGTCGTCGGCTACCCCGCGACCGGCGTCGACTCGCTGCGATAACCCGTCACACGCGCCCCGAACGCATTTTGCCCTCGCGCGGACAGCCGGCGCCATGGACCACGCCATCCGCCGGGGATTCGCCGCCGCGTTCCCGGGACGACCCGTCGCCGGCGTCCGGTCGACCGGGCCGTCGTGGAACGACGACAACGAGACCGTCCGGGTCGCGTTCGCGGACGACCGGCGGCCGGCTGCGGCGTTCCTGAAGGTCGCCCTCGACGGCGACGGCTCCCGGATCCGGCGCGAGAGCGCCTGCATCGGGACCGTCGACGCGGCCGACATCGCCCTCCGGGTGCCGGACGTGCTCGCGGCCGACCCGGACGCGGACCCGCCCGTTCTCGCGACGGCGCCGATGGCCGGCGACTCGGTTCTCTCGGCATGGAGTGACGCCGGGAGGGACGGAACGGAGACCCTGACCCGCGCGATGGGTGCCGCGCTCGCTTCCGTGCACACCGTCCGCTTCGACGCTCACGGCGAGATCCGTGGTGAGGCCCGCGATCAACCCACCGCCGGCGGGGCGAAGGGGCTGTCAGTGGACGAACAGCCGTGGACCGAGGTGCTGGTGGGGCGGATCGAGCGGATGCGCGCGATCGCCTCCAGCGACCGGCTTGACGACCACTTCGACCGCGTCGCCGACGCGGTCCGAGAGACGACGGTCGGGCTCGACGACGCGCCGGCGACGCTGGTCCACGGCGACCCGGCGAAGCCGAACGCCGTCGTCGCCGAACATCCCGGGGACGCAGTCTCGCCGCGGGAGCGGCGGGTCGGCCTGCTCGACTGGGAGCTGTCCCACGTCGGCGACCCGGCCCGCGAGGTGGTGCGCGCCGAGCGACAACTGCTCGGCGGTCCCCGCACGGAGACCGCCCCGCGGCTGCGCGCCGCGCTCCACGAGGGCTATCGCGGTCGCGCCGGCGCGCTCCCGACAGGGCTCGCCGAGCGTCGCCCCGTCTACGAGGCCGTGGGGTTCCTCGGGTTCTCGGGGTTCGTCGACAAGCAATCGACTCTCCTCGACGAGAACGAGGACGAACTCGTCGCCTGGGCCGAGGACGAACTGGACCGGCGGCTGGTTCGGGTTCCGCGGTAGGTCGGCCGTCCCCTTCCGCCGGTTCGGTGCGCCCGGAGCAACGCCGACGGCCGTCACCCGAACGCCTACGTCCCCCCGAACGGACCGACCGATATGCGACTGCTCCACGAGGAGACGACGACGAGCGCGGGCGAGGCGTTCGACGACGGCGTCGAGGTGGCGATCCTGCCGACCGGCTCGGTCGAGCAGCACGGCCCGGCGCTCCCGCTGGGGACGGACTTCCTCGCGGCGGAGGCCGTCGCGCGAGGGATCGACCGCGACGACGCCGTGGTGCTGCCGACCGTCCCGGTGGGCGTCTCCGCGCACCACCGCCAGTTCGACGGGACCCTGTGGGCCGAGCCGGAGACGTTCGAGGACTACGTCGGAGAGGTCGCGGCGTCCGTCGCCAGCCACGGCGTCCGGAAGCTCGTGTTCTGCAACGGGCACGGGGGGAACAGCGACGCCCTTCGTCGGGCGGCCCGACGGCTCCGCGGCGACCAGATCGCGTACGCCGCGCCGTGGAACTGGTGGTCGAGCCTCGACGGCCTCGACGAGGAGCTGTTCGACCAGTCCGGCATCGGCCACGCCGACGCGATGGAGACGAGCATGGTCGCCCACCTCGCGGGCGACCTGGTGCGCGAGGGGCTGCTGGAGGAGGCCGAGGACGGCGCCGCCGACTCGTGGGGGATGGAGGTCCACGGCGCCGCCGTCGGCTTCGACACCGCGGACTTCTCGGAGTCGGGCGCGGTCGGAACGCCGACCGAGGGAACCGCGGAGAAGGGCCGGAAGCTGTTCGAGCAGGCGACCGGCGAGCTCGACGCGCTCGTCGGCTGGCTGGCCGATCAGCCGTTCGACGCGCTCATGCCGGAGCCGCACCGCTGATGGCCGGGCGCGATCCGGACGCCGGACCCGCATCGGGGGCCGGCGACGGCATGCGCGTCGCGGTCGTCGGCGGCGGCGCCTTCGGCGTCACCGCGGCGTACGACCTGGCGGTCGCCGGCGCCGACGTGACGCTGTTCGAGAAGGGGGACATCGGCTCGGGCGCGTCGGGCCGCGCCGCCGGCGTCCTCTACGACGCCTATGCGGAGGACATCGACGCCGAGATGGGGGCCCGCGCGCTGGAGCGCTTCCGGCGGCTCTCGGGAACCGGCGAGTTCACGTTCACGGAGTGCCCGTACGTGATGCTCGCGCGCGAGGGCGACGACGACCTCGCGGAGGCGATCCGCGGCGCGGCCGGGCGGATGCGCGTCCACGACCGCGACGTCGAGACCCTCGGCGGCGACGAGCTGGGCGAACGGTTCCCGAGCCTTCAGGTCGACGACGTGGCCGTCGCGGCCGTCGCGCGCAACGCCGGGTGGACCGACCCCGGGAGCTACGTGGCCACGGTCGCCGACCTCGCCGCGTCCGCGGGCGCGGAGATCCGGACCGACAGCGAAGTCGCGGTGTCGACGGCGCCTCCGGGCGTGGCCGTCGCCGACGAGGCGCCCGTGACGCGGCGCTTCGACGCCGTCGTCGTCGCCGCCGGCGCACACACGAAGCGGCTGCTCGCGGACGCCGGGATCGCGGTCCCGCTGAAGCCCTACCGCGTGCAGGCGCTCGTCTCCGGGCGCGCGTTCGACGGGCCGATGTGGTACGACGCCTCGGCGGGGGCGTACGCGCGCCCGCACCCAGCGGGCCTGCTCGCGGGCGACGGCACCGTCCCGGTCGAGGCCGACCCGGACGAGTGGGATCGGGACGCGGACGACTGGTTCCTCGCGGACGTGGGCGGGACGCTCCGCGACCGCGCGGGCCACGATCCGGACGTGGAGCGCGCGTGGGCCGGGCTGTGCACGGCGACGCCCGACGGCGACCCGCTGCTCGGCGAGGTCGCCGACGGCGTCCTCGTCGCCGCCGGCTGGCAGGGACACGGGTTCATGCGCGCGCCGGCGACGGGCGAGGCGATCGCACGGCAGGTGCTCGGCGAGCGGGAGGGGGTTCCGCAGTTCGCTCCCGGACGCTTCGACGGCGATGAGGCGTTCGAGATCAGCGAGGGGATGGCCGTCGACACGGACGACGGACCGGAGAAGGGCTGCTGACCGTCGGTCGGGAGCGACTACTCCTCGTCGGCGTCCGCGTCGTCGCCGTCACCGTCGGCCGGGTCGTCCGCGCCGGCATCGGCGTCATCGGCGTCGTCGTCTCCGGCGTCCGCGTCCTCCTCCATGTCCAACTGCACCGGCTCGTCGTCGGCGTTCGCGTCCGCGTCGCTCTCCTCGACGGCGACTGAGCCGCCCGGGGCCTTGGGAACGCGAACGCGGAGCGTGCCGTGGTCGGTGAGCGTCGACGAGGCATCCTCGGGCTCGACGGCGGCGCCCGGGGGAAGCTCCGCGCGGCCGTCGAGCGCGAGCCCGCGGCCGGGGAACCGCATCTCGAACCCCTCGCGGAAGTCGCGGAAGCGGTCGATCCGCACCTCGACGGCGCCCTCGTTGAACCGGACCTGCACGTCGCTGCGCTCGGCGCCCGGGGCATCGAAGACGACGAGGAACGCGTCCGCCGACTCCAACACGTCGTACGCGAGCGGCGACTTCTCCTGCACCGTCGCGACGCCGCGCCCGACGCGGTCGAGCACCGTGTTCATCGCCGACTCGCCGACGTCCTTCAGTCGGTCGGCACCCTCGGCGAACTGGTCTCGCTCCGGCATGGTTACAGCTCGATCTCCTCCAGACAGTCGGTCCCCCCGCACAGCGGGCACGACAGGTCGGCAACAGTGTGGTCGTCCGCGATGTCGTAGGTGTAGTGGTTCTCGAACATGTCGAGCTCGCAGTTCTCGCTGGTGCACTTGACTTCCTTCGTGGCGGGCATACCCCGACTTGGGCCGCACGCGCCATAAACGACGTGGGGAGGGCGGGCCGTTCCGGTATCTCGATCCGCTCCCCCGAGGGTCGCCGCGGCTCGGTCTGTCCCTCCGAGTCGCCGCCGCTTTTGACTGTCGCATCCCTTCGAACACCCGTGCCCCGGATCCCCGATCCGACCGCCGTGTACGGCGTCGACCTCAGCGCCGCCGCCGCGAGCGCGGGCGCCGACACCTGGGTCGCGCGCTGTTTCGTCGACGACGGCACGCTCGTCGTGGACGAGTTGGCGTCGGCCGCCGAGTTCCTCGGTCTCGGTTCGACCGCCCGCGACGACGTGTTGCCGGCGCTTTCCGCGCACCTCGGCGGCGTCGACGGCCCCGCAGTCGCGGGAGTCGACGTGCCGTTCAGCCTCCCGGCGTGGGTGCTCGGCGACCGCACGTGGCGCGAGTTCGTGGCGGCGACGCCCGGGGAGTGGGGCGTGCTCGACGCCGTCGACGACCCGCGCGACCTGTACGACGCGGTGCGTGAGGCGGCCGACGCCGACGCAGGACGGCCGATCCGGCGCGCGACCGACGACGCGCACGGCGGACAGGACCCCGCCGGCTTCCGGATCAAGACGCAGACGTACTACGGCATCTCCGTGCTCCTCCGCCGACTGATCGAACGCGAGGGGGTGTGCGTCCCGCCGGCATTGCCCGCGTCCGCGCTCGGCGGTACCGCCGGCGCCGACGGCGATCAACTCCCCCGCCTCGCCGTACTGGAGACGTACCCCGCGTCGGTGTTCGACCGACTCGACGGCGCCGAGCGAACCGGATACAAGAAGGCCCAACGCCGGCACGTCGAGGCGCGCCGTCGGAACGTCGCGGCGCTCGTCGACGACGGCGTTCGCTTCGCCGACGACGCCGCCCGCGACTGCGCGGTCGCGACCGACGACGCGCTCGATGCGGTCGCGGCGGCGTCCGCCGCCGAGCGGAACTACCAGACGGCGCTCGATCCGGACGACGGTTCGGATCGGACCGAACGACTGGAGGGACGGATCTACGGCTGAGGAGGCGTGAGCGATACGGAACGGAGTCCGACACAACACTCAATAGCTCCGCCGTTCGAGTTCGTGTGGGGTGACACCAATGCGCACGAGACGGCGGGAACGAGAGCGGGAGCGTCGTGCCCGGGAGGCGGCCGACCGGGAGGAACGACGGGACGTCGACGCGACGGTGGCCGACCCGCCGGGGACGGTCGGCGACCTGCTCGACATCCTTGAAGAGGGCGACGGGATAACCTACGAGGAGGCGGCGCTCGTCGGCGGGATCGAGGAGGAGGTCGGCGGGTTCGAGACCGACGGCGACGCCCGGACGCGCGGCGGCTGGTGATCCGGGCGTGTCACGTCCGCGTGAGTGAGCGATCCCGGGTCGCCGGGGAGCGACCCCGGACCGCACGGCTTTAGCCGCTCGGCCCGCCATCGTCGGCTATGACCGCGCCGGATCCCAGCGACCTCTCCGTCACGATCGTCGACGGCTACGTCGACGAGCCGGCGCACTTCGGCGTCCCGCCCTACGTCTCGACGTACCCCCGCTTCACCGCGGGCGCGCTCGTCGACGCCGGCGTTCCCGAGTCGAACGTCACCTACCACACGATCGACGAGCTACGCGACGAGCGCCGCAAGCGGGCCGACGTGGCCGATGCCGACCTCATGATCTACGTCGGCGGGATGACCGTCCCGGGGAAGTACGTCGGGGGGACCCCCGCCGAACCCGACGAGGTGCGCGAACTCGCGTGGACCGCCGACGGCGTCACCCTCCTCGGCGGTCCGGTGCGCTTCGGCGTCGGCGACGAGAACGCCGGCGCACAGGAGATGGAGCGCGACGACCTCGACTACGACTTCGTCGCCATGGGCGACGTGGAGGCGGCCGCCTTCGACATCGTCGAGAGCGGGCTGGAGGGCTTCGGCAACCGCATCCGCGACTACGACGAGGTGTCTCGATGGTCGAGCATGGGCGCGTTCGTGGTCGAGCAGCACCCGAACCACCCCGAGTACCTCATCGCGGAGCTGGAGACCTCCCGCGGCTGCGCCTATCGCTGTTCGTTCTGCACGGAGCCGCTGTACGGGGACCCCGACTTCCGGACCGCGCCGGACGTGGTCTCGGAGGTCGACGCCCTCTCGGACCACGGCGTCCGCCACTTCCGGCTCGGCCGACAGGCGGACATCCTCGCGTTCGGCGGCGACGGCGAGGCGCCCAATCCGGACGCCCTCAGACAGCTGTACGGCGGGATCCGCGAGGTGGCCCCGGACCTGCGCACGCTCCACCTCGACAACATGAACCCGGTGACGATCACCGACTACCCCGAGGCGTCGCGGGAGGCCATCGAAGTGATCGCCCGGCACAACACCCCGGGCGACACCGCCGCCTTCGGCCTCGAATCCGCCGACCCCGAGGTCCGTGAAAGGAACAACCTCCTCGTCAGCGCCGAGGAGTGTCTGGAGGCAGTCCGCGTCGTCAACGAGGCCGCCGGGTGGCGACCCGGCGAGTCGCCCGCGGACGCGCCGAGCTTCGGCGACTCGGCCCCGCGGCGGCTTCCCAAGCTCCTGCCCGGGATCAACCTCGTCCACGGGCTGGAGGGCGAGACCAGCGAGACGTTCGAGCACAACAGGGACTTCCTCGACTCCGTGATGGACGAGGGGCTCATGCTCCGCCGGGTGAACGTCCGGCAGGTGATGGCGTTCGAGGGCACCGAGATGGCCGAGACCGGCGCGCGCCTCGCCCGCGAGCACAAGAAGGAGTTCCAGCAGTACAAGCGGGAGGTGCGCGAGACGGTCGACCGCCCGATGCTGGAGCGCGTGATGCCCACCGGGACCGTCCTCCCCGACGTGTACCTGGAGTACCACGAGGACGGCACCACCTTCGGCCGCCAGCTCGGCACCTATCCGATCCTCGTCGGCGTCCCCGGCGAACACGAACTGGGCCGGACCGTCGACGTGGCCGTCGTCGACTGGGGCTACCGCTCGGTGACGGGCGTTCCGTACCCGCTGGATCTCAACGGCGCCTCGATGAACGAACTGACCGCGATCCCGGGGATCGCGAGCGGGACGGCTGGCGATCTGGTCGTGAACCGCCCGTACGCGAGCGCCGCCGAGGCCGCCGAGGTCGCCGGCGCCGACGCCGACCTGACCCGGTTCGCCGACGCCGGTGTCCCCGGCGTCGACGCCGACGCGGAGTACCCCGGCGCGCCGGCGCCGCGGAGCGCGGACTGATGAGCGGGTCACAGACCGGCGGCGGGGCCGGCACGCACGTCGACCGCTTCTCGGTCCCCGTCGACACCCGCGCGCCCGGCGGGTCGACGAACGCGTACGTCGTCGGAACCGACGAGACGCTGCTCGTCGACCCGGCGGCCCGCACCGACACGCTGGACACCGTCGTCCGCGAGAAGGTCGCCGACCACGTCGCCGTCACGCACACCCACCCGGACCACGTCGGGGCGGTCGCGGCGTACGCCGCCGAGACGGGTGCGACCGTCTGGGCGCGGCGGGGGTACGAGGACCGCTTCGTCGACGCGACCGGCGTCGAGCCCGACCGCACGTTCCTCGCCGGCGACTCGGTCGGCCCGACGACGGTCGTCGCCCTCCCGGGGCACGCCCCCGACGGCGTCGGCTTCGAGACCCGGAACGGCGTCGTCTGCGGCGACGTGGCGGTGGCGGAGGGGAGCGTCGTCGTCGCGGCGCCCGAGGGCGACATGCGCGCGTACCTCACGACGCTCCGTCGTCTCCACGCCCGCGACCCCCCAGCGCTGTTCCCCGGGCACGGTCCCCGGATCGACGACACGCGGGCGACCTGCGCCCGGCTGATCGACCACCGGCGCGACCGAGAGCGCGCCGTGCTCGCGGCGGTCCGCGGGGGAGCGACGGACCTCGACGGGGTGCTGGAGCGCGCCTACGAGAAGGACCTCACGGGTGTCAGGGACCTGGCTCGCGCCACGGTCCGGGCGCACGTCGAGAAGCTGGCACGCGAGCGTCGCGTGCGCTGGGATCCGTCGTCGGGGACCGTCGAAGCTGGCGACGAGTGAGCGTCGTCACGGGTTCGGGGACCGTCGGGTCGGTGGAGGAGCGTCGACTCAGCGGGCGTCGTCGAGCCCGACGAGGCAGTCGGCGTCGACCGAGAGCCACGTCGTCACGAGATCGACGTCGTCGGCGTCCTCGGGGTACAGCGTACACCGGTCCGGTTCGCCGTCGTGGCGAACCACCGCCGCTCGGAGCCCCGACGGGGCCGAGAAGCGGGGGTCGGGCGTGCGCACGTCCTCGGGTGACCGGTCGGATGCGGCCGACATACTCGTGTCAACCCGGCGAACATACTTAAACCTCGCTAAGACGAGTTTCGAGCCCTACCGAGCGCTACAGAGCGGTGTCGCGCGGACGGGTCCCGCCGGCGCCCCGACGACGTTTTGTCCGCGAGGGCCGCACGATTGGACGTGCAGTCGCTGGAGACGGAACTGGAGCGCGCGCGGGACCTCGACGTGGCGGAGTTGGCGGACGCCGTCGAGGCGATCGGCTTCGAGTGCACGCGCTGTGGCGCGTGCTGCAAGAGCGAGGCGGACGACCCCCACACCGCGACCGTGTTCCCTGACGAGGTGCGGCGGCTCCAGGAGGCGGCCGTCGCCGGTGCGTCCGACGATGGGGCCGGCAGCGATGGCGACGACACCGACGGCGAGGCGCGTGACGACGGCGACATCGACGGTGACGACGGCGACGCCCGCGACTGGCGCGACGTGGCCCGTCCGATGCCGTACGGACTGACCGAGGGCGACGACGGCCCGGAGGGCGAGACGTTCGAGTGGGCGCTGCAGACCGACTCCTGTGGCGACTGCGTGTTCTACGAGGAGCGCGAGGCGTCGGAGGCGTCCCCCGGAGACGACGAAGCCGTCGGAGCGGGCGCCTGCCGTGTCCACGCCGACCGGCCGCTCATCTGCGAGACGTACCCGTTCTCCGTCGGCCTCGGCGGGACGAGCCAGCCGATGGGGGAGGTGGTCGACACCGTCGCGCTTGGAGGGAAACGGGAGCACGACGGGACCGACGATGCCGGGGGAGTCGTCCGCGCCCACGAGTGCGAGGGGCTCGGACGCGACATCGACCGTGCCGACGCCGAGTCGCTGGCGAGCGCGCTGAAGGAGCGCGCGGTTCGCGAACTGGAGGAGGCGATCGGCGTCCGCGACGCGTACGAGCCGACCTCCCCGGGACAGGGGGAGGTCGTCGTCCACGACTCGGAGGGGGCCAAGCGCCCGGACGGGAGCCGGGTCGACGAGGAGGGCGACCGGTAGGGAGGTGGGCGCGGGACGAACCGCGTCGCTCCCGTTGGGCGGTAGGTATATGGCACATCGGTCGAACGTGCCGGTGGAGGGTTATCTCCGTGGAAATCTCCGACGAACTCATCTGTCTGTTCAGCGCGGACGTCCGCGATGACGGCGACCGATACACGATCGAGATCCCGAAACGCGAGGTCGACGCCGGGTCGGTGTCCCCCGGCGGCGTGTACCGCGTGGCGCTCATCGAGCGCGACAGGGGCGCCGCCGGCGACGCCGGCTCCGACGCCGACACGACGGAGTCGACCGCGACCGTCGACGGTCCCCAACCGCCGGTCGAGCGCGGCGAGATCCGCTACGTCGAGATCGAGGACCTCGGAAAGCAGGGCGACGGTATCGCTCGCGTCGAGCGCGGGTACGTGATCATCGTTCCCGACACCGAGGTCGGCGAACGGGTGAAGATCGAGATCACCGAAGTGAAGTCGAACTTCGCCGTCGGCGAGGTCATCGACGACGACTGAGGAGGCCGCCGGCCGACCGGATCCCCGGCCGGCCGCGTCCTCCGTTCCGGTTATCGGCGGCGGTAGATCACCGCGCCGATGACCGCCAGCGATCCGACGAGCGCCGCGAGCGCGTACTCCGGCGTGTCGATGCTCCCGCCGAGGCCCTGTCGCTCGACGGTGACGCTCATGGGTTCTGAGGCGTCGTAGCGGTGCGCGTAGCCGTCGGCGTACACGACCGCCTGTATCCCGTGTGTCCCGGGCGTGCTCGCGTCGATCGACTGCGTGACCGAGAGCGTCTCCCCGGGCGCCAGCGATCGGTTCCGGAGTTCGTAGGTGTTCGTCTCGTTGTCGGGACTCACGACGTTGAGGGCGACGATCGCGGTCGCACGCTCCTCGCCGGTGTTCTCGACGGTCAACGACAGCTCCGTCGACTCGCCGGCGGTCAGCGTCCCCCGATCGAGCGACGCCGCGGTGAGACACACCTGTTGGTCCCCGTTCGGCTGACACGACGACGCCTGCGCGCCGGCCGCTCCCCCGACGGCCGGCCCCACCAGCAGCGCCGTGATAACCAGTACGACTGCTCCCCGAACGACCGCGCTCCGCGCTCCCATACCCGCACCCGGTCCGGGAGGCGACCTAAACCCTCGCCCGCGACTATCGAAGCTGAAACTCCGGGCCGAACGGAGCCGTCCGGTCCTACCTGACGACCGTCACCGGGACCGGTGCGTTGCGGACGACCGCCTCCGCGACGCTGCCGAGCACGATCCGCGAGATCCCGCCCCGCCCGTGGCTCCCGACGACGATGTGATCGACGTCGTGGTCGGCCGCGTACTCCACGATGGCGGCCGCGGGCGTTCCGACCCTCGTCGTCGTCTCGACGGAGCCGGCGGTGTCGAGCGAGTCGGCGGCCGACGCGAGCAGCTCCTCGGTCTCCGACTTACGTCGCTCGTACCACTGCTCGGCGCCGCTGGGGATCCCCGTGCCCGGCGTGTATCCGCCCTTTGAGGGGTCGATCACGGACACCAACACCAGATCCGACTCGGGCCACTCGTCGGCGGCGAACGACAGCGCGTCGAGCGCCTGTTCGGACTCGTCCACGCCGATCAGGATACGGTCTGTCATGACCGAACGATACCCCTACGCCGAGAAAAAGGTCGGTTACGAGCGTCCCCCGTCGGCGGTCACTCCCCGTGTCGGGTCACACACACCGGGAGCCCGGTCACCTCTACCGGCTCCGAGTTGTCCGGGGAGTAGACGACCTGCTGGCCCTTCTCCATGTACGGCACCTTCCTCGCGAGCGACGGCGGAATGTTGACCGACTGGATCGCCTCCTCGTCGCCGAGGTTGAGCACGAGCCGGGTGTTCACCTGCTTGAACACGGGGTCGGCGATGTCCTGCGGGTCCTGCGTGATGAGGAACAGCCCGAGCCGCTCCTTGCGCCCCTGCTTGGCCGCCTCGGTGAACTTCGAAACCACCTGTCGCGCCTGGACGTTGTCGGCGTCCGAGAGGAAGTTGTGCGCCTCGTCCATGCCGAGCACGAGCGGCGTCTCGTCGATACGGTCGCTTCGCGGCGAGTTCGAGAGCTTGTCGTCGACGAGCATCGCCGAAACCGCGAGGACGAACGTCTCCTTGGCGCGCGCCGACGAGAGGTGATACGTGGGCACGACGGTCAGCCCGCCGGGGCGAACGAGCGTCGTGTCCAGCTCCGTGATCGGCTTGGCGTCCTGATCGAACACGCCCGAGGGAACGCCGCGCACGCGTCGCTTCACCGCGTCGAACGTCGCCTCGTGGACCCGGCCGGTCTCGTCGAGTTCCTCCTTCAGCGCCGGGTCGTCGAGGAAGTTCAGGAACTGCTGGTAGGTGCCGTCGTCGTGGTTCCGGAAGAAGCGGTTGATCAGCGTGAGCAGCGCCGGGTACTGGTTCTCGTTGAGCGAGGCGCCGGCGACGAGCCACGGCATGTCGTACTCGTCGACCACGGAGAACGGGATCGTGAACTCGACCTGCTCGGCACGGTGCCCCCGGCCGGGGTAGGTGACGCCCGCCTCCTTCGGCACGAGCGCGACGGTGTCGTCGTGGCCGCCGTACGCGACGTTCTCGCGCTCCAGCCGCCGCGCCCACTCGTCGTCGAGCGCGGGGTTGTCGTCGTGCATCTGGGCGTACTCGTCCTGCGGGTCGAACATCACGACCGCCGCGCGCGCGTCGCGGCCGTCGTCGGTCTCGTAGGAGCGCCCGAGGTACTGCCGGAGGACGTTCTTCGCGCCGTGGGTCTTCCCCGACCCCGTGCCGCCGGCGACGAGCGTGTGCCGGAACACCAGCGGGTCGCCGTCCGCGTAGTCGTCCTTCAGCCGGTAGTCGACCGTCGGGGGCTCGGCGGCGGTCCGGACCGTCTCGCCGCCGACCGAGAGGTGGCCCAGGAAGACGCCCTCCTCCGGGATCGCGAGCCCGGTCTTGATCTGCTCAGCGTCGCCGGCCTGTCGGACGAGCGCGCCCGGCTTGGGAACGCGATCGACCATCCGGCGCTTGAGATCGTCGCCCTCGGAGAACAGCACGGCCACCGGCGACAGCTCCGCGATGTACTTGTAGTCGGCCTCGGTGAAGTCGCCGCGACCGGTTCGCATCCGCCGGCGCGCCGTCAGCTCCGTCGCGTCGTCGGTGCGGAACTCCTGGTCGTATTCGAGCGCCGTGATCCGACAGAACAGCTGTTCCCCGTCGGGGTACGGGACGAGCAGGTACGTCCCGATCCTGACGTCCTCGCGGTTGCCGGCGGTGACGAACGCCTTCAGGCTCGTTTCGTCGTCGTCCTCGGCCACGCGCAGCCCCTGCGCGACCGAGACCGTCCCGATCCCGTCGGCGGTGGCCGCCTCGGCGGCGTCCATGGCGTACTGGGCGAACCCGGACTCCGGGTCGCCAGTCGCGTCCGAGCCGGGTTCGGCGCCCGCCTCGCCGTCGCTGCCGGCGGTCGAGTCGGCGCCGTCCGTGGTCACCTCCGCGTCGTCGCCGGCGATCGAGTCGGCTTCGTCGACCCCGTCGACTGCCCCGTCCCCGCCGTTCGACTCGTCGAATCGTCCGGGGTCCTCGAAGTCGCCGAGGTTCGGCTCTCCGGCGTCGGTCATGCCCGGGTCTGTGGCGCGCGGGGTGAAAACCGTATCCGTCGCCGGACGCGAACGGCGGCCGCGTTCGAGACGGACGCCCGCCCCGTTCGAGACAGACGCCCCCCGTCAGACGTGGCGGATCGAGTCCGCCGATGCGACCGCTTTTCCGACGTGGGCGACAACCTGCGGACATGTTACTGGTCCGCGGGAGCGGCGGCGGAACGGCCCTCACCGGCACGATCTACGAACGCGGCGAGGAGGCGCCGTCGTTCAAGGGGGCGCCCGACGAGGACGCGCCGTACGTGTGGGTGTGCGACGCGTTCTACGAGGTCGAGTCCGGCGGCTCGGAGCTGGTCGTCGACGGCGAACCAATCCGCGTCGCCTTCGAGTCGCCGACGCCCCGCGGCTTCGACACGCGCGAGCAGGCGGTCGCCGCCGCCGAGGAGCACGTCCGCACGCAGTTCGCCCGCGTCGGCGTCCCCGAGCGCGACGTGGAGGTCGAGATCGAGAAGCGGAACCCCACGTAGCCGTTCCACCCGCGACCGCCGCCGTCGCCGTCCGTGTACTCCCCTACCGCGATAACACCGGGACGGCCCGACGGCGTATCAGTAGTTTTTTGCTGAACGTGTGTTCAAAATCGGCTCGTGTCCCCGAAATTACGTATCGGCACGGCCCTCTCGAACGGTGTCGACCAGCTGACCACTCGCGGCGGACTGAAGCTCGCGGCCGTGCTCGCGGCGTTGCAGGTGATCGCGCAGGTCGGGCTCAACTCCCTGTTCGCGGACCTGCTGGCGGACAACCTCCCGGCCGAGGCCGCCGCGAACGCCTACCCGCTCGCGCTCCCCGTTCCGGTGGCGGCGTCCGCGCTGATCACCGCGGTCGCCCTGATCGGGACCTTCCTCGTCACTATCGTCGCCATGCGCGCGGTGTACGCCGACATCGATGCGGTTCCCAACGAACGGCACACCCGCCGACTCGGTCGGACGGCAGCCGTGTTGATCGTCCTCTCGGTGATCGTCTCCGTCGCGATCACGGTCGGGTTCGCGATGCTGTTCTTCCCCGGGCTGTTCCTCGCCGTCAGCCTCGTGTTCGCCCAGCTGGCGGTCGTCATCGAGGACGCCGGCGTGGTCGAGGCGCTGAAGCGAAGCTGGTCGCTGACGTCCGGCAACCGGATCCGGCTGTTCCTGCTCGGGCTGCTCGTCGTGGTCGTCGCAGGCGTCGTCGGGGGTGCGTTCGGCCTGCTCGGCATCATCTCCCCCGCCGTCGGGAACATCGTCTCCGCCGCCGTCAGCGGCGTCGCGAGCCTCTTCAGCCTCGCCGTGTTGGTGAGCGCCTACCGCCAGCTCGCCGACACGAACGCGGCCGACTCCCCGCAGGTGTCCGAGCTGGCGGACTGAACCGAGACGTTCGCTCTACCACTCGGTCGCCGCGTCGGCTCCGTTCACGGCTCGCCGATTTTGGACGGCTCGGGGACCGCTCCGCCGTGATCCGAGCCGTTCGCTTCGCTCACGGCTCGCCGTCCCCCCACCGGACGTCGTCGTACGTCCGCAGGTGCTCCGCGCCGAACCGTTCCTCGAACTTCCGCCGTAGCGCCTCCGTCTCGCCGACGCCGATCCGGGCCAGCTCGTCGGCCTTCGCGACCGGCGTCGGCGGCCCGGCCTCGGCGGCGACCTCCGAGACGACCTGTCGGGTGAGCCGCTCGCGCGTCTCCGGGTCGCCCGTGAACGCGGCCGGCGCCTCCACCTTGAACAGCACGTCCTCGCGGGGCTCGTACACGTGCATGTACGTCACCTCGTACCGCTCGGGCGCCGCCGCGCGCTCGACGCCGAGCGCGTCCCCGTCGCTCGCCAGCGGCGCGTCGGAGCCGCCCCGCGACCGCAGCCACGAGGTGAACGTGATCGCGTCGTCCGCGCGGTCGCCGTCGGGACGGCGCTCCAGCAGTCGGGTGAACAGCGCGGCGTCGTCGGGCCACGGCGCCTCGACGCCCTTGCGGTCGAGCGTCCGGGTGACGTACCCCGAGGTCGGGTTCTTCACGAACCCCAGCACGGGCACGCCGCGCTCGATGCACGACTCCACGAGCCGGACGTACGTCCGGACGGCCTCCCGTACCGTCTCGCCGTGGGCGACCTCGCGGAGCTCGCTGTCGCGGGTTGCCCAGTTCAACAGGCGTTTCGGGTACAGGGGGCCGTCAAGCACGAGCAGGTCCGACACCTCGCCGCGTTCGAGGTGCTTGCGGGCGTGGTGTGACTCCGCCAGCGACAGCGCCAGCTCGTGAACCATCTCGTCTGCGAACCGACGGCTCCGGGGCACCTTCAGCACTCGCCGCTCGGAGTTGCCGTCGTCGTACGGCATCCAGCCGTCGGGCACGTCGGGGAAGAACACCGTCGCGTCGTTGGCGTGGACGGTGACGACGATGGAGCGCGCGCGGTGGAGGTCGAGGTCGGTCGGCTCGGCGCCCATCGCCGCCTGCGCCACGTCGACCACGAGGCCGTTCTTGAACGAGGTGGGGTTCAGCGTGCCGGAGTCGACGCCGTGACTCGTCTCGAACGGCCGGTCCGCGAGCGCGGCGTCCTCGACGGGCGTCCGTCGGAGTTCGTGGTCGCCCAACGCCTCCAGCACCACCCGGCCGTCGTCGTGGAGCGGGTCGAGCCACTCAGTCCACGCCGTGCCCGCGAGGTCGTCGTGGTCGGCGTCGTCGACCCCGTCCGCGATGGCCGAGGCGAGGTACGCGATGGTGTCGACGTGTACGGGGTCCAGCGTCACGCCCGAACGCGGGCGCCGGCGGCGCAAAAGCGGTGCGGTCGGCGGCGCGTCCGACGGCGTCATCGGCCGCGGCGCTGCCGGCGGACGCCCGCCAGTCGCGGGTGCACGCGTGGGTCTGCCGCCGTGTCGGCGTCGCCGTCTTCATACCCCCCCGTGCCCACCTCCCGGTCGTGATACGCGCGGTCGGATTCGACCTCGACGACACGCTCGCCGTCCCCGAGCGCTCGCGGGCCCGGCTGCTCGCGGACGCCCTCGACGCCGGCGGCGCCCCGGAGTTGATCGACATCGTCGACCGGGCGGCGTACCTCGACGCCCACGCCAACCACCGGACTGCGGACAGCAGGATCCCCGTCTTCGCGGAACTGCTCGACCCTCTCGACGCCGAGGCGGACCCCGTCGACCTCGCGGACGCCTACCGCGAGGCGGTGACCTCCGCGCTCGTCCCGGTGCCCGGCGTTCGCGACCTCGTCGCGGACCTGCGCGGGACGTACCGCGTCGGCCTGCTCACCAACGGCCCGGTGCGCGCGCAGTCGGCGAAGCTGGACTACCTCGGCTGGTGGGACGCGTTCGACACCGTCCACATCTCCGGCGAGCTCCCGGCCGGAAAGCCCGACGGGCGCGCGTTCGCGGCGCTGCTCGACGGACTCGGGAGCGACCCGGCGGAGACGGCGTTCGTCGGCGACCACCCCGAGGAGGACATGCGGGGCGCCGCCGACGCGGGACTGCGGACCGTCCACGTCCTCGGCGAGGACGACGACCCCGCGCCGGAGGCGGACGCGACGGTCGCACGCGACCGGCTGGCCGCGGAGCTTCCGGGGATCCTTCGGAGCCTGTGAGAACCGTGGGCGGTTCGGGGGCCCGTCCGACCGGGTTACGCCGAGTTCCCGCTCACGACCGCACGGAACGCCGACAGCACCCGCTTCACCTGCGCGCCGTCCTCGACGAAGGCGACCGTTCGCGGCGGCTCGACGGCCTTCGGGCGGACGCGCAGTCCGGCGTCTTCAGCGGCCTCGGCGGCGACGTCGGGGGCGACGACGAACTCGACCCGCGCGCGGTCCGGGTGGACGTACACCTCCGCGAGGGGTCGTTCGGCGTCGTCGGCCTCGGGGCCCTCGTTGTCGTCCGATCCCTCGCCGCCACCGACCCGGACGCGATACGCGAGCGTTCCCTGCGTCGTCGGATCCACTCCGGGGTCCGCGTCGCTCACGTGCACGTCAGCGAGGACGCCGCCGTCGCCGACGAGTTCGGAGGCGAGCAGCTGCGCGAGACGGACGCCGTCCGTCGTCCGGTCGGCGACCATCACGCGCCCCCCGCCGCCGGCTCGTCGCGGTCGTTGTCTCCGCCGTCGGGAGCGGCGGCGGCGTCGCCGTCGCCGACGAGCAACTCCTCGCGCGCCGCGTCGGCGACGGCCTCCGCGTCGACGCCGCGTTCGCGGGCGACGAGCACCGCCGCCGTCTCGAGGGTCACGCCGACCTCGCGCTGCCGACGGTTCGCGGCGGCGACGGCCTCGCGCTTCTCCATCCCGTCGGCGACGATCGCGTCGATCGCCTTCTCGAAGGTCGACTGCTCCCGGAGGATCGACTCGTCGGGGACGAAGTCCGGCGGGACGTGGACCTCCGCGGGGTCGAACTCGGCCACGAGGTCGCCGCCCTCCTCCGTGAGCAGTCCCCGTCCCGTCGCGATGTCGACGAGGCGCTTCGCCTGATCCGGCGAGAACCAGTCGCGGTCCAGCGAGAGCGCGACGACGAACTCGCCCTCCCCCATCCGGTCGGTGCCAGCGCCGTGAAACGGAGCGGCCACGGCCGCCTCCAGCGTCATGCCCGTTCGGTTCGTCCCCCGGAACAAAAGCCGCCCGTTGGGCGACGCTCGATCGGACGGGAAGCGAGACGCTGAGAGACCGGGGAGAACGCGAGAAGGCCGTACGGGGACGGCTCGGACTACGCGAACGCGATCGAGTCGGCGGCGTCGGTCTCCTCGACCTGGGAGGTCTTCTCCCAGGCGCTGCGGAAGTCCGCCATCGTGATCTCCGTGCGGTCCTCGCGGATCGCGAACATGCCGGCCTCGGTGCAGACGGCCTTCACGTCCGCGCCGGAGGCGCCGTCGGTGAGCTCCGCCAGCGCCGCGAAGTCGACGTCGTCGGCGACGTTCATGTCGCGGGTGTGGATCTCGAAGATGAGCTCGCGCCCCTCGGGACCGGGCTTGGGCACCTCGATGAGGCGGTCGAACCGGCCCGGGCGGAGGATCGCGGGATCGAGCATGTCGAAGCGGTTCGTCGCCGCGATGATGCGGATCTCGCCGCGCTCGTCGAAGCCGTCCATCTCCGAGAGCAACTGCATCATCGTGCGCTGGACCTCGGCGTCGCCGGAGGTCTTCGAGTCCGTCCGCTTGGAGGCGATGGCGTCTATCTCGTCGATGAAGATGACCGCCGGCTCGTTCTCGCGAGCGACCTCGAACAGGTCGCGAACGAGTTTGGCGCCCTCGCCGATGAACTTGTGGACCAGCTCCGAGCCGGCCATCTTGATGAACGTCGCGTCCGTCTGGTTCGCGACGGCCTTCGCGAGCATCGTCTTGCCCGTGCCGGGCGGCCCGTGGAGCAGGACGCCGCTGGGCGGCTGGATGCCCACCTCGGTGAACATGCCGGGGTTCTTCAGCGGCATCTCGACGGTCTCGCGCACCTCGTTCATCTGCTCGTCGAGGCCGCCGATGTCCGCGTAGGTCACGTCCGGCGAGTGCTCGACCTGCATGACGCGGGCGCGCACGTCCGTCTCCTTCTCCAGTTTCTTGACCACCGACAGGGAGTTGTTGACGGCGACGCGGTCGTCGGGGTCGAGGTCCTCGCGCATCTCGTCGGTGACCTCGGTCAGCGCCTCCTGGTTGTTGCCATGCTGTTTGATCACGACGCCGTCGTCGGTCAGCTCCTGGACGGTCGCGACGAACAGCGGCGACTGCTTGAGCTTCTTGTTCTCGTGGGTGAGCCGCTCGAGCTTCTGCTGGTACTTGTTGTTCTCCGCGTTCGCGTCCAGGAGCTTGTCGCGCATCTCCTCGTTTTGCCCCTCGAGAACCTCGAGGCGCTCCTGGAGGGCCTCGATCTTCTCCTGCTGCGACGCCGCCTCCTCCTTGTAGGGGAGCTCGACGTCGTCAACGGTGTCAGTCATCGGCGAAGCTAGGGCGGTGAGTACCAAGAGACTTCGGGTCGGGGTGAGGATCGTGAGAATCGAATATCTGATGGTAATATTGAAAATAGAAACTATTAACAGATGGCATCACGTGGATCGGGACACCATGAGCGCATCCGACGCGGAGGGGGTCGTCGACGACGCCGCTATCGATCGATGGGAACGCGTTCGCGACCTGCCGCCGAGCGCGAAGCTGGTCGCGAAGGTGCTGGACTACGAGGACACGCTGAGCCAGAGCGAGCTCGCCGAGGAGACGCTCCTCCCGCCGCGGACCGTCCGCTACGCGCTGACTCGCCTCGAGGACGCGGACGCGGTCGAGTCGCGGTTCTCCTTCACCGACGCACGCAAGCGGCTCTACACGCTGGACCTGTAGGCGGCCACCGCCGGATCCCGCAGTCGTCCGCGTACGAGTTCCTTCATCCGTTCACGGCGTCGATTATCCGTTCACAGCGCCGATTGCTCCGTCACGTCCACCCCGTGGAGCAGCCCGGCGAGCGCCTCGATCCCGTCGACCAGCCGCGGGCTCGGCTGGTTCAACAGCGAGTCGTCGATCACGTGAACCGCGGGATCGATATCCCAGTCGCGGTCGGCGACCGCGTCGCGGTCGGGTTCGCGATCCGCGCCACACCAGTGAAGCACCGCGTGATCCGGATCCACGCGCTCGACCGTCGCGGCGTCGACCTCCCGCGAGCGCTCGCCCGCCGGGACGAACGGACAGCGGCCGCCCGCGGCGGCGACCGCGTCGGGAACCCAGTTGCCGGCGGCCATCGGGGGCTCGCCCCACTCCTCGGCGTAGACCACCGGGCGCTCCGCCGGGTCGTCGGGGACCGCCGCCCGAATCCGGTCGACACGGTCGCGCAGGTCGCTCGCAACCCGTTCGCCCGCGTCCCTGCGCCCGACCGCCGCTCCCACGTCCGCGACGTATTCGAACACGTCCGCCAATCGGGTGGGCTCGGCGTGAACGACCCTGAGTCCACGGTCCCGCAGCGCGTCGGCCGTCTCCCGCTGCAGCGGATCGCACGTCAACACGACCGTCGGCTCCAGCCCCTCGACCGCATCGAGGTCCGGGTTCGGCCAGCCGCCGACGACCGCCGCCCGCGATCCCGCGTCCGACCGATCGCCGGCGTGTGTCACCCCGACGAGCGCCTCGCTCGCGCCCAGCGCCGAGACCGTCGCCGTCGCGCTCGGCGCCAGCGAGACGACGCGCTCGGTCACCATCGCGGAACGTTCACCATCGTTAGGGCGTGAGACACGCTCGCATAAATAGCTCCCGTCGGGCGGTTTCGAGATCACGTGACGGCGTGGCACCGTCGTCGCCACACCGTTTGATTTTTATATCGATCACACATCTGTTGGGCACAGAGTCACCCGGGGTTTTTTGTATCCCCTTTCGGGCTCACGCCCCCTCAGACGCAATGAGCGAGAACACCCACACCCGCCGGCGACCCGCCGGGCGCGAACGAGGAACAGCACACGAACACCAGCAGGAGTCCGAGGAGGAGGCCCAGTCGGGCGACGAGCTCGTCTGCCCCGAGTGCTCGGGCAACGTCATCCAGGACGAGGAGCACGGCGAGACCGTCTGCGAGGAGTGCGGCCTCGTCATCGAGGAGGACTCCGTCGACCGCGGGCCCGAGTGGCGCGCGTTCGACGCCGCCGAGAAGGACCAGAAGTCCCGCGTCGGCGCCCCGACCACGAACACGATGCACGACAAGGGGCTGTCGACCAACATCGACTGGCGCGACCAGGACGCCTACGGCCGCTCGCTGGGCGCCCGCCAGCGCCAGAAGATGCGCCGCCTGCGCAAGTGGAACGAGCGGTTCCGCACGCGCGACTCGAAGGAGCGCAACCTGAAGCAGGCGCTCGGCGAGATCGACCGGATGGCCTCGGCGCTGGGGCTGCCGGACAACGTCCGCGAGACCGCCTCGGTCATCTACCGCCGAGCGCTCGACGAGGACCTCCTGCCCGGCCGCTCCATCGAGGGCGTCTCGACGTCCTGCGTGTACGCCGCCGCCCGCATGGCCGGCGTCCCGCGAAGCCTCGACGAGATCGCGGAGGTCTCCCGCGTCGGCAAGGACGAGGTCGCGCGCACGTACCGCTACGTCGTCCGCGAGCTGAAGCTGGAGGTGAAGCCCGCGGACCCCGAGCAGTACGTCCCCCGGTTCGCCTCCTCGCTGGAGCTCTCCGAGGAGTCGGAGATGCGCGCGAAGCAGCTCCTGAAGAACGCCAAGGAGAAGGGCGTCCACTCGGGCAAGTCGCCGGTCGGCCTCGCGGCCGCGGCCGTCTACGCCGCCGCGCTGCTCACGAACGAGAAGACGACGCAGGCGGCCGTCTCGGAGGTCGCTGACATCTCCGAGGTCACGATCCGCAACCGGTACCACGAGCTGCTCGAGGCCGAGGACGGCCTCGTCGCGTAGGCGGCTCGCCGAACGAGGGACCGGCGAACCGGCGACCCACGGCGGGGCCGGGATCGGCCGGAGCCGTCGAACGATCACGTACGGTTTTGCGTCCCGCCCACGTCCACCGTCCATGAGCGACGCGTTCTCCGTCGACCTCGACTCGTTCTCGCTGTGTGCGAGCACCGCGGACCTCGACGAGGAGCCGGCGGCCCGCGAACACGCCGACCTGATCGAGTTCCGGATGGACCTCGCGGACGACCCGCTCGACGCGCTTGCGGACTACGACGGCGACCCCCCGCTGCTCGTGACGAATCGGCCACACTGGGAGGGTGGAGAGACGGCGCCGTACGGTCGCCTAGACGCCCTCGCGGCGGCGGTCGAGCACGCCGCCGTCGCCGCCGTCGACGTGGAGTTGGCGACGCTGCGCGGGCGACCGGCTGGGACGAACGAGATCGACGCCGAGGGACTGCTCGACCGAGCCCGCGAACGCGACGCCGCGGTCGTCGCGTCGGTGCACGACTTCGACGGGACGCCCGCGCCGGCGACGCTCGACGGCCTGCTCCGTGCGGCGGCGGCCGCCGGCGACGTGGGGAAGCTCGCCGTCACCGCGCGGACGACCGGGGAGGCGCTCGACCTGCTGACGGCGACTCACCGGGCGACGATCCGCGGCGACCGCGTGGCGACGATGGCGATGGGCGAGGCGGGACGCCACACCCGCGCGGTCGCGCCGGTGTACGGATCGCGGCTCGGCTACGCCCCCGTCGACGCGGCCGACGCGACCGCGCCGGGCCAGTACGACCTCGCGACGCTGCGGCGGCTCGTCGACGACCTCTCGTGACCCAGTGAGCGCCGTCGGACCGCGGTCCTCCGCGAACACCCGTCGGACCGAGTCGGCCGGATCCGGAAGGGGACCCGTGGACGCGGCATCGACGGTCCGCTGACGTGGGACCGCCGCGGGGCGGACGGGCGTCTGACGTGGCGTGAGAACCTTCTTATCGGTCGCTTCGGTGTGTGGGGCCATGCAACGCCGACCCGTCGTCGCGGCGGCGCTGGCGGTGGTGCCCGCGCTCGGGCACGCGTACCTCCGGAAGTGGACCCGGGGGATCGCGTGGCTGTCGCTGTTGGTCGGAGCGGCGCTCGTGTTCGCGGGGCTGTCGGAGGGCGGGAGCGGCCGCTGGCTGTCGTCGGCGGGCGGTTCGACGGGAGCGTTCTCGACCGCGCCGGCCGGCCTCACGGCGTTCGCCGTCCCGGTGGGGGTCGTCATCGCGCTGTCGGCGGTCGACGCGTACGTCCTCGCGCGACGGGAGGGCCGGCGGGGCGTCCTCGCGTGCCCGCGGTGCGGCCGCGGCGTCGACCTGTCGCTGCGGTTCTGTTGGTACTGCGCGGTGGAGTTCGAGTACGTCGAACGGTAGGGGTGTCGCGGTGCGTGGTGAGGGCCGTCCGCCCGCACGGGGGCTTACTGCTCGATGATCGACTCCTCGACGGCCTCGCCGAAGTGGCGGGCCACGTCCTCGTAGTAGACGAGCACCTCGTCGCCCTCCGCGAGGTCGGTGACGGCCTTCCGCCCGCCGGTCGTCGCGACCTTCACCGTCTCGGCGTTCTGGATCAGCGTCTCGACGCGGTCGACCTCGCCGTCGTCGGTCTCGACCTCCGCCTGCACGCGGAACATGGGGCGCTTCTCGATCTTCACGCGGCCGACGACGGCCTCGCGGGTCCGCCCGTCGGTGTCGAGCACCTGCACCTCGTCGCCCGAGCGGAGCTCCGAGAGGTACTTCGTGCCGCCGTCGGGCGTGCGGACGTACGCGTGGACCGCGCCGGCGTTGACGCGGAACGGCCGGGAGGCGACGTACGGGGAGTCCGCGGTCTCGGCGTGGACGAAGAACAGCCCGCGCGACATCGACCCGACGAGCATCCCCTCGTCGTGGTCCATCATGGTGCCGGTGTCGACGCAGACGCGGTCGGCCGACCCCGTGCGCTCGACCGCCGTCACCGTCGCCGTCGTGAGATCGAGCGTCTCGCGGTCGGCCTCGTCGCGGACCTCCACCGTCTTGCGGATCTCGTCTGGGTCGTCCGTGTCCAGCAGGACGCCCTCCGCGCCGAGTTCCAGCGTCTCGAAGGCGGTACGCGCCTCCTCGGCGGTCGTCGCGCCGGCCACGAGGGTGGTGTCGTCGCCGATGCGGGCGATGAGGTTCTCGAGGGGAATGATCTCCCAGTTCTCGCTGGCGACGACGACGAACTCCGCGTCGCGGGCGGCGGACTCCGCGAACGCCTCGTACTCCTCGTCGAAGATGCGGACGAACGCGCCCTGCGCGCGGTCGTCGTCGCGCCGGAGCGTCGACAGGTCCGCGGAGCCCGAGAGGTCCGCGGGGAGGTCGACCGTGCCGTCGCCCTCGCCGTTCTTGCCGACGACGTAGGCGTCCGCGACCGCGTCGTCGCCGCCGGACTCGGCGTCGTCGATCACGTCGACGTCGGCGTCCGACAGGAACGCCGCGACGTTCACGTCGCCAAGCTCGCGCACCTTCGCCACGTCCCGCTCGTCGACGAGCACCCAGTCGACGCCGGCCTCGAGGCCCGCGGTGATCCGTTCGCGTCGCGTGTTCCAGTCGCCCACGTCGCCGTCGGCGCGGATCCAGACGGACCGCGTTCGTGTCATTGTCGGTCGCTATCGCGGACGGCGCTTGAAGTTGGCGGATACGGTGACGCCGCGGGACAACAGTCATGTCCGAGCGGGGACACCGCCCCGTGATGGCGGTCGTGTTCGACCTCGACGGCACGCTCTGTGTCGACGACCAGTCCCCCGCCGCGATGCTGTCGGCTGCGTGCGACCGGGTCGGGGTCGAGCCGTTCTGTGATGCCGACGAGTTCGTCGCGACGTGGACCAAGGTCGACGACGCCGACACCGAGGCGGGGTTCTACCGCGAGCAGTTCCGGATCGTCGCCGAGCGCCGCGCGGACGACCCGTCGGTCCCCGACCCCCACTCGCCCGTGCTGACGGAGCTCGCCGCCGCCTACGACGCCGAGCGCGACCACCGGCGGGTCTCGTTCGTCCCCGGCGCCGAGGTGGCCCTGGAGGCAGCGGTCGCCTCCGACCGGCCGGTCGGGCTCGTCACGAACGGGAGCCGCGAGACGCAAACGACGAAGCTGGCGGCCCTGGGGGTCCGCGACCGGTTCGACGCGTGTGTCTTCGCCGAGCCCGGCGGGCCCGCGAAGCCTGACCCGGAGCCGTTCGAGGCGGCGCTGGAGCGACTGGGCGTCGAGGCGGGCGAGACGACGGCCGTCGGCGACAGCCTCGACGCCGACATCGCCGGCGCGAACGCCCTCGGGATCGAGGCGGTCTGGTACCGCGGGGGGTCGGGTCGGCCGGTCCCCGGCGGCGGACCGTCGCCGGACCACACGATCGACGCGATGGCGGAGCTCGCCGAACTGATCTGAGCGCGCGACGACGGGCGTCCGACCCGCTACAGCCCGGACGCCGACAGCGCGTCCTCCGCGTCGGCGTCGTCGTGGACGACCGCCGACACCGCCGCGGTCATCGCCTCGGGGTCGTCGTGCTGGAAGATGGTGCGCCCCATCGAGACGCCGGCGGCGCCGGCGTCCATCGCGCCGCGCACGTTCTCCAGAGTCCGACGGTCGCCCGACGGGGACCCGCCGGCGATGATCACCGGCAGGCGGGTCGACTCGCAGACGTGCTCGAAGCTCGCGGCGTCGCCCGAGTACGCGGTCTTCACCAGGTCGGCGCCGCACTCCTCCGCCAGTCGGACGGCGTGCCCGAGGTACTCGGCGTCGTGCTCGGGGTCGTCGCCCTCCAGGTTCGCGCCGCGGGCGTACGCCATCGCGAGGACGGGGACGCCGTAGTCGCCGGCCTCCTCACACAGTTCCGAGAGGAACGTCATCTGGCCGGGCTCGTAGTCGGAGCCGACGTTGATGTGCATCGAGACGGCGTCGGCGCCCGCGCGGATGGCGGCCTTCACGGTTCCCGTGGGTCGTTTGTCGTTGTTCTCGGGACCGACCGACGTGGAGGCGTTCAGGTGGACGACGTAGCCCGCGCCGTTGAGGTTCGCGTGGACACGCGGGGCGATCCCCTTCTGGGTGAGCACCGCGTCTGCGCCGCCGCGCGTGACGGCGTCGATGGTGCCCTCGATGTCCTTCAGGCCCTTCACCGCGCCGAGGGTGATGCCGTGGTCCATCGGCACCATGAGGATTCGGTCGTCCGTGGAGATGCGATCCAGTCGTGCTGTGAGGCCGGCGTGTTCCATTGGTGTGGTATGGCGTGATCGGGCGTAAATGGCTTGCGAACGGGTCAATCGGAAGTACCTTCGGGTGTCGGCGTCCGTCGCCCGTACCCGTCGAGGGCTCCCCGCTTCAGTTCGCGCGCCTTCGTTTCGAGGCGGGCCGCGGTCTCCTCGGTCGGTTCGCCCCGCTCGTGACCCTCGGCGACGATGTCGACGAGCGCGGAGCCGACGATGATCCCGTCGGCGCCCGCCTCGACGATCGTCGCGGCCTGCTCGCCCGAGGAGATGCCGAACCCGACCGCCTTCGGCAGGTCCACGTCCGAGAGGCGCGCGAGCGACTCGCCCGTCCGGTCGGACACCGACGACGACGCCCCGGTGACGCCCAGTCGCGCCTGGACGTAGAGGTACCCGGAGGACACCTCGACCAGCCGCTCCAGCCGGTCCTCGTCGGTCGTCGGCGCGACGATGGAGATCAGGTGGAGGCCGAACTCGTCGCACGCCTCCCGGAGGGGCCCGGCCTCCTCGGCCGGGAGGTCGGGGACGACGAACCCGGCGACGCCGACCGAGGCCGCCTTCTCGACGAACGGGCGCGGCCCCTGCTCGTCCCCGTACTGGTAGATCAGGTTGTAGTACGTCATGCACACGAGCGGCACGTCGACGTCCACCTCCTCGACGAACTCGAAGAAGCGCGTCGGCGTCATGCCCGACTCCAGCGCGCGCACGACGGCGTTCTGGATCGTCGGCCCCTCGGCGATGGGCTCGGAGAAGGGGAGTCCGAGCTCGATCACGTCGGCGCCGCCCTCGGCGAGCGCCTCGACGTACGCCAGCGACGACTCGTAGTCCGGGTCGCCGACGGCGAGATAGGGGACGAACGCCGGGCCGTCGGCGAACGCGGCGGCGACACGGTCGGATGCTCCGTCGTCGCTCATCGCAGTCCCCCCTCGAACATCGACATGTCCGGCGCGTTCGGGATGTCCCGTTTCGTGGTCTCCTCGATGGCCGTGTCGAGGTCCTTGTCGCCGCGCCCGGAGACGTTGATCACCGTCACGTCGCCGAGTTCGTCGTGGTGCTCGTGGAGGTAGCCGAACGCGTGGGCCGTCTCCAGCGCCGGGATGATCCCCTCCTCCTGTGAGAGCCGGTGGAACCCCTCGAGGGCCGCGTCGTCGTCGACGTTCACCGGAGAGACGCGTCCCTCGTCGACGAGGTGCGCGAGCTCCGGTCCGACGCCGGCGTAGTCGAGCCCGGAGGAGACGGAGTGGCTCTCGACGATCTGGCCGTCGCCGTCCTGCAGGAGCTTCGTGCGCGCGCCGTGGAGCACGCCCTCGCTCCCGGTCGACAGCGACGCGGAGTTGGGCGCCACGCCCTCCTCGGCGTCGACCCCGAGCGAGGAGCCGCCGGCCTCGACGGCGAGAAGGTCGACCGCCTCGTCGCCGACGAAGTTGTGGAAGGTGCCCATCGTGTTCGACCCGCCGCCCGCGCAGGCGACGACCGAGTCGGGGAGGCCGCCGGTCCGGTCGATCACCTGTTCGCGTGCCTCCTCGGAGATGAGCGACTGGAAGTCCCGCACCATCCGCGGGAACGGGTGTGGACCGACGACGCTGCCGATGACGTAGTGGGTGTCCTCGACGTTCGTCGCCCAGTCGCGCATCGTCTCCGAGATCGCCTCCTTCAGCGTCCCTCGGCCCGTCGTCACCGGCGTCACCTCGCTGCCGTTGATCTTCATGCGGAAGACGTTCGGCCGCTGGCGGTTGATGTCGCGCTCGCCCATGTACACCTCGCAGGGCATGTCGAGGTGGGCCGCCGCCATCGCGGTCGCGGTGCCGTGTTGCCCGGCGCCGGTCTCGGCGATGATGCGCTCTTTCCCCATGTACTTCGCGAGCAGCACCTGCCCGAGCGCGTTGTTCAGCTTGTGTGCGCCGCCGTGGAGCAGGTCCTCGCGCTTGAGGTACACTTCGGTGTCGTAGCGCTCGGAGAGCCGATCCGCGCGCTGGAGCGGGGTCGGTCGTCCGCCGAACTCGCGGATGCGTCGGCGGAACTCGTCCATGAAGCCGTCCTCGTTGTTGAGGACGTATCGCTCGTAGGCGTCCGTCAGCTCCTCGATCGCCGGCATCAACGCCTCGGGAACGTACTGGCCCCCGTAGCGGCCGAACTTCCCGTCGCCGGCGGAGACGTGTTCCCCGTCGGACGGCTCACCGAACCCTGCGTCGCTGCTCATACGTCACCCTCCGTCTCCGCGGCCGTAAACCGCCGGGTATTGGCGGCGACGTCGCCGTCGGTGCCCGCCTCGTCGGCCCCCTCGGCGTCCATGATCGCCGACCCGATGAGCAGGCCGTCCGCGCCCGCCTCGCGCATTCGTCGCGCGTCCGCCGGCGTCGCGATCCCCGACTCCGCGATCAGCGTCACGCGGTCGGGCGCCTCCGGGGCGAGCGCCTCGAACGTCGAGAGGTCCACCTCCAGCCTCCCGAGATCGCGGTTGTTGACGCCGATCAGCTCCGCGCCCGCCGCCAGCGCCGCCGCGAGCTCCTCCCGGGTGTGCACCTCGACGAGCGGCTGGAACCCGCGGTCGCGCGCCGCCGTCACGAGGTCCGCGAGGTCGTCCTCGAGGAACCGGGCGATGAGCAGCACCACGTCCGCCTCGACGGCGTCCAGTTGGTCCTCGCGGACGAGGAAGTCCTTGCGCAGGACAGGGACGTCGACCGCCTCGCGCACCCGTCGGAGGTTCTCGACGGAGCCGTCGAAGTGCTCGGGCTCGGTCAGCACCGACAGCGCCGCCGCGCCGCCCTCGACCATCGCCTCCGCGAGGTCGACCGGGTCGTCGCGGCGCGTCCCGTCGGTCGTCGGACTCGTCGGCTTCACCTCGGCGATCACCGGCACCCGCCCGTCCGCCTCCGCGGCCGCGAACGCCGCCGGCAGCGATCGCGCGTCGACGGACGTCCGCCCGTCGGCGCCGGACCGCTCGGCCGCGGCCTCCAGAATGGAGCGCACGGCCGGCGCGAGGTCGTCGGATTGTGTGTTCATCTATGTACATCGGTGGGCTCTTTCGTTCAAAAGTGTTGCGTCGGTGGGGCAGGGGTGGATTCAAACGCCGTCGTCGCCTTCGATCCGATATGACAGCGGACACGGGCGCCGGCGTCGGCGACACCGGCGTGTTCGGACGCGAGTACGACGCGATCGACCGCGCGGTCGAACTGGGGACCGCGAGCGGACGGCTCATCTCCGTCACCCTCCCGGAGGCGCTCTCGGCGGACGCCGCCGCCGACCACGCGCTGTTGGACCGAATTCAGGAGTACCTCGACGGCGCCGAGGACGACTTCGCCGACGTCGAGATCGCCCTCACCGTCCCGACCGATCAGCGGTCGGTACTGGAGTCGGTTCGGAACGTCCCCTACGGCGAGTCGGTCGACCTCGCGCGGATCGCGAGGATGACCGCGGGGCTCGATCACGAGGAGGAGACGGACCTCCAACTCGCGCGGGAGGCGTTGCGCGCGAATCCGCTCCCGATCGTCGTCCCGGATCACCGGGTCCGCGACGCCGCGGGGGCGACGCCCGAGGCGACGGCCGCCCGGCTCAGGGAGATAGAGGGAGTCAGGTCGTTCTGACCGCGAAGGGGGCGTCAGTCGGACTGTTGACCGGGCCGGCGAGCGTGGCGTTAGCGGCCGTACGCCCGGACGAGGTAGTAGGCGAGGGCGATGAGGAACAGCGCCTCCCCGGCGGTTTCGAGGGGGCCGAGACCCACCTCGACGCCGCCGATCTTCGCGCCCGCCGCGAGCGCGAACAGCCCGGCGTTCGAGAGCGCGCCGGCCTCGGTGGGCGCGCTGTGGAGCCACATCGTCCGCTGACTCGCGAGGACGCCGACCGCCAGCATCGCCGCCCCGACCGCCATGTCCGCGGGGACCAGCCCACGGACCCACCCGCTGACGCCGACGAAGACGGCGGCACAGGCGAGGAACACCGCCGCCCAGGCCGACAGGTCGACGCCACGGTTCGAAACGTGCATACCGCATGACGGGAGCGGGATCGACGTAAGTGCGACGGGTGCGTCTGCCGTCCGTCGGTCGCGCGTCCAACGCCGGTGCCGGCGCCGTCGCTGCCGCGTTCGGATGAGGTTCCCGCGGGCAGGCGCGGACTCGGGCCCGGGACCCGGCGGTCCGAGCCGTCGGGTCGGTCCACCTCGGCCCCGGCGGCCGTGTTCCACGTGCGACCGCGTTCGGTCAGCACACGGGGGCGCGTGGGTACCCGTGAGAGACGCTTACCGACGGGCGCGGGCGGGTCCGGCGCCGAGCGTGGCCGGGTCGAACTCGTGGACGACGAGCGTGACCGCGTTGACGACGTAGTGTGCGACGGCGACGAGCGCGAAGCTCCCGGTGAGCACGAACGCCCCCGCGAGAACGAACCCCAGCACGCCCGTGGCGACGATCCCGGCGCGACCCTGGGCGCCGTGCCCGAGCGCGAACGCGACCGAGGAGGCGCCCGCCAGCAGCCACGGCCACGGGTCGGTCCCGAGGACCGCCGCCGGGAGCCACGCCGGCGCGTCGAGCCCGACAGAGAGCGCACCCACCAGCGCCGCACGAAAGAGGAACTCCTCGAACAGCGCGACCGTCGGCAACACCGCGAGCAGGAGCACCGCCCACCCGAGGGCGGTGTCGGGCGCGAGTGCGCCCCGGAGCGACTCGTTCACCTCGATCCCGACACGTTCCGCGAGGCGGCCGGCCGCCTCGCTGGCGAGCCACAGCGTCGCCCCGAGGCCGGCCCCGAGTGCCACGTCCGTCGCCGTCGCGGGCGGCACGAGCCCGAGCGCCGCCGCCGGCACCCCGGCCCACACCGCGGCGGCGACGAGCATCGCGCCGAACAGCCCCTGGGAGAGCGCGACGTTCGCGAGCAGTGCGCCCGGCGACATCGACGCCTCCGCTCCACCGGCGGCGACGGGGCTACGCTCCGGCGTGGAGAGCGTCGGGGCGGTGTCGTATGCCGGGTGGGACGGCGACGGCGCCGCGGGTGCCGCGTCCTCCGGGGCCCATCGGGAGTCGCCGCCGTCGCCGCCGACCCGCTCGCGGCGGTCGGGCTGTGGGGTCGAGGAGAACTGCGCCGCGGAAAGCCGCGCGAGGCCGAGCAACAGGAGGAGGACGACGCCCGTCAGGCCGGCGAACGCCGTCCAGCGCGTCACGTCGGGTCGCTACTGCGGGCTGGGGCTGGTCGGGCCGGCGCCGGCGCCCTCGCCCGTCTTCTCCAGCGCGGAGCCGGTGATGCTCTTGAGCCGGGCGACCAGCGAGTCCTTCTCGGGCTCGCCCTCCAGCGCGATGTCGAGCACCTCCGAGATGTGCGAGACCGGGATGATCTCCACCATCTCCTGGTACTCGTCCTCGATCATCACGTCCTGCTCGTTCGCCTTCGGGATGATGACGCGGTCGCAGCCGGACTTGGCGGCCGCCTCGATCTTGTGGGTGACGCCGCCGACCGGAAGCACGTCGCCCCGGACCGACAGCGACCCCGTCATCGCGAGGCTCTGGTCGACGCCGACGTTCTCCAGCGCCGAGATGACGGCCGTGGCGACCGTGATCGACGCCGAGTCGCCGTCGACGCCCTGCTGGCCCGTCTGGACGAACTGGATGTGGATGTCCTTCTCGGTGATGTCCTCGTCGGAGAACTTCTTGATGATCGCCGAGACGTTCTGGACGGCCTCCTCGGCCATCTCCTGGAGCTGCCCCGTGGCGATCACCTGTCCCGGCCCCTGCGAGGGGGTGACCTCGGCCATGACCGGGAGCATGATACCCGAGTCCTCGCCCATGACGGCGAGGCCGTTCACGCGGCCGACCTGGAAGCCGTCGGCGACCTGCAGCTCGTAGTCCTTGCGGCGTTCGATGTAGTCGTCGGCGAGCTGCTGTTCGATCGAGCGCGAGCGCCCCTTCGCCTGCAGCACGTGGTCGCGGGTGACGACCTCGGCGTCCTCGCCGCGGGCGATGTCGCCCGAGACGCGGACGAGCCCGCCGAGGTTCCGCAGCTTCAGCGTGAGGTGTCCCTTCCGGCCCGCGCGACGGCGCGCCTCGAGGATGAGCTCCTCGATGGCCTCGTCGGCGAACGCCGGGAGGCGACCGTCCTTGGCCACCTCCTGGGCGACGAAGCGGGCGTACTTGCGCCGCATCTCGGGGGTGTCGTCGATGGTGTCGTCCATGTACACCTCGTAGCCGTACCCCTTGATGCGCGAGCGCAGCGCCGGGTGCATGTTCTCCATCGCGTCGAGGTTCCCCGCCGCGATCATGATGAAGTCCGTCGGCACCGGCTCCGTCTGGACCATCGCTCCCGAGGAGCGCTCGGACTGCCCGGTGATAGAGAACTCGCCCTCCTGGATCGCGGTCATCAGCTTCTGCTGGGACCGGATGTCGAGGGTGTTGATCTCGTCGACGAACAGGACGCCCTTGTTCGATTTGTGGATGGCGCCGGCCTCGACGCGGTCGTGGCTCGGCGTCTCCATCCCGCCCGACTGGAACGGGTCGTGGCGAACGTCGCCCAGCAGCGCGCCGGCGTGGGCGCCGGTGGCGTCCTCGAACGGCGCCGACTGCTCGTCGGCGTTGTTGACGAGGAGGTTCGGGATCATCGAGTCCGAGCCCCGGGAGCCGTACCGGAACGCGAGGTAGATGATACCGGCCGCGAGGATGCCGAGCAGGATGTTGCTCACGACGAGCAGCGAGTAGCCCAGCACCACCGCGATGATGATCCACATGAGGAAGCTGCGCATCTGGTTGCGCTTCCGGGCCTCCTCCTTGTGGGCCTCGACGATCTGTTCGCCCTTGCCCGCCGGCACAGTCCGCACCTTGGGATTGTTGCCGTCGTCGGGGTTGTGATACACGAGCACGTCCTGTAGCTCCTCCTTCGGGAGCAGTTCGGACATCGCCTTCGCGAGCATCGATTTGCCCGTCCCGGGCGAGCCGATCATCATGACGTGGCGCCGCTGTTTGGCCGCCTTCATGACCACGTCGCGGGCGTGCTCCTGTCCGATCACCTGGTCGACCAGACGATCGGGGACCTCGATGTCGTCGGTCGAGTCGATCCTGAGGCCGCCGAGGAGGTGGTCCTCCGCGATCTCCTCGTCGATCTCGGCGTCGATCTCGACGTCGCTCCCGAGGTCGTCGATGTCCGCCTCCTGTTCGGAGGGATCGTTGGAGGCGCCCACCGACCGACCGCCGGTCGTTCCGCCGGACCTCCCGCCGCCGGTCCCGTTCGAGTCGGGACCGCCGCCGTCGGGGGCGTCCTCCGGATCCAGGACATCACCGCCGTCCCGGCTGTCGTTTCGATCGTTGCTCATAGAATCGTCGCTACCGATAAACAGGGTCCGTCGATTCATATACTTTCTCCCCCTGTGAGTCCCGCCCGCCCGAACGGGAACCGGCAACAGAGGCCCTGATGACGCCGTTCGATGGCATCCGCGCCTCTCGCCGGGCTTTTAAACTCGCCACGAGATACGTCCACGCATGCGGGGGTTCTACATCGGGCGGTTCCAGCCGTACCACAACGGCCATCACCACATGGTCGAGGAGATCGCCGACGAGGTGGACGAGATCGTTCTCGGCATCGGCTCGGCGGGCGACTCGCACACCCGTCGCAACCCGTTCACCGCCGGCGAGCGCGTCATGATGGTGACGAAGGCGTTGGGGGATCTGGACGTGACGACGTACGTGGTTCCGATCGAGGACCTCGAGCGCAACTCCGTGTGGGTGAGCCACGTCCAGTCGATGTCGCCGAAGTTCGACGTGGCGTACTCCAACAACCCGCTCGTGGTCCGACTGTTCGAGGAGGCCGGCGTCGAGGTTCGCTCGTCGCCGATGTTCCGACGCGAGGTGTTGGAGGGCAGCGAGCTCCGCCAGCGCATGATCCGCGGCGACGGCTGGAAGGGGCTCGTCCCCGACGAGGTCGCCGGGACGATCGAGGAGATCGACGGCGTCGACCGCATCCGACAGGTGGCCTCCTCGGACGCCAACGGCGCGAACGACGGCGTACCGACCGACCGCGACGCGGCCCCCGACCCGGAGTGATCCACCCGTGTTGACGCTCGCATCCGACTTCGGCAGCCCGTACCCCGCCGCGATGAAGGGAGTGCTCCGCTCGCGCGGCGTGACCGACCTCGTCGACGTCACGCACGACCTCCCGCAGGGCGACCCCCGCGCGGCCGCCTTCTGGCTGCGCTTCGTCCTCCCGGAGTTCCCGCCCGGTGTCCACCTCGTCGTCGTCGACCCCGGCGTCGGCACCGACCGCGCGGCAGTCTGCGTTCGCGCGGGCGATCACGCGCTCGTCGGCCCGGACAACGGTTGTCTCCTCCCGCCCGCGAGGGCGCTGGCGGCGGCCGACGACGGCGATACCGACGGGGGGATCGAGGTGTTCGCGGTCGACGACGACGACCCCAGGTCCAGCACCTTCCACGGACGGGACGTGTTCGCGCCGACCGCCGCCCGCGTCCACGAGGCCGGCGTCGACGCGATCGAGTCGCTTGAGGGCCTCTCGCGGACCGACGAGTACGACGACTACGCGCTTCCCGAGGCGTGGGTGGAGGCCGAGACGGCCGCCGGGGAGGTGCTCGTCGTCGACGACTTCGGCAACGCGATCACCAACGTCCCCGGCTCGTTCCTCGACGGACGCGTCGGCGAGACCATCGCCGTCGAGACGGCCGCAGGGACCCGGGAGGTGCCGGTCGTCGAGACGTTCGCCGACGTGGACAAACACGACCCGTTGGTCACCGTCGGCAGCCACGGCTTCGTGGAGTGCGACGCGAACCAGGGACGCGGGGACGAGGCGTTCGACCTGGCGCCGGGGCGGGCCGTGACGCTCTCGTTCGAGGAGGCCATCGCGGCGACGGTGCCGACGGCCTGACCCATGGGCGTCGTCTCCGCCGCCGCCGCGGTCGCCGCGATGAACCTCGTCGGCCTGCTTGCGTTCGCCGTCGCGGGCTCGCTCAAGGGCGCCGACGCGGACCTCGACCCCTTCGGCGTCGCGACCCTCGGCGTCCTCACCGCGCTCGGCGGCGGCACAATCCGGGACGTGCTCGTCGGACGCGTCCCCGCCGCGCTTCGCTCGACCGGCGACGTGCTCGTCGTCCTCGCGGGCGTCGGCGTCGGCCTCCTCGTCGCGTGGGCGCTGACCGGAGGAACGGGCCGCGTCCGCGATCACTCGGCGTTCCTCGTCGCCGACGCGGTCGGGCTCGCGGCGTTCGCCGCCTCGGGCGCGGCCGTCGGCGCCGACGCCGGCCTCTCGGCGTTCGGCGTCGTCGTCACCGCGACGCTCACCGGCGTCGGCGGCGGTTCGCTGTCTGACCTGCTGCTCACGCGGACGCCGGTCGTGCTCCGCGAGGACTTCTACGCGACGCCCGCGCTGCTCGGCGGCGCCGCCTACGTCGTCGCCGCGGCGGCCGGCGTTCGGGGCGCGACGGCGACGCTCGGGGTCGCAGTCGGCGTGTTCGTCCTCCGGGTCGTCGCGGTTCGGCGCGGGTGGTCGCTGCCGACCGTCTGACTCGGGGGTCGTCCGATCGACTTGACGCGAGACGGGGAACGGTCGCGCGCGAGTCGTGTGTGGGTCGAGGGCCGAACGTCCGCCGAACGTACCTGACCGCCCGGGGTGTCGGGCGCAACTGGAGACTGCAACACTCAAGTCGAGCGCGTCGTTGGGAACTGGTAGATGCTGGAGTTAGAGCACGGGTTCCGTGTGGTCGACGTGCACGCCCGCCTCGACCCCGACGACGGAGCCGTCGTCGCCTCTCGGGGGCGCGACATCTCCCCCGAGCGACTCCAGCGCGAGATGCACCAGGCGGGCGTCGTGCTGTCGGCCGTCTCCCCGGGGCCGCGCCCGGCGGGCGAGGGGTACCTCCGCGCGAACAACGCCGTCGCGCGCCTCTCGGTCGATCGACCGTTCCGCGCGATGGCGCGGCTGAACGGTCCCCGCGATCCCGGCGACTCCGCGGTCTCCAGGCTGCGCAACCTCGCCGCCGCCCCGGCGGATCACCACACCGACCCCGGCGACGTCGAGCAGTACGCCTACGACAGCCGCCTCCACGGCTTCGTGCTCGACCCGATCAACGACGGACTTCCCACGGAGGCGACGCTCGACCAGATCGCGGCCGCCGGCGAACCTGTGCTCGTCCACGCCGGGCGCGGCTATCCGCCCGACGTGGTCGCCGAGACGGTGCTGTCGTACGACTTTCCGACGATCCTCTCGTCGTTCGGCGGCTACCCCCTCGACCGGGCGCTGATGGACGAGGCGCTGGAGCTGTTGGACTCCTACGACGACCTGTACCTCGACACCGCGTTCGTGCGGTTCCGGGACGTTCTCGAACGCGGACTGCTGGAACACCCCGATCGCGTCCTGTTCGGCTCGGGCGCGCCCGACACGCACCCGGACGTGGGCGTGATGGAGGTGCTCACGCTCGACGTGCCCGAGGACCTGCTCGACCGCGCGCTCTCGAAGAACGCCGCGCGCGTCATCGAGGGACTGGCGCCCGGCGCCGACGCCTGACTCCGCACCGACCGTCCGGTCCGACCCCGCATCGATCGCCTAGTCCGTTCGCCGGTCGTACCGCGCGACGGCCCGGTCGGCGCGCGCGGTGACCCCGTTGGGATTTCGCTTCGGGGAGCGGTCGCGCGCGCGGGCGACGAGGCCGTCGGACGCACCCGTGGAGATACCCCCGACCACGTCGCGTCCGTTCCGCGCCCACGAGGTCGGAGTCGCGTCGCCGCCGAGGACGTCGCGCATCGCGTCCGCGGCGTCGCCGACGGCGTGGCCGATCGTTCGGCGGAGCACCGTCGGACGGAGCCCGTAGTTCTTCGTGAGCCGGTACGCGAGCGCCCGGTACTTCCACCCGAGGTCGCGGCGCTCGATCCCCCCGTCTGTGGCCTCCGTGGGGCGTCTGGCCGCGACGTCGCCCCGCCAGGTCACGTCCACGTCCATCCCGGCGAGGCGGTGGGCGGCGTCGCGGGCGCCGCCGGTCTCGAGGTACTCGTCGAAGCCGTCCAACTCCTCCAGGACGTGCCGCGCGAAGACGACGTTGCGGCCGTTGAAGTACGACACTTCCCGGTCGGCGATCCGACGACGCTCGAGCCCGTCGCTGGTCGCGCCGCCGCGCACCGTCCGGCGCAGGGGTCCGGTGACGACCGACGCGCCCCGGGCGAACGCCTCCTCGACCGCCTCGCGCCACCCCGGCTCGAGTTCGTGGTCGTAGCCGAGGAACGCGATCGCGTCCCCGTTCGCCACCTCGAGGCCCGCGTTGCGGGCGACGTTCACGTTGCGCGCCGCGATCTCGACGAGGACGTCCACGTCGTCGCGGTCGCGCACCATCCCGGTCGTCCCGTCGGCGGAGGGACCGTTCACGACGATCACCTCCACGTTCGGCGCGACGGCCGACAGGGCGTCGAGGGCCGTCGCCAGCCTGTCCCGACCGTTGAGCGTCGGGACGACGACCGAGATCTCCATAGCCGGAGATAGGCGGTCGGAGACTTAAAAGAGGGGTTTCGCGCCGGGGTCGAGCCGAACGCACAGCGGACGACGGCGCCCTCGAGGGCCCGCGGTGGCGTTCGAACGGTCTGCGGTTCAGGTGGACGGTCGACCGGTCAGCGGTTCAGGTAGTAGACCTGCTTGCGCGCGTCCTTGAACGAGTAGCGCGAGCCGACGAGTCCCTGTTCCTCCAGCCGGTTGAGCGCGTAGCGCACGGTGCGGTCGGGCAGCAGCGACTCCTCGGCCAACTGGCCCTGCGAGAGCGGCGCATCGCCCTCGAGGACCTTGGCGACGAGCTTCGCGCTCGGGGGCAGATCCCTGAGGAGGTCGCGATACTCCGTGTCGGTGAGCGCGTCTGCGGCGTCCGGGTCCGCGGTACTGGTGCTCATACCCGTCCGAAGTCCGAGGGTGATGGTAAAGGTTGCCTCAATACAAGTGCAACCCCTCCATATCCCTTATACTCATTATAAGAAGCCGATCGTGAGGGGGTGGAAGGCGGCGCCGTCTCCCGATACTCGCGTCGACACGTGCGTCGGAGGCGACGCTATGGACCGACCGCGATGGCGCGGACGGGAGCGACGGGACGCGAACGACCAAGTGATCTCCGGACGAGTGTGCCGGCGTGATCCCCGAGTCACACGTCGACATCTTCGAGTCGGAGTCGTTCGCCCACCTCTCGACGGTCATGCCGGACGGCACCCCGCAGGTGACGCCGGTGTGGGTCGACCACGAGGACCGGGAGTACGTGCTCGTGAACACCGCCCGCGGGCGACGCAAGGAACGGAACGTTCGGAACAACCCGAAGGTCGGGCTCTCGGTCACCGACCCCGACGACCCGTACCGCTACGTGTCCGTGATGGGCGAGGCCGAGCTCACCGAGGAGGGGGCCGTCGAACACATCGACGAGCTGGCCCGACGGTACTTCGACGTCGACGAGTACCCGCATCACGGCGAGGAGTCCGGACCGCGTGTCATCGTTCGTATCCCGACGGAGCGGATCGTCACCAGCGGGTGATCGATCCGGCAACCGCGGCCGGATGCCCAACGGGAACCGGGGACGGGCGAGGTCAGCCGACGGCGTCCCGGTCGTCGGGCTATCAGTATCGTTTTACCGCTCGCCCGAGCAGTCGAGTGTAGTGTGAAGGGCCAGGAGTGGTACCAGGCCGACTCGGTCGCCGAGGAGTACGACGACAAGCGGTTCTCGAAGGGCGGGCGGCTCATCGACCGCCGCGAGAAGCGCGCCGTGCTCGAGGCGCTCGGGCCGGTCGAGGACGAGCGCGTGCTCGAGATCGCCTGCGGCACCGGCCGGTTCACCGTGATGCTCGCCGAGCGGGGCGCCGACATCGTCGGCCTCGACATCTCCGACGCGATGCTGGCGCAGGGCCGGGAGAAGGCCCGCCGCGCCGGCCTCGAGTCGACCGTCGAGTTCATGCGCGGCGACGCCGCCCGGCTGCCGTTCCCCGACGACCACTTCGACGCCGTGTTCGCGATGCGCTTCTTCCACCTCGCGGACACCCCGGCGAAGTTCCTCGCGGAGATGGCTCGCGTCTCCAAGGACGTCGTCTTCTTCGACACGTTCCGCGGGTCCTCGTTCCGCGTCCTGTACAACTGGGCGTTGCCGATGGGCTCGCGCCTGTACGGTCGCGAGGAGGTCGAGCGGCTCATCGACGGCGCCGGGTTGCGTCTCCGTCGTGCCGACCACGACTTCGTGTTCCCCTACGGCTTCTACCGCGAGGTCCCCAACGCGGTCGCCGACCCGTTCTGGTCGCTCGATGGGGCGGTCGGCTCGAACGCTCTGGGGGAGAAGCTCTCCTCCGTCTCCTACTGGACGACCGAGGTCTGACCCGCCGGATCGGCGGCGGCTCCGTCGTATCCGGTCACCACGTCGTCGGCCGTCGCCACGCACAGCTACCGCCGCTCGTCACTCGTTCGTCGGCACGGAGACGACCGGAACGGCGGTCGCGTCCCGCACGTTGCTCGCCAGGTTGGACGGGGAGAACAGCCGCTTGAGCCCGCTCCGGTCGGGCTCGGGGACGACGACGAGGTCCACGTCGTTGCCGTCGGCGTACAGGCCGATCTCCGCCGAGGGCGTGCCGTAGCGGAGCCGCTTGTGTACCGGTACGTCCGCCTTCCGACCGGCGTCGCCGACGGCGTCGAGCGCCGTCTCCGCCTCCTCCTCGCGCCGCTCGACGACCATGTCCCAGTGGTCCACCGACGCGTCCATCCGAACGACCGACAGCGCGTCCAACTCGGCGCCGTGTGCGGCGGCCAGCGAGACCGCCACGTCGCGTACCCGATCGTCCGTGTCGTCGTCGACCGCGAGAAGCACCCGGTCGAACGTGCCGGCCGCCGCGCCCGACCCGACCGCCCGCGTGTCCGCCGCGTCGATGCTCGAACTCGTAGTTGCCATTACTACACCAATAGGGCCCCATCACCAAATATTTGTCCATACATGCGCCGAATACAACGAAATCATCGACCGTTACAGACGAATAGCGTATGAATATCCATTACATTGTCGACGTTCGTGATGGATCGCGATCCGTCGCCGGCGGGGCGACAGGCGTGTGCGACGATCGACGGCAGGCAATGACAGCGAGAACACGGGACGAACACGGCCTGTCGCTGGGTGAGGACTGCGACCCTACACGGTAGAGACCGGTCGATCGGGTCCTCGGCCGGCCGATCGAACTCCTCCCCCGTCGGAACGACGGTCGGTCAGAAGATGTTCGCCTGTCGGTACACGGAGATGCCGTCGTTCATGATCTCGTAGGGCTTCGTCTCGCGCGAGTGGTTCGCGTCGCGGATCTTCTGTATCTCGACGGCGAGGCGGGTCTCACGGAAGTCCGACGGGCGGACGTACTGGAGGACGAACACGGCGTCGGTGAGGTACTCGACGATGCCGTGGCGGGAGGCGTAGGCGTTCTCCTGGGAGGCCTCGCTCGTCAGCATCGTCGTCACGCCGGCCTGTTTCAGCGAGCGGGCGAAGTCGAACACCTCCGAGCGCCGCTTGCTCGGGCTGTCGTACATCATCTCCAGCAGCGACACCGAGTCGAGGACGAGCCTGTCGGCCCCGAAGTCGGTGATCAGCCGGGAGATGTCGTCCCGGATGGAGTCCAGCGAGTTCGCCATCTCGATGGGGTCCATGGCGATGACTGCGAGCCGGTCCTCCTCGGCGTACCGCCGGTACTCCCACCCCTTCTCCTCGGCCGTCGAGAGGATCGCCTCCTTGGACTCCTCCAGCGTGATGTACACCGCGTCGCCGTCGTTCTCCAGCGCCTCGTTGAGGAACTGGAGCCCGAACGTCGTCTTCCCCGTCCCCGCGCTCCCGATGACCGCCATCAGCGACCGCTCGGGAACCCCGCCGAGGATCATCTCGTCGAGGCCCTCGATCCCGACGTCGATGCGGTCGATGTCGGAGTCGAACTCCTCCTCGTCGAACTCCGGGCCGCCCCCGAAGTCGTCGCCGCCGGCCCCGCCACCGAAGTTCCCGAAGCCGCCGCCGAAGTCGGCGCCGCCCCCTCCCGGCGCGCCGGCGTCCGGTCCGCCCGCTCCGGGCGACCGCTCCATCGCGGCGCCGAAGTCCTCACCGAACGGGTCGTTCGCCGGGCCGCCGTCGCCGTCGATGGGGTCGCGGCCGGCGGTCGCACCGTCCGCAGGCTCGCCGCTCGCGCCGCCGAACGGGTCGGCGTCGTCCGAGGTTGCCGGCGGGGTCGCCCGGTCGTCCTCCGCGTCCCCCGTCGGACGGTCCGGAGCTCCTCCGCCGTCGTCGACGCCGCCGTTTCCGTCGAGGCCGCCGAATCCGTCCCCATCGAACCCCTCGCCATCGAACCCGTCCTCACTGAACTCCTCGCCGCCGAACTCGTCTCCGTCGAAGCCGTCCCCGCCGAACTCGTCTCCGTCGAAGCCGTCCCCGCCGAACTCCCCGCCGCCGAACACGTCCTCGTCGGCGGGATCCGGCGTCTCAGTGTCGGCGGCCGCGTCCCCGACGTCCGTCCGTTCGGCGTCCGTCCCGGCGTCGCTATCGTCCGTCCGATCCTCGTCCGGCCCCGTTTCCGCATCGCCGCCCTCCGCTTCCCCCCCGTCGTCCCGGTCGGCTTCACGGAGCGCGCGTTCGAACCAGTCGTCGTCGTCGCTCACGGTCGGTTCCCCCGGCGAATCCAACCGACTGGCGCCGGCCGCGGCGTGTCGTGGACGGCGTACGGCGTCGTCGGTCGTTCGCTCATCGTCACCCCGGAGACGGTCCGCGGGCATGAATGTTCCCCAGTGCGCAGTCGAGGGCGCCGTGTGGACGGCGAGCCGCTGTCGGATGGCTTTTTGCCCGGGGACGGCGACGGGCGCGTATGGAAGTCGGCATCGTCGCCCAGAAGGGGAACAACCGCGCCGCGTTCCTCGCGGAGGACCTCCGCGACAGGCTCCGCGAGGTCGACGTGCGCGTCGCCGTCGACGAGGCGACCGCCGACGCGCTGGGCCTCGATGGGATCCCCGTCGCAGAGATGGACGGCGTCGACCTCGTCGTCTCCGTCGGCGGCGACGGGACGTTCCTGTTCGCGGCCCGCGGCGCCGGCGGCGTGCCGATCCTGGGCGTGAACCTCGGCGAGGTTGGCTTTCTCAACGCGGTCGCCCCCGAGGAAGCCGTCGACGCCGTGCTCGCGGAGGTCGAGGCCTTCCGCGGCGAGGGAATGCGCGTGCGCGAGGCTCCTCGCCTCGCCGCCGAGTGTGACGGCTGGCGCTCGGAGCCGGCGGCAAACGAGGTCGTCGTGCAGGGCGCCCGTCGGGGCCGCGGCGGCGGCGTCGGCTACGAGGTTCGCGTCGACGGCTCGCTGTACTCCAGCGGCCACGCCGACGGCGTGCTCGTCGCGACCCCGACGGGATCGACGGCGTACAACCTCTCGGAGGGCGGACCGCTCGTCCATCCGTCGGTCGACGGCCTCGTCGTCACCGAGATGTGCGCCGAGGGAGGCATGCCCCCGTTGCTTGCGGATCCCGGGGCCGCGGTGAGCGTCACGCTCACCGACGCCGACGAGGCCGTCGTCATCACCGACGGCCGGGGACAGCGCACCCTCGACGTGCCCACGGAGGTGACCGTCGCGACGACGGAGCCGCCGGTCCGGGTCGCCGGGCCCTCCTCGGACTTCTTCGAGGCGCTCGGGAAGCTACAGTAACGCGGGGAGCGGCCGACGCCCTCCGGACGACCGAGTCACGCGTCGCGCAGGTCCGCCAGCGCCCGCGATCGTATCGCAGCGGCGGCGACCTCGTCCGCGCGCTTGACGACCGCGGCCTCGATCGTCGCCGGTTCCACGTTCGTCCGTCCGGTGTGTGAGAGGACGATATGCGACACCACGACCGGCAGCCCCGCGGCCTCACAGACGTGGACGCCGACGTACGGGTGGCCGAGGAGATCGTAGTAGTCGGTGCCGTGTGACCCGTCCGCGGCCGGCTCGTCGTCTCCGGGGGCGACCCCGCCCACGCCCTCGGGGGAGAACTCGTACAGCTTGCTGATATCGTGGACGAGCGCGCCCGCGACGACGAGATCGCGGTCGAGGCCGATGTCCGGTCGACGTTCGAGCAACCCGTCGGCCAGCGCCGTCGACAGCGCGGCCACGTCGTTGACGTGCTCGACGTTCGTCTCGTCGGGGAGCCCGAGGCGCGCCTGCTCGTCCGGGAGCCACGGCACCGCCCGGAGGTCGTCCCACCCGGTCTCGGCAAGCGCGAGGGCGTACGCGTCGCGGACTCCGTCTCGGAGGTCGGGGTCCTCGATCTCGTCGTACGCCGGGAACACGTCGGCGAGATCCGCGGGGAGTCGGTCGGAACCGTCGGGAGCGCCCGCGTGGTCGGTCGGGTCGTCGCTCATGTGCGGCCGTACGCGGGAAACGGTGAAAAAACGGGTCGCGGCTACGGTCGACGGATCGGGTCGTCGCGCGCCTCAGTCGTCCGCGCGTCCCCACGCCTCCAAGCGGCGGGGGCGCTCCGAGACCGCGAGCACGTCCAGGTCCTTTCCGCGGGAGGCGAGCGCCTCCAGCGAGGCCTCGACCGACTCGGTCGTCGAGAGGTACGCGACCTCCTCGGAGACCGCCGCGCGCAGCGCGTCTACCTCGTCGGAGATCAGCAGGTCGATGTCGCCGCGGCGCAGCGCCTCCTCGATGTCGCCGATGGGCTCGATATCGTAGTACTCCTCCAGCCCCGCACGGAGGTGTTCGTACTCCTCGGTGGCCTTCAGCGGGAGGCTGTCGCCGACCGTCTCGAAGGCGACCGTCCCCCCGTCGGGGAGCCGCTGTCCGGCCGCGTCGAGGGCCTTCCCGTAGGCGACGCCGAAGTCGCTCGCCGTCCCCATCACCTCGCCCGTCGACTTCATCTCGGGACCGAGGCGCGGGTCCGAGTTCGGCAGGCGGTCGAACGGCAGGACGACCTCCTTCACCGAGTAGTGCTCCGGGACGGCCTCGTCGATGTCCATGTCCGCCAGCGACTCGCCGGCCATCACGCGCGCGGCGAGCTTCGCGATCGGGACGCCCGTCGCCTTCGAGACGAACGGAACCGTGCGCGAGGAGCGCGGGTTCGCCTCCAGCACGTACACCTCGCCGTCGCGGACAGCGAGCTGCACGTTCATGAGGCCGACCGTGTCGAGCGCGTCGGCGATCTCCTCGGTCACCTCGCGCACGCGGGTCATCGTCTCCGCGTCCAGCGAGCGCGGCGGGATGACGCATGCGGAGTCGCCCGAGTGGACGCCCGCTGCCTCGACGTGCTCCATCACGCCGCCGATGAGGGTGTCCTCGCCGTCCGAGACGGCGTCCACGTCGAGCTCGATCGCGTCCGCGAGGAACTCGTCGACGAGGATCGGCTTGTCCGGGGAGACGCGGACCGCCTCCTCGATGTACTCCTTCAGCTCCGCGTCGTCGTCGACGACGCGCATCGCGCGACCGCCGAGCACGTAGCTCGGGCGGACCAGTACCGGGTAGCCCAGTTCCCGAGCGAGCTCCAGCGCCTCCTCCTCGCTGGTGGCGCTGCCACCCTCGGGCTGGGCGATGCCGCGCTCGTCCATGAGGCGGTTGAACCGGTCGCGGTCCTCCGCCAGATCCATCGCCTCGACCGAGGTGCCCATGATGTCGCAGTCGACGCCGCGGCGCTCCAGTTCGTCGCGAAGCGGCTCGCCGATGTCGACGGAGGTCTGTCCGCCGAACTGGATCATGACCCCGTCGGCGGCGGTCGCCTCGATCACGTCGGCGACCTCCTCGGCGGTGATGGGCTCGAAGAACAGGCCGTCGGAGGTGTCGTAGTCGGTGGACACCGTCTCGGGGTTGTTGTTGACGACGTGCGCCTCGATGCCCGCCTCCCGGAGCGCGCGGACCGCGTGGACCGAGCAGTAGTCGAACTCGACGCCCTGGCCGATGCGGATCGGGCCGCCCCCGACGACGACCACGCTCTCGGCGTCGCGGTTCACGCGGAGTTCGCCCGCTGCGGCGTCGCCCTCGTAGGGGCCGGAGAACCACTCCGGCTTGCGCGAGGAGTAGTAGTACGGCGTCGACGCCTCGAACTCACCGGCGCAGGTGTCGACCTGTTTGTACGTCCGGCCGGGCACGTCCGCCTCGACCTGGCCCACGCCAGCGCGGGCGGCCGACACCGGCACCCCGTCGTCGGTCGTCTCGATGCCGGCGGCGCCCGCGGCGGCCGCCTCCGTCGCCTCCGCGGTGCGCCAGGCGCCGCGCGTCTCGGGGAGCCACGTGAGGCTGCTGTCCTCGAAGACGTTGCCCGCGAGCGCCGAGATCTCCGCGTTCGTGAAGCCGGCGGTCGCCGCGGGCGTGAACTCGCCGTCGACGACCTCCTTGCTCGCCTCGACGATGCGGGCGAACCGCTCGACGTACCACTCGTAGATGCCCGTCGCCTCGACGACCTCGTCGATCGAGAAGCCGCGCTCGAACGCCTCGAACATCGCGTACGGCCGGTCGGGGCTGGGACGGACGAGGTACTCCTCGGTGAGCTCGTCGTCCTCGAGATCGCCGAAGTCGACGGCGGGGTCGTACTCCGACGAGCGAAGCGCCTTCAGGAGGCTCTCCTCGAAGGTCCTGCCGATCGCCATCGCCTCGCCGGTCGACTTCATCGCCGTCGAGAGCGTGAAGTCGGTGTCCTCGAACTTGTCGATGGGCCAGCGCGGCACCTTCGTCACGACGTAGTCGATCGCGGGCTCGAACGCCGCGGTCGTCTCGCCGGTGATCTCGTTTGTGATCTCGTGGAGGCGCTTGCCGAGCGCGACCTTCGCGGTGACGCGGGCGATGGGGTAGCCCGTCGCCTTCGACGCCAGCGCGGAGGAGCGCGACACCCTGGGGTTCACCTCCACGACGCGGTACTCGCCGCCGGGCGTGCCGTCGTCGCGCCACGCGAACTGGATGTTACAGCCGCCCTGGATCCCCAAGTCGCGGATCACTTCGAGCGCGGCGTCGCGCATCTCCTGGTGGCCGTCGTCGGGGATGACCTGCGAGGGCGTGACGACTGTCGACTCGCCCGTGTGGATGCCCATCGGGTCGAGGTTCTCCATGTTGCAGATGATGACACAGGAGTCGTCAGCGTCGCGCATCACCTCGTACTCCAGCTCGACCCACCCGGAGATGGACTCGGTGATGAGCACCTCGGAGTTGCGCGAGAGGCGGAGCCCCTTCCGAACGCGGTCGATCAGCTCCTCCATCTCGTCGACGACGCCCGACCCGCTCCCGCCGAGGGTGTAGGTCGTCCGCGCGATGACCGGGAGGCCGCCGACGGCGTCGACGGCGTCCTCGACGCGCTCGCGCAAGCTCTCCTCGGTAAGGGCCGCAACCGACTCACCCTCGTCCAGCGAGATGGTGGTCGAGGCGGGGACCGGCTGGCCCAACTCCTCCATCCGCTGCCGGAACAGGTCGCGGTCCTCGGTCGCGTAGATGGTGTCCAGCGGCGTGCCCATGATCTCCACGTCGTACTCCTCGAGCACGCCCTCCTCGGCCAGCTCGGCCGTGACGTTGAGGCCGGTCTGCCCGCCGAGGCCGGCGATGACGCCGTCGGGCGTCTCCTTCGCGATGACCTCCGAGATCGCCTCGACCGTGATCGGCTCGATGTACACCTTGTCCGCCATCTCGGGGTCCGTCATGATCGTCGCCGGGTTGGAGTTGACGAGGACGACTCGCGCGCCCTCCTCCTGCAGCGCGCGACACGCCTGCGCGCCGGAGTAGTCGAACTCTGCCGCCTGTCCGATCTGGATGGGCCCGCTGCCGATGAGGAGGATAGTGCGGTCCTCCCCGTCGGTGTCCTGACTCATTACCGCCACCGAGTGCGCTCATCGTAATAAGGCCGACGACTTGCACCGATTTTCGTAGTGTCATTACGAAATTCGTAATGAGGCGGTGTGCCACACCTCACAGCGCGGCCTCGTTCCCCGTCGCAGTCGCTGTCCGGCCGGGGTCGGAACCGTGGCGAGAACGCCGCTCCACGGGGAGGGACGGACACGTCGCGGGATCGGACGGACCGTCGATGTCAGACGTACACGTCGTCGGCGTCGAGGTCCCGCTCCGCGCGGTACTGGTCGACGAACTCCGCCACGTCGAACTGCAGCATCTTCTCCTCGAACTGCGTCATCGCGGTCGAGTCGTCGGCGTGACTCACCGCGTGCTCCATCAGCTCGATCACCAACTCGACGATGATCTCGTGAAGGCGCCGCGAGTCGAACTCGGTCACCCACAGCATCGAGTACCCCATGTCGGGGTTCTCGCTGGCGTCGACGGCCGTCACCTGTTCGGGGAACTCCTCCAGCACGACCCCCATCAGGTGTGGGGTCCCGAACTCGGGCATCTCCTCGCTGGTCGTCTCGACGGCCTCCCGGAGGGTCGTGACGAGGAACTCCGGGAGGAAGCGCTCGGGGGGGTTCACGTCGGTGACGACGCCGTGGGTCGCCCCACAGGCGCAGTCGTACTCGCGCATGCCGAGGTCGAACACCGACAGCGCCCGCGTCTCGCCGCAGGGCAACTCGACGGCGTCGTCCCCGCCTCCGGGGACGCGCGGTTCGCTCATACCCGTCGTTGGCGGCCGCGTGGGTTAAAAAGCGCGTTCGTCGGCGACTCGGCTTCGGTCGGCCACGACCCTGGGCGACGGCTACCCGTCGGTCTCGTGCTCCTCCCCCTCCGAGTCCCGGTCGGTGTTCCCGTCCGGCTCGGCCTCGTGGCTCGGTTCGCCGACCTCGTCCGGCTCGTCCTCCCCCTCGTGTTCCCCGGGCTCGTGCTCGCCGTGCTCGTCGCCGCCGCGTTCCACCTCGACTTCGATCTCGATCTCCAGCCCGTCGGTCTCCAGTTCGGCCTCGTACTCAGCGGCGTCGCCGACCTCGACCTCCAGTTCGTCGCTGTCGACCTCGATCTCCACCTCGACGTCCACTTCGATGTCCTCGTCTGCCATGCCGCCGTGTTCGCTCGCCAGCGATTTCAACGTTCTCGCCGCGTCGGCGCCGCGTCGAGTCCCGCCGTCGACTTCCTCCCGCCGACCATCCACAAGCGACTTGCCACGCCGTCGCGCACGCTCCGACATGATCGCTATCGTCGGCGGCGGCATCGCGGGGCTGGCCGCCGCACGTCGCCTGCGCGCGAACGGCCGCGAGGTGACGGTCTACGAGGCCGGGGGCGACGACGCGCTGGGCGGGCTCGCGCGCACCTACGAGACCGCGGGAGACGACATCGAGCAGTTCTACCACCACCTCTCGAAGTCCGAGGAGACGATCGTCGAGTTGGCCGAGGACCTCGGGCTGGGCGACCGGTTGGAGTGGCTGGTCGGCAAGAACGCGTACTACGTCGACGGCGTCGTCCATCCGCTGGACACCCCCTGGCAGATCCTCGCGTACCCGCACATGAGCGTGTACGACAAGTTCCGCCTCGGGATGCTCACCCTCGAGATCGACGTGCGCGGCGGGATCCCCTCCTTCGACACCTACGACGACCTCGCGGACTTCGAGGACGTGCCTATCAGGGACTTCCTGTTGGACCACACCTCTCGCGGCGTGTACGAGAACTTCTTCGAGCCGCTGCTGGACGCGAAGTTCGGCTCCCGCAAGGACGACGTGAGCGCGGCGTGGCTGCTCGGTCGGGTGAAGTTCCGCGGCGAGCGCGACCTCCTTCGCGGGGAGATCCTCGGCTACTTCGACGGCGGCTTCGCGCCCGTCATCGACGCGCTGATCGACGACGTGGGCCGCGAGCACATCGAGACGAACGCCCGCGTCGTCGACCTCGACGTCCACGAGGCTGGCGACAGCGAGGGCGACGCGGTCTCCGCGATCACCGTCGAGCGGGACGGCGAGACGCGAACGGAGGCCGTCGACGGCGTCGTCGTCGCGACGATGCCGAACGTGCTGGAGGACCTCACCGGCTACGTCTGCGACATCGACTTCCAGGGCGCCGTCTGTGCGGTCGCGACGATGGACGAACCGCTGACGGACACCTACTGGCTCAACATCGGCCACGACGCCCCGTTCGGCGCGCTCATCGAGCACACGAACTTCGTGCCGCCCGAGCGCTACGGCGGCGACCACCTCCTGTACGTCGCCAGCTACGTCCAGTCGCCCGACGAGTGGCTCTGGGACGCGAGCGACGCGGAGGTGGAGGAGCGCTGGCTCGACCACGTGGAGGAGATGTTCCCGGACTTCTCGCGCGACTCGGTCTCGCAGTTCCGCATCGCCCGCGCGCCGCGGGCGGCGCCCGTCTACGAGCGCGGCTACCGCGAGATGGTCGTCCCCTACGACCTCGCGGACGACGTCGCCGACGGACTGTACTACGCGGGAATGGCAAGCGAGGCGCAGTACCCCGAGCGAAGTCTGAACGGCGGCGTCGTCGCGGGCTACGAGTGCGCCGACCGGATCCTCGGGAACCGATCGTCCCCGAGCTGATCGTCCCCGGAACGGTTCCGTCGTGCGGGCGCGCGACGATCACCGTCGGTGTGACCGTCGCTCACGGGCGTCCGTACGCGGCGATGGCGAAAGAACAGCGGTGCAGTCGTGGACGCGCCGCGAACGGCGGGCGCGCGGTATCGGGTTCGGCCGATGCGTCCGGCCGAGCGGTGCGACCCGCTTACGCGAGGTCGTGGATGCGCTCGACGACCTCCTCGGCGAACTCGGAGGTGGCGAGCTTCGTGGCGCCCTCGCGCTGCCGTTCGAGGTCGTAGGTGACGCGACCCTCGCTGATCTGCTCCTCGACGGCGTCGCGGACGAGGTCCGCGGCGTCGTTCCAGCCGAGGTAGTCGAGCATCTCGCGGCCCGAGAGGATCATCGCGGTCGGGTTGACCTTGTCCTCGCCCGCGTACTTCGGGGCGGAGCCGTGGACCGGCTCGGCCAGCGCCTTGCCCTCGCCGTAGTTGACGCCCGGCGCGATGCCGAGGCCGCCGATCTGGGCGCCCGCGGCGTCGGACATGTAGTCGCCGTTGAGGTTCATCGTCGCGATGACGTCGTACTGGTCCGTCCGCGTGAGGAGCTGCTGGAGCATGTTGTCGGCGATGCGGTCGTTGACCACGACCGTGCCCTCGGGCTGCTCGCCGTCGTGCTCGTCCCACAGCTCGTCCTCGGTGATCACGTCCTCGCCGTACTCCTCCTCGGCGACCTCGTAGCCCCAGTCGCGGAAGGCGGCCTCGGTGAACTTCATGATGTTCCCCTTGTGGACGAGCGTGACCGAGTCGCGGTCGTTCTTGACCGCGTAGTCGATCGCCTGGCGGATGAGGCGCTTGGACCCGAACTCGGAGATGGGCTTGACGCCGATACCGACGGGGCCGTCGTGGATGGTCGAGTCGAATCCCATGTCGTCCTCGACGAACTCGCGGACCTCCTCGACCTCGTCGGTGCCGGCCTCCCACTCGATGCCGGCGTACACGTCCTCGGTGTTCTCCCGGAACGTGACCATGTCCATCTCGCCGGGGTTCTTGACCGGCGAGGGGACGCCGTCGAGGTGGTAGGTGGGTCGGACGTTCGCGTACAGGTCGAGCGTCTTCCGCAGCGCGACGTTGAGCGAGCGGAAGCCGGAGCCGACGGGCGTCGTCAGCGGTCCCTTGATGCCGACGCGGAACTCGCGGAACGCCTCGACGGTCTCCTCGGGCAGGTTCTCGTCGTACTTCTCGCGGGCGGACTCGCCGGCGTATACGCGCATCCAGGCGATGGAGCGGCCCGTGGCCTCGGCGGCCGCGTCCAGTACCTTCTGGGCGGCGGGACCGACGTCGGTGCCGATACCGTCGCCGTGGATGATCGGGATGATCGGGTTCTCGGGAACGTCGAGTTCGCCCGTCTCCTCGTCGGCGAGGGTGATGACCTCGCCCTCCTCGGGGCGTTCGGCGATGTCGTAGCTCATAGGCTACAGGCGAGTTCCGAGGGCGCGCGAAAAAGCCTGCCGTTCTCCGTCTCCCGGCGACTAACTCGGGGGATGAACGTCGGTAACCGGTCGGCGGACGACGCCACCGAACGCCGTTCCGATACTCGCCATGGGGACCCGCCCTCCGGTTATTTGGTCGATCGTCCCGTTGACGGGACGTGGACTGTCTGTTCGTCGGCGCCGGCGCGGTCGCCCGCCAGTACGCGGCCGACCTCGGCGGCTCTCGACTGTCGCTCGCGGCCGTCTGTGACACCGATCGCGACCGCGCCGCGTCGCTCGCGCGGACGGTGACGGGATCGGAGTCCGAGACGGAGCCCGGAGAGAACGCGGGATCGGACGCGGGATCCCCCGCCGTCTACGCCGACCTCGACGCGATGCTCGACGCCGAGTCGGCCCCGGTCGTCGTGAACCTCACGAGCCACGCCGCCCACGCGCAGGTGACGCGGACCTGTCTGGCGGCGGGGAGACACGTCTTCTCCGAGAAGCCGCTGGCGCTCGATCCGGCGGAAGCCGGCGATCTCCTCCGGCTCGCCCGCGAGCGCGACCTCGCGCTCGGCTGTGCGCCGATCGCTCCCGACTGCGACGCCCAGCGCCACGCGCGGACGCTCCTGTCGGACGGCCGCCTCGGCGACGTGAGGCTCGTGTATGCGACGGCTCACGTCGGCCGCGTGACCGAGTGGCACGAGCGACCCGACTCCTTCCTCGCGGTCGGCCCGCTGTTCGACGGGGCGGTGTACCCGCTGTCGGTCCTCGTCGACTGGTTCGGCCCCGTCGCGCGGGTGCGCTCGGCCGACGCCGTCGACGCCTGGCCCGACCGCGAGGAACGCCGGCCGGAGGCGCCCGCGCACGTCGAGGCGACCGTCGAGTTCGCCGACGGGCCGGTCGTCTCCCTGCGGGCGAGCCTGTACGCCGACCACCGCAGCCGGGAGTTCTACTCGCTGGAGTGTCACGGCGACGACGGCACCCTGTATCTGGCGGACGCCGGCGCGATGGCCGCCGACCGCGACGCGGTCCGGGTCCGCGGGGGCGACCGCGGGTCGGTGTCCGCGCCCCATCCGCGCCCGCGACGCGAGCGCTCGCACCTCGACGGCCCCGAACGGCTCGCCCGGGCGGTCGACCGCGGCGATCGCCCGCGAGCGTCGGCGCGGCGCGCGGCCCACGTCGTCGCCGTCTGCGCCGCGATCGAGGCGGCGGCGACCGAACCGGACACGACGGGATCGGACGGGACGGGTCATGCGGTCGGCGGCGTCGACGCGACCGTGTGTGACGACCGCGACCTCGGCGACCTCGCCGCGCTCGCGGCCGTCGGGTCCCGGTCGGCCCCGACCGTCCGTCCGCCCGCGTCCGGGGTTCCCGACGGCGCCGCGCTCCGTCTCCCCCCGGTGGGATTCGGCTGCTCACGCTACCGGGGGGAGGAGTACGTCGACCGGATCGAGTCGATCGGCACCGCGCTGGACGCGGGGTACCGCCTGCTCGACTCGGCGGAGCTGTACGGCAACGAGTCGCGGATCGGCGACCTGCTCGCGTCGCCGGGGACGCCCGACCGCGAGGGGGTGTTCCTGCTCGGGAAGGCGTGGAACACGAACCACGGGCACCTCCGCGAGGCGTGTGAGGGGTCGCTGTCGGAACTTGGCGTCGACGCGTTCGACTGCTACGCGCTCCACTGGCCGGACGCCTGGGCGTATCAGGGACCGCTCCGCGAGCTGGCCGAGCGCCCCGTCGAGGAGCAGGAGCGGCTCGCGTTCCCGGAGACCGACGAGGGGGAGCGCGCGACCGTCGACCGCGACCTCGCGGACACCTGGCGCGACCTCGCCGCGCTCCGCGAGGAGGGGCTCACCCGAACCATCGGCATCTGCAACGTCGGTCTGGACGACCTACGCGACCTCGTCGCCGAGACGGATATCGAGCCGGCGCTCGTGCAGGTGGAGCGCCACCCGTACGCGCCGAAGGTAGACCTCGTCGACTGGTGCCACGACCGGGGGATCCGGGTGGTCGCGCACTCCCCGTTGTCGGCGCCGGGACTGCTCGACGATCCCGTCGTGACCGCGGTCGCCGCTGAGGCGGACGCGACGCCCGCGGGGGTCGTCCTCGCGTGGAACGTCGCCGCCGGCGTCGTCCCGATCCCGGCAAGCACCGACCCCGAGCACGTCGTCTCGAACCTCGCGGCCGCGCGGGTCGAACTGACCACCGACCAGCGCGAGCGCCTCGACGCGCTCGCCGACCCGGACTTCGAGCGATGACCCCCGTCCCGGTCGTCTCGGCGGTGCTCGCGATCGGACTCGCGGTCGGCGCCGGCGCGGTAACCGCCGGGATCGGCCCCGAGGCCGCCGGCGCGTGGCTCCTTCCGGCGGCGGTCGTCGTCGCCTGGGAGGCCGTGTTCCTCTCCCGTCGAACCGGCCTGAACCATCCGCCCGGCGACCCGAACGCGGTCGCCGACGGCCTCGGCGTCGCGAACGCGGTGACGCTCGGGCGGGGGCTGTTGTACGCCGGCGTCGCGGGGTTCGTCCTGACCGGGCCGATCTCGGGGACCTGGGCGTGGGCGCCGGCGCTGCTGTACGGGTCGGGCGCGGCGCTGGACGCCGTCGACGGCGCGGTCGCGCGCCGACTCGGTCATCCGACCGTCCTCGGGGAGAAACTGGACATGGGGACCGACACGCTCGGGTTCCTCGTCGCGCCGCTGGCGGGGGTCGCGTGGGGACGGATCCCGATCTGGTACCTGTCGCTGTCGGCCGCGCGCTACCTGTTCAAGCTGGGTCGCTGGCGACGGCAGCGACATGGCCTCCCCGTGTTCGACCTCCCGCCGAGCCGGGTGCGACGACCGCTCGCGGGGGTTCAGATGGCGTTCATCGCCGTCGCGCTCGCGCCCGTGCTCCCGCCCTCGGTGGTCGCCGTGATCGCCGCCGTGGTCGTCGTCCCCTCGCTCGCGGTGTTCGCGCGGGACTACCTCGTCGTCGCGGGGCGCATCGGGGGCGAGGGCGACAGGTCGAACGGAACCGGCAGCGAGGGATCCGAAACCGCGGGCGACGTGACCGGCGCCGGCGACGACTGATTCCCGCCACGCGTCCCCCCGCCGCGCCGGTTCCCGTGGATTGATGCGGGGCGACGCCGCCGGGACTCCCATGCGAGTCATCTGCCACGGCGGCGCGGGCGGCGTCCCGGACGAACCGGAGCCCCGACAGGCGATCCTCGACGAGGCGGCCGAGACCGGCGCGGGCGAGTCGGGTGTCGTCGACGCTGTCGTCTCGGCGGTCGAGGTGCTGGAGGAGTCGCCCCGATTCAACGCCGGCTACGGCGGCGCGGTCCAGTCGGACGGCGTCGTCCGCACGGACGCGGGGATCATGACCGACGAGCGCGAGGCCGGCGCCGTCGCGTCGATGCCGGGCGTCGCCAACGCGGCCGGCGTCGCGCGCGTCGTCATGGAGGAGACGCCCCACGTGTTCGTCTCGGGCGTCCACGCGGTCGATCTCGCCGACGATTTCGGAATCGAAGTCGAGCGGGAGCTGCTGACCGACGACGGCCGCGCGGACTACGAGGACGCCGACCCGCCGGCGCACGACGCCGGGCCGAAGGCCCACCTGGAGTGGCTGGACGAGAAGTTCGGCGGCCACGACACCGTCGGAGCGGTCGCCCACGACCCCGAGACGGGGACGTTCGCCGCCTGTACCTCTACCGGCGGACGGACGTTCGCGCTCGCGGGGCGCGTCGGCGACGTGCCCCAGATCGGCTCGGGCTTCTTCTGTGCGCCCGCCGGCGGCGCCAGCGCCACCGGCGCCGGCGAGGACATCGCGAAGGCGACGCTGACGCGCCGGGCGGTTCGCCACCTGGAGAACGGGCTGGACGCGCAGGCGGCGGCCGACCGCGCGATCGCGGAGTTCGGGGAGCTGACCGGCTCCTCGGCGGGCGTCATCGTCCTCGACGAGGCGGGCGCCGGGTCGGCGTACAACTCGGAGGGGATGCAGACGAGCGTCGCGACCTCGGAGTAGCCTGCGACGTTCGACACGCTCACCTCCTCGGACGGGTTCGACGCGTTTCTACGCGACTTCCACTGTGAACAGCAGCGCGTTGTGGACGCCGGGGCCCAACCCGACGGCCGTTACGAGCGCGAGCAGGGCGTGCCCATAGCGCGGCTCCTCGCGGACGGTCGGCGCGACGGCGACGACGACCAGACACGCGACCGCGAGCTTCACGAGCACGAACAGCCAGCCGGCGCCGAGCGCGTCGGCCGTGGGCAGGCCGGCCGCGAACTCGATGATCAGCCGCGAGGCGGGCGTGCGCTCGCCGAAGCCGAGCAGGTCGATGCCCACGGCGGTCGTGACGCCGTCGACGCCGTGGGCGGCGACCGCGAGGAGGCCCGCGCGGCCGGCGATCCGGGCCGGCTCGCGAACGCGGTACAGCAACGCCCCGGCGCCGACGCCGAGGGCGGCGCCGCCGACGAGCCCCGCAGCCGGGAGGGCCGGGGAGAGGGTTCCGTTCGAGAGCCCGTGGTCGACGACGCCGGCGACCGCCGGGACCAGCGCGACCGCGCCGGCGACGCCGAGCGCGAGGGCATCGTCCGCGCGGTCGAGGGAGAGCGCGACGAGCCACACGACCCCCGCGATCGCCGCGGTCGTGAGGTACGCGCTCGGCGTGCCGAACAGCGGCGTGAGTGCGCTCGGGAGCGCGCCGAGGGCGTACAGGACGTGGCCGGCGGCGCCGACGCACATCCACGGCACCAGCGCAAGCACGTGGCGCCCGCCGAAGTCGGGGTCGCGTCGCCGGAGGCCGAGGGCGACGCCCGCGAGCACGACCGCGAGCGCGAGGAGGTACGGCAACGGCGGCAGCCCGAAGCCGGCCGGGAGCACCTGTCCCGGGGTCGAGGGCCGGCGGGCGAGGGAGAGGGCGAAGGCGTCCATGTTCGTGGGGGCGTGTCGGCGAGTGAAAGCGTTGGGGAAGTCGGCGCGCGTTCGCTCGCGTCGAGGCCCGCCTCGCGAGTCGCGATCGCCGCCACTCGGTAGCTTTTCCGGGCGGCGCGTCGGAGTGACCGACATGACTGACGCCGACGACGCCGCCGACGCGCACGCCATCGACGACCCCACGTCCCTCTCGCTGGGGGAGTTCGCCGCGACCATCGATCACACCGTGCTCGGGCCGGAGACGACGCTCGCGGACGTGGAGCGCGTCCTCGACGAGGCGGCCGAGCACGGCATGAACGCCTGTATTCCCCCGTGTTACGTCGCCGAAGCCGTCGAGTACGCCCCGGACGTGACGACCGCGACGGTGATCGGTTTCCCCCACGGACAGCACACTCCGGCCGCCAAGCGCGCCGAGGCGGAGGACGCCTGGCGTGCGGGCGCCGACGAACTCGACCTCGTGATCAACGTCGGCCGCCTGAAGGCGGGCGACGACGACACGGTCCGCGAGGAGATCGCCGAGATCGTCGCCGCCGTCCCCCTTCCGGTGAAGGTGATCATCGAGACGGCGCTGCTCACCGACGAGGAGAAGCGGCGGGCGTGCGCTGCCGCCCGCGACGCCGACGCCGCGATGGTGAAGACCGCCACCGGCTTCGCGGACGGGGGCGCGACCGTCGCCGACGTGGAGTTGATGAGCGAGTACCTCCCGGTGAAGGCCAGCGGCGGCGTCGGCAGCTACGAGGAGGCGATCGCGATGCTGGATGCGGGCGCCGTCCGGATCGGCGCGTCCTCGGGCGCCGCCATCGTCAGCGGCCACCCGGACGCCTGAGCGGTTCGAGCCTCGACGGGGGAACGGGACCGCCGACGGCCCCGACGGCGCGCACCGCCGGCGATCACTCCAGCACGACGACGCCCGGCGAGCCGTCGAGGTCGTCGGACGCGACGACGAGCGCGCCGTCGGCGATCGCGAGGGTTCTGACGGACAGGTCACGACGCCACCGCTGCATGTCCGCCCGGTAGGGGCCGACGCCGACGCCCCCGCCGAGCGCGTACGCCCGGAGCGCCCCGCCGACGCCGACGTACAGCGTGTCCCCCGCGGCGATCGCCGGAGACACCGGGGCGACGCGGTCGACGGCGACGCGCCACCGCGGCGCGCCGTCGGCGGCGCCGAACGCGGAGACGCCCTCCGACCCCGCGCCGGCGACGAGCCCGCCGGCGTGCACGAGCGCGTCCGTCACCGTCGGCGCGTCCGGCGCGTGCCACTCCGTGCGGCCGGCCGCGGGTCCCGTCGCGAGCCGGAGGAGCCCGCCGCCGAAGGTGGCCGCGTACACCGACTCGGGCGCCGCCGTCAGCGCGCGGACGGTGCCGGGGAGCTTGCGGCGCCATAGCGGGACGCCGCGGGGGTCGCCCGGCTCCTCCTCGACGACGTGCAGCTCGTACGCCTCGCCGCCGGTGGTCCCGACGTAGATCCGGTCGTCGCGCGCGGCCATCGAGTAGACGCCGGTGAACGCGTCGAACGTCCAGCGCGGCTCCCCCGTCCGGGGCGCCAGCGCCGCGACTCGTCCGTCGGTGTCGCCGACGATCACCGCGTCGCCGGCGGGCGCTGGCAGCGGCGCGACCGCGAAGTCGCCGCTCGTCTCGGCGCGCCAGCGCACCTCGCCGGTGTCGGCCTCGAAGGCGTACACCAGCGGCTCCGATCGGCTCGAGGCGTACGCGACGCCGTCGTCGACGGCCACCCCGTACGGCCTGATCGAGGCGCGCCAGCGCTCCTCGCCGTCCCGCAGTCCGAGGGCGTGCAGGCCGTCCTCGGCCGGGACGAACGCCGTTCCGTCGGCGACGACGACGCGCCCGACCGCCCGTCCCGTCTCCGCGCGCCAGCGCTCGGCCGGCGGCGTGCGCGGGGCGACGGCGTCGGGGACGTAACTCCTCGCGCGCGCGCCGTGTCCCGGGAGCGGCCACTCCGTGTTCGACTCGCGCCCCGGCGAGAAGTTCGTGCCCCGGGAGCCACCCCCGGAACAGCCCGCCAGTCCCGCGGCTCCGGCGGCGGCGAGCCCGGTGAGGAACCGGCGACGCGAGGGCATCGTTCGACGGATCCTTCGACGGACGGCGTATATCCGTTTCCCATCCGTGAGGCCGATCGGAGCGAATCGGCCCGTCGCCCCGAACCACACACTCTCCCCGGACCGCACCCCTTAACCTCGCTCGCGGGAAGATCCGTCCAAGCGAATGGCGACGTACCACATCGAGACCTACGGCTGCACGTCCAACCGGGGTGAGAGCCGCGAGATCGAGCGACGGCTCCGCGACGGCGGCCACCGCCCGGTGGACGGGCCGGCCGAGGCGGACGTGGCCATCCTCAACACCTGCACCGTCGTCGAGAAGACCGAGCGCAACATGCTCCGACGGGCCGAGGAGCTGTCCGACGAGACGGCCGATCTCATCGTCACCGGCTGCATGGCGCTCGCGCAGGGCGAACAGTTCGCCGAGGCGGACGTGGACGCGCAGGTGCTCCATTGGGAGGACGTCCCCACGGCCGTCATGAACGGCGAGTGCCCGACGCCGACCGAGGGGACCGCCCCCGTCCTCGACGGACAGGTCGGCATCCTCCCGATCGCCCGCGGCTGTATGAGCAACTGCTCGTACTGCATCACGAAGTTCGCGACCGGCCGCATCGACTCCCCGCCCGTCGCCGAGAACGTCGAGAAGGCCCGGGCGCTCGTCCACGCCGGCGCCACCGAGATCCGGGTCACCGGGCAGGACACCGGCGTGTACGGCTGGGACGAGGGCGAGCGGAAGCTTCCCGAGCTGCTCGACCGCATCTGCGACATCGACGGCGAGTTCCGCGTGCGCGTCGGGATGGCGAACCCGGGCGGCATCCACGGCATCCGCGAGGAACTGGCCGACGTGTTCGCCCGCAACGAGAAGCTGTACGACTTCATCCACCTCCCGGTCCAGTCCGGCAGCGACGAGGTGCTCGAGGAGATGCGCCGGCAACACCGCGTCGAGGAGTTCCTCGAGATCGTCGAGACGTTCGACGAGCGCCTCGACGAGTGGACGCTCTCGACGGACTTCATCGTCGGGTTCCCCACCGAAACCGATCACGACCACGAGCAGTCGATGGCGCTGCTCAGGGAGATCCGCCCCGAGAAGGTGAACGTCACCCGGTTCTCCAAGCGCCCGGGCACCGAGGCGGCCGATCTGAAGGGGTTGGGCGGCCAGACGAAGAAGGACCGCTCGAAGGAGATGAGCGCGGCCAAGCGCGAGATCGTCGGCGAGGCGTACGAGTCGATGGTCGGCTCCTCCCGCCGCGTGCTCGTCGTCGAGGAGGGCACCGGCGACTCCGTCAAGTGTCGCGACGGCGCCTACCGGCAGGTGATCGTCCAGCACGCCGACGAGCACGGCGTCGAGCCCGGCGACTTCCTCGACGTGGAGATCACCGGACAGAACACGATGTACGCCTTCGGCGAGCCGGTCTGACGCGGCGAACGCCGGCCGTACGCTCGCGTGTCGGGCGGTCGAACGCCGGCCGTACGCTCGCGTGTCGGGCGGTCGAACCCCGTCCGACCCGAAGACTGATTCCCTCCCGGTCGTACCTCCGGTCGTGATCCGTGCCCTCCGGCAGGTCGTCCGCGACGCCGCGAGCACGGCGCTCGCGGTGGCCGTCGTCGCGGCGCTGCTGTTCGCCCTCGTCGGCGTGTGGCCGCCGATGGTGGCCGTCCAGTCGGGGAGCATGGAGCCGCACATGGAACGGGGCGACCTGATCGTCGTCTCCGAGCCGGCCCGCTTCGGCGCCGACGGGACGGCCGCCGGCGTCCGAACGGCCCACGGCGCACCGTCCGGAAGCCGGACGCTCGGCGCGCGCGGCGACGTGATCGTGTTCTCCTCCCCCGCGCTTCCCGGGACGCCGATCATCCATCGAGCGCACTTCCACGTCGAGCGCGGGGAGAACTGGTACGGCGAGGCGAACCCGGAGTACCTCCCGCCCGGAGTCGACTCCTGCACGGAGTTGACCCGGTGTCCGGCGCCGCGGACGGGGTTCGTCACGAAGGGCGACGCCAACGACCGGTACGACCAGGTGAACGGGAACTCGCCGATCGTCACCGCAGACCGGATCCGAGCGGAGGCGCGCGTCAGGATCCCGCTGCTCGGCCACGTTCGGCTCGCGCTCACCGGCGCCTGAGACGCCGGGAGGGTTTCCGGGATCCTCGGGAACGCCCGGGCGACGCCGACGGCGACGAGCTCCCCACCCGAACGACCGCCGGATTCATGTCGGACGCCAACGAATTGACATGCATGACTCGGCCTCGCGGCGGGGACCGCGCGGGCGACCTGAGCGCGACGCGGACCCAGCGCACTCTCCGGGACACCCTCCACGAGATCCCGGTCGACGCGCTCGTCCCCGCGGGCTGGCGCGTCGGCACCGAGGTGGTGCAGTTCGAGGACCGGCTTCCCGCCGACGGCGTCACCCTCGGGCACGACGACTACCCCCGCGACCTCGTGATCTCCGACGCGGGCGCCGACGGCGACGAGGCGCTCGTCGTCCACGAACGGGACCGCGTCGCCGGCCGTCGAACCGTCGTCGCGGACGTCCCCGCGACCGGCGACGACCGCGAGGAACTGGCGGCGGCGCTCCGTGCGGCGAGTCGAATGGCCGCGCGGATCGAGACGGGCGTCTCGGGCGAGTCGACCGTCGACCAGGCGGATCCATCGGTGTCGCTGTCGAGCGATGACGACCGACGGGTGAACTTCTACTGACCGTGGCCTACCGGTCCGTGGCGTCCGGCGGCCGGACGTCCGCCTCCTGCTCGTCCCCCTCGGTGACCTCCTCGGCGGCGATCCGCACGTCGTCCGCCTCCTTCCACTCGCCCAGTTCCTTCGGGTCGACGTGGACGAACACGTCGTCGACGGCGGCTATCGACCGGATCGAGTCCACCACCTCGGTCTCGATGTCGTGGGCCTCGAACAGCGAGCGCTCGCCCTCGACCTCGATGTGGAGGCTCACGTCGACCTCGGGCCCGACGTAGTGGGCGACCACGTCGTGGGCGCCCCGGACCTCCGGGTGGGAGAGCGCCCGATCGAGGATCTCCGCACGGAGATCCTCCGGGGGGGCCGCGCCGACGAGGTAGCCGACGTTGTCGCGGACGATCTCATAGCCCGTGTAGAGGATGCCGACGGAGACGGCCACCGCCGCAAGCGGGTCGAGCAGCGGGAATCCCGCCGTCGCCCCGAGAACCCCGATCAGCGCCGCCAGCGCCGTGAACGTGTCGTTGCGGTTGTCGAGGGCGGTCGCGACCAGCGCCGGGGAGTCCCGCCGGCGGCCGACGCGCACGCAGTAGCGGTACAGGAGGAGCTTCACCGCGCCCGTGGCGACGAGCACGGCGATCGCAAGGGGGCCGCCGGTGACCGTTCGCGGCGGCCCGGCGGAGACGAGCGCCGTGACGCCGGAGTAGGCGACCCCGATCCCCGCGACGAACACCCCCGCCGCGACGAACAGCGAGACGAACGGCTCGATGCGCTCGTGGCCGTGCGGATGTTCGAAGTCCGGCGGCTGCGTCGTGAGGAACAGTCCCGCGACCACCACCGCGGAGTACGCCACGTCCGCGACGGAGTTCACCGCCTCCGAACCCACCGCCAGGCTCCCGGTCACCTGCCAGACGATCGCCTTCGCGACCGCCAACAGCAGGTTGACGACGAGGATGACGACGCCCACCCGGCGGACGGTCGCGCGGCGGTCCATACCGGTGTGGGACCCCGGGCGATGAAAAACGCTCCGCACGGGTGATCGAATCGGGCGACGGCGTCGGAGCAGTCGCGGCTGGTTCGTCGATACGATGGGTTACGACGAGGGGTTACGCCGAGGAGGACGACTCGCGGACCTGGTTGACGGCCGGGATCAGCACCCAGAACGTCAACGCGCCGATGATCGCCGTCCAGAAGAACACGTCGTTGAGGAAGATGCCGATGGCGTCGAAGACGGAATTCGGCTCGGGGGGCGCCGCGATCAACTGCTTGGGGCTCTCGAACGAGGGCGTCCGGTACCAGCCCGCGAGCACCATCCACGCGAGGCCCGCGCCGCAGAACAGCCCGAGGCCCTTGATGAACTCGTCTGCCATTGTCCTACACTTCGTCGTCGCCGTCTTGAGCGTTTCCGTTCCCCGCGCTCATCCCGGCCGCGCGGAACCGCGATCCGAGCACGTACACGCCGGCGCCGAACGCGATCAACCCCAATCCGGCGACAGAGAACAACGCAGTCAGGAGGGTCTCCGGCGGGACGATCCCGACGGTACCCGCGGCGGCCACCACGAACCGCCGCGTCAACGACACCTGCAGCGTCGCCGCATCGAGCATGACGAACCCGAGAACGACCGCGACGACCGCCGCCAGCGTCGAGTACGCGGTGACCCGCTTGTACAGCGCGATCGGCACGACCACGTCCCGGGCGCGACCCTCGCCGCTCGCGACCGGCGCGTCGGGCTCGGACGCGTCGTCCCGTGTGGACGCGGCGTCGGCGCTCGCGGTCGTCCCCGGCGGACCGTCGTCTGACACGGCCACGGTGTCCCCCTCGGGGGACGTATCGCTCATGTCTCGTCGGAAGGGCTCGACGGTACTATGTCCTGCGGCATCGCCCGTTCGGGAGTCGTTCGAAGGCGCGGCATCCCGGCGGACGAGGGCACTTACAGCGGACACGAGGAGTCATGGCGGACGCGAGGATGGTCGTCGTGCGATCGGGGAGATATCGGACGGGACGGACGGAGACGGGAACGGAACGGACGGCGAATCGAAGAGGCGGGACGGGGCGTGGCGGGCCGGCGCGGTCCCTACTTCGGGGGGCGCAGCCGGTAGTACCGCCGATTGAGGTCGTACATGTATCCCTCCCGCATCGTCTTCAGCACCGCGTAGGTGATCGCGGCGACGATCGGCGGGACGAGGAACGTCAGGTCGAACAGCAGGTCGACGTTCATCGGCATGAGGTTCTTCACCGACAGCATCGACAGCGTGAACGCGAGCGTCACGCCGAACATGCCGACGGCCGCCCAGAACGGTTGTTCGACGGGCCGACGCGCGCTCCCCTTGTTGATGAAGGGGACGATGGCGATGGCGCCGACGACGACGCCGTTCGTGAGCACGCCGTACGTGCGGTCGGCCATCAGCTTCTGTCCGCCGAGAATGGCGAGCTCGGGGTTGAGCGGGCCGAGCTTGAGCAGCCCGAACGACCAGTAGAGGTACCAGTCGGGCAGGATGATCGCCGGCGTGGAGTTCGGGTTCGCCGGGTTGCCGATGTGCGGCGGCAGCGTCGCCGACAGGAAGATGATCATCCCGACGAAGAAGCTGGTGAGCGCGAGGTTGCGGACCGTCTCGTGGGGCCACGTCGGGAACGCGAGCACGTCGCGCTCGACGTAGTCGGACTCGCGGCGCAGCGACTCGTCCTCGCTGCGCGCACGCTCGAAGTACTCGTACGTCAGCCGGGAGAGCCCCTCGGTGCGCTCCTTGCGCTCGCGCCACGTCGGGGTCTCGTCGTCCGGCGCGACGATGCCGGTACCGCCGCCGTCCGTCCGCGGTTCGTCGTCCGTGTTGGTGGTGTCGTCGGTCATTGGTTTGGCTTAGTGCGGCTCCGCGATGCCCTGCACCCACACGATGCCGATGTGGAGCGCGATGAGCGCCGTCACCACGAACGGGAGCAGGAACACGTGCAGGATGTACATGCGCTGCAGCGTCGCCTGGCTCAGCGAGAACCCGCCGAACAGGAGCTGAGCGACCCACTCGCCGATGAGCGGGATCGAGAGGCTCATCTCGACGCCGATCTGGCCGGCCCAGAACGCCAGCTGGTCCCACGGCAGGAGGTATCCGGAGTACCCGAACACCATCGTCAGCGAGATGAGCACGATGCCGAGCAGCCAGTTCAGTTCGCGCGGCTCCTTGTACGCGCCAGTGAAGTAGACGCGCAGCATGTGCAGGAAGACCGCGGCAGTCATCACCTGCGCGGACCACCGGTGGATGGAGCGCAGCATGAAGCCGAACTGGAGGTCGCGCATGATGAACGCGATCTGGCTGTACGCGATCGACGCCTCGCCCGGTCCCGCCGATCCGACAGCCGGGACGTAGTAGAACCCCAGTAGGGCGCCCGATATCGCCGCCACGACGTACGCGAGCGTGCTGAAGAAGCCCAGCGTGTACAGCGCGTACCAGTACCAGAACTTGTTGTCCAGGTCGTACTGCTCCGTGTGGGACTTCGGCATCTGGAGGTTCGACCGGTAGTACAGCGACTCCAGCAGTTCGAGGTAGTCGACGATGCGGAGACGCTTGTCGACCCAGATGAGCGCGGTGAGGAACGTCGCCTCCACCGGCGTGAGGTCCTTGCTCTCGAGCCAGTTCTTGTGGTCGTACTCGTCTTTCTTTTCCAGACTCATCGTCTCACCGTTTGTAGTAGGGGTAGACGGCGCGTTTCACCTGCTCCCACGCGTCGCCGCCGAGGTCGGTTCCGTCCACGTCGTCCTCACGGATGTAGAGGTCCTCCCACTTGCGACGCCGTTTCTTGACGATCACGACGTCCGGGAGGAACTCCTTGCGGTACAGCGCCAGGATGAACGCGAGGTCGATGAAGACCACCGCGAGGATGCCGCCGAGGAACATGTTCCCCGTGTCCGAGAGGCCCCAGCCGTTGACGAGGCCGTAGGTGAACATGAACACGAACACGACCTCCACGATCGTCAGGAGGACGATAGCGATGGCCGCGGCGGTGCTCTCGCGCGCCGGTTCGTAGCGATGGATGTCGCCGTAGGTTGATCCGGTGCTTGACATGTGTTATCTCCCCGTGCCCGTGTGTGCGGACTCCCCGTACTTCACCAGGTAGAACGTGAAGATCACGCTCATGATGATGCCGAGGATGGTCGCCGCGCCGACCCAGTGGGCCTGGATGGCGACGCCCAGCTCGTCGAGTTCCTTCGGACCGCCGCCGCCGGTGGACACCGTCGGAACGTCCTCGCCGACGGCGATGGCGCCGAGCATTCCCAGCGACTTGTGGGGGTCACAGTAGTACGTGTAGATCCCGCCGGACTCGAACGTCACCTCGAAGGAGAACCCCTCTCCCTCGAGCGGCTCGTGCCCGGAGACGTCGCCGGGGTTGTCTTCGAACAGGACGTTGTGTCCGTCGGAGACCCAGTCGAACACCACGGTGGTCCCGGTGTCGATCCACAGGTCGGTCGGCAGGAACGCGAGGCCCCCGCCGCCGCCGACCTCGACGGTCACCTCCGACTCGCCGCGGGCATCGAGGTACTCGCCGCCTTTGGCGCCGTCGGTGTAGCCGCCGAAGTCGGGCCGTTGGCCGCCGCCGCCCTCCTGGGCCGCGGCGGTGCCGGCCGTCGCGGTCGCGCCCGCCCCGATGGCGGCCGTCGCACCGCCGGCCTGTCGCATAAAATCCCGCCTCTTCATGGGTGTTTGAGGGTCGGGGTTGCGCGCGCATAAACCCACCGACCTCTCGGCCGGCGCATAGCCCATACAACGGCCCGCTATCCGTCGGTTTCGGGGCGGGTCGCGTCGGCGGAGGAGCCGACGGACTCCCCGTCGCCGTTCTCGGGTGAACCGCTCGTGTCCAGCGAGTCGGACCCCTCGGCACGGGCGGCCGCGAGTGCCTCCTCTGCGACCTCCTCGAAGGGGACGAACTCGGCGTCCTCGCCCGGGTCGGTGATGCCGGCCGCGCGGAGTCGGTCGCGGTACTCCTCGGCCCGGAATCGGTCCGACAGCCTGGCGTTCGCGACCAGCGCGAACAACAGCACCCCGACGAGGAGGAAGAACCCCCCCATGACGGGGGCGACGATCGTTTCGACGCCCAGGAACAGCCACGCGACGAACAGCCCCAGTCCGCCGAGGATCTGCATCGCCGCGACGGCCTGGATCATCAGGTTCCCGAACTCGCCGGTCCCCCCCTCGACCTCCTCGGGCGTCGGGAGCTCGTACTCCTCGGGCGGGTCGCGGACCTCGTAGGAGTCCATCGAGCACAGCGCCACGGTTGGCTTCACGTCCCTGAGCACCGTTCCCTCCCCCTCGACGCTCCCGTCCTCGTGGACGACCGCCCACCCCTCGTCGGAGTAGGCGACGACCGAGGGTGGGTCGTTCCGCCGGTCGAGCACCGCGAACACCTCCCGGGAGGCGATCTGGTTCCGGAGGTCCCGCTCGACGCGGTCGAGCAGATCCCGCCCGGTGATCCACGCGTCAGGGTCGAACGCCGCGTCCCACTCGGCCGCGGTCATCTCGGCCATGTCGGCCGGTCCGAAGTCGTCAAAGTCGTACTTCTCCTCGACTTCGGCGCGAAGCGCCTCGATGGAATCGTCGGCGGCCCCGTCGTCCGCCGATCCGCCGTCGACGGCGCGCGCACCCGTCGGCTCGTCCGAGGCGTCGGTCATCGTCTCGATGTCGGTGCTGTAGGCGCATAAGCGCCGCGACGTTCGGCGGTGAACCGGGCGGTCGACCGCCGCCGCGAGGATCAGACCGCCGTCGGAGGGCTTAGGAGTTCCCCGCTCCGATGGCCGGACGGATGGCCTCCGATGTGATGACGGCGACGGCGGCCGCGACGATGGTGACGGCCAGCCTGCCGTTCTACCTCTACGGGGCGTGGATCATGGTCGGGCGCGATCAGGATCACGTCACCTGGGACCGCCTCATGCGTCACCTCCGGATCATCGTCCCGGGGTTGGTACTCAACACGGTCCCGGTCGCGTTCTGGATGGCGCCGCGGCTGTTCGACCAGTTCGGGGGCGTCGCGGCGCTCCACGCGTTCCTCGGGCTGCAGGCGTACGCCCTGCTCGCGTTCGGACTGACCGGCATCGTCCGAATCTTTCAGGTGAAGCGCGACGCCGACCTCTACGAGCTGGAGGACCCCGACACGAACCTCAACGACCTCCACGAGAACATGGCCGCGTGGCGGGGTCGCCTGCGGATCGGTGTGTTCGGGTACGTCGTGTTCTGGATCCTCGCCTACGTCATCGGCCTGTACCGCTACTACGGGCTGTACGTCGCTTGAGCCGCCAGTGGGGCGGAGCGGTCCCGTCGCCCCGTCACGCTCCGCCGGGACGCCTCAGCTCGACCGAAGCCGACGGCCGTTCGGTTCGGGCGGGGGGTCACCACGCCTCGCCGCTGGCGAGGTCGACATCGGCGTCGCCCCGCTGGGACGGGCAGACGTCCGCGAGCACGCAGTCGTCGCAGTCGGGAGTCCGCGCCGTGCAGGTCGCTCGCCCGTGGCTGATGAACAGATGGGTGAACATCCGCCAGTCCTCCTCGGGGACGACCCCGACGAGGTCCTCCTCGATGGCCTCGGGGCGCTCCTCCTCGGTGATCCCGAGACGCCGCGAGATGCGCTGGACGTGCGTGTCGACGACGATCCCCTCGGTCACGTCGTGTGCGTGCTGGAGGACGACGTTCGCGGTCTTTCGGCCGACCCCTGGGAGGTCGGTCAGCTCGCTCATCGTGTCGGGGACCTCGCCGTCGTGTTCATCGAGGAGGATCTCGCCGATCCCCTTCAGGTATCCGGCCTTGTTGTTGTGGAAGGTGATCCCGTAGATGTCGTCGGCGAGCTCCTCCTCGCTCGCCTCGGCGTAGTCCGCCGGGGTCCGATACTTCTCGAACAGGTCCGCACAGACCTCGTTCACCCGCTCGTCGGTGCACTGCGCCGAGAGGACGACCGCGACGAGCAACTCCAGTTCCGTCGAGAAGTTCAGCGAGATGTCCGTGTCGGGGTACTCCTCGTACAGCCGGTCGAGTACCTCGACGACCTGCGCCTCACGAGACTTCAGCGGCGTTCCCATAGTCGACCCTGCGGTGCCGCGGGCTTCAACGGTTCGGACCCGGCACTCTGACTGTGGCGAACCCGACAGGTCTCGATGGGCGTCCCGGGCGTCGCCGCCTCGCAGCGTCGAGGGTAACGACTTAGTCGAGCCCCTCGAATCGGGAGGTATGAACATCGGTCTCGGCGCCCTCGATCACGAGTCGTTTCGCGCGGCCGTCGGCACCGCCGCCGGCTACGGCGCGATCCTCGCCGTCATGACGCTCCTGTTGTTCGGCGTTCCGTACCTCCTGTTCAGTCTCTGAGCGTCACCGTTTTGTCGGTCCCGGCGGAGATACCGGTATGGATCGCCAGCAGATGCTCGCGTTGTTTCTCGTCGGCCTGATGGTGTTCTCGTCGCTCGCGTACGCCGTCTCGTTCCTCTGACTCCGTTCAGTACAGCGGATCCGGGTCGTCGCCCTCGACGGGCTCGACGCCGAGCGCGTCCGCGATCGCCTTCAGTTCCGGCTTCGAGAAGCTCCCCGGGTCGGCCCCGTCGAACGCCTCGGCGACCCCGACGGCCACCCTGATCGCCGCACGAGTCGTCTCGTTCGTCGACCGGTGCCGCGCAGGCACGTCGAGCGCGTCCGCGAGCGCCGCCAGCTCCTCCTTGGTGAACGTCGCGGTCGTCTCGCGCTTGAACCGGCCCACACCGCCCCTGATGCCGTTGCGGATGTCGTGAACGGTGAGTGTCACGGTGAGAGGTTGACGCCGACGGTGAAAACGTCGCCGGCAACCGACGCGAGGACGAGCGGGCACGTTCCACGCGATGTCCCCGGAACGAGACGACGGAACCCCACCCGTCGGTTCGGCGCGCGATGGCCGAGCGTTCGCGTCAGCGCCGGTCCGACGTGTCGTCCTCCACTTCCGGTTCGGCGGTCCGCCAGGTGATCGTGATCTCGTGGACTCGCTCGTCGCAGTCGACGCGCGACCGCTCGATCACTTCCACCGGATCCCCCTCCAGCGAACGCGGCCGGAACGTCCGCAGCGTCCCCCGGATCTCCCTGACCTCTCGATCCTCCCGAACCCCACCGTCGCTTCCCCGGCGTCGGCCCGTCTTCGTCACTGGTTCGTCGGCCAACAAGGCGGCGCCGTCGTCGTTCTCCGGGCCCGCACCCGTCGGACGGGGACTCGACGCCCTCGACCCGACCGTCTCGCCGTTCGACGCCGCACCCGCCGGTTCGTCCGACGGGTCGAGTTCCTCGTAGCGCCCGGTGAGTCGCTCGCGGAGGTCGCGGAGGTACCCGGACAGCTCGTCCCGATCCATCGCGGTGTCCAGCTCCGTGTCCGTGCCGCGCTGAGCGACGCTGGCGCCGACGCCGCCCGGCTGTCCCGTCGAGTGTCCGCCGAGAACCGAGTTGAGAACGGCCCCGAGCAGGAGCACGAGGCTCGAGAAGTAGAGCCAGGTCACGACGACGATCACGCCGCCGAAGAAGCCGCCAGAGCCGTCGCCCTTGAACGTGAGGTACACCTGAAAGATCCCCTGCAGCACGGCCCAGCCGACCGCGCCGACGACCGCACCCGGGAGCGCCTCCCGCCACTCGAGATCGGCGTCCGGGAACCGCCGGTACATGGGGAGGAACGCGGCCACGAGTCCGGCGATCAGCACGACCGGGGTCAACAGTCCGACGAGCGGGATCGTCTCGGAGAGCACCGAGAAGAGGGCGGTGACGCCGACGGTCGCGACGATCGCGGCGACGAGTACGGCGAACACGACAGCTCCGTCCACGAGTTGATCGCGAAGGGAGTTCTCCACCGTGGTCTCGTAGATCTCCGAGAAGGCCGTGTCGAGCCCGCGAAATATCTTGAGCGTCCCCCACAGGAGCACGACGACCCCGACGACGGAAACGCCGGCGAGCGACGGCTGGCTCCCGGCGATACCGACGATCGCGTCGGCGATCGGGCCCGGCAGCGAGTCGGTGGCCACGGCGAGCAGTCGCTCCTCCAGCCCGCCGCCGACCGCGGAGACGAGGAGCAGCGACAGGATCACCAGCGGGGCCAGCGAGACGAGGGCGTTGTAGGCGATACCGGCCGCCATGAACGTCACGTTCTTGTCGGAGAAGTCGGACACGACCCGCTTGACTGTCTGCGTGACCCCGGAGAACGCGACCATGGCAAACCCTTCACTAGTTCGACACTAATGAGTTGTTACGAGGTATCGACATCGCCGGCGGCGACGACGGCATCGGTGTCGGAAGAATAGTCCCGGGCGGGCCCTAATCTTCGATTTTCGCATCCTTGAGCGCTTTTCAGAGGGAATGTTCGGATTGGCTGGCTCTGTTGAAACACCCAACCAGTTATAATTTTTAACTGTCGTGCTGAATACAGAGCGCACATTTAGCATGGTTGCCAGTCCAATCAAAATGTGCGACGATAGCTGCAGGCCGCGTATTCAAACCCGCAAAGTGAGCGACAGGCAAGCCGATGAGGTCCTCAGTTTGTTTGGATGAGTGAAAGGTGCCCAGATGTAGACACACGGCAGCGTGTTGAGCGTTGTCACGGCAACGACGGCTAGAGAATGAGTCATTCGCTTCGGATTGCCGCGGTTGCGCCCCCAGTTGCCTCGTTCAGGATCGATGCACTCCCCCAATACAAGTCTCCGACCAGGAACTTCTCGGGCTTAGCGGTTGCGCCTCAGTAAAGTCTCGTGGCTGAACGAGCGTTTCCTGAAAAAACGGGTCGGTGGCGGCGAGGACGAGCCACAATTGGGTTATAATTCTGGCAATAGAGCCACCATCAATCCTCAATGCGTACTTGACAACTCCCACGTCGAAAGCGTCGTCTCGGGGATCGACCGACCGAGTTCGTCCGCATACATCTGCATCGACTCGAGTACTTCAATCGGTATCTCCATGTCTGTCCACTTCCCTCTCGTGTCGGTTCCCAGCAATATTACCCGAGCATAAAACCGCCCCACGACACTTCGAAGGTCGGATTCGTACTGGAGTGCATCCGCAACGAGTGACCAGAGTTCTTTGGTCCCACTCTCTGTCATAGTCACTTCGATCGGGTCCATTGCCGCGTCCACTTGTGCCACGCCCCATTCGAGTATTGGCTGGTCAAGTTCAGGAGGCGCAGACTCTGGAAGCGTCATCAAATATTGTCTCGCCAGCGGCCAATTCGCCGACTCATCGGCGAGAGGATCATAACAGTCCAATTGCGATTCACAGATGACGGCTGCCGTCACAATTGCCGCCCCGATCGAGTCGTGGAGTGCCATGTGAAAGCGCTCGGTTCCACAATACTCGTCAGTTGCAACCCTGCCCGCCCTATCCAGGAAGCCCCAAAGTTGGGAGTCAAGAAATGTTTCGCCACTTCCGACGGTCGTTCGTTCGAGGTAGAGACTACGGTATCGTTCGGGGAGGTCACGAACGACCGCATCGAGCGAGACATCTACATCGCTTTGCCGTTGAAGATGGGTATCGAGCGCATCAAGATAGGGAGTGACAGTATTAAGCGCCCCGAGGCGGCTCGCGAGGTGTTGCGTAACGGTGATATTCTGGTTCGTGACTGTCTCCGGATCCGGCGGCATGGACTCGGTGAAATCGCGCTCTTGTAGGAGTTGGTCGCGATGCACGCTGACCTCACCTGCCCACCCATCGAGGAAGGATTCAACGAGCGATTCGGCATCCTCCTCATTCGTTGATCCACTCCATGACGGGTGCGTTGCCGTGGGCGTGACTGACCCGTCGTCACTATCAGGCGCTTCGCTGGTTGGTAACGGTGTCTGAAGCTGTCCGCTCTCCACTGAGTACAACGGCTCGCCTGAAAGTGCATCCAAACTGGCCACGACACTCTGGAGGCTTGCAAGCGCGTCCTCGATTTCGTCTTGGTCACCCTGCAGCAGTCGCGATAGGTTCGTAATGATGGCATTCGCGCCGGCGTCCTCTGCTGCCCGCGCATTCTCACCCGCCTCAACGGCATGGTACTCGACCCACCGCTGAGCCGACCGCTCATCGCTCCACCGCAGCTGAGCCGTCACACTTCCTGAGAGCGCGTCCACCCATTTGCTTCGATGTATGGGCCGTTCGTAGATCGCTGTCCGCCAGTCATCCACGGAGTGAGCTGCTGTCTCCGATTCGACTGCATGAATTGACCGGAGCGGAATTACGATCTCGTCGGACATATCCGGCGCGACCTCAAGGCAGCGTTCATCGGGATCCGCCGGCAGGATTGATCGCCGGCGTGCCGCAATCCGTAGGGTGCCCGCAGATTCGGTCAGATCCGGCCGGAAACTAACGGAATCAAGCTCCAAAACGGTCCCGTCGGTGGGCGCAGCTTGCGGGTTACCAGGATCACGGAAAGACGCGGATGGCAGCTCGCCCGTGTATTCCTCGATGTTCTCGAACTGTGTATCCCCAATGATGTCGTCGAACGCGTCCGTCGACCCACGCCGTTGGAGGAGGCTGACCTCCACGTTACCGGTGCCACCGGCACCGTCTTTTGGTCGGCTGGCTGACTCTAACATTGCCGATCGCGACGCATTCTGACTGCCCAGTAGGCTATAGGTCGCCGTGTCGGTCTCAATCCGCAGCCATTTGCCATGGACGAATCGTGACTCGTCGTATACACGGAGCGTGAGTCCGGGTCGGTCAACCAGGTCGGCCAACTGGTCTGTATCGATGCTAGTTGATCCACGCTGGAGCCACAGCGTCACACTATCGCTAACATCCATGATCCGTTCGGGGACATCTAGCGTCTGACCGTAGTATGGCACGGCGATGTCCACCTGCCGGAACGACTCTTCACGCCTATCGAGTTCGGCCTTAACCTGTGGCCACAGCGGTGTCTCAAAATTGTGGACGAGACTGCTCGTAGTATTGACCTGTGAGTAATCGGATAGCTCCGAGCCGATCTCTGCAAGCCACGATGCTGCTTCAAGAACATCACCGACGTGGGAGCGGGCCACTTGTCCGATCCGGTCGCCGTTCGAGACCTCAAGCAGCTGTGCATAGAATTGATGGACGCCGTAGAGAACCGATACCTTGCGGGCCGTCGCCTGCTCATCAGCGTCCAACTCCCCTCCACTGGCTAGTGCATCTCCGAGTGCTTTAACATCTCCACTGGTACAGCGGACCTTCGTCAGTAACTCCCGGTTGCTGTTGATCCCTCGCTGGGTGAGATTCACGCTGCCAACATACCCGACCGCGTACTCCTCGCCCGCAAGGTAACACAGCTTCGGATGATACGTTCGGTTTGGAACCGTGACTGGAGCAAGCTGATATTGATTCCCGATACTAACTGCTTCCTCTTCAAGCGTCGTTTGATATGTCTCTGCATCCGTGAACACGACAACCGTCGTGCCCGCCCCGCGATCGGCGACGTGGTAGCGGACCATCTGCTCGAAATATTCCGGTGCGAAGGTGTACGTCGAAAAGAGCGCCCCGGTCAGACCCGCCTGCCCATCTCGGAGATCCTGGATCAGGTTCATTCACAGGGCACCTCCGAACATAGCCGATCGACGATCGCTCGCCCCTCACCGGTCACCTGGATGTCGTTTCGATCGTTTGTCTCAATGAGGTCGAGCTCACAGAGTACGTCAGCAACCTGCTTGTAGATATTCGGGTTTGGACCGGCCGTCCGGTATGACTGCTCGTAAAACAGCTCACCGACCTCATTCATCGTTAGGAAGGTCGGTGCCCGACCATTGTTTCGGTATTTCCGGTACATGACACGAACATACCTGCGGACGATCCACGTTTCGAGATAGGCTGCCATGATATCCGCGACCGGCTGTGTGGTATCGTAAGGGAACGCCCAGAGAAATCGCGGTGAGAGGGGTTGATCCGTCGGCTGTGTGGCGTTTGCCGGCGGTGCAGCGAACTGGGCCTCGACCCAGGCTGCAAGCGCCTCCCGCTCTGGAGTAGCGAGATAGGTATCGTGCCACGTTTGCCACCTGGCGAACAGCTGGGCAGCTAACGAGACGGCTTCCCCGGCCGCAGCGAGTGCCGACCTATTATCACCGGTTTGCGCGGCGCTCGTGGCTCGATCGACCGCGGTATCGAACAGATGAAAGAGTGCCCAGGGAGCTCGCTTATCAAGCGAGAACCGAGGTTGATCGTTCCCACGTTCGAGCCGCGTCCGGATGTCGGTCCATGAGAGCACAGCTTCCGATGCCTCATTATGGATTGCATCACCGGCTGGCTCAAGTGATACTGTCGGCTGGGTAAGGAACCACTCCCCGTACGTCGCGGCCTGCCAGAGGGGTTGGAGACCGGTCGTCTGAGTATCACTGTCCGGCAGCGTGATCGTCACATCAGCGGGGACGGCCGCGAACGTCTGAGTGAAGGCATCCGTGGAGACGACCGTCCGGGCGACGTCTTGTGGCGTAGCCGGTTCGAGGAGGCGTACCACCTCGATAAGGAGCTCAAGCAGTTGTTCGTTGACTCCGACGAACCGCCGGGCAAGATTGTGGAGTGCCCACACGTCGGCGATCTGGTCGAGATCGCCCATGACTGGCATATCACGGTCTGCGTTGTGTTGGGCGCCAAGCCCGAGTACGAATAGCAATGACCCCCGAGCGAAGATGGGCTGGCCCTCGGCGAAGCGGGAAACCAGCGCTGATGTCACCTCTGTGTCGAACTCTACGTCGCCCTGAACCGCTACTACATCAAGAACGGAATCAACCCCCACATCCGTGGTCGCTCGACGATAGCGCTCGAAGACCGGCTCCAGATCGGCCGGGTGGCTTGGTGGGGTCTCCGTGAACGTGAGCGTCTGGTCATTACCGGTTCGTGATAGTTCGGATAACCCGAAGAAGAGGCGTCGGAAGAGTTGGATTTCGGCTGCCGACAGACTACAGGCACAGCCACTGCCCGAAAACGCGGTCAAGAAACTCCCCGAGACCGTTTGATCACGAGCTTGTTCGATGAACGTGTCGAACGAGATATCAATGGCGTCCTCGTAGGCGGTCGCCACTGCCTCGCCAAGCGGCGTAAGCTCGTCCGAGTTCGGTTCAACGAGGGCGAGGTCGGTCGCCATTCGAGCGTATCTTTCAGAGAACGTCGGGCTGCCGCTATGAATCCGAACACGCTCGGGCGAGATATCGATCGGTGGTGTCTCGTGGTTAACGAGGTCACTGATGGTGATGTCGGTTCCTGAAACGTCGCGTCCTACACCGACGAATCCGCTGCCACCAAGCGGGCCAATATCGGCGTCACAGGCCATCGACCCGAGCAGGAACTGGACCTCGAACAACTCCAGCGAACAGTCCAACTCATGTGCCCGGTTGTCGAGACACCACGCGAGGAACGAGAGATACCGAAGCCGCGTCCGACTCGCGACCGCAGTCAAATGAGGAAATAGCTGATTTCGAATACTCCCACGAGCGCCATCGACGCGAAGCGGATCCCGACTTGAGGCCTGCGGGAGGGTCGTCGTCCAGACCGGTTCTAAATCCGTAGCCATGCCACCTGTCAACACAGTCAAACACTGAAAGTATTGTGAATAGTTACAGGCACTTGGTCGGGGGGAGACTGACAGTGCGGTTCAGCACCGGATCCGTCCTCGTATGCTTTCTGACCACTCAGGTGCTGAACGCCAGTATAAACTCAGAAGACTGATTGGAGTGGGCCTGCGTCCTGAACCGTCTGGTGCTTCTTTCGCACCTCCTCGAACGAGGTATATCGAAGGGTCGAGTGGTCGGGCATCCCCATGACTCGCTGGAAGGTGGGCCTCTCCATCTCACGTCGGACCTTCTGCTCGTCCTCCTCCGACGCCACGATATGCATCTCGACGGCGAGATTTGGCACCTTCACAACGAAATCGGACATCCGGAGAATACCGCTGTAGACACTCGTCGTACTTTCGACTTCGAACATCTTCGCTATGTAGTCTCCGTCAAGCCAGATGACATCGACATACTCGATAATCCGCATCGCTGCATCGCTGAAACCTGTGAGTTCCAAATCTTCCATACATCCATCGGCGAGCCGCCGACCGTCGTAGGTGAGGTTCTGGTCGTTCTTCGCGACGTAGACCTCATAGTCATGCTTCAGTCCCAACTGGACGAGGTGCCACTGGATTTCAGTGTGTTCGCGCGGAGAGTCATCTGGCTCATCTTCATCGTCTTCTTTGCCATCGTCACGTCCTTCGAGTTCTAAACCGCCGTCACGAATGTCTTGGAACGCTGCCTCGACCGAGTTATACCGCTGCAGTAGGTTCGTGCGGGCGGTATCCGATACACGGAGGAATCCTTGGGGCGAATGGTTTTCCTCATATCCGAGGAGCGAGTTCAGATCCTCCCGCGATAGAGAGACTGGCTCGAAATCGGTGATCGTGTAGTTGAACCGGCTTTCTGGGTTGTCCCAGAGCCACTCGCCGACTCCAGAGCTCTCGAAACGCTCACCGACCCTGCCTGTGGCGAAGTATTCACCAGCAGAATAGAACAAGAGTACATCATCAGGCTCCATACTCTCGTAGTAATCCTGCTTGAAGCCGCCTCTGGTGGTCCCCCAGATTCGCGCTTCCTCGTGGTCGGAAAGCTCCTCGATGGTCTGTTCTCCATCCAACTGCACCGGTGATTCGACTGTATCTCGGAACTCCTCTATCCAACCGTCGCCAACGGGTACGAGAAAGATGTCCGCCATCTATGCAGTAGACCTGAGATTGGTCTGGATTAACTGTGTCGCAGAACCAGCGAGGGTTACTCTGAACCTCACAACTTCTTTCTCCAGAGGCGATTACAACTGACCAGTGACAGTCACGATCGATGACCTGCGAGAGAAGTTGCCCGACTTCGAGGAGATCAAGGTCGGGGACCGACTCACCGTGAACGATGACGGATACGATGTGGCCGACAAGGAGGCTCGATCACCATCGCCCGGGGAGTCGGTCTACTACTTGACGCTTGCCCGAGACAATTCTGAGCAGGTTCTCTCTTGGAACCCATCGCACGATGTGGAGACTGCTTGGATCCACCCGAGTGGCAGTAACCCTATGACGAGCGGTCATGAGGTAGAGAGCATCGAGTACTGTGGTTCCCCGCAATAGGCCCAACTCAACGCGCCGGCATTCCGAAGAGCAGTTACAGGTACGCGCCGTGATTCAGTCACTCAACAGTCCAGGATGCTCCTTGATGACGGAGCGCAGGTCTTGGAGCATCCCAATGTCTGACGGACTCTGAGCATCCGCGAGATCCGCGAATAAGTCGTCCTCCGCCTCCTCCATGTCGCGAGCTGCGGTCTGGCTGAGCGGCAATCCGCATCCGGGGCAGAAGCTCGCGTCTTCTCGAAGCGGTGTCTGGCACTGCGGGCAGTTTTCGATCTTCGGGCTGTGGTCCTCTCCCTCGTCCGACATCCCGTATTTCCCGAGGATCTGGTCGTTCATCTCCTCGTCCGTGACCTGCGAGTAGGTCTCGAACTGCCGGCTGTCCTTCACCCACATCGCGCGGTGTTTGATCTCCTGTTCGGAGAACCCCTCGCGGATCCACCGCGAAATCGCGCTCTTGCGGAAGTTGTGGGGGTTGACTTTCTCGCCATCTACTCCCGCGTCCTCGGCGAGCTCCTTGAGGATCTGCTGGTAGCGGTAGTAGGTGAGGGAGCCGTCGCCATACTGGGGGTCGTCCGGCCTCTTGAGTGAGACGAACAGCGGGGCGTCGGGGTCGTCACTGCGAGGGTGGACATCGAGCCAGTTCGCGATGTACGGCTTGCTCCAGACGAGGGGACGGGTGCCGGACGCTCCCTTCCGACCCACTGCTTCCTTGTTCAGCGTGATCGCGCCGGTGCGCCCGTCCAGATGGACATCACCAACCCGAAGCGTCCCCGCGGCGCTGATCCGGAGTCCGGTGTCGAGCAGAAGTTCGAGCAGCGCCTTGTCCCGCGGATGGTTCGCGGCGTCGCGCAGCGCGTCGATCTCTTCTTCTTCGAGCGTCTTGTCGGCGTCGACCTCCCTATCAGGACTCGCACCGATCTCGATCTCGGTTGCCCACTCGCAGTCCTGGTACCGGAAGAACTTCTTGAGCGCCTTGCGGTAGTTCCGGAGCGTCCCCTTCGCCAGCCCCCGGTCGTGCTTGTACCGGAACAGCAGCTCGTCGACATCTTCGCGCTCCATCTTAACGAGCGGTAGGTCGGCGCGCTCGGCACATAGTCGCAAGTCCGAGAGGTTGTTGACCAGCGTGCTCGTCGCTAGGTCTCGCTGGGTGTCCTGATAACGGGTGAACGCCCGGATCGCCTTTCTGTCTGCATCGTCGATGTCGGCCTCCTCAAGTTTCGCCAGTTGGTTCTGGAACTGCTCACCGAAGCCGTGGATGTCGGTCAGGTCTGGCATTCATTCGTTTTTTGTCACTTTTGAATCCATTCGTTACGATCTGAGCAAGCGCTGCCGAAATCTGCCGTTGACGCTCTCTACGGGAGGTTTTGAGTGGCCGTGAGCGGGATTGCGCGTATCAAGTGGGGTGTTTCCGAGATGTCCGCTGTTTTGTGGTCTCGCGCGCACGCGCACGGCGCCCCCCGCTCATCCCGACTCTACGCGCCGTTTGGGAATCTGAGATAGCCGCGCACGAGTTGCAGCTCTCCACGGTCAAGTGCCCTCTCAAGGGCGTCTTCGGCGGAGAGCTTTGTTGGGCCACCAAAGGCACGTTCGTACATCGAAGTCGTTTGTGAGATAGTAGGTGACTTAGAGTTGTGTTCCATAACGTGGTCAACCGACTTCTTCACACCGTCAACAGACCGATCCTCCCTCAACTGGTCTCGTCGCTCCTCGAAGGCCCGCGTGAACGCTCCGGGGAACCCGTCCGTCTCAGTCGAGGCCTGCTCGAACTCATAGCCTGCGAGCTCAACGAGGCCGGGGAGATCGAACAGGACGGTGGGTGCCTCGGAGCAGAACCTACCGGCCGCCTGAATAGTTCCCGAAAGCGCCGCCTGTGCCAACATCCGCCACGACTCTTCTAGTGCCTCCGCTGGAGTCTGATAACGCGGCGCGAGTAAGTACCAGAGGTCTATGAGCCTCCTGGCGGTGTCAGCAGGCGACTGGACTTGAACGCCCGCCAGCACGGCATCGATCTCAAGTTCTTCATAATCCTTGTTCCCGATCGCGTTCCGGCTATGTGGAACGAGTCCGCTGATCTCAGTCCCTCTGCCCAGGCGATCTTCTGAGCGCAGTTTCTCCACTGGCAGATTCGTCCACCGATCACTGTTGCGTTTGTTTATTGGAACAGCAGCGAGGTTCGCCCCTGACTCATTTTTCGCCTGGCGCACCGATCTCTGGAACCACTCTCGTGACGGAGACGCCCCTCCTGTTTGGATGTCTTTTCCACTTGTCCTCAGATTCGGCTCGACCACAACGATGTCGTGGGCTGTCTCACGAGGGTCGTCAACTGGCCGCTTTGGGTCGGACAGTTGATTGTGCGTGGCAGAGAACCCACAGACAAGGTCTGCTCCTGTGGTGACTTGTAGCGACTCGAGCGGTCCCCGGACGCGGGCACTGGCTGACGTCTTTTCACTCCGACTCACGGAGTAACCTTCCCAGATCTGCTTGATATGTTCCTCCAGGAATCCACCCCAACGTTCGCTAATTGCGTAGTGGGTCCCCGTCTTCTCCCAGTGGTTGAATACCTCTTCGCCTGAGTAATCGCTACTCTCCCGGCCATCCTGTAGACGCCTGAACGCGAGCCAGTTCAGGTCGTTCCCCTGTTGTTCGTACCGGGCGTGTACGAACTCGTGTTCACCCTCCAAGTAGGACCGAAGCAAGGCTACGAATTCACGGATTCTGCCCACGGCATCAAGGGCCGCTTGGACTTCGTCATCAGGCGTGCTGCCAATACCGAGCCAAGATTGCAGACCCTCTTCGACATCCGTCAGGGTCTCATCGAGATCGTCGACACCGACTCCGCGCTTGAGCAGTGACTCTGGGCTTACCTCCTTCCTACTGCTTTCTTCGGACCAGTCGATTAGCGCGTCCGCCACATCGTCGATTGAGTCTCCGTACCGGACGCTCTCGAGTCCCTCAGCGTATTTCGCTCCGTCAGCGATGGCATTCAGGTCGGCAACCAGCTCGTCTGTGTCCACGGATTGACTGACAACATCAGTGTCCGCAGCGAGACTATGCGCCTCGTCTACCAGAACCACGTCTGGGTCGAACGGCCCGCCTCCGTCTCCAACCAACGAATCTGGTAGCGCTTTCTGGTGGGTTGCCACCCGAACAGCGTGATCGAACTCGCTACAACCATCTATGGCTCTTATCAAGTACTTCGGGCAGTTCCCGACTACTCCGTTTTCAGCTAACTCGATGAGCTCACGCTGGGAGAGAACGACCGGCGACTCGTCGTCCATGTGTTCGGACAAGCCATTCAGTACGTGCTCGTGAAGTTCGTCCCAGTTCTCGGGGTAGTACGGACACCCGTTACACGAACAGACGCCGTGATCGAACCGGTTTGAGCTTCGTTTCCAGCTGTCCCAAAGACAGAGGTCGCGGTTGCTCGGGCATTCGATGACGTCTGCGCCGAGCGATCCGAGCCTACCGACTAGCTCCCTCCGGTTCTGCTTCTGGGGCGAAAGCACCAGCACCTCCTTCCCCAACCGTTGGAAACGTCTTGCTGTCGCAGCGAGAAGCCACGATTTCCCGGACGAGATCGGGCCCTGGACCGGTACGAGATCTACCCCAGAGCTCTCTGCCTCGACCAGTTGCTCGACCGTGGGGTCGAAGGCGTCCTGAATCTCTTCAGGCGGGATCTCCTCGCCCGACTCCCAGCGCGGCCTTATCGACTGTGGGACTTCGTGAGTGATCCGCTTCACATAGGGGGCGCCGCGGTCATCGGTCACTTTGGACCACCGCCAATGGAGTGAGCCCAGCCCTTCCACTCGGCTGTTGTGAGTTCGTCCTCGCCGAGCGGTTCGGGGTCTCTGACCGGGTCATCGTACTGGTCGGCGTACTCTGAAGCCCGGATTCCGTGTGCCTGAGCAAGGTGTCTGTCGGTAATCTCGTCGAAGGCGCGGAGGCAACACCGGCAGACTGCCTTATCAGCGTCGTAGCCCAGTGGACGCGCCCAGGGGTCACGCTGGTCTTTGTCGTTTGGTGTCGGGTGCTCTTCCAACACTCTCCGGACCGCTCGACGGATCTGGGGGACTGTGCCAACGAGGACAGCGTCGGCCCGACTCCACGAGTCGGAGTTTCCGATCTGGTTCATTCGTAGTGCCCCTCCTGATGCAGGCCGAAGATCGCCTCCGAGATCTTCTCTTTCGACTCCTCGGTGTGTTCCTCGAAACCCCCGCCAGGTTGCCGATCGGGGTGGTCCGGGTAGATCGGCGCGTCCGAATGCTCCTGCCTGTACTCCTTCAGGGTCATTCCGTGCACGCGGAGGTGTTGGGCCGTGATCTGGCCGTAGGTACCGCTGCAAACCCGACAGACTACCATATCATCGGGCGCGTCGGTGTCGATCTCGTCGGGCTGCGTCTCGTACTTGGCCCACCGGTCGTCATCGGCCGTCATCGCTGCCCGACCCCCAGTGAGCTGCCAGCGGACCGGTCATGTCGACCACCAACCGCCAGACGGCTCCAGGTCAGTCCATGCTTCACCAAAGCGCCTCTTTTTATTTTTAAACAGGGACTTTGGTGAAGGGTAGACCATCCCCGCGCTGTCCTGCGGTTCGTGGGGTCAGGGCGGAGAGCTGCGGGAGGACTCACGCGTCCGCCCCCGAATCGCCGTGCTCAGCGAGTAGCACCGCCGCGACCCACGCGGAGCGCTTATCTGAGTCAGCGTGCTGCTCAAGCGCGGTCCTGTGTCGCTCAACCACCGACGCGGGGGTCAATGCTTCCCCCGCGAGGTCGGTTGCGCTCTGCGGTGTTCGCAATTCGTCGTCTGGGTCTCGCTCGGGTGCTTCGGTTCGTTGCATCCAGTTCATACTCTTGGACGCGCATCCGAGGGTGGGGTAACCCGCTCTCGTCACCGAATCCGTACTCGAGGAGTTCTGGTGAGACTGTGCTTATGTTCTGTCAACATGCGGGAGCACCGGCAGTAGCGCCCGTCCGTGCCTACAGGGCCACGAGCCCAGCTCGCTTTTGGCCTCGTACCCGCTGTGAGGGCCGCGCCACCGCTCCGACCCCGAGCGCCAACGTGACCAAAGCGCGAGCCAGCGAGAAAGGGTCGTGGGCAACGCCAGGGAACGATCTGCCGAGTAATTATACCGGTACGATCACAGGTTGCTCACGATGAACGGGGATTACGATGAACAGCTCAGGAAGGTCTACAAGCACCACTTTCAGAACAAGGAAGTCAGCGAGGAGACGGTAGTCCCGTACGCGAAGCAGGCTCGGCCGCTGTTGATAGACAAAGCCGAAGAGGGTAATCCAGGCGACGAGCACCTGATAACGAGAGAACGGCCCACCGTTACTTACGGCTGGCTGGCAGATAGGCTTGGGAGCCAGGCTGCCTACGTCTCAAACGTACTGGCGTTGATAGACTTGGCAGGAGATACTCGAGACGAGCCAGTTCTCTCCTCTCTGGTAGAAACAGCAAGCACAGTCGGTCCAGGGCACGGCTTTTTCCAATGGGACTTCCTCGAACCAGAAGATCGGATGAACAACACCAGCGAAATGACTGGTGGGTTGTCTGGTAGTCAAAAAGAGACGTGGAAGCGATACCTACGCGCGACGTACGATTACGACTGGTAGCGACATTCCGCAGTCGTCAGCAGAGAGTCAGACTGCCAGTGTATTCCCGTTTAATCGGAGCCATTCGCGCCGGTCCTCGTAGTCAGGAACAAGCGCGCCCACTGTGTTCCAGAAGGAATCCGAATGTTCGTCGTGCGCCGAATGCGCTAACTCGTGCGCGATGACGTAATCTTGAATCCGGACAGGGGCCCGCACCAGTCGCCAGTTCAGACGCACCACGCCGTCATCGTACTCGCCCCACCGGCCCTCAATCTCGCTGACCTCCACGTCGACGTCATCCAGCCCCAGCCTCGATTCAAAATCGGTCGCGCGCTTCGGTAGCTCCGCTCTGGCCTGTTCGATGAACCAGTCAACTACTGCCTGACGCTTGCGGTGAACACTCACGCGATCACCGCCCCCATCGTACCGGTGCGTCCGGAGCGTGAACGTCTGTTCGTCGAACGAGAGTACGGGCTGAGAGACATCCGCCTCAACGACTTCCAGCGGGTACTGCCGCCCCCGATACTGGAGCTTCTCGCCAGTCAGGTACTCCTGCGGATACGGCGGACCCTCCTGCTCTTTCAGCCCGTAGAGTTTCTGAAGGATCCACTCCTGTCGTGACTCCAGCACGGCCTCGATATCATCGGAGGTAGCGGTCATGGGCGCCGTGACGGTCAGCTCCAACGATTCGTCGATCGAGAGCGACATCGTCTCACGGTCCTCCGACCAATCGACAGCATACGGTACGACCGTCTGCCCGATGTGGTGGTGGCGTTTCAATTGCTCGCTCATTGGTAGTGAGCTCGCGCCAGTTCGATGACGCGGTTCGTGAGCTCCCGGCGCTGGTCTCCAGACAGGTCGACACTGGACCGATAGAGGTCGCCAGTCACCTCCTTCCGCATCTTGTTCTGCAAGTGCGTACGCTCTTTCCACTCGACCTTCGTGACGAACCCCTCGACGGTCTCGACCAGTGTTCCCGTCAGTTCGACCACCTCCTCCTCTTCAGCGTCGTGGTCATCCAGGACGTCTTCAACAGCGTGGTAGAACGAGAGGTCGGTCTCGCCACGTAGTCCCTTGTTCCGGGCCTCCCTGTCGCGGGAGCGAATCTCGTCCATCAGCGCCCGGAGTTCCTCGATAGTCTCGCGCTCGCTGAGGCGGTCCTCGCGATACTCCTCGATGAGGTCCTCAAGCCGCTCCCGGAGTGACCCATACTGCACCGGATCCTCGTCGAATCGGACGTTGATCTCATGCTTGATGGCGTTCTGCATCTCACTCGCGCGGGCTTCGTCGCTTTCCAGGTCTTCAACTTTCGCGTCGTACTCGACCTCGTCCATGATCGAGACCGGTTCGTCGTTCAGGACCTCGATGCCGCGCGACGTGATGTGATCCTGAATCAGCTTCCGGACCTTTGCCCCCGCGCCTTCGAGGTTCATCGTCTCGTCGCGATAACGCTCCTTCGCAGTCCCGTAGATCGTGGAGAGCCGCTCAAGGTCTTCCAAGTATGGATTCGCCATTGGGTCGGGCAGGACTACGTCCATGAGCTTTGAGAAGCGCTTGAACGCGTTCTTGAACTCGATCCGGCGGTCATCAGGCTCTAGAGATTGGACACACTGCTCGACCTCGTCGAGGTCATCGAAGAACGAGATCGCTTTGCTGTGGGCCGCCTCAAGATCTGGCTGTTTGTCTTCGACGGGTACCATCGCCCGCTCGACGTCCTTCGAGCTGAACATCGCGAGTGCCTCCTTCAACTCGTCGGAGACGCCGTAGTAGTCGATGATGAGCCCGTGGGTCTTCTCCTCGAACGGTCGGTTCACGCGAGCGATCGCCTGCAACAGGCTGTGTTCCCGCAGTGGCTTGTCGAGATACATCACCTGCGCCACGGGGGCGTCAAACCCCGTCAGGAGCATGTCGCAGACGATGAGCAGCTCGACTTCACCGTTCGGATCGACGAACGACTCCTTGTACTGGCTCTTCTCGGAATCGCTCGGCGTCCACTTCTTGATGTGTTCGGGGTCGTTGTGTCCCTCGGAGACGACGACCCGAGACTCCGGCCCGTTCAGGCTATCGAGCGTCTCCTTGTACCGGATCGCCGCCTCCTTGCTGGTGGTGACAACCATGCCCTTGAACGGCGACGGGACGTCCTCCTCGTAGTGTTCGATGATGTCCAGCGCGACTCGGTCAATCCGCGGCTGGGCCTCGGCGAGGTCCTGCGTGCGGGCGTACCGGCTCTGGATCTCCGCCTTCTCCTCGTCTGTCTTGTTCGAGAAGATGCGATCGAACAGGCGGTCGAGCGTCTCGCCTTCGAGGTGGATGTCGGCGAGCCGCCCCTGGTACAGGATCTCTACGGTCGCGCCGTCCTCCAGCGACTGGTCGATGGTGTACGTGTCGATGTAGTTCCCGAACGTCCGGCGGGTGTTGCGCTCGTCCTTCTCGATGGGGGTGCCAGTGAACCCGACGTAAAACGCGTTCGGGAGCGCCGTCCGCATGTTGTTCGCAAGCTCCTTGTCCTGCGTCCGGTGGGCCTCGTCGGCCATCACGTAGATGTTCTCGTTGCGGGAGAGCACCGGGAAGTCGTCCTCGTCATCCGTTGTCTGGAACTTGTGGATCAGCGTCGTGATCGTCTCGCCCGCGTCGTAACCCAGTCGGTCACGGAGGTCCTCGATACTCTCGGCCTTCTTCGGATTCGGGAAGCCACACCGCTCGAACGTCGCGTGAATCTGGTCGTTGAGCGCGCGGCGGTCCGTGACCAGCAGGAGCGTCGGGTCGTCTTTGAGTCGGCGTAGCTTCAGTGCGAGGAACAGCATCGTGAGCGATTTGCCCGACCCCTGGGTGTGCCAGACGACACCGCCCTGCGCCTCGCGGCGACCGCGCTTGTCGATCCGTTCGAGCGCCTTCCGGACTGCCCGGTACTGCTGGTAGCGGGCGACCATCTTCACCGCACCGCTCTGCTTGTTCTCGAACACTGTGAAGTGCCGCAGTTGGTCGAGCAGGCGCTCGGGCTCGAACAGCGCATACAGCATCCGGTACTGATCAGGGAGGTAGCCGTCGAGATCGAACAGCTCGGCCAGCTCGTCGTCCTCAAGCGGGTAGGCGTCCCGCCACGGCTTGTACTGGTCCTTCGGAGTTCCGTAGGTACCCATGACCGCACCCTCCATCCAAGCAGCGACCGAGAACTGGTTGTACCGGAAGAGTTCTTCCGCGCCCTCCGACTCCCCGTCTCGCTCGTTCTGGTAGCGGGTGAGCTGATCGAGTGCTTCCGAGCGCGGCTCCGGAATCAGGGGACTCTTGCACTCGACAACGCAGAGCGGGATTCCGTTGACGAATAGCACGATGTCGGGCTTGACGACCTCGACCGGCCCCGCCACCCGGAACTGGTTGAGCGCAAAGAAGTCGTTGTTCTTTGGGTTTTCGTAGTCAATGTATTGGACGGTCTGATGTTGCTTCCCGTGGCCGCGGTCCTGCTCCACGGAGGTGTGGCGGACGAGCTTCTCGTGGATCTGCTCGTTCTCGTCCATCGTGCTCGTTCCGGCGACTTGCGTGATATCCCGGACGGCCTTGTTCAGATTGTTCTCGTTGATCCAGGGATTCAGGCGATCGACAGCGTCACGGAGGCGTGGTTCGAGTACAGCCGAGGATCCCGTATCGCGAGGGTCGATCCAAGTGGACTGTTGTTGATCGACGACCTCCCAGCCGAGCCGCTGGAGGGTTTCGAGTGCAGGCCGTTCAGACTCGGCGTACTCGTCGGGCATGGGACTAGTTGATGTTTACACGGGTCTTTCCAGTAAGAAGGTCCTGCATGAGCCCACGTTTAAGATCTTGAAGATTTTCTTTGTACCTTTTTTCGGCTTTTACCTCGGTATGCGCTGTTTCAAGAACATCAGCGATTTGTGTTTGAGTCTCACGCGGAGGTTTAGGAATTGTTATCGTCTCCATGTTTTTTCGGCTGATCCTCTGTCGCGTTGAACCGGTAGCCAGCGCTCCACCGACATCGCTCATCACTTTTGAATTCAGCAAGAATCTTAGATAGCGTTTGTCCCACGCCGACTCGTCTACTTTTGCGACGACGATATCTACAGCAGTGATAGATTTCTTTTCAAACTCCGGAACCTCAATTGTGCGGAGGACTGGGTCGGCGAGCCGTGAAATAAGGAGGTCTCCCTTTTCAACGAGTGTGCAGTTATTTTCCTGAAAGAATCCTTCAGAGACGAACTTATCGCATTCTCCCTTGAATTCTCCAATTCCAATATTCCCCAGTTGAATAAGTTGGTATGGACCGTCGGCAACCATATCATCACTCTCTACCCAGTCACCATCAACGAACGACTTCTCGCCGTCGTGCCCTACGTCGCCAAGTTTCGATACATCCCAACTCGAATCAATCCATACTGATTTCGGACCCATCTGGATTTCCTGTTGATCAGTTCCACTGCGACCGAGCAGGAGATCCTGTTTCAGTCCTGTGAGCAGTTCATCCCGCTTTTCGATTATTTCAGCTGTCTGTTGAATCTGCTCGTCAACTGTTGAGAGAATATCAGCGAGGTGGCGCTGTTCGGCAAGCGACGGAAGTGGAATATGTATTCCCCCCTCGAAAACGTCACTCGGCACCCGTTGACGACCCGTCGACCCCTCCATGAGAGAAATTGTTACTGCACGGAAATCCGGAAGGTTCGAAAGGTAGTATACGAACCGATCATCAGTTATGCCCTCTCGGGGGTGAAAAACCAGAAACTCGGTGGAACCGGAACCGAACTCCGTCTCCACCCCCTCGATGAGTGCGATTTTCCCGTTCTCGGTACAGGGCGTGATTTTCGGGTAGACGGTATCGCCGTTCGTGAACCACGTTGACGTACAGTCGTCCCTTTCGCGTTCCATCCAGTACTCGATTGTTTGCTTGTCCTCATCTACTGCGTCCATCGGGAGGAATGCAAATGACTCGCGATCGGGCTTGTCGTAGCTTGGATTCAGTTCAATGGCATCCTCGAACGCTACGTCCTCCCAGTCCTCCGGAATAATGAGGGTTCGAGGTCCCATCTTGACCCTTTTGCCCTCCTCACTATGCTTCGAGAGTTTAGACGATTCACTCATTAGTACTCCAACTCCTCCATGTACCGCTGCAATTCCTTGTTGGTCTTACGCCGCTGTTCAGCCAGTTTGTCGAGTTCCCGTAGCTTCTGGCTCACGTCGACCGGCTCTTGAGGTTCGGTTGTATCGATATACCGCGGCACGTTCAGGTTCCAGTCGTTCTCTTCGATCTCTTCCAGATCGACGAGCCGACTGTGGTGATCCTCCTTACGCCCAGTACGGAACGTCTCGGAGATGTACTCGACGCCCTCATCGGTCAGCTGGTTCTGGTTCGAGAGTTCTTTGAACACCTGCACGCTCGACTCGCGAAGCGTCTGGTCCTCGGCATAGATGAAGTGAACTTTCCCCTCGCGTTCCTCGGGCTTGTTCTTGTTCAGGATCAGGATGCAGCCGGGCGACGAAGTGTTGTAGAAGAGGTTCTCCGGAAGTGCGATCACGGCCTCAACGAGATCGTTCTCCAGAATCGGCTTGCGGATCTTCTTTTCCGAGCGCGAGCGGAACAGCACGCCATTGTCCATCACGACACCAGCCTTTCCAGTCTCGTTGAGCGACGCGATCATGAGCTGAATCCACGCCCAGTCACCACGGTTCGACGGCGGAAGCCCGTACGGGAAGCGGTTGTACGGTTCGTTGTCCTGCACCCAGTCCTTGTTCCACTCCTTCTGGTTCCACATCGGGTTCGCGATGACCCGGTCGAACACCTCCAGCTCGTCGTGCTTAGTGACGCGCTTCGGGTCGGTGATGGTGTCACCCTTCTCGACCTTGGCGTCGTATAGTTCGTGGAGCAGGACGTTCATCTGGCCGATGGCCCACGTATTCAGGTTCTTCTCCTGACCATACAGCGAGATGTCTTCCATGTCGCCGCCCAACTCACGGATGTGCTCGGCGGAGTAGATGAGCATCCCGCCGGAGCCACAGCAGGGGTCGTAGACACGATGGCCCGGTTCCGGGTTGACGCACTTGACGATCAGTCGGACGACCTCACGCGGCGTGTAGAACTCGCCGCCTTTCTTCCCGGCGTCGTCGGCGAACTCGCGAATGAGGTACTCGTAGGCCCGTCCGAAGATGTCGGGATCTTCGAGATCCTCGTTCCGATAGCGGTGCTTCGAGAAGTGCGAGACGAGATCGGATAGCAGTGAATCGGGCAACCGCTCTTTGTCGTTGAAATCGACTGTGGTGAGCACGCGGTCGGCGATCGGGTCGTTCTCGTCTTCGACCGCCGCGAGCGCCTTGTTCAGCGCCGCGCCGACGTCCGTCTCCTGTGCCTTGATGTGGTCCCAGCGGGCGCGCTCCGGGATCCAGAACTCCTCGTGGAGGTCCCGGTCGTCCCTGGCCGTCTCAACGTCGATCCCGAGTTCCTCAGCGACTTCTTCTGTCTCCTCCTCGAAGCGGTCGTTGGCGCGCTTGAGGAAGAGCAGCCCGAAGATGTAGTTCTTGTAGTCGGCCGAGTCGATGCTCCCGCGCAGCTTGTCTGCGGCTGCCCACAGATGGTTTTCGAGTATATCGAGAGTGAGTAGATCCGGCTCCGTTCCAGGCAGCGTCGCCTGGTCTTGTTCAGCCATAGGACAGCGATACCCTTCCGATGTAATAACACCAGCGTCGGAGATCCGCTGACGGCGAGCCAACGATACAGACCCCTGCAAGAAAGACGATGGTGGCGAAGTGGGAGCGAGGACGTCGCTACGTTATCGACTGTCCATTACTCGACCAGTCGATACGGTTCCTGTCTTCGGATTTCTCGACTTTCCCCTCGCTAACCCACTCGACGAGAATATCTGCTGCGCGGTGACGCGCTACCCCGATTTCCTCTGCTTTGTCGAGGACATCGACAACTAATACTCCCTGCTTGTACTTTTCACGTTTCGCGCGACTCATTATCGCACTCCAGACGACGATTGAAGCGAGTGGCTCCGGGAATCGCTGCCTGTCGGTCATGGCCACCACCCGACTTGACGGTTGCACTCAGGACAGCCCAAGCGAAGTGCGGGGTCGGCGGACTCGTATCCGCAGATCTCACACCGCCAGACCAGTCTGGTACCATTCGAGATCAGAAAGGCATGCGGCCCGGTCACTCGTGGGTCGGTGCCGCGATTCATCGCCGGTACACCTCTGTCGGCTTCGGTGTGGTTCGTGCCACATACTACTTAGATCAACCCACAGACGAGGGGCCCCCTTGCTGCTCAACAACAGTCAACAGATGAAGGATGCTAAAGCGCCGCTGTATAGTCCCGGGCGGATTCGAACCGCCGTCGAAGGCTCCAAAGGCCCTCATGATTGGCCACTACACCACGGGACTGCGCGTTCGGCCGTACTGGACCGACGTACAATAGGATTGCCTTCCGCACTGGTCGGACCGACCCCATCGTTCCCGGCCACCGGTCACGCCCGTCGAATGTCGAACCCGTCGCAGTCGGGGCACTGCTGCCTGTTCGCCTCGAATCCGCGCCCACACCCCCCGCACTCGAAATCGGGATCGTCGGCGCCCGCCCCCACGAGCGACTTGATCCGATCGGTCACACCAGCACCCATGTGGGACCCGTCTACCGAGGGGAAACGGGTAACTCTGGCGGGTGGTTGCGACGGGCCGCTCTTCGAACAGAACGACGACGATACCCGGTCAGTCGGCCGGGTTCTCCGACTCGACCTCCGCGAGGTACTTGCAGGCGTCCGTCTCGGCGTCGAAGCAGTCCGGACACTCCGAGGAGCGGTCGATGATGGTGTCGAGGCGCTCGGCGACGGTGTCGTCGATGACCGCCTCCAGCGAGCGCGCCTCCGCGCGGAACTCCTCGACCTCGAGCACGTTCGCGAGGAACCGCTCGATGATGCAGTAGTTCGACAGCGCCTCGCGGGCCCGAACGATCCCCTCGTCGGTGAGCGAGACGCCCTTGTACTTCTCGTGTTCGGCGAGGTCGCGCTCCTCGAGTTTGCCGATCATCTCGTTGGCGGAGGCGGGGCTCACGTCGAGCGCGTCCGCGACCGCGCCCGTCGAGGCGGGGCCGTCCTCCGTCTCCTGAACGAGGTAGATGGCCTTCAGATACTGGTCTGCCGTGTTCATCGTTATCGACGCTCCATGATCGCCGTTACCTCCTCGACGCCCTCCTCCTCCTCCGCGCGGATCCCCCGGAGCGTGTCGAGCACCCGGTCGCGGTCGACGGAGAACGTCGAGTCGCTCCCCTCGATCGCCTCGATGAGGTCGTCGTAGAACTTGTACGCGGTCTCCTCGTTACACAGCTGGTCGTACAGCACGCCGTCGAAGTCCTCGGGCTTCGTGTTGCCGTACTGCGCTTCGACGAGCGCCTCGATCTCCTCGTAGGAGACGGACTCGGCGTCGAGTTCGCCGATGAGGTCCTCGAGCCGGTCGCGGTGGTCGGCCGACTCCTCGGCCGCGTGGCGCAACAGCGCCCCGAGCTCGGCGTCGACGTCGTTGTCCATCTCGCGGTGGTGCTGAGTCGATCGGGCCTCCACGACCTCCTCGAGCACCACGCCGATCTGGAGGAGCCGGGCGAGCTGGTGGTCGGAGGTGACCCGCTGTCCGACGCTCACGGCCGACCACCCGTCCGCACGACGGCGAGGAATCGGTCGCCGACCTGTTCCACGGTCATCGCTTGGGCGTCGGAGGACGGCGACCGTAAGCCTTCCCCTCCCCGTCCCCCGGCGCCGCCGACGGAACCGGGGGCGCCGACCGTCCCGACGCCGAACGCTCAAGCCGGCCGGGGTCCAACGCCCGCCGATGGCAGCCCCGAGCGACGCGCCGTCGGCGAGGACGTCCCCCGCCAGCGACCGCCGCGATCGGCTGGCTCTCGCGCTCGTCGTGTACGCCGTGTTGCTCGGGCAGACCCTCGTGTACCCCGGAGTCGACCTGCTCACCGCCGAGTTCGGCGGGAGCGGCGTCGCCGGTCCGACGCTGTTCCTCGCCGTCGAGTTCGCCGCCTTCGCGCTGTTCGCCGGCCCATGGGGCGCCCTTTCGGACCGGCTCGGCGAGCGGCGGCGGCTCGTCGCCCTCGCGGCCGGCGGCGGCGCGATCGGCTATCTCGCGCTCGCGGTCGTCGCCAGCGGCGGCGGCGACGGCGGATCCCGGTTCCCCGTGGCGTTGCTGCTTCGGGGGGTCCAGGGCGCGATGACCGTCGGCGCGCTCTCGCTCGCGATATCGGCGCTCGCCGACCGATCCGGCGGCAACGGACGGAACATGGGCGTCGCCGGCATCGCGATCGGGCTCGGGACCGCCAGCGGCGCACCCATCGGCGGCCAGCTGTTCGAGGTCGGCGCGACCGTCCCGCTGTACGCCGCCGCGGGGCTGCTCGCCGTCGCCGCGGCGGGATCGCTCACGATCCCCGACCGACCGCCGGAGGCGACGGGGGCGACGCCAAACGGGACCGATTCCGGGGGCGACGCCGATGGCGGCCACGGCGGACTGGGGGCGTTGCTGGCGGGAGTGCGCGACCGACGCGAGCTCGCCGTCCCGTACGCGTTCGCGTTCGCCGACCGCCTCGTCGCCGGCTTCTTCGCGCTCGTCGGGACCCTGTACTTCCGTGAGGCGTTCGGGCTCGGTCCGGGCGCGACGGGCCTGCTGCTTGCGGCGTTCTTCGCGCCGTTCGCGCTGCTGCAGTACCCGTTCGGCCTCCTCTCGGACCGGATCGGCCGCGTGGTCCCCGTCGCCGCCGGGTCGGCCGTCTTCGGCCTCGCGGTGATCGCTGTCGGCTTCGCGCCGTCGGTGCCGGCGGTCGCCGCGACGATGGTCGTCGTGGGCGTGCTCGGCGCGCTGATGGCGCCGGCGACGCTCGCGCTCGTCGTCGACCTCGGGGGCGAGGACGGCCGCGGCGCCGCAGTCGCGGGGTTCAACGCCGCCGGCAGCCTCGGCTTCCTCGCGGGGTCGCTGGTCGGCGGCGCCGTCGCCGCCGAGTTCGGCTTCACCGCCGCGTTCGTCGTCGCCGGCGGCAGCGAGTTCCTCCTCGCGGTGGTGACGCTGCCGGCGCTGGTCCGACTGGGTCGACAGAGCGGACGGACGGCCGTGTTCGGCGGCGGCGACTGAACCGGGCGGTGACCCAGCGGCGGAGCGACCGGCTCAGGCGACGACTGCGTCGGACGACGACTGCGGCCGACGCCGGCGCTCGGCGGACAAGGCTGATGCACGAGGCCGTCGACCGCCCACGCAACAATGTCAGACCGCGAGTACGACGTCGTCCTCTGGGGTGCCACCGGGTTCACCGGCCGACTCGTCGCCGAGTACCTCGCCGACCGCTACGGTGCGAGCGATCTCGAGTGGGCGCTGGCCGGACGCAGCGAGAAGCGACTCGCCGGCGTCCGCGACGAGTTGGCCGCCCGCGACGACGCGCTCGCATCGCTCGATCTCCTCACGGGCGACGCGTTCGACCGCGAGAGCCTCGATCGGATCGCGGCGCGCACCGCGGTGGTCTGCACGACCGTCGGCCCCTATGCGAGATACGGCTCCGATCTCGTCGCCGCCTGCGTCGAACACGGGACGAACTACTGCGACCTCTCGGGCGAGGTCCACTGGATGCGCCGGACGATCGACGAACACCACGAGCGGGCCCGCGAGACCGGCGCGCGGATCGTCCACGGCTGCGGCTTCGACTCGGTGCCGAGCGACCTCGGCACGCTCCTCCTCCAGACGCACGCCGAGGAGGAGTTCGGAACGCCCTGCGACGAGGTGCGTGGGCTCGTCTCGATACGCGGCGGCGCCCTCAGCGGCGGGACGATCGCGAGCATGGTCGAACTGTACGAGACCGCGACCGAGGACCGCGAGGTCCGTCGACTCCTCGCCGACCCGCGCGCGCTCGACCCGCCGGAGAGCCGCGACGCACCGGCCGAGCGGCCGCAACGTGGGGTGCGTCGCGACCGCGACGCCGACACCTGGACCGCGCCCTTCGTCATGGCCCGGATCAACGAGCCGGTCGTCAGTCGCTCGAACGCCCTCCTCGACTACCCCTGGGGCCACACCTTCCGCTACGGCGAGGCGCTACGGACGGGCGACGGGGTCGGTGGCCTCGCCCGCGCCGGCGCGCTCGCCGCCGGTCAGGGGCTGCTCGCGGGCGCCCTCTCGGTCGGTCCCGTCCGCGAGGCGCTCGACCGTTACGTCCTCCCCGACTCCGGCGACGGTCCCGACGAGGCGACCATCGAGGGGAGCTCCTTCGAGGTTCGTCTCCGGGGAACGGGCGCCTCGGACCACCATCCCGGCGGCTTCGCCGTCGAGGTGACCGTCCGCGGCGACCGCGATCCCGGATACGGCTCGACCTGCCGGATGCTCGGTGAGTCGGCCGTGTGTCTCGCCAGGGGCGAGGTCGACTCCCCCCACGACGGCGGCGTGTTGACCCCCGCGTCCGGGATCGGCCTCCCGTTGGTCGAGCGACTGGAGGGGACGGGCGTCTCCTTCGAGGTGGAGACGGTCGAACGCGGGGACTGAGACGGACGACGCGGTCGCTCGCGAGTGGGCGGCGGGACGGAGAAACGCGGGAGTTCGAAACCGGGAGTCGCGGGTCGTGAACGCCTCAGTCGAGGCGCTCGACGATCAGCTCGTCGATGTCCTCGCGGAGCTCGTCGACCTCGACCTCCTCGAGGACGGGCACGAAGAAGCCCTCCACGAGCATGTTGCGCGCGGTGGTCTCCGGGATGGACCGGGAGGTCATGTAGAACAGGTCCTCCGCGTCCACCTGCCCGACCGTCGCCGAGTGCGACGCCTCGGTGTCGTGGTTGTGAATGATGAGCTTCGGCGAGGCGTCGGCCTCCGACTCGTCGCTCAACATCAGCGTGTTCTCGCGCTGGTAGGAGCTGGTGTCCCACGCGTCGCGGCCGACGTCCTGAACGCCCTCGTACACCGAGCGCGCCTCGTCGTCGAGGACACCGCGGGTCACCAGGTCCGCGGTGGTGTGCTCGCCGTTGTGCCACACGCGGGCGTTGATGTCGAAGTGCTGGTCGTCGTGGCCGAAGAACGCGCCGACGATCTTCGTCTCCGAGGAGTCGCCGTTCAGCTCCGTCTCGATGTCCGAGCGGGTGAGCCGGGAGCCGATGTTCCCCTCGATCCAGTCGATCGTGGCGTACCTGTTCGCGTCGCCGCGCTTCAGCGTGAAGTCGTACACGTCCTCGTCGAGGTCCTGCAGCGAGCCGTACTGGACGTACGCGTTCTCGCCCGTGACGATCTCCACGAGGTTGCTGAAGTAGCGGTCGCCGTCGACCGCGGAGCCGTTGGAGATCCGCTCGAGGATCGTCGCGGAGGCGTTGTCCTCGGCGACGACGAGCGTGTGACTGAACAGCGAGGTGCTGTTCATCTCGGCGCGCACCTTCACGTCCTCGGCGTCGACGCCCTCGGGGACGTAGATGACCGTCCCCGTGGTGAACAGCGCCGTCGACAGCGCGGTGAGGTAGTTCGTCTGCGGGTCGGTGACCGAGCCGAAGTGCTCCTCCAGCAGCTCGGGGTGCTCGTCGAGCGCGGTCTCGAAGTCGAGGACCTCCGCGCCCTCCGCCGAGACGCGCTCGGTCTCGTCGCGCTGGTCGAGGGGGTCGACGATCGACTCGTAGTCGAGGCCCTCGAGGTTCGTCCAGCGCCGGCCGGGCGTCTCGATGACGCTCGGCATCTCCAGCTCGTCCAGCGCCGACAGCGCCTCGAGGCGCGTCTGGAGGAGCCAGTCCGGTTCGTCGCGCTCCTCGGAGATGGTTCGCACCGTCTCCTCGGAGATGCTTGCGGGTAGCTGTGTGCTCATTGTGTGTGGTGAATGGATGGTGACGGAGCGCCGGGGATTACCCGAGCGAGCCCTCCATCTCCAGTTCGACGAGCCGGTTGAGCTCGACGGCGTACTCGATGGGCAGTTCCTCCGTGATCGGCTCGATGAAGCCCGAGACGATCATCTGCTTGGCGTCGTCGTCGTCGAGGCCGCGCGACTGCAGGTAGAACACGTCCTCGTCGCCGATCTTCCCGACGGTCGCCTCGTGGGCGACGTCGACCTTCGACTCGTTGATCTCCATGTACGGCATGGTGTCGGAGGTCGACTCGTTGTCGAACATCAGCGCGTCACACTCGACGGCCGTCGAGGAGTTCTCGGCGCCGTCGGCGATGTGAACGAGGCCGCGGTAGTTCGTGCGGCCGCCGTCCTTCGAGATGGACTTCGACTCGATGGTCGACTTCGTGTCCGGCGCGTTGTGGTACACCTTCGCGCCGGTGTCGATGTTCTGGCCCTCGCCCGCGAAGGCGATGGTGATGTGGTTGTCGGAGGCGCCGCGGCCCTTGAGGATCGACGAGGGGTACAGCATCGTCGCCTTCGACCCCATCGAGCCGGATATCCACTCCATCCGGCCGTTCTTCTCGACGAGCGCGCGCTTGGTGTTGAGGTTGTACGTGTTCTTCGACCAGTTCTGGACGGTCGAGTACTGGACGTGGGCGTCCTCGCCGACGAACACCTCGACGCCGCCGGAGTGGAGGTTGATCGCGGAGTACTTCGGGGCCGAGCAGCCCTCGATGTAGTGGACCTCCGAGCCCTCCTCGGCGACGATGAGCGTGTGCTCGAACTGGCCCATCCCCTCGGAGTTCATTCGGAAGTACGCCTGCACGGGCATCTCGACGGTGACGTCCTCGGGGACGTACACGAACGAGCCGCCCGACCAGACGGCGCCGTGGAGCGCGGCGAACTTGTTGTCGCTCGGGGGGACGCACGTCGTCATGAAGTGCTCGCGGACGATGTCCTCGTGTTCACGGACGGCCTCGTCCATGTTGCAGAAGATGACGCCCTTCTCCTCCCACCGCTCCTGCATGTTCTGGTAGACGACCTCCGACTCGTACTGGGCGCCGACGCCCGAGAGCGCGTTCTTCTCGGCCTCGGGGATGCCCAGCTTGTCGAAGGTGTCCTTGATCTCGTCGGGGAGCTCCGTCCAGTCGTCGACGCCCGCGCGGACGTCCACGTCGGGGCGGATGTACGGGACGATCTCGTCGATGTCGACCTCGCTCAGGTCCGGCTGGCCGGGCCAGTCGGTCGGCATCGGCATCTCCTGGAACTGCTCGAGGGCGCGGAGGCGCCGCTCCAGCATCCACTCGGGCTCGTCCTTGTCCTCGGAGATCGCGTGGATCGTCTCCTCGGTGAGGCCCTTCTCTGCCGCGAACGCCGCTTTCGACTCCTTCTTGAAGTCGAAGCGCTCCTCGGTGTCGGTCTTCTGCAGGTGGTCCTGGTCCGAACTCATGTGTTGATCGTGTTTACGGGTGTACACCCATTAGGCTGTTCAGTAATCATTTTCAGTTACGCCGCCTCGTAGACTTCCTCGCGGACCCAGTCGTACCCCTTGTCCTCGAGCTCCTCGGCGAGCTCGGCGCCGCCGGACTTGGCGATCTTCCCGTCGATCATCACGTGGACGTGATCGGGCTCGACGTAGTCGAGGATGCGCTGGTAGTGGGTGATCTGGAGGATGCCGGTGTCCTGCTCGTCGCGGAGGGCGTTGATTCCCTTCGAGACGTCCTGCAGGCGGTCGATGTCGAGCCCGGAGTCGATCTCGTCGAGCACGGCGATCGAGGGCTCGAGGATCGCGGCCTGCAGCACCTCGTTCTGCTTCTTCTCGCCGCCGGAGAAGCCGGCGTTGAGGTAGCGCTCGGCGAACTTCTCGTCCATGTCGAGCAGCTCCATCTTCTCCTTCAGGAGCTGCTGGAACTCCGCGACGCCCACGTCGCCGTCGTCGGCGGGGCCCTCCATCGGGGAGGTGTCGTAGCCCGCGTCGTCCTCGGCCTCGGCCTCCTCGTCGTCCTCGTCCTCGAAGAGCTCCTCGCGCTCGTCGAGCTTGGCGTTGAGCGCCTGCCGGAGGAAGTTCACCATCGTCACGCCCTCGATCTCGGCGGGGTACTGGAACCCGAGGAAGATACCGAGCGCCGCGCGCTCGTTGGGTTCGAGATCGAGCAGCTCCCAGCTGAGGTCCTCCTCGTCGATGTCGGCGTCGATGTCCTCGACGTCGGCCTCCGAGAGCGTCAGCGTCACCGAGCCGCCGGTGACCTCGTAGGCCGGGTGGCCCGCGATGACCTTCGCCGTCGTCGACTTCCCGGACCCGTTGGGCCCCATCAGGGCGTGGATCTCGCCGTTCTTCACTTCGAGGTCGACGCCCCGGAGGATCTCTTCGCCCGTGTCTGCGACCTCCGCCTGGAGGTCCTTGAGTTCGAGTGTGGCCATGTTCGTGTATACGCCTCTACGAGTGAATGGGGTCGTTCGACGCATGAAGGTTTCGCATCCGCACGCGTGTCCTTTTCGCTATAGAAAAATCGTTTTTCGAATCCGAAATCCCGAGGGGTCCGGGAGCCCCGTCGGGCTCACATGAAACTGCCGAGGCCGGTCTGCTCCTGTCCGCTTTTGACCTCCTCCCAGGACATCCCGAGCGCCTCGATGATCCGGGCGATCGGCCCCTTGAGGGTCTTGTCCAGCATCTTGTCCCAGCCGACCGCGAACTCCTCGGGCACCTCGTCGGCGTACTCGAAGCAGATCACGTCGGGGTCGCGCTTGAACTCGCCGTACAGCGGGTCCGTCTGTGGGTCGAGTCCGTGCTCGTTCTCCATGCGGGTCCAGAAGTCCGGGTGGATCTTCTCGAGGTAGAGCCGCTTGGGTTTGGACCCGCGCTGGAAGTTCGTGCCCAGCATGAGGTTCGCGTACTTCGCGCCCCGAACCTGCGCGGTGTCGGTGTCGTAGCTCTCCAACCGCTTGCCGATGCCGCCGGGGATCCCCACCTCGTCGAGGTCGGCGTCGCCGTCGAGGAAGCTCTGGATCTCTTCGTGGAGGTAGTCGGCGATGTCCTCGGTGTCCTCCCCGTGGACGATCATCTCGATGACGCGCTTCTGGACGCGCTTCGTGACGGGCGCGATGTCCGAGCGCTTGTACTCGAAGCCGGTGATGTCGATGTCGTCGACGTCCTTCCCCTCCTTCCAGACGATGTGGCCGGCGTAGCGCTTCTTCTTGCCCGCCTGGAAGAACCTGCGATACAGCTTCTCGAACTCGATCTCGAAGCGGTGCTCCTCGGCGTCGAGCTCCTCGCGCGCGAAGTCGTCGTAGCGCCCGTTGATGTGCTCCTCTATCTCGAAGGACTGCTCGATCGCCTCCTCGGTCGAGATGTCGCTCCCGAGCGCGAGCATGATGCTGTCGGTGTCGCCGTACGTCACCTCGTGGTCGATCTCACGGGCCGCCTCCTCGGTGAACTCGATCACGCGCCGACCCATCGCGGTGATCGCCGCGGCGTTGTCCTTGTCGTACAGGCGGAACCGATCCCAGCCCGACACGCCGTACAGCGAGTTCATGATCACCTTGACGCTCGCCTGCTGTCGGTCGTACTGCTCGTAGGCGTCCGATCCGGGGTCGTGCTCGTCGCGGGCGCCCTTCAGGCGCTCGCGCTCGGTGAGCAGTTCGTCGACCATCTCGCGCATCATCCCGTCCGGCTCCTTCCGGAACCGCGTGCCGTTGGGAGCCCGATACGTCTCGCCGTCGAAGGACTCGGGGTCGTCGACGATCGTCTCCGGGCTGGCGTTGATCGTCACCATGCACATCGGGTACAGCGACTTGAGGTCGAGCACGGAGACCATCTCCTCGACCCCGGAGATCGGCTCGAAGACGGCGCCGCCCTCGAAGTCCTCGCCCTCCTGTTGCCCCTTCGTCGGGAGGACGAAGTCGCCGAAGGCGTTGTGCAGGACGTACATGTCGACGGCGTCGCCGGGGGTCGGCGCGTCCTCGAGCTGGCAGCCGACGAACTTGCGCGCGTCGTCCCAGAACGCGACGATGTTCTGCTTGCGGTCGATCTCGACGCACAGCTCCACGTCCCGGACGTTGTACTCCAGCAGGCGTTCGGGCTCCTGCTCCCACAGATCGCCGATGTCGCCCGTGTACCGTTCCTTCCCCACGTCGAGTTCGAGCTCGCCGACCGCGTCGAGTCGGTACGACTCCAGCTCCGAGAACTGGGTGCGCTGGTAGGCGTACAGCAGGTCGAAGACGACGCGGCCCTTGACGTCGGGACCGCCCCAGCCGGAGCGCCACGTCTCGTTCACGCGGGAGAGGCGATCCGGCGAGAGGTCGTACTCGCTGGCGCCGTCGAGCACCTCACAGCGGTCCATGAAGTACGGCGCGTCGAAGTCCTCGAAGTTCCACCCCGTGAGTACGTCCGGGTCGGTCTCCTCGACGTACGAGACGAACGCGTCGAGCATGGCGTCCTCCTCGGCGAACGTCCGGACCTCCACGTCGCTGTCGCGGTCGCCGATCTGCTCGTAGTCCTCGAGGACGGCGGGCGCGTCGACGCCGCCGACGGGCGCATCGTACAGCCACGCGACGTACTCGTCGCGGTAGGAGTCGTGGGAGGTGAGACAGACGATCGGCTCCTCGCCGTCCTCCGGGAACCCGTTGCGGTCGTCGACCTCGATGTCGAACGTGTTCACGCGAATGTCCGCGTCCACGTCACACGGTTCGAGGTGGTCGGGCGTCACCTGCAGGCGGCCGCGCTCCTCGCCGTCGCGCGCGTCCAACCGGCGTTCCTCGACACGCAGCCCAGAGGTGACGCCGTGGTCGATGAGGAAGCGGTTCGGGAACAGGATGTCCGCCTCGTAGGTGCGCTCGAAGTCGTCGCGGATCTGCCCCACGTCTCGCGGCGTGCGCGCGACGACCTTCGTCACCGGTTCCCCGCGGATCGACTCGAAGCGGTCGCCGTCGGGCCGTTCCTCACGGGTGTCGAGGACAACGTCGTACTCCTCCGTGAGGGTCCGCCCCTCGATGTCGGCCGTCGGGACGTAGAAGTACGGTTCGGTCCCGAGCAGACGGACGTGTTCGGGCTCGTTGTCGGCGGTTCGGCCGAACACGTGTACGACCGGGTACTCCTCGGCCCCGGTGCCCTCCACGGTGTAGTCGACCGCGGTGACCATGAACTCGACAGTTCCCTCGGAGTCGGGGACGACGACGTCCTCGCGGTCGACGACCGCGCTCACGCGCCCCTGCCCGGTCCCCGCGACGTGTGCGGCCTCCTCGTCGGGGCGGTCCCCGTGCCCAGTCCCGTCGTCGGCGTCCCCGCCGCCGGCGAACTGATCGAGGCCCGCCTGCGAATCGCTCATTGTCGGGCCTTTGCCGTTCGCCGGTAAAAACCTCCCTTTCGGTCACAGGCCGCCCCGTCGTGCGCCCGCCCCCGACGGACCGACCGGGTACGGTGACCGTTCCAGTCGGTAGCTTCGACGTATACGGCCGCGTCCTCACGGCTCGATCTCCGGCGCGATCCGCCCGCCCTGGCGACGATGGCGAGGACCACCGCCACGGAAAGGCATATATCGTGCCATTCCCTACCACGGTTCGGAGATGACCCACGCATCCGATACCCCGTTGGAGCGCTCGGGCGGGACCCCGGACGAGGCCGTCGAGACGGTCGAGGCGTACGAGGAGGACGGGCGAACGGTGCTGTACGACGCTGAGAACCCGCTCGCGTGGGTCGAGGCGAGCGAGGCGGTCACGCTCACGGACGCGGCGTAGAGCCGCCGAGGTCCACCGAGATCCACCGAGGAACCCACGAACTGCGCCGGCTGACAACCCTTTTCCCGGTCGTTCGCAAACGGGCTCACGTGTTCGACGAGGACGACGACGGGGAGCTGTTCGACCTCGAACGGCAGGCCGGCGAGGCCGAGGAGCGCGGGCCTCGCGTCGACGTCCCGTCGGTCGACGACCCGTCGGACTCGCTGCCCGACCCGTCGACGGTGGACCCCGCCATCCAGCGATCGTTCCTCTCGGGGGTCGTGTACGCCAACGTCGCGCTCCTCGGCGTCTCGCTGGGGCTGATGCTCGTGGGCTTTCGCGGCGACTGGCGGGCCGGCGGCGCGGCGATCGTGATCGGCGTCCTCGCCGGAGTCCGCGTGTATCAGACGGTTCGAGCGTTCAAGCAGCGCGACCGGGACGGCGACGCCGATGGACCCGAGTGCCGAGACGAGGAGAGAGACGCTCCCGCCGCGGTGGACGACGTCTCCGCCGCGTCCGACGGCGCCGTCGCCGACACCGACGGGAGCTCCGATCCCGAGAACCCCTGACCCCCGGCGACGACATCGACATCGACATCGACGCCGCCGACCGCCGGCACCGACACGCCTTTTCGCGCACGTCCGCTTTCGTCCACCATGCAGTCGGTTCGGGACGAGGACGGAACGCCGTACCTGCTCGTCAAGCGATCGTCGGAGTCGAGTCTCGTGCGGGACCCGGCGACCGGCGAGGAGCGGTACGTCCCGAACGACGACCTCCGATCGGACGGGGAATCGCCGCTGTCGGCCGCCGCGGACGGGTTGCCGCCCGAGTTGCGCCGGGCCGTACTGGCGTGTCGCGACGAGCGCGTGCTCGGCCTGCTCGTCGAGTTCGCCGATCGCGGGGCGCTGTCGGTGCGTACGCTGTTGGACTCCTACGACCTGTGTGAATCGGACCTCCACGGCCTGCTCGCGGAGTTTCGCGCGGCGGGGCTGCTGGCGGAGACGACCGTCGCCGGCGAGCGGGGGTACGAGCCGACCGACGAGGCGCTGGACGTCGTCGAGCGGTTCCGCGACTGACCGGCGCCGTCACGAGCGATCAGGGACGCCGAACGGTCAGTCGCCCGCGTGCTCGGCGTCGCCCGCCCGAGCCCGGACGGCCGACAGCGATGGGTCCGCAAGCCGCTCGACAGTCGAGCGGTTCGACGTGGGGTCCTTCTCGACGCGCACGAGTTCGTCCGCGGCGTCGACGAGCTCGTCGTCGTGGCTGACGATCAGGATCTGGCGGACGCCGAAGCCGCGCATCTCGTCGATCAGGTCCGCCAGCCGCGAGACGTGCCCCGAGTCGAGGAACACGGTCGGCTCGTCGAGGATCAGCGGCGGCGTCGGCGCCGCCCCCTCGATCCCCTCCGCGAGCAGGCGGTAGATCGCACAGCGAAGCGAGAGGTTGAACAGCGCGCGCTCGCCGCCCGAGAGCTGTTCGGGGTCCAGCGGCTCGCCGTCCTTCTGGTAGACCGTGAGCTCGTACTCGCCGTCCAGCTCGATGTGCGAGTAGGCGTCGTTGCCGTACACCAGCTCGAACGTCTCGTTGAGCATCCGTTCGAGGCTCTCGACGTTCGCCCGTCGAAGCTCCGCCCGGAGGTCGCCGTACATCGCCTCCAGGTCCTCGGTCTCCTCGTGGATCGCGTCAAGCTCGGCGAGCCGGTCCGCCAGCTCGTCGCGTCGCCCGCGCAGGGCCTCCAGCTCCTCGAGCTCGTTCTCGACGGCGCCGATCCGGCTCGTGAGGTCGTCTCGCCGCTCCCGGAGGTCGTCGAGCGCGTCGTCCACGTTCTCGATGTACTCCTCGGCGTTCTCGAGCCGCTCGCGGGCCGACTCCACCCGCTCGTCGTCGAACGCGTCACGGAGCTCGTCGCGGCGCTCGCGCTTCGTCGCGAGGAACTCCCGGCGCTCGTCGTTGCGGTCGGCGACGTCCACGCGCTTCTCCGTCAGCCGATCGATCTCCTCCTCCGCGTCGGCGATCTCCTCGCGCGCCGCCTCGACGGCGTCCAGTCGATCCCGAGCGGTCTCGATGTCGTCGAGGTCGGCCTCGAGCGCCTCGGCGTCCGCCCGTGCCTCCTCGGCCTCTTCGGCCTTCCGCTCGCTGACCTCGCGTTTCTCGGTCGACTGCGACTCCAGGTCCTCGGCCGCCTCCCGAAGTTCGGCGGCGCGTTCGCGCGCCTGCGCTATCTCGTCCTCCTTCTCCGCGATGCCGTCCTCGATCAGCTCGCGCGTGTCGGCGATCTGGCCGAGTCGGTTCTCCGCCTCCACGAGCGTCTCGGCGCGGTCGAGCTTCCCCTCGAGGTCCGTCTCGCGCTCGGTCAGGTCGGCGAGTTCCGCCTCCAGCTCGTCGAGACGCTCGCGCTCGTCGTCGAGCCCGTCGACGTGGGGGGAGCCGTCGACCGGCTGACCGCACTCGGGACACTTCCCCTCGGCCAGCAGCTCCTCGGCCTCCTCGACGCTCGAGCGCGCGGCGCTCGCCTCGTTGCTCGTCTCCCGGACCTCCGCACGCACCGCCTCCAGTTCCTCGCGGACGGACTCGCGATGGGCGGACGCCTCGCCGACCGCGACGGGGGCGTCCTCGAACGTCGCACGGAGCTCCTCGCGCTCCGTCTCCAGCTCCGCGAGCGACTCCTCGCGCTCGGCGAGCGTCTCCGCGGCCGCCTCGGCGTCCTCGTCGAGCTCGGCCGCACGGGTACGCTTCTCGTCGGCCCGGTCGGCGGCCTCGTCGGCCTTCTCCGCGAGGTTCTCCGACTGGTTCGTGAGGGCGTTCACCTCCGAGCGTGTCTCGCGAAGCTCCTCGCGGAGGTCCGTCTCGCGGTCGTCGAGGTGATCGCGGCGCGCGTCGAGCGTCTCCGGGTCGGCGTCGTCGATCGCGACGGCCGAGAGCCGTTCCGCAAGGGTCGCCTCGGCGTCGTCGACGCGGTCACGGAGGTCCGCGATCCGGTCGCCGATCCGCTCCCGTTCGGCCTCGTCCTCGCGGATCGTCGCCTCCAGGTCCTCGATGTCCGACTCCAGCTCCGTCAGCTCCTCGCGGCGTTCCTCGTACTCGTCGAGCACGTCGCGGGCCTCCTCGCGCGTGGACGCCGCCTTCTCACGCTGCGCCTCGTAGTTCTCGATCTTCTCGTTGACCTCCGAGAGCGTCGACTCCAGCGAGTTGAGCCGGCCGTGCAGGCCGCGGTCCTCCTTCTCGGCCACCTGTTCCTCGACGTTCTCCAGCGCGCCCCGCGTCGTCGAGCGGACGTCCTCGACGCCGAGTCGGGCGTCGCCGGCGCGGTCCCGGTACTCCTCCAGGGTGCCGAGCTGGAGGAGGTCGTCGATCATGTCCTGTCGCTCGGTCGGGGTGGCGTTGATGAGCTTGTTCACCTCGCCCTGTCGGACGTACGCGCAGTTGACGAACGCCTCCGCGTCCATGCGAAGGAGGTCCGACACGAACGCCCGCACGTCCGTCGCGCCGTCGCGGTGGACGGTCTCGTCGTCCGAATCGAGGGTACACGTCGTCGTCTGGATCTGATCGCCGTAGCGTTTCAGCTCCCGGCGGACGTGATACGACCGGCCGTCGTGCGTGAACCACAGCTCGACCTCGCTCTCCTCGGCCCCGTTGGTCACCACGTCCCCAAGCGTGCCGTCGAGCGCCTTCGATCCGTACAGCGCGAAGAAGCACGCCTCCAACAGCGAGGACTTCCCGCTGCCGTTGAGCCCGTGAATGACGGTCACGCCGTCCGACAGCCGGAGGTCGGTGTCGGCGTACGGCTTGAAGTTCCGGAGGCGGATCCGGTCGAAGATCACCGCGAATCACCCAGCGTGAGCTGTCCGTCGTCGTCCGAGCCGTTCGGTATCTCCCCGCTCTCTCCGTCGGCACCGTCGTCCGCACCGTTCTCCTCGCCCGCGTCCGCATCACCCTCCTCGGCCGCGTCCGCACCGTCGCCTGCGGCGCCGTTGCCGTCGTCGTCTCCGTCGAACCGCGCCTCGATCCGTCGGTTCACCTCCTCGCGGACGTTCGAGTCCGGCAGGTCGCCGCGGACCACGTCGTCGACCTCGCGGGCGGCCTCCGACAGCCCGAGGTCGCCGATGCGCTCGCGGACGGCCTCGTCGGGGTCGGCGAAGCTCACCGACAGCTCCGTCTCCGCCTCGACCTCGCGGCGGTCGGTGACCCGAGCGATGAGCGCGCCGCGCTCGGCGGCGAACTCCTCGACGGCCGCCGGCGCGATCGCCTCGCCATCGCCGGTGATCCGGACGATGACGACAGCGTCCGCCACGTCGCGTTCGCGGACGCGGTCGCGGACGCGGTCGAGCCCCTCGCCCTCCCCGAGTTCCACGTCGAGGAAGACGAACGGACGCGTCTCAAGCGTTCGCCGGCGGATGTCGACCGGATCGTCGCCGTCGTCGGCGTCCGTGCCGAGACGGACGAGGTTGTAGCCGCGGGGGTCGCGCTCGCTCGCGGAGGCGCGCTCGGTCGACCCGCAGTAGGTCACCCACGCGCCCTCGACCTGTGCGGTGTCGGCCGTGTGGTTGTCCCCGAGCAGCACCGCGTCGAAGTCCACGGTGGACTCCCGCAGCAGCTCCTCGGTGTCCCAGTCGGCGTACGCGAACGGCTCGAACAGCCCGTGGCTCACCAGCGCCGCGACCTCGGCGTCGTGGGGCGCGAACTCGTACTCGAGGGCGTCGCGTCGACTCTCGGGGACGTGATCGAGCCCGTAGAACGCCGTGTCGCCGATCACGGTGGGTTCGCCGTCCAGCCGGGTCGCCAGCCCCATCGACTCGAACAGGTCGAGCCACTGGCCCCCGCGCGTGGACTCGTGGTTGCCGACGACCGCGAGGAACGGGATGTCGGCGTCGTCCAGCGTCCGAAGGGCCGAGAGGACGCCGAGCAGGTCGGGGAGGTCCGGGCGGCGGTCGTGGAACAGGTCGCCGGCGTGGACGACCGCGTCCGTGTCGGCGTCGACCGCGTCGGCGACGACCCGTTCGAAGGCGTCGAGGAAGTCCGCTCGCCGCTCGGGCGAGTGGTACTGGCGGTACCCGATGTGGGTGTCGCCGGTGTGGATAACCCGCGTCATCAGTTGCCCTCCGGTTGTTCCGCCGTCGGGATATGCCTATCGCGAGCGGAGTGAAAGTGGTTCGCGGGATCTGCGGGGTCCTCGGTGTCGGCGAGGGACTCAGTGTCGGCTGAATCCGTCGGGTCCACAGCGACCCCGGAAGCCGCGTCCTCGTGGGCCGCCCGGTAACGCTCGACCGTCTCGACGACCCCGCGAGCACGCCGAGCCAACGCGGGGTCGGCCGTCGTCTCGGCGACCGTCCCCGTCCGCCGGAACCCGTCGTCGTCCGCGAACGCGGCCGCGGCCCGGACGCTCGCCAGCGCCCGCTCGCCCTCGGCGACGAGATCGCGCCGTGCGTCGGTCGGTCGCCGGGTCGAACGGTCGCTATCGCTGGTGCCACAGTGCGGGTCGACCGCGAGGGCCCGAAGCGCCTCGCGGACGCGCTCGGCGGCCGGCGACTGTGCGGTCATCGTCGCTGCTGGTCCCGGCATCGGCTATCAACCCTCGGACGCTCCCCGTCGCGGAAGGCAAGACACACCTGCGGTCGTTCGGATCCCCAGGTATGCGCATCGGCGTCGGCTCCGGCAACCCGGTGAAACGTGAAGCGACCGAACGGGCGGTGACGGGCGAGGACGGCTTCGGCGACGACGCGGTCGTCGAGGCGTGTCCCGTCCCGTCGGGCGTGTCCGAGCAGCCGTCCGGGCACGACGAAACCCGCGCGGGAGCGGTGAACCGAGCGAACGCCGTGCTCGATGCGGCCGACGAGCCGTACGATCTCGGCGTGGGGATCGAGGGCGGCGTCGCGGAGTACGAGGGCGACGACGGGCTCTATCTCGTCATGTGGGCGGCCGTCACGGACGGCGAACGCGTCGGGGACGGCGCCGGCCCGAGCCTCGCGCTGCCCGGACGCATCGCGACGCGCGTCCGCGACGGCGAGGAGCTCGGCCCGGTGATGGACGACGTGCTCGGGGAGTCGGACGTGGCGAGGAAGCAGGGCGCCGCGGGCGCGCTCACCGGTGGCCGGGTCGACCGAACCGACGCGCTCCGAACCGCCGTTGCGGGCGCGCTCGGGCCGTTCGTGACCGATCTGTACTGATCCCCTCAGGTCCGTACTGATCCCGGACCGATCCGCGCGGACGCTCGACGCGGTCCGGGCGGGACCTCAGTCGTCGTTCGGGAACTCGGCGCCCTCGAGTTCGGCCTCCTCGTCCAGCTCCGACGTCTCGTCGACGGCGTCCGTGAGCGAGACGTTGAGGCCGACCATCGACGCGACGCCGCCGACGACGGTGACGGCATTCTTGACGGCGTGGTCCAGCACGGCGGCAGCGAACGCGACGGCCGCCGGGACGCCGCCCAGCCCGACGACGAGGGCGGTGAAGGCGGCCTCGTACAGGCCGATCCCCCCGGGCGACAGGGGAAGCACCTTCGCGAGGTTGCCGACGGAGACGGCGAAGAAGCCGACGACGACGAGCTGCGTGAGCGTCATGGCGTCGGTCGCCCCGGGGAACGCCGCCAACACGAGCAGCGCCGTCGCCACGTCGAGCGACCACACGACCACGGAGACGCCCCCGACGCGGACGAACGAGGCCCGCGTGCCGGCGACCGTCTGGACGCCGGCGGCGAACTCCTCGATCACGCCGGCGACGTAGTCGACGTACGAGTCCGAGGAGAACCGCGAGACCGCCGCTCGGACGTAGTTCCGGTCGCTGCGGGCGGTCGCGACGATGAGCAGGAGGCTGACGACCGCGACGACGCCGATGGCGGCGGCGACTTGGATCGCACGCGAGACGGCGGCCGGCGGGACCCCCGGCACGTTTCCGGACACCGCCGTCGCGACCGCGCCCGTCCCGTCGGTGGCGAGCAGGCCCGCCAGCACCGCGCCGGCCATCGCGGTGATCGTGAGCAGGTCGAACACCCGTTCCGCCGCCAGCGAGGCGAAGCCGGTCGGATACGGGATGCCGCGGCGGGCCTTCACGACGTACGCGCGCACCGCGTCGCCCGCCCGGGCCGGGAACACGAGGTTCCCGGTCTGGCTGATGAACACCGCGCCCGTGAGGAAGCCGAGCTTCTCGCGATAGCCGAGTTCCTCGAGGATGTCGCGGTACCGAAGCCCGCGCAGCGGCCACGAGACGAGGTACACGAGCGTCGCGGCGGCGACGGGAACCGGGTCGGCGTCCCGGAACGCGTCGAGCACCGCCGACGGGTCGAGGTAGACGGTCATCAGTGCGAGCGCCGCGACCGTGAGCACCGCCCCCGCCGCGACGGTACGGGTGCGGGTGATCCGCGACGACACCGACAGCTGCCACCACAGCCGGACGATCTGGCTGCCCATGCCGAACACGTCGCGGACGAGGTCGACCTTCGAGTCGCCCTTCGGCTCCCACTCGACGGGGAACTCGGCGACCCGCAGGCCGCGTCGCTGGGCCCGGACGAGCAGCTCCGTGTCCCAGAACCAGTGGTCGTCCTCGACGGCGTCGTGCAGCTCCGCGAACGACTCACGGGAGAGCGCCTTGAACCCGCACTGGTGGTCGCGGACCGTCGAGCGCAGGACGGTCCGAACGAGGAGGTTGAACCCGCGCGAGGGCACCCCCCGCTTCGCGGGCCGGTCGGCCTCGTCGCCGGGGATCCACCGCGATCCCGTGGCGACGTCGTACCCCTCGCGGTCGATCTTCGCGACCAACTCCTCCAAGTGACGCATGTCCGTCGCGAGGTCCGTGTCGAAGTACACGAGCGTGTCGCCGGCCGCGCGCTCGAACGCGAACTCCAGTGCGCCGCCGCGACCCAGCCGACGGTCGCTGTGGAAGTGCTTCACCCGGTCGTCCTCGCGGGCTAGTCGGTCCGCGATCTCCGGGGTCCGGTCCTCGCAGCCGTCCTCCGCGACGATCACCTCGAAGGCGTCCCTCGGGAGGAACTCCTCCAACGCCTCGATGGTCGTCCGGACGGTCCCCTCGATGGTCGCCGCCTCGTTGTACGCGGGGAGGACGACGCTGACGCGGGTCCGATCGACGGCGTCGGCGGCGTCGCCGCCGTCGGAGGCGGACCCGGGGCGTCCGTCCGGACTGCTCATTACCTCCTCGATGGCCGGCCGCCGGGTAAGAACCTTCTGTCATTCCAGCGGCTCGCCGGCGTGTTAGGCGACCGTACCGACGCGGCCAGTCCGGACCCTCGATCGCGGTCGACATCGGCGCGAGATCGCCCGACTGCGACGTGTTAACTCCGTGTACCAAACCCCCTATGAGGCGATAGCCCGACGTGTGAGGTATGAGCGCGACGAGCACCGCTGAGTCGATCGAGACCGGGAACGCCGCGGCCGGCGAGGCGACGGCCGACCTGACCGACAAGCAACGCCGGATCCTCGGATACCTTCGCGAGCACGCCGCCGAGCAGACGTACTTCAAGTCCCGACTCATCGCCGAGGAGTTGGGCCTGTCCGCGAAGGAGGTCGGCGCGAACATGTCGGCGATCGTCGACGCCGCCGTCGAGGTCGACGTGGAGAAGTGGGGCTACTCCTCGGGAACGACGTGGATGGTGACGCGGTAGCCGGCGGGCGACGCGTCGTCGACCGCCCCGCCGAACTGTTCACTCGAAACCGAGTTTTCTCCGCAGGCCTTTATACTCGCCCGCGAGACGTGCGGGTAAGACTATGCGACGAGCCAAGATCGTCTGTACGCTCGGTCCTGCCTCCGACGACCGGGCCACGATACGGGCGCTCGCCGACGCCGGAATGTCAGTCGCCCGACTCAACGCGAGCCACGGCGACACCGACCACCGCGGCGAGGTGATCGACCGCATCCGCGCGGTCGACGACGCCATCGACCAGCCGCTCGCGGCGATGCTCGACCTCCAGGGTCCCGAGGTCCGGACCGCCGAGATCGACGAGCCGATCGAGGTCGCGACCGACTCCGAGGTGGTGTTCGCCGAGGGCGACACCGCGACCCCCGATCGGATCGGCGTGAGCCACGGGATCACCGGGGCCGAGCCGGGCGACCGCGTGCTCCTCGACGACGGGCGGATCGAGGCGACCGTGACCGGAGTGGCCGACGACGGCGTCAGCGCCCGGATCGACTCCGGCGGCGAGCTCGGCTCGCGCAAGGGGGTCAACATCCCCGGCGTCGACCTCGGCCTCCCGACGATCACCGAAGCCGACGAGCGCGAACTCGACCTCGTCACCGAGCACGACGTCGACTTCGTCGCCGCCTCGTTCATCGGCGACGCGGGCGACGTCTACGCCGTCGCGGACGCCCTGGAGGAGCGGGGCGCCGGCGACGTGCCCGTCGTCGCGAAGATCGAGCGCGCCGACGCCGTCGAGAACCTCGACGGGATCATCGACGCCGCCTACGGCGTCATGGTCGCGCGCGGCGACCTCGGCGTCGAGTGCCCGCTGGAGGACGTGCCGATGGTGCAGAAGCGCATCATCCGCAAGTGCATGGAGACGGGCACACCCGTCATCACCGCGACGGAGATGCTCGACTCGATGGTCCGCTCGCGGCGGCCGACGCGCGCGGAGGCGTCGGACGTGGCGAACGCGGTGCTCGACGGCACCGACGCGGTCATGCTGTCGGGCGAGACCGCGATCGGCGACCAGCCCGTACACGTCGTCGATACGATGGACCGGATCGTGAGCCGGGTCGAGGCGAGCGACGAGTACGCGGAGACGCGCGAGGACCGCGTCCCGCTGGCGCAGACGGAGTCGCGGACGGAGCCGCTGGCGCGCTCTGCGCGCTTCCTCGCGCGCGACACCGACGCCGCCGCCGTCGTCGCCGCCTCCGAGTCGGGCTACACCGCCCGCAAGACCGCGAAGTTCCGCCCGGCGGTCCCCGTCGTCGCGACGACGCCGAACGACCGCGTCCGCCGCCAACTCGCGCTGTCGTGGGGCGTCCAGCCGATGTCCGCCGACTACCACGGCAGCATCGAGGAGGTGATGGACGCGGCCGTGTCGGCGGCCCTCGAGACCGGCGCCGCCGAGTCCGGGGACACGATCGTCGTGCTCTCCGGCATGATGACGGAGTTGGAGGGGACGAACACGACGAACACCCTGAAGCTCCACGTCGCCGCCGAGACGATCGCCACGGGGCGCCACGTCGTCGGCGGGCGCGTCTCCGGCCCGCTGCGCCGGCTCCCCGACGGGGACCTCGCCGACGTGCCCCAGGGGACGATCGCGTACCTCCCGGCGCACTTCGACGCCGAGTTCACTGGCGACACCGAGAAGCTGGCGGGCATCATCGACGCCCGTCCGGGCATGACCGGCTACCCGGCGCTCGTCGCCCGCGAGATCGGGATCCCGATGGTCTCCGGCGCGCCGCTGGCCGCCGACGTGACCGACGACACCACCGTGACGGTCGACGCCGAGCGCGGGGTCGTCTACGAGGGCGACGTGATCGGCCACGCGAAGCGTCGCTGACCGCGTCCTCCCGAGCGCCCGACACCTCTTTACCGCCCCGACAGCTACTCAGGTCCATGCCCGACGATCCCCGCACGGACGCCACCGCCGACCCCGATGTCGACTCCGGCGGCGACGAGTGGCGCTTCGGCATCGACGAGGTCGGCCCCGAGGCCGAGGCCGCACGGGAGGCCGAACGGAACCCGCCGATCGAGCCGGAGTCGATCGACGCCGAGAACGCGCTGTTCGTCGCCGCGGGCGTCCTCGGGACGCTCCTGTTAGTGTTCTCGGTGACGCTTTAACCCCGCCGGCCCCAAAGCCAGTCCATGCTGCTTCAGTCGGGGCTCCTCACCCCCGAAACCCTCCCGTTGTTGCTGGTCGCCGCCGGGCTCGTGCTCTCGATCGCCGAGGCCGTTGTTCCCGGCGCACAGTTCATCGTCATCGGGGTGGCGCTCCTGGCGGCCGGGCTCGTCGGACTCGCACTCGGCCCCCTCGCCGGACCGTTCGTGCTCGGACTCCTAGTGCTCGTGTTCGGCGCGCTGGCGTTCTACGGCTACCACGAGTTCGACCTCTACGGCGGCAAGGGACAGGCCCAGACCTCCGACTCGGGGTCGCTCAGGGGGTCGAACGCCCGCGTCACCGAGACCGTCACGCCGACCGGCGGCGAGGTGAAGCTCGACGAGGGCGGGTTCAGCCCGTACTACTCCGCGCGGTCGGTGGACGGGGAGATCCCCGTCGGCACCGAGGTCATGGTCGTCGACCCCGGCGGCGGCAACGTCCTCACCGTCGAGTCGCTGGCGGGGGGAATCGACGACATCGATCGGGAGCTGGCGAAGGGGCGGCGCGATGCGGCGCCGTCGGACGAGAGCATCGACGCGGACGACCGGGACCTCGACGCGGACGACGGGACGCGCGACGACGACACGGAGTTCGAAACGGAACGGGAGTGACCTGCCGTCGTCGGGTTCCGGAGTGACAGCGGCCGAACGCTTTAATCCCCATCGGCCGAAGCCACAGCCATGGTCCTCCCACTGCAGTTCCTCGGACTCGGCCCGGCGGTGATCGGGCTGTTGTTCCTGATCGTCGCGATCGTCGCCGTCTATCAGGCGATCGTCATCGTCGACGCCTACGAGAAGAAGGCGCTCACCGTCTTCGGCGAGTACCGGAAGCTGCTCGAACCGGGCATCAACATCGTCCCGCCGTTCGTCTCCCGGACGTACACGTTCGACATGCGCACGCAGACGCTCGACGTGCCTCGTCAGGAGGCGATCACCCGCGACAACTCGCCGGTGACCGCCGACGCCGTCGTGTACATCAAGGTGATGGACGCGAAGAAGGCGTTCCTCGAGGTCGAGGATTACAAGACCGCCGTCTCCAACCTCGCGCAGACGACGCTCCGTGCGGTGCTTGGCGACATGGAGCTCGACGACACGCTGAACAAGCGACAGGAGATCAACGCCCGCATCCGGAAGGAGCTCGACGAGCCCACCGACGAGTGGGGGATCCGCGTCGAGTCCGTCGAGGTGCGCGAGGTCAACCCCTCGAAGGACGTCCAGCAGGCGATGGAGCAGCAGACCTCCGCCGAGCGCCGTCGCCGCGCCATGATCCTCGAGGCGCAGGGGGAGCGGCGCTCCGCCGTCGAGTCCGCCGAGGGTGAGAAGCAGTCGAACATCATCCGCGCGCAGGGGGAGAAGCAGAGCCAGATCCTCGAGGCGCAGGGTGACGCCATCTCCACCGTCCTCCGCGCGAAGTCCGCCGAGTCGATGGGCGAGCGTGCCATCATCGACAAGGGAATGGAGACGCTGGAGCGCATCGGCCAGGGCGACTCCACGACGTTCGTCCTCCCGCAGGAGCTCACGAGCCTCGTCGGCCGCTACGGCAAGCAGCTGACCGGCTCGGACGTGCAGGACTCCGAGGGGCTCGACTCGCTCGACTTCGACGCGGAGACCCGCGAGATGCTCGGGCTCGACGACATCGAGGACATCCTCGGCGAGATCGACGAGGCCGCCCAGATGGACACGGAGGCGCTCGAACAGGAGGCCGCCGCGGTGAAGGAGGGGGACATCGGCGGCTCGATCAAACCCGCCGACGAGGTCGTCGCCGAGGCCGACGACGAGGAGGCGGTCGCGTCGAACGACCCCGAGGCGGAGCCCGAAACGGAGTAGCCGACGCCGCCGACGCCGACCCGGCGACATCGGTTATCCGGTTGTTGCAGGGTCGCTACCGGTCGTTCGACGGTTTGTCACCGCCCCACACAACGACACCCTTTTGCCCGCAACTTCGCTACAGTACGGCGTGACACGCGAGGTCGACGCGGACAAGCGCGCAACCCTCCGGCGCTTCGCCGCGCTGGGGGCCGCGACGCCGCTTGCGGCCAGCGCCCGCGCGAGCGCGGCCGACGGCGACACCGACGAGTCGGCCCCCCGAGACGCGATCCGCGGCTACCTCGCGACGACGCCCGGCGCCCACTTCTCGAAGCTCCGGGACGACCTCTCGCTGGCGACCGGCGAGACCCAACACCACCTCAAGCGACTGGAGTCGGCCGACGAGGTCGTCTCACAGAAGGACGGCGACTACCGCCGGTACTTCCCCGCGGGGCGGTTCTCCGCGTTCGAGCGCCGCGCGCTCGGCTACCTCCGACGGGAGACGCCGCGGGGGATGGTCCTCGGATTGCTCCGGGACCCCGACGCCTCCGGCGCCGACCTGGCCCGCTCGCTCGACGTGTCCCGGCCGACGATCTCGACGTACGCGGGCGAGCTGGCGGACGCCGGACTGCTTCGAACCGACGACGGCTATCGCGTCGCCCGCCCGGAGGTCGTCATCTCGCTCGTCGTCCGCTATGCGGACTCCTTCGGACCCGGCGCGGTCGACTTCGCCGACGACGCCGCGGGCTACATCAGCTACGACGGGTAGCCGACGCCGCGCGGATCGGGCGGACGCAACCGCCGACGTTCACTCCGCCGTCAGCGACGCCAGCACCTCGTCGGTCGTCGAGAGCGACGCGAACTCCCCCCCCCCCCGGAGGTGCGCCAGCGCCGTCCGGCACACTGCCTCGGGATCGACCGTCGGTCGATCGGCGCGATCCGCGCCCGTGAGACCCTGACGTCCGGCCGATTCCGCCGCCTTACGACAGGTATTTCCATCCGCCGGTACTTATATACTCGTCGGCGGTTCCAGCCGCCCTCACATCACCATCACGCCCCACGGAGGGGACATCTCATGAACGATTCAGCCAAATACCTCATTCACGCCAGGATCACGGCCGACGGCGTCGTCGAGCGGAGCGACGTCGTCGGCGCCGTGTTCGGACAGACGGAGGGCCTGCTCGGCGACGAGCTCGACCTCCGCGACCTCCAACAGTCGTCGAAGATCGGCAGAATAGACGTACAGATAGACAGCGAGAACGGGCAGAGCTTCGGCGAGATCACCATCGCGTCGGGGCTCGACAAGGTCGAGACCTCCATCCTCGCGGCCAGCCTCGAGGCGATCACGCGCGTCGGCCCCTGCGAGGCGCGCGTCGAGGTCGCCGACATCGAGGACATGCGCACGGCCAAGCGTCGCGAGGTCGTCGAGCGCGCGAAGGAGCTGCTCACGTCCTCGTTCGACGAGTCGGTCATGGACTCCACGGAGATCCTCTCGGAGGTCCGCGAGGCCAACCGCGTCGAGCGCATCGACGAGTACCGGGGGCTCCCGGCGGGGCCCCGCGTCCACGACTCCGACGCCATCGTCGTCGTCGAGGGGCGGGCGGACGTGCTCACGCTGCTGAAGTACGGCATCAAGAACGGCGTCGCCGTCGAGGGGACGAACGTCCCGGACGCCGTCGCGGACCTCACGGCCGAGCGGACGGTCACGGCGTTCCTCGACGGCGACCGCGGCGGCGAGCTCATCCTCAGGGAGCTCGCGCAGGTGGGCGACGTGGACTACGTCGCGTTCGCGCCCGATGGACACTCCGTCGAGGACCTCTCGCGTCACGAGCTGATGGCCGCGCTGCGCGAGAAGGCGCCGTTCGACTCGCTCGATCTCGACGCGGCCGCGGAGGGGACTGACGGGGACGGCGACGACGCCCTCGCGAAGGGGCGCGACGACGACGCGGCCGGCGCCGGCGTCGCCGCCACCGACGGCAGCGCCACGCCCGCGCCGGACATCGACCCGACCGTCGGGGACGAGTCGCCGGCGACGCCCGGGACGCCGGGCGTGTCCGACGACACCGTCGACGGCGACGAGGTCGGCGACGACGAATCGAGTGACGACGCCGCGGAGACGGATACCATCGAGACGGATACCATCGAGACGGATACCTCCGAGACGGATACCACGGAGACGGCCGCCGCGGAGACGACGGGCACGGACGACCGCCCGAGGTCGCTACGGGACCACGTCGCGGCCGTCGTCACCGAGGGCTCGAACCGTGCCCGCCTGCTGGACGCCGACTGCGGCGTCGTCGCGGAGGTTCCCGCGGCGGACGTGTTCGACGCCGTCTCCGGCGCCGACGGGTCGCCGGTCGCGCTCGTGCTCGACGGCGAGTTGAGCCAGCGCGTGCTCGACGTGGCCGCCCAGCGCGGGATCGACCGGATCGTCGCCGAGTCGGAGGGGGAGTACGTGAAACGGCCCGCGAGCGTCCGCGTCGTGACCGCCGAACAGCTGCTGTCGGCGTAGGCTCCGGAACGGCCGGACCGACTCCGACGGTCTCCTCTTCCAGACGGTCGTCGTCCGCCTCGACCCACGGTGACGCTCCCGTCACCGCAGCAGCGACTCCCCGGTCATCGCCGTCGGCTGTTCGACCCCAACGATCGAGAGCAGGGTCGGCGCGATGTCGACCAGCGAGCCGCCCTCCCGCACGGTCATCCCCCCGTCGTCGCCGGCGGGCGTGACCGACACGAACGGCACGGGCGCGAACGTGTGCGCCGTGTGGGGGTCCTCGGGCGTCCCCATGTCGTCGGCGTTGCCGTGGTCGGCCGTGACCAGCAGGTGCCCGCCGGCGTCACGGACGGCCTCGGCGAGTCGCCCGAGTTCGCGGTCGACCGCCTCCACGGCAGCGACGGCGGCCTCGAAGTCGCCGGTGTGGCCCACCATGTCCGGGTTCGCGTAGTTGAGTACGACCACGTCCGGGTCCTCCCTCCCGATCAGATCGATCGTGGTGTCGGTGAGCTCCGCGGCGCTCATCTCCGGCGTCGCGTCGTAGGTCGGCACGTCCGGGCTCTCGATTATCCGGCGCAACTCGCCGTCGAACTCCACCTCCCGGCCGCCGTTGAGGAAATAGGTGACGTGGGCGTACTTTTCGGACTCGGCCATCCGCAGCTGCGTCAGGCCGGCCGCCGACAGCACCTCGCCGAGGGTGTCCTCGGGCTGGACCGGCGGGAACGCGACCGGGAGGCCGAACTCCTCGTCGTACTCGGTCATCGTGACGAGTTCGACGTCCGGCGGGCTCGTCTCGATCCCCTCCACCGCCCAATCCGCGGGGTCGATACCGGCGAGCATGCGAGTGAGCTGGCGGGCGCGGTCGGCGCGGAAGTTGAAGAACACGGCCCCGTCGCCGTCCTCGATCCCCGGCTCGCCGTCGATCACGGTCGCCTCGACGAACTCGTCGGTGTCGCCGCGCTCGTAGCTCGCCTCGACGGCGTCGACGGCGGAGGCGGCAGTGTGGTCGGCCTCGCGGTTCACGATCGCGTCGTAGGCACGCGCCGTGCGCTCCCAGTTGCGGTCGCGATCCATCGCGTGATAGCGCCCGCAGACGGTGGCGGCGTCGCCGGTGCCGCGGTCGGCGACGTGGGCCTCCAGCTCGGCGAGGAAGCCGCGACCGGACCTCGGCGCGGTGTCGCGCCCGTCGGTGAACGCGTGCGTGACGGCCTCGATCCCGCGGTCGGCGGCGGCGTCGATCAGCGCGTGGAGGTGCGCCTGATCGCTGTGGACGCCGCCGTCGCTGACGAGCCCGAGGAAGTGGAGGCGGCCGTCGTTCGCCTCGACGTTGTCGAACGCTCGCTCGATCGCGGTGCCCTCGACGAACTCGCCGGCCTCGATCGCGTCGTTGATCCGGGTGTACTCCTGATAGACGGTACGCCCGGCGCCGATGTTCATGTGGCCGACCTCGGAGTTGCCCATCTGGTCGTCCGGCAGCCCAACGTCGCGACCCCAGGCGGTGAGCGTCCCGAACGCGCCCGCCTCGCGGAGCCGATCGAAGTTCGGGGTGTCGGCGGCCTTCACCGCGTCGCGTCTGTCGTGGTCCCCGAGGCCCCAGCCGTCGAGGATGACGAGCGCCGCTCTCATGTCGTTGGATGTCGCTTCTGCGGGCGGCCTGTTGACTGCGTCGGTTCCACGGATCCGTTGTCGTTGTCCTTCTCTCGCTCGTATCTGAGCGGACGGCTTTCGAAGTCAACACCACCGTCCCCGTCGCAGCGACCGCCTCGGCTACACTCACGGTGTCGACGGCGACGCCGGGTCGGAACCCGGACTCGACAGGTCGCCCCCGAAGGCAGATATACTCGGAGGGACAACGCGCCGCACGGCAATGATCCTCGTCCTCCCCGTCGACCTCGACGACGATCTCGGCCGCAAGACCGGCGTGCGCACGCCGGTCATCGGTCGGGACGCCGTCGAGGACGCGGCGGTGCAGCTCGCCACCGCGGACCCGGAGGACTCGGACGTGAACGTCCTCTTTCAGGCGATCAACGCCTACGAGGATCTCCGGTCGGACCCCGCCGTCGACGAGGAGGTCGCCGTCGCGGCCGTCACCGGCGTCAACGAGGGCGACGTGAAGGCGAACCGCGCCGTCGGCGAGGAGATCGACACCGTCCTCGCGGCGCTGTCGACCGGCGAGGAGGTCCGGGCCATCGTGATCACCGACGGCGCTCAGGACGAGTCGGTGCTCCCGGTGATCCGCTCGCGCGTCCCGCTGGACGGCGTTCGCCGCGTGGTCGTCCGGCAGGCGCAGGACCTCGAGTCGATCTACTACACGATGAAGCAGGTGCTGTCGGACCCCGAGACGAGGGGGACGATCCTCATCCCGCTGGGCGTCCTGCTGCTCGTGTACCCCTTCTCGGTGATCGCCGGGATACTGGACCTTCCCGGTGCCGTCGTGTTCGGCTCGATCTCCACGCTCCTGGGGCTGTACTCGCTGTGGCGCGGGCTCGGACTGGAGGAGACCGTCGACGGGGTCGCGGAGCGCGTCCGCACCAGCCTGTACGCCGGGCGCGTCACCATCGTCACCTACCTCGTCGCGGCGGCGCTGATCGTCATCGGCGGGGTGCAGGGTCTCGACGCGCTGGAGGCCGCCGCGGCGGGCGCACCGGACGGGATCTCGATCACCCAGCGCCTGGCGGTGTTCGTCTACGCGTCCGTCCAGTGGGTCGCGGCCGCCGGCATCACCTCCTCGCTGGGGCAGGTGACCGACGAGTACCTCTCCGAGCGGTTCCGCTGGCGGTATCTGAACGCGCCGTTCTACGTCGTCGCGATCGCGATCGTGTTATACGGGCTGTCCGGGTACTTCCTGCCGAGTCTGCCGTCGGGAGGGACGACGCCGCTGTCGCTCCCGCGACTCGCGCTCGCGCTCACCGCCGGAACGCTGATCGGCGTCCTCTCGACGCTGACGTTCGCGGTGGCGGAGTCGCGGTTCCCGCAGGAGCCCGATGGCGACGGCGACCACGAGGGCGAGACCCGCGCGCTCTGACGGCGACGATCCCCGCGACCCACGCGTTCCGACGGCGAGGGAGCCGAACCGGTGGGTTCCGTGACGATCCGGCCCGGATCGGCCGCGGGTGGATACGCGCCTTTTTTGAGGGCCGATTGGGAAGAAGGGGCTATGTCTGCGGCATCGGACTCGTACGATATCGTCGTCGTCGGCGCGGGCACGGCGGGCGCCTTCGCGGCCTCGACGGCCGCCAGCGAGGGGCTCGACGTCGTCGTCCTCGAGCGAAAGCCCGAGGAGGAAGCGGGGCACATCGCCTGCGGCGACGCGATCAAGGGGAAGTCGACGTTCCCCGACGTGATCGACCTCGAGTATCTCCGCGAGGAGTCGTTCACCAACCAGAGCATCCAACGTGCGGTGTTCGAGAACCCCAAAACCGGCGAGGAGCTCGACGTCCCCTTCGGGCAGGCGGGTGCGGTGATCGACCGCAAACGCTACGGCGAGGTGATCCTCGAGGAGACCGAGCGCGCCGGCGCCGACATCCACTACGACACCGTCGTTCAGGACGTGCTGCAGGACGACGACGGAACGGTGACGGGCGTGCGTGCCAAGCGGAACGGCGACGCGATCACCTACGAGGCGGACCTCACCGTCGACGCCGCCGGATCGCTGTCGATCCTGCAGGACAAGGGCGAGTTCGGCGACGCCAGCTTCGACACGAACGTCTCGTACTCCCAGTTCTGCTCGGCCTACCGCGAGGTCGTCGAGGTTCCCGAGCCCGTCGACTACGAGGACGCCATCGTGTTCAAGCCGACCGAGGAGCTGGGCTACCTCTGGTACTTCCCGCGCACGGGGACCGAGATCAACGCCGGCCTCGGCTTCCAGATGACCGAGCCGCCGATGAAGCTCGTCGAGGTCCTCAAGCGCGACATGAGCCGCCGCCCGGAGTTCGAGGGGGCGACCGTGAAGGACAAGCTCGGGGCCTCGCTTCCGACCCGTCGCCCGTACGACTCGGCGGTCGCCGACGGCTTCGTCGCCGTGGGCGACGCCGCGGGCCACGTCAACCCCACCACCGGCGGCGGGATCCCCGGCGCCGCGAAGTCGGCCCACTGGGCGGTCAAGCGCGCGATCGACGCCGTCGTCGAGGGCGACGTGACCGAGGAGCGGCTGTGGCGCTACAACCACGACGTGATGACCGACTTCGGGAAGCGCTTCGCCGCGATGGACGTGTACAACATCTGGGGGACGGCCCACGACGTCGACGAGCTCACCGACATCGTCACCGCGCTCCCGGCACAGCAGCTGTTGAACGCGATGACGAAGGGGGAGACCTCGATGAGCCTACGCCTGAAGCTGAAGACGGTGTTCGAGACGTACGGACACTGGGACACGCTGCGGGAGCTGTACAAGGTCCGCGGCATCGCGGGCGACCTGAAGGACCACTACGACCGCTACCCGGAGCGACCGAGCGCGTTCGCCGGCTGGCAGGAGCACCGCGACTCGCTCATGGACGACCTGTACGCGGTCTCCGGCGCGGACCCGAAGTACTGACGCCGCGCAGGGCCCGCCGTAGTCGTGCCGTGATCGCTTCCCCCGATATCTTCCGCCGGCGAGGACCGGATCCCTCGCACCCGACAACTCCGTACCGTATGGGTTTTAAGCGCCGACGCAGAAGCAGGTGTCAAGAGGAGATTCCGCTATGGAGATGCCACGCCGGATGAACACGTACTGTCCGCACTGTAACGCTCATCACGAACACGAGGTCGAGAAGGTCCGAACCGGCCGCCAGACCGGCATGAAGTGGACCGACCGCCAGCAGGCCCGCGGCACGTCCGTCATCGGGAACGCCGGCAAGTTCTCGAAGGTGCCCGGCGGCGACAAGCCCACCAAGAAGACCCACCTCAAGTACCGCTGTGGCGACTGCGGAAAGGCCCACATGCGCGAGGGATGGCGCGCCGGTCGCCTCCGGTTCCAGGAGTAAGCATGGCGGGAAGCTTCTTCCGCGTCGCGTGCCAGGACTGCGAGAACGAACAGGTCGTCTTCAGCAAGGCCTCGAGCGAGGTCAACTGCGCCGTCTGCGGGACGACGCTCGCGCGCCCCACCGGCGGCGACGCCGAGTTCTCCGGCGAGGTCGTCGAAACCGTCGAAGCCCGGTAACGCCGCGCTCGTCGCTCGGCGTTCTCGCGGCTCACCGTTCTCACTCCGCGCCGCTCTCACCCGCCCCGGAGCGACAGCCCCGCGAGCCGTGCGTTCGTCCCTCCGTCCCTCCCGGAGCGCGTCCCGGCCCCGCCGATTGGCAAACGGTATTAGGCTCGGTCGGGTATGCTCGCGTATGAAATTCACCGGCTGGCCCGAGCAGGGCGAACTCGTCGTGGGCGAGATCGACGAGATCGCGGACTTCGGCGTGTTCGTCGACCTCGACGAGTACGAGGACAAGCGTGGACTGTGTCACGTCTCGGAGGTCGCCTCCGGGTGGATCAAGAACATCCGCGACCACGTGAACGTCGGCGACCGCGTCGTCGCGAAGGTGCTCGACGTCGACACGTCGAGCCAGCAGATCGACCTGTCGATCAAGGACGTCAACGACCACCAGCGCTCGGACAAGATCCAGGAGTGGAAGAGCGAGCGCAAGGCCGACAACTGGATGGGCATCGCCTTCGGCGAGGACGTCGACGACGACACCTACACCGCCGTCGCCGAGGCGCTGTACGCCGAGTTCGAGTCGATGTACGACGGCTTCGAGGCCGCGGCGATCCACGGCGAGGAGGCGCTGGAGGACGTCGACCTCACCGACGAGCAGGTCTCGGCCATCGTCGAGACCGCCCGCGAGAACGTCTCGGTCCCGTACGTGAACGTCACCGGCTACGTCGACTTGGAGTCGCCGGGCCACGACGGCGTCGACGACGTGCGCGAGGCGCTGGAGGCCGCCGAGGGCAACGGCGAGGTGCCCGACGAGATCGAACTCGACGTGTCGTACGTCGGCTCCCCGGAGTACCGAATCCGCGTTCGCGCGCCCGACTACAAGGTCGCCGAGACCGAACTGGAGGCGTCCGCCGAGCGCGCCCGCGAGGCGATCGAGGCGGCGGGCGGCACCGGTCGCTTCCACCGCGAGCGCGAGACCGAGGACGAGTAACCCCCGCGGATCACGACGCGTGAAGTCCGACATCCGGGTGTGCGGCGACTGGGAGACGGCTCACGAGCGCCCCGTCTACACCATCGGTGACGCCTGCCCCGAGTGCGGCGCCGACGCGGTCAACTCCGCGCCCGCGCCGTTCAACCCCGAGGACCCGTACGGGGAGTACCGGCGACGCGTGCGGGTTCGAGACCGCGACGGCGGCGAGTAACGAAACCGCGTTTCTGCCGACCTCGATCCCGACCAGCCGCGCGCGTGCACACCGTGCAGACAGCTACGGCGGCGGCCGTCCGACCCACGGGTGGGACTTCCGCAGTGATATCCAGGGCAGTCGCCGGAGCGGCGGTGGCCTCGGGACCATCTGGTGACGACACCAGCGGATCGAACGGGTCGAGCCGACGCGTCTTTATCTCCCCCGCCCCGTCTCCACGCACATGGACGACATCGACATCGAGGTCGTGAGCGACCCCGATCTCACCGACCCCGTCTTCATCGAGGGCCTTCCCGGCGTCGGCCACGTCGGCAAGCTCGTCGCCGAGCACCTCGTCGAGGAGTTCGACGGCGACCTCGTCAGGCGCGTGTACACGACCGACTTCCCGCCACAGGTGACCGTCGACGACGACGGCGTCGCCGAGCTGACGCACGCGGAGTTCCACCACGTCGACGCCGACGGGCAGGACCTCGTCGTGCTGACCGGCGACCATCAGGCCGCCAGCAACGAGGGTCACTTCACCCTGACGACGGCGTTCCTCGACGTCGCCGAGGAGTTCGGCTGCGAGCGCGCGTTCGCGCTCGGCGGCGTTCCCACGGGGGAACTCATCGAGGACGACGAGTACGACGTGCTCGGCGCGCGGACCGACGACACCGACCGCGAGGAGCTGGAGGCGGCCGGCGTCGAGTTCCGCGAGAACGAGCCCGCCGGCGGCATCGTCGGCGTCTCCGGGCTGGTGCTCGGGCTTGGCGCACGGCGCGGGCTCTCGGCGGCGTGCCTGATGGGCGAGACCTCCGGCTACCTCGTCGACCCCAAGAGCGCGCAGGCCGTGCTCGAGGTCCTGCAGGACCTGCTCGACGTCGAGGTCGACTTCTCGGACCTGGAGGACCGCGCCGAGGAGATGGAGGAGGTCGTCGGCAAGATCCAGGAGATGCAGGGCGGCGGCGGCGGGATGCCCAGCGAGGACGAACTGCGCTACATCGGCTGACCCCACTCGGGCCGAGCACGGACGGAGACCGACCACGGCGAATCGAGCGCGGTCGCGGCGACGACGGGACGCACCCGCATACCGGCAGTCCGCGCGCCTGCCACAACGCCTTTTCGCGCGAGCCGCGTCCGTTCGATCGATGACAGACCAGCAGTCGATCGGTCCCGACGACGTTCCGTCCGCCAACGGCATGCCGACGCTCGGGCTCGGCACCTGGGAGAACACCGACCCCGAGGCGTGCCGCGACGCGGTCGCGACCGCCCTGGAGATGGGGTATCGCCACGTCGACACCGCCCAGATCTACGGCAACGAGGCGGAGGTCGGCGACGGCATCGAACGCGCCGCCGTCGACCGCGAGGACGTCTTCCTCGCCACGAAGGTGTGGATCGACAACCTCGCGCCCGAGGACGTGCGCCGAACGACCGAGGAGAGCCTCGACCGCCTCGGGGTCGACGCCGTCGACCTCATGTACGTGCACTGGCCGGCCCGCGAGTACGACCCCGAGGCGACGCTGAACGCGTTCAACGAGCTGTACGACGACGGCCTGATCGAGCGCATCGGGGTCTCCAACTTCGAGCCCGAGCAGGTTGCCGAGGCCATCGAGATCAGCGACGCGCCGATCTTCGCAAACCAGGTGGAGCTGCACCCCCTGCTCCAGCAGCCGGAGCTTCGGGAGGCGTGCGCGGAACACGACGTGGAGGTCGTCGCGTACTCGCCGCTGGCGCGGGGGCAGGTGTTCGACGTGCCCGAGCTGAGCGAGATCGCCGAGAAGCACGACGCGAGCGAGGCGCAGGTGAGCCTCGCGTGGCTGCGCGAGAAGGGGGTCACCGCCATCCCGAAGGCGACGAGCGAGGCGCACATCCGCGACAACTGGGAGTCGCTCGCGCTGGAACTCGACGACGAGGACGTGGCGACGATCGACGCGATCGACCGCGAGGACCGCCGCGTCGACCCCGGATTCGCGCCCTGGAACTGAGATCGGCGAGGGTGGATCCGCGGGCTCCTGTGCCGTCGAACGCGGACGGATCGACCGACTGATACGAGAGGGGCGCGAGCGAAACCTTCAATCGGCGGCCGCCGGATCGGACGCTCGATGGAGCAACGTTCCACGGGGCTGTTGGACGCCGTCCGCATCGACATCGCCAGGCTCCACGCCACGTGGATGGAGCTCGCGTTCCCCCGACAGCTCGACCCCGGACGGGTCGTCGGAAAGTGGACGCCCGAGACGACGTCGCAGACGTTCGCGTACTACCTCTGGGCGGCGGTGGGCGTTCCGCTGGTCGCCGTCGGCTACCCGCTGTTGCTGTTCGGCTTCGCCGCGCGCTTCTACGTCACGAGGGTCGACTCGGCGGCTACGCGCCTGGGCCTCGTCGGCGTCGTGCTCCTCTCGCTCGTCGCGTGGGGAGCGCTCACCGTCGCCGCCTGGGTCAGGGAGTTCTCGACCGGGGGCCTGCTCGCCGTCGGCGCCGCCGGCGTGGTCGCGACCGTCGCCGCGGTCGTCGCCGTCGGCGGCTCCCGCCTCGGCGGCCGGGGAACGAGCGTCCTGATCGCGTACCCCGCCGCAGTGACCGCGTTCCTCCTCCCGCCGGTCGTCGCGGCGCTGTACTCGCCCGCGCTGGCGGACGTGGTCTTCCCGAACACCACGTCGCTCGCGGTGTGGCTCCTCGACGGTCCGCTCGCGGTCGGCGGCCTCGGGGAGCTCATCCGCGCGCGCTTCGACCTCCGCGGAACCGCCTACGTGCTCATGTGGACGGGAATCTCCGTGCCGGTCGGGTGGCTGTTCGGACTGCTTGTCGCGCTCGCGGACGTGGTCCGGCCGCAGCCCGACCAGTCGACGGGGACGCGGATCTGACCGGGTCGAGGGAGCGTTCAGTTTCGACCGCCGTCGCCGCGGTTCGACCCCCGTCCCGCCTCGCCGGGGGAGGCCGCGCCGGTCTCGTCGATGACCTCGTCGAGCGTCTCGTCGGAGACGCTGGCGGCGACCCGGACGCCGACGAGCGCGAGCGCGATGCCGCCGACGATGAACACCGCGAGCCGCTCGGTCGGCGACAGCGCGTACCCGAGGAGGACGAGCGGCTCCTTGCCGGCCTCCTGTTCGAGGAAGTAGCCCGCGAAGCCGCGGAACAGCAGCCCGACGGCGAGCACGCCGAACGGGAGGTTCAGATACGGCGTGCGGACGCCCTCATCGCGGATGAGCTCGTCGAGCAGTCGGCCGAACGACGCCGTCAGGGCCGCAAGCGCCAGCCACGGCACCGCGGCGTACGTGAACTGCAGGCCGGCAACGAACTCCGCGCCCTCCACCGGCGACGCCGAGAGCACGCCGAGGAAGACGCCGACGATCGAGAGCCCGAGCGCGGCGACGTACGTCACGACCGACACCTGCCCCGAGTACAGCGCCTCGCGAGCGTGGTCGGGCGCCGACTCGACGACCTCGTCCATCCCCATCCCGTAGTACAACAGCGTCGCGCCGAGCAGCGTCGTCACCGCCGCGACCGCGATGACCGGGGAGAAGTACACGAGCAACGCAGGGAGGATGAGCAGCCCGATGCCGATCGGCACGAGCACGGTCTCGCGGAGCTCCTCGTCGGCCATGAACTGCTTGAGGAGGTAGTACGTCGACTCCAGATCGCGCGCCTGCCGGACGACGACGCGGTCGACCGCGTCGACGGGCAGCCGGGACTCGACCATCGGGACGGCGCGCTCGTCGCCGGCGGAGTCGATGACGACGACCGCGGAGTCGAACTCGTTCGTCGCGAGCACGTCGTCGAGTTGGCGCGCGAGCGCGCGATCCGCACGGACGGCGGAGTCGCCGGCGCCCGAGACGACCGCGACGGCGACCTCCTCGCCCTCGTCGGAGAGGTCGCGGGCGACCCGGAGCGACTCGAGCAGCGAGTTGACGCCGGCGTCCTCGGGGTCCGCGAGGCCGAGGTCCGTCACGAGCGACCGGACCGCCTCCCAGCCCACGACCGGGGTGTCGACGCCGGCCTTCCGGCCGACGTCGTTCGAACGGTCCACACAGAGGACCAGCGTCGTCACATGCGACCTGAGGCACCCCCGGGTGAAAAATGCCACCCCACACGGAAGCGGGACGTACTTGTCGCTGTCGCGAGCGATCGGTGCCATGGAGCGACGCCGCGTCTCCTCGGGAACCGAGTGGGAACGGACGGTCGGCTACTCGCGGGCGGTCCGCGTCGGCGACCGAGTGGAGGTGTCGGGCACGACCGCGACCGACGACGACGGCGAGGTGATCGCACCCGACGACGCCGCCGAACAGACGAGGCGAGCGATCGCGAACGTCGAGGCCGGCCTCTCGGAGGTCGACGCGACGCTCTCGGACGTGGTGCGCACACGCCTCTACGTGACCGACATCGACCGTTGGGAGGCGGTGGGTCGCGCCCACGGGGAGGCGTTCGGCGAGGTCCGCCCGGCGACCACCATGGTCGAGGTGTCGCGGCTGATCGACCCGGACATGCTCGTGGAGGTCGAGGCGGTCGCGGTCGTCGACGACGGGTGAGAGCTCGGCGACCCGGCCCACCCTCCTATCGCCGGAACCGAACGTCGATCCCCTCGGAGGCGTCCTCGCCGGGGAACGCGCTCGCGATGCCTGCGCCGAGGGCGTACGCCGTCGCGGCGGCGCCGCCCCGGAGCCGCGCCGCGAGCCCCCGACCGGGCGTGAACTCCTCGACGGCGGCCTCGGTTCCGGTCAGCTCCTCCATCCGGTCGAGCACGGCTTCGCGGTCCCCGAGGTCGTCGACGAGGCCGCGCTCGTGGGCCTCCGTCCCGAGGAACACCCGCGCCTCCGTCTCGCGGACCGCCTCCTCGTCCATGTCGCGGCCCTCGGCGACCTGCTCGACGAACTGGTCGTAGTAGTCGTCGACGATGCCCTGGAGGTACGCCCGCTCGTCGGGCGTGACCTCCTTCAGCGGGAGGCCGGCGTCCTTGTACTCGCCGGCGGTGAACTGCTCGTAGCTGACCCCGAGACGGTCGGCCAACTCGTGGACGTTCGGGCGCGAGCCGATGACGCCGATCGAGCCGACGACGCTCCCCTCGCGCGCCCACAGCTCGTCACAGCCGACGGCGATCGCGTAGCCGCCGCTGGCGCAGGTGTCGGTCGCGTAGCCGACGGTCGGGCCGTCGAATCGCTCGGCCGCCAGCCGGATGTCCTCGCTGGGAACGATCTGCCCGCCCGGGGAGTTCAGCTTCAGTAACAGCGCCTCGGCGTTCGGGTCGTCGTCCGCACGCTCGATCTGATCGACGATCTCGTCGGCTCCGGGGGATCCGGGCGACGGCGGAAACCCGCCGGCGTCGCCGTCGCGGGTGATCGGGCCTTCGACGGCGACCTCCGCGACGGTGTAGTCCGCGAACCGGGAGGACAGCGCCGCGGAGGCGAGCTTGAGGCCGACCCCGACGGTCGCGAGCGCGAGAAGCACGCCCAGCAGGTCGGCCAGGTCGCCCGGGAACCGGACGAACAGGAGGTACCCGAGGAGCGCCGCGACCGCCGCGACGACGGCGAGGGCGACGGCGGAGACGGCGGTTCGGGCCGTGGAGTTCGTGTCTGTCACGGCCCCGCTTGGTCCGCCCTCGGGATAAGACTCCGGTGCGTCCGGCCCCCGGATTCACGGGGACGCGGAGGGACGTGGAGACGCCGAGGGGCGCAGGGACACGGGGGGTGCGGGAACGCGGACGGACGCGGAGGCGCGCGGCGCGGTCGCTCGCAGTGCGATCGATCGACCCCAGGCGACTCGCGGCGCGGTCGCTGAGCGCGTGAGAACGGAAATCGCAGAACCGTCGGCGTTCGGACGCCGGCTTCGGGCGGACTTACAGAAGCCCCGTCTTCTGGAGCTTCATCAGGTCCTCGGTGTCGAGGGTTTCGCCTTCCTTGAACTTCTGGTAGATCTCCTCGGCCTCCTCGCGCTCCTCCTCCATCTTGGCCTCGCGCTCCTCCTTCTTCTCCTCCTCCTCCTCCTTGTCCAGCTCGCGCAGGCGCTTCTGGACGCGGACGAAGTCCTCGTGGTGCTGGTCGGCCGACTCCTGCGCCTCCACGAACAGCTCGTGCATGGCGTCCGCCTCGTCGCGGATCTCGTCGGCCTCGCGGTAGGCCTCGATCATCTGGTTGTGGTGCTCCTGGGCCTCGTCGGCCAGCTCGGTCACCTTCTGGTGGTGCGTCGACGCCTCCGAGCGGACCTCCTCGGCCTCCTCGATGAGCTCCTCCAGCTCGCCGCTCTGGTCGACCTTGCCCTTCTTCTCGGCGAGCTTCTCGCGCTTGTTCTCGATCTTCTCGATGAGTTCGCGCTCCTCGTCGGTGCCGAGGACTTCGGTCTGCTGTTTGAACTCGAGGTCCTCGATCTCCTCCTTGAGCTCCTCGATGGACTTGCCCGAGCCGAGCTCGAGGTCCTGCTTCATCTCCTCGACCTCGTCGAACAGCTCGTTCGCCTCGGCGTTGAGTTCGTTGCGCGACTCCTTGTGCTCCTGGACCTGCTCGTTGAGCTCGTCCCGCGACTCGCGGTGTTCCTGCGCCTCGTCGACCTTCTCGCGGGTCTTCGCGTTCAGGTCGTCGCGCTTGGACGCGCGCTCGGACGCCATCTGGTTGAGATCGTTACGTCGGTCACGGAGCTGACCGGCCTTCTTGATCAGTTGGCCCTTCGAATCGTTCTCCAACTCCTCCTCGGAGAGGGAGACGTTTCGTGATTCATCCAACTGATCGAGACCGTATTCTTCGAGAACTTCCTCTTTCGTTACCATGGTTCGTTACCTCGACACCATACTGCTTCGGACTGAGCGGACGCTCCTCGGCTGCGTGCGTCCGTCTGGGGGTGAAAACACCGTGTCATTCAGCGATCGATGCCACCACGCCCGAAGGCGTTCTGGTACCTGCACATAGACAGGTTCCGTATATAACTCCTTCGCTGTTCCGTGCCGAAAACGCGTGATACGGACCCTCACACGGCCGGAAACGTGTGATCCGCTCACACAGCGATCCTCGTTCGTCCGATCCGACCGCCGCCGGACGGACGGCGATCGGATCCGGTCGGACCCCTCGGCGCCGTCCGGAGAGTCCATCAGACGTCGCGGTACGCACCCAGTCGGGTTCCGTCGAGGAGGTACGCCTCCGCGTCGACGAGTCCCGCGGGGAGAAACGGCGCGAGGAAGCCCTGCCCCTCGACGTTCACCCACGTGCCGCCCGAGCGATCGTTGAACGCGGGGAACACGACCAGTTCGGGGTCGTGCCACTCGACGCCGGCGGCGGCGAGGTCGACCTCGCCGTCGAACGCCGCCAGCGCGAGCGGCCCGCGCAGCCAGGCCTTCTCCGCGCGCGCGCCGCCGACGGCGTCCTCGAGCCTGACGGCGACGTGCTCGTGGCCCATGCAGATCACGTCGGCCCCGAGCACCTCCGGCGCCGGCCACGTGTGACCGTGGAGCACGCCCACGTCGCCGAGGCGGGCGCCGCCGGGCCCGGTCACGTCGATCCGGTCGCCGAACGAGTCCGCGATCCCCGCGTCGTGGTTGCCGAGCGCGAGCGTCACGGGAACGCCGATCGCCGACAGCAGCGCCTCCAGTTCCTCGGTCTCGGCGTCGCCCGCCCCACCGATCCGATGCCCCAGGTCGCCGAGGACGACGAGGCGGTCGGCCCCGGTCCGCGCGAGCAAGTCGAGCAGGCGCTCGCGTCGCTCGTCGCCAGCGCTTTCGAGCTCCACGCCACGCTCGTAGCGGAGGCCGGCCTCGATTCCGGCGTGGTAGTCCGCGACGAGCAACCCGGTCTCGTCGCCGAGATCGGCGACGGCGGCGGGCACGTCGGGAACCGGCTCGACGAGCGGCCGCGACCGCCGACCCCGAGCCGCCCCGCGGTCCGCACCGTCGGCCATCAGATGGGCTTGAGCGTGCCGTCGGTCGGCTCGTAGCACTTCCCGCTCATCAGCGCCTCCTGGATGGCGTCCTCGACGTCCCCGGGGTCGACCCCGTGGCGCTCGACGGCGGCCGCGACGACCGCCTCGCGGTCCGCGCCGTCGCCGTCGTCGAGGTCGCTCATGACCGCGACCGCGGCGTCCTCGAGGTCGATGTCGGCGTCCGCGGCGTCGTCGCCGTCGGCCTCGACGGCGTCGACCTCGTCCGGACCGTCCGAAACGGGCTCGTCCGTGGCAGCCGCTTCGGTTCCGGTGGTGGCGTCGGGCTCGGCGTCGCCGTCGGCGCCGTCGGCGTCCGACGCGGTCGCGTCCGGATCCGACCCCTCGTCGGGCTCCGCGGGAACGGCCTCGGCGTCGGGCTCCGGCGCCTCGATGCCGGACTCGCCCGCGTCGGGGACCTCGGTTCCCGTGGAGAACTCGACGCCGTGTTCCTCCTCGACCTCGCGGCGCTCCTCCTCGGAGAGCGCGTCCTCGAAGTCCTCGGGGTCGACATCGGTCTCCGCGGCGTCGCCCTCGCCCGCGTCGAACTCCCCGAGGTCGTCCGTCTCGTCGAGCGCGCCCCCGGCGTCGGTCGCGTCCGACTCGCCGCCGGCGTCGAACTCCCCGAGACCGTCGTCCGGGTCGTTGAACTCCCCGAGGTCGTCGCCGGCGCCGTCCGCGGGTTCGGCGCCCGCGTTCGGACTGGCGTCCGCGTCCGGACCGGCGCCAGCGTCGGCGTCCTCCTCGTCGGAGCGATCCGCGTCCGCGGACTCGACCGGTTCGGGTTCCGCACCCGCGCCGGGGTCGGCCTCCGCGACGGCGACGTCGTCCTCGGTCGGATCCACCGCCTCCGCGGGTTCGGCGGCCCCGTCCGGCTCGTCGGCGTCGTGAGCGTCGGGATCGCCGACCGTCGACGCCGTCGACGCGGCGGCGTCGGTTCCCGCGGCGGTCGGATCGGCGGCGTCCGGCGAGCCATCGACGTCCGATTCGGCGTCGTCGTCCGTTGGTTCCGGCGCGCTCACGCTCTCGAAGTCGTACGGAACATCGGGGAGCGGGCCGAGGTCGGCGTCGCCGCGGTCGCCGGGGTCGGCCGCGAGCGCGCGGACCTCCTCGCGCTCGTCGGCGACGACCTCCAGCGCGTCGACGGCGAGCGTCCGGGCCGCCTCCAAGTACCGCGTCCCCGTGTCGTAGTGGTCGATCGCCAGCGGGATCCCGGCGGCCAGCGCCGTCGGGACGCCGGCGTCCTCGAGCCGGGCGCGGAGCCGATCGCCGCGCTCGTCCATCGCGAGCGCCTCCGCGAACACCGCGACCCGGCGGAGCGTCGCCTCCGCGGCGGAGACGACCCACCGGTCGCGCGTGTCGGCGTCGACCGTCGCGATACTCTCCGGACGGACGGAGGTGTACACCAGATCGGAGTCCTCCGGCTGGAACGTGCGCGCCTTCCCCGTGAGCGCGACGAACGCCGGCGGCGTCGTGCGGTCGAGGAACGCCGCCTCGTCCGGCTGGTACTGTCCGGCGTAGGTGACGAACGCGCCCGTCGGGTCGACGACGCGCCCGCGCAGGGTCTGATCGTTCACCGACTCGACCTCGGTGAGCACGCCGACGGCGAACAGGCGGTTGACGCGAAGCCCGGTCGGCGTGACGACGTAGTTGGGCGCGCGTTCCTCGTCGCTCTCGGAGTGATCGAGGTCGGCGTCGTCGAACTCCGCGGCGAACACCCGGTGGGCGACCTCGCGGTTCCCCGGCCCCGCGTCGTCGCTCCCGTCGCCGCCGCCGTCGCCGGCGCTCACACGGACCACCCCATGTGGTCCGTGTGGGTTCGACGTGAATCGTCGTCCCTCACGCGCCCACCTCCTCGAGGAGGTCGGCCGCACGCGCGGCCGGGTCGTCGTCGTTCGCCGCGAACTCCGTCGCGTCGAGGTTCGCGCCGTACTCGTCGACCGAGAGGTGACCGCGAACGCGGAACTCCCGTCCGACGAGCGTCTCGGCGATGTCGTCGGAGACCACCTCGCGGCTCATCGCGTCGCGGGCGGCCTCCAGCGCGTCGTCGAGGGTGCCGCCGTAGATGTCCTCGGTGAGCTCGCGGTCGAGGATCGCGGTGACGGTCGCGGTGCCGTCGTCGAGGATCGCCTTGACCCGGAGGTCGTCCTCGGGGTCGACCTGTCCGTGGCTCCGGCACTGCCCGTTCTGGACGAGCCGGCCGCACTCGGGACAGCGCTCGATGAGCCCGGACCCGTCGCGGACCTCCAGCACGTTGCCGAGCACCTCCACGTCGTACATCCCGCCGGAGGTGACCGCCTCGCCGATGCTGACGCGGGGGGCCGCGTCGCTCACCTCGACGCTCGCGGGCGAGGTCTCGGTGAACTCGGTGAGGTTCACCGAGGGGACGCCGCGGAACTCCCGGACGTACACGTCCTCCATGCGGAGTTCGGCGCCCTCGGTGACCTCCGGGCGAGCCTGCCAGTCGGTGAACGGAAGCCGGGCGGTCTCGTCGCCGAGCACCCCGGAGTGGATCGTCGTCTCGCCGTCGCGGCCGTCGATGGTCCGCTGTTCGAGTTCGAGCACCTTCGCCTCCACCGTCCGGCCGCGGTCGCCGGCCGTGAGGTCGACGAGGTCGCGCTCGCCGCCGACCTCGTGGGGGACGTCGAGCGTCTCCCCCTCCATCGCGACCGACGAGGACTCCCCGAGGTTGAGTTCGGGTTCGCCCTCCCACTCGCGGACGTTCGCGTTGCCGATCGTGACGGTGTCGCCGGGCTCGAAACCGAAGTCCTGCCACGCGGTGTAGCTGATCGTCCCGGTCCCGTCGGCGAGTTCGCCCTCGCGGATGACGGTGTCGTCGCCCTGATACCGGATCGACCGCCTCCCGACGGTCAGCACCCGCGCGGTGACGGTGACGTTGCCCGATTCGGGACTCACGTCGGCGATATCGACCGCCGACGGCGAGGCGTCGCCGCCGCCGGCGCCGCCGTACTTCCGGCGGACCGACTGCTTCGCCTCGTCGACGGGGACGCTGTACTCCAGTAGGTTCTCCAGGTCGCGCTTGACCTCCTCTTTGTCCTCGCCGAGAGCGGAGGCGAGCTCCTCGGCGTGTGCGTCGATGTCCATGTGTTCCGTCCGAACCTACCTCCCGACTCCTGTTAAACTCACCGCGCCCGGGGAGCGACACCCGGTCGCGGGGGACGACCGTTCCGCCGACGGTGTCGCCGGGGGCGCCGCCGAGCCGCGTGCCGTGCGGTCGTGCGTCACTGACGCCAGTTCGGGCGAACTTCCTTGTGTGGCGTGACCTCTACGACGTATGGACTCCACTCGACGCTCGGCGCTCGCGACGCTCGGCGCCGTCGGACTCGGCACGCTCGCTGGCTGTCTCGGCGACGGCGGCGGGACATCGGGCGGCGCGTCGGGGGGAGGTGGGACGCCGCTGGCGGAACACCCGGCAGCTGCGGACGTTGCCGACCAACCCTCACTTGGCCCGGGCGACGCGCCCGCGACGATCGTCGCCTTCGAGGACCCGTCGTGTCCCACCTGCCGAAACTTCGAGGAGAACGCGGGCGCCCGGCTCCGGTCGGGCCCGGTCGCCGACGGCGACCTCCGGTTCGTCTCGCGGGTGTACCCCATCGTCTACCCGTGGGGGAAGCCTGCCGTACAGGCGCTCGAAGCAGCCTACGCCCGTGACGGCGGCGCCGAGGTCTACTGGGACCTGTTCGACCACTATTTCGCCACGCAGGGGCAGTTCAGCGAGGACAACGTCCTCGACCGGACCGAGTCGTGGCTCACATCGAACACGGACCTCGACGCGGCCGCAGTCGTCGACGACGCGGCGGCGGAGGCGTACGATGACGCCGTGCAGGTGGACCTCGACGCCGGCGAGGCGGCGGACACGACCCGGACGCCGACCGTCTTCCTGTTCCGCGACGGAGCGTACGTCACCACGGCGTCGGGCAGCGTGAGTTACGAGACGATCGCGTCGGCGCTCCAGCTATGAGCGGAGTGAACCGACTCACCCGGGCGCGCCGGCGACTCGGCCTGCCGCGTCTGCCGTCGTCACGGGCGGATCTCCGGCTCGTCGCGCGGACCGTCAGGCTCGTCCTCGGCGTGCCCGCCTACGGGCTGTTCGCGCTCGTCGTCGCAGTCCTCGCGCTGTCTGCGTTCGTGCTCTCACAGAACGTCGCGCTCGTGCGCGACACGGTGATCGATGGGGGTCTGCCGCTCGACGCCCGGCTTACCATCCTGTTCGAGCAGTACCCGTTGATCGGGACCTCATACGAGCCGGCCGCGGGGGTGATGCTGATACTCGTCGCCCTCCTGACGGGCGGGAACCTCGCGGTCGCGACGTACCACCTTCGCGAGAACGGGGTGGTCGGCGATGCTGGTTCGAGCGAGGCGACCGCCGGCAACGCCGCGGGCGGCGCCGGGAGCGTCCTCGGCGTCCTCCTGGGCGCGCTCGGCGCCGGGTGTGCCGCCTGTGGGTCGGCGGTGCTGGTCGGCCTGCTGTCGCTGGTGGGCGCGTCGGGCGCGGTGTTGTTCCTTCCGTTCGATGGGTTGGAGTTCACGCTGCTCGCGCTCGTCCCGCTGCTGCTGTCGCTGTTCTGGCTCGCGGACGGGATGCGCGGCGCCGAGATCCGTGGCTGCCCGGTCGATATCTGAGAGCGGACATCGCGAACCGTGACGGCCGTCGAACACGTTGGCGTGCATTTACCTCGGTCCGCCACCCACCGCGGTACGTGTACGGGTCCGAGGAGCTGCTGGCGCTGCTCGACAACGCGCACGACAAGATCGTCGTCATCGACGCCGACGGAACCTACCGGTACGCCAACGCGGCGACCGAGCGGGTCGTGGGGTTCGCGCCGACCGATCTGCTCGGGACCGTCAGCTTCGACTACGTCCACCCCGAGGACCGCGAGCGCGTCCGGTCGACGTTCGGGGAAGTCACCGCCGGCGAGCCCGGAGCGTCCGTCGAGACGGAGTACCGTCACCGCACCGCGGACGGGGAGTACGTGTGGCTGCGGAGCCGAGTGATGAACTCGACGGACGACCGGCTCGACGGCTACGTCGTCAGCTCGACCGACGTGACCGACCGTCGCCAGGCGGAGGCAGAACGGGAGGAGATCCAGTCGCTGCTCCGGGAGATCGCCGCGAACACGACCGAGGTCCTGTGGATGTTCGACGCCGACTGGTCCGAGCTACTGTTCGTCAACGACGCCTACGAGGACGTCTGGGGAATGTCCGTCGACGACCTCCGGGAGGACCCGAGGGTGTTCCTCGATGGCATCCATCCAGACGACCGCGAGCGCGTCCGTGCGGCCATGCGGGAGCTTTCCGCCGGCGAGCCGGTCGACATCGAGTACCGCGTCGCCCCCGACACGGACTTCCGGCGCTGGGTCTGGGTGCAGGGACGTCCCGTGTTCGAGGCCGACGAGGTCGTCAGGGTCGCCGGATTCGTCCGCGACGTGACCGACCGGCGGCGGCGCGAGCAGCACCTGCGCGTGATAGGCCGGCTCCTCCGCCACAACCTCCGCAACGACCTCAACGTGATCCTCGGGCAGGTGGAGCTGTTGAAACACCGGGAGGAGGTTCCGACCGACGCCACGCTCGCGTCGATCGTCGAGACGGTCGAGTCGCTGCTCGCGACGGCCGACAAGGAGCGGACCATCGTGGAGACGCTCGCGGACACGGAGGAACTCGTCGCGGTCGATCTCGGAGCTGCCGTCCGGTTCGCCGCCCACGAGGTCCGCGCCGACCACCCGGAGGCGACGGTCGAAACGAGCGTCGAGGACGACCTCCACGCGCTCGCCGTTCCGGACCTCATCGTCGCCGTGCAGGAACTCCTGACGAACGGCGTCTCCCACGCCGCGACCGACCGACCCACCGTGTCGGTGTCGACGGTCGAGCGAGGAGCACGGGTCGGGATCGTCGTCGACGACGAGGGGCCGCCGATCCCGGAAGACGAGTACGCCATCCTCGCCGGCGAGTCCGAGATCGACCGGCTCAGCCACGGGTCGGGGCTCGGCCTCTGGCTCGTCCACTGGATGGTCGAGCTCTCGAACGGGGAGATCCGGTTCGAACACGGACCGGAGGGCGGGAACCGGATCACGATGCTGTTCCGACGAGCCACCGACGCCGGGGCGACGGCGCCGCCTCGAACGTAGCCGGAGGGTACCGGCCTCAATCCAGCGTGATCCGCACCAGCGCCGCGAGCGCGACCGTCTCGAGCAGATGGAGCGTCAGCATCGCTCGCCATGCGACCGGCGGGACCGCCGAGGAGAACCACGCCGACAGCGTCGGATCGAGGAGGTAGTAGTACAGCGCGATCGCGTTCTCCGCGAACAGCAGCGCCGCGAACGTGCTCAGCCCGAGCGCGTGCGACGATCGGAGCCGCACCGCGTTCCGCCCCCACACGACCAGCAGCACGGCCAGCAGCACGAGGTTGACGGCGGCCGCGATCCGCGCGACGTCGGCCCAGACGGAGACCACGCGCTACCACCCGCCCCCGGCTGTGTTCGGCGTTCGGAAGGGACAGATCGACGGCGGCGCGCGGGCGGCCGCCGTGGTGGTTCGGAGGGCTTCCGGGGAAGCCGTCAGCGGGGGGTCGAGCGCGACCGGGTGGTCGGAGCCGGGCCGAGAGGCGAGGGCACACCGCCCGTCACGCTCGGACACGCTCACTCCTCGACGATGAACTGGCCGGCGATCTCGATGACCTCCTCCATGGTTCGGGGCTCGTCGACCGCCATCGGGAACGGCGACTCGACGTTCAACTCGTTGAGGAACGACGCGTGGCGCGCCTCGACGGCGTGGATGCCGACGGCCGCGCCGAAGACGGCGTCGTTGGCGACGGTGCCCGCCTGCCCGGCGTACGCCGAGACGCCCGTGTTCTCCAGCGCGCGGGCGACCCCGAGGAACTCCGAGGGGTTGGTGTAGCCGAAGTCGTAGTTCGCCTCCTCGACGGGCGTCCCGCCGAGCTGCTCGACGGTGTCCGCGATGGCGCTGACGTGGGCGGCCTCGTGGGCGCCGACGGTCTCCAGGTGGCCCGGAACGCCCATCCGGAGCTCCTCGCCGTAGTCGGAGAGCACGCTGGCGTTCATCAGCTCGTCGTCGGAGAACTCCGCGAGGCCGTCGCGGTAGAAGGCGTTCTCCAGGTGCTCCAGCGTCAGCGCGTAGTTCAGCACGTCCACGTCGCTCACGTCGTTCTCGGCCTTCCTGTCGGCGGTCGGCTCGTCCTCTCCGTCGAGCGGCGCCGGGGACGCCACGTCGCTGGTGATGAAGTTGCCCGCGATCTCGAGCACCTCGTCGACGGACGCCGCCTCCTCGACGCCGTTCGGGAACGGCGAGTCGCCGTTGACGAGGTTGAGGAACGAGGCGTGGCGGGCCTCGACGCTCTGGATACCCGCGGCCGCGCCCAGCACCGCGTTCTGCTTGATCGCCGCCGCCGCGCCCGTGTAGGCGGCGACGCCGGTGTTCTCGAGCGCCTGCGCGGTCGCGAGGAACTCCGAGGGGTTCGAGTAGCCGAAGTCGTACTCCGCCTCCTCGACTGGCGTGCCGCCGAGGTCCTCGATGGTCGCCGAGATGGCGTCGACGTGGGCCGCCTCGTGCTCGCCCGCGACCGCGAGGAACTCCGGAACGTCCATCCGGACCGCCTCGCCGAACTTCGACAGGGAGTCCGCCATCATGATCTCGTCGTCGGAGAACTCCGCGAGCCCCTCCCGGTAGAAGGCGTTCTCCAAGTGCTCCAGCGTCAGCGCGTAGTTCAGCACGTCCACGTCCGGGTTCGGCGGCGCCTCCTCGGTCGGCTCGGCCGTCTCCGTTTCCGTCTGCATGGGGGTGTCCGTCGGCGTGTCCATCGCTTCGGTGGGTTCGTCGGTCGCCGTGTCGCCGCCGTTGCCGGAACACCCGGCGATGCCAACGGCCCCGGCGGCCGCCAGCGCGCCGCCGAAGCGGCGGCGGGAGAGTCGGTCGGTCGGTGCGTCATCGGTCTCGTTCGAGCCGCGTCGTGGGTCCGTCATTGCTACACCTCCATCCACCACCTATCAGTATAAGTACCATTTCCGAACTCCGACGTGACTGCGTCCGGCGTGGGGGCGAACTCTCTCCGAAATTCGTCCGAACTTCCGGCGAGCGCGTGTCTGAGTCGGGGATGGGAGGAAGGAGAGGGGAAGAGGAAGAGACGAAGGAGAGGAGAGAAAAGGAACAGGTGGAAGCGACGCCGTGCGGCCCCCTACTCGTCGTCCAGTCGCGCCTGCCACTCCTGCACCTTCGCCATGAGCTCGACGGGGGGCGTCTCGTTCACGTCGGTGTCCCGGAGCGCCGACAGCACCGCCTCGACCTCCGGATCGAGCGCACGGTCGGGCGGCAACCCGCGTCCGCCGCCCTCCCCGTCGCCGTCGCTCGCCGTGATCGCTGCGCCGTTGCCGGCAGCGGACGCGGGTCGATCCGGGTCGCCCGCGCGGTCGGGGTCGCCGGCGTCCCCGGCGTCTTCGCGTCCACCGCCGTCGCCGCCGGCGACGAACTCCCCGGCCGAGAGGTCGAACACCGCCTGTCTCGTCCCGTCGCCGTCAGCTCCGGTTCCGCCGCCACCGGCACCCCTCGCCTCGATCGCCTTCTCCTCGCGCAGGCGGTCGAGCACCTCGTCGGCGCGGCCCACGACGGGATCGGGGACGCCCGCGAGGTCGGCGACGTGGACCCCGTAGCTGCGGTCGGTCGGTCCCTCGCGCACGCGTCGGAGGAACGTCACCTCGCCGTCGCGCTCCTCCGCCGCGACGTGGACGTTCGCGACCCGCGGGAGGTGCTCGGCGAGCGCGGTCAGCTCGTGGTAGTGGGTCGCGAACAGCGTCCTCGCGCGCACCTCGTTGTGGAGGTACTCCGTCGCCGCCCACGCGATGGAGATGCCGTCGTAGGTCGCGGTCCCCCGGCCCACCTCGTCGAGGATGACCAGCGAGTCCTCCGTGGCCGAGTGGAGGATGTTCGACAGCTCCTGCATCTCGACCATGAAGGTGGAGCGCCCCTGTGCGAGCTCGTCGAGCGCGCCGACGCGGGTGTAAACGCCGTCGACGAGCGGGAGCGTCGCCGAGTCGGCGGGGACGAAGCTTCCGGCCTGAGCGAGCAGGGAGATCAGCGCGCACTGTCGCATATACGTCGATTTCCCGCTCATGTTCGGCCCCGTCACGATGAGGAAGCCCCGCTCGCTGTCCATCCGCAGGTCGTTGGGCACGAAGTCGGTCGTCTGCTCGACGACCGGGTGCCGCCCGGCCTCGATCCGGAGCTCGTCGCCGTCGGTGAACGCCGGGCGCGTCCAGTCGTTCGTCGCGGCGTGGTGGCCCAGCGCGGCGAGCACGTCCAGCTCCGCGAGCGCGCGCCCCACGTCCTGCAGGAGTTCCGCCTCCGCAGCCACCCGCTCCCGGACCTCCTCGAAGATCCGGCGTTCGAGCTCCTCGCGTCGCTCCTCCATGCGGAGAACGGTGCGTTCGCGCTCCTCCAGCTCCTCGGTGACGAACCGCTTGGAGTTCTTCAGCGTCTTGATCTCGTGGTAGTGCTCGGGCACCCCTCCGGCGACGGACTTGCCGACCTGAATGTAGTAGCCGTCCGTCTTGTTGCGGTCGACCGACACGTGACTCAGGCCGTGCTGGCGCTTCTCGCGCTCCGCGAGCGTGTCGAGCCAGTCGACGGCTTCCTCGTACTCCGCCACCAGCTCGTCCAGCTCCTCGTCGTAGCCGCGGGCGATGACGCCGCCGTCGCCGCCGATGCTCCCCGGCGGCTCCGCGGCGATGGCCTCGCTCAGTTCGTCGTGGAGGTCGCGAGCCGCGCCCTGGTCGGGGCGCGCGAGCACGTCCGGCACCGGCGAGTCGGCGAGTTCGGTGCCGTCTATCGCGGCCGCCAGTTCCGGAAGTCGCTCCAGCGCCGAGCGGACGGCGACCAGATCCCGCGGCCCCGCGGCGCCGCTCGTCGCGCGGGCGGCCAGCCGTTCGAGGTCGGCGGTACCGTCGAGGGTGTCGAGCAGGCGGTCGCGTGCGAGGGCGGCGCTCGCGAACGCCTCGACCGCTTTCCCGCGGCGCTCCAGTTCAGCGCGGTCGCGCCGCGGTCGCGTGAGCCACTCGCGGAGCAGGCGGGTTCCGGCCGCGGTTTCGGTGTGATCGAGGGTGTCCAGCAGCGTCCCGGTCGACTCTCCCCGCATCGTCTCGACGAGCTCGAGGTTGCGCTGGGTCGTCGCGTCGAGCGCGACCCGGCCGCCGGCGTCCAGCCCGCCCAGCCTCGTCATCGAGGCGAGGACGCCCGCACCCGTCTCGTCGACGTAGTGGAGGACGGCGCCGGCGGCCGCGACCGCGGGGTCGGCGTCGAGTCCGACCGCCGCGAGCGCCTGCGTCCCGAAGTGGTCGCCGAGGCGGTGTCTGGCGCGCCCGGGTGCGAACGCCTCGGCCTCGTGGAGGGTGAGCCGGGCGTCGGTCGCCTCCCGGAGGTCGGCCAGCCGGGCGTCGTCGTCGCGGACCCCCGGCCCGGGGAGGAGTTCCACCGGCGCGAAGCGGTGCAGCTCCGCGCGCACGTCGTCCAGTTCCGCGAACGCCGCGGCGTGGAACCGCCCCGTCGTCACCTCCGCGAACGCGACGCCCCAGGCGTCGCCGTCGTCGCCGTCGTCGTGCTCAACGGCCGCGAGGTAGCGCGCCTCGGCGCCGTCGGGATCGACGACGGTGCCCGGGGAGACGACGCGCTCGATCTCGCGGGCGTGGCCGTCGTCGGTCTCGTACTGCTCTGCGACGGCGACGCGGTAGCCCCGCTCGACGAGCGCCTTCAGGTACGGCGTCAGCTCCGAGAGCGGAACGCCCGCCATCGGGTACGAGGACCCGTGGCTCGACTTCTGGGAGACCTTGAGGTCGAGCTCGTCGGCCACCAGCTCGGCGTCGTCGGCGAAGAACTCGTAGAAGTCGCCGCACTGCATCGCGAGCACGTCCGCGTCCGTGGACTCCTTCAGCGAGAGGAACTCGCCCACGATGCCGCCGGCGTCGGTCGTCATTGTCTGGTAGGGGGTGGTGCCGTGTCGGGGTAAAACGCTACGGGTCCGACTCGAGCAGCGGTACGGAGCCGCCGCGGCCCGGGGCGACGCCCCTACCCGACGCCCGCGGAGAAGCGGCGACGGTTCCTACTGCGTTCCGGCGGGCGCTTCTACGTTTCGCCTCCGAACCCGCGGTGCCTCCCCGTCGACGCCGTCACTTACGCCCCGGGGACGCCGAGCGCGGAGAACCCGCCGAGGCCGACCGCCGCCAGCAGGGACAACACGACCGACGCCGCGAGCCACCCGACCAGCGCGATCCCGGCCGCGGTGATCCACCCGCCCCTGTAGCGCCACTTGATCACCCCGAGGTACGCGAGATAGGTGAGGACGGTCCCGAGCAGCGGCAGCCACCCGAACAGGACGGAGGCGACGAGCCACGCCAGCGCGCCGATGACGGCGGTCCAGACGGCGTGCTCGTAGCTCCGGGCGTCGGACAACACCAGCGCGCCGATGTGGATCCCGATCCCCCCCACCAGCGCGCCGACGACGAACACGATCAGCGAGTCGAGAGCGGCGACCATACGTCGCGTCGGTCGGCCACCGTGGAAAACGTGGCGGGGTCGGCCAGACGAGGGTTACGAGGTCGGCCTGGCAAGGGTCACGAGGTCGGCCAGGCGAGGGCTATGGGTTCGATCCGTTGCGGCCGTCGCCGTCCCTCGTCGCGTCCGATCCCCCGGGATCGCCCCAGTCCAGCCTCGTCGTACACCACGGACAGAAGTCGAGGTCCGCGTCGAGGTCCTTCCCGCAGTTGGGGCACGCCGGCGCCTCGACGGCACCGGCCGTCGTCCCGCGCCCGCCCGCGTCGGCGGCACCCCTCGCGGCGCCGGTTCGGGGCGCGCCGTCCACACCGTCCACGTCGTCCGCGACGGCGGCGGTACTCGGGCGATTCACGCCCGCGTGCTCGTGGGTCTCGCGCGCGAGGAAGTACGCGTCGACCGCGCTGGCGACGACGACGAGCACCGGCGGCAGCGCCTCGACCGGGTTCGCGATCGGGGAGGCCGTGTTGAGCGCCTCGATGACGTCCGGCGGGACCAACAGCAGGACCGCCGCGAACGTCGCCGCGAACCACGCGAACCCGCGGAGCCACCGGCGGAGGTACGCGTGGCCGAGCCCGGTGACCGCGAGCGCGAGGAGGACCGCGAGCCACGGTCGCTTGCGACCCGTCGGACCGCCGAGACGGGGGATATCCATACCACCGACGGGGCGCGCACCCCTGAAAAATCCGCCGGTGGGCGCCCGAGCGTCCCGCCGGAACGGTGACGTCTCGGCAGCGGTGTTCCTCCGGGAGCGACGAACACTAACCCGTGGGCGACCTCGATCGGTCCATGAGCACCGACGACGCCACCCCGGCCGACGAGGCGAGCGATCGACGACCGGTCACGGTCTACTCCGACTTCGTCTGTCCGTTCTGCTACCTCGGACGGGCGTCGCTGCGACAGTACCGCGACGAGCGGGCGGAGCGAGACCTGCCCGAGGTGGGCGTGGAGTGGCAGTTCTTCGACCTCCGCGGACACAAGCGCGGCCCCGACGGCGAGATCCGCGACGACGTCGAGGACGGCAAGGACGAGGACTACTACGATCAGGTTCGCGAGAACGTCGAACGCCTGCGCGAGGAGTACGACGCCGACGAGATGCTGGAGTTCGACGAGGTCCACGACGCCGACTCGTGGGACGCACAGCAGGCCGCGCTGTACGTCAAGCAGTCGTACGACCTCGACACGTTCCGCGCGTTCTACGACGCCGTCCTCGAGGCTCACTGGGAGGACGGCCGCGAGATCGACGACCTCGACACCCTCGTCGAGCTGGCCGAGTCGGTCGGCGTCGACGGCGAGGAGATCCGCGACGCCGTCGACGACGAGACGCTGGCCGAGGAGCTGGAGGCGCAGTTCGAGACGGCCCGCGAGCGCGGCGTCACGGGCGTTCCGACGTTCGTCGCCGACGGCCACGCCGCCCGGGGGGCGGTGCCCCCGGCACACCTCCGCCGGCTGCTCGAGGGGAACTGACGCCGCGAGCACAAACGCGGTTGCGGTCGAACGCCTCACGGCCGTGATTTCGGGAGGCGGACCACAATCCTATTTGTGTCCGTGTCACCAACTGACGGTGTGAGCGACGACGGCACGGACGGCGGCGCCGACCTCGGCGTCCTCCGACACAAGCGCGACGCGACGCGGTACCGGATCCTCGTCGAGATCGCCGAGCGCCAGCCCGCGGTGAGCCAGCGCGAGATCGCCGACGCCATCGGGATCACCGCGCAGGCGGTCTCGGAGCACCTCGGCGACCTGGTGGAGGGCGGCTTCGTCGACCGCGAGGGGCGCGGCCGCTACCGCGTCACCAAGGAGGGCGTCGACTGGCTCATCTCCCGGACCGACGAGCTCAGCGAGTACCTCGAGCACGTCACCAGCGACGTGCTCGGGGACGTGGAGGTCGAGACCGCCCTCGCGGACGGTCCCGTTCAGGAGGGCGACCGCGTCGCGCTGTCGATGCGTGACGGGGCCCTCCACGCGCGAAGCGTCGTGGACGGCGACGTGGGCGACGCCACCGCCGGTTCCGACGGCGACACCGACGGTGCTGACGACGCCGACGGCGCCACCGCGGTGGCGGTCACCTCGGCGGAGTCCGGGCGCGACGTCGGCGTCGCGGAGTTCGACGGCGTCGTCGACTACGAGTTGGGCGCCGTCACGGCCGTCCCCGTCCCCGCGGTCCGCGACGGCGGGAGCGGCGCGGTCGACCCGGATCGGCTGCGGACCCTCGTCGACGACGCGGACCTCGTCGTCGCCGCCGGAACCGAGTCGATGGCCGCCCTCGGCAGGCTCGACCGCGAGCCGGACGTGCGCTTCGGCACGACTGACGCGGTCCGCGAGGCCGCCATGCGCGGGCTCGACGTCGTGCTCGTCGTCGTCGCCAGCCAACTGTCAGCGCACGCCGAGGGGCTCCGCGAGACCGCCGTCGGCTACGAGGTCGTGGACGCGTCACACGAGCCGTAACGCTCGTTTTCAGAACCGATTCTCGGAGGCGTACGTTGAAGTAGGGAGTCGCGGAGTTGATGGTATGCGCACCGAGACCGCCGTCCGCGTTCGACTCGGCCTCGCGACAGCGGCCGTGTTCACGGTGACGGCGCTTGCCGCGCTCGGCCTCGCCAGCATCGCGCTGTGAGCGGGGTTCGGACGCTGTGAGCGGCGCGTCGGACGCCGGGAACGACGCCTCGCCATCGACGCGATCGGCTACTGCTGCGGGAGTTCCTCGCCCTGCGGAACGCCCTGGGCGGCCACCGTCTCGCCGGTCATATAGCTCGCCGCGTCGCTCGCGAGGAATCGCGCGACGTCCGCGATCTCCTCGCTCGTGCCGATCCTGCGGTCCACGTCGCCGCGGTCGACCTCGTCCGCGGAGACGCCCATCTGTTGCTCGACGCCCGGCGTCGCCACGAACCCCGGAGCGATGCAGTTGACCCGCACGTCTCGGCCGGCCCACTCGAGCGCGAGCGTCTCGGTGAGGTTGATCACGCCCGCCTTCGCGGCGCCGTAGTGGCTCATGTACTCGGCGGCCCGTTGCCCGGCGACGCTCGCGAGGTTGACGACCGCGCCGCCGCCGTCGGCGAGGTGGTCGCCGGCGGCCTGCGTGCAGTGGAACGTGCCGTGGAGGTTGATGTCGACGACGGTCTCCCAGCCGTTCGGGGAGATGTCATCGAACGACGCCATGAACGAAGCGCCCGCGTTGTTCACGAGCACGTCGATCCCGCCGAACTCCTCGACGGTCGCCTCGACGAGCGCGTCGACGGCGTCGCGGTCGGTCACGTCGCACTCGACGGCGAGACAGCGACCGTGGCTGTCCGCCGACTCCGCGGCCTCGTTGATCCCTTCGGCGACGGGGTCAACGTTCCCCTGCTCGCGCGAGCAGACGACCACGTCGGCGCCGTCGGCCGCGAACTCCTCGGCGATCGCTCGGCCGATGCCGCTGGAGGCGCCGGTGATCACCGCGGTGGAGTCGACGAGCGAGAAGCGTTCGGCGAGGCGGGACGCGGCGTCGTCGCCGGCGTCGGTCACGCCGTCCACCCCGTGATCTGCGTCGGATCCGCGGGCGTTCGCGTGGCATGCATCGTCGAACCGTCCGGAGGCGGGGATTCGAACATCGGCCCCGACTCGGGCGGCGCGTCACATCAATCCCGGGGGCGGCGGGGACCGCGACCCGGACGGGGCCTCAAAAAACCTGATCGGAGATGATGTTCTTTTGGATCTCGGAGGTGCCCTCGTAGATCTTCGTGATGCGCGCGTCGCGGTAGAAGCGCTCGGCGGGATGGTCGGTGACGAAGCCGGCGCCCCCGTGGACCTGAATCCCCTCGTCGGCGACCTCGACGGCGCGCTCGGAGGCGAACAGCTTCGCCATCGACGCGAACTTCGCGGCCAGCTGGTCGTTCCCGTCGGCGTCGACGACGGACGCCGCGCGGTAGGTGAGCGACCGGGCCGCCTCCACGTTCGTGGCCATCTCGGCCACCTTGTGGGAGATCGCCTGGTACTCCTTGATCTTCTGGCCGCCCTGTTCGCGCTCCTCGGCGTAGTCGATCGCCGCGTCGAGCGCGCCCTGTGCGGCGCCGACCGCCTGCGCCGCCACGGAGGTTCGCCCGCCCGCGAAGAAGGCCATCAGTTGGTAGAAGCCCTGGTCGACCGCGCCGATCACGTTGTCCTCGGGAACGCGCACGTCATTGAGACGGATCTCCGCCAGGTCGGACGCGCGGATGCCGAGCTTGTTGTCGATCTTCGTCGGTTCGAACCCCTCGCGGTCTGCCTCGACGAGGAACGCGGTGATGCCGCGGTGGCGCTCGCCGGGCGAGGTCTTCGCCATCACGACCGCCACGTCGGCGATCGTTCCGTTGGTGATCCACATCTTGTCGCCGTTGAGCACCCACTCGCCCGCCTCCTCGTCGAGCTCAGCGCGGGTCTCGATGCCCGCCACGTCGGAGCCGTGGGCCGGCTCGGAGATGCACGAGCAGGTCGCGGCGTCGCCGGCGGCGACCTTCGGGAGCCACTCCTCCTTCATCCACTCGTCGCCGAACTCCTGGATCATCGTGGTGCCGAAGCCGCGAGAGCCGATGGCCGAGCCGATCCCGGGGTCCGCCCGCCACAGCTCCTCGGTGACGACGACCGCGGTCAGCAGGTCCATCCCCGCGCCGCCGTACTCCTCGGCGATCGTCGGCGCCACGAGGTCGTACTTCGCGGCCTCCTCGACGAGGTCGTGGGGGTACTCGCGCGTCTCGTCGTGCTCGCGCGCGACCGGGCGGATCTCGTTCTCGCCGAACTCCCTGACCACGTCGCGGACGGCCTCCTGTTCGCTCGAGAGTTGGAACGACATAGCGGCGATAAACTTTCCACTGACAAATAATTCCCGACGAGGCCGGCCGCGTGGGATCCGCGGCGAACACCTTCGAGATCGCGGCCGTCCCGGACCGATCAGTCGGCCAGGAACGCCCGGACCTCCTCGCGGTACGTCTCGGTTCGGTCGTGGGTGACCCAGTGGAAGGCGTCGTCCAGCCCGACGACCGCGGCGTCGCCGGCGACGGCATCAGCGAGGCGCTCGGCGTTGTCGATCGGCTGGAGCACGTCGTCGGCCCCCCACAGACACAGCGTCTCGGCGGTGATCTCGCCGTAGTCGATGCCCGTCGTGTGGTTGGTGTTCGTCGCGACGGCCGCCCGCGATAGCGCCGTCCGGCCGCCATCGCGGGCCCACGGCGCCCGCATCCCGGCGACGAATTCGGGGTCGGCCTCGCCGTGGGCGCCCTCGGCGAACAGGAACGACATCTTCCCCTCGAACTCCTCGTCGTCCCAGCCCTCGACGACGCCGGGGACGCCGAGGGAGTTGATGAACTCGACCGGCCACGAGTCGAAGCACGCCGCGTTCGACAGCACGAGCTTCCGCACCTCCTCGGGGCGCGCGGCGGCGTAGCGGAGCGCGACCCCGCCGCCGATGTCGTGGGCGACGAGATCCACCTCGTCGTAGCCCGCCTCGGCGATCAGCTCGGAGAGCACGCTCGTCTGGGCGCGTATCGAGCGGTCGAAGTCGTCGCTGCGCTGGGAGTTGCCGTAGCCGACGAGGTCCGGCGCGATCACGTGCCGGTCCTCGGCGACCGCCGGTGCGATCCCCCGCCACAGGAACGACCACGTCGGGATCCCGTGGAGGAAGATCGCCGGCGGGCCGTCGTTGTCGCCGCCCGCCTCGTAGTACGCCACGTCGAGTTCGTTCCCGTCGACGACGGCCGTCGTCGAGGACTGGGCGGCCGTCCACGCCTCGTGATCCGCGTCGAGTGCGACCATGGCGGTGGCGTCGCCCGCCGGGGACAAAAATCGGGGCGGCGGTCAGCCGCCGTCTCCACGGCGGTCCCCGTGCGGCACCGAACCGCCGTCCGTGCCTACTCGGTCGGCTCGCCGTACCGGGTGACGTTCTCGAGCTCCGACTCGTCCACGTCCGAGAAGGCGTCCCGGGCGATGACGCGCCGGTGGACCTCGTCGGCGCCGTCGATGATGCGGAACTGCCGCACCGACTCGTAGAAGTCGGCGATCGGGAGGTCCTTCCCGATCCCGTTGCCGCCGCACAGCTGGAGCGCGGTGTCGACGATGTCCTGTACCGTGTTGGCGGCGAACGTCTTGCTCATCGCCACCTGCACCCGTCCCTCCTCGCCGCGGTCGATGCGGTCGGCGGCGTCGCGCACCATCGTCCGCACGGCGTGGAGTTCGGTCTCGGCGTCGGCCACGTCGTGGCGGACGGCCTGCTTGTCGGCGATCGGCCCGCCGAACGCCTGTCGCTCGCTGGTGTACGCCTTCGCCACGTCGAGCGCGCGCTCGGCCATCCCGGCGAACCGCATGCAGTGGGTGAGCCGCGCGGGGCCGAGACGCTGCTGTGCGTGGGCGAACCCCTCGTTCAGGTTCCCGAGGAGGTTCTCCTCGGGGACGCGCACGCCGTCGTACTCGATCTCCGCGTGCCCGACGCCGGTCACCTCGCCGCCCACGTGGGCGACGTCGCGGACGACGTTCACGCCGGGCGCGTCCGCGGGCACGAGGAACAGCGAGGTCCCCTCGTACGGGTGGGCGTCGGGGTCGGTGCGCGCCATCACGATGAGCACGTCCGCCTCGGTGCCGCCGGTGGTCCACCACTTGTGGCCGTCGATGACCCACTCGTCGCCCTCCTTCTCCGCGCTCGTGCGGATCATCTTCGGGTCCGACCCGCCGCCCTGCATCGGCTCGGTCATCGAGAACCCCGAGGAGATCTCGCCGGCGACGAGCGGGCGGAGCCACCGCTCCTGCTGCTCGTCGGTGCCCAACAGCTCCAGCGTGTGCATGTTGCCCTCGTCGGGCGCGTCGACGCGGCAGGCCGCCGCGCCCAACAGCGAGCGCCCCGCCTGCTCGAACATGGGAAGCACGTCGCGGAAGTCCATCCCCATGCCGCCGAACTCCTCGCCGATCTGCGGGCAGAACACGTCGTATTCGCGAGCCGCCTCCCGGAGATCCGAGAGCTGTTCGTCGCTCACGGGTCCGTCCCCGAGGACCTCCCGCTCCACCGGGATGACCTCCTCCTCGACGAACTCCCGCGTCCGCTCGGCCAGCGCGCGCGCCGCCTCGCTGTCGTCGTACTCCATACCATCGAGTCCGGCCGCCGGGGCAAAACAGTACCCCCGAACGGTCGCTCAAACCGCACGGCGGGGACGCTGCCGCGGTGCTCACGACCCCCGGCGCTTTTCGTTCGGGGTGTGCAACTGACCCGCATGTCGGACGACTCCGAGGCGTACTTCCGCCGCCTCGTCGACCCGCCAGCGCTGCGCGAGCGACTGTCCGCCGAGTTGGGGCCGGTCGACGAGTTCGACGTGCGCCGCCATCCGGAGGGTCACTCCAACGAGACCCTGTTCGTCACCTACGGCGACCGAGAGCTCGTGATCCGGCGGCCGCCGCCCGGCGAGACCGCCGAGACGGCCCACGACGTGCTCCGGGAGTACCGCGTGATGGACGCGTTGCAGGACACCTCCGTGCCGCTGCCCGAGACGGTGCTCGCGTGCGACGACCGCGACGTGCTCGGCTCGGACTTCTACGTGATGGGCCGGACCGCGGGCGACGTGCTCCGCGACGACGAGCCCGAGCGCTTCGCCGTGCCCGAGCACCGCCGCCGCGTCGGTGAGGAACTCGTCGACACCCTCGCGGCGGTCCACGCGGTCGACCCCGGGGCGGTCGGCCTCGGCGACTTCGGCCGTCCCGCGGGCTTCACCGAGCGACAGGTGGACCGGTGGGCGACGCAGTTCCGGTGGGCGTTCGAGGTGACCGCCGAGGACCGCGAGGTGCCCGAGATCGCTGAGGTGACGGACTGGCTGCGGGACAACTGCCCGGCCGACCACGAGCACGCGCTCGTTCACGGGGACTACAAGCTCGACAACGTCATGTTCGCGCCGGGGACCCCGCCGGAACTGGTCGCCGTCCTCGACTGGGAGCTGTCGGCGCTGGGCGACCCGCTCACGGACCTGGGCTGGATGCTCTCGTTCTGGCGCGACCCGGGAGACCCGGCGCCGGCGACGCCGGAGCTGACCTCGACGTTCATGGAGCGCGAGGGCTACCCGAGCCGGCGCGATCTCGTCGCGCGCTACGAGGACGCGACGGGGATCGACTACGAGCACGACCGCTTCTACCGCACGCTCGCGGTGTACAAGCTCGCCGCGCTGGGGGAGATGTTCTACCGGCGGTACCTGGAGGGTAACAGCGACGACCCGCTGTACCCGACGATGGAGACGCGGGTGCCGGCGCTCGCCGAGCGGTGCCTGCGGATCGTCGACGGCGAGGAGCCGCTGTAGGCGGGCGCCGGATCCCCGACGGCACCGACCGTTCGGGCGGTCCGCCCGCGCCGGCGTGTCACGCTGGTGCCACGCGAACTAAGTCGACGGCGCCCGTATGAGACGATATGACTCTCCGATCGAAGCTCGCCTCGACCGCGAAGTACGTCGCGCTCGGCGCGGGCGCCAGCGTCGCCGCGACGCGGGCACTGCGCGCGAGGGCGGGCGAACTCGAGCCGCCGCTCGACGGACGACAACGGAGCTATCGCTGGCGCGGGATGGACATCTCCTGTACGGAGGCCGGCGACGAGGACGACGAGACGCTCGTCCTCCTCCACGGGATCAACGCCGCCGGATCCGCCGGCGAGTGGCGCGAGGTGTTCGACGCCCTCGCGGCGGAGTACCGCGTCGTCGCGCCCGACCTCCCCGGATTCGGTCGCTCGGACCGGCCGCCGCTGCGCTACTCGGCGGCGCTGTACGAGGACTTCGTACGCGACTTCCTCGCCGAGTACGACGAGCCGCGCGTCGTCGCGTCGTCGCTGACGGCGGCGTACGTCGTCGGCGTCGCCGAGGACCTCGATCTCGCCGATCTCACCCTCGTGTGCCCGACCGCGATCGCCGGCCCCGAGCCGCCCAAGACCGCCGTCCGGGAGCTGCTCCGGGCGCCGATCGTCGGCGACGCGGTCTTCGGCCTGCTCGCCTCGAAGCCCTCCATCGCCTACTTCAACGCCGACCACGGCTACTGGGACCCCGAGAAGGCCGGCGAGGAGTGGCAGGCGTACGAGTGGCGCACGACCCACCAGAAGGGCGCGCGCTTCGCGCCGGCGTCGTTCGTCTCCGGCTTCCTGAACAGCGACGTGGACCTCGCGGGCGCGCTCGCGGCCCTCGACGCCCCGGCGACGATCGTGTGGGGGCGCGAGGCCGACCTCCCGCCGCTGTCGGAGGGGCGCGAGTTAGCCGACGCCGCCGGCTGCGAGCTGGTCGTGTTCGACGACGCGATGCTGCTCCCGCACGTCGAGTTCGGCGATCAGTTCGTCGACGTCGTCGTCGGCGAGCGACCCGACGGGACGGTGACCGTCGAGCAGGACGAACGGGAGTAGGAGAGAACCGACCGGGGGCGGCGTCACTTCCACGTCGACCGATCCCTCAGGCCGGCCGGAACACGACCAGCCGGTTCCCGGTGGCGTCGTTGCGCTCCACGTCGGGGCGCACGGGGGTTCCGATCTCGATCTCCTCGGCCGACAGGTCCCGGACGATGCCGGTGAGCCGGACGGACCCGAACCCGACGACCGCCGTGACGTACGGCGGCTCCTCGCCGAAGCCGGAGGGCGCGACGTGGACCTCCGAGAACGTCGCGACCTCCCCGGTCTCGGGAAGCGACTCCTCCGAGAGGTCGGTGCTCCCGCACTCGGGGCACACGCGCCGCGGGGGGAGGCTGCCGTGCCCGTTCGCGCACTCGACGAAGTACCCCCCGTCAGCCAGCGCGTCGGCCCACTCGTCGTACCCGGTGTTCGCCGGCGGATCGGGCTCGGCGTCGCTCATTCGGCCACCTCCAGCACGTGAACGACGGCGCTTGCGACCGTTCCGCCCGCGTTGTGGGTGAGCCCGACCGTCGCGTCGGGCACGGCGTCGCTGTTCGGGTGATCGCCGCGCAGCAGGCGCGTCATCTCGGCGATCTGCGAGCCGCCGGTCGCGCCGACCGGGTGCCCCTTCGCCTTCAGGCCGCCCGAGAGGTTCACCGGGAGGTCGCCGTCGCGAGTGGTGTCGCCGCGGCGCGCGGCGCCGACCCCCTCGCCGGGGTCGAACAGGTCCAGCGCCTCCAGCGCCATCACCTCCGCGATGGTGAAGCAGTCGTGCACCTCCGCCACGTCCACCTGATCGCTCCCGACGCCGGCGTCGCCGTACGCCTCGGCGGCCGCATCGGCGGCGGCGGGGGTGCGGGCCATGTCCGTGCGGTCCTGCAGCGCCGCGCGGTCGCCGCCCTGTCCCGTTCCCGTGATCGCGACCGACGCGTCGAGGTCGTGCTCCTCGGCGTACTCCTCGGAGACGAGCACGAGCGCGCTCGCGCCGTCGGTGATCGGGCACGCGTCGAACAGGTGGAGGGGGGACGCCACCGGCGGCGAGTCCAGCGCCTGTTCGACGGTGATCTCGCGCTGGTACTGCGCGTACTCGTTGTTCACGGCGTTGGCGTGGTTCTTCGCCGCGACGTGGGCCAGGTCCTCGCGGTCCCCGCCGTACTCGTCGAAGTAGGCGCGTGCCATCAGCGCGTACGCCCCGGGGAAGGTGACGCCCGCACGCACCTCGAACAGCTCGTCGGCGGCGACCGCCAGCGACTCGGTCACCTCCGCCGTCGAGAGGTTCGTCATCCGCTCCATCCCGCCGGCGAGCATGACGTCGTTCTCGCCCGAGCGGACCGCGCGGACGGCCTCGCGGACGGCGACGCCCGCCGACGCGCACGCCTCCTCGTAGCGGGTGCCCGCACAGCGCAGGCCCGCCGCCTCGGTCATGATGGGGGCCTGATGCCCCTGCCGCTCGGCGAGCGCGCCCATGAAGTTGCCGTAGTTGAGATGCTCCACCTCGTCGCCGGCGACGCCGGCGTCGTCGAGCGCCGCGAGCGCCGCCTCCGCGAACAGGTCCCGCCCGGTCCGCCCGGCGTGCTCGCCGAACGGCGTCAGCCCGACCCCCGCGACTCGTACTCCCGTCATGTGCGTGGATGGTCGCCCGCGGGCCAAAGACCTGCCGGAGTTCCGTGTTCTCGCTGGCGCTGTGTGGCGTTTTCACTCGGGTCCGGGTTGTCTTTCGACGGAGCCGACGTCGCGAACGACGCCGTCTGGAGCACCGACGCCGTCGCTCGCGGAAGCGAGAACGATGAGAACGGGGGTCCGGGCGTCGACCGTCCGACGTTACCGAACGAGCAGGTCCTCGCCCTTCTCCACGACGACGCGGAACGGCGGGGACATCTTGTTGTACGCGCGGCGGAACGCCTCCTTCACGGCGTCGGCCTGGTCGGCGTCGACGTACGCGGTGAAGACGGTCTCGCCGGCGTTCATGCGCGCGGCGGTGCCCACGGGCTTGCCGAACGCCTGACGCATCCCGTCGGAGACGCGGTCCGCGCCCGCACCGGTCGCCTGCTTGTTCTCGCGCAGGATCTGGTGCGGGAACTTGCGGAGGACCATCTTGTAGTTCCCCTCGCCGAGTTCACGGATGAGGTGGCGGTTGGCCGACAGGCGCGCGGACTCCAGCGAGCCGTGGCGGATCTGGACGTCCTCCTCGGTGACCAGCGAGATGTGGACGGGGTAGTCCTCGGGGTCGCTCGTCAGGTCGCCCATGTTGTGCTGTGCGATCTTCGAACCCGGAATACCGGTGACGTAGTCACGCCGCGTGTACGACGGCTTGTCGATCTTCCGGTACATGGAGGCCGGCTTTTCGGACATGGTTACTTGACCGAGACGACGGCGGTGGCGTGGTTAAACCCTACGTTTCGCCCGCCCGCCGTGCGGCCGGCCCGCACGGGCGGATGAACCGATCGACGGGCGGGTGAGTCGAGCATTCGGACGGGGGCGTGGACTACGTGTCCCCGCCGGATCCGCCCTCGTCGGCGCCCGTCGGAGGTTCCACGGCGACGTGTTCGAGCCCCTCGTCGGCGAGCAGGTCCCGCGCCCGGTCGGTGATCGACGGCGCGAGCAGGACCCCGCGGACCGCCGTTCCGTCGGGCTCCTCGCGGTCGACGGCGCCGACGTACCGGGCGAGTTGGCCCGCGGCGTCGGGACCGACGCGGCGCCGCTTCAACTCCACGACGACCGGGCGGCCCGCGTCGTCGCGACCGAACACGTCGATCGGCCCGGCGTCCGTCTCGCGCTCGGTTGCCAGCGGCTCGAACCCCTCCTCGACGAGCGTGGGGTCCTCGAGTACGCGCTCCTTCAGGTCCGCCTCGCTCCCGATCACCTCGACGGCGCGGCCGCCGGTGACGCCGTAGGCGGCGAGCTGGTCCACCGCGGTGAACCACACGTCGAGCGTCTCGTCGGGCGATTCGCGCACGCTGCGCACGCGAAGGCGTCCGTCGCGAACCGCCGCGCGGTGTTCGCTCCCCGGCGGCTGCCAGTTCACGGGGGTTCGGCCCTCGTCGGTGTGTACCAGCGCCGAGCCGTCCGGCTTCAGAACGAGCAGCCGCGCGCCGGGCCCCAGCGAGGAGGCGGCGCGGCCGTCGTACTCGACCGTACAGGTGCCGAACAGCGTGACCAGGTCGCCGCGGTCGAACGCCGACTCCAGCTCCCACAGCGCCTCCCGGTGTGCCGGCTCGTGGAGCGTCGTCGCCGTCACCCTGACCACCGCCGTCCCGTGTTCACGTCGGCGGGTTCGGCGCGGTCGAAGATAAGCGACGCGCTGGAGCCGCCGGTGCCGTCGGTGTCGCTACCGCCGTCGCTGACGAACGACCGCGGCCCCGTCGCGTTCGGGGCCGAACGGCACGGCGGTCGCTCGCTGTCGGATGAAAAACGGTGAAAACTGCGGTACGGTCTCTCGACCGATTCGTCGGAACCTTACAGGCGCTGCAGGTTCTTCGCGCGGGGGCCCTTCTCGGCCTCCTCGATGTCGAACTCGACCTCCTGCCCCTCCTCGAGGTCAGGACCGCCAACGTCCTCCATGTGGAAGAACACGTCCTCGTCCGCGTCCTCAGTCTCGATGAATCCGTAGCCGCCGGTGTCGTTGAAGAAGTCGACCTTCCCAGTTGCCATACACGGTACGAGCGGCGGGTAACGGTTAACCCTTCCGAGTCGTCGTCGCGCGTGAGAGGGACCCACTCACGGGATCGGATTCACAGCCGTTCGGGGTGCGAACCGGTCGATCGACGCGGCTCGGCCGGCGGCGGCGCGATCAGTCGACGACGACGTCCTCCTCGAGGACGACGCGCTCGGCGGCGTCCATGTCGGCGAACGTCTCGGCGTCGGTGGTGACCTCCCGGCCGAGGTCGGAGTCGAACGCCGCCGCCATGGTCTCGCCGTCCGGGAAGTACAGCTCCGCGAGGGCGTCGTACGACGCCGACTCCGGGTCGGACGGGAACGAGACGGCGTACCGCTCCAACCCCGGAAGGTCGGCCGCCAGCGGCGCGTGCTCCTCGCGGTAGTACTCCCGGAACTCCTCGAACGACGTTCCCTCCCGGCGCCGGAGGGTGATCGCGAGCTTCGTCATCGACTGGCCGCTTCGGCGACCCGCGTGATAAACGCCGCGGCGACGTTGCGCCGCCGCCACTGGTCGTCCAAGGGGGCGGCGACGTGTGACGTGGGTATCGACCGGCGACGTGGGTATCGAACGGCGACGGCGATGTCAACTGGAGTCGTCGTCAGCGCGGGCGTACACCCACGCCCACGCGATCAGTACCGCCTGCAGCGGGAGCCTGACCCACGCCGCCGCGGTCGCGGCGGGTCGCAACCGGTCGGGGACCGCCTCCAGCCCGACCCCGCGAGTCGCCATGTTGACGTTCGCGGGAAACACCGCGATCAGCAGCAGGATCAGGCCCTTCGCGGAGCGTCGTCGCGTCCGGGGAACCAGCACGCCGACCCCGAGGGCGACCTCGGCGAGTCCGGAGAGGTACACGAGCGCGCGCGGTGCGGGCAGTTCCTCGGGGACGATCTGTTCGAACGGTCCGGGTTTGACGAGGTGCAGCACGCCGGCGACGACGTACACCGCGCTCATGGCGTACAGGAGGGGGCGCCTTCGAGACGAGTCGGACGGCGTCATGTCTGCCATCGCTCGGCCTTCGCAACGAGGGGTCAAGGACGTTGCCCCCAGAGTCCAGTGGCCGGCTCCGGTGACGAACGATCCACCGGTGTTCGCCTCGCTCGCCACGGTGGAATCGAGAACATGCCGCCTCCCCGATTTGAACTCGCCGAGACGGTCGGCCTCGCTTCGCTCGGCCGCTGCGACTCGTCTGCTCAGATCGGTCCGGCGTCGTCTCCTCACCCGTTCGCTGTCGCTCACGGGTTCAGAACATGCCGCCTCCCCGATTTGAACTCGCCGAGGCGTTCCGGGGTGCTCGCTCCGCTGCGCTCCCGGGCTGTGACTCGTCTGTTCAAATCGTGTCGGGAACGCACGACCACCGGCCGACGGCTCACTCGCCCCGCTCGTTCGCGTTGTCGGCCGGAGGAGATGCCGCCTCCCCGATTTGAACGGGGGACAGCTCGATCTTCAGTCGAGTGCTCTCCCAATCTGAGCTAAGGCGGCGCGTCTCAACGAACCCCGGCGGTATGAAAAAGCGTTTCGAATCGCCCGCGGGCCGGCGGTCACAGGACCTGACGGCGCTCCTTGAACGTGATCGTCACGTCGTCGGACTCGACGGTCGTGAGGATCGTGATCCAGCCGTCGGCCTGCTGGATCTGATATCCCTCCGAGAACGAGAGTTCCACCCGGCTCGTCTCCGTGGTCGAGGCGCCCGCCTCGAGGGACCCCACGTCGCGGGTGCCCTCCCACACCTTGTCGCCGGAGTCGGTGGAGTTGCCGGCGAATATTCGCGTGTAGACGTTGATCCCCGTCGCCGTCTCGTCGCGGTTGTTGTCGAGTCGGACGGTCACGTCCCGGCAGGTCTGTCCACACTCCTCGATCGACTCGACCGCGAACGTGTACGGCGGCACCGACTCGGCAGTGTTCGAACCGTCCGAGGTGGTGCTCTCGCCGGCGCTCCCATCGGTGTCACCGCCGGATGAGCCGCCGGTATCGCCGTACACCGTCCCGGTCGACGCCGGCGTCTCGGTCACGGTGTCGGACGAGCCGCCGCCGATGTCGCCGAGCGGACCGATCCCCGCGATGAACGCCGCGGCACCGCCGGCAGCGACGACGAGGACGACGGCGCCGACGGCCGCGAGCGCCTTCAGGTTCATCGTGGCTTCCCCCCGCAGGTGCGTTCGTGCATGGGGAGAACGTACCGTCGCGAGCGATAAAAGGAGGTGTGTTCATTCGTCCACCTCAACTCGGATCAACCGGGATTCAGTCGCGGCACCGGGATCGTCCGCCGAGCGAGTTCCCCGGGAAGGCGACCCGACTACCCGAGGACGATGGGCGCCGCGAGGACCCCCGCCTTCACGAGCAGCGACTGGATCCCGAGCAACAGCGTCCCCCCGATGGCGACCGGGATCACGATCCGGACCCACCACAGCCAGACCGACGAGAACCCGCTCCCGAACGAGCTCCCGAGGTTCAACTCCGCCGCCAGTTGGTCGTCGGCGACCCAGCCGACGAACAGCGAGATGAAAAGCACCGCCAGCGGCAGCAGCAGGTTGAACACCACGTCGTTGTACCAGCCGAGGACGCCGGTGTCGAGCGCGGTCGGCACGCCGACGAGCGCGACGAGCGCGCCGAGCCCCAGCGCGGTCGGGGTTCGGTCGTACCCGGTCCGGTCGGCGACGAACGACGTGGGGACCTCGAGGAGGCTGATCGAGCTGGAGAGCGCGGCCAGTAGGAGCACGACGAAGAAGCCGAGACCGATGACCCGGCCGCCGGGGATCTGGCTGAACGCGCCGGCGAGTGCCGTGAACGCCGTGCCCGCCCCGCCCGAGGAGGGGATCGAGCCCTCGATCGCGAACAGGACCGGGAAGACGACGAACCCCGCCAGCAGCGCGACCAGCGTGTTCACCACGACGATCGCCGACCCGTCGGCCGGGAGACTGTCGTCGCGCCCGAGGTACGACGAGTAGGCGATCATCACACCGAACCCCAGCGAGAGGGTGAAGAACGCCTGACCGACGGCCGGCGGAACGATCCCCGCGAGGTTGCCGGCGATCACGCCAACGTCCGGGGAGAGGTAGTACGCGTATCCCTCGGCCGCGCCGTCGAGAGTACTCACCCAGAGGGCGAGTCCGCCCATGAGAACGAAGATCGCGGGCACCATCAGCTTCGTCGCGCGCTCGATACCGTCGGTGACGCCGAGCGCGACGATCGCGATCGTCAGCCCCATGAACACCGCGTGGGCGGCGACCGTGATCGGACCCGCGGAGACGGCGGCGAAGTAGGCGCCCGCGTCGCCGAGGTAGCCACCGGTGACGCTGCCGACGATGTAGCTCAACACCCATCCCCCGACGACGCTGTAGAACGCCAGCGTCACGAACGACGCGAGAACGCCCAGCCCGCCCACGATCGACCACTCGCCGAAACCGAGCGACCGGAACGCCTCGACGGCGTTGCGCTCGCTTCGTCGTCCGATGACGAACTCCCCGAGCATCACCGGGAACCCGATCAGGGTCACCGCCAGCAGGTAGACGACGAGGAACGCGGCCCCGCCGTTGGAGGCGGTCTGGAAGGGGAACGACCAGATGTTTCCGAGCCCCACCGCGCTGCCGACGGCGGCGAGAATGAATCCGACTCGTGACGTCCAGGTCTCCCGGTCGCTCATGGTTCGTCCTGACGGATTCCGCTGACACTGATGATTCCTTCGGACCGTTGTAAATCCTGTCGTGGGAGACACAGGAGGGCGAACGGCGCGACGAGACGCCGTTCGTCGCCCGGCGGGCGGCCGGCAATAACGGACACAAAGAAGACGAGTTATCACCCTCCAGTATCGCGGTGTAGGTAGTACCCACCACAATGCCCGACACGTACGACCTCGTTATCGTCGGCGGCGGAATCAGCGGTGCCTCGCTCTTGTACACGACGGCGAAGTTCACCGACATCGAGTCGATCGCGCTGATCGAGAAGGAGCCGGAGGTCGCCGCGATCAACTCCCATCACACGAACAACTCCCAGACCCTGCACTTCGGGGACATCGAGACCAACTACACCCTCGAGAAGGCCGAGGAGGTGAAGGAGGGCGCCGAACTGCTCGCCGGCTACCTCGAGAATCAGGACGCCGACCGGGAGATGCACGCCAAGCGCAGCAAGATGGTGCTCGGCGTCGGCGACGAGGAAGTCGAGAAGCTGGAACAGCGCTACGAGAACGGGTTCGGGGACCTCTTCCCGAAGCTCCGGCCGATCGGCCGCGACGAGATCGCCGAGATCGAGCCGAAGGTCGTCGAGGGGCGCGACCCGGGCACGGAGATGCTCGCGCTGCAGACGCCCGACGGCTACGTCGTCGACTACGGCGAGACGACGGAGTCGTTCGTCGAGGAGGCCAGCGAGGAGACGACCGTCGACATCAAGACCGGAACGGCGGTCACGTCGGTCGAGCCAACCCCCGACGGCTACACGTTCGAGACGTCCGCAGGCGAGATCGAGTCGCAGGCGGCGGTCGTCGCCGCCGGTTCACACAGCCTCCAGATGGCGAAGGAGCTCGGGTACGGCCAGAACAAGGTCCTGTTGCCCGTGGCTGGCAGCTTCTTCCTCGCCGACGATCTCCTGAACGGCAAGGTGTACACGCTGCAGATGAAGAAGCTCCCCTTCGCGGCCGTCCACGGCGACGCGGACGTGCACGACCCGAGCGTGACGCGGTTCGGCCCGACGGCGAAGCTCGTTCCCGCTCTCGAACGCGGGCGCGTCTCGACGGTGTCGGACTTCCTCGACGTGTTCGGGCTCAACGCGGCGTCGTTCCTCAGCTACGCCACCATCCTCGCGGACCGGATCCTCCTGCCGTACGTGCTCCGGAACCTCGTGTACGACCTCCCCGCGGTGGGACCGAAGCAGTTCCTCCCGAACGTTCGGAAGGTCGTTCCGAGCGTCGAGCTCGACGACATCGAGCGCGCCAAGGGGTACGGCGGCGTTCGTCCGCAGATCGTCGACACCGAGAAGCGCTCGCTCGACATGGGGGAGGCGAAGATCGTCGGCAAGGACATCGTCTTCAACATCACGCCGTCGCCCGGGGCCTCGACGTGCCTCAAGAACGCGATGCGCGACACCCACACGCTGATGGACTTCTTCGACGGCGAGTACTCCTTCGACGAGGAGGCGTTCCGCGAGGAGACGATCGGGAACTTCCCCTACGCGGAGGAGCCCGTTCCCGCGAAGTAACGTCGCGTTCGGCACCCCGTCGGCGACGGGTCTAAAGCGGAGGAGTGGGCTCGGGCGGAGTTGAACCACCGATCTCTTCCTTGTAAGGGAAGCGTCATAACCACTAGACCACGAGCCCGTACCCGGACACACCGGCCGCGCTCGAATAACGCTTACCTTTCGCCCGATACGCTTTCCCGATCGCCGCCCGACTGTGTCGGTATGGCCCTCCGCCGCCGCGTCGCCCCCGCGCTCCTCGCGCTCCTGGTCGTGCTCGCCGGCTGCACCGGCACCGTGGCGAACGTCGCGAACGACGGCGAGTACGAGCGCACGACGGTCACCGTCGTCGACGGGAGCGGCACCGAACTCGGCAGCGTCGACGCCAGGGTCGCCGACACCTTCGACAAGCGCTACACCGGACTCTCCGACACCGAGTCGCTCGGGCCGGACGAGGGCATGCTGTTCGTCCACGACAACGAGGACAGCCACGCGTACGTGATGCGCGACATGGCGTTCCCGATCGACATCGTGTTCGTCGCCGCCAACGGCACGATCACCCGGATCCACCACGCAGAACTCCCGCCCGAGGGAACGAGCGAGTCCGAACTGAAACGGTACCGCGGAACCGGGAAGTACGTGCTCGAAGTGCCGTTCGGCTGGACGACCGACCACGGCGTATGCGAGGGCGACACCGTCGAGATCGCCGGCGACTACTGAGCGTCGCCGCCGCGGATCGTGGCAGAGGGGACCGTTCCGAACCGGAGGTGTTTCGTTTCGAAGCGAACCGTTTAGGGCGTTGGTGTCGCTGAGAGTAGGTAATGAGTCATCCCTCCGACGAGGACGACCCCTTCGAGGACATCCGTGAGAAGACGGATAATCCGATGAAGCGGTTGTTCTCGGAGTACGGGTCCAGAAACCTCCGGTACTTCGGGCTGGGCTTCTTCGGCAGCGTCGCCGCGCGCGTGCTCGATCTGCTCCCGCCGCTTCTCCTCGGGATCGCGATCGACGCCGTGTTCGAGCAGAACGTTCCGTTCGACCTCCCGTTGGTGCCCGCGAGCGTCATCCCGACCGGTCCACGGGACCAGTTGGTGTTCACCGTCGGCATCATCGCGTTCGCGTTCTTCGGCGGGTCGGTGTTCCACTGGATCCGCAACTACGGCTGGAACTCCTTCGCCCAGAACATCCAGCACGACATCCGGACGGACACCTACGACAAGATGCAGCGGCTGAACATGGACTTCTTCGCCGAGAAGCAGACCGGCGAGATGATGTCCGTGCTCTCGAACGACGTGAATCGCCTGGAGCGGTTCCTCAACGACGGCATGAACTCCGCGTTCCGCCTGTCGGTGATGGTGATCGGGATCGCCGCCATCATGCTCTGGCTCAACCCCCGGCTGGCAGTCGTCTCCCTTCTGCCGGTGCCCGTCATCGCCGTCGTGACCTGGAAGTTCATCGACGTGATCCAGCCGAAGTACGCCGACGTGCGCAAGACGGTCGGTCACCTCAACTCGCGACTGGAGAACAACCTCGGCGGCATCAAGGTGATCAAGACGTTCAACACCGAGGGGTTCGAATCCGAGCGCGTCGACGACGTCTCGTACGACTACTACGACGCCAACTGGGACGCGATCACCACCCGGATCAAGTTCTTCCCCGCGCTGCGCGTCATCGCCGGTATCGGGTTCGTCATCACCTTCGCGGTCGGCGGCTTCTGGGTGCTCGGCGAGGCGCCGTTCTGGCTGACCGGCGGCAACGAGTTGACCGTCGGCGTGTTCACGACGTTCATCCTCTACACCCAGCGGTTCATCTGGCCGATGGCGCAGTTCGGCTCCATCATCAACATGTACCAGCGCGCCCGCGCGTCCAGCGCGCGCCTGTTCGGCCTGATGGACACGCCCTCGCGCATCGTCGAGGACCCGGCCGCCGAAGACCTCGTCGTCGACGACGGCGAGGTCGTCTACGACGACGTGACGTTCGGCTACGACGAGGGGGAGACGATCGTCGACGACATCTCCTTCGAGGTCGACGGCGGCGACACCCTCGCGCTCGTCGGCCCGACCGGCGCCGGGAAGTCGACCGTGCTCAAGCTCCTCCTCCGGATGTACGACGTGAACGAGGGCTCGATCACGATCGACGGACAGGACATCCGCGACGTGACGATCCCGAGCCTGCGGCAGTCGCTCGGCTACGTGAGTCAGGACACGTTCATGTTCTACGGGACGGTCCGCGACAACATCGCCTACGGGACCTTCGAGGCCGACGACGAGGCGGTGATCGAGGCCGCGAAGGCGGCGGAGGCCCACAAGTTCATCACGAACCTGCCGGAGGGCTACGACACCGAGATCGGCGAGCGCGGCGTGAAGCTCTCCGGCGGGCAGCGCCAGCGCCTCTCCATCGCCCGCGCGATGCTGAAGGACCCGGAGATCCTCGTGCTCGACGAGGCGACCTCCGACGTCGACACGGAGACGGAGATGCTCATCCAGCGCTCCATCGACAAGCTCACCGAGGACCGCACCACCTTCGCCATCGCCCACCGTCTCTCGACGATCAAGGACGCCGACCAGATCGTCGTCCTCGAGGACGGCCGGATCGCCGAGCGCGGCACCCACGAGGAGCTGTTGAGCGAGGACGGCCTCTACGGCCACCTGTGGGGCGTGCAGGCCGGCGAGATCGACGAGCTTCCCCAGGAGTTCATCGACCGCGCGGCGAAGCGCGCCTCGCGGACCGAGGCGGAAGCCGGCGACGACTGAGGCGAGGTCGGGGGAGCGAGCGCAGCGAGCGACCGAGGCCTCGGAGAACCGGCGTTCACAAATCGCTCTGCGATTTGTGAGCTCACGAGACCTGTGGTCTCGTGAACGGCGAGGTGTGCGCGGGGAAGCCGCGCGGCCCGAGCCGCCCACGATCGAGGCGGGAGTGACCCGCGCACAGCGATCGAGGCGCGAACCGAGCGGAGCAAGCGGGTGAACCTTCTTCACCGATACCGAACCAGCATCGCCGATGCGCTAGCCGAGACGGCGCGCCGGAACGCGGAGTGCGAGGCCGACAAAGGAGGCCTCGATGCGAACGGCGACAGCCGTGAGCGCGCGTGGCCCGACGGCGCGTCCTGACGACGGTGTCGGCGTCCACACCGGACCCGTCCTCGCCCCGAGCACGGCCACCTGTTCGCCATCGTTCGAGCGACAGCGCTCGTGCCATCCGCGCCTTCTAAGTCGATAACCTCCGACACCCCGGATGATGAGCTCCTTCCGTACTCTCGACGACCTCCCCGCCGAGCAGCGCGTCCTCGTCCGTCTCGACCTCAACTCCCCGGTCGAGGACGGCGTCGTACAGGACAACCGCCGGTTCTCCCGCCACGCCGAGACCGTCGCGGAACTCGCCGAGGCCGGCCACCGCGTCGCGCTCATGGCCCATCAGGGCCGTCCCGGGAGGGACACCTTCGTCTCGCTGGAACAGCACGCCGAGATCCTCGCCGAGCACGCCGGCGTCGACGTGGACTTCGTCGCCGACACCTTCGGCGACGACGCGCTCGCCGCCGTCCGGGATCTGGACACGGGCGACGTGCTCCTGCTGGAGAACACCCGGATGACCGACGACGAACTGCCGGAGAAGGAGCCCGAGGAACACGCCGCGAGCGACTTCGTCGAGACGCTCGGACCGGAGTTCGACGCGTTCGTCAACGACGCGTACTCGGCGGCCCACCGAAAGCACGCGTCGCTCGTCGGGTTCCCGCTGCGGCTCCCGAGCTACGCGGGTCGCGTCATGGAGACGGAGTACGAGGCGAACACCGCCATCGCCGAGCGCGAGTTCGACGGCGACGTGACGATGGTCGTCGGCGGGACGAAGGCGACCGACGTGATCGGCGTGATGGAGGCGCTCGACGGGAAGGTCGACCGGTTCCTCCTCGGTGGCGTCGCCGGCGAGTTGTTCCTCCGGGCGGCCGGCTACCCCGTCGGCGAGGACATCGACACCGAACTGTTCGACGAGCAGTGGGATGCCAACGAGGAGACGATCCGTTCGGTGCTCGACGAGCGTCGGGATCAGGTGACGCTCGCGTCGGATCTGGCGTACGCGGACGCCGACGGCGAGCGCGCCGAGGTCGCAGTCGACGATATCGTTGAGAAGACCCAGTCGTTCCTCGACATCGGTAGCGACACCGTTGCCGACTACGAGCCGGTCATCCGCGACTCCGAGGCCGTGTTCGTGAAGGGCGCGCTGGGCGTCTTCGAGGACGAACGATTCAGCGTCGGGACGGTCGGTGTGCTGGAGGCCATCGCCGAGACCGACTGCTTCTCGGTCGTCGGCGGCGGCGACACCTCTCGCGCCATCACCATGTACGGGATGGACGAGGACGACTTCTCACACGTGTCTATCGCCGGCGGCGCGTACATCCGCGCCCTCACCGGCGAGCCGCTGCCGGCGGTCGAACTGCTGATCCGAAGCGCGGAGCGCGACGCGTAACAGGAAGCCGAGGTGACCACAACGGATCGGGCGGACGGTTGATTAGGCGGCGACGCGATCTGGCGACCATGCTCGTCGGCGTCGTCTCCGACACCCACGACAACGCACAGTACGTCGAGGCCGCGGTCGACGCGTTCGCGGACGCGGGCGCCGACGCCGTGATCCACTGCGGCGACATCGTCGCGCCGTTCTCCGCGAGTCCGTTCGATCCGGACGCGGTCGACGCCTCGGGCGCCGACTGGGAGTTTCACGCCGTCCGTGGCAACAACGACGGCGAGTGGGCCCTCGCCGACGCCGTCGATGCGTTCGGCACCTACCACGGCGAGTTCGCCTCGCTGACGCTCGACGGGACCGCGTTCGCCGTCTACCACGGTACCAGCGAGCCGATCGTCGACGCCCTGGTCGCGAGCGGGAGCTACGACTACGTCTGTCGTGGCCACACCCACGAGCGCGTCCACGAGGATCGCGAGGGCACCGTCCACCTCAACCCCGGCGGCGTGCCGATCCCCGGCCGAGAGGAGGAGCCGGCCGCGGTGATCGTCGACACGGAGTCCGGCGACGTGACCGTCCACGATCTGGGGTAGACAAGCGCGGCGGAGGGACCGCTCCGTCGCGCTCCCGTCGCCTCGCTCCGCTCGCGTCACGCCGCGTTCGTGGGCGGCGGACCTCCGGGGTCCGCCGCCGTTTTCCCGAGGACTCCCTCCGCGAGACTCGCCCTGCTCGTCCCGCGTGCCCTCGTTCGCCCCGTTCACGAGGACTTCGGTCGGTCTCACCTCAGTCGTCGCCGTTGCTCTTGGGAACGACCCGCTTGCGCTGCCCGTCGAACAGCGACTCCAGCCCGACGCCGAGCGTCTCGTCGGTGGTCGCCATGCTCGTCTCGCGGTCCTCCCAGTCGAGGAGCGCTCGGATCGCGTCGATGTTCTCCGGGATCACGTCCGACTCCTGATGGATCGACTGGAACAGGTAGAGGTCGCGGCCCTCCATCGAGACGGAGTGTTCCCAGATGCAGTTCTCCCAGAGGTCGCCGCGGGGACGGCCCGTGTCCATCGCGAACTCCTTCAGCTTCCCCGTCCCGTCGATACCCGTCTCCTCGGGGACGAGGAACAGCCGCGACTCGGCCGAGAGCAGGTCGCGCACCTCGTCGGCCGAGGGCGCCTCATCCAGCGTCACGTTCACCGAGTGGAGGTGCATCAGCGTCGCCGGCACCTTCACACCGAGGGTGTCGATGTCCACGTCGGGGATGATCGTGTTCACGTCCGGTCCGTGATGGGAGGGGATCGTCGCCGGGTCCGGAAGGATGTCGTTGATCGGCCCGCGCGATGTCTGCCCGGGGTCGCCACCGCGGCGGACCAGCGTGACGCGGGATTTCTCGACGCCGTACGACTCGATCAACGGCGTGAGCAGGCGCGAGAGCCCGGTCGTGTTACAGGAGACGACGCGGGCGGTGTCGACGTCGTCGTCGCGCGCGAGGTCGTAGTTCGAACGGGCGTTGAAACTCACGTCCGCCACGTCGGCGTCCTCCCCACCCTGAAGGATGGCCGGCGTGTCGTATCGTTCGTAGAGTTCGCGGTTGTCGGCGCCGACGCCGGAGGGCGTCGTGTCGACGATCACGTCGGCGGTCATCACCATGTCCTCGACCTCGCCCGCGAGGTCGATCCCGGCGTCGTGGAACAGGTCCGCGCGCTCCGGGATCGCGGCGTACAGCGGGTACCCCTTCCGGACCGCCGCCTCCGCCTCGTAGTTCGGGCGCGTCTTCGCGACGCCCGTCAGCGCCATGTCGGGCTGTGCGGCCACCGCGTCGGCGACCCGCTTCCCGATCGTGCCGTACCCGTTGACGCCAACCTGGATCATTGTCGGATGGTCCCTCGTGGCCGAGGTTAATCGTTACGGGTCGAGTAATCAGAAAGCAACTACAGAGCGAGTAAGAGCACGGAATTCAGGAGGAACGCTGGATCCCGCGGTCGACGGGGCGAGCCGGACGAGTAGGGTGGCGGTTCCGAGCGTTGTAGTTCGAGGTCCGCTCCGACAGGCCCAAATCGGATCGGATCCCAGCGTCGGTATGGACGACGACCTCCGTGCCGCGGCCGAAACGGCGATCCACCAGTGTCTCGACCTCGGGAGCGACGAGTCGCTCGCGGTCGTCACTGACGACGAGCGGGAGACGATCGGCGAGGCGCTCTATACGGTCGCAAGCGAGGTGACCGCCGACGCGAGTGTCGTCCGCTACCCGCCCGCGACTCAGCACGGCGAGGAGCCGCCCGCCCCAGTCGCCGCCGCGATGCGGGAGGCCGACGCCTTCCTCGCGCCGACGACGAAGAGCCTCAGCCACACCCGCGCCCGCGGTGCCGCCTGCGAGGCGGGCGCCCGCGGCGCGACGCTGCCCGGGATCACCCGCGACGTGTTCGTCGCCGGTCTCGACGCCAACTACGCGACGATCGCGCGACACTGCGCCGACGTGCGCGCGCAGGTCGACGGCGCCGACGAGATCCGCGTCACGACGGAGGCGGGGACCGACATCACCTTCGAACCCGGCGACCGCGAGTTCCTGTCCGACACCGGCGACGTGAGCGAGGCGGGGTCGTTCTCGAACCTTCCCGCGGGCGAGGTGTTCGTCAGCCCCGAGAACGCGAACGGGACCTACGTCGTCGACGGGACGATGATGCCCCACGGGCTGCTGGACGGGCGGGAACTCCGCTTCGAGGTCGAGGACGGCTTCGTCACCGACATCTCCGACGACGAGGTCCGCGAGCAGGTCGAGGCCGCCGCCGAGGAGGTCGGCGACGACGCCTACAACCTCGCGGAACTGGGGATCGGGACGAACGTCGGCGTCACGGATCTGGTGGGCTCGGTGCTGCTGGACGAGAAGGCCGCGGGGACGGTGCACATCGCCATCGGCGACGACGCGGGGATCGGCGGCGACACCGAGGCGCCGCTGCACCTCGACGGGATCGTGACCGAGCCGACCGTGTGGGCGGACGGCGAGGAAGTGGAACTTCCTCGATAACGCGAACGGCGTGTGGCCGACCGAAGGGGGGCCACGAGAAAGCGAACGGGGAACGAAGTGACCCGTGAGCGGCCGAGGGCGAGACGGTGTGGAAGTGTTCCGGCCCGACTCGTGGCGTCCTGAATCAGCTCTCCTCGGCGGTTCCGACCCGCCACCGCCGTTCCAGTCCCCACACGAACGCCAACTTCAGCGCCATCGACAGCGCCCCGGCGAGCGCGGCGCGGCCGGGACGACGGCGGTAGGCGGCGTACAGCGCGTACGCGGAGACCGGGCCGGAGACGGCGTTCAGCCGGTCCCACGGGCCCGGCGTCACCTCCTCGCGAAGCCACGCGCGCTCGGCGTCGACGACGCGAGTCATCCACGCCGTGTCGGCCTCGGGGTCGCGGTCGACCCGGGAGAAGGCGACCGGGTTGACGACGGTCCAGCCGAGCGCGACCGTCAGCAGCCGTCGGTCGCGGGTGTACGCCGCCGCGAGCAGCAGCGGCATCGTGAGGAGGCGCGACCACCCGCTTTTGGGGTTGGCGTGGCGCTCCCAGAACACGTCGAGGTCGGCGCACCGTCGTCGGAGCTTCATACCCGCCCGTACGCGAGGGGGAGAGATCAACCTATCGCGGATCGGTGATGACGCTCCTTCACCGTTCAGCTGATCCGACGGACCGAATCGAACAGCCCCTGGACCGTCGAGACCGTCCGCTCGTCGTGCGCCTTCGGGTCGAGGTAGAACTGCGCGCGGGCGCCGGCGCGGTGGACGCCGGTGACGAGCGTGTGGAGGAAGCGGTACGCCACGCTCAGGTCGACGTACTGGAGGAGCGCGGTCACCGAGTCGAACGCGACGAAGAGGTTCCCCCGGCCGTTAGCCTCCTGCAGGGCGTCCTGCCACTTCATGCACAGTCCGGTGAGGTCCTGTGGGTGGGCCCCCTCGACGGCGAAGGACCCGCCGTCGGCGGCGACGCGCGGGCCGGGGACCTCGCCCGTTCCGGACGCGTCGACGATCATGTGACACGGCGGGGCCCCGACCTCGGTGCGCCAGCGCTCGTGAAGCGTCACGGGGTCGGTGTCGTACGTGAACTCGACGACGGTGGGGTGCTCCGCGTACCCCGCGACGGCCTGCCGTTTCACCATCGTCCGTCGCTCCGGTCCCGGCGGCGTCAACACCAACTCGGCGTTCGACGAACGCTCCCACTCGTCCTCTCGGGGCCCCGTTCCCTGTCGTGTCCCGCTCCCACTCATCTGCGTACCCGGATGTATTCGGAGGGAGTATTTAATCGGTTTGTCGAAGTTCTCAGCGCGTAGAATCGCGGGCGGGCGGGGCCGTACCCCGCCGGCCACGGCCGGCCGACGACGGCGGACACCGGACGCGACGGCGCTTCGGTTCGGGCGCGCATCGCGGACCCGAACACGGGATTGATACCCTTCGCCCCCGAGCGTTGGAGCGATGACTGGGGAGATCCGCGCGCTCGACGACCGAACCGTCCGCGAGATCGCCGCGGGCGAGGTCGTCGAGCGGCCCGCCTCCGTCGTGAAGGAACTCGTCGAGAACGCCCTCGACGCCGGCGCGTCGAGGGTCGCCGTCGCCGTCGAGAACGGCGGCATCGACGGGATCCGCGTCCGCGACGACGGCGCCGGGATCCCCCCCGAGGAGATCCCGATGGCCGTGGCGAAACACGCGACCAGCAAGCTCGATGGGATGGACGACCTCGATTCCGGCGTCGCCACGCTCGGCTTCCGCGGCGAGGCGCTCCACTCCGTCGGTGCGGTCGCGGAGCTGACGGTCCGCTCGCGCACTTCGGACGCCGACACCGGCGCGGAGTTGGTCGTCGACCACGGCGACGAGGGCCAGGTGAAGCCTGCGGGCTGTCCCGTCGGCACGACCGTCGAGGTGCGCGACCTGTTCGGGCGAACGCCCGCCCGTCGGAAGTTCCTCAAGACGCCGGCCACGGAGTTCGACCGCGTCAGCGGCGTCGTCTCGGCGTACGCGCTCGCGAACCCGGACGTGGCGGTGTCGCTGGAGCACGACGGCCGGGAGGTGTTCGCCTCCCCCGGCGACGGGGACCGTCGCTCGGCGGTGCTCGCGGTGTACGGCCGCGAGGTCGCCGAGTCGATGGTGGACGTGGCGTACGAGTCCGACTCCGGGGAGGTGACGGTCTCGGGGCTCGTCTCGCATCCCGAGACCACCCGCGCGGGCCGGGAGTACCTCACCACGTACGTGAACGACCGCTGGGTGCGCGACGGCGACCTCCGGGGCGCCGTCGTCGACGCCTACGGCGGCCAACTCGCCACCGACCGCTACCCGTTCGCCGTCCTGTTCGTCGACGTGCCGGCCGTCGCCGTCGACGTGAACGTTCATCCCCGCAAGACGGAGGTGCGCTTCGACGACGACGCCGGCGTGGTCGACACCGTCCGCGAGGCGGTTCGGGCCGCGCTGCTGGAGCACGGGCTCGTTCGATCGTCGGCGCCGCGCGGGCGCTCGGCGCCCGAGGAGGCCGCCGTCGACCCCGAGGTCGTCGGCGGCGCCGGCACCGACCACGAGCGCGCCGCGAGCGACCGACGGGAGGCGGACGGCGACGCCGGCGACGACGACCACGACGCTGCCGACTCCGTCGACGCCGCCGTCAGCCGCGACGACGACCGCGACGCGACGAGCCCCGGCTCGGAGACGACCTCCTCCGTGCTCGACGCCTGGGGCGGCTCCGACGCCGCGGACTCCGAAGCTCCGGCCGACGCGCCGACCGACGGCGTAACGCCGCCAGCGACCTCGGGTTCGGACTCGAACGCCGCCGAGTCCGGCGCGGAGGAGCGGACGCCCGACGACCCGACACCTGTGGACGGAGACACCGCAGCCGACGACGAGGCGTGGCGAGTCGACATCGGCGGGGGCGGCGACGCGACCGACCGCCCGACGGACCACCCCGAGCGCGGGCGGACGGACGCGACCGCGGGCGGGGCGCCGTCACCGCGCGCGTGGCAGTCCGGCGGCGACGAGGCGGACGACAGTGACGAGACTGGCGACGGCGAACGATCGGACGACGCGGCCCCCAACTCCGACACCGATCCCGCGGCGACGACGGCGGCCGACCGGGCCCGAGATCGAACGTGGGGAGCGCCCTCGCAGGCGACGCTCGCGGGGGGTACCACCGACGAGCGGACCGAACACGACCGGCTGCCGGCGATGCGCGTGCTCGGCCAGTACGACGACACCTACGTCGTCTGTGAGACCGACGCCGGCCTCGTCCTGCTCGACCAACACGCCGCCGACGAGCGCGTCAACTACGAGCGACTTCGGGGCGCCGTCGGCGACGAGGCGCCGGCACAGACGCTCGCGACGCCCGTCGAGTTGGAGCTGACCGCCCGGGAGTCCGAGCTGTTCGAGACGTTCCGCGAGGCCCTGCGCGAGGTCGGCTTCCGCGCGGAGCGGGTGGATCGGGGGAACGGCGACGACGGGGTCACCGGCGTCGGTGGCGACGCCGACGGGGGAGCGGGGGACGACCGCGGCGACGTTCCCCCGAGCCACGTCGTCGCGGTGACGGCGGTCCCCGCGGTGTTCGACGCGACGCTGGACCCGGATCTCCTGCGGGACGTGCTCGCCGCCTTCGCCGACGAGGTGACTGCCGGTGACCGTCCCGTCTCGGAGGTGGCCGACGCGCTGCTGGCGGATCTGGCCTGTTACCCTTCCGTGACGGGCAACACCTCGCTCACCGAGGGGAGCGTGGCCGACCTGCTCGACGCCCTCGACGACTGTGAGAACCCCTACGCGTGCCCGCACGGTCGCCCGGTGATCGTGGAGTTCGGGCGCGAGGAGATCGAGGATCGATTCGAGCGCGACTACCCGGGCCACGGCGGCCGGCGCGCGGAGTAGCGCCGACCGGGTCGGACCACCGAGGCGGCGAACTCGGGGCCATCGCCGATCGCGACACGGGTCGACCCACGCCGGGGCGCTTCCAGACCCTTCTTGACGGCCCCGGCCGTCGTCCCGCGTATGACCGATCTCGTCACGTTCGGGGAGACGATGCTTCGGCTCTCCCCGCCGCGGGGGACCAGACTGGAGACGACCGAGGAGTTCGACGTGCGCGTCGGCGGCGCCGAGAGCAACGTTGCCGTCGCGGGCGCGTCGCTGGGGCTGGACTCGGTGTGGCTCTCGAAGCTGCCGCGCTCGCCGCTGGGTCGCCGAGTCGTCAGCGAGTTGCGCGCCCACGGCGTCCGCACGGGCGTCGCGTGGGACGACGACGCGCGCCTCGGCACGTACTACCTCGAACACGGCGGCGAGCCCCGCGGCACGAACGTCGTCTACGACCGCGCCGACTCGGCGGTGACGACGGTGACGCCCGAGGAGCTTCCGCTGGACGTGCTCGGGGAGGCGACCGCGTTCCACACCACCGGGATCACGCCGGCGCTGTCCGAGGCCGCCGCGGAGACGACGCGCGCGGTGCTGGAACGCGCGGAGACCGCGGGGACGACGACGAGCCTCGACCTGAACTACCGGAGCAAGCTCTGGAGCCACGCTGAGGCCCGCGAGACCCTGACGGTGCTGTTCGAGCACGTCGACGCGCTGTTCGTCGCGAAGCGGGACGCCGAGGCGGTGCTCGACCGCGACGGCGAGGCCGTCGAGATCGCCCACGGGCTGGCGACCGACTTCGGCTTCGAGACGGTGGTCGTCACCCGCGGCGACAGCGGCGCGCTCGCGCTCCACGGCGACAAGGTGTTCGAACAGCCGGTGTACGAGGCCGACACGCTCGACGCCATCGGCACCGGCGACGCGTTCGTCGGCGGCTTCCTCTCGAAGCGCTGTGACGGCGGGAGCGTCGACGAGGCGCTGGAGTGGGGCGCCGCGACGGCGTCGCTCAAGCGAACGATCGCCGGCGACCTCGCGGTCGTCACCCCGGCGGAGGTCGAGCGAGTGATCGACGAGGGGGACGGCGGCATCTCTCGGTAGGAGGCGTCCTCGGGGTCGGGAGATTCCCGCAGGAAAAAACGGTCAGGCGCGTCCGCGGTCGACCGTTCGGTCCCCGGGGCCGCGCCCGTCGCCGGAGGTGCCCTCCGCGTGCTCCAGCGCGGTCGTGTACGCCTCGCGGACCTCCGCGAACGCCTCCCGGCTCCCGCCCTGGTCCGGGTGGGTCTCCTTCACCTTCTCTCGGTAGGCCCGCTCGACGGACTCCTCGCCGGCGGTCGTCGGCAATTCGAGCGTGTCGAACGCCGAGGCGACCGGCGCCGACCCCGCCGCGGTTCCCGAGCCCGGGCCGACGTCCACCTCGGGCACCTCGAACGGGAGGCGGCGACCGAGGTGACGCCCGGGCATCTCGTGTTCACAGAGGATCACGCGATCCGTACGCTCCTCGTCGTCCCGGATGGCGAAGTAGGCGTGCACGTCGAAGGTGAGCGCCACGCCCCGCTCGGGGAGGTAGAAGGCGACGCGCGTGCCGTCGAGGTCGACGTCCTCGACGAACCGCTCGTCGATCCGGCGGAGGTACTCGCGGATCTCGGCCTCCCGGCGAAGCGACCCACGGTCGGGACCCCCCGAGCGCGCCGGCGGGTCCGGGAACAGTCGGTTCGCCGCGAGGAAGACGCTCGCGACGCCGGCGGAGGCGACCACGCCGGCCGCGACTCCCCACACCAGCCACCCCGGAAGCGCCGCGATCCACTCACCGAACACACCCGCGATTGGCGACGGGCGCTATTGAACCCCTCGGCGCCGGTGGAACGGCCCGTCCCGACCCGTAGCGTCAGGGTACGCGGCGAGTCCGGGCGCGGTCGCTCAAGCGCGAACGGTACGGTCGGCAGTCGATGGGAACGAGAACGCTGCTGTCCGTCGATTCGGCGTCGCTGCGGCGTCGCCTTCCTCAGATCATCCCGTTGTCCTTCAGCCCCTCGATGACGTCGTCGACGAGGGTCTCGACGTCCTCGTAGGGGAAGTCCTGACTGGATCCGAGCTTCGCGGCAAGCTCCATCGCGGTGACCGAGAAGTCGCCGGACTCGAACTTCGTGCCCGGGCCCTGCGGCAGCGCGGGCACGAGGTCCATCTGGCTCGACACCGGGAAGTCGGCGCCGGAGAACGCGTCCGTGAACTGCTCGCGGAGGTCGGCCTCGACGTCGTCTGACATACGCATACAGCGTGGCGATAGCCGCAAAAGCGTTCCGGAACCACGGGGAACTCCGGGACAGTTTATACAGCCGGCGGGGCGGGCCGGAACCCCGGCGATTAATCCAGACCCCGCCGAACGGTCGTCCATGGCGTTCGATTTCGACTTCGACCTGCTTCGCGAGTTGACAGAGGCCAGCGGCGTGCCCGGCTACGAGGACCGCGTTCGCGACCGCGTCCGCACGGTGTTCGACGGGGCCGTCGACGAGGTACGTACCGACGAGATGGGGAACGTGATCGGTACCGTCGAGGGCAGCGGCGACTACGAGGTCGCCGTCGCCGCTCACATGGACGAGATCGGGTTCATGGTGAAACACGTCACCGACGACGGCTTCCTCAAGGTCGACGCGCTCGGCGGCTGGGACCCCCGCGTGCTGCGCGCCCAGCGCGTCCGCGTCCACACCCAGCAGGGCGACCTCACGGGCGTCATCGGGTCGGTGCCGCCGCACACGCTCTCGGAGGAGGAGCGCGAGAAGGACGACGCGGTCGAGGACGTGGTGATCGACCTCGGGCGCGAGCCCGAGGCGGTCGAGGAGGTCGTCTCCGTCGGCGACCTCGTGACGATGGAGCAGTCGACGGTGAAGATGGGCGACACGGTCACCGGGAAGGCGCTCGACGACCGCGTGTGCCTGTTCGCGATGCTGGAGTCCGCCCGCGAGTTGGAGGATCCGGAGGCGACGGTGCACTTCTGTGCGACGGTGCAGGAGGAGGTCGGCCTGCGCGGCGCGCAGGCGCTCGGCGTCGACGTGGACCCCGACCTCGCGATCGCGCTCGACGTGACGATCGCCTCCGACACCGCGGGCGTCGCCGAGGACAAGCAGGTGACCCGACTGGGCGACGGCGCGGCAGTGAAGCTGAAGGACGGCTCGGTCATCACGAACCCGAAGGTGACGCGCCGACTGCGCGACGTGGCCGAGGCCGAGGGGATCGAGCACCAACTCGAGGTGCTCCCCTCGGGAGGCACCGACACCGCGGCCTTCCAGAAGGCCAACGGCGCGAAGCCGGTCGGCGCGGTGTCGATCCCGACCCGGTATCTCCACACAGTCACCGAGACCGCTCACGGCGACGACATCCGCTCGACGATCGACCTGTTGACGGCGTTCCTCGCGAGCGAGGACGGCGGCCACGACTACTCGCTGTGACTCGCTTGCACCGCGCAGTATAACACGGCCGTCGGATCACCGTTCTCGCGATCGGACCGCCGAGGAGTCGCCTCGGGCGTATCACGGTTCCGGGGCGGTCCCTCCCCCGTCGGAACCGCGCCCGGTCGGGGGCGATCGTCGTGTGCCTCTCGGATCCCCCTCCGCCCCCATCTCCGATTTCGGCCTGCCGGTGATGTATCTGTCGAGATTCCGATACTAATTGCAGGATGGATGCCCGGTGTATCCCGGATCGTGGAGAGGTACGTGTCGAGCCCGGCTGCGCCACGCGGTGAGTCGGTGGGCTCGCGCCGCTGTCGGCGACGGGGCGTCGGTCGGGATCGAGAGAGAACGCGGGAGCGCGTCGCCGCCGCTCCGGGCGGAACGAGCACACGGAACGAGCGGAAACTGGGGCGGGAAGGGGTGAAGCGCTACTCCTCGGGCGGCTCGTAGTCGCCGCCGTACTTCGTGAAGAAGAACGCGAGTCCGAGCGTCGACACCATCGCGATGAACGAGGCGATGCCGAGGCTCTTCGCGGAGTCGGGGACCTCCGGCGGGCCGGCGGCCGTCGGCTCGGGAGTCGGGAGCTCCTCGACGACCTCGATGGTGCCCTCCATGCCGACGGAGGCGTGCGGCTCACAGACGTACTCGTACACGCCGGTGGTCTCGAAGGTGAACTCCGTCGAGAAGCCCTCGTCCTCGATCGGGGAGTGACCCTCCCACCCGGCGCCGTCGGGTTGGCTGTTGACGGCGATGTTGTGGCCGCCGGAGACCCACTCGAACGTGACGGTCGTCCCGGGCGTCACGTACAGCGGTTCGTCGGTTCCCGGCGTGTACTTCAGCCCGTCGCTGCCGGCGCCGACCTCCACGGTCCCGGAGCCGTCGGCAGTCGCCTGTGCGGCTGCGGTTCCGGCGCCCGCCGCGACCGCGCCCGCGGCGGCGGTCGCGCCCGCCGCACCCCGGATGAAGCTCCGGCGGCTGAGCGTGTCGTCTTCCATGCTCGCGGCTAGGCGTGTCCCGAACGTATATCCGTCGATCGAATCCGTGTCGGGGGACCGCGGGCAGGCGGTGCGAACGCGGTCGCTGTCGCTGAAGCGGTGCGGTCGCGGTTGCGGTGCGGAAGTCGCTAGCGGTCGTACCGCGAGCGAGGCCGAAGGCCGAGCGAGCGGCCGTTTGATCATGAACGAGGTCTGGCGGGGGTCGAGCGCCCCGGAGGGGCGCGAGGCCCCCGTGAAAAGCGGTTCGTTTAGAACCAGCCCTGCCCGTCGAGCGCGTCCTCGTAGCAGTCGACCCACTCGTCGAGCACCTCGTCGTGGTCGAAGCCGGCGAACCCGTCGTTCCGTTCCCACTCCGGAAGGTCGCCGCAGGCGACGATCTCGTCGGCCAGCTCCTGCGGCGAGGTGACGAGCCGACCGCGGTCGAGCCCCTCGACGAGTTCGTGCGCCGAGGAGCCCGCCTGGTACTCCACGATGCCGACGCAGCCGCACGCAAGCGCCCACAGCAGCTCGGTCGCGAACGGCTCGTAGGTGGCCGTCTGCGCGAACACGTGCGAGCCCTTGAGCACCGGGACGAACTCCGTCTCGTCGAGGTCGCCGAGGAAGTGCACGCGGTCGTCGATCCGGAGGTCGGCGGCCATGCGCTCGGCGTCGTCGCGGGCGGGGCCGTCGCCGACGACCGCCGCGCGCCAGTCGCGGTCGCGCAGTTCCGCCAGCGCGAGGAGGAACTCGCCGACGTTCGCGTCGCCGTCGAGGTCGCGCCCCCACACCATGTCGAAGCGGTCGTCCGCGTCCGCCGAGCGAACGAGGTCGACGTCGATGCTCTCGGGGATCACGCGGACGCTCACGTCGCTTGCGCCGTGCTCGCGGACGGCCGTTCGAACCGTCTCGGAGGGCGCGATCACGCGGTCCGCGCGCGTCGCCGCCTTCCGGTAGCGCCGGTCGGAGCCGCGGTCGGGGTCGCGCTCCCACCAGTCGAGGACGACCGGAACCCGAAGTATCGCGGCGGTCGTCTTCGCGGTCGTCGCGTGTCCGGGCGGGACGGAGACGGCGTGGACGAGATCCGGGTCGACGCGGCGGAGGAGGAACGGGAGCTTCGACCGGAAGCGCCCCGGCGCGGGACGCTCGGTCACGGCGTGGTACTCGATCGCGTCCTGTTCGAAGTGGCGGATCTCGCCGCCCCACCACTGTGCACACAGCCAGTGGACCTCGTGGCCGCGGGCGGCGAGCCCGGCGGCGACGCGGCGTGTCCGACGGACCGCGGCGGTGTCCCGCGTTGCCACCGTGTCCATCGAGACCACCGCGACGCGCATGTGCGATCGGCTACCGGTGAGAGAACAAAAAGGGAGGCGATACTCCCCGCGGGCGTCGGTCATCGGCCGACGGGTGTCGGCGCTCGTCGACGGTCATCGAGGGGCGCCCGCCGAGTGCCCCCGAGGCGCCGCCGCCTCGACCGGACGCTTCGCCGACCCGAACGCTTTCGACGCGCGCCGGGGACTGTTAGGACATGACGGACCCGACGTACGACATCGAGCGGTACCTGAACGTGCGCTCGGCCCACAGCGCCGCGTTCGCCCCCGACGGCACGCTCGCGTTCCTGATGGACACCACGGGCACGCCGCAGGTGTGGAGCCTCGACGAGCCGGGGGCGTGGCCCGAGCAGCACACCTTCTACGACGAGCGCGTCACGTTCGTGGACTGGTCGCCGGAGCGGCGAGAGCTCGCGTTCGGTATGGACGAGGGCGGAAACGAGCGGGCGCAGCTGTTCCGGCTCGACCCCGACGCCGGCGTCGTCACCGAGCTGACGGGGATGCCCGAGGCGAAACACCGCTGGGGCGGCTGGTCCCACGACGGCGAGCGGTTCGCGTTCGCCTCGAACCGCCGCGACGAGTCCGTCTTCGACGTGTACGTGCAGGGGCGCGACGAGACGGGCGAGGAGGCCGAGTTGGTGTACGAGGGCGACGGCTGGCTCTCGGTGGCCGGCTGGTCCCCCGACGACACGCGGCTGCTCGTCCACGAGGCCCGGGGGAGCTTCGACCACGACCTCCACGTGCTCGACATCGGGACCGGGGAACGCACCCACCTCACGCCCCACACGTCGGAGGCGCGGTTTCAGAGCCCCGAGTGGTCCCCCGACGGCGACAGCGTGTACGTGTGCACCGATCACGCCTCCGACACGCTCCGACTGGAGCGGATCTCACTCGGGACCGACGGCGAGAGCGGCGACGGGGGCGGCGGACCGGACGGCGGCGACGGGGACAGGGCCGGCGAGGCGCTCGGCGACCTGTTCGTCGTCGAGGACGGCGGCGAGTGGAACGTCGACGGCGTCGTCGTCGACGAGGACACCAACCGGGTCGCCTACTCGCGAAACGTGGAGGGCTACACCGAGCTCACGGTCGGCGAGTTCACCGCGCCGGATCGGATCGACGCGTTCGCCGAACCGGACCTCCCGGAGTGCGTCGCCGGCGGCGTCTCGTTCGGTCCCGACGCCGACCGCGTCGCCGTCACGGTCACGGGCAGCACCGTCAACACGAACACGTACGTCGTGGACGTGAAGTCCGGCGAGACGACGCGATGGACGCACGCCGCGACGGCGGGCATCTCCGAGGACACGTTCGTCGAGCCCGAGCTGGTCCACTACCCGACCTTCGACGGCCGCGAGATCCCCGCGTTCTTCTCGACGCCCGACGACGCGGGCGAGGGCGACACGCCGGTCGTCGTCGACATCCACGGCGGCCCCGAGAGCCAACGACGACCGTCGTTCAACGCGGTGAAGCAGTACTTCCTCAACAACGGCTACGCCGTCTTCGAGCCGAACGTCCGCGGCTCCGCGGGCTACGGGAAGGCGTACTCGCACCTCGACGACGTGGAACGGCGGATGGACTCGGTGGCCGACATCGAGGCGGCAGTCGAGTGGCTCCACGACCACCCCGCGGTCGACGACGAGCGGATCGTCGCCATGGGCGGCAGCTACGGCGGGTTCATGGTGCTCGCCGCGATGACCGAGTACCCCGACCTGTGGGCCGCCGGGATCGACATCGTCGGCATCGCCAGCTTCGTGACCTTCCTCGAGAACACCGGCGACTGGCGCCGCGAGCTCCGGGAGGCCGAGTACGGGTCGCTGGAGGAGGATCGGGAGTTCCTCGAGTCCGTCTCCCCGATCAACCACGTCGACGAGATCGCCGCGCCGCTGTTCGTGCTCCACGGCGCGAACGACCCGCGCGTCCCGGTGGGGGAGGCCGAGCAGATCGTCGAGGAGGCGAGCGAGCACGTCCCCACCCGGAAGCTGATCTTCGAGGACGAGGGCCACGGCTTCTCGAAGCTGGAGAACCGGATCGAGGCGTACCGAGCGATCGTCGAGTTCCTCCACGAACACGTCTGAGAGGCGGGCCACGGAACCCGTCCGTCACTGTGCCAGTTCGATCTGTCACGACGTTCGGTAGACGAATGAGTTATCTCTCTGCGATCCGTCATTACCGACGAGACGAACGATGCCCACCTCACACGACGCCCGCGTTCTGGTCGCGGTCTCCGACGGGACGCCGAGCGACTACGGCGCGGACGTCGTGGAGGCGATCGAGTCCAGCCTGGACGCGACCGTCCTGCACAAACGCGGCGCCGTCGCCACGGAGTACCTTCGCGAGATCGGGCCGACGCTCGACTGTGTCGTGGTCGTGTCGCACCGGACGGACTGCGTGGAGAACCTCGTCTCCGAGACGAGGGACGTCCCGTTGATCGTCTACGGGAACGAGGTCCCGTCCGTGCCGGTCGACGAAGTCGTCGCCACCGACGGCGGGACGGACCTCCTCGCGCGCCGCGTCTCCGAGCGCATCGAGCGCGAACGCGAGCGCAACGCCCTCGCGGAGGCGAACGCGAAGCTGTCGGCGCTGAACACGTACACGGAGGAGCTGACCGCGTGTCAGTCGGTCGAGGAGGTGAGCGACACGGTTGTGTCGGCGGTGACGAACGCCCTCGGACACGGGCGGTGCGTCCTCGCGTTACGCGACGGCGACGAGTTCTATCCGCACGGCCACACGCTCGAGGGCGAGGTGAACGTTCGCCTGGATATCGATCAGGGGATCGCCGGGCGGACGTACCGCACGGGCGAGACGCAGATCGTCGGCGACTACCGGTCCGACCCGGACCGGGCGCGGGACGTCGCCGTTCGGTCAGTCGTGAGTGTTCCGATCAGCGACGTGGGCGTGTTGCAAGTGACGACCGATAGGGAGGAGGCGTTCGACCGGCAGGACGCCGAGTTCCTCGAGATCGTCAGCTCGCACGCCGCCGAGGCGCTCGCGCGACTCGAGCGGGAGGCGGACCTCCGCGTCGAGCGCGACCGGCTCCACTACTTCTTCGACGGGATCCGGTCGCCGGCGGTGTACGTCGAGTCGAGGAACGGGGACGAGCCGGTACTCACGGAGATCAACACGGCCTACGAGGCGCTGTTCGGCTCCGAGGGGCTCGGGAAACCGGTATCGGACGCGTTCCCGACGGAGACCGAGCGGGACCTGTTCGGTTCCGAGGGCCCCGCCGAGGTCGTCCACCGCGACATCACCCGTGAGACGGTCGACGGTCCGGCCGATCTCACCGTCGGCGTGGTCCCGGTTCCGCTCTCCGGGGTCGAGGCCGCGGCGTTCGGGCTGTATGCGGCCGACATCGAGTTCCCGTAGCGGGGCTCGGCCCGGGCGCCGGCCTGTTCGGCGGATCCGCGGACCACCGTGAGGCATCATGGACGTCCGTTAAAGTCAACACCGGCGCCGCCCAACCGAGATCCATGAGTACACAAGAGCGCGAGGAGGGGCGGCAGATCCGCTGTCTCATCGCGAAGGTGGGCCTCGACGGCCACGACCGCGGTGCACACGTCATCTCGCGTGCGTTTCGCGACGCCGGCTTCGAGGTCATCTACTCCGGACTCCACCGCGCGCCCGACGAGATCGTCCAGGCGGCCGTTCAGGAGGACGTCGACGTCCTCGGCATCTCGATCCTCTCGGGGGCGCACAACACGCTCGTCCCGAAGATCGTGGACGGGCTGAAGGAGTACGACGCCTTCGAGGACACGCTCATTCTCGTCGGCGGGATCGTCCCCGACGACGACCGCGACGAGATGCTCGAGATGGGTGTCGGCGCCGTCTTCGGGCCGGGCACCCCGATGGAGGAGACGATCGAGTTCGTCCGCGAGAACGTCCCCAACCGCGAGTGATGACGGCAACTGGGACGGAGTCGGCGCTGGTCGATGACTTGCTGGACGGGAGACATCGGGCCCTCGCGCGCGTCATCACGAAGATCGAGAACCGCTCGCCGGGGTACCGCGACATCGTCTCCGAGCTCCACGCCCACACCGGGACCGCGGACGTGATCGGGATCACTGGCAGCCCCGGCGCCGGCAAGTCGACGCTCGTCGACAAGTTGGCGAGCGTGTACCGCGACCGCGGCGACACAGTGGGCGTCATCGCGGTCGATCCGTCCTCGCCGTACACCGGCGGGGCGGTGCTTGGCGACCGGATCCGGATGGCCTCGAACGTCGGCGACATGGACGTGTTCTTCCGGTCGATGTCCGCCCGCGGGACGCTCGGCGGCCTCTCGACGGCCACGTCGGACGCGATCAAGGCCCTCGACGCGTTCGGCAAGGACAAGGTGATCATCGAGACGGTCGGCGCCGGGCAGAACGAGGTGGACATCGTGCGGACCGCCGACACGGTGTGTGTGCTCGTCCAGCCGGGCTCGGGCGACGACGTGCAGATGCTGAAGGCGGGCATCCTCGAGATCGGCGACGTGTTCGTCGTCAATAAGGCCGACATGGACGGCGCCGAGCGCACCGTCGCCGAACTGGAGGAGATGATCCACATGCGGGAGAACCCCGCCGCGGGGCTGAACACCGGCCACCACGGCCCCGTCGACGACGAGGAGATGGCCGAGGTCGCCCTCGACGACCCCGACGAGGAGGCGTGGAACCCCCGGGTCGTCGAGACGGTCGCCACCGACGCCACCGGCGTCGACGAGCTGATCGAGACGCTCGACGAGCACGCCACGTGGCTTCAGGAGACCGGTCAGATCGACGACCGGGCGCGCACCCGCTACGCCGAGGAGATCCGACAGTTGATCCGCGCCGACACCGCCGAGCTGCTCGAGGGGGTGATCGAGGCCCGCGGCGGGATCGACGCGCTCGCCGAGGACGTGCTCTCGCGGGAGACGGACCCCTACAGCGTGGCCGACGAGTTGGTCGCGCCCGTGCGGGAGTGCGTCGACGAGGAGTTGGAGCGGTGAGCCGCCTCGCTCGTCCGTAGCGGCGAGACGAGGTGAAAGTCGGCGCCCGCGACCCGTTTCACCGGTCGGTCAGCGGACCGAACGAACCGGAACGAACGAAGCCGCGAACCGAGACGACCGAACACTGCGAACCGAGACGACCGAACTCCCCGGTCAGACGTACGTCAACCACTCCTCGTGGTCGTCGGTACGACGCTCCACGAGGTCGAAGAACGCGGTCTGGAGCTCCTCGGTGATCGGCCCGCGCGAGCCGTTCCCGATCTCGACGTTGTCCACCTGCCGGATCGGCGTGACCTCCGCCGCCGAGCCGGTGAAGAACAGCTCGTCGGCGGTGTTCAGCTCGCCGCGGGAGATACTCACGTTGTCGTGGACGGTGTAGCCGCGCTCGCGGGCCAACTCGATCACCGTGTTGCGGGTGATGCCGTCGAGGATGGACTCCGAGAGCCCGGGCGTGAAGATCTCGCCGTCGCGCACGAGGAAGATGTTCTCGCCGGGACCCTCCGCGACGTTCCCCTCCTTGTTGAGGACGATCGCCTCCTTGTAGCCGTTGCGGCGGGCCTCCTCGCCCGCCAGCAGGGAGTTGACGTACAGCCCCGTCGTCTTCGCGTTCGTCGGGATCTGCGAGGAGGAGTGCTTGCGCCACGAGGAGACCATCGCCTTGATGCCGTTCTCCAGCGCGTCGTCGCCGAGGTACGTCCCCCACGGCCACGCCGCGATGGCGACCTCGGTGGGGCAGTCGCCGGGCGAGACGCCGAGGCTGTGGTAGCCGTAGTAGGCGATCGGGCGGACGTACGCCGAGTCGAGGTCGTTGCGGCGGATGACCTCCATCGTCGCCTCGGTCAGCTCCTCCCGGGAGAAGGGGATCTCCATGTCGTACGGCTTCGTCGACTCGAAGAAGCGGTCGAGGTGCTCCTCCCAGCGGAACACCGCCGTCCCGTCCCCGGTGTCGTACGCGCGCACGCCCTCGAAGACGCCCGTGCCGTAGTGCAGTCCGTGTGTGAGGACGTGCGTCGTCGCGTCCTCCCAGTCGACGTACTCGCCGTCGTGCCAGATGGTGTCGACGTCCATCTCCGCGAAGCCGGACATACCCGAGCGCAGGATTTGCCGGACAATAAAGACCACAGAAACGACCGGCGGGTCTCCCCCACGTTCGCCCTCGTCGGCGTCCCGCCACGCCCGTCGACCGTTCGGCCTCCGTCGTCGTCGACGTCGACCGAGTTGCCGGCGCCGATCGGGTCGCCGGCGCCGGTCAGGTCGCCGACTCCGGCCGAGTTGACGGCGCAGTTCGCGTCGCGGGCGCCGTTCGCGTCGTCGGAGTCGTGAACGCCGACCCCCATTTACGACCATGAATAATAAACTCGTGCAACTTAATTACTTAGATGAATTACTCGTCGGTGATGGATACACGAACGACACGCGCCGACGGGACCGACGGCGGCCCGCGGCGGCCGACGTTCCCGGAGGCGATCGTGCCGCTTGTGATCGTCGTCGCCTCGTTGGGCGTCGGCTCGGGGCTGCTCGGACTCGCCCCGCACGGACCGCTGCTGTGGAGCATCGCGTTCGCCGGGCTGTTCGCGCACTACCGGCTCGGCTACGACTGGGACGGCCTCTACGACGCCGCCGAGGGCGGCCTGCGGATGGGGATGCAGGCGATACTGATCCTGTTCGTCATCTACGGGCTGATCGCGACGTGGACCAGCGCGGGGACGATCCCGGGGCTGATGTACTACGGGCTGGGCCTGCTGTCGCCGCAGGTGTTCCTCCCGGTGACGGCCCTGCTTGCGGCGATCGTGGCCTTCGCGATCGGGTCGTCGTGGACGACCGTCGGGACGCTCGGCGTCGCCTTCATCGGCATCGGGAGCGGGCTCGGCGTGTCGGCGCCGATGACCGCCGGCGCCATCGTCTCCGGCGCCTACGCCGGCGACAAGCAGAGCCCGCTGTCGGACACCACCAACCTCGCGGCGGCGGTGACGAACACCGACCTGTACGACCACATCAACGCCATGCGCCTCGGCACCGCCGTCGCGCTCGGCCTCTCGGTCGTCGGCTACGCCGTCCTCGGTGCCTTCGTCGTGAGCGGATCCGGCGGCGACACCGCCGCCATCACCGGGCCGCTGGCGTCGACGTACGCGCTCGGTCCGCTGGTGTTCCTCCCGCTGGTGGTCACGTTCGGCCTCGCGATCCGCGGGTACCCCGCGCTGCCGGCGCTGGTCGCCGGCGTGTTCGCGGGCGCCGGGACGACCGTGCTCGCACAGGGTCGGTCGTTCACCGCCGCCTGGGACGCCTTCCTGAACGGGACCGCCCCCGAAACCGGGAGCGAGCTCGTCAACGGCCTGCTGACGACGGGGGGCCTCGCGGGCTCGGGCTGGACCATCGCCGTCGTCGTCGCCGCGCTCGCGCTCGGCGGCCTGCTGGAGGGCACTGACGTGCTCGCGGTCGTCGCCGACCGGCTGGCGGACGTGGTGTGGTCGCGCAACTCCCTCGTCGTCGGCACCGGCGCCGCCGCGCTCCTCACGAACGCGTTCACCGCCCAGCAGTACATGAGTATCGTCGTTCCCGGCGTGAGCCTCCGGGAGCTGTACGACGAGTACGGCCTCGACTCGCGGGACCTCTCGCGGGCCGTCGAGGCCGCCGGGACCCCGACCGGGCCGCTGTTCCCGTGGCACGCGGGCGCCGTCTTCATGGCGGCGTCGCTCGGATTCGAGTCGTCGTGGGCGTTCGTCCCCTTCTACTTCTTCGGGCCGCTGTCGGTACTGGCGCTCGTCGGGATGGCGCTGGCCGGGCGGGCGACGACGCCGACGGAGGCGCCGGCGGGGGCCGCACCCGCGGACGACTGACGCGAGGTCTATGTGCCGAGCCGCCCACAAGGATCGAGTCCTTCGAGCCGACCTCCGTCGCTACCGCGTGAACCGATCGGTCGGATGTGCCCCGTCGAACAGGTCGACGGTCCCTCCGTCGTAGCGCTCGAACCCGAGCGACTCGTAGAACCGACGCCCGCGCTCGTTCGCGGCCAGACACTCGACGTACACGCACGTCCCGCCGTCGATGTCGTCCGTTCCCCTCCGCACCAATGCCGTGCCGACACCCGCCCCCCAGTGCGCCGGATCGACGTAGACCGCACGGAGTTGTGCCGCGTCGTCGGGGACGAACGCATGGGTGTGGCTCTCGCCGCGCGCGACGTTGCAGACTCCGACGACGCGCTCGTCGGCGACGGCGACCAGAAACAGCAGGTCGTCGGCCGCCCGTTTCCGCTCGAAGCGCTCCGCCGGATAGAACTCCGCCGGGTCCACCGTCGCCTCCGTCAGCGCGTCGGCGTCGACGACGCCGTCGTAGCCGCGTCGCCACGAACCTGCCAGCGTCTCCTGAACCTCGTTGAGATCGTCCTCGACGGCCACGCGGACCGTCACGTCGGTCGACACGATCGCGTCGTTGACCGTCATCAGAAAAGTCGTTTCGGAGGTGTACGAGTGTGCGGATACGCGAATCAACGAGCGGCCGCGGTGACGGAAACGGCGGCCTACCGCAGCGTCTCGACCAACTCCTCGCCCTCGACGTACGGGAAGCCGTGGCGTTCGGCGTACTCCCGCGCGGCCGCCGGCGACAGCGCCCCGCCGGTCTCGTCGTCGAGCATCTCGCAGACGACGACCGCGGGCGGCTGGCCCGTCTCGGCGGCCATCGCGAGCCCCAATTCCGTGTGGCCCAGTCGATCCGAGAGCCCCTCGGGCGCGCCGCGCAGCACGTGGACGTGGCCGGGCGCGCGGAACTCCGCGGCGAACTCCTCGGGGCCGTAGTCGACGCCGGCGTCGACGGCGGAAGCCATCGAGGCCAGCTCCGTGATCGTCAGCGCCCGGTCGTCGTCGGTGATCCCGGTGAACGTGTCGCGGTGGTTCACCGGCAGCGAGAACGACGACCGGTCGTCGTACGCGAGATCGTGGCCCGCGGCCGCCGGGTGGTCGATCTGGTCCTCGAGGAACGGGAGGCCCGCGGCGTCGGCGACCGGGTCGGAGACGGCGACACAGATCAGTCCGCCGGCGTCGTTGCGCATGCGCGCCACGTCCGCCGGTTCGACGGCGTTGGCGGGGTACACCAGGTCGGTCTCCCCCTCGCGGTCGTCGAAGTCGTGGACGAGCACCGGCTCGCCGGCGCGGAAGGCCGCGAGCGCGCGGTCCAGCCGGCCGGCCTGCCGGCTCACGCCGACCCCCCGGACTCCGCGGCTCCGGTCGGCCGCCCCGTCCCGTCGGCCCGCTCGGCGTCGGTGACACGGACGCGCACCTCGTCGCCGTCGTCGAGTCCCAGCTCTTCGCGCAGCTTCGCGGGCGCGATCACCTCCAGTTGGTCCTCATCGTGATGGGTGCGTTCGGGGACGATGACGTGAACCGGCTCGAACGACTCCCCGTCCGCGACCACCTCGGCGGCATAACACGTCGCCGGCCCGAACGTCCGGTCCTCGTCCTCCCAGCCGTCGATGGGGACTCCCTCGACGGAGTCGAGCCCCGCACGGGCGCGAACCGCCGCCTCCGACAGCGAGACGTTCAGGGTTCCCGGGAACGGCTCGTAGCCGAGGCGCTCGACGAACTGCTCGTGGTAGCCCGACAGCTGGATGTAGTGGCGACCCTCGCCCATCCCGGAGGTGACCGTTCCCGAGAGGGTGAGTCCCGCATCTCCCTCGAACAGGCGGCGATAGTCCGTGTACTCCGCACGGAGACGGCGCTCGCCCGCGTCGGTCACCGTGACCCACTGCCCGTCGCCGACGACGTCGCGGTCGAGCAGCCCCGCGGCCTCGAGCCGCTGGAGCCGCCGGGACGCCGTCTGGCTGGAGGCGTCGAGTCGCTCGCCCAGCGTCGAACAGGAGACCTTCACCGACTCGCGAAGTCCCCCGCGGAGCGCGACCGTCTTCAGCGCCGCCACCTCGTCGTGGCCGACGGTCGTCGTGGAAGTGCTCATTGCACGTACGTCGGTGGTGGCCGCCCAAAAGGATACCGAATACGGTATGCGTAACAGAACCGTTACGGTGCGTCACGCGACCGAGACTCGTACACGATCTGCGCCCCCGACACACCAAAAGGCGTCGGTGTCGGCGAGTCGGCCGTGCTCGGGAGCGCCGCTGGCGCCGTCGCCGACGCCGCCGGCGGGGCGGTTCGGAAACCCATTTATCGGCGGCGGGGGAAGCCACGCGCATGTTCAGACAGTTCCGGTCGGCCGTGGCGGCGGCGCTCTCGGACGCGCTCGCCGACCTCGGCTATCCGACCGACGACCTCGGCATCGAGGACCCGCCCGACGGCGTCGACGCGACGCTGGCCTCCAGCGTCGCGTTCCGGCTGGCGAGCGAGGCGGGCGCCCCGCCGCCGCAGGTCGCCGCCGAGGTCGCCGAGGCGGTCGACGTGGCGGCCACCGAGTACCTCGCACGCGTCGAGACCAACGGGCCGTACGTGAACTTCCTCGTCGACGACGCGTACCTCGCGGACACGCTCGACGCCGCCCGCGACGACGAGTACGGCCGGCTCCCGCCGAACGGCGAGTCGGTCGTCGTGGAACACACCTCCGCGAACCCGACCGGCCCCGTCCACGTCGGTCGGGCACGAAACCCGATCATCGGCGACGCGATCGCCAACGCCGTCGACTACGCCGGCTACGACGTGGACCGTCACTACTACGTCAACGACGCCGGGCGACAGATGGCGATCTTCACGTGGGCCTACGAGACGTTCGACGAGTCGGAACTGCCCGAGCCGGCCCGCGAGAAGGACGACTACGACCTCGTGCGCTACTACCGCAAGGGCAACGAGGTGCTGGAGTCGGGCGACGAGGAGACGGTCGAGGCGGCCGAGGCGGAGGTCGCGTCGATCCTGCAGGGACTGGAGTCGGGCGACGAGGAGACGTACGAGCGCGTCGGCGAGGTCGTCGACACCGTGCTCGCGGGGATGGAGGAGTCGCTCGCGCGCCTGCCCGCCGCGTTCGACGAGTTCGTCAAGGAGACGCGCTTCATCCGCGACGGCTCCAGCGACGAGGTCGCCGAGCGCCTGAAGGACTTGGAGGAGTCCGTGATCGAGGAGGGGGCCTGGCAGGTCGACCTCTCTGAGTACGGCTACGAGAAGAAGCTCGTGTTCCTCCGCTCGGACGGCACGTCGCTGTACACCACCCGCGACCTCGCGCACCACGAGTGGAAGTTCGAGAACTACGACCGCGCGGTGACGGTGCTCGGGGAGGACCACAAGCTGCAGGCCGGCCAGCTGGGGGCCGCGCTCGACCTCCTCGGCAACGACACCGACCGGTTGGAGTCGACGTTCTACTCGTACGTGAACCTCCCCGAGGGGAAGATGTCCACGCGCGCGGGCACGGCCGTCAACCTCGACGACCTGCTCGACGAGGCGATCGACCGCGCCCGCGAGGAGGTCGAGCGCCGGATGGACGACCGCATCCGCGACGACGACCTCGCGGCGGAGGACGTCGACCGCATCGCCCGACAGGTCGGCATCGGCGCCGTCCGCTACGACATCGTCAGCAAGCAGCCGACCAAGTCGATCACCTTCGAGTGGGACCGCGCGCTCGACTTCGAGGCGCAGTCGGCCCCGTACGTGCAGTACGTCCACGCACGGTGCTGTGGGATCGTCGACGAGGCGGGCGAGGAGGGGCTGGCCCCCGACGCCGCCGTCGACCCCGAGACGCTGTCGACGCCCGAGGAACGCGACCTGCTGAAGGTCGTCGCGCGCTTCCCCGCCGTCGTCGAGGGGGCGGCCGAGGACTTGGAGCCGCACCGCGTCGCCACCTACACCCGCGAGTTCGCCGAGACGTTCAACGCCTTCTACCGGGAGTGCCCCGTGCTCACCGCCGACGACGAGGCGACCCGCGAGGCGCGCCTCGCGCTCGTCGCCGCCGCGCGACACACCGTCGCGAACGCGCTCGACGTGCTCGGGGTCGAGGCGCCCGAGTCGATGTAGGAAGGAGGAACTCCGCAGTCGTCACGCTCGTCTCCGTTCTCCGATCGCGGTTCGACTACGCCAGCGTCGGCAACAGCGCCCCCGGCGTGATCAGGCTCCCGCCGACCGAGAGCACCGCGACGGCCCCCAGGCCGAGCGCGAGGACGATGAAGACGAGGATCCACCAGATCGGCACGGAGTCGCTGTCAGCTTCGCTCATACTCCCGAGGGGCGGGGGCGACGGAAAAGAAACTCCCGATCCGATCCCCGCGGACGGCTACGACGACCGGAACAGTCGACCGAGGAACCCGCCGCCGTCGCGGTCGTCCCGGTCGTCGTCCTCGTCGTCCGCGTCGTCCTCCGACCCGTCTCCCTTCGCCTGCTCGGCCCGCTCCTTGCTCTGCTGGGCGAACGGGATCACGTCGTCGCCGATCTCCGCGGACTCGCCCGACTCGGCGTCCTCGACGGTCGGCGTTCCCTCGCGGTCGCCCCGGTAGGCGTCGTACTCGTCCTCCTCGAGCACCGTGCTCCGGGCGGCCGTCGCCGCGTCGTCCTCCTCGTCCTCGCCGGCGTCGTCGTCGAGGATGACCGCGTCGTCGACCTCGGGGTCCGCGTCCGCCTCGACGGCGGGGGTCGCGTCGTCGGCGTCCGCGTCGGTCGCGCCCTCCGTTCCGTCCCCTCCCGTCGTCGCGTTCTCCGGATCGCGCTCGACGGTCGCCTCGTCCGTCGTCCCCGACTCGGCCGTCGCCTCGTCCGTCGACCCGGATTCGCCGTCCTGCTCCCCGCCCTCCGTCTCCGGCCCGGGGTCCTCGGAGTCGGCTTCCTCCTCGGACCGCTCGGACTCCTCGTCCACCTCGGGCAGATCGAGCGCGGCCTCCGGGTGATCGTCGGGATCGGCCGCCGCCTCGTACTCGGGGTCCTCGGGGGCCGCCTCGGCGTTGTCCGGAGTGACCGCCGGCCGGATCGGCTCGCCGGTGAGCGAGGAGGCGAGCGAGCGGTACGCCGCCGCGGCGTCGCTGTCGGGCGCGTACGCCGAGAGGGGACTGCCGGCCGCCTGTGCCTCGGCGACGAGCGGGTCGTCCGGGATCGCGCCGAGCACCGGCACGTCGACGTCGCCGGTGTCCTCGTCGCCCTCGGCCTCGTTGAGCGCGAGGCCGACGACCTCGCCGCCGAGCTTCTCGGTGAGGTCCTGCGTCTTGCGGGTGTTGGCGAGGCCGTCGCGCGTCGGCGTCGACACGAGGAGGACGCCGTCGGCGACCGACAGCGGGAGCGCCGTCTGGTGCGTCAGGCCGGCGCCCGTGTCGACGATCACGTAGTCGGCGCCCGTGATCGCCTCCAGCACGTCGGTGATCTCCCCCGGCTCGGCCTTCCGGAAGTGTTCGAGGCTGTCGCCTCCGGGGACCACCGCGAGGCCGTGGGGTCCCTCGCGGGTCGCCTCGGCGGGATCGCCCTCGCCCGCGAGCACGTCGTGCAGCGTCACCTCCCCGGGGTGGACTCCGAGCGACGGCCCGAGGCTGGCCGACCCGAGGTCGGCGTCGACCGCGACCGTCTCGTAGCCGGCGGCCGCGAGCGTGGCCGCGAGGTTGGCGGCCGTGGTCGTCTTGCCGACCCCCCCTTTGACGCTCGCGACGGCGTAGATCTTCGGCATTTGTCGTGGCTACGGCGGTCCCGCGTGATAAATGTGGGCCCCCTCACTCGGGTATTCAACAGGTACTTACCCCGCGGAGGGCCTACTAGCCCGTAATGAGCAGCGACGCCCAGGAGGGGCAGGCGAGCGACGACCGCCGGAAGTACGAGTTCCGGAAGGTCCTCGACGAGCTCGACGACTTCGAGGGCTCGGGGACTCAGCTCGTCACGATCTACATTCCCGACGACAAGCAGATCTCCGACGTGGTCGCCCACGTCACCCAGGAGCACAGCGAGGCGTCCAACATCAAGTCCAAGCAGACCCGGACGGCCGTCCAGGACGCGCTCACGAGCATCAAGGATCGACTCCGCTACTACGACGTCTACCCGCCCGACAACGGGATCGTCATCTTCTCCGGGGCGGTCGACTCCGGCGGCGGGCAGACCGAGATGGTGACGAAGGTGCTGGAGTCGCCGCCCGAGCCGATCCAGTCGTTCCGGTACCACTGCGACTCGGACTTCCTCACCCAGCCGCTGGAGGACATGATGACCGACAAGGGGTTGTTCGGGCTCATCGTCCTCGACCGACGAGAGGCGAACGTCGGCTGGCTCAAGGGCAAGCGCGTCGTGCCCGTCAAGTCCGCCTCCTCGCTGGTGCCCGGCAAGCAGCGGAAGGGCGGCCAGTCCGCCCAGCGGTTCGCCCGTCTCCGTCTGGAGGCCATCGACAACTTCTATCAGGAGGTCGCGGGGATGGCGAACGACCTGATGGTCGACAAGCGCCACGACCTCGAGGGGATCCTCGTGGGCGGCCCGTCGCCGACGAAGGACGAGTTCCTCGACGGCGACTACCTCCACCACGAGCTGCAGGACCACGTGCTCGGGAAGTTCGACGTGGCTTACACCGACGAGTCGGGGCTGTACGACTTGGTCGACGCCGCGGGCGACGTGCTCGCCGACCAGGAGGTGATGAAGGACAAGCGGGAGATGGAGGAGTTCTTCGAGAACCTTCACACCGGCGACAAGGCGACCTACGGCTTCGAGCAGACCCGCCGCAACCTCATCATGGGCTCGGTCGAACGCCTACTCCTGTCGGAGGACCTGCAGGACGACGTCGTCACGTACACCTGCCCGAACGGCCACGAGGAGCGCGAGGTCGTCGAGCGGCGCCACTCGACGCCCGAACACGAGTGCGAGGAGTGCGGGGAGACGGTCCCCGCGAGCGACGCCGGCGAGCGCGAGGACGTCGTCGAGCACCTCATCGACATCGCCGAGCAGCGCGGCACGGAGACGAAGTTCATCTCCACCGACTTCGAGAAGGGCGACCAGCTCATGGACGCCTTCGGCGGCGTCGCCGGCATCCTCCGCTACTCGACGGGCGTGTAAGCCGACCCGGCGCGTCGATCGCCGCCCGGCCGTTCTCGACCCCCCACGTCGCCTCCGCCTCTCCTCGTCCATTCTTCCGCTTCGCCCGGCGTCACTCGCCGGCGGTCCGGACCAGTACGACCCCGACGATCACCAGCGCACCGCCCGCGACGATCGTGGGTGTCACCGGCTCCCCCAGGAGCGCGGCACCCAACGCGACCGCCACCGCCGGCTCCGCCGTCGAGAGCACCCCCGCCCGTCCGGCGCCGACGCGCGCCAGCCCGGCGAAGAACGCGACCATCGCGAACGCGGTCGCGACGACGCCGAGCGCGACGACCGCCCCCCATCCCGTGACCGTCGTCGGGAGCGTGATCGCGTCGGTGAGCGCGGCCACGATCGCCAGCGACACCGCGGCCGCGGGGGCGACGTAGGCGGTGAGCACGCGCTCGTCGGTCGTCTCCAGCGTCACCCGCGAGACGACGATGTACGCCGCGTACAGTCCTGCGGCGGCGACCGTCGCGGCAGCGCCGACGGGATCGAAGGCGCTCGCCCCGCCTCGGGAGATGAGGATCACGCCCCCGAGGGTGAGTCCCGCCGCGACGACCGTCCTGGCACCGACCGGCTCGTCGAGGAACGTCGCCGCGAGCGCGACGACGAACAGCGGGTACGTGTACAGGAGCACGGTCGCGAGCCCGGCGCTCATGCGCTCGACGCCGACGAAGAACCCGTAGCTGACGCCCGCGTAGCCGACCGCGCCCAGCGCGACCGCGGTGAGCGTCTCGCGGGTCGGCAGCCCGAGCGTCGGCGCGTCGTCGCCGGCCACCGCGCGATAGCCGAGCAGCCCACCCCAGAGGACGAGCGTCCCGACGGCGAACCGGAGCGCGAGCGCCGACGGCACGGACAGTCCGGCCCGGAACGCCACCGCGCCGAGCACGCCGAGCGTGCCGAAGGCCGCCGCCGACGCGAGCACGAGGAGGGTTCCGGCCGTGTCGCTGTCCATCGGTTCGTGTTCGGGTCGGAGGCCGACCCGCGGCATACGTCTTGCCGTTCGGTCCGTCCCGGTCAGCGACGGTCCAACAGGGAGTCGAGCTGTCGAACTCGCCGCTCCAGATCGAACTCGGGGACGATCTCCGCCTCGTGGACCGCCTCGACCAGCCGGTCGAACGCGAGGGCGGTGTCGACGCCCTCGCGTTCGGCACGCTCGCGAAGCGTGGCCGCGGACTCCCTGTGCAGGGCGATGGAGGGCAACGTTCCGATCAGCAGCGCGAACGCGACGGCGCCCTCACCGGCCGGGAACGACTCGTGGACGCGGTCGAACTCCGGGGCGGCGTCGCCGGCGGTCGCCGCGTCCGCCTCGGGGTCGGCGACTCCGTCGCCGTCGACGGCGCCGACGGCGAGACAGCCGGGACAGATGCTCGCCGCCGCGGCGTCCTCGGGCGCGTGCGAACGGAGGTCCTCCGGGACGGGAAACGCGACGACTGCGGTGTCGCAGTGGGGGCAGGTCACACCCGGCGGTACGGGCGGACCGATATAAAGTTCCGGACGGCGAACGGTACCCCGGCGTCAGTCGTCGCTCTCGGCGACGCCCGCCTCGAGCGCTTCCGCCTCGGCCTCCGCGGCCGCCTCGGCCTCCTCCTCCTTCTCCTCCTCTTCCTTCTTCGCCTTGATCTTCTTGAGCCGGAAGATCTCCTCCCGCTCCTGCTCCTCGAGCTTCTGCTCGATGTACTCCTTGTTCTCGTTGAGGTCGGGCAGGAGCTTGAACTCCAGCGCGTTGACGCGGCGCTTGGTGGTCTCGATCTCCTCGAGCATCTTCTTCATCGCCGTCTCGACCTCCGCCGCGAGGATGATCGACTCGATCAGCTCCTCGTAGGCGTCGGCCGCCTCGTCGATCCGGGCCGACGAGCCGAGCACGCCGTAGCCGCGCTCGTCGAGGTCCTTCCGCACCTTCGAGGACTCGATCTGCGGGACGACCACGCCCATGATGTTCTTCGACTGGGTCGTGATCTCGGGGTGCTCCTTCAGCGCCGCCGCGGCGCCGCGAACGGCCACGTCACCCTCCATCGCGCGCGCCTTGTTGATCTTGTCCTGGGCCGTGTCGTAGTCGCCCTCGAGCTTGTCGCGGACGTCCTGTGCCTGATCGAGGATGTCCATGAACTCCATGATGAGGCCGTCGCGCTTCTGCTCGAGCGTGTCGTGGCCCCGCTCGGAGAGGTCGATCCGGTCCTCTATCTCCATGAGGTTCTTCCGGGTCGGTTTGACGTCGTTCGCCATAGTCTTGCGAGTGCGTTGCGCGGCGAGCGTGTTAACCCTTGTTAGTCGGCGTGCGCGTGCGGGGCGCGGAGGGGCGTTCCTCCCCCGACACGTCGTCCCGGTCCGCTGTGTGGCGACTGTCCGTCCTGAGCAGTCGAGACCCGGGTAACGAGAAAAACTGACCGAACGGAGCTGTGGGTTCAGTCCGCGGAGACTTCCTCGGTCTCGGCGTCCGACGCGGCCGCGTCCTCGCGGTAGTGCTCCTCGATGAGGTCCTCGTCGACGCGGTTGAGCTCCGTCCTCGGCAGCGTCGACAGCAGGTCCCAGCCGAGTTCGACCGTCTCGTCGATCGTCCGGTTGGTGTCGAAGCCCTGCTCGACGAACTCCTCCTCGAAGGCGTCCGCGAAGTCGAGGTACTTGTTGTCGCGCTCGGACAGCGCCTCGCGGCCGACGATGTTCACGAGGTCGCGGAGGTCCTCGCCCTCCGCGTACGCCGCGTACATCTGGTCGGACACGTCGGCGTGATCGGCGCGGGTGAGGCCCTCGCCGATACCGTCGTCCATCAGTCGCGACAGGCTGGGCAGCACGTTCACGGGCGGCTCGATGCCCTGGCTGTGGAGGGGACGGTCCATCATGATCTGCCCCTCCGTGATGTACCCCGTCAGGTCGGGGATCGGGTGCGTGTCGTCGTCCCCCGGCATCGTGAGGATCGGGATCTGCGTGACCGAGCCCTCGCGGTCCTTGAGGCGACCCGCGCGCTCGTACAGCTGCGCCAGGTCGGTGTACATGTACCCCGGGTAGCCACGGCGACCGGGCACCTCCTCGCGGGCCGCGCCGATCTCCCGCAGCGCCTCGCAGTAGTTGGTCATGTCCGTCAGGACGACGAGCACGTGGTACCCCTTGTCGAAGGCGAGGTACTCCGCCGTCGTCAGCGCGAGTCGCGGCGTGACCGTCCGCTCGACCGCGGGGTCGTCCGCGAGGTTCATGAAGACGACCGAGCGCTCCAGCGCGCCCGTCCGCTCGAAGTCGTCCATGAACTCGTTGGCCTCCTCCTGAGTGATACCCATCGCGCCGAAGATCACCGCGAACTCCGACTCGTCGTCGTCGCCCTCGCCCTCCTCCTCCGGGACGGTCGCCTGGCGGGCGATCTGGAGCGCGAGGTCGTTGTGCGGCAGGCCCGAGCCCGAGAAGATCGGGAGCTTCTGGCCGCGCACGAGCGTGTTCATCCCGTCGATGGCGGACACGCCCGTCTGGATGAAGTCCTCGGGGTACTCCCGACTGTACGGGTTGATCGCGGCCCCGACGATGTCGCGGCGCTCGTCCGGGACGATGTCCGGACCGCCGTCGATCGGGTTGCCGGAACCGTCCATCACCCGCCCGAGGAGGTCCTCGGTGACGGGCATCTTCAGCGTCTCGCCCAGGAAGCGGACGGACGCGTTGCGGTCGATGCCGGTCGTTCCCTCGAACACCTGGATGGCGACGATGCCGTCCTCGCTCTCGAGGACCTGTCCGCGCTTCGTCTCGCCGCTCGGCGTCTCGATCTCGACCATCTCGTCGTAGCCGATGGGCTCGTCGACCTCGGCGAACACCAGCGGGCCGCTGACTTCCGTGATTGTCTGATACTCTTTCATGATTCAGTAGAGCGAGCGGATCTGCTCGGTGATGTCCGACTTCAGTTCGTCGACGTACGCCTCCCAGTCCTCCTGGGTCGCGATCCGGTTGAGCTTCGGCGCCGCGTCGATGTCGGTGATGTCCTCGATGGGGACGCCGGCGTCGAGCGCGTCGAACGCCTCGTCGTTGAACGTCTGGATCGTCGTGAGGATCGCGTACGTCTTCTCGGGCGGACAGTACATGTCCACGTCGATGAAGGCGTTCTGCTGGAGGTAGCCCTCACGCAGGTACCGCGCCACCTCGAGGATGAGCTGCTGGTCCTCCGGCAGGGCGTCCTTCCCGACGAGCTGGACGATCTCCTGGAGTTCACCCTCCTCGTCGAGCGTGTCGACGGCCCACTGCCGCCGCTCGGGCCAGTCCTCCGCGACGTTCTCCTTGAACCACGGGTCGAGCTGGTCCTGGTACAGCGAGTACGACTCGTTCCAGTTGATGGCCGGGAAGTGGCGGCGCTCCGCCAGGTCGGCGTCCAGCGCCCAGAACGTCTTCACGATGCGCAGCGTGTTCTGGGTGACCGGCTCCGAGAAGTCGCCGCCGGGCGGGCTGACCGCGCCGATCGCGGAGACGGACCCCTCGGTGCCGTTGAGGTTCTCGAAGTAGCCGGCGCGCTCGTAGAACTCCGCCAGGCGGGCGGCGAGGTACGCGGGGTACCCCTCCTCGCCGGGCATCTCCTCCAGCCGGGAGGAGATCTCGCGCATGGCCTCCGCCCACCGCGAGGTGGAGTCGGCCATCAGCGCCACGTCGTACCCCATGTCGCGGTAGTACTCGGCGATGGTGATGCCGGTGTACACGCACGACTCGCGGGCCGCGACGGGCATGTTCGAGGTGTTCGCGATGAGCGAGGTCCGGGCCATCAGGGAGTTCCCGTTCTTCGGGTCCTCCAGCTCGGGGAAGTCCTCGATGACCTCGGTCATCTCGTTGCCGCGCTCGCCGCAGCCGACGTAGACGACGATGTCGGCGTCGGCGAACTTGGCGAGGCTGTGCTGGGTGACCGTCTTCCCGGAGCCGAACGGGCCCGGGATCGCCGCGGTACCGCCCTTGGCGATCGGGAAGAGGCCGTCGAGGATGCGCTGGCCCGACACGAGCGGCTCGCGGGGCGTTCGCTTCTCGATGGTCGGCCGCTTCTCGCGGACCGGCCACTCCTGGCGCATCGAGATCTCCTCGCCGTTCTCGAGCGTGACGACGGCGTCGTCCACGGTGAACGCGCCCTCCTCGACGCTCTCGACGACGCCGCCCTCGTAGTCCGGCGGCACCATGACCTTGTGGTCGATGGTGACCGTCTCGGGGACGACGCCGACGATGTCGCCGGCCTCCACGCTGTCGCCGACCTCGACCTCGGGAGTGAACTCCCACTCCTTCTCCAGGTCGATGCCGGGCGCGTCGACCCCGCGGTCGAGGAACGCGCTGTCCATCTTCTCCTCCAGCACGTCGAGCGGGCGCTGGACGCCGTCGTAGATGGCGTCCAGCATCCCCGGCCCCAGGTCCACGGAGAGGGGTTCGCCCGTGTTCTCGACGGGCTCCTGGGGGGCGACCCCCGAGGTCTCCTCGTACACCTGAATGGTCGTGACGTCACCCTCGATCTCGATCACCTCGCCCATCAGCCCTTCGTCGCCCACGTAGACGACGTCGTTCATCCGGGCGTCGAGGTCGACGGCCTTCACGACCGGACCGCTCACGCTCTTGATGCGTCCGGTTCCTTCGGTCGTCTCGGTTTCGGTTGCCTGACTCATGTGTTCACTCGTCCTCGTCCATCAGGTCGATCCCGATGGCTCTCTTGATCTGTTCGCGTAGGCCGCTCCCGGCGCCGCCGCCGAGCGTGACCAACACCGGTTCCACGCTGCCCTCCACGTCCCGGCGGACGGTCCGCGAGAGGTGCTCGAGGTCCTCGTCGAGCATCACGACGATGCCGACGCCGTCGTCCGCGAGCGTCTCCTCGACCGCCTCGTCGAGGCGCTCGTCCTTCTCGTCCTCCGGGACGTTCTCGCACTTCCGGACGCCGGCGAGCCGGAAGCCGGTGGTGAACTCGGGACTGCCGATCACCGCGATCTCCTGACTCATATAATCACCAACTCGGATTCGATCTCCTCGGGGTCGAGGCCGGCCTCCTTCCCGCGCGCGATGGCGCGGATGTTGTCGACCTCACGCTCCTTCGCGAGCACGTACGACACGACGGGCGTCACCGACAGCGGGTGGATCAGCCCGAGCGAGTCCGCGTACTCGAGCAGCGCCGCCTCCAGCGCGTGCTCGAACGCGATGAGGCTCTCGGCCCCCTCGAGCTCCGCCAGCGCGTCGGAGAGCCGGTCGCCGTACCGCGACTCGCGGACTCGATCGATCAGCTCGTCGGTGTTCGACGCCAGCTGCTGGAGTTCGCCCGCGGAGAACAGGACGCCGCCCTCGATGTAGTACTCCGACGGGTCGAGGTCGGCCCCCGACCGCGCCAGCCGCAGGGCGTTGATCGCGTTGCGGAAGTCGATCTCCGCCTCGAGGAACTCGCGGTACTCCGACAGCGCCTCGCCGGAGAGGTCGTCGGTCCGCAGGAGGTCGTAGTACGCGCGGTCGACCGCGTTCTCGAGCGGCACCAGCACGCCCTCGGACTCGTAGTCGTCGAGGGCGTCCGCGAGCGCGTCGCCGAACACCGTCGACGACAGCACCTCGACGGCCTCCTCGACGGTGCCCGCGTCGAGCAGCCGGTCGAGCAGTCGGTCGTCGAACTCCCCGGCGCGGATGAGGTCGTCGGCGACGGCCTCGCGCTCGGTGTCCGAGTAGATGCCCCGCAGGACGGTCTTCACGTTCCACGCGTCGAACTTCCGGAGGTAGCGGGCGACGTGCCCGTACAGCTCCCCCTCGGCCCAGCGGAGGATGTCCTCGAAGTCCTCGGCGAGGCTCGCGTTCAGCGCGTACTCGATGAGGTCGACGCCCGAGAACCGTGAGCCGAGCGCGTTGATCTCCTCCTCGTACGCCGGCGATTCCTCCATGAACCGGGCGATCTCCGCCGGGCTCATCCTGACCAGCTTCCGGTAGTCGTCCTCCTCGAACAGCGACGACCGCCGCGATCGGACGCGGGCGTTCACGTACTCGGGGTTCGACGTGCCGGCGCGACTACTCATCGTCGAACAGTCGGTCGCTCAGCTCCTTGAGGTTGTCCTCCCAGACGGCCTCGAGGACCGAGTCGAACGTGTTGTTCACCCGGACGCGCGACTCCTCGCTCTCGACGACGACGCCGCCGAGGCACTCGCGCTCGCCGGCGAACGACCAGCCCTCGTAGTCGTCGAGGATCTCGGTCAACAGCTCCTCGTCGTCCGCTCGGCCGCGAACCGCGACGGACTCGTCGTCCTCGAACTCGACGGCCGCGGCGTCGAGGAGCGCGCGCGTCAGCTCCTCGCGCCGGTCGCCCTCGAGGTCCGCGATGGCGGCCTCGGTTCCCTCGCGCACGTCGGCGAGCACGTCGCGGCGCGCCTCGAGCCGCTGCTGTTTCGCCTCCAGCTTCGCCGCCGAGAGCGTCTGCTCGCGCTCCTGTTCGATCTGTCGCTCGACCTGCTGTTCTCGCTCCTGGACCACTCGTTCGGCCTCCTCCTCGGCCTCCGAGACGATCTCCGCGGCGCGCTCCTCGCCCTCTTCGCGGATGTCCTCCGCACGCGCGCGGGCCTCGTCTCGGATGTCTTCGACGACGGTCTCCAAACTCATGATGAAAGGGAGGAAGCGGTTTAGACCAGGAAGATGGTGACCAGTGCGAGAATGACGAGGGTCTCCGGGAGGACCGTGAAGATCAGCCCGGACACGAACAGGTCCTCGTCCTCGGCGACGGCCCCGATCGCGGCCGAACCGATGCCGCGCTCCGCATAGCCCGCGCCGAACGCGGCGAGGCCCACGGCGAGCGCCGCCGCCGCGTTGGCGGTGATGGCGGGGGAACTGGATCCGGTCTCCTGCAGTACAACGTTGCCGACTTCGGATGCGATTTCGAGCATGGTATTCGGTAGGCGGATTGCCTAACTCCGGACAAGTCTGTGTTGCACCTGTGGAGTGCATAAAGGTTCCCAAAGAGAGCGACGAGAGTCCGGAATACGGACGTGTGACGCGTCGCTGGGCGTGTGAATCGTCCACATCCGAGCACGGTCGACAGCCGCGAAACCGAGCCGGGACCGTCCGACGGTCCGGCCGGTTCGACGGTCCGGTCTACTCGTCGGCGGTGAACCGACGGACGCGACCGAACGGCTCGTATTCGGTGCCGCCGCCGTCGAAGAACTTCGAGAAGAACTCGTAGTACTCCAGACGGACGGCCTGCAGACCGGCGGAGGTCACCCCCAGCGCGAGCACGAGGACGTGCCCGATCACCAGGATGAGCAGCCCGCCGACGAGCGCCGCCACGCCGCCGTGGGCGAGCCCGGGGAACAGGATCGCCTCGGCGCCGTACTCGGCGGCGTAGTACTCGGGTCCGTGCGAGAGCATGTAGTGGTACTCGCCGTGGTGCTCGTACACGCCGAAGAACAGGAGGTTGACGACGAACGCCATCCCCGCCTTGGCGAGCAGCACCGCGGCGATCCGGGTGTAGCTCAGCACGTTCACGAGCACGTCGAAGATCTCCAGCAGCTCGGCGGGCGCACCCAGTAGCAGCAGGAGCGCGCCGACGAGGAACATCGCGAGGCCGACGTAGCCGACGACGGGCGGGAAGCCGTTGAACCCGAGCGCGAACGCCGCCTTGGCGTACTCGCCCGTCGCCTCCGGCGCCGCCCCGGTCCCGTCGAAGACGGTGTAGATGAACGAGGGCGCGGTGCCGGCGGCCAGCCGGCTGAACACGAGCAGCCAGAGGCCGTTCATGCCCAGCAACCACGAACCCTTCTCGGTGATCGCCGCCTTCGGCCCGTGGAACTCGAGCTCCTCGAGGAAGCCGAAGACGTACCCCACGTTGAGGTGGACGAGCGCGACGAGCGCGGAGACGACCAGCCACGCCTGCGCCCAGTAGATGTCGGCCGGCTGCAGCCCCTTGTGTATCGGGGCGCTGGAGAGGCCGACGACGCCCTCCCAGAAGTACGTCGAGATGACGTGGAGGCCGAAGAACTCGCCGTAGAGGACGCCGAAGATCGCGGTGAAGATACCGGCCGCGATGGTGACGCCGCCCATGGACTTGAACGCCTGCGAGTCGAAGTTCGAGTACAGATAGTAGCCGATGAGCCCGTAGAGGATGCCGTAGCCGAGGTCGCCGATCATGAACCCGAAGAACGCCGGGAACGTGAGGAACAGGACGACCGTCGGGTCGAACTCGCGGTAGTTCGGGCGCCCGACCGCCTGCACGAGCACCTCGAACGGCGAGACGATCCCCGAGTTGTCCTGCACGACCGGCGGGTCGTCGTCGCGCATGACGACCGAGCCGCCGGAGCCGTCGGCGACGGCGCGCTTGGACTCGCGTTCGTCCTCGTCGCCCGCCTCGAGCTCCTCGTCCGGACCGGCGTCCTCGACGGATGGGGGCACGTCCTCGCGGACCTGCACCTCGCCGTCGGCGCCGAAGGAGGCGCGCTCGATCTCCTCGACCTCGGCGTGGCCGCCGACCGCGTCCTGCACCGCCGACTTGAACTCGGTGTAGCTGTCGGTGGGGATCCACCCCTCGGCGACGAACGCGTTGCGCGTCGTCGCGTACGACAGCGGCGCCTCCGTCTTCTGAACCTCGATAGCGAGCTTCTCCTCGGCGGCCAGCAGGAAGCCGGCCGCGTCCGATCGAAGCGTGTCGAGCTCGCTCTCGACCGACTCGAGGTCCGACTCCAACGACTCCCGCTCGCGCTCGAGCTCGGCGACGTACGCCTCCGGCGAGACGCTGTCGTCCTCGACGTCGGGCACCTCGATGGCGGCGAACTCGGCTCCCACCAGCGCGTCGGAGAGCGCGCTCTCGTCGGCGTCGCGGTCGGGACGCGCGAAGACGGCGAACACGTCGTCGCCGAACAACTGGTACTCGGTGAGCGCGGGCGCGTCGAGGACGGCGCGCTCGACGGTGTCGCGGTCGCCCTCGCCGACCGCGACCTGCACGGAATCGTAGCCCTGCAGCAGGTCGAGGTCGATACCGAGCTCGGCGAACGGCTCGACCGCCTCGATGCGTTCCTCGACGGACCGGAGCTGTGAGCGGATCTCGTCGCGGCGGTCGTCGATCGCGTTGACCTCCTCGCGGAGCTCCTCGAGCTCGGCCGTCAGCTCGTCGTCGTCGACCACGCGGGTCGGCCCCGCGTCGTCGCCCTCGACGCCGAGCATGGACTTCAGCGAACGAACGGTGACCAGCTTCTCGGCCGCGTCCTCCGCGCCCGACTGCGGGTTACCCTGAACGAACCCCTCCCAACCGCCGCCGTACTCGGTGACGTGCAGGAGGTTGAGCTCGTGAACCGCCTCGACGACCGACTCCATGTACGCCTTGGAGCCGGTCACCGAGACCTTGCTCATCCGCTCAGGCCTGAGCATGTACCGCCTCCTCGAACCGTTCCACCGCGAACTCGACGACCTCGTCGACCCGGTCGCTCGCCTCGTCGACGAGTTCGTTCCGCTCGCGGCGGCCCGCCGCGATGGTCTCCTCACGCTTCTCCTCGATCTGTTCGCGTGCCTCGTCGAGGCGCTCCTGCTCGATGCTGTCGGCCTCGGCCTCGGCCTCGGCGACGATCTCGTCGGCCTCCGACCGGGCCTCCGAGATCCGCGCCTCGCGGTCGGCCTCGGCCTCGGCGACGATCTCCTCGGCATCGGCTTCGGCCTCCTTCACGCGTTCGAGAACTTCGGGTCTCGGCATGGATACTCGTCGTCTGTGGGTTATCCCACGTCGATATAAGGTGTTTGCGGAACGCAGGCGTCAGTGGCGTCGTGGAGCGAGCGAGCGAGACGACTATCGACGGCGGTTTTCGGCCACGAGAGCGAACCGGGGGTGAACACAGTGAGCCCCCGAGACGCGGACGGGGAACGGAGTCACCGTGAGCGAAGCGAGCGGGACGGGGAACGGAGTCACCGTGAGCGAAGCGAGCGGGACGACGGTCGACGATGCTCCGATCAGCGAGCGCGAACCTCCCCCGCCGCCCTGCGGAGGCCACGTCCGATGGCCTCGCGCGACGCGAACACCTCGCCGAGCGCCCAGCCGACGAGGACGATCAGTCCGGCCACGACGCCGGCGAACGGCCACGAGCCCATCCAGACCGGTCGGATCCACGGCGTCACGTGGGCCCACCGGGTCGCGAACGCCCGCGCGGGGCCGGCGAGCGCCGTGCCCGCGAAGGTGTTCTGTACCGTGGCGGCGAACGTCGCGCTGTCGCCGGTCCCCTCGATGAGCCCGGCGGAGCCGTACAGCCGATAGCTCCCGGAGACGCCCTGGTCCGCCATCGTCGGGCCGTTCGACTCGTCGCCGGTCCCGATCCGCTCGGCGTCGTACGGTCCCCACGTGGCGTAGTACTCCCAGACGATCTCGCCGCGCGGCGTCACCTCGATGACCCGGTGGTTGAGCGAGTCCGTGATGAGCGTGTTCCCGTTCGGCAGTCGATCGGCGTCGCGCGGCCACGAGAGCTGTCCGGTGCCGACTTCCCACGTCTCGACCCACTCGCCGTCACGGCGCTCGTACTCGACGACGCGGTCGTTCTCGGAGTCGGCGACGAGCACCGTCGGGTTGCCGTCCTCGCTGACGAGCCAGTCGGGGTTGTGCTGTTCGTTGAGCACGTCGTGGTTCCCGTCGGTCCCGAGGCGGTAGTCGATCTCCCCGGTCGACCGGTTCACCACGATCGCCTGATCGAAGTTGCGCGGGGAGACGAGGTACTGTCCCTCGGCGATGCGGTCCACGTCGTTGACGTGCGTCCAGTCCTCGTTGAACCCGCCGTCCGTGGAGTTGGGGTAGTGCTCGCGGAACGTCCACTCCCAGACGGTCTCGTCGGTCGTCCGGTTGTAGACGAGGATCCGGTCGTCCGACCGCTGCTCCTCCTCGTTCCAGTTGCGCATGTTCGCGATGAGGAGGTTCCCGTTCGGCAGCATGTCCACGTCGTGGGTGTCGTGGAAGTCGAACCGCTCCGTCCACACCGGCTCGCGCGTCTCGCGGTCGATCTCCGCGACCGTCGTTCCGTCCGGGTTCGTCCCGACGACGAGGAGGTTCCCGTTCGGGAGCGGGTCGACGTCGTAGAACCACCGCGCGTTCTGGTTCGACCCGTCGTACACCCAGTCGGTCGACCCGTCGGGCGTCACCTGGACCAGTCGGGCTGGCTTCTTCTGTGAGCCCTGTCCCTGGAAGTGGAAGCCCTGGATCGCGACCACGGTGTCGTTGTTCGCCTCGGAGTCGATCGTGCCGGCCTCGAGGCCGACGGTGCCCGGCGTGCCCGAGTCTCCCGGCGCGATCGCCTGTGCCGCGGCGGGGGCGAACAGGCCGACGACGACGAGCGCGACGAGCGCCCGGGCGGCCGTCCGCCTGGAGACGGGGAGGGAGGAAGCCATACCCCGAACGGCGGGATGTGGGATGGAAACTCTTGTGCTCCGGTCCGGCGGTATGAGAGCGGCACGTCGTCGGGGATGTCGACCGGCCCCGAACGGGGTCTCCCTCAGACCGCGGCGGAGAGGACGCCGCTCGTTCGGACGACGAAGTAGACGACGAACGCGCCCGCGAGCACCCAGTGACCGGGACGAGTCTCGTCGGCGCGCCCGGCGGCGAGCTTCACGAGCGGGTACGTGACGATACCGGCGGCGATGCCGTACGCGATCGAGTACGTGAACGGCATGACGAGCACCGTCATCCCGGCCGGGATGGCGGCCGTCAGATCGTCCCACGCGACCTCGACGACGTTGCGCAGCATCACGACGCCGATGACGACCAGCGCGATGTGGCTGGCGTACAGCGGGATCGCCGCCGCCAGGGGGACGACGGCCAGCGCCGCCAGGAACAGCAGCGCGACCACGAGCGCCGTCATTCCCGAGCGGCCGCCCTCCTCGACGCCGACGGCTGACTCGATGTACGTCGTCACCGTCGAGGTGCCGAGCATCCCGCCGACGGTGGTGCCGACGGCGTCGGCCATCAGCGGCTTGTCGATGTCCGGCAGGTCGCCCTCCTCGTCGAGGAACCCAGCGACCTGCGAGACGCCGACGAGCGTGCCGGCGGTGTCGAAGAAGTCGACGAAGAAGAACGTGAACACGATGAGCGCGAAGGCGAACGGCTCGACGTTCGAGAGCCCGCCGATGAACGAGCCCGCGAGCGGCGTGATATCGTACGTCGCCTGCGCCGTGAGGTTCCCCACGAGCGCGTCGGCCGGCCCGAGGCCGAACCGCGCCGCGAGGAAGCCGAGCACGGTCGTGAACAGGATGCCGATGACGACCGAGCCGGTGACGCCGCGGGCGTACAGTCCGAACGTCAGGAACAGCCCGAGGATGGAGACGATCGCGACCGGGTCGGAGGCGACCGACCCGAGCGTCACGAGCGTCGCGGGGTCGTCGACGACGACGCCCATCGCCTCCAGCCCGATGATCGCGAGGAACAGCCCGATCCCGGTGCCGACCGCGAGCTTCACGGGCGTCGGGAAGACGTTGATGACGTACTCGCGCGCGCCGACCGCGGTGAGCGCGATGAAGAGCAGTCCCTCCACGACGACGGCCGCCAGCGCCGTCTCCCACGGGATCCCGAGGGCGCCGACGACGGTGAACGCGAAGAACGCGTTCAGGCCGAGTCCGGGCGCCTGCCCGAACGGCCGTTTCGCATACAGCGCCATGATCAGCGTCGCCACCGCGGCGGCGATCAGCGTCACGACCGCCACCATCTGCAGGGTCTGTGCGTACGAGACCCCGTCGACGATGATCCCCGGCTTCTCGCCCTCGATGCCGACGAGGATGCTCGGGTTCACGAAGACGATGTAGCTCATCGTCAGGAACGTGGATACCCCGGCGACGACCTCGGTCCCGAGGTCCGTCCCGAGCTCCTCGAACTCGAAGTACTCAGCCAACCGCTGTTGCAGGCCCATATCGCCACACTTGTGCATATATCACTTAACCATTCGGCTTTATACCGACAATATATACACAAACATGGATACTTACTGACGAGAACGCGTCACACTGTCGAGGGGTCGTCCGCGACGGCGGTCGATCGTGACAACGGTCCGGCCGCAACGAGATCCACTCGTGCGACGGGACAGCGCTCGCGGACGGTCCGCCCTACTCGAACCGCGCCAGGGCTCCGACCGGCGCGTCCGTTATCTCGGCGGCCCGGTCGGTTCCCTCCTCGCCGACGGCGATGAGCGCGAACACGCCCGTCACCTCGGCGTCCGCCTGCAGGGCGATGTCGAGCAGGAGCTCCTGCGTCTCCCCCGATCGGATGAGGTCGTCGACGACGAGCACGGACTCGCCGGCGTCGATGGCGCTCGCGGGAAGGTAGTACGTGAGCTCGATGCCGGAGGCGAGGCGCTGGCGCGACTCGATGAACTCCTCGACGGCCGTCTCCTTGGACTTCTTCGCGTAAGCGACGCGGGCGTCGAAGTGACTCGCCATGGCCGCCCCCAGCGTGATCCCGTCTGTCGCGGCGGTGAGCACCACGTCGGGCGTCTCGAAGTCGAACGACTCGGCGGCGACTGGCGCCACCAGGTCGAGGAACGGTTGGTCGAACACGACGCCGGAGTTGTCGACGTACCCCTCGTCGTCGAAGCCGATTCGCGCCTCCAGTTCGGCGGCGAGCGTCTCGCGACCGATGCCGCCGACGACCTCCCGAGCGCGCTCGGCGCCCGGCAGGACGTGTCCGTTGACGTAGCGGTTCAGGTCGCCCGCCGGCAGACCGGTTACCTCCGCGAGCTCGTCGTACGTTCGCGTCTCCTTCAGCGTCCGCAACACGGCGACCGCCTGCAACTGCAGGGCGGCCTTCTCGGCCCTGTTCATGGATCTATGCTCGTTCGTGCAACTATGAACACTTCGGATTCAGCTACGGCCGGATCTGCCAGCGTTGCGTATGTGTGTATACCTCATCGCACGGCCGCCGCCGCGGGCTGGACACGCGAAGAACAGACGAGAGAACCCGTGTCTAAGGGGCCGCTACTCGTCCTCGAGGAGACGCGTCGCCGTCAGCAACGACTCCAGCTCCACGTCGTGTTCGGCGAGGAGCTCCGCGGCTCCCTCCTCGCGATCGACGACGACGAGCACCCTGTTAACGGTCGCGCCCGCCTCTCGCAGCGCCTCAACGGCGTCGAGCGCGGACTGGCCGGTCGTCGCGATGTCCTCCAGAACGACGACCTCCTCGCCCTCGTCGAACGTCCCCTCGATCCGGTTTCCGGTCCCGTACTCCTTGGCGGCCTTTCGGACGATGAGGTACGGCGAGCCGGTCTCGACGGCGGTCGCGGCCACCAGCGGAACGGCGCCGAGGGCGACGCCCGCGAGCGTCGCGTCGCCGACGCGCTCGGCGTACGCCTCGGCGATGAGTCCCAGGCAGGTGGGGTCCGTCTCGAAGCGATACTTGTCGACGTAGTAGTCGCTCGTCCCGCCGTGGGAGAGTTCGAACTCGCCGAACAGGACGGCCTCCGCGTCCCGAAGCGCGGCGATCAGCTCCGCGTCGCCGACGGCGCCGTCGGTGGAGTCGCTCATACCCGTGGGAGGCGCGCGACGCCGCGAAAGGCTATCGGTCCGCGGTCGCCGCGGGCGCTCGCCACGGAACAGGCGAGACCTTCCTGCTCGCGGTCCCGCGGGGACCGACGGCGCCGGTCAGTTCGCCGCCTCACACCGCTCGATGACGCTCGCGGGGATCGGCGCGCCGACCTCGTAGGCGCCGACGGTGTGGTCGGCCGCGCGGCCCTCGAAGACGACGCGATACGTCGCTCCCTGCGTCGGACACGCGAGCGCGCTGCGGCCGGTGATCCGCGCCTCGCCCTCGTCGGTTCGGAGGTCCGTCCACGGCACCTTCGTGCCGGCCTCGTCGACGACGACGACGCGCTCCACCGAGGGCACGGCGCCGTCGCGATGGGTGACCACGATCGCGGTGTCGTCGCCCTCCCCGTCGATGGAGAAGGAGAACCCCTCGGGCCGGTCGATCGGCTCGCCGCCGAGTCCGGTCGCGACGACGCCGCCGATCCCGGCGACGCTGGCGGCCGCGACCAGCATGAACGCCAGCGCGATGGTCGGAAACATGACCCGGACGTGCTCGCGGGGCGACAGGTCGCCCTCCTCCTCGACGCCCTCGGGAGGATCGCTCGACTCGGCCGTGTCCGATTCGCTCACGCCCGGACCGTCGCGACTATCCCTCAAAACCACAGCGCCCCGATTCTCACGAGTGAGTCCGACGGGTCGTGCGCGTCGTCACCACGGCTCGTTCTTCGCGCCGATCAGGTACGCGATGACGTTCGTGACGACGTGCAGGAGCGGCGTCGCGACGAGCACGACGGCGAGGCGTTCGAGCGTGAACGTCTCGAGCGTCCACGCGGGGGAAAGCACCAGCGCGAGCCCGAGCGCGCCGACGACGAAGTCGAGCTGGTCGAGCCCGGGGAAGGAGGCGCCCCGCTCGCGCCCCGACCGGCGCTTGAGGAACGAGGCGCCGATGTCGCCGAGCATCGCGCCCAACGCGAGCCCGAGCGCCGCCAGCGGCGGGAATCCCGGCAGGTCGACGCCGACGGCGGCGCCGGCGGCCCCGGCGACGGCGTTGAGCGCGAACGCGAGTGCGACGCCCACGAGCGTGCCGACGGCGGTGCCGCGCCACGTCTTGCCGTCGCCGAGCACGCGGCGGCCGTCCCACGTCCGCCCGCCGTCGATCGGGGCGCCCCCGCCCGCGAGCACGGCGGCGTTGTTCGGGACGTACGCCGGCAGCATCGCCCACAGCGCGCCCGCGACGAGTCCGACCAGTGCGGTCATCGAATGCGGCTGGTTCGCGTTCGATGTTAAGTGGGCGGGGTTCCGACGCGCCGGCGTGTGTCGAACGCCGTCGACCCGACCGGCGGCCCGGCGACGGCGTCGCGACGGATCCCCTGAACTCAAGACACGCGGGCGGCAAGCGTTGCCACCGACATGATCCCGCCCATCGCCAGCCGGTTCGTCGCGGGCGAGACGCCGGCGGCGGCGTTCGACCACGTCCGCCGCGCCAACGAGGACGGCGTGAAGGTGATCCTCAACCTCCTCGGCGAACACTACCACGACCGCGCGAAGGCCGACGCCGACGTCGAGGCGTACGCCTCCGTGATCCGAGACATCGGCGGAACCGATCTCGACGCCTGCGTCTCCGTGAAGCCCTCACAGCTCGGGATCGATATCTCCGACGGGGTGTTCCGCGAGAACTTCCGCCGGGTCGTCGAGGTCGCCGACGAGCACGGCGTGTTCGTCTGGTGTGACATGGAGGACGCCGACACGACCGACGCGACGCTCGACGCGTTCGAGACGCTGGCCCGCGAGTTCGACGGCGGCGTCGGGCAGTGCGTGCAGGCGAACCTGCGTCGCACCCGCTCGGACCTCGACCGGCTGGCGGACGTGCCCGGGAAGATCCGGCTCGTGAAGGGCGCCTACGACGAGCCCGAGTCGATCGCGTACACCGACAAGGCCGACGTGAACGAGGCGTACCGCGAGGACCTCGAGTTCCTGTTCAAGGAGCGCGACGACGGGATCGCCGTCGGCAGCCACGACCCGGCGATGATCTCGTTCGCGGCGGAGCTGGCGGCCGAGTACGACGCCGACTACGAGGTGCAGCTGCTCATGGGCGTCCGGGAGGACGAACAGCGGCGGCTCGCGAGCGAGGGCGTCGAGACCTGGCAGTACGCGCCCTACGGGGACAAGTGGCTCTCGTACTTCTCCCGCCGCGTGCGCGAGCGCAAGGAGAACGCCCTGTTCGCCCTTCGAGCGGTCGTCGGCGTGTGAGCGCCGTGTAGAAGGGCTGATATGGCCCCGTCCCCGAGTAAGGGACGAACTCCGAATGTCCACGTGGAAGCGCGACTTCGCGAGCGGGCTGGTCGTGATCACGCCGCTTCTCGTCATCCTCTTCGTCACCAACTGGTTGTACAACCTCCTGTCGGCGCTTCCGTTCGTTCCGACGATCACGCCTGAGAATCCGGACCCGCGATATCTCGCCGTCTACGAGTTCGCCGAGGTGATCACCGCGCTCGTGGTGTTCGTCCTGTTGGTGTTCTCCGCGGGGTACCTGATGCGAACGACCGCCGGGCGGCTCGCCGAGGGGGTCATCGACGACGCCATCAACCGCGTTCCGGGGCTCCGCGTAATCTACAACGCCTCGAAGCTGGCCGTAGAAACCGCGCTCACGGGGACCGAGGACCTCCAGACGCCCGTGAAGCTGGAGCCGTGGAACGGCATGCGAATGACGGCGTTCAAGACGGGCAAGACCACGGACGACGGTCGCGAGGTCGTGTTCATGCCGACCGCGCCGAACATCACCACCGGGTTCGTCATGGAGGTCGACCCCGACGACCTGCAGGAGACCGACGAGAAGGTCGAGGAGGCGCTCACCCGCATCCTCTCGGCCGGCTTCGGCGAGGGCGGGAATGGGGCGAAGGCCCCCGAGGAGACCGCTATCGGCGATATCGACGGCGTCGCCGGCGAGGACTGAGCGCCGGGGCACCGTTCGGTCGACGCTTCGCTCGCGGCCGGTCGAACCGAACCGTGAAGTACGCCCCCGGCGGTGCTCGGGACATGCACGACGGCCCGACCGACGGATCCGATCCGATCGACGCCGACCACGTCGAGCTCCTGCAGGCGTTCATCGAGAGCCACGGCTTCCTCTCGTGGCTCGATCTGACCGTCGAGGAGCTCGATCGCGGCCGGATCGTCATGTCCGTCCCGTACGACGAGAAGCTGATCAACCCGGGGTCGCCGGTGGGATCGGTCCACGGCGGCATCGCGGCGACGCTCGTGGACACCGCCTCCGGGTTCGCCCTGCGGTCGACGTTCGACGAGCCGACCACCGGGTCGCTGGCGACGACCGACCTCAACGTCACCTACCTCCGCCCCGCCACCAACGACCTCCGCGTCGAGGCCGAGGTGTTGCGAGCCGGCGGCTCGATGGGCTTCACCGACACGCTGGTCTCCAGCGTCGCCCCCGACGGCGAGCAGAAGGACGTCGCCGTCGGTCGGACCTCCTACCGGCTGTTCCGGGACGCCGACCGGGAGTAGGCGCCCGAGCAACCCTTTTGGGCCGGCCCGTCGAACCGTTCCCCGACCGGATGCACCGAGACGAGCCCGTCGAGTACGAGCCGACGAGCGTGAAGGCCGTGCTGGCCGAGATGAAGGACACCGCGGAGCTGCTCATCGACCTGTCGTACTCGGCGGTGCTGCACGGGAGCCCGGACCTCGCGGCGGAGGTGCTGGCGCTGGAGTCGCGGATGGACGTGCTCCAGTTGCAGGCGCGCATGAGCGTGATGATGGCCGCGCGCTCGCCCGAGGACGTGGAGGATCTGGCGCCCGTGCTGGGCGTCGTCGGCGCCGCCGAGAAGATCAGCGACGCCGCGGGCGACATCGCGAAGGTCGTGCTCGAGGAGGTGGGCCTCCCCGACGCGATGCGGGCGGCGCTGCCGGAGGCCGTCGAGACGCTCGTGCGCGTCCCCGTCGCCGACGACTCGCCGTACGTCGGCCGGACCCTCGCCGGCATCAACATGGAGACCGAGACGGGGGTGCGCGTCATCGCCGTCCGCCGCGAGCAGGCGACCGGCAAGGCCCGCTGGATCACCAACCCGGACCGCGAGACCGAGCTCCGCGCGGGCGACGCGCTGATCCTCCGGGGGTTCGACGAGGGACTGAGCGAGGTGTACGAGGCGGCCTCGGGGGAGGCGTACGAGCCCCCGGCGTCGCCCGAGCCGGCCGTCGCCGACCTCGAACGCGCCGTCGACTCCATCGTCCTGATGAAGAACATGAGCGAGCTCGCGGTCGATCTGGCCTACGGCGCCGTGCTGTTCGACAGCCGGGGCGTCGCCGAGGAGGTCGCCGAGCTGGAGGCGGAGGTTGACGCCCTGCAGTCCCGCTTCGAGGCGTGGACGCTCCGGGCGGCCGCCGGCGTCGACGACCCGGTGTCGCTGCGGGGGCTGGTCCACCTCGCGTCGGCGACCGAGGTGATCAGCGACGCCGCCCTCGAGATCAGCGAGGGCGTCCTCCGCGGGCTGGAGGCGCACCCGGTCGTCGCGGAGGCCGTCGAGGAGTCCGACGAGGTCATCGTCCGCACGGTCGTCGCACCGGAGTCGGGGCTCGCCGGTGCGACGTTGGGAGACCGCGAGGTGAAGACGGAGACCGGCATGCGCGTCATCGCCGTCCGTCGCGGTCGCCGGGAGGAGGGCGACGGTCGCGCCGACGAGGAGGGGGCCCGGGACGACCCAGCCGCCGCGGAGGACGGGAACGACGGCGAGACCCAAGACGAGGACGGCGAGTGGATCGTCTCGCCGGGAGCGGGAACGCGACTGCGCGTCGGCGACGTGCTCATCGCGAAGGGAACCCGCGCGGGCGCCGAGCGGTTCACGGCGCTGGCCGGGTCCCCCGAGGAGTTCGACACCAACTGAGACGGACTCACGGGCGTCGGGAGCCGACCGTGACGGCCGGGTCCGCTCGCCTCACGACGTCCTCGGCGGTCGCGCCGTCGTCCGCGGCCATCCGCACCGTGTGCTCGACGAGCACGTCGATCCGGAGCCGGTCGAGGAGACGAGGCAGCCAGAGGAACGCGAGCGTCGGGACGAGAACAGCACTCCAGTCAGCAGCGGCCGAACGACCGGACCGCCGGCGAGCACGACCATACGGATCGGTCACGTTTCGCACGAAGTCGACGGTTTCGGTGCCGAACCGACCCGTCGCTCAGGGCGCGTCGTCGGCGCGGAGAGCCCGGATCGCGGAGACGACCGTCAGCACCGAGACGACGAACAGCGTCGTCGCCGACGCGAGCACGAACGCGAGCAGGAGGAAGTAGCCGTCCGGGCCGAGCACCGGGTACTCGCGGGTGCCGCCCGCCGGCCCGAGCAGTTCGAGCGCCCGGACCGCGTACACGGCGACGGCGAGCGCGACGCCGACGACCGCCCCGACCGCCGCGTTGCGCTTCACCGACAACGTCTCCAGCAGCCCCGCGATCGGGGGACGGTCGGGACGCGACTCGGAGGGAACGGACCCGTCGGCGCCGTCGCGTGACTCCTCGCTCACGGTCGGTGTTGGCGCCCCCACCTCAAATCCCCATCGCCACGCGGCGTCGGGCGCCGACAGTCACGCGTCGATCCCTGGGGGCCGAGCGCTGGGTGTCCGCCATCGGACGATCCCGCAGCCGTTGACGGCATCGTTCATGTTAAATAGTGCCATTGTGCACGTCGCGACGCGAGGATGTCGACACACGACTCGTACCGGACAGGGGGGGATCGAGACCGCGACGACGACCCGGGAGACCTCCGGGTCGTCCACGTCGAGCCGGACGACGATTTCGCCGGGCTGGCGGACGCCTATCTCCGGCGGTCGTACTCCGGGATCGACGTCGTCAACGCGGACGGGGCCGACGACGCCGCCTCGGCGGTCCGGTCCGGAGCCGACGCCGTCGTCACCGACCACCGGCCGCCACTGACCGACGCCGCCGAGGTGGCGACCGCGGTCCATCAGGTCGAGACGGACGTCCCGGTCGTGGTGCTCTCGGGCGCCGTCGACGACCTCGATTCGGGGCCCGACGTCGCCGGGGCCGTGGCGAAACGGGACGGGCTCGACGCGCTCGATTCGGTCGTCGACCTCCTGTCGCGGGCGGTCGAGGCGGCCGACGGAGCCTGAGCGACCGCACTCGGGAACCGCGCCGACATCGCTCGGGCACCGGTCGTTCCGCTCCCCGATTGCTCACTCTTCACTCTCCGACCCGATTCGGTCGGTCCGCGATCCTGATCGCTGGGCGGTCACCCGTTCGAGTACGCCGCGAACTCTCGACCCTCCAGGAGGAAGTACGCCACGCCGACGAGTCCGACGGCCGTCGCGAGGGCGAACGCCGTCTCGGGCGAGCGCCCGTAGATCCAGCCGCCGACGAGGGCGCTCGGGATCGTGATCACGTTCCGAACGAGGTAGTAGGTCCCGGTGACCCGTCCGCCGGCGTCGGCCTCGGCCGGCCCGACGATGAGCGCCTTGTGGGCGGGGAGTCCCGCGAAGCGGAGCCCGGAGAACGCGAACATCGCCGCCAGCACCGTCGCGTCCGGCGGCGCGAAGATCAGCATCGCGGGGAACACGGCGTAGACGGCGAAGCCGAGCGCGACCACCGGCTTGAGGCCGACCGACCGCGCGAGCCGCGCGACCGGCACCATCGTGAGCAGGGCGACGGCCATCTCGACGCCGAGCAGGACGCCGAAGTACGCCTCCGGCGAGAGGTCGCCGACGACCGGGAGTGTCGCGCCCACGGCGAGCACGTCGACGACGACGCGCACGAAGAACACGTACACCATTCCGTTGGCGAACCGCACCAGCGTGTCGCCGACCAGCAACGGGCGGAGCGTGTCCGGGAGCGACCGGAGGTCATCGACAACCGAGGCGACGCCCTCGAAGGAGTCCCCGATGGAGTCGTTGGAGGCGTCGTAGAGGGCGAACTGCGCGACCGTTGCGATCCCCCCGACGACCGCCGCCCCCAACAACACGAGCCGAAAGCCCTCGGTGAACGCGTACGCCGAGAGGACGGCGGCGACGAGCAGCGGGCCGAGGAGAAACGCCGTCCGTCGGAACGTCTCGGTGGCCGCGAAGCCGGAGGCGAGTCGGTCCGCGGGCACGGACTGCTTCACGATCGCGAAGGTCGCGCCGAGGCCGAACGACTTCCACGCCTGTGAGAGGAACAGCCCCAGAAACACCATGACGACCGCGAGGTTCGTCGGGCCGACCGCCACGCTCCGGAACGGGTCCGCCGCCCACCACACGAGGAAGCCGAGCGTCGAGGCGAACCCGAACAGCGTGAGCGACGTGCGCGAGCCGAGGCGATCCGACAGCGCGCCGCCGGGGTACGGGAACACCGCCGAGACGAGGTTGCCGACGGATCCGAACGCCCCGAGCGCGAGGCTGGACGCGCCGAGCACCGCGAGGTACTGCGGGAGGTACCGGCCGGTCGCCTGAAAGCCGAGGCTGAACGCGAACATCGCCAGCGACAACACGAGCACGTCGCCGGGGAGCGCCCGGAGCTGCCGGAACGCGTCGAACGGGTCGGGGTCGGCGTCGTCGCCGGGGCGGTCGGTCCGCTCGTTGTCGCGACGGACGTCGGTCGGAGCACGGCCGTCGTCCGGCATTCGGGGTGCCTGCGAGCGGCGCCGACAAAACGGTACCGACGAGCGCGCGGCAGTCGTCGCCCGCCACACCCGCCGGACGGCAGACGTTGCCGCCGTCGGAGACAGCCGTCACCGGCCGACGGAACCTGAATTACTTTACCCGCCCCCGCGGAAGGAGTTCCCATGGGACTATTCGATCGGCTCCGCGGGGACGACGACCCGCGGGTCGCGTTCATCGGTATCGACGGGGTACCCCACTCGCTGCTCGCCGAACACCCCGACCGGTTCCCGAACTTCGCCGCGCTCGCCGACGAGGGATCGGCCGCCGCCATCGACTCGATCGTGCCGCCGGAGTCGTCGGCCTGCTGGCCGGCGCTCACGACGGGCGTGAATCCGGGCGAGACGGGCGTTTACGGCTTTCAGGACCGTGAGATCGGGAGCTACGACACGTACGTTCCGATGGGTCGCGACGTGCAGGCGACGCGCATCTGGGACCGGATCGCCGACGACGGCCGCGACGCGACGGTCCTGAACGTTCCGGTGACGTTCCCGCCCCAGCGCAACGTCCAGCGCATGGTCTCCGGGTTCCTCTCGCCGGGCGTCGACAAGGCCGCCTACCCCGACGACCTCCGGGAGTATCTGGAGTCGATCGACTACCGCATCGACACGAACGCGAAGCTCGGGCACAAGGACGACAAATCGGAGTTCCTCGACGTCTCCCACGAGACCCTCGACAGGCGGTTCGAGGCGTTCAGTCACTACCTCAAGCAGGACGACTGGGACCTGTTCTTCGGCGTCTTCATGACGACCGACCGGGTGAACCACTTCCTGTTCGAGGACTACGCCCGCGACGGCGAGTACTACGAGGAGTTCATGGAGTTCTACGAGAAGGTCGACGACTACGTCGGCGAGATCCGCGAGATGCTCCCGGACGACGTCACGCTCGTCGTCGCCTCCGACCACGGCTTCACCGTGCAGGACTACGAGGTCGAGATCAACCAGTGGCTCCAGGACGAGGGGTGGCTCTCCTTCGAGGACGACGACCACGAGGAGTTGAGCGACATCGACGACGACGCGCGCGCGTACTCGCTCATTCCCGGTCGTCTCTACATCAACCTCGAGGGGCGCGAGCCCCGCGGCTCGGTGCCCCAGTCCGACTACGAGGCCGTCCGCGACGAGCTGAAGGCCGACATCGAGTCGCTCGAGGGCCCCGACGGCACGCCCGTCGCCAAGCGCGTCGTCGAGAAGCAGGACGCGTTCCGCGGCGACCACGACGACATCGCGCCGGACCTGACGATCATCCCGAACCACGGGTTCGACCTGAAGTCGAAGTTCAAGCCGCACGACGACGGCGTCTTCTCGACGGGACCGCGCAACGGGATGCACAGCTTCGAGAACGCGACGCTGTTCGTCGACGACCCCGACGCGACCATCGCCGACGCGGACCTGTTCGACATCGCGCCGACGATCCTCGAGCTGATGGACGTGGACCGCGCCCGCGGCGACTTCGACGGCGCCAGTCTCGTCTGACTCGCCCGCGCGACCCGCTCGTCGCGGCCCGCGCGACCGCCTATCCGAAGTTCTCGACCTTCGCGTCGCCCGCGTATCCCGCCGCCTCCAGCGCCGCGACCGCCTCGTCGACGAAGTCCGCGAAGCCGTAGACGAACGCCTGCTCGCCGTCGGCGCCCGTCACCGCCGCCGCGACCGCGTCGGCGATGGGACCGTCGGCGATGACGACGCTGGCGCCTCGCTCGCGCAGGTCGTCGAGGCGCTCTCCGTGGGCCGGTTCGCCGTCCCGGTAGACGACGGCGGCCTCGTTCCCCGCCGCGAGCGCGGCCTCCGCGATGGCGACCGCGGGGCCGACGCCCGGGCCGCCCGCGAGGACGACCGCGCGCGACTCACCCTCGTAGTAGTCGTCGCCGAAGGGACCGGTCATCTCGATCTCGTCGCCCTCCGACAGCCCCGCGAGGTGTGCGGCGAAGTCGCCGCCGTCGAGGCCGACGGTCGTCTCGAAGGACCCCTCGGTGTCGGGCGAGGAGATCGTGTAGAACCGCGACTCCTCCTCGCCGCCGACGACGGCGGTGAACCGGACGAACTGTCCCGGCTTGCCGTCGAACCCGTCGGGCGAGTCGAGCGTCACCGCGACCGTGTCGGGACCGACCTCCGCGACCGACCGCACCGCGACTGTGGCGTCCATGCGGACCGGTTCCCGCGCCGGGTACCCGAACCTGTCGCTTCGGGAACCGGCAGTCGTCGCTCGTCGAATCGCCGTCGTACGCCTGTCGTAGCCGGGTCCGCGCGGCGACGGTCGACGCAATTACTGCCGGGGCGGGCGAAGGAACCGATCGATCGTCTGCTAGTTTGCCGATGTACGGCCGTCTATATGGACGTTCATACCACGATCTTCCGTATCGACAGAGGAACGGGCGGAAATCTGTTCTCACCCCATTCAGAAGGCTTTTCCACCGACCGCGGGAAGGAGTTACCAGTATGCCAGCGGACTTCAACTGGGCCATCGGCGGGGAGGCCGGCGATGGCATCGACTCCACCGGGAAGGTCTTCGCGCAGGCGCTCTCCCGGGCGGGTCGACACGTCTTCACGTCGAAGGACTTCGCCTCCCGGATCCGGGGCGGCTACACCGCGTACAAGGTGCGTACGTCCACGGAGAAGGTCCGGTCGGTCGTCGACCGGCTGGACGTCCTCGTCGCGCTCACCCCCCGAACGATCGAGGAGAACCTCGACGAGCTCCACGAGGGCTCGATCATCATCTACGACGGCGAGCGGACCACGATGGCCGACGTCGAGATCCCCGAGGGGATGATCGGGCTCGACGTCCCGCTCAAGAGCCTCGCCGAGGACGCCGGCGGCGCCGTGATGCGCAACGTCGTCGCGCTGGGCGCCGCCTGCGAGGCGACGAGCTTCGACATCGAGCACCTCGACTCCTCGCTGAAGAAGCACTTCGGCGGCAAGGGGCAGGCGATCGTCGACAACAACAAGCAGGCGGCCCGGCTCGGTCAGGAGTACGTCCGGGACAACTACCCCGACGCCGACCTCCAGTACGACCTGGAGACGACGGACAACGACTACGTCCTGCTCAACGGGGACGAGGCGATCGGCATGGGCGCCATCGCCGCCGGCTGCAAGTACTACGCCGGCTATCCCATCACGCCCGCGACGGACGTGATGACGTACCTGAAGGGTCGCATCGAGCAGTTCGGCGGCCACGTCGTGCAGGCGGAGGACGAGCTCGCGGCGATCAACCTCGCGCTCGGCGCCGCACGCGCCGGCGCGCGGTCGATGACCGCCACGTCCGGTCCGGGCATCGACCTGATGGCCGAGACGTTCGGCCTGGTGGCGACCTCGGAGACGCCGCTGGTCGTCGTCGACGTGATGCGCTCGGGGCCCTCGACGGGGATGCCGACCAAGCAGGAGCAGGGCGACCTCAACATGATGCTGTACGGCGGACACGGCGAGATCCCGCGGTTCGTCCTCGCGCCGACCACCGTCGAGGAGTGCTTCTGGAAGACCGTCGAGGCGTTCAACCTCGCCGAGAAGTACCAGACGCCGGTGTACCTCGCGGCCGACCTCGCGATGGCGGTCACCGAGCAGACGTTCGAGCCGGACGCGTTCGACATGGACGCCGTCGAGATCGACCGCGGCAAGGTCGTCGACGAGGAGTCCATCGCCGACCACCAGACCGAGTCGGGCGGGTTCAAGCCCCACGAGATCACCGAGGACGGCGTTTCACCGCGCGCGATCCCCGGAACCGAGGGCGGCGCCCACATGTCCACCGGGCTGGAGCACGACGAGCAGGGCCGCCGGACGGAGGACACCGAGATGCGCGTCGAGCAGGTCGACAAGCGCAACCGGAAGATCCAGACCGCCCGCGAGCGCGAGGACTTCTCCCCGCGGGAGTTCGGCGACCCCGACTCCGACAACCTCGTCGTCTCGTGGGGGTCCAACGAGGGGACGCTCGTGGAGGCGCTCGAGTTCCTCCAGGAGGAGGACATCGACGTGCGCATCCTCTCGGTTCCGTACCTGTTCCCGCGACCGGACCTCACGGAGGAGTTCGAGGCGGCCGACGACGTCGTCGTCGTCGAGTGTAACGCGACGGGGCAGTTCGCGGACGTCGTCGAGCACGACACGCTCCAGCGGGTGAAGCGGGTCAACAAGTACAACGGCGTGCAGTTCAAGGCGGACGAGCTCGCCGACGACATCAAGCGGACCCTGGCTTCGGGCCAGGAGGTGGAAGCATGAGTTCAGAGGTCAGGTTCACCGACTTCAAATCCGACAAGCAGCCCACGTGGTGTCCCGGGTGCGGCGACTTCGGGACGATGAACGGGATGATGAAGGCGCTCGCGGAGACGGGCAACGACCCCGACAACACCTTCGTCGTCGCCGGCATCGGCTGCTCGGGCAAGATCGGCACGTACATGCACAGCTACGCGATCCACGGCGTCCACGGCCGCGCGCTGCCGGTGGGCGCGGGCGTGAAGATGGCCAACCCCGACCTCGAGGTGATGGTCGCGGGCGGCGACGGCGACGGCTACTCCATCGGCGCGGGCCACTTCGTCCACGCCGTCCGTCGCAACGTCGACATGAGCTACATCGTGATGGACAACCGCATCTACGGGCTGACGAAGGGGCAGGCCTCCCCGACCAGCCGGGAGGACTTCGAGACCTCCACGACGCCCGAGGGGCCCCAGCAGCCCCCCGTCAACCCGCTCGCGCTCGCGCTCGCCTCAGGCGCGACGTTCATCGCGCAGTCGTTCTCCAGCGACGCCCTGCGTCACCAGGAGATCGTCCAGCAGGCCATCGAGCACGACGGCTTCGGCTTCGTGAACGTGTTCTCGCCGTGCGTGACGTTCAACGACGTGGACACCTACGACTACTTCCGCGACTCGCTGGTCGACCTGGCGGACACCGACTACGACCCGACCGACCGCGAGGCGGCCAAGGAGAAGGTCCTCGACGCCGACAAGGAGTACATGGGCGTCCTCTACCAGGACGAGAACTCGGTTCCGTACGAGGAGACGCACGGTCTCGACTCCAGCATGGCCGAGATCGACCACGAGGGCGCTCCCGAGGGCGCGACGGATCTCGTCCGGGAGTTCTACTGAACCTCCTTTAACGGGGTCCTCCTCGCCCGCTCGTCAACCCCCGCCAAAACCCGTTCATGATCGGAGTCCGCTCGCTCGCCAGCCTGTCGGCCGGCTCGATCGCGGTACAACCCCTCTGCGAACCGCGTCCGTAGGGAGTCGCTCGCGATGTGAGCGGAGAACGGGGTACTGCTCCGCGTCGAGGAATCCGTGCGAACCCCCGTTCGATGAGTCCGCGTTTCTCGAGCGGCCGACGGCGCACCCGCTCCAGCGATCGTCGCGACCGTCGCGAGCTATCGCTCCCGAACGACCACGAACTCCGCCAGATCGCGGAGGTAGCCCCGCGCGTCCGACTCGCCGATCCCGGCGGTCTCCAGCGCCTCCAGCGCGGCGTCGGCCTGATCGCGGGCGCGCTGGTCGGCCTCCTCGGGCGTGAGGTCCGTCACCTGAAGCAGCGACGGACGATCGACCGCCTCGTCGACGCCGGTCGGCTTGCCGAGCTCGTCGGCGTCGGCGGTCGCGTCGAGCACGTCGTCGCGGATCTGGAAGGAGACGCCGACGCGCTCCGCGTAGTCGCCGAACGCCTCGATCGTGAAGCCGTCGGCGCCGGCGGCGACGGCGCCGAGCTCGGCGGCCGCCCGGAACAGCGCGCCCGTCTTGCGGCGCGCGAGCGTCATGTACTCCTCCTCGTTCGTCGGCTTCGCGACGAGTTCCGTCGCCTCGCCCTCGCCCAACTCGACCATCGCCTCGGCGACGACCTGCATCGCCTGCTCGTCCGACGAGAACAGCGCGAACGCCTCGCCGAGCATCCCGTCCGAGCCGATGATGGCCGGGCCGTAGCCGAACTCCGCCCACGCCGAGGGCGTTCCCCGGCGCACGTCCGAGCGGTCGATGATGTCGTCGATGACCAGCGAGGCGTTGTGGACGAGCTCGACGCCGACCGCGAAGTCGACGGCCTCCTCGGGGTCGCCGCCGGCGGCCTCGCACGCGAGGAGCGTCACGGTGGGACGGACCCGCTTGCCGCCCGCCAGCACGACGTGTTCGATCTCCTCGGAGAGCTGCGGCGGGTCGACCGCTCCGGTCACCTCGGTGAGGCGCTCGTTCGCCATCGCGACCCGACGCTCCAGATACTCCATTGACCAGTGTTCGGGCCCGGGCGGAAAAGAGGGTACCGGATGGCGGTGACTGTCACGACCCGGAACCCCCACTGACTCATCCGGGCCGTTCGGGCCGTCCGGGACATCCGGACCGTCCGTCCGCGACGAATCCCCGCTCGACGGTTCGGGGAGGGGAAACACCCATACATCCCGTTTCCGTTCGTCTCGGTATGAGTTCCACCGAGAGAAGGACCGTCAGGGACGTGATGTCGTCGCCGCTGGAGACGATCGAGAGCGACGCGACGGTACAGGAGGCGGCTCGGACGATGCGGGAGAAGGAGATCAGCGCGCTGGTGGTCCTGACCTCCCCGCGGGCGATCGTCAGCAGCACCGACGTGATCGAGGCCGTCGCCGACGGCCGGAACGTCGCCGAGCTGCGGGTTGCGGACGTGATGACGACCGACGTCGAGACCGTCACCCCGGACCTCTACATGGAGGAGGTCGCCGAGATGATGACGACGTACGGCATCAAACACCTTCCCGTCGTCGACGACGACTACGTCGGGATGGTCTCCTCGACCGACGTCACCGCCTACCTCTCCTGATCGCACGGCGAGCGGCGGACCTCGAACGGGACGGATAGCGCGCCCCGGACGGGACGGATAGCGCGCCCCGAACGGGACGGCTATCGCGTCCGAACGGAACGGGAGGACGATAGCGCGCGCTCCTGGCGTGAGCAACGGGACCGCCGAGAACGGACGCGAGGAGGAAGCGATCGGGGCGCTACTCGAACTCCTCGATCAGCGCGGGAACCACGTCGAACAGGTCGCCGACGATCCCGTAGTCGGCGATGTCGAAGATCGGCGCGTTCGGGTCCGTGTTGATCGCGATGATCGTCTCGGCGCCCTTCATCCCGGCGACGTGCTGGACGGCCCCGGAGATGCCGATCGCGAGGTACACGTCCGGCGTGACCTGCTTGCCCGACTGTCCGACCTGCCGGTTCTTCGGCAGCCAGCCATTGTCGACGATGGGCCGGGACGAGGACATCGTCGCGCCGGTGACCTCGACCAGCTCCTCGATGAGTTCGAGGTTCTCCTCCTCCTCGATGCCGCGGCCGACCGACACGAGGAACTCCGCGTCCGCGATGTCCACGTCGCCGGCGCCGACCTCCTCGAACCCCTGAACGCGGGCGCCGGAGGCCGACTCGTCGAACTCGTACTCGAACGCCTCCACGGGCACGTCGGCCCGCTCCTCGAGGGCCGCCCACTCGCCGCCGCGGACGGTGACGGCGAACGGCTCCTCGCTCACCTCGACGGTCGTCTCGACCTTCGAGCCGTACATCTCGCGGGTCGCCTCCAGCCCGTCGTCGTACGCGAGGTCGACCGCGTCGGCGACCAGCGGGAGGTCGAGGCGGTTCGCCACCGCCGGCGCGTAGTCGAGCCCGTTGACCGAGTTCGGCATGAGGACGGCCGTCGGCGCGAGTTCCTCGAACAGCGCGGCGGTCGCGCCGGCGTACAGGTCGTGGTTGAACTCCTCGCCCGCCTCGACCGTGTGGATCGCGTCGACGCCCGCGAGCGAGAGGCGGTCCGCGAAGGCGTCCACGTCGCCGGCGATCACCGCGAGGTGGAGGTCGCCGTCGAGGTCGTCGGCCAGCTCCCGGCCGGCGCGGACGATCTCGAAGCTCACGTCGCGCACGGCGCCGCGGCGGTGGTCGGCGACCGCGAGCACGTCGCTCATTCCGACACCACCCCCTTCTCACGGAGCACGTCAGCCAACTGCCCGGCCTGCTCGTCGGCCGCCCCGTCGAGGTACGTCGCGTCCGACTCCGTCTCCGGCTCGTACATCCCGGTGCGCGAGATGGGCGAGGCGACCGCGTCGGCGTCGAGCCCCAGGTCCGCGAGTCCGAACTCGGCGATCTCCTTGCTCTGGGCCTGGCGAATGCCGCGGAGGCTGGCGTACCGAGGCTCGTTCAGCCCCGTCTGGATGGTGAGCACCGCGGGGAAGTCCACGTCGGTCAGTTCCTCGATGCCCCCCTCCAGTTCGCGGTGGACGTGCGCCATGGAGAGGTCGTCCTCGGTCTCCAGATCGTTGACGACCGCCGCCCAGTCGAAGCCGATCTCGTCGGCCAACGAGACGCCGGTGGCGCCGAAGCCGTCGTCGGCCGCCTGCACGCCGGAGAGCACGAGGTCGGGGTCCTCCTCCTCGACGACAGCCGCGAACAGCCGCGTCTTGGCCGCCACGTCGAGGTCGGCGGCGGCGACGTCGTCGTCCCACACGCGGATCGAGCGGTCGACGCCCTTCGCGAGCGCCATTCGTATCGTCTCCTCGGCGCGCTCGGGACCGATCGTCGCGGAGACGACCTCCACGTCGTCGTACGTCTCCGAGAGCTGAACGGCCGCCTCGACGGCGTAGTCGTCCCACTCGTTGAGGTCGTACTCGAGGTACTGCTCCCCGATGTCCGTCCCCTCGATCTCGAAGTCGTCGGCCGCCTCCGCGACCTCCTTGACCGTGACGAGGATCTTCATCGCGCAAGCCTTGCCACGGTCGGAGGTAAACAGTTTCGAAACCGCGGGCAACGGGCGACGCGTCGGTTGCGGTCGGTGGACCCCCGGGGTTACGACACGTCGTCGGGGGCGGAACCGCCGTTGAGAGCGTTGTCGTCGCCCTCATCGCCGTCGGCCCCGCCGCCGTCGGACAGCGAGATGAGGTTCTCGCGGCCGAGCCGCAGCTTCTCGACCCGTCCGTCGTCGGCCATCGCCGACAGTAGCTGCGACACCTTCGCGTCGGACCAGCCGGTCTCCTCCACGATCGCTCCCTGCCGCATCCGGCCGTCATGCTTCTCGAGGAGTCGTTCGACCCGTTCCTCGTCCGAGAGCAGTTCCAGCTCCTCCTCGGACTCGGAAGCGCCGTCGTCCGGCGCGGTCGTGTCGACCCCGGCGGCACCGGCGGCGACACCCGGCGACTCGCCGTGGTCTCCCGCTCGATCGGATCCCGTCCCCGTGGCTGCGCCGTCGTGGGTGCCGGAGGACGCCTCAGGCTCCCCACGACGGGACCCGTCGTCGGTCGGTTCCGTCCCCGTATCGGCGTCGGCGCTCCCGCCGGTGCCCGCGGGGGCGGCGTTCCCCCGGCGGTACACCAACACCACGACGGCGAGCAGCAGGACGACGCCCGCGCCCGCGAGCAGTTCGAACAGATACGACGAGTCGGTGGGCGGCGCTCCGCCGGGCTCGTATCGGACCGCGATGTCGCCGGCCTCGAACCGCTGTGGGCCCTCGGCGACGATCCGACGGTCGCTGATCGAGTAGCTGAACCGCGGTGACACGTCGCTCACGCCGTAGTCCGCGGGCGGCTCGATGACGAGTCGCTGCGACCCCGACAGCGAGCCGAACCACGTCCCGTTGTCCGGGGTCCGGAACGCGTCGCCGAGCGCGAGGACGCCGTCGTCGCCCGGTTCGAGGAACCCGGTCCAGGTGAACCGAAGCCGGAGGACGCCCGAGCGGTTCGTCAGCGTCGCCGTGCGGTTCACCCGCTCGATCGCCATCTCCCGTCCCGTCGCCTCCGAGGCGGCCTCCGCGGCGTTTCTGAACGGCTCGACCGTCGGTCCGCCCGTCGCGTCGCCCGCCTCGTATGAGCGGGCGTACTCCCGGAAGGCGTCGCGGTCGTTCTCGTCGTCGAGGGGGATCCGCGTCTCGACGGTCCACCGGGCGGAGCCGTCCTCTCGGAGGGAGACGGTGAAGTTCGTGCGCGGTGCGCCGACGGAGGAGGCGACCTGTGGGGACGCGCTGTCGGTCGCGGGAGCGATCGCTCGGGGACCGGCGTCGACCGCGCCGGTCGGCCGGTCCGCGGTCGCGAGGGGTGCCGCCGGCTGGACGGCCGCCGCGGCCGCCGCACTCGGGGCGACCGAGGCGAGAACGACGAGCGCGGCGAGGAGGGCGACGTACCGCATGCTGTGTATGCGACTCTTGGCGTTTTGGCAAAACCCTTTCCATCGGATGTCGCGATCGTGCCGCCAGCACCGACTTCTGGAGCCATCGCCGGTGTCCTCGCTCCCGTTCGCCGACTCGTCGCGATCGATCCGTCGGTGGCTGACGTCGGCGATCGTCGCGTACCCGACGCACGCGTCTCGCGTGTGGACGGTTTTTTATCCGGTGGTTCGCTACTGGCCTCCCATGCGAGCAATCCCCGTCCTCGTCGTGGTCCTCCTCGTGTCCGCCGGTGTCGGCGGCGCGTTCGCCGCCCCCGAGCGGGGCGGATCTGCGGGCGGGGCCGCCGTCGGCCCCTCCACGTCGCCGGCGGTCGGTCCGCCCGGAGCGTCCGCCTCGGCCCCCGAGACGGCCGTGGCCGCGATCAACGGCTCGGCGCCGATCCGCGTCCTCTCGCTCGGTGGGAACGGCAGCGTCGCCTCCGGAACCGACGTGGTGACCGTCGACGCGGGCACCGCGACCGCGTTCGGCGCGAACGCGTCCGCCGAGCGGATCGAGACGATCGCCCTCCGCAAGCGCGTCACGAACGCGACCACCAACGACGAACGCCAGATCCGCATCCTCGACGGGCTGAACGAGGTAGACAAGGAGGTCGTCACGCTCCACAGCCGGCACCGCGAGGCGATCGCCGCCTATCACGCGGGCGAACTCTCCGCGAGCGAGTTCCTCGTCGAACTGGCGCGGATCCGCGTGAGCGCCGCGGTGCTCGAGGAGCGGGTCCTCATGCTCGAGCGGCTCGCCGAGGGGACGGACGACTTCACGCTGGACGACAGTCGCATCTATCCCGTGGTGTACGACCTTCGCACGTTCGACGGGCCGGTCCGCTCGCGGACCGCCGCCGCGCTCGGTGGCGATCCCGGGGCGTCGACACGGGTGTACGTCGCGACGACCGAGTCGGGGATCGTTCTCTCGACGGTTGCCGACGGACAGTTCGTCCGCGAGGCGTTCCGCGGGGACCTTCGTGAGCGCGACGGCACGGGAATCGACGAGGAGACCGCCCAGAACGTCACGTCGCGGAGCTATCCCGAAGTGTGGGCCGCGACCGGCGGTTCGGTCGCGGGGCAGGGGTCGGGCGGGACGTTCCTGTTCGACCTCGCGTACCCGAACGGAACGCTGACCGCGTTCGTCGGAGGGGGAGCCGAGCGCGTGTTCATGGAACGACAGCGCGTCGACCTCGACGCGGTCTCCCCGGGCGAGTCAACCACGCGGACGCTCGATCTCACCCTGACGGTGAACCGGACGTTCCCCGGCGGCCCGCTTCGCGTCGCCGTCACCGACCCACGAACCGGCGAGTCCGTCGACGCGGTCGTGAAGATCGGCCGCGAGGGCGGCGAGAGCGTGGACGTCGGGACGACGGGCGACGACGGCGTCCTCTGGACCGTCTCCCCGCGCGGCGAGTTCGTCGTCACCGTCGTCGAGGTCGGCTCGACGGAGGTCTCCACGATCAGCGTCACGCCGACCGATCCCGTGACCGTCGAGGGGGCGTTCGACTCCTCGGACGGGACCGGTTCACGGAACGCCAGCGGGTGACAGCCCGCCTCGAACGGGGCGGTCCGGTCCGTCCCACGACGAGCGTTTATCACCGATGACGCGGACACTTCCCGTCGTCGATGGGGCGAGACACGTGCGGGGACCCGACCAGACGCCGATCGTCGACGGCCCCTGAGCAGCGAGCCGTGGCTGTCCCCGTCGGGGTCGCCCTACTGGTGCTCGTCACGGTCGCGCTCTCGGCGGCAGTGGGCGCCGCGACGCTGTCGGCGACGGAGGCGACACGCTCGGGCGACAGAACACAGGGAACGGTCGGGTCGGCGCCGCCGTCGGGACCGACCGCGGCCGTCGTCGACCTCGTCGTCACGGACGGGGCGATCACCCTCACGCACCGCGGCGGCGACACCCTCGACGTTCGCCGACTCCGCGTCGTGATCCGCGTCGGCGGGGAGCGCCTCCACCACCAGCCGCCGATCCCCTTCTTCGCCGCTCGGGGGTTCGAAAGCGGGCCGACGGGACCGTTTAACCACGCGAGCGATCACGCGTGGTCGGCCGGCGAGTCCACGACCGTGACGCCCGCCGGAACGAACCGCCCGGCGATCCGACCGGGGGTGAGCGTCGAGGTGTCGCTGTTCGTCGACTCACAACGACTGACGGTGACGACCGCGGTCGCCGGTTGAGGGCGGACGGTCGCTTCCGTCGCGTCAGTCGTCGTTCGCGTCGCTGTCCGCGTCGCGGTCCGCCTCGACGCCCGGATCGTCGGACGGGCCGTCCGACTCGGGTACCGTCGCGACGCTCGTGATCGCTCGCGGCGACCCGCGGTGGCGCTGCTGGATGAAGTGTCGGGTCTCCTCGAAGCCCGCCTCGCGGAACATCTCCTCCGCCTCCTCGGCGTCGTAGAACAGCATGATCGCGTCCGCGAGCTTCTGGAACACCCGGAGCTTCGGGTAGTCCGGACCGACGACGAGCACGGTTCCGCCGGGCTTGACGACGCGCCGGAACTCGCGGAGCGCGGCGACGGGGTCGGGCCAGTACTCGATGGATCCCGACGACCAGAGTTTGTCGAAGCTGTCGTCCTTGAACGGGAGTCGCTCGGCGTCGCCCATGTGGAAGCGGACCTTCCCGTGCTTGCCGAACTTGCGGAACGCCTGCTCGAACTGCCCGCGCGACTGGTCGAGCGCGTACACCTCGTCGACATGGTTGAGCAGCCCCTCGGTGGCGAATCCGGTGCCGGCGCCCACGTCGAGCACGCGGTCGTCGCGGTCGGCGTCGAACCACTCCAGCGCCTGGTTGCGCATCCCGTCGTCCCAGATGTATGGGTTGATCGTGTCGTAGACGCGCGAGAAGTACCGGTAGAACAGCCGAGCGTTGTCCTTGTCCTCGAGGATACCCATTGTGCTCGCGTTGGGGCGGGCCGGTCATAACCCCCACGGAACCCCGGGCGGCTCCCTCGCCGGCGACTCGGGGACGCCGGCATAGCCGACTACAAGTCACCCCGGGACGGATCGACCCCCATGAACCTCTCGGAGGCGACGTGGACGGAGGTCCGCGACGCCGACGTCGACGCCGCGCTGCTCCCCGTCGGGAGCACCGAACAACACGGCCCGCACGCTCCGCTGGGGACCGACGCGCTGACGGCGGCGGCCGTCGCCGAGGCCGCCGCCGACGAGTGGACGGACGCCGACGCGGGCGATTCGGACGATTCGGACGATTCGGACGATGCGGGCGACCGTGTCGCCGCGGGCGACCTCCTCGTCGCGCCCCCCGTTCACGTCGGGGTCGCCGAGGAACACCGCGCGTTCGACGGCACGCTGTGGGTGTCGCCGGACACGTTCCGCGCGTACGTCCGCGAGACCGTCGAGAGTCTCGCACACCACGGGATCGACCGCGTGGTCCTCGTCAACGGCCACGGCGGCAACGTGGAGGCGCTCGCGGAGGTCGCCCGGCGCGTCTCGCGCGACGACGCGACCGACGCCTACGCGGTGTCGTTCACGTGGTTCGAGGCGGTCGGCGAACACGCGAGCCGGATGGGCCACGGCGGCCCGCTGGAGACCGCACTGTTGCGCCACGTCGCGCCCGATCTCGTTCGCGAGGACCGCATCGAGGAGGGTCGCGACGGCGGGAGCCCGCGCTGGGGGGAGTGGGTTCGCGGGGTGAACCTCGCGCACGACAGCGACGAGTTCACCGGGAACGGCGTCGTCGGCGACCCCACGGGGGGGACCGCCGACCTCGGGGAGACGCTGCTCGATCGCGCGAGCGAGGCGCTGTGTGACGTGTCGCGGGCGATCGTCGAACGGGACCGCTGAGGTCGACGGAGACGAGCGGTTCGGGACGAGGCGACGGGAACTGGCGACCGAGAACGGGCGACCGGGAACGGACGCCAGGGATCGTCGACCGGGAATCGACGGCCGAACGGACGACTACGCCTCCGCCTCCTCGGCGTCGTCGGCGTCCGGGTCGACGCCCTCCGCGTGGGCGTCCTCGAGATCGCTTTTGATCTGTGGGACGACGCTCGTGAGGTCGCCGACCTGCTCGTGCGTCTCCTCGAGGGTCTCGACCAGTTCCTGCAGGTCCTCGATCTCCGCGGCGAGCTCCTCGTCGTCCTCGAACGCGCCGGCGCGCTCGCCGAGCACGTACTGTTTCTTCGCCTGTCGGAGCTCCTCGACGGCGTCGCCGGTGTCCAGCGCCGAGCGGAGGCCGTTGAGCGCGCCGAGAACGTTGTCCGCGTCCGTCTCCCAGACCGCGTCCGCCTCCGGAAGCGTCGCCTTCGCCGCGCGGAGGTGCGCCTCCACGTCGGTGCGCATCTCGTCGGCCGCTTCCCCGAACAGATCGTCGTCGTCGAAGGTAGACTGTGCCATGTCCGCGCGTTCGCCGGGGACCTTCTTAAGCGGTCGCCCGAAAGTGAAAGTGGAATCGACTGCGGCGCGGACCGAGCCGGTCGAATCCGACCCTCGTCGTCGCCACCGGAAGAGAGGAACCGACCCCCTCGGCGACACACCCGTGCGGTCACGCGTTCGGTCGCTCACACGTTCGGTCGCTCACTCGTCCCGATCGACGACCTCCACGAGCTTCATCAGCGGATAGCCGTCCTCCATCTCCATGCGGGTGCGGACGGTGATCCCGTCGTACGCGACGCGCATGTCGATCTCCATCAGGTGCCCCGACAGCTCGGTGTAGCCGTTCTCGTGGTCGATGTCGGCGGCGACCGCCTCGTCGTCGATGTCGACGGCCACCGACTCGCAGTACGGCTGGTTCTCGATCGACTCGGCGATCGCCGTCTCCAGCGAACGCGTGCTCCGCGGGGACACGGGCGTCCCCGCGAACTGGTGATACAGCGACCCGAACTTGATACCGGCCTCGAAACACGCCTGCTGGGCGTCGGTGGGCATGGTCGATCGTCGACGCGGTCGGGCAAAGGCGTACCGAGTGGCGGCGTGTGGACGTGCCGCACTGCGTCGGTGTGGCCGTTCCGCGATCGCTGCTGGGACGTGCGGACGGACGTTCGAGCGACTCCCCGAGCGACCTGTCAGTTCCGATGACAACACCGACCGAACCGTACCTTACTTACCCGCGCTCGGCGGAGACACGACCGAATGGACGAACCGGTACTGCTCACCGGGGCGGGCGGACGCGTCGGCCGCGCGATCCTGGCCGGCATCGGCGAGGCGTACGACTGGCGCCTCCTCGATCGCGAGCCGATCGGCGCCGACGCGCTGCCCGACGGCGTCACCGACGACGACGTGGTCGTCGCGGACGTGACCGACGAGGACGAAGTCCGGGAGGCCGCAGCGGGCGTCGGCGCGGTCGTCCACCTCGCCGGCGACCCCCGTCCGAACGCGCCGTGGGACTCCGTCCTCACGAACAACATCGACGGCACGCGGACGGTGTTCGAGGCCGCCGTCGACGCCGGCGTCGACCGGCTCGTCTTCGCCTCCTCGAACCACGCGGTCGGGGCATACGAGACCGACGACCGCACGCCCCACATGTACCGCAAGGACGACGAGTTCCGCCTCGACGGCTCGGAGCTTCCCCGCCCGTCGAACCTCTACGGCGTCTCGAAGGCGGCCGGCGAGACGCTCGGGCGCTACTACCACGACCACCACGACCTCTCGGTGGCGTGCGTCCGCATCGGAAACCTCACCGAGGGCCACCCGCCCAAGGAGTACGAACGCGGGCAAGCGATGTGGCTCTCCCACCGCGACTGCGCGCACCTCTTCGACCGCTGTCTCCTCGCGGACTACGGCTACGAGATCGTCTACGGCATCTCCGACAACGACCGCAAGTACTACTCCATCGAGCGGGCGCGGGAGGCGCTCGGCTACGACCCGCAGGACAACTCCGCGGAGTACACCTTCGACGGGGAACCGCGCGAGAGTGTGGAGGCGGACGGGCGGACGCCGCGGTAAGCGACCACGGTCGAGCCGTCAGTCCGGATCAGTTCTCGTCGAACCGGGGGTGCGTCCCGGCGACGGCGCGTCTGTACGCGTAGACGACCGCCCGGTGCACCTCCACGAGGATCACGACGCTCGCGACGATGACGCCCACCTGCAGGGGCGTCGAGAGCAGGCCCAGCGAGACGATGAGGGTCGTCGCACACGCGGGGGCGTGGTTCGTGTCGGTGGCGACCATCGCCCAGCTCGTCGCCACGATCGAGAGCACCCCGCTCGCGGCGAGTCGGAGGCCGTCCGGGGAGAACGCCCCCGGCGTGGCCGTGATCGCCACGCCGTCGGCCAGGAGCGTGTACGCGAGGAGTCCGGCGACCCCGCCGATGACGTGGCTCCCGACGATACGGTAGATACGGGTTCGTTCGCCCCGACGCTCGAACGCGAGGACGAACGCCGAGGGCCCGAGGCTGGGGAAGACGAACGGCTGGCCGCTGGCCCACGCAACGAGTCCGAGCACCAGGAACAGCATCCCCGCGTACAGGCTCGTTCCCGTTCGACGTCGGTTCACGTCTTCCCGCCGTGTGCGTCGGCTGAAATCCCTGTCGTGTTCGGACCGCTCGGGCGGATCCGGGCGAGCGGCCGAGCGAGCCCGGCTCGATCAGAACAGCCCCTCCACGTCCTCCTCCTTGCGGCGTTCCTTCGCCACCAGCCCCGTCAGGCGGTCGAACACCAGTCGCCGCTCCTGAGGCTCCTCGACGCGCAGCAGGTCGAACAGCAGCGCCGCGAAGCGTGATCGGCCCGCCCGCTCCTCCTCGCGGGCGAACCGCGCCGCGTCGGCGACGGCGTCGGCGTCGAGGCCGTGCTCCTCCGCGAGCGCCTCAGCCGCGAGTCCGGCGGCCTCCAGCGACAGTGCCTCGGGAGCGATACGGCCGTCGTCGTACGGCAGCGGCGGCTCGGGCGCGCGTTCGACGCGCTCGGGGTCCGCGGATAGACGGGCGAGGGCGGTGCGCGTGTCGGCCACGTCGACGCCGCGGTAGTCGTCGGGCACGTCGGCGAGATACCCCCGAGCGCTCTCGGCGAGGCCGACCGCGCCCGACCAGTTCCGGTCGCGGGCGTGGTACTGTGCGGCGGTGAACTGGATCAGGCCGTGGAACAGCGCCTCGTCCCGAACGACGGCTTCGGGGGTGTCGCCGGCGGCGGTCGTGTCCTTCAGGTCGAGCCAGACGGCTTCCCAGGGGTCGTGGGCGGCGTGGAACTCGCCGACCGTGTAGAGGGCGATGCCGGCGCGGAGCGCCGCGACGCGTGCGGACTCCTCCGGGGCGTCGCTGGTGGTCACAACGAACCTCGGGCGGGCGGGCGTTTCAGTCTGTCCGTGGCGGCGGCTCGTTCGCCGCCCAGATCTCCGCATATAGACTCGAAGTCGGCGCGGACGACTCGGTTCGCTCGTCGTCGTTGCGCCTTGAAAACGTCCGGACGGAGTTCACGTGAGCGGTGCGCGGTCGAACGCAGTGAGACCGTGACCGTGAACGGGGAGCGAAGCGACCCGTGAACGAGCGAACGTGAACCGGCCGGTCGTGACTGAACGAACGAAGTGAGTGAAGGAACGTCCGGACGGAGATTTGAACTCACTCACTTCGCTCGCTATCGCTCGCTCGTTCGCTGCCCAAATCTCCACATATAGACTCGAAGTCGGCACGGACGACTCGCTTCGCTCGTCGTCGTTGCGCCTTGAAAACGTCCGGACGGAGATTTGAACTCCGGTCCCTGGCTCCGCAAGCCAAGAGGATAGTCCACTACCCTACCCGGACTCGATTCAACCGACGCCCGGACCACGTAAAGGGATTCCGATCCGATCGGCCCGTGCGACCGACCACCGTGACACAAACGCGCCCTTGCGTCTACGCTGGACTTTTGCGTTCAGTTGTCGTTCCCTGAAACATGGACAGACGCACCGTCCTCTCGCTCGCGGCCGGCGTCGGAGCGGCCGCGCTGGCGGGCTGTACCGGTCGAGGCGGAGGAACCAACGGCGGGGGCGACGACGACGAGACGGACGAGGGACCGGAGCCGACCGCGACCGAGACCGCAACCGAGACGCCGAACGAGGAGGGCGAGTTCCCGCGGATCACGGACCGATCGTTCGAGCGGACGGGTGACGCGGCGGAACCGGGCGAGTCCGCGACCGTCTCCTTCGGGACCGACCTCGTGACCGTCACCGGCGTCATCCGTGGCAACAACGGCTGCATGCAGGCGTCGCTGAAGGCCGCCGAGTACGACCGGGACGCGAACGAACTCCGCGTCCGCGTGGAGACCGTCCGCGAGGGCGGTGACACCTGTACCCAGCAGATCGTCTATCGCGGCTACGAGGCGGCCGTCGAGTTCGCCGGCGGCCACCCCGGGTCCGTCGTCGTCGAGCACGAGTCGATGGGCGAGGTGCGGACCGTGACCGACGTGACTCAGTGAGCGGGTCCGGCTCCGGCGAAGCCTCAAATACGATCCCGACACAGCCGACGTGTGACGGGTGACACGCCGGCGGTCGGGGACGCGACGGAGGAGGCGACGGGAACGGGTGAGCGGACCCGAGAGGGATCCGCCGAGGGGCCGGGCGATGCGGCCGGGGGAGAACTGGCGGGATCCGAACGAACGAGAACCCTTATGCGCGGGAGTTGCCTGAATCCGGATACGACTATGGGCGCTATCGAGGACGTCTACGACGACCTGGACGCCGACGTCCCCTTCGAGGAGTTCGAGGCCGCCGTCGAGCAGAAGGTCGAGGACATGGGCGGGCTAGCCGACGAGGAGACCGCGGCGATGCTCATCGCCCACGAGCTGCGCGACGAGGAGGTCAACAGCGTCGCCGACATCGAGCCCGGGATGGACGACGTGAAGTTCCTCGCGAAGGTGATGGCCGTCGGCGAGGTGCGCACCTTCGAGCGCGACGGCGAGGACGAGGACGGTCACGTCCTCAACGTCGAGGTCGCCGACGAGTCCGGCCGCGTCACGATCTCGCTGTGGGACCAAGTGGCCGTCGACGCGAAGGAGAACCTCCAGACGGGCGACGTGCTCCGGATCATGGGCCGCCCGAAGGAGGGCTACAGCGGCTTGGAGGTCGCCGTCGACAAGGTCGAGCCCGACCCGGACGCCGAGGTCGACGTGGAGGCCGTCGAGGAGTACCGCGTCGAGGACCTCACGATGGGTGCATCGGACGTGGACCTGCTCGGTGTGATCCTCGACGTCGACACCGTCCGCACCTTCGACCGCGACGACGGCTCCGAGGGGAAGGTGTCGAACCTGACCGTCGGCGACGAGACCGGTCGCGTGCGCGTCACCATGTGGGACGACACGGCCGACCGCGTCGAGGAACTGGAGGCGGACCAGACCGTCGAGATCGTGGACGGCTACGTCCGCGAACGCGACGGCGATCTCGAGCTCCACGTCGGGTCGCGCGGCGCGATCGAGGAGGTCGACGCCGACGTGGAGTACGTTCCCGAGACCACCGACATCGCGGACCTGGAACTCGAGGACGTGGCCGACATCGCCGGCGGCGTCATCGAGACGAGCGAGAAGCGGACGTTCGACCGCGACGACGGCTCGCAGGGGCAGGTTCGCAACGTCCGAATCAAGGACGAGTCCGGCGAGATCCGCGTGGCGCTGTGGGGCGACAAGGCCGACCGCGACATCGACCTCGCGGACCGGGTCGCGTTCACCGACGTGGAGATCCAGGACGGCTGGCAGGACGACCTCGAGGCCTCCGCCGGGTGGCGGTCCTCCGTCTCCGTGCTCGAACGGGCGAGCGGCGGCGGCGCCGGGAGCGCCGCCGGAGCGGCGGATCGCGACGCCGGACAGGGCGGTCTCGATTCCTTCGACGGCGGCTCGGGTGGATCGGCGGACTCTGACGGCGCCGGCGGATCGGCCGCCGCCGCGACCGCCGACGGGGCCGCCGCCAGCGACGCCGACGGCGGCGACCCGGACGAGGGCGGCGTCGTCGAGTTCACCGGGACCGTCGTGCAGGCGGGCGACCCGGTCGTTCTCGACGACGGGACACAGACCCGGTCGGTGGAGACGTCGGCGAAGCTCCGTCTCGGGGAGGAGGTCACCGTCCGCGGCGTCGACCGCGACGGCACCATCGACGCGGACGACGTGTTCTGACGGGCGTCCATCGCTCCCCGCCCGACTCCCCACCGCGGACCACACGTGGGCACGAACCACGGCAACGGAAAGCGTTATACACGCCACACACCGGCGTATGTGTATGACTGTCGAGTTGCCGTTCGCGCCCGTCGACGACGTCATCCGACGGAACGCGGGCGACCTCCGCGTCAGCGCCGGCGCGGCCGAGGAGTTGGCCGGGCGCGTCCAGCGGCACGGGGCGTCGCTGGCGGCCGAAGCGGCCGAGCGGGCGGCCGCGGACGGGCGAAAGACCCTGATGCCGGCCGACTTCGGCGTCGAGCAGGTGGTCGACCGCTCGACCCTGACGCTCCCCATCGCGCCCGTCGACCGGATCGCGCGCCTCGACATCGACGACTCCTACCGCGTCTCGATGGACGCCCGCGTCGCGCTCGCGGACGTCCTCGAGGACTACGCCGACAACGTGGCGCGGGCGGCCGCCCTGCTCGCGCGCCACGCCGACCGGCGAACCGTTCAGGCCGACGACATCGAGACGTACTTCGCGCTCTTCGAGGGATAGCGATGCGGTTCGGCTACAGCGAGGCGTGTCTCGACCACGACACCGGCGACCGACACCCCGAGAACCCCGATCGGCTCCGCGCGATCAAGGAGGGACTCAAGCGCAAACACGGCGTCGAGTACGTCGAGGCTGACCCGGCCCCGCGCGCCGCGATCGACGCGGTTCACGAGTCCGGCTACGTCGACGAGGTCGTCGACTTCTGTGCGTCCGGCGGCGGCAACTGGGACCCCGACACGGTCGCCTCGGGCGGAACCTGGGACGCCGCACGCGCGGCCGCCGGACAGGCCCAGTGGGCCGCCGAGGAGGCGCTCGCGGGGTCTCCCGGTCGCGACACCCCGTTCGCGCTCGGTCGCCCCCCGGGCCACCACGCCGTTTACGACGACGCGATGGGCTTCTGTTTCGTCAACAACGCCGCGGTCGCCGCCCAGTCGGCGCTCGACGACGGCGGCGCCGACCGGGTCGCGATCTTCGACTGGGACGTCCACCACGGGAACGGGACGCAGGACATCTTCTACGACCGTGGCGACGTGCTCTACTCGTCGATCCACGAGGACGGCCTCTATCCCGGCACCGGCGACGAGACCGAGGTCGGCGAGGGCGACGGCGAGGGGACGACGCTGAACGTTCCGCTGCCGGCGGGCGCGGGCGACGCCGACTTCCTCCTCGCCATCGACGACCTGCTCGCACCCGTGCTCGACCGCTTCGACCCCGACCTCCTGCTCGTCTCGGCCGGCTTCGACGCGCACCGTCACGACCCCATCTCGCGGATGCGGGTCTCCTCGGAGGGGTACGCGCTGATGGCCGACCGCGTTCGCACGCTCGCGGAGGACGTCGACTCGGGGCTCGGGTTCGTGCTGGAGGGCGGCTACGGACTCGACACGCTCGCGGAGGGCGTCGCGATGGTCCACGAGACGTTCGACGGTCGGCCGCCGATCGACCCGGACAAGGAGCCCGAGGACAAGAGCGTCCCGCTGGTCGAGAAGCTCCGCGGGCGGTTCGATCTGGAGTAGGCGACCCGCGTTCCACGTAGATCGGAGTCACACCGACGGCTCGAAGTACTCGCGCAGGTCCGCGCCGAACTCGTCCGTCAGCGTCGCGAGTTCCTCCCCCGCGAGAACGTCGTAGCCGCGTTCGAGCGCGGACTCGACGCGCGCGCCGAGGGCCGCGTCGAGGATCCGATCGGACTCGAGGACGGCGACGGCGTCGCGTTCGGCTGGGGGACGGGAGCGCTCGACGACGTAGCGGCCGTCGGCGACGAACGGGCCGTACGCGTCGGGGTCGTCGGCGTACTTCCCGTGGAAGCCGGCGGCGTGATCGCGGACGTGGACCGGCGGTCCCTCGTGGCGTTCGATCGCCGGGAGTTCGCGGTCGGCCAGTTCGACGAGTAGCACCGCACGCCGGCGGCGTTCACCCCCGTCTCCATCGTCGCCGTCGTCTCCATCCTTCCTCTCGTCTCGTTCGGCCGCGAACGTCGCGGTGCGGAGCACGTCGAACCCCATCCCGTCGAGTTCGCGTTCGACCCCCGACAGCGACCGACGAAGCTGCGGGTACAGTTGGTCGTCGACGATGTCGGGCGCGTCGAGGACGACCGCGAGCGGGTCGGTCCCGCGGCGGTCGACGTGCCTGCGGACCGCCGCCGCGTCGAGCGGCGCCGAATCCGTCGGGAAGAACGGGTCCGTGCTCGGGTCCGCGAGCAGGTCGCGTGCGTGGTGCTGGAGCCGCGCGAGGTTGTCGCCCGAGAGCACGGCCGCGACGTTGCGCTCGGGGTCGGTGGGGTCGACGACGACGAGCGGGTCGTCGAACTCCGCGGTCCCGTGGGCTTCGGGGTCGAACTCCACCGGCGGGTGCCAGTCGGCGACGGCCTCGAGCGTCTCGCGGGCGCCGCCGTGTTCGAGCACGAGCAGCTCGACGAGATACCCAGAGAACCCCCGCGTGCGGAGGTCGCTGCCGTAGACCCCGACGCCCTTCAGGAGCGCCTTGAGGACGCGAACGTCGCCCGCGAGGTCGTCGGTCAGCCGGTCGAGGAGGTACTCGTTGTGGAACGGGGTGCGGTCGACGGCCGTTCGGATCTCGGTCGCGGCCTCGACGCCGTAGCAGGGGACCAGATCCACGTCGAAGCCGTCGGCCGTGCCGACGACGTACGGGTGTTCGGCGTACTCCTCCTCGCCGTCGGGGAGCACGGCGTGGCCGACGCGCAGGCCGAACCGCTCCAACTCCTCGCGGGGCAGATCCGTCGGGAACCGGACGAAGAGGTCGATGTCTCGGTCGCCCGCGAGCCACGTGCCGCGGGCCGTCGACCCGACGGTGAGCACGTCGGCCCCGTCGGCGGGCGACGGGAGTTCCGCGACGGCGTCGCGGGCGCGCTCGGTGAGGTCGGCGGCGGCCGCGTCCAGTCGCTCGCGCTCGTCGGCGTCGGGGGTGACCCGTTCGCGCACCGTCGCGAGCACCGCGTCGAGGTCGTCGCCGGCGACGGCCGTGTCATCGCGGTCGTCGGCGTCGCCGTCGATGTCGGCGTCCGGGTCGGTCATACGACGGGGTTCCGTCGGGCGGGTAACGAGCGTGTCGGTCCCGAACGGTGACGGCGACGGCGGACGGATCTGGAAGGACTGCCGGGTGTGCGAATCACCCGCTTGCTCCGGGGCGAAACGAAAGCACTTTCAAATTCACTCCAGTACATGCAGTTGCGAGCCGAAGTAGCTCAGCTGGTAGAGCGCCTCGCTGTTACGGGATTCAGGTCCCCTGTCTCCCGCAGAAACGAGGTGGTCCCAGGTTCGAGTCCTGGCTTCGGCGCTTCTTCGTTCCGTTTCGCTCCCTAGCTTCGCCCCTGTTCGGAACACTCACGTCATCGGAAAGGAAACTACTTGACCGCGGCCCGAAAATCACGCCGACGAGGGCCCATAGCTTAGTCTGGTATAGCACCCGGCTCATACTCCGGCCGGTTTCGGCCGCCGGATGGGACACCGGGCGGTCGAGGGTTCGAATCCCTCTGGGCCCAGTTCTCGCGGCACAACGACGAGGAACGCACGGCCGCGAGGCCGCGATGCGAACGGAGAGTGGTACGAGCCGCGAGGGAAGCGGCGAGTCCGTGCCGCGTGTCCGGCATCGAGGGATTCGAATCAGGGAGTGAAGCGAGCGAAACGACCGTGGTTCGAATCCCTCTGGGCCCAGTTCTCGCGGCGCGACGGGGGACGTGCGGTCGGTCCGGTTCCCGCTCGACTGGGAATCGGGCCGGCGGCTTTTCCCGCCGTCGTCCATGGAGTCACTCATGACGGAGGAACGACCGTGAGCGCCGCCGACGAGCTGATCGTCGTCGACGACGACCCGAGGTACGACCCGGACCGCCTGCGCGACGTGGTGGGCTGCCGCGTGGAGACTGCCGACCTCTCGACGCCGGCGGCGCTGCGCGAACACGCCGCCGACGCGGACGCCGCAGTCGTGAACGTCGGCGTCTCCGTCGGCGCGGACGTGCTGGCGGATCTGGACCTGCGCGTGCTCGCCCGCGGCGCGGTCGGCCTCGACGGCATCGACGTGCAAGCGGCCGCCGACCACGGCGTGCGGGTGATCCACGTGCCCGACTACTGCCTCGACGAGGTCGCCGACCACGCGGTCGGCCTGCTCACGTCGCTCGCGCGCGGCGTCTCGGCGTACGCCGACCGTGCGGCGGCGGGCGCGTGGGACTGGGATCCGCCGTATCCGGTCGCGCGCCTCGCCGACTGCACCGTCGGACTCGTCTCCTTCGGTCCCATCGCCCGGCGGTTCGCCGCGCGGATCGATCCGCTCGTCGACGAGGTGATCGCGGCGGACCCGTACGTCGACCCGGAGGAGATGCGCGAGCGGGGCGTCGAACCGGCGGCGTCGTTCGAGGCGCTGTGCCGGCGCGCCGACCACCTCTCCGTGCACGCGCCGCTGACCGACGAGACGCGGGGGATGGTCGGCGCGGACGCGTTCGCGACTCTCCCCCCACACGCGGTTGTCGTCAACACCGGCCGCGGGGGCGTCGTCGACGAGGCCGCCCTGGCGACCGCCCTCGACGACGGCGATATCGCCGCCGCCGGCCTCGACGTTCTGGAGACGGAACCGCCGGAGGATGACCACCCGCTGTTCGGCCGCGAGGACGTCGTCGTCACCCCGCACGTCGGCTGGTACTCGGCGGACGCGAGACGCGACCTGAACGAGTCGTTGGCGCGGGACATTCGGCGGGCGTTCCGGGGCGAGGAACCGGACGGACTGGTCGACCCCGAGGCCGACTGGCTGTGACGGCGACGCCCGCGTCCCCTCAGAGATAGGTGTCGCGGACGGTTCTCGCGAGCAGGCCGTCCTTCTCGAAGGCGATGTAGACGGCGACGAACGCCCCGTCGGGCGGACGGAGGACGAACACCTCCCGGGGGGCGCCGTCGTCCAGGTCGTCGTTCACGCGCTCGACCAGCGGCTCCAGCGGCGTCGTCCCCGACCGGAACTCACCGAGCAGGTCGCGCGCGCCGGCCTCGCTGAACACGTACAGCGCGCCGTTCGGCTCGCCGTCGGTGTCGCGCGTGACGCGCGAGCCCATCCCGTCGCCGGCGGCGCTGGCGTCGCGCCACGCGTCCCGGGCGGCCTCGAACATCGGCTCGGCGTCGTCGATGAACCGGTATCGGCTCTCGCGCTCGACCGTCAGCGACTCGACGCGCGCGAGCGGGCTGTCGCCGTCGCCGTCCCCATCCTCCCCGGCTGCGATGTCGGGCCACCGCAGCGTCCCCGTGAGCACGTACCCCGGCTCCAGCGCCGCGACGGCGTCGGCGACGTCCTCGTCGTCGTAGCCGTCGGCCGCGACCCGGACCGGCTCGAACCCCTCGTCGGGCTTCGGTCCGGGCCCGGGCTCGGGGGTGTCGAGGTCGACGAACACCAGCGAGTCGTCGCCGCGGTCGAGCACGCGGTAGCGACGGGGGCCGAGGCCGTCGGCGTCGGAGGTCGTGGAGCGTCCGTCGGTGTCGGGTTCGGCGTCGACACTCGCGCCGTCGCCGGCCGCGTCGTCCGTCGCCTCGCCGGAGTTCGATGCCGGAGGGTCGGGCGCGTCGTCCGCGGACTCGACCCAGTCGTCGTCGCCGTCGCCGGCCCACGGGTCGACGGCGTCGCGTTCGTCGTCGCGCTCGGTCATGGTCGTGGGAACCGGCCCGAGGGCCAAGCCCGTGTCGCTTCGTGGACCGTCCAAGCGTTTACGCGGGCGGACGCCCATGCGTCGGTGTGCGAATCGAGGACGCCGTCGAACCGTCCGAACAGGGGATGAAGCTGCTGGAGGTCGGTACGGCGTACTTCCTGATGGTCCTGTTCGCCATCGGGTTCATCGACCTCCTGCTCGTTCTGGTGGAGTTGCTACTGAGCGGCGAGTTCACGGACCCGAACCAGGTGATCGACATCATCGACACCGTGCTCGTGTTGCTGATCATCGTCGAGATCCACCAGACGGTGGTCGCGTTCTCCCGCAACGAGCCGGTCGTCCGGATCGTCATCAGCGCGGCGCTGATCGCGATCACCCGGAAGGTCATCTCCTTCCGGCCCGGCGAGTACGCCAGCATCGACGACGCGTTCGTCGCGGCGACCGCGTTCTCCCTCCTGCTCGCGGTGCTGGTCGCCGCGTACTTCGTCGTCCGCCGGGTGAAGACCGGGGAGGCCGTCCCGGACCCGTTCGCCGACGGGAAGGATGCGCCGGCCCCCGAACGGGAGTCCGTCGGGGGACCGAACGAGAGCGGGTGAGCGGGCACCGACGCCGACGCCGGAAGCCGTCAACGCTACACCCGAGCGCGCCGGAGGGACGGCCGTGTTGAACGCCGAGTTCCGCGACCGCGGCGTCTACCTTCCGGAGGCGGACGCGCTCGTCGTCGCGGACCTCCACGTCGGCCGGGCGGAAGCCTCGGACGTGGCGTACCCGCTGGGCGAGGCCGCGGACCTGTCCGACCGGCTCCGGTCCCTGATCGACCGCTTCGATCCGGGGGAAGTCGTGATCGCGGGGGACGCAGTCCATCGGTTCGATCGGGTCGCGGTCGCCGACGAGCGGGCGCTCTCGGAACTCGTCGACGCCTGTCTCGACGCCGGTGCCCGCCCCGTGTTCGTCCGCGGCAACCACGACACGGCGCTCGACGAGACGACTCTCGGCGACACCGCTCCCGGCGAGACGGCGCCGTCCGGGGCGTGGGATGGTCGCGTCCACGACGGGTACGAGCTCGACGCGAGCGTTCGGAACGCGCCGGTCGTCGTCCGACACGGGCACGAGGCGCCGCCGGAGCACGAGTCGGCCGGCCTGTACGTCGTCGGTCACGACCACCCGGCGATCGAGATCGAGGGGAAGCGCAGACCCTGTTGGCTGTACGCCGAGCGCGCGTTCCGCGGGGCCGACGTGCTCATGCTGCCGGCGTTCACTCGGCTCGCCGCCGGCGTCGCGGTGAACGACATGACCGCCCGCGAGTTCCAGTCGCCGTTCGTCACCGACGCCGACGCGCTCCGCCCGATCGTGGCCCGCGAGGACGGCGACGCCGTGGAGTTCCCCCCGCTCGGCGAGTTCCGCCGACTGCTGTGAGGGTCCGATCCGGACCGTCGCGGGCCGGGTTCTCTCGGGATCGGAGCGCGTCCTCCCCGTTCCCGTCGAATGATCGCGTTCCCGTCGAACGGTCGTGACTTTTTGGTCGCATGCCGTAATATCACGGACGATGCGCGCAGCCAGACTCCACGAGTACACCGACGACATGGCGAACGCCCTCAGCATCGACGAGGTCGACCGCCCGACCGCCGAGGCGTCCGACGACGTGATCGTCGAGGTCGAGGGCGCCGGCTGGTGTCAGACCGACAACCACGTGATCGAGGGCATGTGGCAGGAGTACGTCCCACAGGAGCTGCCGCTCACACTCGGCCACGAGAACGCCGGCACCGTCGTCGAGGTCGGTTCGGAGGTGAACACCGTCGAACCGGGCGACAGCGTGATCTGTCACCCGGTGATGACCTGCGGGACGTGTCGCCCGTGCCGCCAGGGCGAGGACATGTACTGCGAGAACGTCCGATTCCCGGGACTCACACACGACGGCGGGTTCGCGGAGTTCCTCCACACGAACGAGCGCGCGGTCGTCCCGCTGCCGGGCGACGTGGACACCACGGACATCGCTCCCCACGCCGACGCCGGGATCACGGCGTACCACGCGACCAAGAAGGCGGTCCGGGAGCTGAACCCCGGCGACACCGCGGTCGTCATCGGCGTCGGCGGGCTCGGTCACATCGGCCTCCAGTGTCTCGACGCGATGAGCGCCGCCGACATCGTCGCGCTCGACCTGAAGGAGTCGGCGCGCGACATGGCCGCCGATCTGGGCGCCCGCCACACCATCGACCCGGGAACCGAGGACGTGGCGAGCGTGATCGCCGACCTCACCGACGACGTGGGCGCACAGCAGGTGCTCGACTTCGTCGGCGCCGACGAGACGACGGCGCTCGCGCCCGACATCGTCGCCGCCGGCGGCGACCACCACGTGATCGGCTACGGCGGCCACGTTCACGAACCGGCACAGTCGCTGGTCGACGGCGAGTTCAGCTACAAGGGGACGCTGGTCGGCCGATACACCGAACTGCAGGAGTTGGTCGCGCTCGTCGACCGCGGCGAGGTCGACCTGCACACGAGTCGCTACCCGCTTTCGGAGATCAACACCGTCGCCGAACGCCTCGAACACGGCGAGATCGACGGACGGGCGGTGATCACTCCCTGAGGCGAGGGTCGGACCCTCCCGTCCTCCACGACACCCGCGGCCGCCGTCCAGTCGCGCCGCGGTTCCGTCGTCGCCGCCGTCTCGCCGCACCACGGTACTCGTCACCGCCGCGTTTCTCCCACGACCGATGGCGCTGCCGCTGCCGAAACGGCTACCATGTTGCACCCTGACACGCCCCTATGAGCGACGCCGACGCCGGATCCGGGGCGGGGGAGGCGACGGACGGCGACCCGCCGGCGGACCCGATGGGCGACGTGTATCGCGTGCTCGGCCCCGACGGGGAGGTCGTCGGACAGGTCCCGGACCTCCCCGACGAGACGCTGGTCGACATCTACCGCGACATGGTGACCGCCCGCCGCTTCGACGAGCGGGCGATCAGCCTCCAGCGACAGGGACGGATCGGGACCTACGCCGCCATCGAGGGGCAGGAGGCGAGTTCCGTCGCCGCCACGCACGCGCTGCACGACGACGACCCGATCTTCTATCAGTACCGCGAGCACGGCGCGGTGATCGCCCGCGGGTTCCCCGCCGAGTACCTCGCCTACTGGATGGGTCACGAGTCGGGCACCGCCGGACTGGCGGACATCGACGTGTTCCCGCTCAACATCGGCATCGGGGCGCACCTCCCGCACGCCGTCGGCGCGGCGATGGCGTCCGACTACCGCGGCGACGACCGCGTCGCGTGCGCCCACTTCGGCGACGGCGCGACCTCGGAGGGCGACTTCCACGAGGCGATGAACTTCGCGGGCGTGTTCGACGCGCCGGGCGTGTTCGTCTGTCACAACAACCAGTGGGCCATCTCGATCCCCCGAGAGGACCAGACCGCGAGCCCGACGCTGGCGACGAAGGCCGAGGCGTACGGCTTCGAGGGGGTCCGCGTCGACGGGATGGATCCCCTCGCCGTGTACGCGGTCGTCGCGGAGGCGGCCCGGAAGGCACGGACCGCCGGGGACGGAGAGGACGGCGCCGACGAGGGAGCCGCGGGGGACGCGGACGACGGCTCGGGCTACGACCACCGCCCCACGCTGATCGAGACGGTCGAGTACCGCTTCGGCGCCCACACGACCGCCGACGACCCGAGCGTCTACCGCGACGACGAGGAGGCCGAGCCCTGGCGCGCGTGGGACCCGATCCCCCGCATGGAGGGGTTCCTCCGGCGCGAGGGCATCGCCGATGACGACCTGATCGAGTCGGTGCGCGAGGAGGCGGACGACCGGGTCGCCGAGGTCATCGACGCCGCGGAACGCTTCGAGGCGGACCCGGCGAGCATGTTCGACGACGTGTACGCGGAGACGACCCCCGAACTGGAGCGTCAGAGGGAGGGGTTGCTGGCGGCGATCGAGCGCCACGGCGAGGACGCGTTCCTTCGCGAGGAGTAAGCGGAATCCGGTAGAACGAAGCGGGAGACGCCGTCGCCGTCGGCCGGGCCGACCCGAAACGACCATCACTCGCCCGTGGATTGATACGGCAACTCGATGGTCAACCTGCCGACCACGCACGTCGACTACCGGGTAAGCGTCGCCTACGTCGGGACAGTCCTCAAGTACATCGGCGTCACCCCGCTGTTCCCGCTCGTCCTCGCCCTCTATTACGGCGAGGACCCCCTCCCGTTCGTGGCGACGACCGTCGTCATGGTCGGGGCGGGCACCCTCATGGAACGAGTTCGCGACGACGGCGAGCTGGGGAATCGGGAGGGCTTCCTCCTCGTCAGCCTCGCGTGGCTGCTCGTGCCTGTCGCCGGGACCGTGCCGTACCTCGTCGCCGGGACGGGAACCGTCGCGAGTCCGGTCAACGCCCTGTTCGAGAGCATGAGCGGGTTCACGACGACGGGCGCGACCGTGCTCGGGGAGATCTCAGTCGAGCGCCACGGGCGCGCGATGCTCATGTGGCGCCAGCTCACCCAGTGGCTCGGCGGGATGGGGATCCTCGTGTTGATGATCGCCATCCTGCCGCAGCTGTCGGTCGGCGGGGCTCAGGTCATGCGGCAGGAGGCGCCGGGGCCGTCGCTGGAGAAGCTGACGCCGCGTATCCAGGAGACGGCGCGCGCGCTGTGGGGCATCTACGTCGGCTTCACGCTCCTCGCGGCCCTCGTCTACTACGTCCTCCACCTGACCGGCGTGGCGCCGAACATGGGTCTCTACAACGCGGTCGCCCACGCACTCACGACCCTGCCCACCGGCGGCTTCTCGCCGGAGGCACGGAGCGCCGAGGCGTTCGTTCCGGCGATCCAGTGGGCGATGATGCCGTTCATGATCGTCGCGGGGACGAACTTCGCGCTGTTCTGGTACGTCCTTCGGGGGGAGCCCCGCCGGCTGGTCGACAACGCGGAGTTCCGTGGGTACCTGCTCGCGATGGTCGCCGTCGGGGCGGTCGTCTCGGCGCTGCTGTATCTCGGCGTCGGCCTCGCCGAGGTGCCGGCCAGCATCGGCGCTATCCCGGGGAACCTCGAAGACGCCCTCCGACAGGGCCTGTTTCAGGTGATCGCCATCGTGACCACGACCGGGTACGCGAGCATGGACTTCAACACGTGGGACGCCTCCGCACAGACGGTCCTGCTGTTCGCGTACTTCCTCGGCGGCTCGGCGGGGTCGGCCGCGGGCTCGATCAAGATCGTCCGCTGGGTGCTGGTTCGGAAGGACATCGGACGGGCGCTGTTCACCTCCGTTCACCCCGAGGCCGTCAGGCCGATCCGGCTCGGGAGGGAGGTCGTCGACGACGACACCATCCGGGACGTGTTCGTGTTCATCGTACTGTTCCTCCTGCTGTTCGCGCTCTCGACGGTCCTGCTGTACCTCGACAGCCTCCGGACGCCCGGCGTCTCGCTGACCGGGCTGGAGGCGATGAGCGTCGCGATCGCGACGCTGGGGAACGTCGGACCGGGCTTCGGTCCCGTCGGGCCGATGAACAGTTTCCTTCCGTTCTCGGTGCCGGCGAAGCTCTACATGGTGTTCCTGATGTGGGTCGGCCGGCTGGAGGTCCTCTCGGTGTTGGTCGTGTTCACGCCGGCGTTCTGGAGCCGGTGAGGGCTGTCGGCGCTCGCGACTCCCCGCTCGACGCGCCCGCCGTCGGCGGTCCGGCCTCCGATCCCTCGGTGAGTTCGGCAGAAACTGATTCGTAGGAGGCCCCGCAAGCGGGGCACAGTCCTCATGTCCAGGATCCCGTGGTCGTCGCGGACCGACGATCTCTCGCGCCGAAGCCGGCTCATCATCTACTACGTGGCCGGCCTGGCCGCGCTCGTGTTGCTGTACACCGTCCTCTACAACACCGGGATGCGGGCGTTGGAGGGGCGTCCACAGTCGATATTCCGCTCGTTCCAGACCGTCACGGAGACGATGACGACCACCGGCTACGGCGCCGACTCGCCGTGGGAGTCCCCGTGGATGAACCTCTTCATGGTGTTCATGCAGTTGAGCGGCATCGGCGTCGGCTTCTTCACCCTTCGGGTGATCGTCATCCCGCTGTTCACCGGCGCGGAGGTCGACCTCGACAGCCGACTGTCGCGGAAGAGCGACCACGTCGTCATCTGTGAGTACGACCGCGACTCCGCCGTTCTGCTCGAGGAGCTCGAACACCTCGAGATCGACTACGTCCTCATCTCCTCGGACGAGGAGGAGGCGATCGACCTCTCGGACGAGGGGTACTCGGCGATCCACGGCTCCCCGCAGGAGACGAGCGCGTTCGAGCGAGCGAGCATCGGGAACGCCCGGGCGGTCATCACGGACGCGGGGGAGGCGAACGTGGACACCGTTCTCACGGTCCGGTCGCTCCGGCCCGATGTGGAGATCATCACGCTGACGGACGACAGCTCCCTGCGGGACGTGCTGCTCGCCACCGGCGCCGACAGCGTGCTGTCTCCGCGTGCCGTCCTCGGCGAGCGTCTCGCCCGAAAGGCGATGTCGCTGTACACCTCGGAGCTCCACGACACGGTCGGTATCGCCGAGGGGCTGGAAGTGACGGAGATATCCGTCAGCCACGGCAGTCCCCTCGAGGGCGTCAGCATCCGGAACTCGCGCATCCGCGAGCGGACCGGCGCCAACGTCGCGGGCGCGTGGATCGACGGCGAGCTCCAGCTTCCACCGGACCCCGACGCCGTCATCGGCGCGAACACGGTCCTGCTCGTGTCCGGCGACCACGACGCGCTGGAGGAGCTCGGGGAGACGGCACGGCCGGTCAGGCGGCGCCGCCGGGAGGAGGGCGTCGTCGTCGCGGGACTCGGGGAAGTCGGGCACGCGGCGCTGTCGGTCGTTGAGGAGGAGGCCGACGTGCCGACGACGACCGTCGACGTGGTTGACAGCCCGGACGTCGACGTTGTCGGCGACGTGAGCTCCCGGGAGACGCTCCGCGAGGCGGGCGTCGAGGACGCCGGGGTGATCCTCGTGTGCGTCCCGGACGACTCGACGGCGCTGCTGACGACGGTGCTCGCGCGGTCGCTGAACCCCGACATCGAGATCCTCGTGCGGATGAGCGACGCGAAGGCGACGACGAAAGCGTTGCGTGCCGGCGCCGACTACGTGCTCTCGGTCCCCCGAATCAGCGCCCGGATGGTCGCTCGGGAGCTCCGCGGCGAGGAGGTGCTCGGCGCCGGCAGCCAGATCCGGATCGACCGGGTGTCCGCCGATCCGTTCGCGGGGAAGACGCTGGCCGAGAGCGGGATCTCCGCGCGAACCGGCTGTCGCGTCATCGCCATCGAGCACGAGGGCGAACTCACCACCAGCCTCGACCCGGAGCGAACGATCGCGGCCGGGGACCGGCTGGTGATCGTCGGGAGCGACGAGTCGGTCCAGCGTTTCCTCACGACGTTCGACGTGTCGCCGAAGCCGCTCGAAGAGTAGTCCCGGTCGACCGCGGGCGCTCGCTTATCGCAGGTCCGCGGAGACGGCGTCGGCGGCGACGCGCCCGCTCTCCATCGCGCCCTGGATCGACGACCACTCGGTGTAGTCGCCGGCGAGGTACACCGGCCCCTCGGGGTCGCCCGCGTCCGGCAACTCCCCGTGGACGCCCGGCGGTTGGGCGAACTGTGCGAACTCGATCCGGTCGGTGTGGATCGCCTCCAGCCCGTCGAAACTGCGCTCGGGGTACCACGCGGACAGCGCCGCACGCGTGTCTGACGCGAGGTCGTCGGCGTCGCGGAAGCGCGCGTCGTCGCCGAGGAACGTCGCACACAGCAACTGCTCGCCGTCGGGCGCGTACTCGGGGGCCACTTCCGTCAGCGGGACCACCACGTTCGGCGAGGACTCGTCGCTGTTGAGGAGGATCTTCCTCCCCGTCGAGACCGGCGTCGAGTCCGACAGCCGGTAGTACTGCGTCGTCGACGGGACGCCCTCCGTCGGGATCGCCGCCACGTCGGTCAGGTCGCGCGCCGTCTTCGGATCAGTGGCGACGACGACCGCGTCGGCGTCGACGGCACGGTCGGTCGTCTCGACGGTGACGCCACCGTTCGCGCTGCCGGCGCCGTCGTCCGCTCGGGTCGTCCCGGCGCGGTCGATCCCCTCGACGCCTTCCCCGGTGACGACCGTCGCGCCGGCCGCCTCCGCGGACGCGCGGAGTTGCTCCGCGATGGCGCCCATTCCCGCCGCGGGGACGCCGATCCGGCCGTTCGAGAGCGCGCGGAAGGTGTACGCGAACACGTGCTTCGAGGTCGACAACGAGCGATCGAGCGTGATGCCCCCGTAGAAGGGCGCGACGAAGTTCTCGACGTACTTCTCTGAGAAGCCCCAGTCGCGAAGGTACTCGCGGATGCTCGCGTCCGGACCGGAGAAGAACCACGACTCGTCGCGCTTCGAGAGGTCCTGCCGGAGCGCGAGCGTCCGCAGCTTGTCGGTCGTCGTCACCCGGCGGTTGAACGCCGACTCGACCAGCGACCGCGGGTCGCGAAGCGGATCCGAGAGCACGCTGCGGGTGCCCTCCTCCGTCGAACAGATGACGGCCCCGGGCCGGAACCCTCGCAGGTCGAGCGCCCCCACGTCGAGTTCCCGACGCACCGCGGGATAGCCGGTGAACAACACCTGAAAGCCGCGGTCCAGCGTGAACCCGTCCTCGTGACGCGTGCGAACGCGTCCGCCGACCTCCGGGCGGCGCTCGTAGACGGTGACGTCCGCGCCCGTGTCGGCGAGGTGGCGCGCGGCGACCAGCCCCGCCAGTCCCGCGCCCGCGACGACGACGTTCGGCGAATCCGACATACCCGCGCTTGGACCGCGCGACACAAAGCATCGCCGACCGCGTCCGGATCCGATCTCGAACCAGCACATCCATGCGGCGGCGGTCCCAATCGTGGACGAATGCAGACGACGGACGCGTTCGACGGCCTGTCGTGTACCGACTGCGGGGAGTCGTTCGGCGTCGACGAGCACGGCCGCTGTCCCGACTGCGGGGCGCCGCTGTCGCCGACGTACGACCTCGAGGCGGTCGACGCCGACGCCCTCGGCGACCGCGACGGTCGGGGGGCGGGACAGTACCGCTTCGGCGACCTCCTGCCGTTCCCGGCGGAGACCGCGATCACCGCCGGCGAGGGCGACACGCCCCTCGTGCGGACGGACCGCCTCGCCGACGAGCTCGGCGTCGCCGCCGCGTACGTGAAAGACGAGGGTCGCAACCCCACGGGGACCTTCATCGACCGCGGAATGAGCCTCGCGATGACCGCGGCCGCCGAGCGGGGACTGGAACCGCTCGCGCTCGCGGCCGCCGGCAACGCCGGGCAGTCGGCCGCCGCCTACGCCGGGCGAACCGACCTGCGCTCGTACGCGTTCGTCCCCTCCCGGACGGCGTTCTCGAACAAGGCGATGGTGAACGTCCACGGCGGCGAGATGCGCGTGGTCGGCGGGCGCTACGGCGACGCCGCCGCCGCGGTCGACGAGCAACTGGCCGCGGAGTACCACTCGCTGCAGGAGTTCACGACGCCGTACCGCCACGACGGGGCGAAGACGATCGCCTACGAGCTGCTCGACGCGCTCGACGGCGAGGACGCCGCCGCCTCCCTCCCCGACGCGGTCGTCCTCCCCGCGAGCACCGGCGAGCTCGTCGTCGGGACCGTACGGGGGTTCGAGGACCTCGTCGACCTCGGACTCGCCGAGGCGGTCCCGGACGTGTACGCCGTACAGCCCGCCGGCTGTGCGCCGATCGCGACCGCGTTCGAGTCCGGCGCCGACGCGGTCGAACCCTGGAGCGGTCCCGACACCATCGTGGGCGAGTTGGAGATCGAGGATCCGGCCGGCGGCGACCGCGCGCTCGCGGCGCTGCGCGAGGCGGACGGCGACGCGCTCACCGTCGAGGACGACGACGCGCTGGAGAGCGCCGTCACCGTCGCACAGTCCGAGGTCATCGAGCTCGGCGCCGCCGGCGGCGTCGCGCTGGCGGGAGCGTGGCGCCTCGCCGAGTCCGGCGCCCTCGGCGGCGACGACGAGGTCGTCGTGGTGAACCCGGACGCCGGAGTCAAGGCGCCCGACGTGCTCCGGAGCCACCTGATGGGGAAGGGCATCTGACGGGACGGATGCCCGACCGGCGCCGTGCCGACGCCGGTCGTCGGTTTCCCGCCGGCGTTCGAGCCGTGAAGTACTTCCGTTAGACTCGTCTAATTCTCTCAAACCGATGCTGAGCGACGTGATGGAGGACTATCTGAAGGCGATCTACGTGCTCCAAACCGAGGACGGACCGCCGGTGTCGACCTCGTCGATCGCCGAGCGCGTCGGGAAGACGCCGCCGACGGTGACGAGCATGCTCGAGACGCTCGAGGAGCACGGGCTCGTCGAACGCGAGAAGTACAAGGGAACCGAGCTGACGGCGGAGGGTCGAACGGTCGCGCTGGAGGTGCTCCGCCATCACCGCCTGCTGGAGGCGTACCTCGCCGAACACCTCGACTACTCGTGGAGCGAGGTCCACGACGAGGCCGACGCGCTCGAACACCACATCAGCGAGGAGTTCGAGCGCCGCGTCGCCGCGGTGCTGGGCGATCCCGCCGTCGATCCGCACGGCGATCCCATCCCGGGGGAGGACCTCGAACCGCCGGTCGACGACGACGTCCGTCCGCTCACGGAGGTCGCGGTCGGCGACCGGGCCGTCATCGCGCGCGTCAGCGACCGCGACGACGAGGAACTGGAGTATCTCGACCGCGCGGGCATCACGCCCGGGACGGCCATCGAGGTGCTGGACATCGCGCCGTTCGGGATGGTGACCGTCGAAGTGAATCCGGAAGCCGACGGAGGCGACACCGACACCGACACCGACGCCGGCGACGTCGACGGCACCGCTACCGACTCCGACGCCGGCCGCGAACAGAGCCTTCCCGAGGCGATCGCCGCGTCCGTCCGGGTCCGGCCAGTCGACGGCGCGACCGACACCGTCGCGACTGACGCCGGGGTGGGAGGTGCGTGAGTTTCTGGGAGATCGTCGTCGTCGCGGCGGTCGCACAGCTCGCGGTGCTTCCCGGCGAGAAGGTCCAGTTCATCATCGCTGGGCTGTCGACGCGGTATCGGCCGGCGATCGTCGTCGGCGCCGCGGGGACGGCGTTCGCCGGCTGGACGGCGCTCGAGATCTGGTTCGGCGCCGCGATCCAGTCCGTGCTGTCGGGAGCGATGCTGGACGCGTTCACCGCCGTGATGTTCCTCACGTTCGCCGTGCTGCTCCTCCGGTCGGCGCCCGACGGCGGCGGGGGTCTGCCCTCCGCGGAGCCCGACGGCGGGGAGGTGATGCCCGGCATCGACGGCTCGGTGAGCCTGTTCGGCCACGAGGTCTCCGGACGGGCCGGCAGTTTCCTCTCCATCTTCTCGATGATGGCCGCCGGCGAGTTCGGCGACAAGACCCAGCTGGTGACGATCAGTCTCGCCGCGCAGTACGGGGCGACCTCGGCCATCTGGTTCGGGGAGATGGCGGTGATCCTCCCGGTGAGTCTCGCGAACGCGTACCTCTTCCACCGCTTCAGCCATCGCTTCGACCTCCGGAAGGCGCACCTCGCCGGCGCGGCGCTGTTCGCGTTCTTCGGGCTCGACACGGTGTTGGCGCTGGCGACCGGCTTCTCGGTCTGGGAGACGGTCGTCGACACGGTCTCGACGGCCGTGCTGTCGCTGGTGTAGCGCCGTCGGCCACGGCGGTGCGACCCGCGACGGCGTACGGACCCAGCGTGAACCGCGGCGTTATTCACGGCAGCGCGCCTCCGTACGGACAGTGTCAGTCGTCGCCTCGTTGGTCGCCGGTGTCGCCTTCGGTCTCGCGCTGGCCGCGCCGCCGGGACCGATGAACGCCGTCATCGCCGAGGAGAGCGTGCTCCGCGGGTGGACGGCCGGCTTCCGCGCCGGGCTCGGCGCCGCGACCGCCGACGGGATCTTCCTCGTGCTCTCGCTCGTGGGCGTCGTCGGCTTCCTGAACGACGCGCCGCTCGTCAAGGGCCTCATGGTCGGCGTCGGCGGCGTGCTCATGCTGTACTACGCGTACGGCGCTGCACGGGAGGTCCGGGGCTCCTTCCTCGCGGTCGACGCCGACCTGATAGACGAGGAGTCCGCGGGGTTCCGGAAGGCGCTGGTGCTCGCGCTGACGAACCCCTATCAGGTGCTGTTCTGGCTCACTGTCGGCGTCGGGCTGCTCGAACCGGGGGAGATCGACGTGTTCGACGCGGCCGACGTGACGGAGCTCGCGGGAACGCTCGTCGTCGAAACCGGAAGCCCCGCGCTGGTGATCGGCTTCTTCGCCGGCATCGGCCTGTGGATAACCGGCTTCCCCGGGGCGCTCATCGCCGCCAAGCGTCGGGTCGAGGCGCTCGCGCCGGTCGTCGCCGCGCTGTCGGCGCTGCTGTTGGGTGGCTTCGGCGTCGCCTTCCTGTTCGATGCCGCGCGGACGCTCGGCCCGTTAGTGTGAGCCGTTGGCGTCGGCTCCCGGACCGATTCCGGCGCAGTCGCTAGGGGAGTTCGGGGCGGACAGGCGACCGGTTCCTCCCCGACGCGCGTGGTCGCGCACCCGCCGACGCGCCGGGTTCGTCGTCAACGCATCGGCGACAATGGTTCCGTCTCCCTATGTGAACGCTCGCCTCCGCGGTCGTGGGCGCCGGCCGCCCACACCGTCGCTGAGGGTCCCGGCGACACGGCAACCCCTTTACATCCCGACCCGGAACCAGCCGCCATGTTCGAGAAGTCGACGTGGATCAAGCTCCCGCGGAACGTCCTCGTCGGGCACGGCGTGCTCGACGACGTGGGGACGGCCGTCTCGGAGCTGTCGCTCGCCGGCACACCCCTGCTCGTCACCTCGCCGACGCCGAACGACCTCGCCGGCGACCGCCTGCGCGCGCAGTTCGACGACGTCGAGACCGTCACGGTCGGCTCGGCCAGCTTCGGCGCCGTCGCGGAGATCGTCGAGGCCGCCGAGGCCGCCGACGCGACGTTCCTCGTCGCGCTCGGCGGCGGCAAGCCGATCGACCTCGCGAAGATGGCCGCCGACGAGCTCGGCGTCGGGTTCGTCTCGGTGCCGACGGCCGCGAGCCACGACGGGATCGTCTCCGGCCGGTCGTCGATCCCGGAGGGGGACACGCGCCACTCCGTCGCCGCCGACCCGCCGCTCGCGGTCATCGCGGACACGGAGATCATGGCGAACGCGCCGTGGGAGCTCACCACCGCCGGCTGCGCCGACATCATCTCGAACTACACCGCCGTCAAGGACTGGCGGCTGGCGCGCCGGCTGAAGAACGTCGAGTACAGCGAGTACGCGGGCGCGCTCTCGGAGATGACCGCCGAGATGCTCGTCGACAGCGCCGACTCGATCAAACAGGGCCTCGAGGAGTCCTCGTGGATCGTCTCGAAGGCGCTCGTCTCCTCCGGCGTCGCCATGTCGATCGCCGGCTCCTCGCGGCCGGCCTCCGGCGCCGAGCACCTGTTCTCCCACCAGCTCGACCGGATCGCGGACTCCCCCGGGCTCCACGGCCACCAGGTCGGCGTCGGGTCCATCCTCACGGAGTTCCTCCACACGGGCGAGAACGGCCAGTGGCGCGCCATCCGCGACGCGCTGGAGGCGATCGGCGCCCCCACGACCGCGGCCGAACTCGGCATCGACGACGAGACCGTGATCGAGGCGCTCACGACCGCACACACCATCCGCGACCGATACACCATCCTCGGCGACGGCGTCAACGAGGACGCGGCCGTCGAGGTCGCCACGTTCACCGGCGTCATCTGAGGTCGACGGCGATCTCGGGGGCCCGGTGCGTCTCGCGATTCAATCGTCTCCGCGAGCCGCGCGCGTCGACGGTCCGTCGGACGGTCGAGCGTTCGTCCCGTCGTCCGGTCGTTCGTCGAGCCGCCCGAGCCGCGCTCCGAGCGGCGGGTGCATCGACAGCGACGCGAGCAGTCGACGGAGCCGGCCCCCTGTCGGGACCGTCCGGCCGAGGTGACCCCCGGCGGCGAGCCGGGCGAGCGCGTCGCGGTAGTCCTCGCCCGTTCCGCGGGCGGCGACCGCGTCGGCGTCGTACTCGCTCCAGCGCGCGACGCGAACCGAGAGGTACGCCAGCGGGACCGCCAGCACCGCGCCGGCGACGAGCCCCGCCCGCCCGAACAGCGTCGCGTCGACGGCCCACGCGACGGCGTACGCGCAGGGGATCCCCACCCGGAGCGGAACGTGACCCCGTGCGAGGTGGGCGTGCTCGTGGCGGACGACCGCCGCGACCCCCGCGGGATCGAGTTCGCGCAACAGCCCGGTCGAGACGAACACCCGACCGTGAACGGCCGTCAGTCCGGCCGCGTAGGCGACCACCCGCCCGTCACGTCGGAGAACGCCGACGCGGTCGGCGGGGACGCCGGCGCGCTCGACCGCGCGGGCGACATCGTCGGGGAGCGCGGCCGGACGCTCGGTGCGGGCGACGAGCGCCGGGGCGAGTCGAACCCCGAGGAAGCCGGCCGCGATGAGCGCCCACAGTTCCCACCAGTCGCCCGCCCACGCGAGGGCGGTCGACAGCACGGAGGGGAACGCCGGCGACGGCACCGGTGGGAGGGAAACCACACCAGTCGAGTCCGCGTCCGCGAGTGTAGGCTTTTCCCCGGGATCGGATCACAGCGGGTACTCCGCCACCTCCGGGTACATGAGGTCGTTCGGATGGTCGTGGACCCAGCGGACCGCCGCGATCTCGCCCTCCCGGGGTTCTGGATCGCCGGCGACGTAGTCGGCGTCGAAGGTGGCGATCAGCCGGAACAGGGTCGGCCTGTCGGGGGCGTCGACCGCGACGCGGTGGAGCATCACCAGCCCGCGGAGGTCGACCTCGACGCCGGCCTCCTCGCGCGTCTCCCGAACGGCCGCCTCCGCGATCGACTCCCCCGGTTCGTCCTTTCCGCCGGGTTCCGACCACGCCGACTCGCCCTCGTGCCTGACCATCAGCGCGGCGCCGTCGTCGCGGCGGACCCATGCACCGGCTCCGCCGAGGGTGTCGGCGGCGAAGCGTTCCCGGTCCCGCTCCCACTCGGCGGGCGTCACCTCCCAGTGGGGCTCCGCGAGCGGGCAGTCGCCCCACTCCTCGCGCAGGCGAGCGATCGCGTCGTCGACGACGGCGCGGGAGGCGTCAGTGACCATGGGCGCCGGTGGCGGTCGGGGCCACAAAAGCCCGCCCGTGTCGGTCGACGTGGTCGACGCCGGCGCCCGAACCCGAAGACGCAAGTCGGCGCCGCCCCAATCGCGCCCAATGGCAACAGCGGACGCGAGCGGGCCGCTTGGCACCGTGAGGGAGTACCCGCGCGCCACGGTCGCCGTAGTGTCGGTCGTCGGCTACGCGCTCGTCATCGGGACGTTCGCGGGCGTCGTCCCGGAGTCGGTGTTCCCGTCGCTCACGGAGGGACAGGTGAACCTCCTGAGCCACGCCATCGCCGCGGTCAACACCGTGACGACGGTGCTGCTCGTGGTGGGGTGGCGCTGGATCCGCGCCGGCGAGGTGCGCAAGCACGCCGCCGCGATGAGCGCGTCGTTCGGCCTGATCATGGTGTTCCTCGTCATGTACCTCATCAGGGTCGGCGGCGGCCCCGGCGAGAAGCACATCGTCGTCCGCGAGACCGCGTTCCTCGGCGCGTACGCCGGCGCCGTCGAGATCACCTACCTCGCGATGCTCGCGATCCACGTCCTGCTGTCGGTGGTGACGGTGCCGGTCGTCCTGTACGCGCTCGTCCTCGGGGCGACCCACACGCCCGAGGAACTCCGCACCGAAACCCCCCACAGGCGCGTCGGGCGGATCGCCGCGGGCACGTGGATCGTCTCGCTCTCGCTCGGCGTCGTCACCTACGTACTGCTCAACTGGGTGTACGCCTACGAGTTCGTCCGCGTCGCCCGATAGCACGGGCGATCGAGGGCGCCCCGCATCCGACGACTCCCGATCCGGGTCGCCGACTTCCGGCCCGCACCGCCGACTTCCGGCCCCCGCGGCCGCCTCCCGAACCTCTTTGGTCGAACCCGCGGACCGGGCGGGCGTGACGGATCTCTCCGAGCGGACCGACTGGATCGGCGACGCGTTCACGAGCGACGCGGGGTGGAGCCTCCTCGAGGACCTCGTGGACGTGGGCAACCGCATGGCGGGTCAGCCCGGCGAGCGCGAGGGGCTCGAGCTCGTCCGCGACGCCCTCGCCGACGCCGGCTGTCGGAACGCGCGCATCGACGAGTTCGAGCTACAGGGCTGGGAGCGAGGGGACGCCGGGATCGCCGACGGGCGCCGCCGCGAGCCGTGCATCGCGCTGCCGCGCTCGCCGAGCGGGACGGCGACCGCCGACCTCGTCGACCTCGGCTACGGCGTCCCCTCGGACTTCGAGGAGGCCGACGTGGAGGGGAAGGTCGTGATGGTGTCCTCCGACACGCCCGACGACTTCGACCGGTTCATCCACCGCACGGAGAAGTACTACTACGCCGTCGACCACGGCGCCGCCGCGTTCGTCTTCCGCAACCACGTCGAGGGGTGTCTCCCGCCGACCGGCTCGGTCGGCACCGACGACGACCCCATCGGCGACATCCCCGCCGTCGGCGTGAGCGCGGAGGTCGGCGCCCGCCTCGCCCGCCGGGCGGAGGGCGACTCCGTCACCGTCGACGTCGACTGCGAGACGCCGGAGGCCACGAGCGGGAACGCGATGGCCGAGTTGGGGCCGGACACGGACGAGGAAGTCCTCGTCTCCTCGCACGTCGACGCCCACGACATCGCGGAGGGCGCGATGGACAACGGCGCCGGCACCGCCACGATCGTCGAGGTCGCGACCGCGCTCGCGGGGATGGAGGACGAACTCGACACCCGGGTCCGGTTCGTCGCCTACGGCGCCGAGGAGGTCGGCCTCGTCGGCTCCGGCGTCGAGGCCGAGCGCGCCGACCGCGACGCGATCGAGGCGATCGTCAACGTCGACTCCAACGTCTTCGGCCGGACGCTGTCGCTGTCGACGCACGGCTTCGACGACCTGACCGCCGCGGCCGAGCGACTGGCGGACCGCTTCGATCACCCCGTGTCGACCAGCGAGGAGCAGGTCCCCCACAGCGACCACTGGCCGTTCGTGATCCACGGCGTTCCGGGCTACATGGTCTCCGGCGAGACGGAGGGTCGCGGTCGCGGCTGGGGGCACACCGAGGCCGACACCCTGGAGAAACTGGAGCCGCGCAACCTCCGCGAGCAGGCGATCCTCCTGACCGCGCTGGTCGCGGACCTGGCCGACGCCGACACCGACGTGGCACGCCGCGAGCCGAGCGAGATCGCCGCCGCGCTGGAGGCGGAGGACAAGGCGACCGGCATGAAGGTGATCGGCGACTGGCCGTACGACGAGGACGGCACCGTCATCGAGTAGCGGCGCGCGTCGCCGTGGGCACCGACCGCCCGGTCTCCGGCCCCCGGTTCCCGGCACTCGATACCCCGTTCGTTAAGTCCGGGCCGGGTCAACCTCCGGCACCATGACCGAGTTCCGCGCGGCGCTGGCGGGCGACGACGGCACCCTCCGCGGGGCGGTCGAGGCCGCCGGCGGGAGGGTCGTCGCCGGCGACGCCGACCCGGACGCGGTCGTCACTCTGGGCGAGCGCGCGCTCGTCGAGACCGCCCTCGGGAACCCGTCCGCGCCGGTCCTCCCGATCGACGCCGGCGACGGACGGCACGCCGTTCGCCGGGTCGACGCGGAGGCCGCGCTGGCCGCGCTGGCGGACGGGCGCGGGCGGACGGAGTCGCGGGCGACGCTCTCGGTGACGGTCGACGGCGACCGTCGTGCGCGGGCGGCGCTGGACGCCACCCTGATGACGGTCGAACCGGCGCGGATCTCCGAGTACGCCGTCAGCGAGGGCGACGGCGAGCCGATCGCCCGGGTCCGATCCGACGGCGTCGTCGTCGCGACGCCCGCCGGGTCGAGCGGCTACGCGCGCGCCGCCGGCGGCTCCGTGCTCGCGCCGGGGACCGGACTGTCCGTGGTCCCCGTCTCGCCGTTCGCGACCACCGTCGACACGTGGGTGGTCGACGACGAGGCGGTGGTGCGCGTCGAGCGCGACGACTGCGACGTACAGTTGATCGTCGACGGCGAGACCGCCGGCGTCGTCCCGCCGAAGGCGGACGTCCGGGTCGCCGTCGACGGCCACGTTCCGTTCCTCCGGGTGTCGCCGTCGGCCGTGTCGTCGCGACGGCGACGCTGACCCGAACCGCGCCCGCCGTTCGCTCGGCGGTTCTCGGGTCGACCTGCCCGCATCTCGTCCTCCACAGCCCGGTCCGCCCCGTCCAGCCGTCCCCCCGCACGGGATTGGAAAGCTTCTAATGAGTCGTGGACCGATCTGCCACTATGTTAGCGTCACCGCTGGAGTTCCTCGTCCCGCTCGGGGCGCTGGAGTCCGTGGCGGGGGTGTTGCCGTACGTCATCCTCGTTGTCGTGCTCGTGAACGTGGTCACTCGGCTGCTCGCACAGCGGAGCTTCGAGCGCGCGGCCGCCGAAGGGGACGACGACGACGCCCTGAGCCGGTATCTCCCCCACGAGATCGTGAACGTCCTGCTCGTCCTGCTGTCGTTCGCGTTCATGGTCGTCGAACCTCACGGGGGGATGGTGCTGTCCGTGCTCGTCATCGGGATGGTCATCTCGGACTTCTTCGAGTACGAGTCCCGCCGGGTCGAGGCCCGGAACAACCTGGAGATGGACAAGCCCAACAGCGCCATCGTCGCCTCGGTGCTGGTGATCGCGTACGCCGGCTACCAGGCGCTGTTCTTCGTCATCGAGCCGCTCTGGAGCTCGATCGTCTGAGGTCCCCGCACGGGGCCCCGCAACGGCCCTGCGGCCACCCCCGTCCCCGTCCGGTCGCTCCCGAACCGCCGGGAGGCGAACCGCTTTCACCGTTCTCGCGCACGAGTTCCCATGGCCAGCTACGACACCGCGCTGTTCGTCGGCGGCACCCGGTTCATCGGCCGCCACACCGTCGAGGCGTTCCTCGAGGCCGGCTACGAGGTCACGACCGTCACGCGTGGCCAACACGCCGACCCCTTCGCGGATCGGGAGGGCGTGACCAACCGGACCGGCGACCGGACCCTCGGCGAGGACCTTGAGGCCGCCCGCGACGCGGTCGAACCGGACGTCGTCGTCGACTTCGTCGGGCTCCATCCCGGGGAGGTCCGCGAGGCGACCGACGTGTTCGCCGACGCCCGGTACGTGTTCGTCTCCTCCGGGTCGGCGTACGTCCCGGAGGACGTGCCGATGCGCGAGGGCGCGACGGACCTGCACCCCTGCGAGCCCGAGCAGGAGGACGACGACGGCGCCGAGACGTACGGGCCGCGCAAGGCCGAGTGCGACCGTGCCGTCTTCGCGGCCGCCGAGCGGGGGATCGAGGCGATGGCGGTCCGGCCGATGCTCGTTCAGGGTCCCCACGACTACACCGAGCGCTTCGGGTACTGGGTGAACCGCGTCGCCGAACACGACGAGGTGCTCGTCCCCGGCGACGGGGGATCGCTGCTCCACCGCGTGTACGTGGAAGACCTCGCCCGGGCGCTCCTGCTCGTCGCCGAGGAGGGCGAGCCCGGCGAGGCGTACAACGCCGCCGACCGGTCGGCGTACTCCCTCGATCGCTCGCTGGAGCTGATCGCCGACGGGCTCGACACGGACGTGACGCCGGTCCACGCGAGCGAACGGGAGCTCGCCGCCCACGGCGTCGAGCCGGGCGCGTTCCCGCTGTACACCCCGTCGCCGATGCTCGCCTCGACCGGGAAGCTCGCGGCGCTGGGGTGGGAATCGACACCGCCGGCGGAGTACGTCGCCGAGACGGCGCGGGTGCACGTCGACGCGGGCGTCACCGGTCCCAAGGAGGCGCCGGACCGCGAGGCGACGGAGGCGGTGATCGCGGCCCTACACGACGAGCGCGGCGGGGGCGACGAATAGCGTCTCGCGTTCGCCTGCACCCACCGACCGCGAGGAACCGGTGATCCCGCCGCGGACCGCGAGGTTTTCGGCCGCCGCACACGAGACCCCGCGTATGGCAGACACCGCGCTCGTCGTCGGCGGCACCCGATTCATCGGGCGACACGTCGTCGACGACCTGCTCGCCAACGGCTACGAGGTCACGATATTCAACCGCGGGAACCACGAGAACCCCTTCGCGGACGTCGAGGAGGTGAGCCACATCGAGGGCGACCGCCGGGACGACACCGACCTGAAGGCGGCAGCCCTCTCCGTGAAGCCCGACGTCGTGATCGACTGCGTCGCCTACTACCCCGAGGACGTGCGCGTCGCCACCGACGTGTTCGCCGACGTGGACGGGTACGTGTACATCTCCTCGGGGGCGGCCTACGGCGTCGAGGAGATCCCCAAGCGCGAGGGTGAGACCGAGCTGTGTGCGTGCACCGACGAGCAGGCGACCGACGACTCACACGACTCGTACGGCCCGCGCAAGGCCGAGGGGGACCGCGCGATCGCCGCGGCAGCCGAGGACGGCGTCAACGCGATGAGCGTCCGCCCGTGCATCGTCTACGGGCCCCACGACTACACCGAACGCCTCGACTACTGGATCGACCGCGTGCTGAACCACGACCGCGTGGTCGTCCCCGGCGACGGCCAGAACCTCTGGCACCGCGCGTACGCCGAGGACGTGGCGAGCGCGCTGCGGATCGTCGCCGAGGAGGGCGAGCCCGGCGAGGCGTACAACGTCGGCGACCGCACGCTGGTCACGATGGAGGAGATGGTCGACCTGATCGCCGAGGCGGCCGACACCGACGTGGAGGTCGTCCATGCGGGCGACCGGGAGCTCGGGGCCGCCGACCTCGCGGCGGACGACTTCATTCTCTACCGCGACTACCCGCACGTCCTCGACACGAACAAGCTGGCCGCGCTCGGATGGGAGTCGACGCCGCTGGCCGAGGCGATGGAGCGCACCGTCGCCGAACACCGCGAGAGCGACCGCGACGGGAGCGAACACGACCCCGGCCGCGAGGCGGAGGAGCGCGTGCTCGGCGTGCTCGACACGCTGTAGGGAATCGGCGCTCCCGCCGTCGGTGGGACGGGGTCGGCTTCGGCTCGGCGCCCCAGCGGGTTACTCGCCGTCGAAGTCCCGCTCGTGGCTCATCTCGCTCACCTCGTCCTCGAGCCACTCGCGGAACCACTTCACGCGCTTGATGCGCTCGTGGGCGATGGACTCGGCGGCGTCGCTCTCGACGCGCGAGGCGTGCTCGCGGCCGCGCTCCAGCACGCGCTGGACCATCTCGGCGGCGTCCATGTGGGTGCGCGCCTCGTAGCCCATTCGGAGGATCATGAGCGCGGTGCCGTTGGCGCCGACCTTGTCGAGCAGGTCACCCTCGATGAGACACCGGGTCTCCAGCGCGAGGTCCGACAGCGGCCCCTGATAGGAGTGGTCCTCGACGGCCGAACACACCTCCGCGACGAACGACTCCGGGTAGTCGCCGTGCGTCTCGAGGTACTGCCGGGCGACGCGGGCGCCCTCCTCGGCGTGGACGTCCTGTTCGGCCTCCAGCTTCGACACGTCGTGAAACAGCGCGGCCACCCGCACCACGTCGGTGTCGGCACCCTCCTTGGCAGCGATCGTCTCGGCGATGTCGACGACGTTCAGGATGTGGTTGAAGCGGTACTCCGCGGAGTGCCACGGGTACCACCGCATCCGGCCCCCGTCGTCCTCGCTCTCGACTGACGCGACGAGGTACTCGCGGACGAAGTGCTCCATGTCGGTGAACTCCTCGGCGGCGACGCGCGAGCCCTTTATTTCGACGCCCACAGCGGCCACCCCCTGTGCCGATCGAGTCCGAAGGAGACGAATGTCGTTCTCATTACGGAACGATACGGCCTGTTCCGTCCTTAGTCGTTACGACAGGTCGGGGCGGGCGAGACGAATCGGAGCGGTCGCCCCGGACCACCGAGATCGGGGGTCGGCCGGTCCGGACCGCCGCGTCGCGAACCGCTAAGTGCGCCCGCCGCCCACGGTCGGGCGTGACCGATCAGCTGTACCTCGCGGACAGCACTGTCGGCGAGTTCGAGGCGACCGTCGAGCGGTCGCTCGACGAGCGCGTCGTCCTCGACCGGACGCACTTCTACCCGACCGGCGGCGGTCAGCCCAACGACACGGGAACCCTTCACGTCGTTGACGCCGGCGGCAACGGTACTGTCGACGCGGACGGGGGCGGTGACGCCGCGAGCGACGCGGTCGACGCCGAGCTCGCCGTCACCGACGTGGAGAAGACGGACACCGTGTACCACCACCTCGACGGCGCGGCGCCGCCCGAGGGCGCGCGCGTCCGCGGCGTCCTCGACTGGGACCGTCGACACGCCCACATGCGGTATCACACCGCCCAGCACCTCCTCTCGGCGGTCCTCCTCGACGAGTTCGACGCCCGAACGGTCGGGAACCAACTGTACGCCGACCGCGCGCGCCTCGACGCCGAGCACTCGAAGTTCTCCGAGACCGACCTCGCCGACGTCGAGGCGCACATGAACGCCCTCGTCGACGACGCGCTCCCCGTACGCCACTACACGATGGACCGGGAGGTCGCCGAGGCGGAACTGGACACCGAGCGCACGCGGATCGACCTGCTCCCGAGCTCGATCACGGAACTTCGGATCGTGGAGATCGGCGGGGCGCGAAGCGCCCCCGGGAACGCGAGCGCGGAGGGGACCGACCCGCGAGCGGGTGACGCGGACGACCCGTTCGACCGCACCGCCTGCGCCGGCACCCACGTCGGGAACACCGACGCGATCGGCGAGGTGACCGTCGAGGGTCGGACGACGCAGGGCGGCGAGAAGGAGCGCGTCGAGTTCACCCTCGCGGACACCTGAGGATAGCGCCCCCGCCAGTCGTTGTGTCGGCGGACGCGGCGACCGGCACCGAGGCCCCGGTTTCAGCCGTGATATTCGGGAGGGTACATATTTACGACGGTTCGGGGAAGGTGAGCGTAGCGGCACAGGGAGTGCGGACGAACCAGGACATGCTCAGACCGAGCGATTACGACCCGAAGGAGTTGCGAGCGTTGACGGGAGCGGCGGCGCCGACGCACGCCGACGAGGAGCCCGACCGGTGGACGGAACCGGACGATTTCCTCGGTCGAGCGGATGCGCGCGTGCGGGCGGCGCAGGTGGAAGACGCCTTCCTCCTTCAGGCGGCGGCCGGCGGCGCGAGCAGGCCCTACCTCCCGAGTCTTCCGGACTCGGCGGTCGGGACCCACCTCGTGCTCGACTGGTTACGCTACCTCGTCGGCGTCGGCGGGCGCGAACGCGCCCGCGAGGCGCTCGCCTTCTATCGGGACGTGGAGTGGCTCGACGAGTCCGTCGAGGACGCCCTCGCGGCGTACCTCGAGGCCTTCGACGACACCGAGGGATCGCGGCTCTCCGTCGGCCACCACCGGACGAGCCTGTTGTTCGTCGCCCGCCTCGCCGCGCTCCGATAACCATGGCAGCAGAATCCGAATCCGCAGACGACGACAGCTTCGAGTCCAGTAACCCGACCCCGATCGGCGTGAAGCTCGGCTCCACCCGGACCGTGCTTCGATACTTCGAGAACGCCGACAGCGACGAGCTCACGACGGTGCGAACGCTCACGTGTCTCGCGCTGTACGAGGACGCGATCACGGGGGAGGAGAAGGCCCTGTTCGGGGAGCAGGCCGCCGCCGAGTACCCCGACCGGGTCCAGTACATGCTCCGCTCCGGGCTCCCGGAGGACGACGAGCGCGCGGAGCTCGCCGGACGGTTCTTCCGAGAACTGCTCTCGGCCAACGGCGTTCCCTCCGACTCGGCGGTCGTGTACGCCATCCCGACGATGGACAACGACGCCGGGCTGGAGAACCTCACCGAGGTCATCGAGTCCTCGAACATCGGCGCACACACGATGCGGGCGTACCCCGAGTCGCTGTGTGGCGCCATCCCCGCGATGGGCGACGGCGTCGAGGCCGTCGACGACGTGTTCATCTCCGTGAACATGGGGTCGACGAACCTCGAGGCGTGCGCGTACCGCCGCGGCGACCAGCTCGTCCCGTTCTCCACCGGATCGGTGACGGGCAACGACGTGGACCGGCGCATCGTCGCCAACGTCGAGGAGGAGACGCAGGGGCGCGTCCACGTCGACCTGACGACCGCACGCGAGTACAAGGAGGAGCACGGAAACGTCGGGAACTTCGAGCCGTTCTCGGACGTGATCCAGCAGCCCGGCGGCGGCTCCCACGAGTACACCATCGAGGACAGCGTCGTCGACGCGCTCGACTGGTACCTCGACGCCGCCGTGAACGAGGTCGCCAACGAGTTCCTGCCGGAGCTCGCCAACGACTACATGAAGGTGTACCAGCTCTCGCTGAACAACGACATCGCCGTCACCGGCGGCATGGCGTGCATCCCCGGCCTCGCCGAGGAGTTCGAGCGCCGACTGTGCGAGGAACTCGACCGCGACGTGAACGTGGTCGTGCCCGACGAGCCCGATCTCGCGGCCGCCGAGGGCGCTCGGCGCATCGCCGAGAAGCTCGCGGGTCAGTAAGGGGCCGATGGGCGGCTTCGACTTCGAGGGCGACGCGGACGACGACCGCGACTCGCCGGCGGACGACGGCGTCTCCTTCGGCGCCGACGGCGTCGACGACGCCGACACGGTCGTCTCGCCCGCCGAGCCGTCGCCGCTCGAGGACCCCGGTTCTCTCGGTTCGACCGACGATACCGCGAGCGGCCGCACCGCCCCCGGTGACCGTCCCGGGGACGGCGCGGTCACGGACGGCGTAGCGGACGACGGCTCGGTTGCCGACACAGCGGCGGACACGGACGCCGTCACAGCCACCGCGGCGGACGACAGCGCGGTCGCCGGAACCACGGCGGACGCCGACGCGGTCACGGACACCGCCGGGATCGAGTCGCTGCTGTACGCCGGCGAGGAGGTCCGCGCGAGCCTCCCCGTCGCGGACGGTCGCCTCGTCGCGACGAGCCACCGCGTGCTCGCGCACACCCCGACGGCCGACGAGCGGGCGACGATGCGCTCGGTCCACCGCGTCAACGTGACGGACGTGTCCTCGTCGTCGACCGCGACCGACTGGCTCGTTCGGCCCATCGCGTACACGGTCATCGGCGGCTTGGCGATGGTCCTCGGCGGCTCGGTCGTGTCGTTCGACTCGATGAGCGCGTCGATGCCCGACTCGGCCGGGGCGACGGGCCTCGGCGGGCTCCTCTCGATGATCGGCGGCGTGCTCTCGGTGCTCTCGCTCGTCGACGACGTCCTCCGGGTCGCCGGCGCGCTCTCGCTGCTGCTTGGAGCGGCGCTTTTGGGCGTCTACGCGGCCACTCGCGGCCGCGAGATCGTCGTCGAGACCGAGGGCGAGGCCGACACGCTCCGGCTCTCCGCCGGCGGCGTCGACGACGACGCGGTGGACCGGTTCCGCACGGAGGTCGGCGTCGACGACGAACCCGCGAGCGGGACGCTGCGGCGGCTGCTCGGTCGGTAGAGCGGGAACACTCGAGGCCGCCATGGACGCGAGCCGTGGATGACGGGGAGACGACGGGAACGAAATCCGTCGAAAACGAGAGACCGCGGCGCCGTGGGTTCGCCGTGCTGGTTTCGGCGTGACGGGAGCGCTACCGGCTCACAGCTCGCCGAGCTTCCGGAGGAGCTGGCCGCGGTAGCGCTCGTCGGCGGTGACGCCCTTCACTTCGAGGACGTTGCGCTCCAGCTTGTCGAGCGCGACGTGGAAGGCGTGCTCGGCGCCGTACCCTTCGCCCGAGCCCCCGACCTGTCCGTGGGTGGTGCGCAGGCGGATCTGCGCCTGGATGAGCGGCGTGCCGCGGAGCTTCTCCTTGTGCTCGTGGAACCGGACGTGCGCGTGGAGCACGCGCATCTCCTGGTACTTGTCCGACACCTGTCCGATCGCCTCGCGGATGTCCTCGCGCGAGAGCGTGTCGAGCAGGGCGACGTTCGTCACCTGGACGTCCATCGCGTCCTCCTCGGTGAAGGTGAGCGCGCGGAGCACGTCGGTCTTGGTGAGCACGCCCGCGACGAGGTCGTCGCGCTCCTCGGGGGTGACCACGAGCCCGCTGATGTCGTTGTCCATCATCAGCTCGACCGCATCGTGGACCGACTCTCCGGCGGTGACGGTGAGCACCGGCGACGACATCATGTCGTACACCGGCAGGTCGAGCATGCGATCGATATCGCCGCTGCGGTCGCCGCGCGTCTGCCGGTCGTCGTCCCGGACGACGAAGTCCACGATGTCGTGGGTCGTGAGGATACCCCCCAGGCGACCGTTCTCGTTGACGACCGGGAGCCGCGAGATGCCGTTCTCGCGCAGGCGGTTGATCGCCTTTCCGACGTGGGCGTCCTCGACGACGGTGACCACGTCCTCGGTGTAGATGTCCTCGACCGTCAGCGCGTCGAGGTTGTCGAGGACCGCGGCGAGGATGTCGTCGACGGTGACGATCCCGTACAGCTTCTCGCCCTGGTAGACGGGCGCCACCTTCACGTTGCCCTCGACCAGCAGGCGCGCCACCTCCCGCACGTCCTCCGTCCGGTCGACCTCCGGGGCGGCCGTCATCAGCGCTGCCGCGCGGGTGTCGTCGTCGACGCGCGAGTTGATCAGCTCGCGCTCGCCGATGACGCCCGCGTACTCGCCGTCCTCCATCACGATGATGCCCTTCGGGTTCTCGCGATCGAAGATGGAGCGGATCTTTCCGAGTCGTTCGCCCGCGTCCACCTCTACGAACTCCGGCACGGCGATATCTGAGATGTCCATAACTCCAATACGGGGGTACGATCCCCCGTGTATTGAAGCTTGGTTCGGATCCCACGCACTGAGTCCATGACGATTGTCAGCAATCCACACGAAATTATCGCAGGACGGCGCGGCGATCGATTCGATCCGAACGCCGTTTCGGGGGGTTCAGAGGTGTCGATCCGCCGAGAGTTCCGCTCCGGTATCGACGGCGCGGTCGGCGCTCAGACGATGCCCTCGCCGTCGCCGATCGGGGTGACCGAGTAGTCGACCGTCTTGGTGTCGGTCGTCGCGCGGATCTTCCCGACGAACGTCGAGATCTGCTCCAGGTTCCCCTCGAGGATGAACAGCTCCATGCAGTTGTGGTCGCCGACGTGGCTGTGGAAGTTCGAGGCGACGATGTCCTCGTGCTCGTGGCGCAGTTGCATCATGCGCTCCTCGACCGTGGTCCCCTCGTAGTCGAACACGACGGTGACGATGCCCATCAGCTCGCGGTCCTCCAGCTTGCGGTCCTCGAACTCCCCGAGGAGGTCCCGGGCGGCCTCCCGGAGGAACTCGCTGCGGCCGGTGTAGCCGTGTTCCTCGGTGAACTCGTCGATCCGCTCGACGAGGCTGTCCGGCATGGAGACGCTGACGACGCCCATGTATTAACACAGACGGCAGAAATTACTAAGCCTTCCGTATCAGCTGGCGAACTCGTCGGCGAGTCGATCGACGGACTCGCTGAGGCGGTCGAAGCGGACACGCTCGACGGAGGTGGCTCGGTCGCGACGGCTGCGAGCGGTCGCCGAGCAGTCCGCGAGGCGGCGGGGCTCCTCGTGCCGTGATTATCACGTCCGGATCCGGCGGGTGAACGCTTATTTGCGGGACGACGGAGTCTCAGCCATGACGAGACGGATCCTCATCGTGGACGACTCAGGGTTCCAGCGCACGCTCATTCGCGGGATCCTCGAGGACGACTTCGAGGTCGTCGGCGAGGCCGAGAACGGCTCGGAGGCGGTCGACCTGTTCGAGGAGACGCGGCCGGACCTGGTCACGATGGACATCATGATGCCGGAGGTGAACGGTATCGAGGCGACCAACGACATCAAGGAGCGCGACCCCGGGACGCGGGTCGTGATGTGCACCAGCGTCGAACAGCGCGACCAGATGCGGAAGGCGGTGAAGGCCGGCGCCGACGGCTACGTCACCAAGCCGGTCGAGGAGGACACCCTGCGGTCGGAAGTCGAGAGCGCGCTCGCGTCCTGACCCCGGGAACCGGCCCGTTCACATCGAGACGCCCGTTGCGTTCGCTCCACACGCCGCTCGCCGGCGCTGGGTCGCGGAGGCGTGGGTTGAAGGGGACTCGAACCTCGGTCGCTTCGCTCGCTGACACTCGCTTCGTTCCCTGCTTCGAATCGCGCCCGAGGACGGTTCCGCCGAGCCGAACTCCTCGCTGTCGCTCGTGGTCGGTGTGTCGACGGAATGGGTTGGGGCGGATTCGAACCGCCGGCCTGCTCCGTGTGAAGGAGCCGTCATAACCGGACTAGACCACCAACCCGCACCAGACCGTACCCCGGTCGCACGCTTAAGGCTTACCGTCCGTGACGGTCCCTCCGAGGTCGACCCGAGGATTAATCCCGTCCGACGACCGACGAGCGAGCGTGACGAAGATCGAAGTCGACCTGCCCGACCGAATCGACAGCGAGATCTCTCGCCTCGCCGAGCAGGGGGAGTTCCTCAACCGCAACGAGGCCGTCGAGGACTTCCTCACGCGCGGCCTGCAGGCGTACGACGTGGAGAGCGACACGACGACCGAGGGGGAGGCCGACGGCGACCTCTTCACCGACGCTATCGACGAGCAACAGGATCCCGCCGCGCTCGACGACGACATGGGCGACGAGCCCACGTTCTGATCCGGACGATTCTCACGAGGCGGTCGCCGTGAGTCGACGACCGGCCCACGCCCGGTCCGGCCGCCCTCCGTCCGCGTCCGACCGTCGACGACCGACGCTACTCCTCGCTCCGCCCCGCCCGATACTCGTCGACCTTCTCGCGGGCCTGCTGGACGGCCTCCTTCGCTTCCCCCTCCGCGCGCTTCGACAGCTCCGTCAGGTCGGCCTCGAGGCGGTCGAGCCGCGAGGGCTCCGGCTCCGTCTCGAGTCCGACGATCTCGCGAACCCGCTCCTCGACCGGCTCGAGCTCCTCCTTGACCCCGGCCTTCGCGTGGTCCGCCGCGCGACCGAGGTAGTATCGCGCGTCCTCGAAGTGCTTGGACATACCTGTCCCTTGTCGAAGGACGAATAAACCGTTTGTGGGGAGATCGACGTCGAAGGGAACGAGGGATCCCGGGGAACCGAGGTCCTCGCGCTCGGTGTAGCCCACGTGAGTGGGACCCCAGGCGACTGCTCAACTCCGGTCCGTTGTCGGAGATCGTCGTGTCACGGGCGTTCTCACCGACAAGGAGAACGGACGGAGCGGCGCAGGCGGACGAGACCGGCGAACCTTCGAAGTGATCGGGAGGATCCGTCGTTCGTTCGTCGCCGGCCCAGTTGTTCCGGGGGACGAACCGTTCGTCGCCCGCGGGCACATACCCGGTATAGACGACCAAGCGGGCGATGTCGCCGGCCGATCCGAATATACGGCTTTCGTATTCAAGGATCAACTCTACCGCCACCGGCGCGTGTTACCAGGTATGACAACCGGGTTGGACAAGATATTGTCATTCGTTGATGAGGACACTCGACGGTCGTTCATGCGGAAGAGCGCCGGCGCACTGGCCGCGGGAGGCGGCGTGGCCGGACTCTCCGAAACGGCCGCCGCGACGCCCCACGAGAGCGGCGAGGGTAGTGGACGGAGAGACTCGTTCTACTTCCCGGATCTCACCCTGCGGGTCCAGCAGACGCCGAACCGGAGCGTCCACTGGATCCGACCGGGGAAGCGTCGGCTCAGCGAGTACACGTTCGGGACGCCGGACGACCCCTACATGGTGCCCGATCACTGGATCGATATCGCCGACGGAGATATCGCGGACCTGCTCGAGGACAACCAGGAGGAGCTCCCCGTCGCGGGTGTCCCCCTGGAGAGCCGTGACGAAGACGGAGGCGAGTTCGTCGAGACGGACTTCGAGACGCCGTTCAGCGACGACGCCGAGGAGGTCGACGGCCGACTACGGGTCGTGTATCAGGACCGCCAGCCGTACGATCTGGAGCAGGATCCGGGCGATTCGGACGACGAGTCCGATATCGCCGTCGAGTTCGAGGACCCGAACGACACCGAGTACGAGATCGACTTCGACTCGGTCTATGAGCCACCGTACCCCAACTACGAGACCGGAGGCGGCGTCCTGCTCGGCAACTACATCAACGGGATAACCGGAACGGGGACGCCCCTCGAACCGCGCCAGCTCGCCCTCGGCGCGGTGTGGGGAGTCTGTGACCTACTGATCGACGGCGACGTAGAGGACGAGGACCGGCTGGTCCGAATCAAGACCAGTCAGATCGTGCGCAACGAGGACTACGAACTCGCGATCACGCCCGACCTCCCACTGTCGGAAGCCGACGCGTACCTGGGACGCGACCACCAGACCGACCTGTTCTTGCCGCCCGTGAAGCTCGACGACGACGGCAGCCCGACCTTCGATCCGGTCTCGACCGAGTACGGCGAGCAGAACTTCATCCACGTCGTGTTCGACGAGGACAGGATCACGGCGGTCACCGGGAAGCGTGGACGGCCGGACGACGTGCCGGGGGAGGACTGAGTCGCCTCGCCCGGATGCCGGCTACTCGTAGTCCGGGGCGTCCTCGGGGACGCCGTCGCGAGCGTTGACGGCGCGCGCGAAGGTGAACAGGGCGTCCGACAGGCGGTTGAGATACGCCACCGCCTCGGCGTTGACGGGCTCGTCGTCCGCGAGCTCGACCGCGCGACGCTCGGCGCGGCGGACGACCGTCCGCGCGTGATGGAGCTTCGCGCCCGCCTCGCTTCCCGAGGGGAGCACGAAGCTCGTGAGCGGCTCCAGCTCCTCGTCCAGTTCGTCGATCCAGTCCTCCAGCTGCTCGGTGTGGTCCTCGCGGACGACGGGATCGCCCTCCTCGGGGTCGGGGTTGGCGAAGTCCGCCTGCAGGACGTGGAGGTGGTCCTGCACGGCGCGGAGCATCTCGTCCACGTCGTCGTACCCCGTCGGCCGGATCGTGCCGATCAGCGCGTTCGCCTCGTCGACGGTGCCGTACGCCTCGATGCGACGGGAGGTCTTCGAGACCCGCGACATGTCGCGGAGGTCGGTCTTCCCCTCGTCGCCGCGGCCGGTGTAGATTGGCATCGGATCGAGGCTCAGGCGAGCGTTCGCTCGACGTACTCGAGGATGTTCGCCGACTCGTTCATCGTCACGCCGTGCTCCTCGTCGACGAGCACGGGAACGCCCCGCTGCCCGCTGACGCGGGCGACCTCGTCGCGCTTCGAGTGGAGGGCCTCCGTCCAGACGGTCTCGTACTCGACGCCCGCCTCCTCGAGCGCGTCGTGAACCTTCTCACACCAGGGACAGCCGTCCAGCGCGTACAGCGTTACGGACATGCTCGAACCGAGGGTCGCCTGCGGCAAGTAGCTTGCCACGACGGCGGCCGCGCTTCCCGGCACGGTCGTCGAACCGAAGGACCGCCCCCGAGCCCGCTGGTTCCCGAACGGTCAAGTGCCCGTCACCACACCGGCGGGTATGCAGCACGGAGTCGATATCGAGTCCTACTACGACCTGCGACTGCTCGCGGAGGTGTCGGTGTCGCCCGACGGCGAGCGCGTCGCGTTCACCGCGGAGGAGTCCGATCCCGCGGCCGACGAACACCGGACGGGACTGTACGTGGCGCCGACGGACGGGAGCCGCGATCCGCACCGCCTCACCCGCGCGTCCACGGCGTCGTCGCCGACGTGGGGCCCCGACGGCGTCACGCTCGCGTTTCTGGCCGCTCGCGACACCGACCTCGATCGCAGGCGCGGGCGCGCCGACGAGGCCGACGGGGAACCGGACGAGACGGACGCGGACGAGGACGCCGAGCGAGACGGGAACGGTGGGAACGGCAGCAACGGCGAGAACAGCGACGGGAAGCCGCAGGTGTGGGCGTTCGACCTCGCCCGCGGCGGCGACGCGCGTCAGCTCACCGCCTTCGAGCACGGGATCAAGGAGTTCGACCTCGCGCCCGACGGAGACCGCCTCGTCGTCGCCGCCCGCGACCCGACCGAGGAGGAGGAGGGGTACCTCGAACAGCGCGAGGACGGGGGCCCCATCGAGGTGACGCGACTCCAGCACAAGCGCGACGGCGCCGGCTGGCTCGACGACGTGACGACGTACCTGTTCGTCGGCGGGCTGGACGCGGAGGACGCCGACGCCGAGTCGTTCGACCGGCTCGACGACGCCTACGGCGCGGGCTCGTCCGAGCCGCTCGCGGGGCTCCAGCCCGCGTGGGGGCCGACCGGCCGGATCGCGTTCACGACCTGCGTCGACGACGACCCCGACGACAGCGGCGCCTACGACGTGTGCACGATCGCGCCCGACGGTTCGGACCGTCGGGTCGTCACCGACGGGAGCCTCCGGTGCGGGTCGCCGACGTGGTCGCCCGACGGCGACCGCCTCGCGTTCGACGGCAGCAACTACGACAACTGGTACGAACCCAACGAGGCGTACGTCGCGCCCGACGAGGCCGGCGCGGCGTTCGAGTCGGTCTCCGCCGAACTGGACCGCACGCTCGCTCGCTCGGGGGCGCCGCGCTGGCTGGACGGCGAGACGGTCGTCGTCCCGATCGCCGACGAGGCATGGACGCGCCTCGCGGTGTGTCCGGTCGACGGCGAGCCGCGGCGGGCGTTCACCCGACAGGGTCGCGACCGAACCATCGCGGCGTTCGATCTCGCGGGCGACACGGTCGCGCTCGGCCTCACGGGCGCCGACCAGCCGCCGGACGTGTACGCCGTCCCCGGCGCCGAGCTTCGCGAGGACGACGCCGGCGGCCCGACGCGGCGCCTCTCGACGCTCAACGACGAGTGGCTCGACGAGCGCGCCGAGGGGCTGCCCGACTGCGGGGTCGTCGCCTACGAGAACGGCGACGGCGAGGAGATCGAGGCGGTCGTCTACTACCCGAGCGACTTCGACGTCGACGCCGACGAACCGGCGCCGACGATCTGTTCGATCCACGGCGGGCCGATGAGCTACGACGCGCCCGGGTTCCGGTTCGACGTGGCCTACTGGACGAGCAGGGGGTACGTCGTCGCGAAGCCGAACTACCGCGGGTCGACCTCCTACGGCCGCGCGTTCTCGGAGTCGCTGAAGGGGACACGCGGGGAGCTGGAGTCCGACGACGTGATCTCGGCGATGGAGCACCTCGTCGACGAGGGGGTCGCCGATCCCGACCGCCTGTTCTGCACCGGGTTCAGCTACGGCGGGATCACGACCGCGCACGTCGTCACGCGGACGGACATGTTCGCGGCCGCGGCGCCCGAGCACGGCGTCTACGACTTCTACAGCAACTTCGGGACCGACGACAACCACAACTGGCACCAATGGGAGTTCGGGATGCCGTGGGAGAACGAGGCGCTGTACCGCGATATCTCCTCGATCACCCGCGTCGGTGACATCGACACCCCGCTGCTCATCACCGCGGGCGAGGAGGACTGGCGGTGTCCGCCGACCCAGGCCGAGCAGTTGTACGTCAGCGTCCGCAAGCAGGGGATCGACGCGAAGCTCGTGATCTACCCGGACGAGCACCACAACATCGGGACCCCCGAGCGGGCGACGCATCGGATCGAGGAGTTGACGGAGTGGTTCGAGACGCACGATCCGGGCGTTGCCGAAGGAGCGAGCGGAGCGAGCGACTGAGGCAACGGACCACGGCGGGGCGGTCCTCGTGCCGCCCCGCCCACGAACCGCGCGTTGCCGAAGGAGCGANCGNAGNGAGCGACTGAGGCAACGGACCACGGCGGGGCGGTCCTCGTGCCGCCCCGCCCACGAACCGCGCGTTGCCGAAGGAGCGAACGAAGTGAGCGACTGAGGCAACGGACCACGGCGGGGCGGTCCTCGTGCCGCCCCGCCCACGAACCGCGCGTTGCCGAAGGAGCGAACGAAGTGAGCGACTGAGGCAACGGACCACGGCGGGGCGGTCCTCGTGCCGCCCCGCCCACGAAGGGGATTGCCGACGCGAACGCACCGAGTGAACGAGCGGAGCAACTGGTCACGGGAGCGGCGCACAACCCTGCGGCTCGCCGGTGTGAAAGAACGGAAAATCGCACCCGATGGGTGCGGTGGTTCGCTGAGAGTGCCTTACAGGCGCTGCAGGTTCGTCGCGCGGGGGCCCTTCTCGGCCTCCTCGATGTCGAACTCGACCTCCTGCCCCTCCTCGAGGTCGGGACCGCCGACGTCCTCCATGTGGAAGAACACGTCGTCGTCCGCGTCCTCAGTCTCGATGAAACCGTAGCCGCCAGTGTCGTTGAAGAAGTCGACCTTCCCTTTCGCCATACCCGTTCGAGGCGAGGAGCACTCATAACCCTTCCGTCACGCGGTTCCGTACGTCACGGAGCGACGTGGCTCGGCCTCACACGATATCGTCCACGTCGTCGGCGGCGACCGGATCCAACGCTCGGTCACGAGCGGGTTCCGTGTTCCGACAGAACTGTACGATCCTTGTTCATCATCGACTAGTCATGGTAATACGTCCCGCTGATCGTCCGTTCGGCGCCGTAACACAAGTCTTCTGGAGACATTAAGGACGGTACAGGAGATCGCTTTTTACCGACGATCGTGCCCGAATCAACAGGACGAGGAATACGTTCGGGCGTGTTCGCGCCCGATTCCAAGACAATACTGGTACTCAATAATGGTAAACGAAAAAGAACAGTGGAAGGGCGAGTTGTACGGCGACGCGGTGCGCGAGAAGATCGAGGAGTTTGCGGCGGAGGGATGGGAGTCCATCCCCGAGGACGAGCGCGAGGAGTGGTTCTCCCGGTTCAAGTTCTGGGGGGTGTTCCACCACCGGAGCGGCCAGGAGAGCTACTTCATGATGCGGCTGACCAACTGCGGCGGGGTGCTGGAACCGGGGCAGCTCCGCGCCATCGGCGAGGTCGCCCGCGAGTACGCGTCCGGCCCCGTGGAGAACCCCGAGTTCGGCGACGCGTGGATCGACTTCACCACCCGGCAGTCGATCCAGCTCCACTGGCTGAAGCTGGAGGACGTCCCGGAGATCTGGGAGAAGCTGGAGGCGGTCGGCGTCTCCTCGCGGTCGGCCGGCGGCGACACCATGCGCAACATCTCGGGGTGTCCGGTCGCCGGAACGGACGCCCGCGAGTACGTCGAGACGCGGCCCCTGCTCGACCGCATCCAGTCGGACCTGCGCGGCGACGACGCGCTCGCGAACATGCCCCGGAAGTTCAACATCTCGGTGACGGGCTGTCGTGAGGGCTGCGCGCAGGACTCGATCAACGACGTGGCGCTGGAGCCGGCGCGGAAGCTAGTGGATGGAGAGGAGGTGCGCGGCTTCAACGTCCGCGCCGGCGGCGGCCTCGGCGGGCGCGAGCCGCGGCGGGCGCGCTCGCTCGACCTGTTCGTGCGCCCCGAGAACGCCTACGAGGTCGTCCGGGCGTTCGTCGAGTTCTACCACGAGGAGGGCGACCGCGACAACCGCAACAGGAATCGCGGCCGGTTCTTCGTCGACGACCTCGGCACCGACGCGATCCGCGAGGCGCTCGTCGAGCGCGTCGACTTCGAGCCGGCCCACGCGGGCACCAACCTCCGCGACGAGTACACCTACAACGCCGGGCGGAGCGCCGCCCACGGGAAACACGACCATGTGGGCGTGCACGGGCAGGCCGACGGCCGCAACTACGTCGGCCTCAGCGTCCCCGTGGGGCGGATGGGTGCCGAGGAGGCGATCGAGCTGGCGGATCTCGCCGACGAGTACGGCTCCGGCGAGGTGCGGCTCACCCGGCGACAGAACCCCCTGATACTGGACGTTCCGGACGACGCGCTCGACGATCTCCTCGGGGAGCCGCTGCTGGAGACGCACACCCCCGAGCCGACGCTGTTCGACCGCGGCGCCATCGCGTGCACGGGCACGGAGTTCTGCTCGCTGGCGCTCACGGAGACGAAGGCCCGGATGGCGGTGATGCTCCGGTGGCTCCGGCGCAACGTCGACGTTCCCGACGACGTGACTCAGCTGAAGGTCCACTTCTCCGGCTGTACCGCCGACTGCGGACAGGCGATGACCGCGGACATCGGGCTCCAGGGGATGCGCGCCCGCAAGGACGGCGAGATGGTCGAGGCGATGGACGTGGGCGTCGGCGGCGGCATCGGGACCGAGCCGTCGTTCATCGAGTGGGTCCGCCAGCGCGTGCCCGCCGACGAGGTCCCGGGACTGATCCGCAACCTCGTGGAGGCGTTCGCCGCGCTCCGCTCGGACGGCCAGTCGTTCCGCGAGTGGGTCGAGGCGACCGGCCACGAGACGCTCGTCGAGCTCGCCGAGCCGGAGGAGACCGACTACGAGGACCCCTGCCTCACCGACGCGAAGCAGTCGTGGTATCCCTTCGCGGACGGCGAGAGCCCGGCCCCCACGGACGCCAGCGGCGAACCCCTTCCGAGCGATGACTGAGAGGGACGCGCCCGGGGACGACGACCCGACGACCGGCAGCGACGCCGGAGCGCCGACGAACGCGCCCGCGGACGCGGCGCCGGAGCTGTTCGGCGGCGACGCCGGGAGGATCGACGTGACTGCCGAGGGGGAGCGGTGACGGACCCCGTCCCGACGACGTGCATGCGGTGTGCGGTCGGCTGTGGCCACCTCCAGATCGGCGTGGACACGGGCTACGGCGTCGACTCCGTCCGCGGCGACGTGTCGCACCCGGCGAACCGCGGGCTGGCGTGTCAGCGGGGGATCAGCGAGTCGGCCGACCCCGCCGGCGAGTGGCTCACTCGGCCGCTCGTGCGGGAGGACGGCGACCTCCACCCGACGACGTGGGACGTGGCGCTCGACCGCGTCGTCGAGGGGCTTCGCTCCGCCGCCGCGGACGACCCCGACGGGGTCGCCGTGCTCGGCAGCGGCCAGCAGACCAACGAGGCGGCCTACGCCCTCGGGAAGCTCGCCCGGGGCGGCCTCGGCACGCGCTACTACGACGCGAACACGACGCTGTGCATGGCGAGCGCGGTGACCGCCTACTACGACGCCTTCGGCAGCGACGCGCCGCCGTGCACCTACGACGACATCGAGGAGGCCGAGACGCACGTCGTCTGGGGGGCGAACCCGGCGGTCGCGCACCCCGTCATGTTCCGGTGGATCGAGGAGCGCGCCCGCGCCGACGACGGTCGCCTGATCGTCGTCGACCCGGTGGAGACGAGGACCGCCGGCGTCGCCGACGATCACGTCGCCCCCGAGCCCGGGACCGATCTCGCGCTCGCCCGGGCCGTGCTCGCGCGCGTCGTCGAGCGCGAGGCGGTGGACGAGGCGTTCGTCGCGGAGGCGACGGAGGGCTTCGACGACCTCGTCGCGTCGCTCCCGTCGGTCGAGTCGGCGGCGGCGACCGCCGGCGTCGATCCGGCGGTCGTCGACGACCTCGCTGACGCCCTGAGGGATCCGACCCTCATCTACTGGGGGATGGGCGTGAACCAGAGCGTGCAGGGCACCGACACCGCGGCCGCCCTGATCGACCTCTGTCTCGCGACGGGGAACATGGGCCCCGGAACGGGGCCGTTCTCGCTGACGGGACAGGCGAACTCGATGGGGACGCGGATCTGCTCCTCGAAGGGATCGTGGCCCGGACAGCGCCCGTTCGACGATCCCGTGGAGCGCCGGTTGATAGCCGAGGCGTGGGACGTGCCCGTCGAACGCCTGCCGGACGACCCCGGTCCCGGCCCGGTCGGTACCGTCGAGGCGATCGCCGACGGCCCGGTCGATGCAGTGTACGCGGTCGCGACGAACCCCGTCGCGGGGATGCCCGACGCCGGCGCGGTTCGCGAGCGCCTCTCAGAGGCGTTCCTCGTCGTGCAGGACGCCTTCCGCACCGAGACGGCCGAGGTCGCGGACGTGGTGTTGCCGGCGGCGACGTGGGGCGAGTCGTCCGGGACGACGACGAACATGGAGCGGCGGGTGTCCCGGGTGCGGCCGGCGACCGACCTCCCGCCGGACGTACGCACCGACCTCGACGCGATCACGACGATCGGCGAGCGGCTCGCGCCTGGGCTGTTCCCCGCGAGCGAGCCGGAGACCGTCTTCGAGGAGTTCGCCGCGCTCACGGCTGGCACGCCCGCGGACTGCTCGGGCATCTCCTACGGCCGCCTCGACGAGGCCGGGGCCGTGCGGTGGCCCGCGCCCGACGCCGTTTCCGAGGGCGGCTACCGCTATCTGACCGACCTCGGCGGCTGGTCGTTCGAGACGCCCTCCGGCCGGGCGCGCTTCTCGTCGGCCGTCGACGGCGCGCTCGCGGAGCCGACAGACGCGGACTACCCGCTCACGCTGACCACCGCCCGCGAGGCCGACGGCTACAACACCGGCGTTCGCTCGCGCGGCGACGTGACCGATCCCGCGCCGCTCGCCCGGGCCCATCCGGAGACGCTCGCGGACGCAGGGCTGGACCCCGGTTCGGGAGAAGCGGACTCCGAGGGGGCGGAGCCGGAGGACGCGACCGCGACGCTCGCCTCCCGCCGCGGGACGATCCCCGTCCGTCCGGAGGCGGATCCGGCGGTGCCGCGCGGGCTCGTGTGGCTGCCGATCCACCACCCGCGCACGAACGAGGTGACGCTGCCGGAGACGGACCCGAAGTCCGACGAGCCGAACCTGAAACAGTGTGCCGTGCGACTTGCGGCGCGGACGCCGGAGGAGGACGCGGCCGGCCGCGAGCCGACCGCGGCCGAGCCGGAGGCGGTCGGCGATGACTGACAGGAGCGAGCGGCCGGTCCTCACAACGGTGTTCTTCCTCCCGTCGGGCCCGAAGTGATCCCCGACGGCCGCGGACTCGCCGTGCATCGGGGAGTTCTGCGGCCCGACGACGGGTCGACTCGCACCGGCGGCGGGTTCGGAAGCTACAGGCCGAGTCCGAGCGCCCGGTTCGCCCCGAGCAGCGCGAGACACGCGGCCAGCAGCGCGATGACGAGCCCGTAGGCGGCGGGCCAGCCGGCGGCGCTCGCGACGGCGCCGGTGACGACCGACCCGGACGCCGCGAGGAACATGTACACCGTTCGCACCAGCCCGAAGCCGTAACCGCGTTCGGCGTCCGTCAGCCGGTCCATGAACCGCGCCTGGATCGGGCCGGGCCAGGAGATCCCCGCGCCCAGCGTCGCGACGCCGGCGACGGTGCCGACGGTCCCGGGCGCGAGCACCAGCGTCGCGATGCCGGCGCCCGCGAGCGTGACGCTGATCGCGACGGCGGCGTCGCGGGAGAGCACGTCCGACACCCGGCCGTTCACCGGCTGGGCGACCGCGCTGATCGCGAACACGACACCGAACGCCGTCGCCGCAGTCGACGGCGCGAGGCCGCGGTGGGCGACGAGAAACGTCGCCAGGAACGACGACACCGCCTGGAACGTGAACCCGCACAGCACGGCGATCGCCGTCGTGTACGCCAGCGGCGGCCGGGAGAGCACGTCGACGATGCGTCCCGGGTCGACGGCCGCACGCAGGTCGCGTTCGGGGTTGGCCGGCGCGAGCGACGGCACGAACAGCAGGGTCGCGACGGCCGCGGGGACCGCGACGGCGGCGCCCGCGCCGACGGCGACCTCCCAGCCGTAGCGGTCGGCGAGCGCCCCGCCGGCCGCGGGGAACGCCGCGCCGGCGACCGCGCCCGCGCCGGTGAGCACGCTCAGGGCGCCGCCGCGCTCGTCGTACAGTCGCGACAGCAGCGAGGTCCCGGGCGAGAAGAACAGCCCGGCGCCGGCGCCCAACACCAGCGTCGCCGCGCCGAACGCGAGCATCGACGAGGACAGCGCCACCAGCGCGGTCCCGACGCCGGCCCCGACGATCCCGGCGAGGACGACCGGCCGTTCGCCGAGGCGGTCGGCGAGCACGCCGCTGGGGAACTGCAACAGCGCGTACGTCGCCCACATCCCGGTGAGCGCCAGCCCGACGGTGGCCTCGGTCGTCGCGAGGTCGACGAGGACGAACGGGACGACCGCGCCGAGCAGCACCCGCGCGCCCAGTTGGCTGAAGTTCCCCGCGCTCACCGCCGCGAGCGCGAGTCGACGGCGCCCGCCGCTCATTCGGTCGCGTGTCGTTCGGCGGCCGTACGGACCGCGTCCGGCAGCGGCTCGGGGCCGTCCTCGCCGATCGCGACCTGAACGGTCTCGCCCTCGGCGACGAGCAGGCCCTCGTGGTACAGTTCGTAGCCGAAGGTGAGGCTGGTGGTCCCCACGTCGACCACGTCGAGCACCGCCCGGATCGCGCCGGTCCCCTCGACGGGCGCGCGGAACTCGATCTCGATCGACGCCAGCGCCGCCCGCGAGTCCGCCAGATCGATGCCCACCTCCTCGCGGAAGAACGCGGTGCGGACCTCCTCGAGGTAGGTGGCGTAGACGGCGTTGTTCACGTGGCCCATCGGATCGAGGTCGCGGTAGCGGACCGGAACCGTCGTCTCGAAGGTCATACGTGCTCGTCGACCGCCGGGGATTTCGGGCTATCGTTCCCCGGGCGCCCCGTCGGGTCGACGGGGACCGGTGTTTTGAAAGCCTCCGGCCACCCAACGACGGTCATGAGCCTCGAGATGGAGTTCTACTGTCCGCGGTGTGGCGAGGAGCGTGACTTCTGGCGCGTCGCCGCGATGACGCTGCACCTCGGCGAGAAGACGAAGTGGCGGTGCAACGAGTGCGACTACGGCCTCACTCGGATCAACGGCGACAGCGGCGCCGCGATCGAGGCCTGACGGAGCCGAGTCCTCCGGCGTTTCTGTGGCGTCCCGTGGGCGCCGCTGTTCGTCGCGACCGCGCGGCCGGTTCCCCCATGATCATCCCGGAAGCAGGTCCCCCAGCGCCGCTCCGACCGCCATCGGGACCGCCGCGACGAGCGCGCTCCCGAGCGCGACCGCCGGGTCCGCCCAGTCGATCCGTCCCCACGCGGTCAGGCCGACGACGGCCGTGAGCACGGCGACGCCGAGGACGCCGACGAGGCGTCGGGGGACGACCCCGAGGAACGGTCGGTGGACCCGCACGTCCTGGAAGTCCGCGACGTAGACGATCCCGACGACCAGCAGGATCGTGGCGACGGCCGTCCCGGCGAGGTAGGCCGGGTGACTCGACAGGTACGCACCGACCTCGGTCGTGCCGCCCTCGACGAGCATCGGGATCCCGAAGAGCACGCTGCCGAGGAACGCCTCCGCGATGTCGCCGCGGTCGAAGCCGCGGACGACCTTCCCGAACACCGACGGCTTCGGGGCCGCCAGTTCGCGGGCGGTCCGCATCGCCCCGCGCACCTTCCGGCGCTCGTCCGTGTCGTCGACGACCTCCTCCAGCGTCTCCAGTTCCTCGATCAGGTCCTCGACGGTCGGTTCGCCGTCGTCGCTGTCGCTCATCGCTCGCATCTGCACGCGGCGGGACGTAGTTCCGACGGTGCGCTCGCGGGCGGCGAACCCGGGGCAGATCGAGACGGAACGAAGGAAAGAGAACCGGCGGCGTGGCCGCGGCGCACGGCGGGCGACGTGCCTCGAACGGGGCGGGGCGCGTCGCGTCCGGCCGTCAGTCGTCGTCGCTGGTGGTCTCGACCTCGTCCTCGCTCCGGTCGGCCGTCGAGATCGGGTCCTCCTGGTCCTCGGAGAAGCCGGCCGAGCGCTCGATGCGCTCCTTCGCCTCGGGGTCGAACTGCGTCTCGATGTCCTGATAGCGGTCGACGAACGAGAGCGCGTGGTGGCTCTCGGTCTCGTGACCGATGTAGCGCTCCTCGAGGTCGAACTGGGCCTCCTCGTCGTTCTCGGCGATGTTCTCCATGTCCTCGTAGACCGCGTGTGCGCCGGAGTGCAGCGCGTAGAGCGTGATGAACTGGTACTTGTAGCCCAGGTCGCCCAGCTCCTCGAACGTGAGCGGGTCCTCCTCGGCGCCCCACTCGAAGGAGGACGAGTAGTTGAACGCCAGATCCAGGTCGGGGTGCGTCTCGTGGATCGTCTCGGCGTACTCGACGGCGTCCTCGCGGCTCGGGTCGGGCATCTCCGGCCAGACGAGGTCGACGCCGGCGTCGGCGTAGATCCGGCCGCGCTCGAGGTGCTCCTCCCAGTCGCCGTTGGCCGAGCCGTAGGCGTCGGTGCGGGCGATGACGACCGTGTCCTCGCTCTGCTTCGCGTCGACGGCCGCCTCGAAGCGCGAGCGGGCCTGCTCGCGGGAGACGATCTGCTTGCCCGCGATGTGGCCGCAGCGCTTGGGCGTCGTCTGGTCCTCGATGTGGACGGCGGCGACGCCGGCCTTCTCGTACTCGCGGACGGCGCGGCGGACGTTGTGTGTGCCGCCGTAGCCGGTGTCACAGTCGGCGATGACCGGGAGGTTCGTCGCCTCGACCATGCGCTTGGCGTTCTCGACCATCTCGGTCATGGTCACCATCTCCAGGTCCGGGAAGCCGAACTGCCCGAGCACGGTGGAGTAGCCGGACATGTACGCGGCGTCGATCCCGGCCATCTCCGCGAGGCGGGCGTCGAGCGCGTGGTACATCCCGGGAGCGAACACGTAGTCCTGCTCGTCGAGCATCCGGCGCAGCTTCGCGCCCTGCGGGTTGTCGATGTCCTTCGTGAAGACGTCCTGATCGAGTTCTGAGGGGTGCATTATTCGGAGTCCTCCATGAGCGCGATCTCGAACGGGTCGCGGCGACGGCGGCGCTCGGCGCGGTCGCGGCGGGTGGCTGCGGCGGCGGTGTCGGTCGTCGTGTCAGTGCGGCCCGTTCGCGTCCCCAGATCCGGAACCAGCGGCGCGTCCGTCTCAGTGGACTGTCGGCTGTCGTCGGTGGGGCGGGTGGCGCGACGGCTCATCGGTCGTCGCCCTCCGCGGAGAACAGGCTCAGTTCGCGGTCGTCGATCTCGTCGAGGTCGGTCTCGGGGTTCGGGTTGAAGGTCATGGTGTGGGTCGTTCGGGCGGTGTGGGTGGCGTCGGCGGGTCGCGGTCGGTCGGCGTGGTCTGTGCGTGTCCTGCGGCGGATTTCCGGTGATGTACACCCATGCTGTGTCGCCTCACCCGTGTCCAGCCGGGAAGACACAATAAATGTAACGAACTATAATGATAATATTCTATAACGGGTTTTACCCCCTGAGAAGCCCTTATTTGGTATTAGTTGACACGGACGCCGCGCGGCGATCGACAGTCGGATACGACCCACGTGAGAGACCCCGTGTATGTCGCGGGACCCCCGAGCGCTCGCCGTGACGGTCGCGCTCGTCGCGGTCGGCGGCGCCGTCGGCGCGTCGGCGCGTCACCTGCTCGGGACGGCGCTTCCCGGGCTGTGGGGGACGCTCGCGGCGAACGTCTCGGGGAGCCTGCTGCTCGGGTTCCTGCTGTACGAGGCGCTTCGCGCCGACCGGCTGGGCGACCGTACGCGGACGTTGCTGGCGACGGGGGTGCTCTCGTCGTACACCACCTACAGCACCTTCGTCGTCGAGACGGTTCGGGCGGAGCCGTTGGTCGGCGTCTCGTATCTCCTCGGCAGTTACGCGCTCGGTTTCGCGGCCGCGCTCCTCGGGCGCGACCTCGCCGCCCGCGTCGATCCGCGAGACGACCGAGAGGTGAGCGCGTGAGCGCCGCGACCGCCGCCGTCGCGCTCGTGTCCGCCGCGACGCTCGCCGCGGTCCCGGACCCCGCGCTCGTCGTTGTCGGCGGCGCCGGCGGCGCCGTCGCGCGCCACCTGCTCGGGACGGCGGTCGGCCGTGGGGAGTTCCCGCTGGGAACGCTGACGGTGAACGTTCTCGGGAGCTTCCTGCTCGGGCTGCTCGTGTTCTGGCCGGTCGGCGGCGACGCGCTGTTGCTGGCTGGAACCGGAGCCTGCGGCGCGTTCACCACCTTCTCGTCGTTCTCGGTGTCGACGGTGCGGCTGTGGGAGCGGGGTGACCGCACCCGGGCCGCGCTGTTCGTCGCCGGCAACACCCTGCTCACGGGCGGCGCCGTCGGACTCGCCGCCGTCGTCGTCACCCTCGTCGGCGGCGCGTGACGGGTCCGTGCGAGGAGTCCGGAGGCGGCCGAGCCCCGCTGACCGAAACGCCCGAGTCCCCGCCCCGCGTGGTCGCGACCGTGTCACGACGCGTACTCGTTCCGCTCGATCGTTCGGATCACTCCACGAAGGCGCTCGATCACGCGCTGGACGTTCACGGGGAGGCGACGCTCGTCCTCCTCAACGTCGTCGACCCCAACCGGTGGGTGTCCGCCGGCGACGGTGACGGGATGGACCCGTACTACTCGAAGGAACTGGAGAAGTCGGCGAAGGAGGCGAGCGACGAGCTGCTGGAGTCGGCCGCCGAGCGCGTCCGCGACCGCGGCGTCGACGTGGAGACGGTTCGACTCATCGGCGGACCCGCCCAGTCCGTCCTCGAGTATCTCGAGGAGGATGGCGACGATATCGACCAGGTGGTGATGGGGAGCCACGGCCGGAGAGGACTCTCCCGCATGCTCATGGGCAGCGTCGCCGAGAAGGTGACGCGCCGGTCGCCGGTTCCGGTGACCGTCGTCCGTTGAGAGTCGTCCGCTGAGGGTCACCCGCCGAGAGTCGTCCGCGAAACGGTCGGTCGCGGACCGTCGACCCTCCCGGTCGGTCCCGATCGCCGACACCGATTAGCCGCTCGCGCGCCTCTCTGAACCGTGACCGCTCACCCCGGTTTCCACTCGCTCCACGAGGAGACCGCCGAGACGCTCCCGGTCGAGGGCTCGCTCCCCGACTGGCTCGCGGGCAGCCTGATCCGGAACGGCCCGGGCGCGTTCTCGTTCCCCGACGGCAGCGCGGTGGACCACTGGTTCGACGGGCTGGCGATGCTGTACCGCTTCACGTTCGATCCCGGCAACCGGGCCGGAGGCGTCGCCGACGGGGACGCCGGCGGGAGCGGCGCGGGACCCGGGCGCGTCGACGGCGACGCGGTCCACTACCGCAACCGCTTCCTCCGCACCGACGCCTACGAGGCCGCCCGCGCGGGCGAGTTCGACGGCGGCTTCGCGACCGGCGAGACCACCCTGCGCTCGCGCCTGCTCACCTTCCTCCGGGAGCCGTACGACAACACGAACATCGTGGCCGAGCGCGTCGGCGACGACTACCTCGCGCTCACCGAGTCGCCCCGGCGGGTCCGGTTCGACCCGAACACGCTCGACGTCCTCGGACACGACGAGTACGGGGGGGACGCGCCGACCGGCCAACTGGCCTGCGCGCACCTCAAGCGCGACCCCGCCACCGGAACCCTCCTCAACGTCGAGACGGCGTTCGGGCGTACGAGCCGGTACCACGTCCACGCACTGACGCCCGACGGCGAGCGTCGCCACGTCGGCAGCGTCGAGACGGAGAAGCCGGCGTACCTGCACAGCTTCGCGCTCACGCCGTGGTACGTCGTGATCGCGGAGTTTCCGCTCCGGCTCGATCCCCTCCGGCTGTTCAAGCCCGGCAGGCAGGCGCCGTTCATCGAGCAGTTCGAGTGGGAGCCCGAGCGCGGGACGCGCGTGATCGTGCTGGAGCGCACGACCGGCGAGGTGGTCGCCGACCCGGTGACGGACGCCGTCTTCGGCTTCCATCACGTGAACGCCTTCGAGCGCGACGGCGGCCGGGAGGTCGTGTTCGACCTCGAGACGGTCCCGGACGCGACGACCATCGACTCGCTGTACCTCGACCGGCTCCGCGGGGGGAGTTTCGGCGCCCTCGGCGCGCAGGTGGACCGCTTCGTCGTCGACCTCGCGGACGCGACGGGGACGGGGCGCTACCGCGTCGACGACGCGAGCGTGACGCGCGAGACGCTGTACGACGGCGGCACGGCGCTGCCGACGGTGTCGCCCGCGCGGTGGTGCCGGCGCCACCGGTACGTCTACGCGATGCGCACCGACCGGCCCGTCAACGAGTGGGCGAGAGGGATCCTGAAACTGGACACCGAGACCGGCGAGGCGACGGAGTTCGACGACGGCGGCTACTTCGGCGAGCCGATCTTCGTGCCGAACCCCGACGGCGACCGCGAGGACGACGGCGTCGTGCTCGCGGTGACGCTGGAGGCGGGCGCCGACGCGTCGTCGCTGGTTGTGCTCGACGGCGAGTCGTTCACGGAGCGGGCCAAGGTGCGCCTCCCGCACGCCGTTCCCTTCGACTTCCACGGGCGCTACTTCCCGGAGGTTCGGGCCAAACGGCCGAAGTGAGGCCGCCAGACGAGTCGAACCCCCGTGGTACCACGACCCTCGGAAGGGTTATCCCCCGAACCCCCATACGTATGTTTGCAATGGCAAACGGAAAGGTTGATTTCTTCAACGACACTGGCGGCTACGGTTTCATTTCTACCGAGGACGAGGACGACGACGTGTTCTTCCACATGGAGGACGTTGGCGGTCCGGATCTGACGGAGGGTGAGGAGATAGAGTTCGACATCGAACAGGCCCCGAAGGGCCCGCGCGCGACGAACGTCGTCCGCAACTAAGCCGGTTTCCTCGTCGCCTCCGGGCGACGGCGAACGGTCACTTCGATTTTACGCGACACCGCACACATCGCTCCGTAGCGTCGCCGACGGTCCCCCGCTGGACTGACGCCGAGTCAGCGAGCGCGAGCGTCGGGCTCGTCGGCCCCGTCGGCGGTCCCGTTGTTCCCCTCGTCGTCGGCCGTCCCGTCGCTCTCTCCGTCGCCCTCGTCGTCGCCGTCTCCCACGTCCACCCGCTCGTGGATCGGTCCCTCGCGGGCCTTCAGGTGGCCCGGTCGCCTGTCGTTGGCGACCGCGAGGACCTCCGCGACGATGCTGTGAGCGATCTGGTACGGCGACCCGCCGCCGAGGTCGAGCCCGACCGGCGTGTACAGCGGCTCGAGCTCCGACTCGTCGAAGGTCCGCCCCTCGGCGGCGAACTCCTCGAGCATCTCCTCGAAGCGCTCGCGCGGCCCCATCAGGCCGACGTAGGCGACGCCGGCGTCGAGGAGGGACTCCACGACGAGCCGGTCGTCGACGAAGTTGTGCGTCATCACGACCGCGTGGGTGCGCTCGTCGGGCGCGAGCGCCTCGTCGACGTTCGCCGGCGACGTGGTCACGGTCCTGTCGGCCTCCGGGAAGCGATCGTCGAGGTCGACGGCCCCGCGGAAGCCGACGACGGTCACCCGGAAGTCGTTGCGCGCGGCGAGCTCGGTCACCGGGCCCACGTCGTGGCCGGTGCCGAAGACGACCAGTTCCGTCGGCGCCGCGATGCCGTCGACGAACACCTCGACGGTCCCGCCGGCCCGGTCGTCGACGACGAGCGTGTCCCCCCGACCCCGGTCGGCGAGCGCGCCCGCGGGGTCGGAAAGCGAGTCCGGCCAGTCGGTCGCGGGGTCGCCCTCGGGCGTCCGGAGCGTCCCGTCGTCGGGGCGGTAGTACGCCCGGTCGCCGTCCGCGAGCGCCCCGTCCCCGCCGTCGAGGACGGTCAACACCGCCACGTCGCGACCCGCCCCGAACGCCTCGACCGCGGGGCGGTACGTCTCCGTCAGCGGCTCGACCAGCACGTCGATGACGCCGTTGCAGCCGACGCCCAGCCCCCACACGTCCTCCTCCTCGTCGTCCATCAGGTCGTAGGTGACGACCTCGGGCCGGCCGGTCTCGCGGATGCGGTCTGCGACGCTCACGAGGTCCTCCTCCAGACAGCCCGCCGTGATCGCGCCGATCCCCTCGCCGTCGGCAGAGAGCACCATCTTCGCGCCGGGGCGGCGGTAGGCGTTCCCCTCGACGCCGACGACCGTCGCGAGGACGTCGGGCGGCCCGTCGGCCCCGGCCGCGCGCTCGTCGAGCCGCTCCCTGATCGACTGTACGACCTCCGTCTCCGGCACGCTCCAGTTGCTCCGTGTCATGGCTTCGATGTCTCCGTCGCGTCGCTTCCGGTCGAGTCGTCGCGCGTCGCGCTGTCCGCTCGCGTCGATCCCGGTCCGTCGGTGTCCCGTTCGCCGTCGAGGTCGATCCCCGTCGGCGCCGCGGCCGCAACGTAGCCCTTCATCACCCCGGCGTCGTGGAGGTCGGTCCCGCAGGCGCCGTCGCGCACTGCCGCGCGGACCGCGTCGACGTCGTCGACGGCTGCGCCCGCGACGACGTCGGCTCCCGCCTCGAACAGCGGCCCGGGGACCGTCGACGCCGACGCCCCGATGACGACGACCGTCGCCGCCGGGGGCGCCGCCGCCAGCGAGTCGTCGAGCCCGCCGTACGCCAGCGTCGAGCCCGTGACGAACACCACGTCCGTGTCGGCCATCGCCGTCGCCGCCTCGTCGGGTCCGAACGTCGAGACGGTCACGCCCGGCGGGGTCGACACCGCGGCCGGGTCGACCGGGTCGCGCTCGACGACTCGGACCTCCACGTCGTCGAACTTCCGGAACGCCGGCCGGAACAGCCCGACCGTCGCCACCCGCTCGACGTCCGGCGAGAGGAGCGCCATCGGGTCGCCCGCGCGCCAGTCGACGTGCGGCACCGACAGCGCGTTGAGCGTCGCCACGCCGACCGCGCGGGCGACGGCGGCCGCATCGTCGCCGCCGCCGGCGGCTCCCTCGCCGAGCGCCCACGCCGCGAGCGCCTCCACGTCGACCCCGTCGAGGTCCGGGTCGGGGCCGGGTGGGCGGTGAGCCAGTCCGGCACGGACCGGTCCGCTCCCGTCGGCGTCGGCGCCTTCACCGTCGCCATCGGTCCGATCGGCCGTTCGCTCGTCGGGCCCGGACAGCTCGACGAGAACCGCCGCGTCCCCGAGGGTGATCCGCTCGACGGAGACGCCGGCGAACGCGTCGCGCTCGCGGAGGCCGTCCCGGACCGCGCGAAGCACGGCGTCGCTCACGCTGAACCACCTCCGCCCGTGTCCGTGCTCCCGCCCGTCATCTCGCCCGAGTGGGGGGGGTCGGCGTCGCCGGGCCGTCGTCGCGGGTCGTGTCGGTAGCCGACGGCGCCGTCGAGCCCCCGCCGTTCGAGCTGTCGGGCCGCCGCCGAGAGGTCCGCTGGCCCGGCGAACCCGAACAGCGCGTCGACGTACGGCTCGCAGGCGGCCATCCCCCGAGAACGGGGCTCGAACGACGGCGACACCGCGAGGGGGTTGAGCCAGACGACGGCGCTCGCGCGGTCCGCGAGCCACGTGATCCCGTCGTCGAGCAGGTCCGGGTCGCCCACGTCCAGCCCGTCGCTGACGACCACCACGACGGTCCGGCGGTCGACCGCGTGCGGGTGCTCGCGCCGCAGCGTCGCGAGGGCGTCGCCGATGAGGGTGCCGCCGCCCCACTCGACGGACGCGGCCCGGAGCGCCGCCGCCGGGTCGCCGTCGGCCCGGTCGAACGCGTCGGTCACGTCGGCCAGTTCCGTGTCGAAGAGGAACACGCGGGAGTCCCGGGCCGCCCCCGAGAGCGCGTCGGCGACCGACAGCAGCGTCGCGCGGTCGACGGTGTCGAGCACCGACCCGCTCACGTCGACGAGCAGGCAACACCGGAGTTCGCTCTCGGTCGGCGCCGTCGCCGGCAGCTCCACCGGCGCCCCGCCGGTCGCGAGGCTGTCCCGCAGCGCCCGGCGGGCGTCGACGCGCGGGCCCGACGGCGAGGGGC
>NZ_WUUS01000003.1 GCF_009831625.1 Halobaculum saliterrae | reverse complement strand
CCGCCGGCGGGCTCGCGGGGCTCGCGCTCGCGCCGTCGGTGCCGGTCGCGCTCGCCGCCGGCGTCCCGGTCGGCGCGGGCTTCTCGGTGTCGCTGACGCTGTACCGCTCGGCGATCACGGGGCTCGCGGGCGATGGCACCCGCGGCGGCCTCGTCAGCCTCGGGGAGTCGATCGGTCGGCTGGGCTCGACCGGCGCCCCGGTCGCGATGGGCGCGGCGGTCGGGTTCCTCGCGGACGCCGTCGGGTACGCCGCCGCCGTCAGGACCGTCTCGATCGCGGTCGCCGTCGCCGTCGTCGCCGGCGGCGGCGTCCTGCTCCTCCTCGGCGACATGGGTGCCGATACCGGCGCCGGGTCACCGGCCGCCGCAGACGATTGAGCTCGCGGCCGCGAGCCGCGACGCCAACGCCTAACTCTCTCCCGTCGAACGCCGACCCATGAGCGACACGAACGCCGGGACCGGGCACGCGCTCGCCGACGCTCGCGAGCGCGACGCCGCCGACCCTCTCGGCGAGTACCGCGAGCACTTCTCGGTGCCCGACGGGGAGCGCTACATGGACGGGAACTCGCTCGGCCTCGCCTCCGACACCGCCCTCGCGACGCTGGAGCGCGTCGTCGACGAGTGGCGCGAGCTCGCGATCCGCGGGTGGGAGGCGGCCGACCCCGACTGGTTCCACTACGGCGAGCACCTCGGCGACCTGCTCGCGCCGCTGGTCGGCGCTCGCGAGTCCGAGGTCGTCGTCGCCAACTCCACGACGGTCAACATCCACACCCTGATCGGGACGTTCCTCGACACGCTCCCCGGCACGCCCGCCGGCCCCGACCCGTCGGCCGACCCGCCGGCGGTGTTGGTGAACGACCTCGACTTCCCCACGGACCACTACGCGATCCGCGCGCAGTTCCGCCAGCGGGGGATCGATCCGGACGAGGCGCTCGTGGCCGTCGAGTCGCGCGACGGGCGGACCATCGAGGAGGCCGACATCGAGGCGGCGCTGCGCGAGCGCGACGACGTCGGGATCGTGTTCATGCCCTCCGTCCTCTACCGCTCTGGCCAACTGCTCGATATCGACCGGATCACCGCGGCGGCCCACGAACACGGCGCGCTCGCGGGGTTCGACTGCGCCCACTCCGTCGGCGCGGTCGACCACGCGCTCGGGGACGCCGGCGCCGACGACGAGGGCGCCGACTTCGCGGTGTGGTGCTCGTACAAGTACCTCAACGCCGGACCCGGCGCGACGGCGGGGCTGTACGTCCACGAGCGCCACCACGGCACGACGCCCGCCCTCGCGGGCTGGTGGGGCAACGACAAGTCGACCCAGTTCGAGATGCGCCACACCTACGAGGGGGCCGACACCGCCGGCGCGTGGCAGATCGGCACCGTCCCGATGCTGTCGTCGGCGCCGATCGAGGGCGCCGCGGAGCTGGTCCGGGAGGCCGGGATCGAGCGGGTCCGCGAGAAGTCGCTGGCGCTCACGGACTACCTGATCAACTTGGTCGACGACCGCCTCGGCGACGACTTCTCGGTCGGGACGCCCCGCGAACACGCCCGCCGCGGCGGCCACGTCGCGATCGAACACCCCGAGGGGTACCGCGTGAGCGAGGCGCTGCGCGACCGCGGCGTGGTCGTCGACTTCCGGCCGCCGAACGTCGTCCGCGTCTGCCCGGCGCCGCTGTACACCCGCTACGAGGACGTGTGGCGCGTGATCGAGACGATCGAGGAGATCGTCGAGTCCGACGTACATCTGGAGTACGACCCCCGCGGCGGCGGCGTCACCTGATCGGGCCGGAGACGGTCGCCGGCGACCCTCTCACTCGCGTGTGTACTCGGCGTCGAACATCCGCGCCGACGTGGGCCCCGGGTCGCCCTCCGTGAGGTTGTACGCCGAGAGGTCGGCGTCGTTCGCGCCGGCGGCGCGCAGGAGGTCCTCGTCGTACGCCGAGTGACCGGTGTACTCGCTCGGGTCGCGCGCGAGGATCGAAAGCACGGCGTCCGCGAGCACGTGCGGGGTCCGCCAGTCGTCCTCAGTGCCGAGGCCGAAGTAGCGCGTCGCGCGGGTGTCGACGGCGGTCACCGGCCAGAAGGTGTTGCAGCCGATGTCGTCGCCCGCCAGCTCCTCCGCCAGCGAGAGGGTGACGAACGACATTCCGAGCTTCGACCACGCGTAGGCGGCCTTCCCCGGTGCGCGGTCCATCGTCACCGGCGGCGCGTTCGTGAGGATCCACCCGCCCTCCTGCTCGCGGAGGTGCGGGAGGAACGCCCGCGACACGAGGTACGTCCCGCGGACGTTCACGTCCGTCATGAGGTCGAACCGGTTCGCCGGGAGGTCGGCGACGTTCGCGAGCTGGATCGCGCTGGCGTTGTTGATCACGATGTCGACCGTGCCGAACTCGTCGATCGCCTCCTCGACGGCCGCCTCGACGGCCTCCTCGTCGCGCACGTCCAGTTGGATCGCGTGGGCGTCGACGCCTCGCTCCTCGCACTGCTCGGCCGTCTTGTGGATCGTGCCGGGGAGGTCGCCGCCGGGTTCGGCGGTCTTGCCCGTCGAGACGACGTTGCAGCCGTGTTCGGCGAGCGTGAGCGCGATCCGCTTGCCGATGCCCCGGGTCGTCCCGGTGACGAACGCCGTCGAGCTCGAGAGGTCGGGGGCGTCGAACGGCGGGTCGGCGCGGGCTGGTCCGGCGGGCATCGCGTCCTCGGCGTCGGGAGAGACGTCGGCCATACCGTCGCCTCGGCGGGGGGCGCCGTGTAAGTACCGGAGGGACGAGGGGGAGAGTGACCGTCCTCCGACTCAGGGCCCCTGGGTGAACGCGTCCCGGTCCCACTTCAGATCGTCCCGGGCGTCCGCCCACTCGCCCAGTTCGCGAAGCCGGTACTCGGCGAACGCGGGGTTACGGGCCAGTTCCAGTTCGACGATCAGCCGACGGTGTAGCGGGAACAGTTCCGACCAGGGCAGCGTCATGGTGTCGTCGCTCGGCTCCGTCTCCGGAGCGAACGACGGGAGGCCGTCGCCGGGGGCGGTGTCGTCGGGCACGCTCCCGTACTGGTATCGGACCCACGTCTCGTACTCGTCGAACGGGATCGACGCCGTCGGCTCCGGCTCGCGCCGGTGTTGCACGCGATAGCGCTGGTCGCGGTCGTCGCTGCCCCACAGCACCCCCTTCAGAAGGACCTTCACGGACCCGTCGGACAGCAGCGTGGCGTCGTACTCGAGGGAGGCGTGTCGGTACTCGCGGCTCCGGAACTGCTCGGCCAGCGACGCGCCCGATGACCACTCCGTCCCGCGCCTGCGGTAGGGGGCCGCCGTCGCGACCGCCCGCTCGCGGACCGAGCGCACCTCGTCGCCGCGGCGCTCCGGGCCCGACGAGCCCGCCCACGACTCCTCCCGGGGGTCCCTCGACCCGGGCGGTGGATCGCCCATGTGTGAGAGTGACACGCCCCCGTACTTAGCGGTGTCCGTGTTGCCGATCACGGGTCGAGACCGCCGACAGCGCGGTCGCGGAGCCGGGACAGCCCCAGCCGGTAGCGCTCGACGAGCGTCGCCAGCAGGCGTCGCTCGACCGGCGAGAACCCGAGGACACGCAACACCGCGGCGTACGCCGCGAGCCCGAGGAGCGTGCCGACGACCGCCGCGGGACCGCGCGGAAGCAGTCCCCTCGCCGCCAGCGCGACGGCCGCGAACGGAACCGCCGAGAGCAGCGGCTTGGCGTGGGCGCGGGTGAACGGCTGGAGCCCCTCCACGCGGTACAGTACCGCCACCTCCAGCCCGTTGTTGACGCCGAGCATCAGCAGGTAGCTGGCGACCAGGCCGGCGAGCCCGAGCTCGATGGTGAGCGGGATCGCCGTGACGGCGAGGAACAGCGTGATCGCGGTGTTGACGACCAGCAGCGCGCGCTGGTGGTCGGTCATCCGCAGGAGGATGCCGACGCTGCCGGCCGCACACGCGAGCACCTGCGCGAGCACGAACCCCGGGAGCAGCGGCGCGTACCGCACGAACGTCGGGCCGAACAGCGCCATCACCGCCTCGCGGTGGACGATCGTCGGCACCGACAGCCCGACCACGCCGACGAGCACGAGTCGGCTGGTGACGTGATACAGCCGCGACAGGGCGTCGGAGTGGTCGTCGTCGTTGAGCGCGGCCGCGACCGGCGGGATGAACTGGTTGATCGCCATCAGCGGGAGCCGAACGAGGCTCCCGACGAGGACGCCGACGGCGAACACGCCCCCCGCGGTGCCGGACAGGAACACGGCGATCAGCGGGTAGAAGCCGAGGCGCTGGGTCGTCGTCGCGAAGCCGCTGAGGAACAGCGGCGTGGTGTACCCGACGTACCGGCTCCGGATCGCCGCGGCGTCGGGCACGCGGACCCGCGGCCGGAACCCCCGCGAGCGCGCAAGCCATCCCGCCCCGACGAGCGCGAGCGCGCCCATCGCCACGGGCAGGCCCACGGCGACGCCGGCGAGGTCGCTCACGATCACCGCGCCGGCGACACCGACGGCCAACTGGACGAGCGGGAACGCGACGCGCTGGAACACGTTCAGCGCGGTCACCTCCTCGGTGGCGCGCAGCACCCGCGCGATCAGGAACAGCGACACCGTCAGCGGCAACCCCACGCCGAACGCGCGGAGGTACAGCGGGAACGGCGGCCCCTTCCCGGTGAACGCGGCGACGGCCGGCGCGCCGAGGAACAGTCCCGCGCCGAACAGCGCCGAGACGCCGACCACCAGCGCCGCCGCGAACGTCGCGAGCGCGTCGCGCTCGGCCGGGTCCTCGACGGTCGGCAGGAAGCGACTGAGGCCGCTCCCGAACCCCATCGCGAGCCGTCGGAGGAACCGCGAGAGCCGACGAGCGAGCGCGAAGAGGCCGTACGGGCCGGCGGCGAACGTGTTCGTCAACAGCGCGGTGAACGCCAGCGTCAGTCCGCGCTGGGCGAGGATGCTCGGCGTGGAGACGACCGCGCCGTGGGCCACCCGTTCGAGCGCGTCCGCGAGACGTGCCTCCGTCGGATCGAGTTCGGCGCCGTCGCCGACGCCGCCGACGGTACCTTCGTTCCCATCGTTGCTCACGGCGCCACTACCGCTGTCGCCGCCGGTACCGACCTCTCCGCCGTCACTCGGTCGATCTCGTGGCCCCCCTGCCGATCCCATCGACTCGCCGGAGCGGAGAGCCGGAGAAAAGCCCGACGAAGTGGGCCGGTTACTCCGAGTCGGGACCGTACTCCGGCTCCGGCTCGTACGCGTCGCCGACGCGCACGTCGAGCGCGGCGGGGAGCACGCGGAGGTCGAGCCGTCGGTGGGTCGCGACCTCGCCGTCGCGGCTGAACGTGATCGGCTCGTCGTCGCTCTCGACGTGCAACTCGCTCGCGCGGAACTGGGTGACGCCGTCGGTTCCCTCGCCGAGCAGGCGGTGGATCGCCGCCTCGACCGCCAGTCCCGGCGCGGGCATTCGCTCGACGACGGCTACGTCGAAGCGGCCGTCCTCCATGTCGGCCTGCCCGCCCTCCTCGACGAACTTCCGGGCGTTGCCGACGAGCACGCAGGTGGCCTCTCCCGCCCACGACCGCGTCGGCGACTCGACGCGGACGTCGAGCCCGTCGAACGCCATCGTCTCGCGGGCCCCCGCGAGGAGGAACGCGAGGGTTCCGAACCGCTCCTTCAACTCGTCGGAGGTCGCCGTGCTCGCGTCGGCCGGAAGCCCGGCGATACACGAGACCAGGAACGGCTCGGCGGCCTCGCCATCGTCCCCGTCCTCGTCCCCGCCGACGTGGTCCTCACGCTCCGTGGCGCCGTCGTCGCCCTCGGTAACGCCCACGTCGAGCGCGCGTGCCTCGCCGGTGTCCGACAGCTCGATCCCGTGGTCCAGCGAGTCGATGCCGAGCCTGCCGGCGAGGAGGTTCGCCGTGCCCGCCGGGAGCACCGCGAGCGTCACGTCGCCGAGGGCGTCCGCGCGGTACAGTCCCCGGAGCGCGTCGTTGATCGTCCCGTCGCCGCCGCAGACGGCGAGCGTCGAGACGCCGACCTCGCCGGCCTCCCGGGCCAACTCGATCGTGTGGTCGGCGTCCTCGGTCTCGGTGACTGCGAAGCCGCGCGCCTCCATCGCCTGACGAACGTGGTCGGCGTGGTCGCCGGTGCCGCTGTGCGGGTTGACGAGACAGCGGCGCGACCCGATCTGCATGTCCGACCGGACGCCGGCGTCGTACTTCAACCCCGCGCGGCGCGCCTGTGATCCGCCACGACGGGCGGCTCGTCGCGAGGGTGGTCCGATTCGGGGTGATCTGCGCGGGGCAGTCCGAGTTGAGGTGATCTGCGCCGGGGCCGGTCCGGTCGAGGCGATTCGAGCCGAACCAGTCCGCGTCGGCGGAACCGGCCGGCGGAGGTACGGTTAAGTCTATCCGAGGGAGTTGTTCGTCACATGAGCGATGAGACTGCCGCGAGCGTCGGCGACGACGTGCTCGATCGGATGCTCCGTGGCGGGCTCCCGCGTGGCCAGGCGACGCTGGTCCGCGGCGGCCCGGGGACGGGGAAGTCGACGCTGAGCATGCAGTTCCTCGACGCCGGCGTCCGGGCCGGTGAGGAGTGTCTGTACGTGACGACCGAGCAGACGCTCGACGACGTGGCCGACTCCTTTTCGGCGTTCCCGTTCGCACTCGACGACGACCGCCTCGACGTGCTCTCATTGCACGCGACACCGGGGACGACCCTCGAACACCCCGAGGGGGCTGACGACGGGATGACCCTCCAGCGGCTCGACGACGACGCGGCCATCGGCGGCGACTTCTCGTTCGGGGAGTACACGCGGGAGTTGACGGCGGCGACGTTGCGCGAGGAGTTCCGCCGGTACGCCGACTACGACCGGGTGGTCCTCGACTCCGCCAACGGCCTCGCGGGGTTCACCGACAGCCGCACGTACCGACGGATCCTCCTCGACGTGATCGCGACCCTCACCGACGAGGGCGACGCAACGGTGTTGTTCACGGCCGAACGGGGTGGTGACGGCGGCGAGTCCGTCGGCGACCTGCTCCAGTACGCCGTTCACGGCGTCCTCTCGCTGTCGCGCGAGCGCATCCGGGACGACGGCCACCGCTTCATCGAGATCACCAAGCTCCGCGGCGTCGACCACGACACCCGGAAGCTCGAGCTCCACATCGACGACGAACGCGGCGCCCGCGCGGTGCCCGGCCGGCGGAGCCAGCCGCCGGCGGTGAAGACCCACGGGCACCGACCGGTCGGGGTCGACGGGTTCGACGACCTCGTCGGCGGCGGGGTCGTCGCCGGCGCGGGCGTCCTCTTCGAACACGACGGGACGGCGAACGTCTCGACGTTCCTCGGATCGTTCCTCGACGCGGCGCTCGCTCGCGGCGACCGGCTCGCGGTCGTCCCGACCATCCACCTCCGCCCGCACGGGCTGGAGACGATCCTCTCGGGGTTCGGCCACGACGCCGACGACCTGTTCGCCGCCGGCCGACTCCACGTCGTCGACCTGATCGGCACGTGGGACGCCGACCGGGACGGCGTCCACGCACCCGACACGGCCGACGGCGTCCGCGAGGCCTTCGATTCGATCCGCCCGAGCGACGACGAGGCGGCGCTCACGTCGATCGTGAACGCGGACGCGTACGTGAACGCGCTCTCGCCCGCGGAGGCCCGCGCACTGCGCTACTACGAGGAGTCACACTTGGTTCGTCCGAGCGACACGCTCGTGCACGTCCACAACCCGGGTATCGCGGCCGACGAGGTGTCGGCGTTCTTCGAGAACACCGCCGAGCAGGTGATCGAGACGTGGCTCTCCGACAGCGGGCTCCAGTACGTCCACCTCCGGAAGTCGCCGTGCGGCTTCGTCGGCACGACCTCGCTGGTCGAGTACCTGAACGAGAAGCCATACGTGGCGGTTCAGGGGCCGCCGAGCGACCGCGAGAACCCGATGGCCGAGGAGCCGTATCCGGAGGAGTACCCGTCAGGGAAGTAGTCGAGGAACCGAGGACACCGACGACCGCACGGAAGAGAGGGCGGTGCGCCGGCTCGTGGGCGGTCGACGCCCGGCTCGTGGTCAGTCGGCGCGCTCGAACACTCGCACGGTGTCGTCCCCGAGCGCCTCGACGGTCGTCTGCGTGAAGCCGCGCGACTCGAACACCACGCCCCAGTCGTGGCGGTACAGCGGGAGGCCGTCGTCGACCTCCACGATACCGCCGCCGCCATCGCCCTCCAACTCGACGGTCACGAGGACGTCGCCGGCGACGCGCGCGACCTCGTCGAAGGTCGCGGACATCTCCTCAGGGTGGACGTGTTGGAGCGTCTCGACCGAGTACACGGCGTCGAACGTCCCGTCCTCGAACGCCGGGAGCACGTCGGCGATGGCGCCGGCGTGGAACGACCCGGCGTCCGCGAGGTCCGGGTACTCCTCGCGGAGCACGTCGAAGGAGTCGGGGTTGATGTCAACCCCCGAGAGGTCGGCGAAGCCCTCCCCGTGGAGGTGTGCGAGGTGTCGGCCGGAGCCACAGCCGAGTTCGAGCACGCGCGCGTCGCGGCCGACGGCGCCCGAGAGGGCGTCGGCGACGACCTCGCTCACCTCGTTGGGGCCGTAGTGCGCGTAGTACCGCGGGGAGAACTCCCCGGTGCGGTCCGCCCAGGCGTCGCGGAGGTCGTTCGCGTTCATACGATCGACTGGGGGCGACCACGGAGAACGCTTCCGACTGGCCGCCCGGGCAACGCCTATCGGCGTCGGGCGCCAATCTCCCCCGTGTCCCGGACCGTTCGTACCCTCGTCGGCCTCGCGGTGCTCCCGCACGAGGCGGCCCACGCCGCCGTCGCCCGACTGTTCGGCCTCGACGCCGAGGTCGAGGTGTTGCCGGCGTGGGGGGGAGCCGGTCGCCCGCTCGGGCGGTTCGACGCGACCGTCCCCCGGGAGACCTCCTCCGCGGTCGTCCGGGCCATCGCGTTGGCCCCGCTCGCGTACGTCGGCGTCGCCGCGGCGCTCGACGCCCTCCTCCCCGGCGGATCCGGGCTTCGCTACCTCGCGATCGCGCCGCTGGCGTACTGGGCGGCGCTGTCGAACGGCGACCTCGCGGTCGCGGCCGACCCGGAGACGGTCCGCGACCGCGGACGCTTCCTCGTGGCCGACGAGGGGTGGAGCGGTCCGACCGCGGACGCGCTGACCGTGCTCACGACGGGCGCGGTGGCCGGACTCCTGCTCGCGTGACCCGATCTGACGTTCCGGCGATCCACGTCCCCGAACGGAACCGATTAGCCGCGGGCACCCGTCGCCACGGACGTGTCACCGCTTCGTCGCGTCGGGGCGGCCCTCGCCGCGGCGCTGGCCGGCGCGGGCGTCATCGACGAGTCGCGCCTGCGCGCGACGACGGACCTGGCGTGGCCGCGCATCGTCACCGGCTTCGCCATCATGTCGAAGCGGACCGTCGACCTCGCGCTGGTCGGCCTCGTCGTCGGCCCGACCGCGGTCGCCGGGCTGACGCTCGCGAACGCGTTCTGGATGGCCGCGAAGTTCGTCGCGATCGGCCTCGCGGGCGGGACGGTCTCGCTCGTCTCGCAGAACTACGGCGGCGGCGACGACGAGCGTGCGGCGGCGGTCGTTCGCCTCAGCGTCGTCATCGCGCTCGTGCTCGGGGTCATCGCCGTCGCGACCTTCGGTCTCGCGGCCGAGCCGCTCGTCGGCCTGCTCGGCGGCGATCGGACGGCGATCGGCTACGGTGCGACGTACCTCGCGGTGGTCGCGCCGGGCCTCCTGTTCGAGTTCCTGAACCTGATCGCCAGCCGGACGTACGCGGGCGTCAGCGACACCGTCACGCCGATGGTCGTCCGCGCGGGCGGCGCCGTCGCCAACATCGCGCTGTCGGCCACGTTCGTCGTCGGGCTCGACATGGGCGTCGCCGGCGCGGCGCTGGGAACCGCGCTGGCGACGGCACTCGTGACGGTCGTGTTCGTGTGGGGGATGACCGGCCGGAACTACGTCCGGGGCCGCGGCGCCAGCCCGGTTCCGCTGCGCGTCCGCGGGTCCCCCCACGACCGCGAGCTGCTGGGGCAGATCGCCAGCGTGTCCGCGCCGCTGGTCGCCCGCCGCGCCGCTCAGGGGCTCGTCGTGTTCCCGCTGCTCGCGATCGCGGCGACGTTCGGCCCGGTCGCCGTCGCCGCCGTCGGCGTCGGCCGACAGGTCCGTGCGCTCGTCGGGAGCTTCTCGTGGGGCTTCTCGATCGCGGCGTCGACGCTCGTCGGGCAGGAGCTCGGCCGCGGCGACGAGAGCGAGGCCGAGGCGTACGGGCGCGAGATCACTCGGCTGTCGCTGCTCGTGTACCTCGTCGCCGCCGCGGTCGTCGTCGCGCTCGCGGAGCCGATCGCCGCCGTGTTCGTCGACGATCCCGCGAACCTGTCGCTGTCGGCAGACTTCGTCCGCGTCGCGGCGATCTCGGTGGTCGCACTCGGCGTCGACGGGTCGATCACGGGCACGCTGCGCGGCGCCGGCGACACCCGCGTCCCCTTCGTCGCGACGCTCGCGGGCGCGTACCTCGCGGCGCTGCCGCTGGCGTGGGCCGGGACCGTGATCCCCGCGCTCGGGATCGCCGGCCTGATCCTGTCGCTGCTGGCGGAGACGGCGGTCCCGCTCGTCGTGAACGCCAGGCGTTTCCGCTCGAACCGCTGGAAGGCGGTTAGCCGCGAGTATCGACCGAGCGCGGGCGACTGAGCGGGCTCGACCGCCGTCGAGTTCCCGGTCGTGCGGACGGCCGCCCGCCGCACCACCCACCCTTATGCCCGCCCGCGGCGCCTCCCCGCTATGCGAGTCACGGTACTGGGCGCGGGGACGATGGGCGCCGGCATCGCGCAGGCGGCCGCGACCGCCGGACACGACGTCGCGCTGCGGGACGTGGAGGAGTCGTACGTCGAGGAGGGCCTCGACCGCATCGACGACACCCTCTCTGAGGGCGTCGAGCGCGGGAAGGTAGACCCGGAGGCGCGTGACGCCGCGCTCGACCGGATCACGGGGGTGACCGACCTCGCGGCGGCGGCCGACGGCGCCGACCTCGTGATCGAGGCGGTGCCGGAGGACATGGACCTCAAACGGGAGGTGCTCGGCGATGTCGAGGGACACGTCCACGCCGACGCGGTGCTGGCGTCGAACACGTCCGCGCTGTCGGTGACGGAGCTGGCGAGCGCGCTCGACCGCCCCGAGCGCCTGCTGGGGCTCCACTTCTTCAACCCGGTTCACCTGATGGGGCTGGTCGAGGTCGTCGTCGCCGAGCGGACCGACGAGACGACGCTGGAGACGGCCCGTGGGTTCGTCGAGTCGCTCGGCAAGACCGCCGTCGAGGTCCGCGACTCCCCGGGGTTCGCCTCCTCGCGGCTCGGGGTCGCGCTCGGCGCCGAGGCGATCCGGATGTACGAGTCCGGCGTCGCCGGCGTCGCCGACATCGACGCCGCGATGGAGTTGGGGTACAACCACCCGATGGGCCCGCTGAAGCTGACGGACGTGATCGGACTGGACGTCCGCCTGGACGTGCTGGAGCATCTGCGCGAGGAGTTGGGCGAGCGATTCCGCCCGCCGCAGGCGCTCAAGCGGAAGGTCCGCGCCGGGAAGCTGGGGAAGAAGACCGGCGAGGGGTTCTACGTGTGGGAGGACGGCGAGGCGGTTCGGCCCGCGGACGGGACGGGCGGCGGCGACGCGGCGTCCGCCGGCGACGGGGCGGAGGGACCGCGATGAGCGACCCCGAGGAGGGGGCCGACGCCGGCGACCCGGATACCGATCCGGCGGCCGTCGCAGACGACTGCGAGTTCGTCGACTGCGCGGTCGGCGACCGCGTCGACGGTGTCGCCACGGTCACGCTCTCGCGGCCGGACGCGCGGAACGCGCTGAACGCGCCGCTCCGCGAGGAGCTGAAACGCGTCCTCGACGCCACGGAGCGCGAGGGAAGCGGCGTCCGGGTCGTCGTGCTCACCGGCGCCGACGAGGCGAGGGCGTTCGTCGCCGGCGCGGACGTGACCGAGTTGCGCGAGCGCGACATGCTCGAACAGCGACGTGCGAGCGAGCGCCCGCGGGTGTACGAGCGCGTCGCGGACCTTCGGCAACCGGTGATCGCCCGGATCAACGGCCACGCGCTCGGCGGGGGCTGTGAACTCGCGCAGGCGTGCGACGTGCGTATCGCCCACGAGCGAGCGAAGCTCGGGCAGCCGGAGATCAATCTGGGGCTCATCCCCGGCGGCGGCGGTACCCAGCGGCTCGTCAGGCTCGTCGGCGAGGGGCAGGCGATGAAGCTGATCTGCTCGGGGGAGCTGATCGACGCCGAGGAGGCCGCGGACATCGGACTCGTCGACGAGGTCCACGGCGACGACGACTTCGACGACCGCGTGTACGATCTGGCGGCGTCGATGGCCGACAAGAGCCCCGTCGCGCTGGAACACGCGAAGAGGGCGGTCCGAGCCGCCTCCCGGATGGGGCTCGACGAGGGGCTCGACTACGAGTCGGAGCTGTTCGTCGGGCTGTTCGCGACCGCGGACAAGGACGAGGGGATCGACGCGTTCCTCGAGGAGCGCGAGCCGGAGTGGGAGGGTCGGTAAGGGGAGCCGAGGCGACGGGTGAGGAGGCGACCGTCCCGGACCCGGCTCAGTACCGCACCGCCGCGTCGACGATGCCCACCGTCTGGCCGACGCCGACGAGCGCGAGGCCGGCGATCCGGACCCCGGCCTCCGGGGCGGTGCCGACGGCGAGCGCCCCGACGTAGAGGACGGCGCCCGCGAGCGAGAGCGCCGCGGCCGCGTAGTTCACCGCCCGCGCGGTTCCTCGGGATTCCCGTCCCGTGTACCACAGCGCGGGGACGGGGAGCAGCGTCCAGCCGACGACAGAGGTCGCGATCAGCGGCGCCGACGCGGGGTCACCGGCGACGAGGAGGCCGACGGTGCCCGCGAGCGTGACAGGGATCCCGACGAGGATCACGAGCCGCCACGCCCGGAGGACGCCCGCGGCCATGTCGGACCACGAGAGGCCGACGAACGCGACGAGCAGGACGTCCATCACGAGATGCGCGATCAGCACCGGCCGGTCGGCGACGAGTCCGAGGTGCGCGGCGATCGTGAACCCCCACGCGAGCGGGACGAGCCCGGCGGGGGCCGTCTCGCGGATGCGTCGGAACACGCCGGCGAGACGGGGGTGACGGTGAAAACGGTTCGGGCCTACAGGACGACGGCGGCGATCCCGACGAGAGGGACGAGCACGAGCAGGTAGACGGCGGCCTCGATCGCCCACGCGCGGCGGATCCGACCGAGTCGCTGACGGGGGAGCCCGGTCGAGCGCGGCAACACGACGAGCGCGAAGAAGCCGATCATCAGCGGGTACATGACGACCCCCGCGAGGACCGCCGCGAGCGCTCCGGGGCCGACGACGCTCCCGGCCGCGAGCAGGAGCCAGACGAACAGCGCCCCGGAGAGCGTCCCGGCGACGTAGTGGACGACCGACGCGAGCCGTTCGGGCGACTGGTCGGGGTGGGTGTCGGTGAGGACGCCGCTGGCGACGTGCGGCGGCGTCCAGCCCTCGTCGACCCGGTCCATCACGCGATCCATCGCGAGCGTCGCCACGACGCCGGCGACGATGCCGACGAGGAACAGCAGCGGTACCGAGATCGAAGCGGCAGCTTGCGCGAGCACGGACGTGCCCAGGGGCCCGAGCCACCTATCGGTTTCCGCCGAACGCCGTCGCTGATCCCGGCCGGTCACTCGAAACCGGCCACGGAGGGCCGGCAGGATCAGTCGTCCGAGGTCGGAGGCGCCGCCGCGGGGTCGGTCGAGACGACCCAGCCGTCGTCGTTCGCCCGCTCGGCGACGTGGGGGCGGAACACCCATCCCGCGATCGCGACGATGGGGATCATCGACGCGCCGACGATGGCGTAGCCGACGTGGAGGTTCGCCAGGAACGGCGCGGCGTACACCAGCGGGTAGACGATGCCGCCGACGGTGCCGACCCCGCCGACGACGCCCGCGACGGCGCCGGAGCTGTTCGGGAACATCGCCGGCACCTGCGCGAAGATCGCGCCCTCGGCGAACGCACAGCCCATGCCGACGAGGAAGCCGGCGCCGACCGCGAGCAGCACCTCGCCCGACAGGCCCGCGAGCGTCATCCCGAACATCGTCACGACGACGAAACACAGCGTGAGGAACGTCCACTGCTCACGGTAGCGCCCGGCGAACACCGGCAGGATGTCGCGCTCCGCGCGCGCCAGCCGGTCGCTGACGTAGCCGCCGATCGGGCGGAGCAGGCCGGCGGCGATCGAGAACGTCGCCGCGAACGTCGCCGCGAGCGTGAGGTTCTGAGTGTTGAACCCCTCCCGGTAGTAGGTGGCCAGCCAGCCGTTCATCGACAGTTCGAGGCCGAACGTCATCACGTACGCCAGCGCGAGCACGACGGTCCCGTACCGGGTCGCGGTGAACAGCCACCCGCGGAAGCTGGCGCCCTCCGCGGTGGCCGCGCGCTTCTCCTCGCTTTTGGCGGCCTCGCCGAGGGCGTAGTAGGCGACCGCCAGCAGGATCGAGACGACGCCGGTGTAGAAGAACGCCGCCCGCCAGTTCGTCGAGAACAGGGGGCCGCTCCAGTCGGTCGTGAACACCCGCGGGAGGATCAACGCCCCGCCCGCGGCCCCGGCGTTGCCCACGCCCGCGTAGATGCCCTCGGCGGTCCCCAGCTCCTCCTCCTCGAACCACTCGGAGACGTGCTGGATCCCGATCACGAACGTGATCCCCGCCGTCGCGACGATGAGCCGCTCGACGAAGAACACCGTGTACGACTCCGCGAACGCCGACGCCATCGAGAAGACGCCGACGTAGCCGAGCACGATGGCGAACACCGCCGGCGCGCCGAACTTGTCGGAGAGCCATCCAGTCAGGATGCGACCGAACGGCGCCAGCCAGATGGCCGCGCTGGCGAGGATCCCGATCTCCGCCAGCGAGAGCCCGAACTCCTCGGCCATCGGTCCCGTGAACGGCGCGAACGAGAACCAGATCAGGAACGAGAAGTTGAACCCGATCGTCGCCAGCAACAGCGTCCGGTACTTCGTCATCCGGATCAGCGACATGCGACCGCCCCCGCGACGATCGAACGCTTCGCCGACGCGTCCGATACTCCACTATCGTTCATTAATTCCCTCGGTTTCGTTGTGAAACCCATCTTCGGATGGCGAGTCGGAGGTCGCGCTGTTAACTATTTCCACGACTGAACGTCCAATTATACAGCGATATTGCGGACGAACAGGCAATGTTACGACCGATATTGTCTCCTAAAGGACGTTCTTTCTCGAAGATCCCGTGTGAAAAGCAAACGTACGTTCGTCCTCTTCGGGACGGTCGCGTGGCCACGTTCACACACGGGGGCAAAAACAGTCGTCAGCGCGCGCGCCAGAACAGTCTACAGAGGATCTGAGGGGGCGGTTATCGACCGTTCCGGTGAACTGTCGAACCGGTGGTCCCGCGTCACTGTCCGATGTACGAGGCGCGTCACCCGCCGTCGGCCCGGACCCACTCCTCCAGCGTGAAGCGGTCGAACTCGGTCGACTCGACCAGCTCCCAGTCTGCCTCGTTCCACTCCGGGTAGGTGGTGTCGCCCTCGTACTCGCCGTGGACCCGACTGAGCGCCATCCGGTCGACGTGCGGCTGAAACAGCTCGTAGATCCCGCCGCCGCCGATCACGTAGGCGGTGTCGGCCTCGAGGGAGTCGGCGATCCCGACCGCCTCGTCCACGTCGGCGGCGACGCGGGCGGTGTCGGCCTCGACCGAGTCGACGCTCCGCGAGAGGACGATCTGTGCCGAGCCGGGGAGGTCGTCCAGCATCGACTCGAACGTCCGGCGGCCGAGGATCACCGGGTCGTTCGCGATCCGGTCTCGGTACTGCCGCTTGTCCTCGGGGATCGAGGGCCACGGGAGTTCGCCGTCGTCGCCGATGACGCCGTTGTCCGCGACCGCGGCCACGGACACGAGTTCGACCATACGACGACAACGGGACCCCCGAGCATACCGTTTTTCCCCGCGGCGGCCGCTCGGTCGTCGCCACGGCCGTCCGGTGGAATCCGACCGGAACCGGGTCGGACCGGGTCGGCCCGGCTCGGGTCGTCGCGCCACCACGGTTATGTACTCGCGGCGGCCGCGTTCACTCGATATGCAGATCGGAGTCGTCGGCGTCGGCGGGGGCGGCACCGCGATCGCGGACGCGCTGCTCGCGGACGACGCGGGGCGCGCCGCGGACTACCTCGTCGGCGCGGTCGCGATCGACACCGACGCGGGCGCGCTCGCCGACCTCGACCGGGTCGACGAGGACGACCGGCACCTCCTCGGGACGGTCCACACGGAGGGGAGTGGAACCGCCGGCGACACGGAGCTGGCCGCCGAGATCGCCCGCGAGGAGCGTCCGGAACTCCGGGCCGCAGCCGATACGATCCCCGTCGGTCGGATCGACGCCGCGGTCGTGTGCGCCGCGCTCGGCGGCGGCACCGGCGCCGGCATCGCCCCGGCGATCGTCGACCTGCTCGGGCAGGTGACGGGCACGCCGGTGTACGCGCTCGGGGTGCTCCCGGGCGTCGCGGAGGACGGCGGAAACGGCGACGCGGTGGACGCGACGACGGATGGCCCAAGACGACCGTCCGCAGCCGGCGACGACGACCGCGACGGCCCCGACCGACCGGACCGCCCGCTCGGGTCGAACGCGGCGGGCGCGGTGCGGGCGCTCTCGGCCGCGAGCGACGACCTCCTGCTGGCCGACCTCGACGTCTGGCGCGCCAGCGGCGGCACGTACGACGACGCGTGGCCGGAGGTGGACGCCGCCGTCGCCGGCCGGCTCGGCTCGCTGCTCGCCGCAGGCGAGGCCGCCGACCCGACGCCGGAACGCGTCCTCGACGCCAGCGAGCTGACGAACACCCTCGGCGCCGGCGGCGTCACCGCGCTGGGCACCGCCGGCGCCGAGGTGGAGAACGGTCGCCGCGAGGGGCTCGTCGGCGGCCTGCTCGACCGAATCGGCGGCGCCGACGGGCCCGCGGTCGACGAGGGCGAGGCGGTGTCGGTCGCGACCAACGCCGCTCGAAAGGCGATCTCTCACCGTCTCACCCTCCCGTGTGACACCACCAGCGCGTCGCGGGCGGCGGTCGTGTTCCACGCGCCGCCCGCGTGGCTCAGCCGTCGCGGGCTCGAGCGCGCCCGGGGGGTGATCGAGGAGGAGACGGGCGTTCCGGAGATCCGCTGGGGAGACTATCCCGACCCGACCGCCGAGGAGTTCCGCGTCACGGTGCTGCTGTCCGGGATCTCGACCAGCGACCGCCTCGCCGCGCTCGGCGACGCTGTCGACCCCATGCGGCTCGGGTGACCGGCCGCCGGAGTCGGGCCTCAGCCGTCGGACCGACCGTCGCTCCCGGTCCGTCTCTCCCCGCCGCGGGACCACCTCTCGCCGCCGGGGGGCCACCTCTCGCCGCCGACCCGACCCGTTAAGACGGTTCCCCCGCGAGCGCCGTGTATGACCACGGACGGAACGGACGGGAGCGATGGTACCGACGATGCGTCCGACGGAAGCGACGAGCCGACGGTCCCCATCGTCTGCGAGGAGTGCGACACGCAGACGCGCGTGCCGCTCTCGAAGCTCGCGGACCAACTCGACCGGCACAACGAGACGAGACACGGGGGCAAGGACGTCGCCGGCGTCGAGCCCGGGATCGCCGACCGTATCGCCGATCTGGCGGCCGAGGACATGGGGCTGCTGGACGGGGAGTGACCACGCGTCCGGCCTGACCGCTTCCGGGCGAGCGGTTCGACACGCCGAACGTGTTCGGGTACGGTTACCCGACCGAAATGAGATAACCACCACCATTTATTGAATCGAGCCGAACACGCCGGACATGGACCGTCGGCGATACATGGAGGCAGTTGGCGGCGGCACCGTGGTCTCGCTCGCGGGCTGCCTCGGCGACGCCTCCTCGAACGAGGACGGGGACGGGGGCGGCGCCATCGCCGGCGACTCGCTGACGCTCGCGACGGCGACGACGGCGTACGACAGCGGACTGCTCGATGCCCTCAACCCGGGGTTCGAGGACCGCTTCGGCGTCTCGGTCGAGGCGATAGCCCGGGGAACCGGCGGATCGCTCGAAACGGCGCGCAACGGCGACTGTGACGTCGTTCTCGTTCACGCCCGCCTCCTCGAGGACGAGTTCCTCCGAGCCGGCCACGGGATCAATCGCCGGTCGCTCATGGCCAACGACTTCCTCGTCGTCGGTCCGCCGGACGACCCCGCGGGAATAGCGGGCCGGGACCCGGTCTCGGCGTTCGAGGCGATCGCCGAGGCCGAGGCCACGTTCGTCTCACGCGGCGATCGGTCCGGTACTCACATCCGGGAACTGGAGATCTGGGAGGAGACGGGCGTTTCCCCGTCGGGCTCGTGGTACAGCGAGACCGGACAGGGGATGGGCAACACCCTCGTCACGGCCGCCCAGACGAACGCGTACACGCTGACCGACCGCGGGACGTTCCTGAACGTCGTCGACGGCGGGCTGGTCGCACACGTCGATCGCGGCATCCGGAACCCGCCGCCGCTCCTGCGGAACGAGTACGGGCTGATCCCGGTCGATCCGGCGAGGAACGACACCGCGTATCAGCTCGCCATGGCGTACGTGGGCTACGTTACCGGTCCCGGACAGGACCGGATCGAGGAGTTTCGGATCGGCGGATCGCGTGCGTTCCGACCGGCGGGGGTAACCCGCGAGCCGGACTTCGAACAGTACGTGCCGTCCGGGTGGCGCCGATAGTCGATTCACCGACGCACCGTGTTCGATCGACGCGCTCGACCGGTCGGGAGATCCGAGGGCGTCGACCTCTCGGTGCTGTCGGCGTCCAACGCGTGGAACCCGTCTCAGAGGTTCCGGAACGCTTCCTCGACGAGTTCGCCCGTGTCGGCGACGATGTCCGCCATCTCATCGTCGTCGGGCGCCATCCCGACCAGTCGCGCGATGCGCATGATCGAGACGTGGTAGACGACCTGCGTGCCGGGTTCCTCCTCCCAGACGACGACGTTGCAGGCCATGAGCGCCCCGAGTTTGTTGTCAGTCGCGTCGAGCGCTCGGTCGGCGACCTCGGGGTTGCACGCGCCCAGCACGTAGTACGGATCGCGCCCCGCGTCGACCTTCTCGTTGAGCATCTCGGAGGGTGAGAACTCCACCGGGACGCCGAATCCGGCGTCCGTGAACACGTCGCGGACGTGTTCGATCGCGTCCTCGTGGCTCATCTCGAGGGTCGTCCGTTCCTCGCCGATGTCCTCAGGGTCGATCTGGGTCGGGTCGATAGGGAGCGTCATTCGTGCCTTATATTGTGTCTAACACACAAATTTCCTTCGGATGGTCGGTCGAACCACGCCGGAAGGTCGATAGGCGATCCCCCATACCTCTCTCGAGTACAACCGACGCAGTCAACGCACCCGACGAGTACGTCGACCGGGAACTACACGTCGACGACGCGGGCTCTCCTCATTCAGCTTCCAGCGAGGTGGCAGTCCCGGACAGACCAGTACCAGTCCACAGACGCGGTCGTTGAGCCGGATCTCCTGTCGTCATCGGTGCGGGGGCTGTCAGCAAAGAGTTAGGTGGTCGTATGGTGTAGTAGTGGGTATGAAAAACAATATGGGCGCGACAGACAGTCGAACTCGAATCGCCCTCGGACTGGGATCGGCGGTCGTCGGATCGGCGACGCTCGGCGGCCTGCTCGGACTCGGAACGACAGTCGGCGCGGTCCTGCTGCTGCTGGCGCTCGTTCTCGTCGGGACCGGGATCGTCCGACTCTGTCTCGTCTATCGCCTGCTCGGGATCGACACGTCGGGCTCTCGCTGAGGATGGGCCGGTTCCAGAACACCGGCCAGCCCGACTGGGACTGGTGGAGCAAGCTCTGGCCGACCCCGGGCGAGACGCTCCGGGAACTCGGCCTCGAGTCCGGGGAGTCGGTCGCCGAGGTCGGCTGTGGTAGCGGCTACTTCGCGCTCCCGGCCGCCCGGATCGTCGAGCCGAAGCCGGTATACGCGGTTGACTTGGACGAGACACTTCTCGCGGAACTCGATCGTATCGCCGGACGACAGGCTATCGAGAACGTCGTCCCGATCACGGTGACGCCGGGGACCTGACCGAAGTCCTCCCCGATCCGGTCGACACGCTCGTCGTTGCGAACACGTTCCACGGTGTCGGCGACCAGTCGGGGTTCGTCGCGGTACCCGTCGTAGCGACGCTGCTCGCCGGAAGCGCGTTCGGCGCGCGCATCGGTGCGGGCGTCTTCCAACGTCGTCGACGAAGACGATATCAAGGGGTACTTCGCGACGATGCTGCTCGCGGGCAGCGTCGCCGTCGCCGCCAAGCGCGTCGGCACCGTATACGATATCGGCGTACTCACCACTCTGAGTGTCGCGCTGATCTTCGGCGCGACCGTCATCGTGAGTGGGACGATCGTTCTCGCTGCCGTCTGCCAACTTCGCGACGACGACACCGGCTTCTGGTGTCGGCTCTCGGCGACATAGAACGGAGGGTATCTCACGACTCGATCTCGTCTCTCGACCCACTATAGCGCGCGATTGTGTGATCTATACAAAAATCTTATAACCGCACAGTCCGTACGATCGAGCAATACAGATGCCAGATTCGATGTCCGAACAACTCCGACAGGATATGGAGTGCGAAGGGCTGTTGGAGTGTTTCCACGGCCTCAAGGAACTCGACAAGGAGTGCTTTCGGACGCTCGTCGAGGCCGAAGAGCCACTGACCGTCGACGAGCTCGCTGAGGCCGTCGACCGCGAGCGCTCGACGGCGTACCGGGCCGTCCAGCGACTCCTCCAGACGGGATTCATCGAGAAAGAGCAGGTGAACTACGATCAGGGCGGCTACTACCACGTCTACTCGCCGAACGACCCCAGTCAGATCACCGACGACATGCAGCGGATGCTCAACGACTGGTACGCGAAGATGGGCCAGCTCATCCAGGAGTTCGAGACCAAGTACGAGCAGTCCGAGACCCCGGCCCCTGCCGCCGAAAGCTGACGTTCCCTCTCCACTCGGCGTCGCCACCCACCAGTCGCGACGACGGGCTAATTCCTGCGTGCAACGGAGGCAGGGATACAGTTCTCGGGCCGATCTATATTGTATAGTATTGCATAGATCACACACATTTCTTACGTACTGCCAGTGCGTCCGTACTCTTGATGGCAACTGAACCCCATCCGACGCTGGCACCGCACCCACGAACGAACCGCTCCACGTCGACGGGCAGTCACAGCTCGACGACATCGTCGCGGAACACGACGTCGTTCTCGCGGACTTCCACGCCGACTGGTGTGGCCCCTGCCGGATGCTCGATCCGGTCGTCGAGACGCTGGCCGCAGAGCCTGTCGCGACCGTCACGAAAGTCGACGTCGACGCCGACCAGCAACTCGCTCAGTCGTACGGCGTCCGGGGCGTTCCGACGCTCGTCCTGTTCACGGACGGTGAGCAGGCCGAGGAGGTCGTCGGGATGCAGGGCGAGGAGCGATTGCGTTCACAGATCGAGCGGTACGCCGAATGGTAGTGTGAACACGTTCGCATAGCGATCCAACGACAGGAGAGCGTCACCACGGGGTCGGAACCCAACCGCCGATCGGTCTCTTCTCGGAGTCTCGACGGGCGACGTCGCGGTATCCTCCGCGTCGGAAGGCTGGTGGCCGTTCGCGTGTCGCGCCGAATCGAGCGATCACCCCTCCAGCGGCTCCCGCAACGCCTCCTCGATCGCCTCGTCGCCGGCCACGAGTTCGAACGGTTCGCCGTGCGTGCTTTCAGCTCCGAGCGCCGTGACCAACGTCCGGGCGACGTCCTCACGCGGGATATCGAGGTCATCTCCGTCGAGATCGGTGCCGGTTCTGATCCGTCCGGTGCCGGCCTCGTTCGTCAGCGGGCCGGGTCGGACGATCGTGTACGTCAGGTCGCTCTCCTGCAGGTACTCGTCGGCCTCGGCCTTCACTTGGAGGTACTCCTGCAGCTCTTCCGGGCTGTTCTCGGGCCGATCGGCGTTGATCGAGCTGAGCATCGCGAACTCTTCGACGCCCTCGGATTCGGCTTCCTCGACGAGGGTGATCGCGCCGTCGCGGTCGACATCCTACATGCACTCACCGCCCGACCTTGGACGACGGTGCGGTAACACCATCGATCGGGCGACTCGTCCGCGCCATCATCGATGCGATCGACTAGCACGTCACGTTCGCAGGTGACGAGTTTGGCGCCGGAACGAGTGGAAAACGGATGGGCGCTGCAGGCCTTCGCCGATTCCGACCTCGTGAGAGCAACGGGATGCAACGGGTCGCCCGTCATTCCTGAATCATCCTCCAGCGACGGTCGGCCTTCTCACGCTTCGACGCCCGATCGTAGTGCTTGTCCAGCACCGCCTCGGAGGTATCCAGCCGGTCCGAGACCACGCCTCGAGGAACGCCGTCGTTCCGATACTTCGTCACGCGTGCCTTGCGAACGTCGTGGGGCGAGCGAGCTGACGGACACTTGCTCATCTTATTGAACATCGTCGCCTCGCACGTCTCCGGATCCTCATCATGCGGGCACTCATCGCCCAAGTGGCACGGACGAGTCCACCGGTAGAACGTATCCCGGACCGCAGTTCGAGAGATTCGCCCGTTCTCAGTCGTGACCAGCGGGAAGCGACCGTGTTCGTCGCGAGCGTTGATCCGCGGTCCGTCGATGTAGTCCTGGAGCGTGGCCGCAACGTGATCGCTGACGCGGTTGAACCGCTCTCCGCGTTCGTCGTTCTTCAGCGGGGTCTCAGTCTCCGGCCGATGGACGAACTCGATCCCCGGCTTCCGACCGTCGAGGTCACAGTCTTCGAGATCGAGCGCGCGGACGGCTCCGAGTCGGGCGCCGGTGTGCCAGACCAACGTCCAGACTACGTGATCCCGACTCGCGTACTCGTAGCGTTCGAGGTAGTCAATGATCGGCGGGACGCGTTCGGGTGCGATCGTCGAATCGCTCACCTCAGAGGACGCGGAGAGCGTCGGGAGGATCACCTTCTCGTGCAGGCCGTCTTCGACCGCCTCGATCTGCGCGCAGAAGCGGAGAAACGAACGCGCCGTTGTGAGCGCGGAGTCGAGTGTCTTCGGGGCCAGCGTGTCGTTTTTGCCTTTACTGTAGCCGCCTTCGCGGCGCCAGACGCGGAACTGGTAGAGGTCGCGTCCGGTCAGCTCGTTCATGTTGTCGATGCCTGCCTCGGTCCGACACCACTCTACGAAGGCGCGCAGGTGGCTCCGGTGGGAAACCCGAGTCCACTCGGCCGCGTTCTCCTTCATGGCCTCCAGGTGGAGATCGCGAGCTTCGGAGGGCGTGATCGGCTGCAACTCGTCGCTCATGCATTCCACCCTGACGCCGGATGGTTATTTGAGAGCGAGCCTTGTCCGGAGTGAAAGTGGAACCACTTCCGCTCCGCATACGGGGTGGAGTTCTTTATATGCGATTCGGCGGATTCATTACCGCGGTTCGAATGGTCGTACATGGCTTTCTGTCACGGCAGGAAGCCCGTGCGGGCCGGCTGCGTCAACAGCGCGGCCCGCTTTCCTTCGAGGACTCGTCGAGCAGCGACGCGTCCGGAAGTGCTTCCGTTGCTACGAGGCGATGAAAGGAAGGCACTTAGTTCTATCTTAACGTAGAGTCAGATTATTCTGACTTTCTGAAAACCAATGAGCGACCGTCCGGAGTTGCTAACAGGCTGGTTAAAGATACTCTATTCAATGCGAGCGAGGGCAGACTGGATGCAATATCCGAGCGACGACCGGATTCTCGAACTATTAGAGGAATCCGGCCTCATTCTGTCGCCCTCAATAATGAGTGCGAACCTCGATCTCACGCGACAACACATCTCTTCTCGTCTTTCAGAACTTCTTGACCACGACATGGTGGAGAAAACCGACACCGGCCAAGGGCACTACCGGATCACCGAAAAAGGAGAGGCGTATCTGGTCGGTGAACTCAACGAGGACGATCTCTAAGGGCTCGGCGACAGGATCGCCCTGAATATTGAAACAGGAAATTTGGACAGGTAAGTATAAATTACAACTCTGCAGTGCGGTGAATAGTGTATCAGTTCACGCCAGACGAGATCGATCGCTCCCGAGCTGACTACCAGGCGAAACAGCAGGGTGCGGAGGATATCGGAAAGAAGCGTGTGGGGAACCTCGGGGAGATCGCGTTCGAGCAGTTCTGTCGAGAGTACGTCCCGGCGGAGATGTGGGAGTGGGAGAACGAGGACGCGATGCGGCGATGTAACCCCGAGAGCTTCTCTGGACACGACTTCGAGGTGTTTGGATACAAGATCGACGTGAAGACCTCGCGTGACGTGTCTGCCTTCCTTCCGCAAACACTCGTCGAGAACGATTCGGAGGACGATATCATCGTGATGGCGTGGCACCGCGACAACGAGGACTCGCTGATCCTCCTTGGATGGGAGCACATGGCAGTTCTGAAATCGAAGGTACGAACGGGCGAGGCGTACTCCGGCGACGAGCCCGAGAAATTGCAACACTTGGCGGCGCAGCCGATGAACAGCCTGCAGGACCTCGGACCGAACACGGCGCACATGAATCAGAAGCCGGACAACCCGTTCCACCCGGGCGATCGGGTGAAGCGGGCCGACGACGAGGAGGCGTCAGAGGCGGTCGTCGTCGAGGTGCTGCCGCCGGAGACGAAGGTCGAACTCTACGGTCAGGAACTCGATGGCGAGGCAGTCCGGGTAGCGTTCCCCAGCTCGTTGGACGAGGGACCAGGAGACTGGCAGGGATTCAGCAAGGCGTTGCTCTCGTCGTACTGCGACGATCAGGGGATCAAGCTCTACACGTACAAGCCCGAGAACTTGGAGTTCGTCGAATAGCCGGGTCGGGGCGCGCTCGAACCCACAGGGGGCCACTCGCGCGCCACCTCCCATCGGCTCGCTCCTTACGAGGAGAGAAGGAAGGATGCACGACAGGTCGCTTGAGGTTGATTCCTTGTGTAGAGATATCATAAGAACTGTATATTAGCCTGGATGATCGCTTCTAAAGACATAGTAATGCATGAAAAAAGAGACTTAATAGACATCGGATTGATTTTGGTGTTTTTCGCTCTTTTTTCCGTCGTACTAATACAAATTGTTGTAGAGATATTCGGGGAGAGAGCCTTGGACGCGGGGAGTGTCATTATTTCTGGAAGTTTGTCTTTATTACTAATATATTTTTATAGACAGCAATCAGACATTGCTAGAAACCAGGAGGAGATAATGAGAAGTCAACAAGTGATGAAAGAACGAGAAATAAGGCCAATTATAACACACTCAAAGCCTTTCTTTGTAAAAACAACAACTACAGAAGGTGTTGAAGAGCCTGTCAACTTTACCAAGGTATATATCAATTTAAAAAATGATGGCCAAGGTGAAGCATTAAATATTTGCTACACTTTGAATATAGATTCAACTAATGAACTAAGGATACCAGAAAATCCTGGTTATGAACATGTTAAACCAATAATTGAGAATAAGCAAGCCGTTTCATCATTAAACCGGGAAAGTATGGGTATTGGTAGTCCTCCCTCAATTATTCGACCAGGAGAGACGGATCTGTTCACCTTTAGTAATGCGATATATGGTCATTCAGAGAAGGAAGGTGTAGACTACGTAGTTGCCAACCATTTAAATGACGACTATACATATAATTTTGACGATGGAGAAGTATTACTAGTAAGTTTAAAAATAACATTTGAAGACAAAGCAGGGAATGAATTTTATATTGTACCCCTCGCAGTCGTTGCAGAGTATTCGGAAGGGATGACAGTCGCTGAATTGGTCGATAAAGCAATTTTAGCAGCAGACTTTACAAAGAACTATCCAACTAACTATCCTGGCAACCCGGAATCCGAGGAAGTTCTATAATATCTCAAGGTAACCATCCCAATCTCGATCGGCCTCGAACAGTCCGTCTTCGAGATTCCAAGACCACGGCGCGGTATCGTCGGGATCGTATTCAATACTCGTTGGCTCCAGATCGCCGACTGGGGCAGAGAAGATCGGGTTCGACGGACGGTCGGCGTCAGCCGCCCAGTTCGAGAAGAACTCTGCTTCCGTCTTCTCTGATTTCCAGACACCGAGCGTCGTCAGTCGCTTTCCTTCCGGGTGATAGTCTTTCCCCGAGTGGACCACGTTCAACTGCACGTCGACGCCGAGCTTCGCCATCCGCTTGGCGACCGGTGTCCACTGCGTGGCGACCTCGCGACTGTGTGTCCGTGCGTCCATGTGCGTGGAGCACTCGTCGAGTAGCACGGCCTTCGGGCGGTCGCGATGTTTGATCAGCAGCTCGGTCAACTCGTGCATCGATGTCACACGTATGTCGGTCAGCGACCCGGCTGCGTTCGAGAGGACCAAGAGATTGTCGACGAGCTGCTTTCGCAGTTCGATCAGGAGCCACCCGGCGTTCGTCTTGCCCGTCTCCGGGTTCCCGCCGACCGAGACGAACGCGGGGGCGCCGTGGTTGTCGAGCGCGTCGGAGAGCTGCGCGAGTAGTCGCATTTGGGAGGCAGTCAACTCGGCTTCTGTCAGACCGACGATCGTCGCCAGCTGTTCGCGACGGCCGTCCATCACCGCGCGGGTCGCCTCGGCCGTGTTTAGTGTCGGTTCGACCGACGCACGGAGCGACGACCGGGACCAGCCGTCGACGTCTGCGAGGAACGAGAGCGCGTTCGCGTGGTCAGTATCAGCCATCACGCCCGCGTGCCGGTGGAGGTCGAGCGTGGTATCGAGGTCACCGCGCGCCTGTTCGGCGAGCTTCGCCGCGGTGAATACCTGCTCGTCCACGTCGGTCATCGGAGATCACCGCCGTCGCAGGTCGGGCAGATCACTTCCGTGTACTCGCCGAGGTGCCAGTCGTCGACGACGCGAACGCGGACGGGTGTCGCGCACGTCGCGCAGACGGCCTCAGTCATCGGCGGGTGCCTCCGGCCCCTGTCGGGGCAGGCCGCCGCCAGTAACGTCGCTCACGTCCAGGTCCAATTCGGTGATGAAGTCCTCCGGCGAGTCTTCGTCGACGCGCGAGAGCCCACGTTCGAGCCCGAGGTCATCGAGTGCGTCGGAGATCGCAGCGTCGAGCCCGTCGCCTTCGTCGGGCAGCGTGCCCGCTTCGAACGTCTCGATCACCTTGCGAACACCTGCGTGTGCCGCGCGCTGGATGATGATCCATCCCTGAGCGTCGAGGCGTCGGCCCTTCTGGGCGTCTTCTTCGAGCTGGTCGCGGCAGGTCCGGATCGCTTCGATCGCCTGGAGCAGCTCGGCGTCCGAGAGCGTGCCGCGCCAGGTGCCGCGGAACTCCTTCTCCGCGAAGTCGACGCCTCGAGTAACGATCAGATTTGGTGTGAGCCAGTAGGGCGAGCCCTCGATGCACTTCCACTTATCACGGTAAGCCGAAGTCGGAACGAGCCACGCGCCGCCGCCGGAACGATCGTCGGCGTCGAGGTCGACGAGCAGCAGGTTCGACGGGTTCCACAGCAGCGACTTGACGCGGGACCAGACTGGACGCCCGAGCAGCAGGGCCGACAGGCCGGCGCTCAGGCCGATGATGCGGGCGTTGCGGGGGAAAGTGACTCCGAGGGCGAGCGAGGCAACGAGGAAGCCAGCGAGGCCCGCAGCGACGAGGTAGGGCCAGCGCGAGGCGACAAAGCCGACGGTCGTCCAGAACGTCGACTGTCGCGGGTCGCTTTGCAGGTGGTCGGAGGTTCCCGCGCGGTTCGCCTGCGTCCGGCGGTCGGCGTCGCTGGCGCCGTCCGAGCGATCTTCAGGCATGGGTCACCTCCCACGCGAGGACGAGCATGGAGCCACCAACGACGAGCAGGCCGGCGACGGCTTCGAGGACAGGCGTCATGCGATGCGCTCACCCTCGTTGGAGTCGCCAGAGACGACTGACAGCGCGCCGAGGACGACGGCGAGAGCGACACCAAGGGAGCCCCCGATCCCGGCGTCTCTCACGTCGGTGCCGTCCCATGGCCCGGCGACGAGTGCGCCGCCTTCGTCGGCGTCGAGCTTGGTATAAACGCCCGATCGGATGGAGGTAGAGGTCGTGATGGAGACCTCTCCGGTCGGCGAGGCGATCTCGACGACGGTCGAGCCGCGAAGCAGCTCACGGGAGATGACGGCGCCGCGATTGGCTCCCTTCTGAGAGTGTTCGACGGGCGCGGTCAGCGTGAGCGACGGGCGGTAGGCGCTGCTGTTGAAGACGATGCGAAACACGCCGTCGGAGTACGACCAGCTCTCGATGTAGACGGCCGGGTCACCGAAGACCTCAGCTTCACCGGGCCGCTCATCGTCGGCAGGCCCCGGCGTGGTTTCAGTTGTCGGGGTCGCGGTCGGCGACTCTTTGGCGACTGTCGTCGCGGGGACGACGAGCAGGGATACCAGTAGCAGGCCGACCAGTATGGTGCGGACCATAGGACGCGCCGCCGGAGTCGAACCGGCGTATACCGACCGCGGGCGCGTCGAGGCAGAAACCATGACAGCTCACAGCGGGTTCAGTTGGTCAGCGATCACCTCCTCGATCCAGTCGAGCACGTCTCCAGCGAGTTGGTCGGCGAGGTCGAGACCCATTCCGAGCACGTCGACGCCGCCGAGTTGTAGGAGGACGAGCGCAGCGAGAACGCCGTAGCTGACGAGCCCCGGCCGCGGAAGCAGTCGCAGCAGGAGCCACCACATGGCTCAGTTCCCCTTCGACTGCTGGCCCTTACCGTAGGCGAGCAGGCCGATCACCGCGAGCGCGCCAAGCAGGTACATGGGGTCGATGTCAGGCCCCGAGGAAGAGCCGTCACCGACTGCCTGCTGTTTGGCTTCGACTTCTGAGCGCAGCTCGGAAATCTCCTCCTGCATGGCCAGGTACTCCGAGGTGTTCGCGGACTTGTAGACGACCTTCCGCGTTTCCACAACCTCGATGGACTTACCATCAGTGTCGGAGATCGAGCCGATCGTAAACTCGCCGTCGAGTTCGATCCGGTCGCCTCCGGTAGTCACCATGAAGACCGGGCCGTCGATGTCGGAAGTGTTGTAGGTAGTGTTGGCCTCCCAGGAGCCGTTCGGCGCGTTGCGCGCCATCGGTAGCCCGTGGTAGGTCGCACCGTTGTACATCAACTCCATGGTCCCCGTACCGTTCAGCTCGGGTGTATCGAGCCCGAGCGTCGACAACGCAGCAACCGACGAGTAGAGGTCGCCCGAGCCGTTCATCGTCTGGTCGCTGTAGCGGAACATCGCGGTGTGCCCGCTGATCACGTCCGAAGAGTTGATCGTACCCGCCTCGTAGTCGTCCCAAGTGGCGTTCACGTACGCGCCAGCTTCGTCTTGTAGGGCGCTGTTCTGGGTCTCGATTCTCGTCCAGAGGTCCCAGTAGTTCGAGGGTTGCATGAACCGTACCTCATCGAAGTTATCGTTCGGAGGATTGACCCGGACATACGCCTGAGCGTTGTCATGACCGCCCCATATGTCGGAGTCGACTCCCGAAACGTACGCACTCGCGGTGCCGGTGTCTGTGCTCCCACCGTTCGAAACGGCTCCGCGGTACTCTATCGTCTTCGAGACAGCTGACGAACCATTCGCTAACTCGACAGTGTACGTGCTGCTGTTCTCTTTGATGTACGTGTCTTGGTAGTCACCGGACGTGATCTCGACGTTGTCACCGAGGCCGCTGCCTCGCATATCAACGAACGATTCACTGACGTTTGACTCGTTATCGGCACGGTGAGCCATCACGTGTGTCGCCGTCGCAGACACGTTGTAGGACTCGATGAGGTTCCTTTGCTTGACAGCGTAGTAGTCCGCGATTGCCTGCTTGGCTTTGGAACGAGCAAGTGCCTTCGAGGATCCATTCTCGTATGCCTCAGCGATCGCAATCTCAGCTTGCATCCACGCGGCGGATTGCGTGTCGTTGAGATAGTTCTCGTAGACAGCTCTCTGTGACTCTGTCGCGGCCTTCTGATTGACCGCAGCGTCGTAGATGTCCTGCTCTGTCTGTTCGGCTTGTAGCTCGCGCAACTCGTCGATATCACCCGTGTTGTGATTCTGAGCGCACTTGTCGTAGTTCGCGATCGTCAGCGAGGCGAAGAACACCAGACTGTCGAGGTTATCGCAGTCGTGGGTCGCGGCAGCTGGTTGGACCCCGACACCGCCAGCGAATGCGGAGAACACGAGCAGGAACGCGAAGACGGGCGCGAGGACCTGCGAGCGATTCGGGAGGTTCACGACCGAATCACCTCACGGCGACGGCCCAAGAGACGACCGTCGCGAGGAACGCGAGCTGCATTCCCAGCGGGTCGCCGAGGCCGATCAGGAAGTCGGTCGCTTCCGCGGTCAGGTGCTCACCGAGGATCACCACAGGGCCGATTGCGATCGCGGCCTGTTCCCAGGGCTCGTAGTTCTCGAACTGGCGCGTCGACGAGCCCGCGAAGGCGATGACGAACGCGCCCATCGACACAAGTACGGCGTGCTCGGCGCCGAGAGTGTACGATAGCCATGAGAGTTCGACCGTGGCGATCCCTCCGAACTGGTAGAGGCCCGCGAGCAGGTACGCCGCGGAGAGGTACGCGGGGATGGTGCGGATGTTCGCGTAGTCACCGAGGACGCTGCTCATGCGGTTCGAGTACGCCATCAGTCGTCCCTCGCGAACCGCGCCTCCTTCGGGTGGTACTCGGTCTCCTCACCGTCGTCGTTGGTGAACGTCTGGGAGTTCTCGTCGACGCGGACGAACATCTGGTTGCCCTCGACGAGCGCAGCGATCAGCTGGCGCTGGAGGGTCCGGTTCATGTACATCGGATTCCCATCCAGCTCGATCACACCGTTGTGGCCCGCGTCGGGATTCCAACCGGTGATCGTCCCGCTGACGGTCTCGCCCGGGTTGGGATTCAGCCAGTTGCTTCCGCTCGATTCCTCATCCGTGTTCACCGGGTCGAGATCGTCGAACGCCGGTTCGCTTTTGGACGCCATTGCAGTTTCTAGTACTAGACATACTCACTTAGCCGAGAACACGGTTCGGTGAAAGTGGAATATCGACGGACAGCTCTGAGAGAGCAACCGCTCTGCAGTAAAAAGGGGTGGCACGGGCAACTAGTCCGCGCCAGCTGTGTGGGAACACCTCGGGGTGTTCACTTGTGCTTCGCTATCAGGTCACAAAAGCCCACCTATTACCGGAAGACGGTGGGAAGTGATCGAGCTGCGGCAGCGCTGATGATCACATTGTGATCCGTGACGTTGACGGGCTCGTCGACGATCTCGCGAATGAGAGAAGCGACGGTCCGGCGATAGAACTCGCCCCGTGATCTCCCTTGGATTACGAGCGTGTCTTTCTCCTGATGTACCGTGGCGCGCTCACACATCCACAGAAGCGCGAGTGTCCGGCGAGTCCCCGTCGAGAGCTGGTCGATCCAGTTCGGGAGTGATTCGACCATCGTGAAATCGCCTTGGGGGACACCGAGACACACGAGAATCCGACCGAAGACGCTCGCGTTCGTGGCGGGGATGATCTCGGTGGGTCGATCGGGCTCGTCAGCATGACGGAGGGTGACTCCAGTCCCGACGACGTCCAGAGCGTGCGTGATGAGGCTCCTAGCGATTCGTGTAGTTGGATTCCACGCTGGGACGACGCGAGCGGTGTCGATACTACCGCACGTGTAGATCCCCGCGGCGAGTACGGCACACGCGTCGCCAAGCGGGTCTTGGGGTGTTGTATCGAGCCAGCCCAATTCCTGAGCGGTTTCCACAGCGTGAACGGCATCGGGCTTCCCGCCCTCGATCCATGTCCGGACGCGACTTGGCGGGAGTTCAAGCGCCGTTCCGACTCGAGTCCGGCCGTGGTCTGGATGCTTCGAGGCGTACTCCATCACGCGATCGTAGTCCTCGAGTAGATTTGCTGGGTCTGGATACGACTGCGGGTTGTACGTACGGGCGAGGGACTGCGGGTCGACAAGTGGGGTTGTCTGATCCTCTGGCACTGTCGTTGACAAAAACGGCTACTGGTTAGTAGCCTTAGTTCGGCGCTTGATCCGTCGCGAGTGCTTGGGATGTCTCCCCGTTTTGGGAGTTCCAGATCACTCGTACCGTCGCACCGGGGTCAACGGCTCCACCTGAAGCGTTGAGTTCCTGCGAACTACCAGCACTAACCGGCAGTGGGCCAAATGCAACACCGAGGTTGTTTCCGGCAGATGCGTTCAGCGTGAGACTCCCTGTGTTTGTGGAGTCAAGCGTCGCACCACCAGTGTGCGTAGCGGTGACATTGTAGAGCCCCGTCGTTTCGTTCTCCGCGTAGTCGAACTGGAAGTTCGCGTTCGGCGTCGTTTGTTGAACGCTGTTCCCGAGGCCGAGGACGAACGAGCCGATGACGGCCGCGAGGATCACGGTGATCGCGACCATAAGGATGACTCCGATGACAGGGGAGACAGCGCGGTCGTCGTCGAGAAGTTGCTTAAACTTCATTTCTGGTTAGGGCGCCGTCTCCTCGGCGAGTGCTTGGGAAGTATCTCCATTTTGCGAGACCCAAAGCACGCGGACAGTCTCGCCTGAAGAGTACTGCACCCCAGTGATACTATCCCCGGCGCTCATCTCACCGCCACTGAACGCAGTAGAACCGACGCTAGTATTCAGTGAGACGCGCTCATTCGCGGGGATTGTGTCTCCACCAGTGTGCGTGACGTTGACGACATCGTTGCCAGCACCGTCTTGGCCAAATTCGAACTGGAAGTTCGCGTTCGGTGCGGTCTGCTGCACGGAGTTGCCGAGGCCGAGGACGAACGAACCGATGACGGCCGCGAGGATCACGGTGATCGCGACCATAAGGATGACTCCAATGACTGGAGACACGGCACGATCGTCGTCGAGTAGTTGCTTGAATTCCATGTTGTGGTCCACACAGCCACGCGAGTGGGCTAACTCCCCCTGGTGCCTGTGATATACTCTACTAACCGTCGGTATGGGTTAAACATACGGGTCAAAATATCGGAAATGAAAGCCACACGGCACCTTTGGGGACACAGAACCCCTCTAGCACGAATCAAGATTTCTACCAGAAATACACAGGAGAACGGACCAGATGTCCAGCCTACCCAGAGAAACGAACGCAGCCTACCGTTCTCCTGAGTAATATCTTTTTTCGGGTGGATCCGGGCGATGGCCGGTGTACTTCATCCCATTCCGGAGATCGCGTTGTTTGCTCAGGGGGTGATACATCAGCACGTGATCGGCGGCATCGGGATCCTCGAGCCCGTGGTCAACGAGATGGTCAGCCATCATCCGCGAGTTGTGCGTTGCGAAGTTGCACTTCCCACAGCGCCATATCTCGCCACTCCGTAACGGCTTGGACAGACGAGTTTCCTCACGGATTTGTTTCTTCGGGAGGTGCAGGGTCACCATGTCGACGCCGCCATCGCCGGGCGTATGTTCCTGACCGTCAGCGCCGATGATCGCTTCCAGTTCCCACTCGGGTTCGAGTGACTGCGGCCGGACGAACCCTTCCGGTTCGGGGCCGGACTCGTCACCGTCGAGAAGATCGCTCACTAACTCGATGTGCTCCGGATTGAGGTCCAATCGTCCGAGCAGCGCGACCGGGGAGACCGAGGCTGACGGGTGCGCGTCGAGCCAGCGATTGACTCGTTCGCGAGCGTGAGCACGACCGAGGCTTTCACCAGCACGACCGGCGGCGTCAGCATCGGCCCACAGCTCTGAGAGCGACGGCGAACTGTCAATATCGGGCGGTTTGTCGGGCAGCAGCTCGCGGAGGTCGGCATCGAGGATGGGGGCTTCTATCCGTGATTGGTCGATCGCCCAGCCCGAACCGCAGTTGGTACATACGACATCCGGCCCGTTAGCTTCCGACCAGCGGACAGTCTCTCCATGCTCGTCCGATTGCGCCGACGATTCGGACTCAGCACGTTGCTGGCAGGCATCGGCAGCGATCGCCTGGTTGACTGTCTGTGAGCGAGTCGTTCGCTGGCGAGCGGTCGACCAGTAGAGCGTCCCCCACGCGAGGTATTCGATCGGCCGTTCTTCGAGCCGTTCGTCGTATGAACCGCCCATGTACGCGGCGAGGTATGACCCAAGGTTGCCGACCTCCATGTTCACGGAGATGCAGCCGTCGTCTTCCTCCTCGTAGGAGTCGATCGCCTCGTAGTTGTGGGCGCTCTTCCCGGCCGGTTCGCACACCTCCAGGTGTTTGTCGACGACACGCTCCAACTCGCCGCCGATGCGTTCGGCGTCGAGCCCTGATGCGTCGAGGTACGTCCCGATGTGAATATGCGTATAACAGGCGTTCACTCCGGAACTATCGCCGAGTCCGTGGGGCTCCGCCTGTAACCAGTATCCCCACTGGTCGGAGTCCAATCCGAGGTGATACTCCATTACGTTACGGAGGGTGTCCCGGACACCATCGTACGAGAATGAGTCGTGTACGGCGTCGAGGTGATCAACAGGAGACAGTCGAGTACGGCCGGGCATCGAAGACGCAGAGAGGGTGATCATGGCGGTCGCTGGTCGGTCCCACGCGGCGACGGCTTCGCCCCCAGACGGGCGTTCACCGCCGCCCATTTGGCGTTCGAGTGCCCGAGCACGGGCGTACTGTTTCGCGTGATACTCCTTGCCCCAAGCGTCGGTCAGTGGGAGTTCGAACGAGTCCTCCCCGTTCGAGAACCGCGCGAGCATCCCGTCGTATTCGAGATGTGCAGTGAGGAACGCCGCGAGCGCATCGCTCCACGTTGAGGCTTCGCGCTTCACGAGCGAGGTCGTACGGAAGGCCGATTCTCCGAAGGTGTCGGGTTCGACCCACTCGTCGGACCAGTCGGCATCGGTGACGATCCGGCGAAGGCTGCGACCGTGCGATCTGGAGAGCGGAAGATCGGCCAGATCAGGGTACTCCCGACGGAACTCGGAAACGCGTTTGTGGACGATCGCGGGAACGCTATCTTCGGGAGATTCGGGAGTAGCGGGCGTTACAGAGTTAGTCTCCTTGGAAGGCCAAGACTCACCGCTGGTTTGGGTGGATGCGTCCCCGCCGGTTGGCTGGTCGCTACTCACTGGACCACCGAGTGAGTGCGGCTTGCTGCGTGGCTACCCGGGAACCGCCATCCGCACGCGTTGCTCGCGCGCGGGTGTCGGGAGGCGACCGCCGCTCGTTTTCGGTCGTCCCGGTCGGGACTCCCTCATGCGCTCGGGCTCCGCGGTCGGGGGCGAGCCCCCGCTCCGCGTCGGCTCTGGCCTCGGCGCCGCTCGGGGCGCTCGCGGCGCCGCGGGCGGCCTCCGCCTGTCCCTCGCTTTGAGGGTTCGTGAGGTCGAGCGGAGCGGTGGCGATCGCCCAGCGGAGCGACGGGAGTCGGTGGTCGACGGGTTGCCGTTTGAGATCGGGGACGGCGAAACAGCTGAGGCATTCCCGGTATCGGGCGTGATCCGCGCGTTCGTCCGCGAGCGTTAGCTCTTGGCAGCCGCGACACTGGTACTCGATGAACTCCGGTCCGTCGGAGGTCATCCGTCGGCCCTCCAGCGACCGCGGGGGATGTACTCAGCGTACCACTCGGGAGGCGCGCAGTAGCGACACATCCCGAGACGAGCTGAAGGATGCTGCTCGCGAGTGACGAACTTCTGGTTGCATCCCTTGCAGCGGAGGACGATCGCGACCGACGGGAGGGGAACCGAGGGGTTCCACTGACTGCCGGGGTTCGGCGGATCGCCCGGGAGGCGAGGCGCCATCAGTAGTCACCTCGAACGTCGGAGATCGCCGGGCGGTTCCCGCCGTCACCACGTCGACGACAGACCGGGCATCGATCGGTCCGGGGCGGGTCGGGTTCGACCATCCGAACGCCGCAGCGTCGACACCGGTACTCGGTGCCGTTCATCGTTCCACCTCCTCGATGGCCTCCCGAACGTCGGCGTCGGTCGCCTCGATCGAGGGGTGCGGGAACCGTGCGCGAGTCGCTGGGTCGTAGAGATCGCTCGCAGGAACAAACCGCAGCTCACGCACGGGCGATCACCCCCGTGTTTGCGAACAAAATCGCGTGACTGCAAGGGGCCGCAACGTGTCCCCCGTTTAGCTCCTCAGAAAGTGATGTATTCCGGAGGGACCTAAACGACGAATTCGGTATCGAGAGGGTCTGTACCCCGAACCTTCGGTTGGAGGTGAAACGGGCGGCGAAGGAATGGGCGCTGCAGGATTTGAACCCGCGGCAGCTTGGTCCGAAGCCAAGTACTCTGTCCAGGCTGAGCTAAGCGCCCGTGTCCATTCATAGCCGACAGGTCCGCTTAAGTCCCGCGCTTTGGAACGCTCGTCCGGGGCGAAAACATATACACCAGTTGATAGTCTCCGATGGACAACGACTGCCACCAACGGTCGGGGCGGATTCGGGAAGTCGGGCGAGTATCGGTTCCGTGTCGGATTCCGGTGTTGGGCGGTCCGTGTGGTCGCAGTTCCACCGACTGGACAGTGGCACCGGAACGTTCGTGCGCCACCGTCCGATCACTCCCACAGGTCTGTGAACATCCGGCGGCCCCGCTCGCCGGCACCGCGGTCGTCCCGCGTCCTTTATCTCCGACCGGCCGGTGACCGCGAACGATGAACGCGACCCGGACGATCGGCGGCTTCCTCGAACTCGCCCGCGTCGGCAACGCAGTCGCGGCGGGCGCGCTCACCTTCGTCGGCTCGTTCGTCGCGGGAGGGCTCGGCACGCCCTGGGCGGTCGCGTTCGCGGTGATCGCGACCGCGGCGGCGACGGGCGCGGGCAACGCGGTCAACGACTACTTCGACCGCGATATCGACGCCGTGAACCGTCCGAATCGCCCGATCCCGAGCGGTCGGGTGTCGGCCCGTGCGGCCGCCGGGTTCGCGGCGACGCTGTTCGCCGTCGCGACCGCGGCGGCGCTGTCGCTGCCGCCGCTGGCGCTGGCGATCGCGGTCGTGAACCTGCTGGCGCTGCTGGCGTACACGCAACTGTTCAAGGGGTTGCCCGTCGTGGGAAACGTCGTCGTCGCGTACCTCACCGGCTCGACGTTCCTGTTCGGGGCGGCCGCGGTCGGTCCGATCGCGCCGCCGACGTGGACGCTGTTCGGGCTGGCCGCGACCGCGACGTTCGCCCGCGAGGTGGTGAAGGACGTGGAGGACGTGGCCGGTGACCGCGAGGAGGGGCTTCGAACGCTTCCGATCGTCGTCGGCGAGGGCCCCGCGCTCGCGCTCGCGACGGTCGCGATGGCGGCGGCGGCGCTCGGGAGCGTCGTCCCGTACGTCGACGGAACGTTCGGTCCGGCGTACCTCGCCGTCGTCGTACCCGCGGACGCGACGATGTTCGGCGCGACAGCTTGGGGGTTCCGGGACCCGTCGACGGCCCAGCGATGGATCAAACGCGGGACCTTCCTCGCGGCGGCGGCGTTCGTCGCGGGTCGCCTCGTGACGGTGATCGGATGACCGTGGACACGCGTCACGTCGCCCAATCAATCATAAAGAATAATACCGGCTCACGGCAACCAACCCGTAGTTGGATGACTCTCGGCGAGACGGAGCGACCGACGAGCCCGCGAGAGCGCGCCGTCTGCGCCGACCGGTTCGTGGGGGCGCCGTATGTATGAGGTAGAGACGCTCGGGGCCGAGATCGAGCCCGGATCGAACGTGCTGCTCACCGGGCCGGCCCTGAGCGGAAAGCGAGATCTCGCGCTCGACGTGCTCGCGGAGGGAACACGCCGCGGCGAGGGCGCGATCATGGTGACGACCAAGGACTCCGCCGACCGGCTCCTCAAGCAGTTCGCCAAGCGCGAGCCGTACGAGGGCCGGCCGGTCGCCGTCGTCGACACGGTCTCCCGTCAGCAGGGGGTCAACGAGGTGCGCGACAGCGACCGCATCAAGTACACCTCCTCGCCGGTCGACATGACCGGGATCGGGATCAAGCTCTCGTCGTTCCTGGAGGCGTTCTACAAGGACCGCGGCATCCGGCAGAACCGCGTCATGGTCCACTCGCTGTCGACGCTTCTCATGTACTCCGACCTCCAGACCGTGTTCCGGTTCCTGCACGTGTTCACCGGTCGGATCCAGAGCGTCGACGGGCTCGGACTGTACTGCATCGACTCGACGGCCCACGACGACCAGACGATGAACACGCTGAAGCAGCTGTTCGACGGGATCATCGAGACCACCGAGGACGGCGAGCCGACGGTCAGGCTGGCGAACGCCTGAACTCGGCTCGGCGCACGAACCCTTTTGCCCCGAGACGCCGCATCCCCGAGCATGCCTGTCACCGACGACGACGGCCTGCGCGAACTGCTCTCGATGGACCCCGTCGCGGTCGTCGGTTGTTCGACCACGCCGGGTAAGGCCGCCCACGACATCCCGGCGTACCTGCAGGATCACGGGTGCGAGGTGATCCCCGTGAACCCCTACGCCGATGAGGTCCTCGGGCGCGAGGCGTACGACTCGCTGGCCGACGTCGACGAGGAGATCGCATTGGTCGACGTGTTCCGCCCGAGCGAGGAGGTGGAGGGTATCGTCGACGACGTGCTCGCGCGCCACGAGGACCGCGGCGACGTGGACGGGGTGTGGCTCCAGCTCGGGATCACCGACGACGAGGCGCTCGCGCGCGCCGAGGGCGCCGGGCTGGCGACCACCCAGGACCGGTGCATGAAGGTCGAACACGGGCGACTGATCGCGTAGCGCGGCCGTCCCGCACTCGATCGCCCGAGTGCTCGCTCAGAACGACTGCTCCTCGTTCCGCATCCCGCTCTGGCTGCCGCGGTCGTCGTAGAACTTCCGGCCGATGAACGCGTCGTCGACGAACGTCACGAGGCTGTCGTACAGTTCGTCCGGGGAGTCGAACTCGGCGTCGTCAACCCGTTCGAGCACCGCCGCGACGGTCGTGTCGTCGCCGTTCGGTGCCTCGAGGGTCACGCCGCCGACCTGTTCGACGACGGCCTCGTGGTCGGCCGGGAACGAGATCTGGGTTTCGAACGCCCTGCGAGTCTCGGAGAGTCGCACGGGTCCACATACACGACACCGCGGGAAGTGTCTGGTTTCGGAATGCGTTTCGAGTGGCTACCGTCGAACGGCCGCGAGTACCATCGCGGTTCCGCGGGCTGTCGCGGACGGCCACGGCGGCCGACGCGGGACAGGCCGTTTATCCGCTCGCCGGTCGAAGCCGGGCGCATGACCACACGCGCCCCGAACCGGAACACGCTGTGGGGTCGCGCCGTCGCCGACGAGCTCGCTGCCGCCGGCGTCGGCGCCGTCTGCGTCACCCCCGGTTCGCGTTCGACGCCGCTGACGGTCGCGCTCGCTGAACACCCGGACATCCGCGTGTTCTCACACCTCGACGAGCGCGCCTCCGCGTTCTTCGCGCTGGGCCGCGCCCGCAGAACCGGCGAGGTGACGCCCCTGGTGTGCACCTCCGGCACCGCCGCCGCGAACTTCCACCCGGCGGTGATGGAGGCCGCTCAGTCCAGGGTGCCGATGCTCCTCCTCACGGCCGACCGCCCGCCGGAACTGCGTGACTCGGGCGCCAACCAGACCGTCGACCAGGAGAAGCTCTACGGCGACGCGGTCCGGTGGTACAAGGACCTCCCCGAGCCCGAGGCCGACGATCGGAAGCTCAGATCGCTGCGAACCGACCTCGCCCGCGCGGTCTCGACCGCGGAGGGAACGCCGGCCGGGCCGGTCCACCTGAACGTTCCGTTCCGCAAACCGTTGGAGCCCGTCGAGGTGGAGGGCGACGTACCTGACGACCTCCCGGAACTCGCCGCCGGGGGTCGCGACGGGGATCGCCCGTTCGTCTCCACGACCGCCGGTCACCCGATGCCGGACGACCGGGACCTCCAGCGACTGGCGCGCGCGCTCGCGGTCGAACGCGGGCTGATCGTCGCCGGCCCCGCGGACCCGCCGGGCCCGGACCCGCAGGCGGTCACCGCGCTGGCGCACGCGACGGGGTTCCCCGTTCTCGCGGATCCCCTCTCGGGGCTCCGGTTCGGGTCGTCCGTCCGGGTCGCACCCGTCCTCGGCGGCTACGACGGCTTCCTCGCCGCCGGCGTCTCCGAGGGGTGGCCCGACCCCGAGGTCGTCCTCCGGTTCGGCGCCTCGCCGACCTCCAAGCCGCTGCGAAAGTACCTCGCGGGCACCGACGCGCGCCAACTCCTCGTCGATCCCGCCGGTGGCTGGCGCGAGGCGGAGTTCGCCGCCACGGACCTCGTCGTCGCCGACCCCTCCCGACTGTGCGGCGCGCTCTCGCGGCAGGTGGAGCAGGTCGCGAGCGGTTCCGACTCGACGGCGTGGCGCGAGCGCTGGGAGGCCGCCGAGGCGGCCCACTGGGACGCCGTCGACGCCGCCGCCGGCGATGGCGGCTTCTTCGAGGGACGCGTCCTCGCGGACGTCGCCGAGTTGGCCCCCGAGCCGTCGACCGTGTTCGTCTCGAACTCCATGCCCGTCCGGGACGCCGACCGCTTCGCCGCACCCGCCGCGAAGGGACTCACGATGCTCGGGAACCGCGGCGCCTCCGGCATCGACGGTATCGTCTCCACGGCGCTCGGTGCTGGGTCGGCGACGACGGACGACCTGACGCTCGTCACCGGCGATCTGGCCTACTATCACGACATGAACGGCCTGCTCGCCCTGGAGCGGTGTGACGTGGACGCGACGGTCGTCCTGATCAACAACGACGGCGGCGGCATCTTCCACATGCTGCCCATCGAGGAGTTCGACCCACCGTTCACGGGGCAGTTCAAGACGCCACACGGCCTCGACTTCGAGCCGACGGGGGAGCTGTACGACCTCTCGTTCGCCCGCGTCGACGGCGACGACCGCGAGGGGTTCCGCGAGCTGTATCGCGAGAGCGTCGCAAGCGCGGGAACGGACGTGATCGAGGTGACGAGCGACGCCGAGGCGAGCCACCTCGTGCGCGAGGAGCTCGCCGACGAGGTGGCCGAGCGCGTCGCCGAGATCGACTGATCCGAGGCCCGACTGGTTCTTCGGTCCCCGTTCTTCAGAGGTCGACCCGCCCGACACCGCCCGCGGTGGTGGCGACGTACGCGCCGTCGGGACCGGCCGCCGGGTCCGGGGGGTAGCCGCCGGGAAGCGTCGCGCGCCACAGTTCGGTCCCGTCGTCGACGGCGTGGGCGAACACGGTCCGCGCGTCGCCGTCCGAGGAGACGAGCGCGTCGCCGGCGCGGACGCGGGGGACGGCGAGATCGGTCGCCTCGGCGGTCCACCGCTCGGTTGCCGAGTCGCGGGCCAGCGAGACGATCCGCGAGTCCGGGTTCGTGTAGAGGGCGTCCGCGTCGAAGGGCACGTCGTGGATCAGGCCGCCACCGTCGTACGACCAGCGCTCGTTCCCGTCGGGACCGAGGCGGGCGACGCGCTCGCCGCCGACGTAGCAGTCGTCGAGGTACCGCACCGAGGTGACGACTTCCCCCGCGAGGTCCCACGCCGCGCTCCCGTCGGCCGTCGACACCGCCGCCATCGTCGGCTGATCCGGCTCCGGGTCGTAGCGGTCGAACACGAGGAAGGCCCGACCGTCGCCGGCGGCCGTTGCGGTCACGCGTGCGTCGTCCGGGGCCTCCGAGCGGAAGCGCCGCTCGCCCGTCTCGAGGTCGAAGCAGTCGACCGCCGTGTCCGCCTCCACGAGCGCGACGCCGTCGGCGACCGTGCCGTCCATCGCGTCGCCGCTCTCGGCCGTCCACCGGCGGGAGCCGTCTGCCGTCTCGATCGCGAAGACGGCGTGGTCCAGTTCGTCACTGATCGCGTCGTCGTTGGTGCCCACGACGACGGCGCCGTCGCCGAAGCCGAGGAACGAGTGGAAGCCGGCGACGCGGGTGCCGAAGCGCCAGCGCTCGTCGCCGTCGGCCGTCAGCGCGTGGAGCACGTGGTCGTGGGCGCCGGTTCCGACGCTGATCCCGACGAGCGCGTACAGCGTTCCCTCGTGGACGCGGAGGTCGGCAGTGGGGCGACCGTACTCGTACTCGTCGCCGATCGAGACGGCCGTCTCGAACGTCCACGCGGTCTCGCCGGTGGCCGCGTCGAGGCCGACCACGTCGGTGCCGACGGCGACCGCGACGGTCCCGTCGACGAACGCCGGCTCGGAGACGAGGTCGTCGCCGAGGGACCGCTCCCACGCGAGCGACCCGCCCTCGACCTCGATGCCGGTTCCGGGCTCCGGCGAGTCGGTGTCCCGATCCGCGGTGGTCGAGTCGCTGTCCGGCCCGTCCGTCCGGTCGTCGGTCCCCGCGGTCCCCGTGCGTCCGCCCTCGGGGCCGACACAGCCGGCGAGTCCGAGGAGCGCGCCGCCGCAGAGGCCGAGCACGTCGCGTCTGGAGGGCATCGTTCGGATGGGTCCGGCGGCGACGCATGGGTTTTGTGGGGGCGACCGGGGACCGCCGTCGTCCGCCGACACCGCGGCCAGTCGCGCGCACCGCGCACCTTTTTGCGGGTTCCCGCCCCGCGTTCGAGTATGAGCGATAGCGACGAAGCGGACGACGCGATCGACAGCGACGGCGACGCGGTCTCGGAGATATTCGACCCCGATCGGTGGGAGCCGGTCGACGGCAGCGAGGCGTTCGACGACATCACCTACCACCGCGCGGCCGACTCGCCGACCGTCCGGATCGCGTTCGACCGCCCGGAGAAGCGAAACGCGTTCCGCCCCGGCACCGTCGACGAGCTGTACGCCGCCCTCGACGACGCCCGCAAACGTGCCGACATCGGCTGCGTCCTCCTCACCGGGAACGGCCCGTCGTCCACGGACGGCGGCTGGGCGTTCTGCTCGGGCGGCGACCAGTCCGTCCGCGGCGACTCGGGCTACGAGTACCGCGACGACGACGAGGCCGATGAGTCCGACGACCAGCTGGTCCGGGATGCCAAGGCGGGCCGCCTCCACATCCTCGAAGTACAGCGGCTCATTCGCTTCATGCCCAAACCCGTCGTCGCCGTCGTCCCCGGATGGGCGGTCGGCGGCGGCCACTCGCTGCACGTGATCTGCGACCTCACGCTCGCCAGCGAGGAGCACGCGAAGTTCCTCCAGACGGACCCGGACGTGGCGAGCTTCGACGGCGGCTTCGGCTCGGCGTACCTCGCCAAGCAGGTCGGCCAGAAGAAGGCGCGGGAGGTGTTCTTCCGCGGGAAGACCTACTCCGCCGAGGAGGCGGTGGACATGGGAATGGCGAACGAGGCGATCCCCCACGAGGAACTGGAGGACGTGGCGCTGGAATGGGCCGACGAGATGACGAGCAAGTCGCCGACGGCGATGCGGATGCTGAAGTACGCGTTCAACATGACCGACGACGGGATGGTCGGCCAGCAGGTGTTCGCCGGGGAGGCGACCCGGCTGGCGTACATGACGCCCGAGGCGCGGGAGGGCCGGGACGCGTTCCTCGAGGGACGCGAGCAGGACTTCAGCGAGTTCCCCTGGCACTACTGAAGCCGCCGATCGGCGGCGAACGAGGACCCGCCGCCGCGGCGAACGATCGTGTTCATTTCATTGCACCAACTATTTCTCCGTTCAAGTGGTGGTTGGTACCGTATGACAACCGACGTCGAGGACGACCCGATCGCGACCGCGACTCGCCTCCCGCCCGCGGACGAGTCGACAGACCCGATCGCGACCGTGACCCGCGTCCCGCCTGCGAACGACCCCGAAGGCCGGAGTCCGACGGCACGGACGCGGTGAACGGCCGGTCGGGGTACGGTCGCGAAGCCCACCCTTCATGCCCCGCGGGTCCCTGCCTCCGACAATGAGCACGGAGACGGGACAGGCGGACATCTCCAGACGGCGGGCGTGGGTGATCGCCGCGCGCCCGCAGACGATGCCGGCGGCGCTGGCCCCCGTTCTCGTCGGGACCGGGCTGGCCGTCCGCGACGGCGTGTTCGCGCCCCTGCCGGCGCTCGTGGCGCTGGTGGGCGCGGCGCTGATCCAGATCGGGACGAACTTCGCGAACGACTACTACGACGCCGAGAAGGGCGCTGACACCGCGGACCGCGAGGGGTTCACTCGGGTGACCGCCGGCGGCCTCATCGATCCCGCCGAGGTGAAGCGGGCGATGTGGCTCACCTTCCTCGCGGCGATCCTCGTGGGAGCGTACCTCGTTGCCGTCGCGGGCCTGCCGATCATGATCGTCGGGCTCGTCTCGGTGGCGATGGGGGTCGCCTACACCGGCGGGCCGTACCCGCTGGCGTACCACGGGCTCGGCGACGTGTTCGTGTTCGTCTTCTTCGGGCTCGTCGCCGTCACGGGCACCTACTACGTGCAGGCGGCGGCCGCGCTGGGCGTCGAGTTCCTCACGCTCGTCCCGCGCGCCGAACTGGTCCCGCTCGCGGCTGTCGTCGCCTCGCTACCGATCGCCGCCATCTCGACGAACATCCTCGTGGTCAACAATCTGCGGGACAGAGAGGAGGACGCCGAGACGGGCAAGAACACCCTCACGGTCCGGTTCGGCTACGCCTTCTCGCGGGCACAGTTCGTCCTGTTGCTGGGGATGGCGTACACGATCCCGCCGGTGTTCGCCGCGTCGACGGGCGATCTCACGGTGTTGCTGCCGATGGCGACGCTGCTGTTGGCCGTCCCACTTACGCGGACCGTCCTCACCGAGACCGCGGGCGACGCGCTCAACCCCGCCCTGGAGCGCACCGGGAAACTGCTCGCCGCGTTCGCGGCGCTGTTCGCGGTCGGGCTGGCGCTGTGACCGTCGTCGCGCTCCGCGGGTTCGCGCTCGACCTCGCGGCGCCGCTGTCGACGGCCGCCGGCGACATCGAGAACAGAACGGGCGTACTCGTCCGCGTCGACCTCGACGGGACCACGGGAATCGGCGAGGCGACGCCGCTGCCGGCATGGACCGAATCCGCGACGGAGTGTCGGGCGGCGCTCCGGCGTGCTCGCGACGAGGGCATCCCGCCGGGGGCGGAGACGCCCGCCGCGCGCCACGCGGTCACGCTCGCGTACCGCGACGCGTTCGCGCGACGCGCCGGCCGGTCCGTCGCCGCGTCGCTCGCGCAGGACACGGCCCCGGCGTCGGTCCCCGCGAACGCGACCGTCGGCGACGGGAGCGTCGATGAGACCGTCGCGTCCGCGGCGACGGCAGTCGAGACGGGCTACCGAACGGTGAAACTGAAGGTCGGCACGAGGTCGATCGACGAGGACCTCCGGCGGGTTCGGGCAGTCGCGGACGCGGTCGACGAACCGCGGTCGGGCGACGAGGCCGTCTCGCTCCGGGTCGACGCCAACGGCGCGTGGGACCACGGGACCGCGCGGGAGGCCGTCGCCGCGTTCGACGGCCTCGTCGAGTACGTCGAACAGCCGCTTCCCGCGGACGACCTCGCCGGGCACGCCGCGCTCCGCGGGGTCGGCGCCCCGATCGCGGTCGACGAGTCGCTGGCCCGATACGGGATCGGCGAGGTGGTCTCCGCGGACGCCGCCGACGCGGTCGTCCTCAAGCCGATGGCGTTGGGCGGTCCCTCGCGGGCGCTCGCGGCGGGCTGTGCGGCCGCTCACGTCGGGATCGACCCGGTCGTCACGACGACTGTCGACGCGGCCGTCGCGCGAACGGCGGCCGTCCACGTCGCGGCGGCGCTCCCCGGGGGCGGCGAGCGCGCACACGGGCTCGCGACGGGCGGACTGTTGGCCGATGATATCGTCGCCACGGACCCGGTCCCCGTCGAGAACGGACGGATCGGGGTGCCCGCTGGACCGGGACTCGCCGGCGACGCGTTCGGCGGCGTCGTCTGAAGCGATCCGCGGCCAGCAGCCGGTGCGTTACCCGTCGACGACCTCGACGACGCCGACCATCCCGAGGTTCTCGTGGGGGGTGCAGTAGTACTTCGCGACGCCCGGCTCCGCGAACTCGTGGGAGAACGTCTCGCCCTCGGTCGCGTAATACGAACTCTCGAACCCGCCCGCGTCGTCGACGACGTTGTGGCGGCTCCCCATCCCGGTCCACTCCCACGTGACGGTCGTCCCCGGCGAGACGCGGACGGCCGCGGGGTCGTAGGCGAGTCCGTCGCCCGCGCCGACCGCGACCGTCACCTCGTCGGCGCCCGTTCGGTCCGCGACCTCGCCGTCGTAGCCGTTGGCGTCCGCGAGCCAGCCGTCGTACCGGTCGGTCCCGTCGCCGTCGGATCCGCTCCCGCCGCCGTCGCCGCTGGCGGAACAGCCCGCGAGGGCCGCGGTCGCTCCGGCTCCGACCGCCGCGAGGAGTCGTCTGCGCGTCGCCGCCGGGCGATCGCGGTCGCGTCCGGCTGTCGTCGGATCGCTCATGGGCGCCCGTCGGTTCCGCACCGCAATGGCTCCACCGACTCGTGCTCGCGTCGCGTCACTGGATCGGCCCGCGGCCGGCGAGCGAATCGCCGTCGCGCGAACCGCCCAGCGCCGCCCACCTTCGTGAACGACCGGGAAAGACTTTAGCCGGGACCGACCGACCGGTTCGATGGCATGACAAACCTCGTTACGAACGTCGGTTCGACCGTGGAGGAACATCCGGACGAGACGGCGGTGTGGTACGACGGGACCGACATCAGCTATCGAGAACTGTGGGGCCAGATCGGCGCGTTCGCGTCGGGGCTCGACGACGCCGGGATCGACGTCGGCGGTCGGGTGGGGATCTACCTGCCGAACCTCCCGCAGTTCGTGATCGGCTTCCACGGGACGCTGCGAGCCGGGGGCGTCGTCGTCCCGATGAACCCGCAGTACAAGTCCCGCGAGATCGAGCACATGCTCGCCGACTCCGGCGCCGAGGTGGTCGTCACGCTGCCGGATCTGGCGGAACACGTCGCGGAGGTACGCGAGGACACGGACGTACACACCGTCGTAACCATCGGCCAGGCGGTCGAGGGGACCGTCTCCTTCGAGGAGTTCTGCGGCGACCCGGCGTTCGAGACCGTCGACCGCGCGGACGACGACATCGCCTGCCAGCCGTACACCTCGGGGACGACCGGGACGCCGAAGGGCGTCCTGCTGACGCACGACAACCTCGCGTCGAACGCGGAGATGTCCGCCTCGCTCGTCCCGGACGGGATCACGACCGACGACAGACAGCTCGGCGTCCTCCCGCTGTTCCACATCTACGGGATGACGGTCGTGATGAACGCGACCCTGTTCGACGGCGGCGCCTACTACCCGCTGCCGGCGTGGGACGCCCAGCAGGCGTTCGACCTCATCGAGTCACAGGAGCTGACGCTGATGCACGGCGTCCCCGCGATGTACAACGACGCGATCAACCAGCCCGACGCCGCCGAGCGCGACCTCTCGTCGCTCCGGCTGTGCGGCGTCGGCGGCTCCGGCATCCCCGTCGAGGTGCTGCGCCGCTTCGAGGAGCTGTTCGACGCGAAGATCTACGAGGGGTACGGCCTCACGGAGACCAGCCCGGTCACGCACTTCAACACGCCAGAGAAGGGCCGGCGCGTCGGCTCGATCGGGAAGACGCTCCCCGGCGTCTCGGCGATGATCGTCGACGACGGGTTCGAGGAGGTCGCGCCGGTCGACGAGGGCCCGGTCGACGAGGACGAGGTGGATCTGGACGACGTCACGGGCGAGGTCGTCGTCAGCGGCCGGAACGTGATGAAGGGGTATCACGACCGTCCGGAGGCGAACGAGGAGGTGTTCACCGAGTCGGGCGGCAAGCGGTGGTTCCACACCGGCGACATCGGCTACCACGACGCGGACGGCTACTTCTACATCGTCGACCGCGAGAAGCACATGATCAACACCGCCGGGTACAACGTCTACCCGCGGGAGGTCGAGGAGTTGCTCTTCGAGCACGAGGCAGTCGCCGACGCGGCGGTGGTCGGTATCCCGGACGAGCGCAGGGGGGAGACGGTGAAGGCGTTCATCGTTCCGACCCCCGGCTCGGACGTGACGCCCGACGATATCAGGCAGTTCTGCCTCGACAACCTCGCGGAGTACAAACACCCACGGGAGGTCGAGTTCGTGGATGAGCTCCCGCGCACGACGACCGGGAAGGTCCAGAAGTTCGAGCTCCGCGGGGAGTAGGCGGCCCCATCGGGCCCCGCCCACTGATCCGGATCGTCTCCGGATCGTCGCCCGGCAGGCGCGTCCGCGTCGACCCCGGAACGACCCGGGGAAACGACCAAACCCCGGGCCGCCGTCGTGTGGGTATGGCGGACACGACGCAGTTCTCCGACGGCATCGTGCGGCTCGAACGCGACGACGACGGGCTGGCGCGTATCGTCTTGAACGACCCCGACCGACGCAACGCGCTGTCGGTCGCGATGACCGACGGCATCGAGGCGGCGCTCGACGAACTGGAGGGCGGCGACGCCCGCTGTGTCGTGTTCGAGGGCGAGGGGCCCGCGTTCTGTGCGGGCGGCGACATCGACTCCATGCTGGAGCGTCAGGCGTCCGACGAGCCGGTGGACGACGCGGTCCGTCACGTGATCCAGGAGATCGGCCGCTGCGTGAAGCGGGTGTACGAGTGCGAGTTCCCGACCGTCGCGAGGATCGACGGCGCCGCGTTCGGCGCGGGCGCGAACCTCGCCATCGCCTGCGACGTGACCGCGCTCCACGAGGACGCACAGATCGGGTTCGGCTTCCGGGAGGTCGGCCTCGCGGTCGACTCCGGCACCTCCTACCTCCTCCCGCGGCTCGTCGGCGAGAACGTCGCGAAGGAGCTGGTCTACACCGGCGAACTGCTCGATGCCGAACGTGCCGAGGAGCTGGGCGTCGTGAACCACGCCGTCGCGGACGACGAGTTCGACGCGAGGGTCTCGATGCTGATCGACCGGATCGCGTCGGGGCCGACGGTCGCGCTGCGGACCTCCAAGCGCCTGCTGCGCTCGGAGTTCGCGACGCTGGGTGAGGCGATCGAACACGAGGCGGGCGCGCAGGCTGCGGTCTTCGACACGCACGACCACGACGAGGGAGTGTCGGCGTTCACCGAGAAGCGACAGCCGGAGTTCGAGGGACGGTAGGGCCGGAGCCACGTCGATCCGTCGGATCCGTCCCGACGGCCGCTCAGGCGGTCGTCTGGACGGTCGCGGTGGCGACGTTCCCGTCGACGTCGTAGGCCCTGACCACGAGCGTGTACTGCTGGCCCCGCCTGATGTCGTACGTCGGGTCGTCCGGGGACAGCGTGACGTTCTCCTTGTACCGGGTGGGCGGGGTCGAGACCGTCCGCGACGCGACGAGCGTCCCGCCGGAGTCGCCCTCCGTGACCTCGAACTCGACGCGGTCGAGGTCGCCGTCGCCGTCGTCGTCGCGGACGTCCGCCTTCGCGGTCCACTCGTTCTTGTTCGCACGGGCGCCGAAGTCCTTGTCCTTGCTCGGCTTCTGGATGCGAACCGCGCCCGGGGAGTTGCCCGACTCCGCCTCGACGCTTCGGTCGGCGGCCAGCGAGAGGCTCGGCCCCTCGACGTCGACCGAGAAGCCGATCGTTCCGGTCGTCGACGCCACGACGTCGATGAACTGGCTGTTCCCGGCCCCGAGGGTGATCGACACGGAGCAGCCCGACTCTCCGTCGTTGTCGTACAGCGTGCCGGCCGCGCAGTCGGCGAGCGCGACGGTGATGGTGAGCGATCGGTCGGTGTTGTTCGTCAGTTCAACCAGGGGGTCGCGGCTGTTCTTCTTCACCGGTCCCTGCGGGACGATGCCGACGAGCCCGCCGGTCCCGTCGGCCACCGACACGTCGACGCCGCGGTCGCCGCGAACCGACGTGTACGCTCCGGTCCCGGTGACGCCGGCGGCGACGCCGGTCGCGACGGCCGCCGCGCTCCCGAGCTTCAGCAGGGTCGCGCGTCTGCTCAACGGCACGGGTGTGCACCCCCGTCGACCGTCCGAGTCCGCCGACCGCCGTCTGTCGGTCGGATTCGGATCTGGACGGTCTCATGCCACATATGCGACGTGTAGCGGCTCCGACGATAAAAACAGGAGGGTCGTGCTCGGATGCGCGGTGGCGCGGTCCGCGCGGGCGACTCGCGACGGCAACGGTCGTTCGGACAGTCGATCACCACGTGCGGCGGTCGGGTCGACCGGCTCGCCGAACCGAGAGCTATAAGCGGGTCACGGGGGATGTGGCGGACAATGAGCGACTCCGACGCCGAGTACACGGTGGAGTTCGTCGGCACCGGCGAGACGATCGAGGTGTCCGGCAAGCAGACCATCCTGAACGCCTGTATCGAGGAGGGGATCGCACAGGAGTACTCCTGTCGCGTCGGGATGTGTCTCGCGTGCACCGCCGAGATCGTCGAGGGCGAGGTGGCCCAGCAGGCGGCCGTCGCCCGCGCGCTCACCGAGGAGGAGGCGGAGGACTACGCGCTCACCTGCATGGCGCGCGCGCAGTCGGACCTGAAGCTCGACCGGGGCAAGTACCCGCCGAGCATCGAGGACGACGCCGCGACGACCGCGGGCGCCGCCGCCGACGACGACTGACGCCCTGCCGCAAGGGTTTCCACGGTCGGGGCGAAACCGGTGGCCGTGATACGGGACCGAGGTGCCAAGCTCTTCCCCGCGGCGTTGGCAGCGGCGGTCCTGACGCTCGCGATCGCGCACGTCGTCGTGGACGACGACTCGCCCGCGATCGAACTCGCCGAGGCGTCGATCCTCCTCGTGTTCGCCGCGGTCCTCGCGTTCGTCGCCCACCGCGTCCGTCGCGAGCGGCTCGCCCCCGACCGGGTGTGCCGGCTCGTCGCGACGAGCCTCGGGGCCGGCGTCGTCGTCGGCGGGCTGTCGGCGGTGTACGCCGCCTCCCGCTACGCGAGCGCCGAGCCCGTCACCGAGGGGTGGTTCGTCCTCTCGATCGGCTGGAGCCTCGGGACGAGTTCGGGCGGGCTCGTCGGCTACTACGTCGAGCGAGTTCGCGCGGAGCGAGCCGCGCAGGTGCAGTTGACGGGGCGGCTCACCGTGCTCCACCGGGTGCTTCGCCACAACATCCGCAACGAGGTCGGCGTCATTCGGGGGATCGCAGACTCGGCCGCCGAGACGACCGAGGACCCCGACGTCGCGACCGACCTGCGGACGCTGATCGACCACGTCGATCGGGTCCACGAGCTCTCCGAGAAGGCCCAGACCCTCGCAGACCTGTGGAACGCTGGTGACTCCGTCGAGACGGACCTCGCGGCCGTCGCGCGCGCCGAGCTTCGTCGCTTCCGCGACCAGCATCCCGCGGTCGAGGTGGACGCGTCGATCCCGGACCGCGCCACGGCGGTCGTCCACCCGTCGGTGGAGGTGGCGATCCGCGAGGCGCTGGGCAACGCGGCACAGCACAACGACGACACGGTCGCCGTCAGCCTCACCGTCGACGAGGGGGAGTCGTGGACGACCGTGACCGTGGTCGACGACGGATCGCACATCCCGGGGGAGGAGCTCGACGCGCTCTCGGAGCTGCACGAGTTCCCGCTCAAACACGTCACGGGGCTGGGGCTGTGGGTCATCTACTGGGTCGTCGAGCTCTCCGGGGGGCGGCTGGAGATCGAGAACCGCGACCCCCGCGGCGTCCGCGTCGAGCTGCGCTTCCGGTCGGAGGGTCGCGCCCGCTCGACGTCCACGGTATCGGAGGGCGACGTCGACCTCCCCGACGACGTTCGCCGAACGTGACTCAGCGGTGGTCCGCCATCCACTCGACCGCGAAGTCGACGAGCGGCCGCATCCGACAGACGGTGGCCTCGGCGTCGCCGACGGGTCCCCGCCACACCTGGTTCCCGTGGGCGGACTCGAAGGCCGCCTCGATCTCGCGGAAGTCGTCGCGGGACTCCGGCTCGGCGAACTCGACCCACTCGCGCTCGCCGTCGACGAGCACCGGCCCGCCGTCGATCTCGGGCTCCCCGCCGTAGTCGGCGCGGTACTCCGCGAGGTGCAGCGAGGTGTTGGCGTCGACGCCGATCCGGACGATCAACGCGTCGCGGTCGTACAGCCGCGCGAGCGGCGAGTCCTCGCCCATCGGCGAGTCGTACGCGTGATCCGCCGTCACCGCCTCGGCGTCGGCGCCCCACGCGGCGAACGACGTGGTCGGGTGGCGACTCCGCCGCGCGCCGGGGTAGTCACGGAGGCATTCGGGGATCGCACCGACGCCCCGAGTCGGCGTCAACGCGGGGCGGTACGGCGCCGCCTCCGCCTTGATCTCCTCCACCCACTCGTCGGGAACGGGCGGGTTCTCCCAGCTCGTGGGGTCCGACAGCTGCGTCGAGTGGGTCGGCACCGCGAGGGTCCCGCTCTCGGTCACCGCCCCCAGCAGCGCGTCGACCACGGTCGGCGCGCCGCCGGCGACCCACCCGATCGCCGACAGCGACGAGTGGACGAGCGCGGTCTCCCCGGGCGTCACGCCCAGCTCGTGCAGGTCCGCACGCAGTCCGTCGGTCGTCAGCGGCGCGTCGGTGCGCTTGACGACCTCGCGTTCGCTCATGGAACGACGGCGGCACCGAGGATGAAAACTGCTCCGGGAGCGTGCTACTCGACCGCACAGTTGTTCGGGCCGAGCTCGGCCTCGAACGCCTCCTCGTCGTCCATCGACTCGGTCCCGAGGTTCGTGGCGACGATGCGCTCGAAGTTCGCGGGACGCGGGGGAAGCTCCCCGGCGATCCGGTCGACGAACGCCGCCCGGTCGAGCGCACACACCTCGAGGTCCGCGATCCGTGCCAGCGGCGCGACGTAGTCGTCCGCGCGAGCGTCGGCCAGATCGGCGAAGTGTCCCGGCGCGACGCGCGTGTCGACGGGGAGCGCGAGCAGCCGGTCGTGGAGCGTGTCGTACGCGGTCGCCGCGAGGTCACGGGCGCCATCGTCGCCCGCCTCCAGGTCCGGCCGGCCGACGCCCCGCAGGAACAGCGCGTCGCCCGTGAGGAGCGTGTCCGCGTCCTCCCGGTCGGGTCGGCGGAGCCGGAGACACGTCAGTTCGGTCGTGTGGCCCGGCGCGTGGATCGCCCTGATATCGACGTCGCCGACGCGGAACGCGTCCCCGTCCGACAGCAGGCTCGCGTCGAACGCCAGCCCGCGGTCGGTCGCGCCCGCGGGGAGCACGACGGCCGCGTCGCCGTCGGTCGCCTCGCGGACCGCGCGGACGCCGCTGACGTGGTCGGCGTGGACGTGCGTGTCGACCGCGTATCGAAGGGAGGCGTCGCGGGCAGCCGCGTCGGCGACGTACCGGTCGGCGAACGCGCGGAGCGGATCGACGACGGCGGCCTCGCGCCCGTCGGGACCGTCGGCGACGACGAGGTGCGCCAGACAGCCCGAGGAGGGTCGTTGGTACTGGATCACGGTCACGTCGTCGTCGCGGACGAGCGGCTCCGCGAGGTACGTCTCCGCCCACGCGTCCATGCCGCCCGCGAGGTTCACCGCGTCGACCCCGGCGTCCGCGAGGTCGCGCGCGACCTCGGCGCTGGCCTTCCCGCGCCCGCAGACGACGACGATCGGTTCGGGGAGGTCGTCCGGGAGCGGCTCGGTCGCGTCGCCCCTCGCGCCGGCGGCGATGAACTTCACGTGGGGGACGTGGCGAGCGGTCACGGCGCGGCCGTCGACGTGCCACGCCTCGAACTCCGGTCGGTCACGCACGTCGAGCACCGACACCGGGTCGCCCGCGCGGAGACGACGCGCGAGCACCTCGGGCGCGAGTTCGCCGCCCGCCGGCAGCCCGAGCGTGGTGCCACGGCCGGGTTCCTCGCCGTCGCCGGCGGCGGTGTCGTCAGCGGCCGGATCGTCGCCGGTCGGCTCGCCGGCGGCGGTCGAGGCGTTGTCGTCGCCGGCGGTCGTCTCGTCGTCACCGCTTCCGCGGTCGTGGTCGCGCATCGCGACGGCTCACTCCCGCGGCTCGAACGCGTGTCTGACGACCTCGCTGTCGTCGTCCCACTCGAACTCGTCGTGGACGCGGTTCAGTCGCTCCCTGTACGCCTCTAGGTCCTCCGAGCCCTCGGCGCGGGCGTCCTCGTCGGTGAGGTCGCCGAGCGTGCGGTGCTCGATCGCCGTCACCTCGAACGTCGTCCCGTCGATATCGAAGGTGTCGCCCTCCTCGGCGTACGCGTGCCCGCGGTGGAGCTGTGTCACCGCGCCCTCCGCGGCCATCTGTTGAACGTGACCGTTCGGCAGGATCTCCGAGGCGTCGATGTGTGCCATACCGGATCGGTCGTGTCGCGCGGGGGAAACGTTAACGCCGCGCTCGGCGACGGATCGGTCATGGACGGCGAGGCCTTTCGCGAGCGCGTCGAGTCGGCGAAGGCGACCGAGCTGGACCGGATCGGCTCGAACAAGCTGCTCATCGCGCTCACCGACGCGACGCTGGAGTCCGACGCGGTGCTTCGGGCCGCGGCCGACTCCGAGCACGCCGCCCACAACACGTTCGCGGCGTGGGCCGACGAGGCCGGCGGCGGAGACGACGACGTTGGCGACGAGGGCGCCGCGGAGCTGTTCGAGTGGCTCGCCGAGCGCGAGCGCGACCACCGCGAGCGCGTGCTCGACTCCCTCGCGGATCTGGGCGTCGACCACGACCCAGTCGACGGTGGTACCATGCACGAGTACCTCCGCGCCCGCGAGGACCCCGTCGAGCGCGTCGCCGCCGGGACCGTCGGTCGCGGGCTCGTCAGCGATCGGTCGCACCTCCAGATCGTCTCGTTCTTCGTCAACGAGGGCGACGAGCCGCGCGCGGACCTCTTTCGGGACCTCCGGGCGGAGACCGAGGAGGAACTGAAGCGGGGGCTGACCCTGTTGGAGGACGCCTGCGAGACCGAGGAGGACTGGGAGCGCGCTCGCATGGTCGCCGAGTACGTGATCCGGATCGCCTACGACGACTACGCCGACGCACTGACCGGGATGGGCATCGACGTGAAGCCGGTGTGTTGACGGGTGTGGTGGGCCTCCACACGGTCGGCGGGTCGTCGCGTCTCCACCGCCGGGGTGGGTCGCGATAGTCGGCCGGCTGGAACCGTGGGACGACTTATTGTCGGCTGTACCGACGATCACGACCGCACATGTCAACCACTGCAAAGGTGATCGAGCTGGTGGGCAACTCGAACGAGTCGTGGGAACACGCCGCCCAAAGCGCCTTGGACGACGCGGACGAGACGCTGGAGGACATCACCGGGATCAAGATCATCTCGCAGACGGCGAGCGTGGAGAACGGGCAGATAGACCAGTACAAGACCGTCCTCCACGTCTCCTTCCAGCTCCAACGGTGACGGGGCCGCGACACTGACCGCCCGTCTCCGAACGGCGCGGTGGAGACGGATCGCCCGGGGGCGGATCCCTTCGGGCCGGACACTCGACGGGCGCGACGAACCGAGCGTGGGTCGCGGATCGTCGTTCTCCCGGCACCCGCACGCGGCGTCCTCCGGCGGGTCCGGCGAACGCGTCGCGCCGCGTCGGCGGCCCGCCGTTTCGAATCTCGAAACCGCGTCGCCGCCGGGGTGCACGCCCATGCAAAACCGCCCGACAGCGACCGGATAACCGAGCCGAGCGATTGAAGGGAACCGGCGACGGCGTATTCGATGATGCGACACGACCACCTCCTCTCGGCGGGCCAGCTCACCCGGGAGGACATCGAGGCCGTCCTGGACCGCGCGGCCGACCTCGCCGACGACCCGGGGGCCGTCGGCGAGCGCCACGCCGACCGCCTGCTCGCGCTGTGCTTCTTCGAGCCGAGCACGCGCACGAAGATGTCGTTCGACACCGCCATGAAGCGCATCGGCGGCGACACCGTCGACATGGGCTCCGTCGAGTCGTCGTCGGTGAAGAAGGGGGAGTCGCTGGCCGACACCGTCCGCGTCATCGAGGGCTACGCCGACGGGATCGTCCTCAGACACCCCAGCGAGGGCGCCGCGAAGCTCGCCTCCCAGTTCGTCGACGTGCCGGTGATCAACGCCGGCGACGGCGCGGGCCAGCACCCGAGCCAGACCCTGCTCGACCTGTACACGATGCGCGAGCGGGCGGGCCTCGACGACCTGACCGTCGGGATCATGGGCGACCTGAAGTACGGGCGGACGGTCCACTCGCTGGCGTCGGCGCTCACCAACTTCGACGCGCGGATGCACTTCATCAGCCCCGAGTCGCTGCGGCTCCCGCGGGGCGTCCGGTTCGACCTCCACGACGCGGGCGCCAGACTCCGTGAACACACGGACCTCGACGAGGTGCTCGAGGAGTTGGACGTGCTGTACGTCACCCGGATCCAGCGCGAGCGGTTCCCCGACGAGAACGAGTACCAGCAGGTCGCCGGCGAGTACCAGATCGACGCCGACACGCTGGAGCGCGCCCGCGACGACCTCACGGTGATGCACCCGCTTCCGCGGGTCGACGAGATCGCGCCCGACGTGGACGCGACCGACCACGCCGCCTACTTCGCGCAGGCGCACAACGGCGTTCCCGTCAGGATGGCGCTGTTGGACGGGCTGTTGGGCGAGGACGCGGCGACCGACGGAGGTGACGCCCGATGAGCGACGCCCCCGACCGGGAGCTCCGGATCTCGAAGATCCGCGACGGCACCGTCATCGACCACATCACCGGCGGGCAGGCGCTGAACGTCCTCGCGATCCTCGGCATCGGCGGCGACGAGGGGATGGGGGTGTCGATCGGGATGAACGTCCCCTCGGACAAGCTCGGCACGAAGGACGTCGTGAAGGTCGAGGACCGGGAGCTGAGTCAGGGGGAGGTCGACGTGCTCTCGCTGCTCGCGCCGGAGGCGACGGTCAACATCGTCCGCGAGTTCGAGGTGGTGGAGAAGAAGCGCGTGGAGCGCCCCGGGCGCGTCGTCGGACTGCTCACCTGCCCGAACCACAACTGCATCACGAACGCCGACGAACCCGTGGAGTCCGCCTTCGAGGTCGTCGACGACGGCGTGCGCTGTGAGTTCTGCGGCGAGATCGTCCGCGAGGACATCGGCGACCACCTGGCGGTTCACTGATCCGGTCCACCGCGTCCCCCTGACGACAGTTCTCGGTATCGTCGTTCACTGCTCCCGTCCGTCGTCTCCGTTGCCCGCGGTCGGCGGTCGTCAAGTATATTATCCAGTTGTATTACTAGGTAGTCGCATGTCGAGAACACAGCTCGAACGGGCGCGTGCCGGCGAGACGACGCCGGCGATGGACCGCGTCGCCGAGCGGGAGAACCGGGAGGCCGAGACGGTCCGAACGGCCGTCGCGGACGGGGAGGCGGTGATCCCCGCGAACCACGCACACGAGGCGCTCGACCCGATGGTCATCGGCGCGGACTTCGCGACGAAGGTGAACGCGAACATCGGCGCGAGCGAGGACGCGAGCGACCCGGCCGGCGAGTTGGAGAAGCTCCACACCGCGGTCCACCACGGAGCGGACACGGTGATGGACCTGTCGACGGGCGGTCCGCTCGCGGAGATCCGCGGGTCGATCCTCGATCACTCGCCGGTGCCGGTCGGGACCGTTCCGATCTACGAGGCGGTGACTCGGGCGGAGTCACCCGAGGCGCTCACGACGGACCTCCTGCTGGAGGTCATCCGCGAACAGGCCGAACAGGGCGTCGACTACATGACGATCCACGCGGGCGTGCTCATGGAGCACCTCCCCCTCACGGACGGGCGGATCACGGGGATCGTCTCCCGGGGCGGGTCGATCCTCGCGGAGTGGATGGAGGCACACGGCGAGCAGAACCCGCTGTACGTCGCCTTCGACGAGATCTGCGAGGTCCTCCGCGAGCACGACGTGACTGTCTCCTTGGGCGACGGGCTCCGGCCCGGGAGCGTCGCCGACGCCTCCGACGCCGCGCAGTTCGCCGAACTGGAGACGCTCGGGGAACTGACCGAGCGCGCACAGTCGGCGGGCGTGCAGGTCATGGTCGAGGGGCCGGGGCACGTCCCGCTGGATCAGGTGGCCGCGAACGTCGAGCGACAGCGCGAGGTGTGCGACGGCGCGCCCTTCTACGTGCTGGGGCCGCTCGTCACCGACATCGCGCCCGGGTACGACCACATCACCTCGGCCATCGGCGCGACCGAGGCGGCCCGTGCGGGCGCCGCGATGCTGTGTTACGTGACGCCGAAGGAGCACCTCGGGCTCCCCGACGCGGACGACGTCCGCGACGGACTGGCCGCCTACCGGATCGCCGCGCACGCGGCCGACGTGGCGAACGGGCTCCCCGGCGCGCGCGACTGGGACGACGCGCTCTCGTCGGCCCGCTACGAGTTCGACTGGCGGCGACAGTTCGACCTCGCGCTCGACCCCGAGCGCGCCCGCGACTTCCACGATCAGACGCTTCCGGGCGACAACTACAAGGAGGCGCGTTTCTGCTCGATGTGCGGCGTCGAGTTCTGCTCGATGCGGATCGATCAGGACGCTCGTGAGGGGGACGGCGAGATGACTCGGACCGCCACCGAGATCGATCTCGACGCGTCTCCGGCGGCGGCGACGAACCGACCGCCGGTAGGGACCCATGACACCGAGCGCCTCCCTGCGTGGCCGCCGGATCCCGTCGACGCGATGCACGGGAGCGCGGAGGGGAACGGCGAGGCCGACGACTGACGGCCCCGGAACGACGGCGAGCGAACGGCTATCGTGGGCCCTCACTCCATTCACCCCCGTGCTGTCGATCGACACGCTCCGCCGTCCGGAGTACACCGGTGGGAACCGCTGTGGGCCGTGTACCGCCGTCAACGCGGCCGTCATCGTCGTCGCGGCGGTCGTGGTCGCCGCGGTACGCCATCGATCGCTGGGTCTCGAGGACCGCTTTCTCCACGTCGCCGCCGCCGGCGACCCCGAACGCGGTCGCGAGTGACGACCTCGTCGCCGTCAGGGACCTGCAGAGGCTGTTGGCGGCGATGTTCTGCCACGGCGTGATCGAGGAGGGCGGCGTCGACGGCGCGTCCGACGCGTGCGGATCGATCCCGGGTCGAGGTCGAGGTCGATTCCTCGTCCGATCCCGGGTCGGTTCGGGCGCCGAACTCGGCGACGGGCGCGGCCGGGGTCGGAAACGATTAGTGCCCGCCGACCGTGCCATATCGTATGTCCGGAAAGTCCAAACTCGTCGTCCTGTTCGGTATCGTCGTGCTCCTGTACGTGCTCTTCAGCTCCGACACCGAGCCGGTCGAGGTCGAGGTCGAAAGCGAGGACTGAACGCCGCGGCGGCCGATCGCCGACGACTCGATCCGCTTCACCCTTCTTCCGAAACACGTACCCTCGCGAGCGGCCAAGCCATCCCATGACCGAGTACGGCGTCGTCACCCGCAACGCGGAGGAGACGGAGTGGCCCGACTTCGATCTGGCCTTCTACGAGGTGAAGGACGTGACCGGCCGGTCGGCGGAACCGGTCGAGACGGCCGTGAACATGGTGTCGTGTTTCGGCGACAACGCCGCCGCCGAGGCGAACCCCGAGCTCGTCCCCGTCGACGCCGACGGCCGCTCGGCGACCCGCGACCTGTCGTACTTCGACTGGGCGTACGTCTGTCCGACGCACGAGGAGTACCGCCGTGGACTGCTGGAGATCGTCGAGGACTGCGCGGCCGTCAACGGCGACGTGCGCCTCGACGACGTCGGCTTCCCCCGGGAGGGGTTCTGTCGGTGCGACCGGTGCGAGGGCCTGTTCGAGGCCAGCGACCACGAGGAGTGGGCCGACTGGCGCGCCGAGGTGATCACCGAGTTCGTCGCGGAGGCGACCGAGCGGATCCCCGGAACGGCCTACCTCACCCTGTACCCCGACCCCTATCCGGGACATCTGTACGACCGCGCCGGGCTCGACCTGGACGCGCTGGCCCCCCACGTCGACGAGTTCGTCGTTCCGCTGTACGACACCCACTACGCGACGACCTACTGGCTGGAGACGATCGCGAAGGGGTTCGAGAGCCGGCTCGCGGACCTGAACGTGACGTTCTCCGTGGAGCTGTACGCCGTGAACGTCGACGTCGACGACCTGAACCACGCCGCGGAGGTCGCCGCCGCCTACGGCGAGGACGTGTTCTTCGGCTACGACGCGAGCCAGTCAGTGGCGGCGCTGCGACGGATGAAGGCCGACGCCCGCGAGGGCCGCAGCTACGGCGGGGACGATCCCGAGGACGTGAGCGAACGGGAGGACGGTGGTCGAGGGGACGCGACCCCCGACGAGTCCGCGTGACTGCTCGTGGCCTACGACAGCGGGCCGTAGGCGAGCGCCCAGACGACGACGATCGTCAGTAGGAAGACGAACCCGGCGACGCCGGCGAGGACGAACAGCATCCCGCCGGTCTCCTTCTTCTGCCCCTGATCGGCCATACACTATCGAGGGGTCGCCGACACATAGACCTCCCGCCGACCGTCGCTCGCGCGGGTCGGCCCTCCCGAACTCCTCTCGAAGCAAGAACCGATGATAGGAACATATTTGTTCTGTCAGACGAACCGAACGTTTGGTGTGTGAACGTGTCGCAGCGCTTCGGTGACGGCCCGGTCGGCCACGGGGGAGCCTACAGCCATGACCGCGAGCGGGGTCGAACCCGGCTGTTCCTCGTGCCCGGGTTCCTGCTGCTGTCGGCGACGAAGGCGGCTGACGTCCTCACGACCGCCGTCGGGCTGGCGCTGATCCCACGTCTCACCGAGCTCAACCCCATCGCGGCGGCCGTCTTCGGGGAGATGGGAGCCGTCGACGGACTCGTCGCGCTCGGAACGGGGGTCGTGCTGATGACGGGACTCGCCGTCGAGTTCTGTGCCTGTGAGGCGTACCGACACACGGGCTCGCCCACGTTGCCGGCGCTGCTCCGGATCGGGGCGTACGGAAGCCTCTCGGCCGTGTACGCCTTCGCGGCCGTGAACAACGCGCTGCTCGTCGCCCGGCTGTTCGAGATCCGCCTACTGTTTATCTGATCGGGCGACGTTGTCCACCGCGATGGGAGTTCGAAGCGCCGTCGGGACCCTTCTCGGGGGAGCCCTCCTCGTGGTGGTGGCCCTGCTGCTCGTCGGGCAGCTCATGGGTCAGCCCGTGCTCCTCGGATACGTCTCCACGGGCAGTATGGCCCCGACGCTCCAGCCCGGCGACGGGTTCGTCGCCGTCCCCCCCGCGTTCGCCGGACCGATCGAGGAGGGCGACGTCGTCACCTTCGACGCCCGCGAGCTCGACGGCGGCGGACTCACGACCCATCGGGTGGTCGGTCGAACCGAGGAGGGGTTCATCACGAAGGGGGACGCCAACCCCGTCACCGATCAGGACGGCTCCGAGCCGCCGGTGTCGCGATCGCGGGTCGTCGCGGTGGCCTGGCAGGTCGGCGGCGACGTGGTCGTGATCCCGAACCTGGGGGTTCTCGTCACGGGCATCGGCGACCTCATCACCGGAGCCCAGCGACAGTTGGCGGCGGCGCTCGGGACCCGGGCGCTCCTCGGTACGCAGGGCTTGGCGTATCTGCTGTTCGCCGTCGGCGTCGCGGGGTACGCGGTCACCGCGGTGCTCGGCGCGGGGAGCCGGGAGCGCGTTCGCGGCGCTGTCGGGAGATCGACAGGGATAGCGAACGTCTGGACGGTGATCCTCGTGTTGGCGCTCGTGTTGGCGCTCGTGCTCACGGCGAGCATGACCCTCACCGGCGGCGAGCGGACCTTCGAGGTCGTCAGCTCCCAGAGCGACGCCGCCGGGGTCCGCGTCATCCCGGTCGGCGGGACGGAGGAGCTCACCTATCGGATCCCGAACCCGGGGATCACGCCCGTCGCCGTGTACCTGGAACCGGCGAGCGAGGGGGTGAGTATCGAGCCGCGCCGGGTCCGGCTGGCGGGCGGCGAGGAGGCGAACGTCAGCGTCTCCATCTCCGTCCCGGACCGGACCGGCGTGTACGATCGCGCGTTCGTGGAACACCGGTACATCGCGCTGCTCCCGGCCGACGTCATGGACGCGCTGTACGCGATCCACCCGTGGGCGCCGATCCTCGCGATCGACGCGCTCGTCTGTGGACTGTTCGCCCTCGTCGCGATCGCGATCGTCGGGACCGGCGTGATCCGGCTCGACTCGCGCAACCCGAACGTCTCGACGCTCGACCGTCTCAGGCGTCGGTTCAGGTGAGCGGCTCCCTGCCGCGGTACTTTTATTCCGCTCGGATCGCGGGTGACGAACACCTAATGTTAAATGTCCGGTTCGATTTGTCCCTATAGGTTGAAATGAGTGGGAACGGGGATCCGGACCGGGGAAGTCAGCCCGGCCGGATCGACGAGAAGGCGCTCGGCTCGTGGGTCCGGGAGGTCGCCGACGAAACGGGGACGACCGAGCGGGAGGTCCTCGATCGGATGCTCTCCGCCTACTGGCTGATCGACGAGTTCGAGAACCCCTCCCGCGACGCGGGCCGCGATCGGCCCGAGCCGCTCGGCGAGGGACGCGACCGACCCGACCCCGACGCCGAGTTGCTTCCTCACGTGGTTTCGACGCTCGGGAGCGACGATCCTGACCCGTCGAAACCGGACGGGGACCGGCAGGGGGGTCCCGACCCTGAGCTGGCGCAGATCTCCGCGAAGATCGACCGTATCGCCGAGTTGCTCGACGATGGGGTGGACGACGAGTCGGACGAGGAGCGGATCGACGCCGAGTTCGAGGCGCTCGACGACCGACTGGACGCGCTCGACGATCGAACCGAGGCGCTGGCCGACACGGTCGACCGCCTTCGGAACCGTGTCGAGGAGCTGGACAGCGAGACGCCGGACGCGGGCGCCGTCGAACGGCTTCAGGACGCCGTTCCGGAGGTCGCCCGCGAGGTACAGCGTCTCCGCGAGGACCACGACACGCTCCGTTCGGAGATCTCCGAGGACTTCGGCCACGTCGAACGTATCCTTCGCCACCTCCTCGACCGGACCGACGACCTCGAACGGTCCCTCGAACGGGTCCGCAGTCGTGGAGATCGCCGGGAGCGGAGCCGCGTGGACGAACGGCTCACGGAGCTGAAGCGGACCGCGAGCGCCGCGGGCGTTCGCTCGGCCGAGTGCGACGAGTGCGGCGGCTCGGTCGACCTCGGCGTCCTCCCGGAGTCCCGCTGTCCGCACTGCGGCGCCGAGTTCCGCTCGCTGGAACCGAAGTCGTGGCTGTTCGGTACGAACACCCTCTCGGTCCGAGCGTCCCGGGACCCGGGCCGCCGCGAGCCGCTCGATCCGGAGCGAGGGAACCCCGTCGAGGCCGGGGAGAGCGCCGGGCCGACCGACGGGTCGACGAGGACGGACCGACCTGACGATCCACAGGCGATCGACGAGGGAGACGGCACCGTCGAGTCGGACGAACGGACGGCGGAGGCGAGCGAGAGCCGTTCGGGGATGGCGAGCGAGATCGACCTGAGCGACGACATTCGTGCCGGCGGGAACGGGAACCCCGACGCCGACGGAGGTCGGGGCGACGCCGAGGACGGGACGGAGACGAGGCCCGGAACGGACGCCGATGCGGCCGAGGACGACGACGGGGAGGCGGCCGGGGAGGGCTTCGACTGGGAGCGATAACGCCTCCGGCCCACGGGCACTCCGAGGCGACCGATGTCGGTCGCCGGGCCGCGGGAGCGGTCACAGACTATCAGCGTGGGACTACCGTGGACGACGAGACTACAGCCGACGAGGAGGACGAACGAGGCGACGAGCGGCCGCGCAGTTCGCTCGCCGAGCTCGCGGACCGCATCGCCGGCGGCGACGCCGCGGGCGAGCGGGCCGACGGAGACCCGGACGGAGAACCGCGGGATCGAACGGAAGCGGAGCCGGACGAGGGGAACGGGGACGACGGGGTCGGACTGGACCTGTCCCTGTCCGACTCCTCGTCCCACGAGTCGAGCGCCGACGGACCGGCCGGCTCCGGTGACGCCGGCGACCTGTTCTCGTGGGAGGGGCTCTCCTCGGACCTCTCGGCGTCGGACGAGCGCCCCCGCGCGGACGAGGTGCTGTCGGAAGCCCGGAACGTGTTGCTCGTCGACTCGGGGACGGACTCCTCGCCGGACCCCTGCTTCGAGTGTCTCGCCCGGGCTCCCTCCCGCGAGTTGAGTGTCGTCGTCGTCACGTTCGAGGACACCGCGAGCGACTGGCTCGCCGACTGGCGGACACGGTACGGCGACCTCCCGGAGGAGGTGGCGTTCATCCGGATCGGAGGGTACACCCGGGACCGCAGAACCGAGACGATCTCGACCGAACGGGGGCGGACGCGGGTCGTGCGGACCGGCGTCACGAGCCCCACGGACCTCACCCGGCTCGGCATCTCGATCAGCCGGCGGCTCGGCGAGGCGGAGGACCACGATCTCACCCCCGTCCTGTGTTTCGACTCGATCACGGAACTGTTGGAGTACGTCGACGTGGAACGGCTGTTCCGGTTTCTCACCACGCTGACGAGCCGGGTTCGGACCATCGGCGGGTCCGCCCACTACCACGCCGACGCGGCGTCGAGCGACGAGGAGACGCTCCGGACGCTCCGGCAGGTGTTCGACGACACGTTGGACGTCACGGACACCGACGGCCTTCGACCCTCGCGGGACCCGTGAGCCGCGGTCCCGGCCCCCTCACGCCCCGCTTTCGCTCAGGTTCACGTCCGGCGGCGGCCCCTCGTCGCCGAGACGCATCTGGCGGCTGGAGTACAGCTGCGCGAACGCCGACAGCGCGAAGCTCGCCAGCACGACCGCCCCCCACGCCAGGTCCGGCACCGCGTCGAACGGGCGGACCTCCAGCCACGCCAGCGCGAGCACGAGCGCGTTCGCCGCCGACAGCCCCGCGTAGTAGAGGCTCCACGGGACGCTCTCCTTCGGGACGACCTCGAGGTAGATGTCGACCGCGCGCATCCGGTCGGAGAGCCTGACCGTCCCGGCGTCGCTGTCGTACTCGACGATCCCCTCGCCGTCGAGCGTGTCGAGGTGCGACTGGTACAGCGAGACGTACACCCGTTTCCGCTCTTGTGAGGTGATCTCGCTTGGCCGCTTGTCGTTCTCCCACGCGGCGACGCGCTCGGCGAGGTCCTGCACGCTCACCGGCTCCTCGCGCTGCTTGAGGTAGTGGATGGTGTACCGGCGGCGACGGTTCGAGAGCACCGAGTAGAGGGTGTCCTCCGACAGATCGTCCTCGGCGGTCTCGCTCTCGTCGACGTGATCAGTTTCTTCGATCGACATCCTCGGGAACCCGATACCTGAATCGGCTTACACGATACAGTCGTTGTCTCTGAATTAAGTGTTCTCCTTGCGTTCGGCGACGGTGTCGGGGATCGAAGATCGTGCGGGCCAGTAGCCGTTGAGGCAACGCCCTCGATTTCGGCCGAGTAGGCGGGCCTACTCGCATGTTGCCGAATAGTAACGCCGGCTACCGTCTCGGTAGGTCGGGGATACAAAGGGGGAATGGGTGCATTACTGGAGTAAGCCCCGACGGGTTCCGTGGTGGGATTCGACGGGCGACCAAGCGATTCACAGATCGCACACACGAGGTACACAACAACATGAGACCCAAAGGAAAGCTGTTCGCGCTGCTCGCAGTCTTCGCCGCCATCGGGCTGGTGACTGCGTCCGGCGCTTTCACGACTGTGCAGGCGGATCGGACGGCGACTGTTACTGTGAATGGCGACAATAATGCACTGATTAGTATATCTACGCCAGCTGACGCTCCAGCTGGTGTCAATGTGAGTAATACCGGTGGGGAAGCGGTCATCAATCTCGGCAACGCCTCAACGGGGCTGAACAGTAACGCCACGACAATTCTGTCACCAGTCGCGAATATCACTAACAATGGAAATGAGGACGTCACAGTGACTGTCAGCGTTAGCAGTTCCAATGGATTGAACAGCGCAAGCGCGGTGAACGCGAGCTCGACCGATCTCGGTCCCGGTGATACCACCCAATTTGGTTTGGAACTTGACGTCCCGGGAGGTAGTGTTGGTCAGTCGTTCGATCTCGTGATTGAGATCGATGCTAACGATACTGACGATTCATAAACATAGCGCGCGACACCACTAGGCATTTTTAATATACTCTATTTGTCACTTTCTACCGCGTCCGCGATAACTCATATACCTATTGCCTTTTGAATAGCGCGTAGCGCCCATTCTGACGAAAAGGGAGGCTACGGGTTAATATCAGATTAGAATATCTGCGGGAATCCTGGATCAAATGCGATCACGCAATTTATATAAATATGTTTAGTTTAGAAAAATTGCGATAAGAATATATGAGGATATAATATAGTACATTATATACTAAGATTAAATAATAAATTTATATAATATATTTAAGTAACATAATTTTGAGAACTATGAGAATTGCCTCTCTTCTCGGTAGGACTTCCATACTATGTTGTCACCCACTCAATAGAATAGTAAGCGCCGAGGAGCAAACAGCGAAGTCAACCCGATCAGGCGTACAAGGAGCAAATTGATAATGAGACCCAAAGGAAAGCTGTTCGCGCTGCTCGTAGTGTTCGCCACCATCGGGCTGGTGACTGCTACCGGTGCGTTCACGACTGTGCAGGCGGACCGGACGTGAACGTACAAGTCAGCGGAGACAGTTCCGCACTGCTCGTCATCGACGAGTCCAGCAACGCGCCGTCAGTCGTCGGATCATCCGGCGGCTCCAGTGGCGAAATCAGCTTCCCGATCGGGAGTTCCACCGGGCTGAACGAGAACGCGACCACGGTGCTGACACCCATCGTCAACGTGACCAACAACGGGAACGAAGCCGTCAACCTGACCGTCCCGGCCACCAGTGACAACGGAAGTGTGACCGTGGTGGTTGTCGATCCGACCGACGTCACGTTCGGCAACGCGGTGCTCACGCAGGGGCAGAACCAGGAGTTCGGCCTCCGTCTGATCTTGGACGACAGCTTCAGCGACAGAGACAGCTTCACGATCACGCTGGAGATCAACACCGAGGACGACGACGGATCGTAATCCACGGCGTCTGATCCGTGACCGTCGGATCCAGAATCGGCCTGCGCGTTGAGTCGGTGAGTGGGACCTTCCCGGACTTCACCGTCTTCGTGGAGGCCAGCAACTAAGCTGGTCCCCGAGATCCAGTCCCCGATTCGATCTTCCTTTCGCGATCTCTCCCGGTTCCCGTCTCGAAATCGGCGTAGTAGACGGGCCTACTCATGCGCCCAGGATTAGTAACGAGCGCTACCGCACGAGTAGGTCGCGCATACAAAGACCATAGAGCCGTATGGCACAATCACAGTAGAACCCGGTCGCCAACTGACCACACCACATCTCTCACAATGAACCGCGCCGCACTCGTCATCGGTCTCGTCGTCATCACCCTGCTCGGGCTCATCGTCCCGACGGGTGCCGTGGTGGTCGACGGCTCCTCCGACGACGTGTTCTCCGACGAGGGCGTGACGCTCCGGCCCGCCGAGGGGCCGAACGGCGACTACGCCAACATCGACGATCAGGGCAACCTCACCGTGGACATCACCGATCCCGGGGTCAATGACGAGGCGCTCACCGTGGTTCAGGACGTGTTCGTCATGGAGAACACCGGCTCGGAGAACCGGACGGTGTGGATCAGCCACGACGCGAACGACTCCGTCACCCTCTACCGGACGATCGAGGGGGGACTCGTCAACGAGTTCAGCGTCGGGCAGCGGGCCATCGACGGCACCGGGGGCGCGGTCACGCTCTCTCCGGGCGAGCAGATCAGCGTCTCCATCGCCGTCAACACCCGCGGGAGCGGCACCGCCGCGGGCGACACCGTCCTCCGGACGCTCACGCTGAAGACCCGGATCAACGAGACGCAAGCGGGCGGCGCCGGCGGCGGGTCGGGCGGGTCGGGCGGGTCGGGCGGCTCGGGGAGCACGGGGTCGGCCCCGAGTTCGGACGACGGGAACGAGACCGGCGGCGCCGACGACGGCACCATCGGGGACGTCCCCGTCGGCGCCGACGACGTGGCCGTCGAGGACGACGACGGCACCGCGATCGACGCGTCCGCCGAGGACGTCGACCCGGCGAGCCTGAACGACAGCGGCGCGTCCGAGGACGACCGCCCGACGGCGGTCATCAGCGACCGGAACACGTTCGGTGGCCTCGACGAGAACGACCAGCCCAACGCGTCCGCGACCGACGTCGTCGCGGAGGTGGACGAGACGGTGGAACTCACCGGGTCGGAGTCGCTCGTCGAAACCACTCGGGAGGTCGACCGGAACGAGCGGATCGTGAAGGCGATGAACATCACCGTCCCGCGGCAGCTCGAGAACCGCCCCGCGACGGTGAGCATGCGGGTCGAGAAGGACCGCCTCGTCGACACCGCCCCGGAGGACGCCCGGATCGGACGGCTCACCTCGCGCGGGTGGCAGCTCCTCGAGACGACCGTCGTCTCCGAGACGGACGACTCGGTCCTCCTGCGGGCGCGGACGCCGGGCTTCAGCACGTTCGCGGTGTTCCAGAGTCCCGACGTCACCTACACGTGGACGCTCCCGGACGGCACGACCGTGGAGGGCGACAACGTCAGGACGGCGTTCGACGAGCCCGGGATCTACACCGTCTCGCTGACCGTGACGGACACCGACGGCGACAGCGACTCGACGACCCGCCGGATCGTCGTCAACGACGAGCCCGTCGTCACCATCGACCGCCCGCAGAACGTCACGCCCGGGGAGGAGGTCACGCTCACGGCGAACGTGACCGACGAGGTGGGCAACGCCACCGTCCGGTGGGAACTCCCCGACGGGTCGACGGCGACCGGACGGACGGTGAACTACACGTTCACCGAGGGGGCGTGGACGGTCCGCGCCGTCGCCGAGGACGAGTACGGCGCCACCGGAAGCGACGAGGCGGCGATCGTCGTCGGCGGCGCCGCTCGCGGCGGCGGCGGGGACGGGGGGACGATGGTCGGCGAGGGGTTCCCCGTGCTGGAGTGGCTCGTCGTCCTCACGCTCGCGCTGGCGGCGTTCAGCGTACTCGCGTACTACCAGTTGCCTGCGGCCATCCCCTCGCCGGCGCCGCTGGTGGGGCGGCTGTGGCGGTGGATACTCGCCGACCAGCGCCGCCGCCCCGACGTGATCGTCTGTGCGGACGTATCCTGGGACGCCGACCGGAACCTGTTCCGGATCGGTCGCCTGGAGATCGAGGCGCTCGGGGCGGGCCTCGACCGGGTGGAGCTCGACATCACCGACGAGGCCGGCGAGACGCTCGGGCGCAAACGGATCGACGTCGGGGACGTCTACGAGTACGAGTCCGCGCCGGAGCTGGTTCCCGGCTTCGCCGATCGCCCCGTCCGGCCGCACGCGGAGTTCACCGTCCGCGTCCGGGCGGTCGACGACCGAAACGCCGAGGACGTCGTCAGCCGCGTCGTCGTACCCTCCCCGGACTCGGCCGCCGACGGGAGCGTCGGGCTCGGCCAGGTGGCCGACTGACGGGGGACGGGAGGACCGGCCGTCGCCGCCCCGCGACGTGATGCAAAAACGATATGCTGTCCGAAGGAGTGGGGCTTGACGAATGGTGCCGCCCTCCGACGACCGACGCTCGCCGACCACGCTGCCGACCGTTCCGGCGGGAGGAGGGCACGTGTAGATGTCCGCCGGAGACCAACTCAAGCTCCAGCTCGCCCGCAACGGCCCGATCATCGCGGCCGTGCTCGTCGTCGTCGGTGCGGCCTCGCTCGCCGGCGCCGGCTACGTGTACCTGACGCCGCCGACCGAGCAGGTGACCGAGGAGACGAACCGACAGCAAGTGGCGACGAGCGTCGACACCACCGCCGTCGTCACCGGCAACGAGACGCTGTACGACCGCGGGACGCGGCTCCGGAACATGCCGGTGTACTTCACGTCCGCGAGCCCGGACCTCACGTTCCACGTCGAGGCCTCGGTCCCCGGCGACCGGGAGGTCACCGTCGAACATCGACTGCAGGTCGTCGTCAGGGGGACGCGTGCCGATCAGGTGTTCTACGAGAACAGCACCGTGCTCTCGGGCGGACGGACGACGGTCTCGGACGGGAACTACACGCGGAACGCGACGCTGAACGTCTCGCGGTTCCGATCGCAGGTCGCCACCGTGCAGTCCGCCGCACCTATCGGGACGTTCCGCGTGCTCGTCGTCCTCGAGGTCTCGTACAACACCACCGACTACACGGGCGATCTAAACACCAGCGCGCCGCTCGTGATCACCGGCGGCGCCTACTGGGTGGACGGCGACATCGCGGACAGCAGAACGCACAGCAGGACCGTCACCACCCGGGAGGTCGGCTCCCCGAACATGGGGCTCGTCGGTCTCCTCGGAGTCGTCGGGCTCCTCCTGCTCGTCGCCGGCGTGCTCGTCCGCCGGGCGCCCGAACTGGTGGACGTGACCGCCATCGAGACGGAGGTCGCCCGCGACCGCTACGACGAGTGGATCTCCAACGGCGAGATCCCGACGAAACGCGAGAAGGAGTACGTCCGGACCGACTCGCTGGAGGACCTCGTCGACATCGCGATCGACTCCAGCAAGCGCGTGATCCACGACCGCGAGCTGGAGGTGTACGCGGTCATCGAGGGCGACCTCGTCTACTTCTTCTCGCCGAACGAGGACGTGATCGGCGACTGGCTCGACGTGTGAGCCGTTCCCTCGAGAGCGAGCGTTCTTTTTGTCGAGCCGCCGTTGCGACGGTATGGACCGATACGACCGTCTCTACGATCTATACGCGGAGTTCGACACCGAGACCCTCCGCGCGTATCGGGAGTTCGTCGACCTGTTCCCGCCGCTGGACTCCCGCGTCGCGCTCGACAGTTGGGACGACGCGAACGCCGACCTCGCCGAGCGCCGGGGACGGATCGAGCGCGCCTTCGGAGAGGAGGGCGACGCGCTCGCGGAGGTGGCGGCCATCGCGGATCGCGAGTCGGCGTTCACCGCGCTCGACCTCCTCGGGAAGCACGGCCGGGCCCCGAACGCGCTCGTGCTCGACGTGGACGAGACGCTGCGCTCGGCCGGCGACACGGACAACGAGATCCCCCGCGAGACGCTCCACCTGCTCACCGAGTTCGCCGAGCGCGGCGTTCCCCTCGTGATCTGCACGGGTCAGACGCTGGAGAACGTGAAGGGGTTCCTGATCCAGGGGCTGGGCAACGAGCTGGTCCACTCGGGGGACGTGTCGGTCGTCTACGAGGCCGGCGCGGGCGTGTTCACGCCGGGGAGCGGTGCCGACACCAAGCGGCTCCTGTACGACGGGCTGGACGACGACGTGCGGGGCGTCGTCGACCGCGTCCGCGACGGCGTGCTCACGGAGGCGCCCGAGCGCGTCCGCCGGGGCTGTCACCTGCAGGGCAACGAGTTCAACGTCACGCTCAAGCCCAACTACGAGACCGGCAGCGACGACGCCGAGGCCGTCATCGACGAGGCGATGGTCCACCTGCTCGACCTCGTCGGCGTCGCCGCGGGCGAGCGGCTCGACCTCGACGACGGTTCGGCGGCCGCGCGGGCGCACTACGCGGCCGAGGACCCCGAGATCGCGGGTGCCATCGACCGAGCGGGCGCGAGCGCCGAGGCGACCGTGCCGGACGCCGCGGCGGCGCTGTTCGACCGGCTCGAGGTCGCGCTGTACCGCGCCGACGCCGCCGAACTCGCCGCCGCGGAGCTCCACAAGGCCGCCGGCGTCGAGGCGTCGCTGGACGTGCTCGGCGTCGACGACCCGTTCGTCTGCGTGATGGGCGACTCGAAGTCCGACCTCCGCGTGATGGAGTGGGCCGAGGAGACCGGCTCGGGCGTCGCGGCCGCGCCCGAGCACTCCTCACGGAACGTGTTGGACCACGTCCGGGCGACCGACGACCTGGTGTTCGCTCCGGGCGCCGCCGCCGACGTGCTTCGGACGGTGTACGCGTGGTGTGCGCTGGCGGATATGGACGACACGGCGCAGGCGATGAACGACGCGGCGTAGACGACCGGGTGGACCGCGAGGAAAGACGCCCGGGACCGCGCTCTCGACACACGTTCGATCGTACACAATTTCGATAACAAAACCTAACAGAGACAACCGTGAAGAAGTGACTATGGGATTCGAGAAGTTCGACGAGTCCGGGGCGGGGCGAGGACGGCCGGCCGGAACGGAGCCGATGATCTCGCTGCGGAAGTCCGCGAGCATCGGCGTGAACAGGCCGGCCCTCGAGGAGTACTTCGGCGACGACGAGGGGGCCGTGATGTACTACGACGAGGACGAGAACCGCGTCGGGATCGAGCCGGTCCCGGACACGGACGCCGACGAGGCCGCCTACACCGTCTCCGTCACCGACTCCGGCGGGACGATCGCGCCCAAGGCGTTCCTCGAACGCTACGACCTGGTTCCGGAGGTGACGACCCAGTTCGATCCGGAGTGGGCCGACGACGACGAACGGTCGCTGATCGCCCTCCCGCTGGATTCCCCGTCGGGGACGTACGGCTCCGCTGACGACGCCGACGACGGAGCGGACGACGCTGACGACGCCGACGAGGAGTGACCGTCCGCTCCGACCCGGTCGCCGGATCGGTCGGGGCGGAACCAGCCGTTTGAAGCCCCCCGCGGACGCCCGTGATCGCATGACCGTTCGCATCATCGGCGCGCCGACCGACTACGGGCAGGACCGTCGCGGGGTCGACATGGGCCCGTCCGCCATCCGGTACGCCGGCCTCTCGGACGCGCTCGCGTCCGCGGGCGTCGACGCCGTCGACGCGGGCGACCTCACGGTTCCCCGCGCCGAGGAGCGCGACCCGGACGCCCGACAGCCGAGCCAGGGGAACGCGAAGTTCCTGGAGGAGATCGAGGGTGTCACGACCGCCCTCTCCGGGGACGTCGCTGACAGCGTCGCCGCCGGGGAGACGCCGCTCGTGCTCGGCGGCGACCACTCGGTCGCGATCGGATCGCTCCGCGGCAGCGCGCGCGACGCCGAGATCGGCGCCGTTTGGTTCGACGCTCACGGCGACTACAACACGCCGACGACGTCGCCCTCCGGCAACGTCCACGGGATGCCGCTCTCGGCCGCGCTCGGCCACGCCGAGTGGGACGGCGTCGACTGGGCGAACGCGCCCGGCCTCCGGGAGGAGAACGTCGCGTACGTCGGTCTGCGCGCGCTCGACGACAGCGAGCGCGAGGCGATCCGCGCCTCCGAGATGACCGCCTATACCATGTCCGACATCGACGAGCGGGGGGTCACCGACGTGGTCGAGGCGGCGCTGTCGGTCGCGCGCGACGGCGTCGACGGCGTCCACGTCAGCCTCGACATGGACTGGCTCGACCCGACGATCGCCCCCGGCGTCGGCACGCCCGTCCGCGGCGGCGTCACCTACCGCGAGGCCCACCACGCGATGGAACTCGTCGCCGAGGCGGACGCCCTCCGCTCGATGGAGGTCGTCGAGGTGAACCCGGTCCTCGACGAGTCGAACGAGACGGCCTCGCTCGCGACCGAACTCGTCGCCAGCGCGTTCGGAAAGCGCATTCTCTGAGGCGACCGCTCCGTCCCCACCCGCGGTCCCTCCCCGACAGATTGACGGTCCGCTCGGATCCACCCTCTCGCATCCGCTGGAGCGACGTCTCGACCGACGCCGACCTCCTCGCCTACAGTCGCGACTACGCCGAGTCGGCGGTCGCGACGTACGACTACCGCCTCCCGTCGCTGTCAGTCGTCGCCGACTGGGCCGTCTCCGGCCGGGCCAAGCGCCGCGCGGCGGTCGTGAAACATCCGAGGGTTCCCGACGCCAGCGTCGGCGAGCGACTCGATTGGGACGCCGTCCGCCGCGAACACGGCGACCGGCTCCCGGGATCGGACTCACGGTTCGGGTCCCTCCGCGAGTGTCACCTCGTCTGTTCGCGCCGCGCGGCCGACGCCTACGACGAGGCGGAGTGGCGCCGGGTGCTCCGACACGAACTCGTTCACGTCGAGCAGTTCGCGCGGTTCGGGGCCACCGGCCACGGTGCGTGGTTCCGTCGGCGAGCGGAGACGGTGAACGCCGACCGGCACTGCCCGACCTTCCATCGCGGGCGCTACCTGATCCGGTGTCGGGACTGTGGGGAGGTCGTCGCGGATCGGTGCCGTCGCTGTCGAACGACGCGGCTCGCGGGACTGTCGAGGCGGAAACAGCGCGAGCGACTGGGGCCGACCGACTGCTGTGGAGCGTTCTACGAACTGGAGGACACGCGGGCGGAGGAGTGACGGCGCGGGCTACTCCGCCTCGGCGTCGGTCGACTCCGTGGCCGCTCCCGCCGACTCGCCGTCGCTCCGCTCGGCCGAGACGCGCTCGGCCGAGAGCACGTCGACGGCGGCGACCGTGTCGCCCTCCTCCAGATCCATCACGGTGACGCCCATCGTGTTGCGGCCGATCGTCGAGATGTCCTCGACCCGGGTGCGCATGATCTGTCCATCCGCGCTCATCGCGAACAGGTGATCGCCGTACGTGACCGCCTCGACGGCGCACACCTGACCGTTCCGGTCGTCGGTCTTGATGTCGATGAGCCCCTTGCCGTTTCGGCTCTGGGTACGGTACTCGTCGAGGTCGGTACGCTTCCCGTACCCGTTCTCGGTCACGGTGAGCACCCAGTTGTGCTCGTCCTCGTCGATGGCGGCGAGGCCGGCGACGCGGTCGTCGCCCGTGAGCTTGATCCCACGGACGCCGCGGGCGGTGCGGCCCATCGCGCGGACCCCGCTCTCGTCGAAGCGGATCGCCATGCCGTCGCGGGTGCCGATAACGAGGTCGCGTCCGCCGCCGGTGACCTCCACGTCGGCGAGGGCGTCGCCGTCCTCCAGCTTGATCGCCCGGATCCCCGTCGAGAGGATGTTCTCGAACTCGTCGCCGGCCGTCCGCTTCACGTAGCCGCCCTCGGTCACCATCGTGAGGTACTCGTCGCCGGTGAGGTCGGCGGTGTTGACGACGGACGTCAGCTCCTCGTCGCCGTCCAGGTCGAGCACGTTCACCGCCGACTTCCCGCGGGCGGTACGGCCCATCTCCGGCACCTGGTACGTCTTCAGCTGATAGACGCGGCCCTTGTCGGTGAAACACAGCAGGTAGTCGTGCGTCGACGCGAGGAACACCGAGGAGACGCGGTCCCCCTCCTTCAGGTCGGCGCCGATGATGCCCTTGCCGCCGCGGTTCTGCGCGCGGAAGTCGGCCGCGGGCATCCGCTTGATGTAGTCGTCCTCCGAGAGGACGACCACCGACTCCTCCTCCGGGATGAGGTCCTCGTGGGTGACCGTGCCTGTGTCCTCGACGAAGCCGGTGCGGCGCTCGTCGTCGTAGGTGTCCTTGATCTCGCGAAGCTCCTCCTTGATCACTTCGAGCAGCTCCGACTCGGAGTCGAGGATCTCGTTCAGGCGCTCGATCCGCGCCTGCACGTCCTCGTACTCGTCCTCGATCTCGGCGGCCTCCATCGAGGTGAGCGAGCCCAGCTGCATCCGGACGATGTGCTCGGCCTGCTCCTCGCTGAACTCGAAGACGTTCCGGAGGGCCGTCCTCGCGGCGTCGCGGTCCTCGCTCTCACGGATCGTCTCGACGACGTCCTCGGCGTTCTCCAGCGCCTTCAGGCGCCCCTCGAGGATGTGCGCGCGGTCCTCGGCCTCCTGCAGGTCGTACTCGGAGCGCCGGGTGACGACCTCCTTTCGGTGCTCGATGTAGTGCTCCAGCGTCTCCTTCAGCGTGAGGACCTTCGGCTGCCCGTCGACCAGCGCGAGGTTGATCACGCCGAACGTCGACTCCAGGTGGTGCTCCAGGAGCTGGTTCTTCACGACCTCGACGTTCGCGCCGCGCTTCAGCTCGATGACGACGCGGACGCCCTCGCGGTCGGACTCGTCGCGCAGGTCGGAGATCCCCTCGATGATCCCTTCGTTCACGTCGTTGGCGATGCGCTCGACGATGCGCGCCTTGTTCTCCTGATACGGGAGCTCGGTGACGACGATGCGCTGTCGGTCGTTGCCGTGTTCCTCTACCTCCATCTCGGCGCGCACGCGGACGCGGCCGCGGCCCGTTTTGTACGCCTTCCGCACGGAGTTTCGGCCGACGATGTTCGCGCCCGTCGGGAAGTCCGGCCCCTTCACGTGCTCCATCAGGTCCGCGACCGTCGCGTCGGGGTCGTCGATCAGCTCGATCGTCGCGTCGATCACCTCCCCGAGGTTGTGCGGCGGCACCTTCGTCGACATGCCGACCGCGATGCCGGTCGAGCCGTTGACCAGCAGGTTCGGGTACGCCGCCGGGAGCACGTCCGGCTCGGTCAGCCGGTCGTCGTAGTTCGGCGAGAAGTCGACGGTGTCCTTCCCGATGTCCGACAGCAGCTCCTCCGCGATGTTCGCCATGCGAGCCTCGGTGTACCGCATCGCCGCCGCGGGGTCGCCGTCCATCGACCCGAAGTTCCCCTGCCCGTCGATCAACGGGTAGCGCATGGAGAACGTCTGGGCCATGTTGACGAGCGTGTCGTAGATCGCGGCGTCGCCGTGCGGGTGGTAATCGCCCATCGTCTCCCCGATCACCGAGGAGGACTTCCGGTGGCTGGTGTTGCTGGTGACGCCCATCTCGTGCATCGCGTAGAGGATGCGCCGGTGGACCGGCTTGAGACCGTCCCGCACGTCGGGCAGCGCGCGACCCGCGATGACCGACATCGCGTAGTCGATGTACGACTGCTCCATCTCGTCCTCGATGCGGACGCGCTCGACCCGTGCCGCGCCGACGTCCTCTGGGTCCACGTCCGGTACGTCCGAACTCATCGGGATACCCCCGTCGTTTCGTGGTCGGATCCCGTCGCTCGCGTCGTCGGTGTCGCGCTGGTCGGTGTCGCGTCAGTCATTGTCGTCTCTCGCATCAGATGTCCACCCACTCGGCCTCGGGCGCGTGATCCTTGATGAACTGCTTGCGCGGCTCGACCGAGTCGCCCATCAGGACGTTGAACATGCGGTCGGCGGCCGCGGCGTCGTCTATCGTGACCTGCTTGAGCACCCGGTTCTCCGGGTTCATCGTCGTCTCCCACAGCTGTTCGGGGTTCATCTCGCCCAGCCCCTTGAACCGCTGGACCTGGTCGGGATTTCCGTCGCACTTCTCCTCGACGATGGTCTCCCGCTCCGCCTCAGTCATCGCGTCGTAGGTGTTCCCGCGGTACCGGATGCGGTACAGCGGCGGCTGGGCCGCGTACACGTAGCCCGCCTCGATGAGCGGACGCATGTGCCGGTAGAACAGCGTGAGCAACAGCGTCCGGATGTGGGCGCCGTCCACGTCGGCGTCGGTCATCATGATCACCTTCTCGTATCTCGCCTCCTCGATGTCGAACTCGTCGCCGATGCCGGTGCCGACGGCGGTGATCATGTTCCGGATCTCGTCGTTCTCGAGCACCCGGTCGAGGCGGTGTTTCTCGACGTTGAGGATCTTCCCGCCCAGCGGGAGGATCGCCTGGAACTCGGGGTTTCGCCCCTGCTTGGCCGAGCCGCCCGCGGAGTCGCCCTCCACGATGAACAGCTCCGAGTCCTCGGGGTCGCGCGACTGACAGTCGGCCAGCTTGCCGGGCAGCGCCGTCGACTCCAGCGCCGACTTCCGTCGGGTGAGCTCCTCGGCCTGCTTGGCGGCCTTGCGGGCGCGGGCCGCCTCCGCGGCCTTGCTCACGATCGTCTCGGCCGTGTCGGGGTTCTCCTCGAAGAACGTGCCGAGGTGCTTGTGAACCGCCGACTCGACGATCCCGCGAACCTCCGAGTTGCCGAGCTTCGTCTTCGTCTGTCCCTCGAACTGGGGGTCGGGGTGTTTCACCGAGATGACCGCCGTCAGCCCCTCGCGGACGTCCTCGCCCTTGAGGTTGCCGTCAAGGTCGCCGATGAGGCCGTTGTCGTTGGCGTAGTCGTTGACGACGCGCGTCAGCGCGGTCTTGAACCCGGTGAGGTGGGTGCCGCCCTCGCGCGTGTTGATGTTGTTGGCGAACGCGTGGACCGACCCCTGGAGCTCGTCGGTCGCCTGCAGCGCCACCTCGACCTGCACGACGCCGTCCTCGGCCTCCTCGTCGGCGTCGAAGTACACCACGTCGCGGTGCAGCGGCGTGCGCGTCTCGTTGAGGTACTCGACGAACTCGCGAATGCCGCCCTCGTAGTGGAACGTCTCCGTCTCGCCGTCGCGCTCGTCCGCGAGCGAGATCGTGACGCCCTCGTTCAGGAACGCGAGCTCGCGCAGGCGGTTCGCGAGGGTGTCGAACGCGAAGTCCGTCGTCTCGAAGATGTCCGTGTCCGGCCAGAACCGGATGGTCGTCCCGGTGTCCTCGTCGGCGTCCATGTCGCGGACGCGCTCGAAGGCGCCCTCCTCGGGCTCGCCGTGGTCGAAGCGGTGGCGCCAGACGGCGCCGTCGCGCTTCACCTCGACCTCCAGCCAGTGCGACAGCGCGTTCACCACGGAGACGCCGACGCCGTGGAGCCCGCCCGACACCTGGTAGGACTTGTTGTCGAACTTCCCGCCGGCGTGGAGGATCGTCATGATGACCTCCACGGCGGGGCGCTCGTACTTCTCGTGGGTGTCGACGGGAATGCCACGCCCGTCGTCGGAGACGGAGACCGAGCCGTCGTCGTGGACGGTCACCTCGATCTCGTCACAGTAGCCCGCGAGCGCCTCGTCGATGGAGTTGTCGACGACCTCGTAGACCAGATGGTGGAGGCCGCGAGAGTCCGTAGAACCGATGTACATCGCCGGGCGCTTACGGACGGCCTGAAGGCCCTCCAGCACCTGAATCTGCCCGGCACCGTACTCACTATCCCCTGAATCTGACATAGGAACCTTACCCGTCCCTAACGGAGCCCCGGTTATAAGTCCTCTCACGCGCGCGCGTGAGAGCTTCGTGATACCGTCCGGTGGTAGGGCCGTCCTTGTCCCCTTGGTTCGACCCTCGTCGCGCTCAGCGCGGCGCGAGCTTCCTGAACGGTCGGTCAGTCTCTCGGGGGGCCGTCGCCGTGGGCGCCGAGGCCGCGTCTCCGCGGACGCCGGTTCACTTCCACCGCGGTGAGGACACGGTTATAACCCCGCGTCGGATAGGGGTTCCCACGAGAATGACGTCGTTCCAGTCGCAACTCGGCGAGGACCAGGGGATCGCCGACGAGCTGGCCGAGGGCCAGCGGGAGATCTCCATCGCCGAGTTCTTCGAGAAGAACAAGCACATGCTCGGGTTCGACTCGGGCGCCCGCGGGCTGGTCACCGCCGTCAAGGAGGCCGTCGACAACGCGCTCGACGCCTGCGAGGAGGCGGAGATCCGGCCGGACATCTACGTCGAGATCAGGGAGGTGGGCGACTACTACCGCCTGATCGTCGAGGACAACGGTCCCGGGATCACGAAGGAACAGCTCCCGAAGGTCTTCGGGAAGCTCCTGTACGGGAGTCGCTTTCACGCCCGGGAGCAGTCGCGCGGGCAACAGGGGATCGGTATCTCCGCGGCCGTCCTCTACTCGCAGCTCACCTCCGGGAAGCCCGCGAAGATCACGTCGCGCCCGAAGGGGCAGGCGGACGCGCAGTACTTCGAGCTGATCATCGACACGGACACGAACGAGCCGGAGATCAGGGCCGAGCGCACCACCTCGTGGGACCGCTCGCACGGCACGCGCATCGAGGTGGAGATGGAGGCGAACATGCGTGCGCGCCAGCAGCTCCACGACTACATCAAACACACCGCGGTCGTCAACCCCCACGCGCGGCTCGAACTCCGGGAGCCGGGGCTCGAGGAGCCGCTGAAGTTCGAGCGCGGGACCGACCAGCTCCCCGCCGAGACGAAGGAGATCCGCCCGCACCCGCACGGGGTCGAGCTCGGGACGCTGATCAAGATGCTGGAGGCGACCGAGAGCTACTCCGTGTCGGGCTTCCTGCAGGAGGAGTTCACCCGCGTCGGCAAGAAGACCGCCGACAAGGTGCTCGACAACTTCCGCGACCGGCACTTCGGCCGCGAACTCGGCTGGAGCGCCGACGCCGAACCCGTCGAGGCGGCCATCTCGGAGGCGGTCTCGAACAAGGGCGCGGACGCGACGGACTTCTTCGCGACCGAGGTCGCGAGGACCCTCGGCGGGCGCGAGCGCACGAGCCACCACGAGCTCGTCGGGATCGTCGACGAGGTCGCCGACGCCGCCGAGGACGAGCACGGCACGCGCTTCGGCGCGACCGTCCGCGACAACGCCGTCGGGGCCGCGTGGGCGGCGATGACCGCCTACGACGAGGAGGCCGACGAGGACGAACTCACCGACGACCTGTACGGCCTCGTCGACGATGCCACCTCGACCCGGAAGGACGACGCCGTCGTCGCCGGGATGGCCGAGCGGCTCGCCCGGCGGTTCGCCGCCGGCGACGAGCGGGTCCGGCTCCCCCGCGACGACCTCCACCGCCTCGTCGACGAGGCGGCCGACGACACCGAGGAGTTCGACGACGCCACCTTCGGCGACACCGCGCGGGAGAACGTCGTCGAGGCGCTGTGGTCACGGATGATCACCGTCCCCGACGAACCGCCGAAGGTGCGCGAGACGGCCGCGGACCGCGACACCGCCAGCGAGCTGCTGGAGGCGATGCGCGAGACGGACATCCTCGCGCCGCCGACGGACTGTCTCGCGCCGATCACCGCCGAACTCGTCGAGGCCGGCCTCCGCAAGGAGTTCGACGCGGACTTCTACGCGGCCGCCACCCGCGACGCCGAGGTCCACGGCGGCGACCCGTTCATCGTCGAGGCCGGCATCGCCTACGGCGGCGAGCTGGAGGACGGCGGGCAGGTCGACCTGCTCCGGTTCGCCAACCGCGTCCCGCTGGTCTACCAGCGCGGCGCCTGCGCGACGACCGACGTGGTGAAACAGATCGGCTGGCGCAACTACGGGCTGGACCAGCCCGGCGGCTCGGGGATGCCCAACGGCCCCGCGGTGATCATGATCCACGTCGCGTCGACGAACGTGCCGTTCACGAGCGAGTCGAAGGACGCGATCGCGAACATCCCCGCCATCGAGGACGAGATCGAGCTCGCGGTGCGGGAGGCCGCCCGCGAGCTGAAGAGCTTCCTGAACAAGCGCCGCTCGATGCAGAAGCGCCGCGAGAAACAGGACGTACTGGGGCGTATCCTCCCGGAGATGGCCGACAAGGTGTCGGAGGTCACCGGCCGCGATCGACCGAACATCGACGGCGCGATGGCGCGCATCATGAACAACGTCGGCGTCGAGCGCGAGCGCGACGGCGACACCGTGCGGCTGATCGTCGAGAACCACTCCGACCGCACCGAGGAGCCCGACGTGACCGACATCGTGAGCGTCGAGCCGACGGACGTGCCCGACGGGGCGACCGTCGTCGACCTCGACGGCGAGTGGTTCGTGAAGTGGAACCCGAGCGTCCCCGGCGGCGAGGAGGCGGTGCTGGAATACACCGTCGCCGGCGACGCCGACTTCGACGTGAACGTCGACGGCGTCGAGACCGAGAAGCTGACTGTGAACGCCTGACATGAGCGCAGACACACCCCACACCAAGCTGAACGAGGAGAAGGCCCGCGAACAGCTGATCGACCTCGCGGAGGAGTTCTACGACCAGTTCGAGCACGGGGACATCCCCGAGATGACGCTCCCCACGCGGACGAAGAGCAACATCGTCTTCGACGAGGAGGCGGGCGTCTGGGTGTACGGCGATCGCACCTCCACCCGCTCGGCCAACTCCGTGCGCGGCGCGCGGAAGCTCCTGAAGGCGGTGTACGCCGTCGAGTTCCTCGCCCAGCAACTGGACGAGGACCGGTCGTCCACCCTTCGTGAGCTGTACTACCTCTCGGAGTCGTGGGACTCCGAAGAGGCGCAGTTCACCTCGCAGGACGAGTCGAACCAGCTCATCGAGGACCTCGAGATCGTCTCGGGGGTCACCCGCGAGGACTTCCACATGCGCCCGGAGGAGTCGGGCGCGAAGGTGATGGGCCCGCTTCGGATCCGCGAGCAGACCCGCCGCGGCGACCGCGACATCCACTGTCAGGAGGACGTCGGGCAGGGCGGATACCAGATCCCGAACAACCCCGACACGATCGAGTTCCTCGACAACGACGCCGAGTTCGTCCTCTGCGTCGAGACCGGCGGCATGCGCGACCGCCTCGTCGAGAACGGCTTCGACGTCGACCACGACGCCATCGTCGTCCACCTCGGTGGACAGCCGGCACGCGCGACCCGCCGCCTCACCAAGCGCCTCCACGACGAACTCGATCTGCCCGTCGTGGTGTTCTGTGACGGCGACCCGTGGTCGTACCGGATCTACGGCTCGGTTGCGTACGGCTCGATCAAGTCCGCACACCTCTCGGAGTACCTCGCGACGCCGGAGGCCGACTACGTCGGCATCCGCCCGCAGGACATCGTCGACTACGACCTCCCGACGGATCCCCTCTCCGACTCGGACGTGAACGCGCTCGAGTCGGAGCTGGAGGACCCGCGCTTCCAGACCGACTTCTGGGAGGAGCAGATCGAGCTCCAGCTCGACATCGAGAAGAAGGCCGAACAGCAGGCGCTCGCGTCGCAGGGCCTGGACTTCGTGACCGACACGTACCTCCCCGAGCGGCTCGGGGAGATGGGCGTCCTCTGAGGCGTCCGAGGGGCCTCCTAGCGCCGGTCGAACGCCCGCTCGCGCTCCCGTTCGCTCTCCTCCCGCAGTCCGGCCAACTCCTCCTCGACGTCGTCGCCGGCGACCGCCTCGTCGGACTCGTCGGCACAGGCGGCACAGTAGACGTTCTCGCCCGATCTCGTCGTCCGCAGCGGGATGCCGGCGACGTAGAACCGCTTCGCGTACCGGCGGTGCTCCCCGCGGAACACCCGCCGGCCGCAGGCGGCACACGGCTCGGGCGGGTTGCGGACGCGCTCGCGCTCGACGCGCTGTGCCGTCCCGAACGTGCCGGGCGATTCGAGCCCGTCGCGGGCCACCTGCGGGATCGCGATCGCGACCAGCGCCGACAGGACGAACACGAGCGAGCCGAGCACGGCGGCGAGTATCGAGAGGTTCGCGGCCACGGCCGCGCCGACCCAGGCGGCGCCGCCCAACACGAGCAGCCCGGCCGCGGCCGCGGCGAGCACGGTCGCCAGATCACGGGTTCCGTCGTCGCTCCCCGAGAGCGATCGTTCGGTGCCGTCCGCGTACACTGCGCGGCGCGGCGCTCCGGACGTGTAGCGGTACAGCGCGTACAGGAGGTTCCCGATCCCGCCGGTCACCAGGAACAGGACGACGTGGATCGGGAGCCGGCCGACGCCGCGCTTCCGAAGGACGACCCGCTCGCCGTCGTCGTCGACCGTCTCCCAGCCCTCCGCGTGGAGGTCGGCGACGCGTCGGCGGAGCCACGCGCGGTCCTCCGCGCTGGGGGACCGGCGTCCGGCCTCCCGGCCATCGACCGCCCGAACGGGGCGTCCACAGCCGGAACAGAACCTGTCCTCGGGGTCGATCCGGGTTCCGCAGCCGTCGCAGGTACGCGAGCGACCGGCCGTCGACGATCGGGAGGGCATCACCCGGAATGTCACTCGCCGGAAGGGAAGTAGCTTGCGTGCAGTGTCGTTGCGAGGTGAGTTCACGAGCCAGCTCACGGGCCGATGCAGCGACATCTCGGCCGCAGTTGCGTGGCGCTACTCGGCCGACTCGTCGAGCGCGACCGGGATCGCCCGCTTCGCCACGTCGCTCGCGAACGCCGCGGAGTCGGCTTCGAGGAACGCCTGCGTGTCGTAGTGGATCGGGACGACCAGGTCCGGGTCCATGCGTTCGGCGAGCGCGGCCGCCTCAGGACCGCTCATGCACACTGACCCGGAGACGTTCGCGAGGAACAGCGACACGTCGAGCTCGGCGAACGCGTCGAGCGCGTCGGAGTCGCCGGGCCAGAACACCGAGGTCCCCTCGCTTCCGACGGTGAACCGGTAGCCGACGCCGAGCCCCTTCGGGTGCGGCACGGAACCGTCGTCCTTCGCGTGCGGGCCGTCGGCCTCGTTGTACGCCGGCATCGACCACACGTCGCCGACGCCGTCGACGCTGACGTGGTCCTCTTCGCCGATCCGGACGACCTCGAACGGCAGCTCGTCGACGGGCTTCACGTCGCGGTCGATGCCGGCGGCGTCGACGCCCTCGTACACGACGACGGTCGCGTCGTCCGCGGCGACGCGCTCGATCCCCTCGGAGTCGTAGTGGTGGTCGTGGGTGACGACCACGAGGTCGGCGTCCATCGGCCGGTGGTCGGTGGCACGCGGGTGCGCTGCTTCCTTCGGGTTGCCGCCGCCCGGCGGCGTCCACTCGCCGGAGAGCACGCCGTAGCGCCCGGGGTCGGTGTACGCGACGGTGCCGTCCTCGCTCTCGATGCGCGCGGTGGCGTAGCCGTACCACGTGACCTGCAGGTCGTCGTGTCTGACCGTCATGTACGTCGGTGGGGGCGGGCGCCGTCTATAGGTATCGTTCGGCGAGCGGACCCGCGGAGAAGCCGACCGCGAAGACGAAGAGCACGGTCGACAGCGCGGCGAGACGGAGCGTGAACGACAGCGGGGCGTCGCCGGCGGCGACGACGGCGGTGGCGACGAGCGCGGCGACGGTCGCGACGGCCAGAAGCGCCTGTAGCGGGTACGCCGCGACGGTCCGGCGTGGGTTCATATCGGTGCCACGAGCGCCCCCGGGTAGTGTCTTGTCACTCGTCGCCGACGAGGCGACGGACCCGCGTCAGGGAGTCGGCGTCCGCCGGCGACTTGTCCTCGCGGACCGCGAGGAACCGCGGGAACCGCAGCGCGTACCCGGAGTCGTACGTCGGCGACGCCTGGATCTCCTCGTAGCCGACCTCGAAGACCACCTCGGGGGCGAACGACACGGTCTGTCCGGACTCGGCGCGCACGTGCGGCTCCAACAGGTCCGTCAGGTCCGCCAGCTCCTCGTCGGTGATGCCGGTCGCGACCTTGCCGACGGTGGCGTAGTCGCCGTTGCCACCGTCACGGTCGTCGTGAACCGACACCTCGAACGTCCCGAACAGCTCCGCGCGGCGCCCCTCGCCCCACTCGGCGCCGGTGACGACCAGATCGAGCGTCTCCACGTCGGGCTTGCGCTTGAGCCACTCCCTCCCGCGGTTTCCGGGGTCGTACGTCGACTCGGGGCGCTTGAGCATCACGCCCTCGTGGCCCGCCTCCAGCGCCTCCGCCTCGACCGCCTCGATCTCCGCGGCGTCATCGGAGACGAGCAGATCGGAGACGCCGTCGTCGAGCACCCCGCGGAGCCGTTCGTGGCGCTCGGAAAGCGGCGAGTCGAGCAGGTCGTCGCCGCCGGCGTGCAGGCAGTCGAACGCCCGGAGCTCGACGCGAACCTCCTCGCGCATGCGGTCCACGTCGTGCTTGCGGCGGAAGCGCCGGAGGATCTCCTGAAACGGGAGCGGCTCGCCGTCGTCGTCGACCGCGACCGCCTCGCCGTCGAGGATCGCCGGCGCCGTGGCGTGCTCGCGGACGTGTTCGACCAGTTCCGGGAGCGCGGCGGTCACGTCCTCCATGTTGCGCGAGTAGATCGAGACCGGGCCGTCTCCCCCGGCCTCGGTGGTGTCGCCCCCGCCCTCGCCCCCGCCGGCGTCGTCCCCGGTTCCGTCCGCGTCGTCGTCGGCCTCGTAGTGGATCTGCACCCGCGCGCCGTCGTACTTCGTCTCCACGGCGACCTCGCCCCACGCAGACAGCGCGTCCGCAACGGTCCCCGCCTGCGCGAGCATCGAGCGGACCGGCCGGCCGACCGACAGCGACACGTCCCGGAGCCCCCGCTCGCCCTCGTCGCGGGCGAGTTCGGCGACCCGGCCGTGGTCGTTCGTCACCTGCAGCGCGCGCTCGACCAGCGCGACCGACTCGTCGGTGCGGTCGTCCTCCCCTCGCTCCTCCGTCGGCGTCGTCACCGACGCGCCGAGGAACGCCTCGGCGGTGGCGTCCCGGAGCGTGCCCGAGCCGACGCCGATCCGCATCTCCCCGAGCACGAGCCGCGCGAGGTACTTCGCCTCGACAGGATCGGCACGCGTGAACAGTCCGAACAGCGTGTCCTCGCGGAACGACTCGCTGCCGTCGCCGGTCGCCTCCGCGACGGCGACGAGCTCCTCGTACACCTCGCGGACGGTCAGTACGTCCCCGTCGTCGCCGGGAGCGCCGTTCGCGCCGCCGCCGGCGAACGCGGCGAGCCCGGTCTGTCCGCCGAGGTCGAGGTCGGCGGCGACCGCGCCGATCTCGCCGGTCTCCGCGAGCCGTTCCTCGACGTCGTCGGCGGTGACGTTCGCGCCGGCCGCGCGCGCCAACGCCGCGTGACACAGCGACGGGCCGACCGAGAGCGTCCTGCCGTCCCATCCGGGAAACACGGCCCCGCGGAGGAACCGCGCGACGATCGCGAGGTCGTCGCCGTCGGAGGGCGCGTCGCCCCCGCCGGCGGCCGCGAGCGCGTCGGCGACGAGCGCGACGGTGGCGAGGTCGCCGGACTCGGCGGCCATCGACTCCGCGCGCTCGGCGAACGTGGCGAACTCCATGCCCGACCGGAGCCGGGCGGCGAGAATAACTCCGACGACTCGCGCTCGCGGGCGAGCGCGACCGGCGTCTCGGGTCGACTCGGAGCGTCGGCCCTCAGGACAGTTCGCCGGGCGTGGACTCGAGATCCGCCGCGGTCGGGTCGGCCGCGTCCCGCCTGATCGAGAGCTGTTCGTCGAGCCACCGTTCCTGCCGCTCGCGACCGCCGATCCCGGCCAGCGGCTCGACCGTCTCCGCGCCGGCGGCGGCGATCCGACTGAGCAGGCCGCCCCGCTCCTTCAACGCGTCGCGCATCGGCCGGTCGGCGAACACGACGACGCGGTCGTACTCGTTCTTGCGGACCCGGGAGGCCACGTCGGCCACGACGTCCATCGACCACCGCGCCTGCTCGGCCGGCTCCAGGGCCGTGAACTCCCGGTCGACCCCCTCAACCGTCTCGTCGGGGTCGAGCGCGCCGTGTCGCTCCGAGAGGACGACCCACTCGTCGCAGACGAGATCGGCGAGCTCGGCCTTCTTCGTGAAGAACGCCGTCGCGTAGCGATCGACCGCGGTCCCCCGCCCCCGAAACGGACAGGCCCCGGCTTGCACGAGCCCGAAGGTCTCCATAGGCGGGGATACGGGAGATAGTTTATAAATTTTGGTTCTCGATCTCGATACCTGTGGCGAACTCCCTCCCCCGACGGGTTGAAGGACGCCGCGAGTGCATCCGGGACCATGACCGACGCCGACGGCGATCTCGTCGACCGAGTCCGTGGCGTGTTGGAGACCGATCCCGAGGACTTCCGACAGCGGGCGGAGGCGGACGCGGAGACCGTGAAGGCGGAGCTTCGCGACGGGACCTTCGACAACCACCAGTCGATCATCGGTCTGGAGTACGAGTTCTACGCCGTCTCGGAGGGCCGGTGGCGGGAGGGGGGCGACGCGGGCGCCTCGGCGGAGGGGGTCGCGGCCGACGTGAACGCCCCACACCTCAGCAGGGTCCCCCGCCGCCTGCTGGAGCTCATCGGCTTCGAGAAGGAGCTGGGTCTGCACAACGCCGAGATGACGACGAGCCCGCAGCCGCTCAACGCCGCCGGCGTGCGCGCGCAGGCCTCCGAGGTCCGTGCCCGACTGGAGGCCGCGGAGGAGACGACCGGCGCCGAGGGGATGCGCCTCGTCTCGGACGCGATGTGGACGGTCCCGCCGGTCGGCGAGAGCGCCCGCGAGTACCTCACCGACTCCGTCGAGGACGACGGCGTCCGGGTCGCGACCAACATGAGCGACGCCGTGCGCTATCACGCCATGGCCAACGGTCCCGGGTCGGGGTCGTTCTCGGTCGACGCGCCCCACGTCGAGTTGACGGCGGACACGGTGATGCCCGAGAGCCTGATCACCTCGATCCAGCCGCACTACCAGGTCGCGCGGGCGGAGGACATCCCCCGGAACCACACCCTCGCGCTCCGGATCGCGGGGCCGCTGCTCGCGCTCGGAGTCAACGCCCCCTTCTTTCCGCCGGACCTGTACGCCGCCGACGCGACCGCGGCGGACGTCCTCGCGGACGGCTGGCACGAGAACCGCGTCGCGGTGTTCGAGTCGGTCCTCAACGAGGAGGGCGCCGAGAAGGTGGCGTTCCCCGAGGACCTCGACACCGTCGAGGAGGCGGTCGACCGCGTCGCCGCCGATCCGACGATCGTCCCGATGCCGGTCGCGGAGGGCAACCGCTTCGACGACGCGTTCGCGACCCTGCGTCGCAAACACGGCACCTACTGGCGGTGGGTTCGCCCGGTGTTCGACGGCGCCACCCGCTCGGCCGCGAACGCCCGCATCGAGTTCCGGCCGATCCCCGCCCAGCCGACGGTGGCCGACTCCGTCGCCTTCCTCGCGGCGTTCGCGGGCCTGCTGGAGAGTCTCCCCCGCCGCCGCCACCCGGTGTACGACCTCGACTGGCAGGTCGCCCGCGACAACTTCTATGCGGCCGTCCGCGACGGCACCGACGCCGACCTCTCGTGGATCACGACCGACGGCGTCGAGACGACCGAGTCCGACGCGATCTTCGACGACCTGCTGTCGCACGCCGAGGCGGGCTTGGAGGACGTCGGCCTCTCGGAGTCCGAGGCCGAGTCGTATCTCGCGCCGTTGCGTTGGCGGGCCGAGACGGGAGTGACGCCCGCGGGGTGGAAGCGCCGCCGGGTCCGCGCGCGCCTCGAGGACGGCGCCGATCTCGCCGACGCGATCCCCGCGATGCAGCGGACGTACGTCGAGCGGCAGCGCGAGACGTTGGTCGACGGGACCCTCGCCGATTGGACGGACGGGAGCCTCACCGACTGAGTCGACGGCTGGCGCTCCGAGCGGTCGGTCCGTGTCCGCTCCCGACTGTCCCGGCAGCTAGAAGCCGATGTGAGAGGTGGAACTGGGGCCGTCGTTGTCGTCGTCCTCCCGAGCCCCGTCGTGGCGGTACGTGTACTCCTCGTCGTCGAGGTACACCGCGTCGCCCTCGACGGCGACCTCCACGGCGGTCAACGACGTCCCCGCGGCCTCGCCGTTGTCGCAGTCGCCCGCGCAGGCGTCGAACATCGACCCGTGCTTCGGGCAGATGATCTCCCCGTCCCGCATCGCAGCGCCGCGCCCCCGGTCGAGCCGCTGGTACTCGTGGGGACAGACGTTGACCCACGCGCGGAGCCCCGGATCCTCCGCACAGCGGACCAGGATCACCTCGCGGTCGGTGCCGTGGCTGTCGGTGACGGTGAACAGGTGCGAGCCGCGTTCCGGTACCTCCTCGATCGCCGCGATCTGCGCGCCGGAAGTCATCGGCGGCGCGTTCGCTGGCGGGGGTGAAAAACGTCGGCCTCCCGGGGCTTCGGGTGCCGAGGGGCGGAAAACTGACCGTGGCCTCAGGCGGTGAGCTCGTCGATCTCCTTGTGCTTCGTGACCTCGATGCCCTCCTCGGTCACGACGCACATGTTGATCCCGTTGCCGGTGGCGGTGTCGCGCTCCAGCGCGGACTTGACCGCGCGGGCGGCGACGCGCTTCGCGTCGTCGATGGACATGCCCTCGTCGTACTCCTGCTCGAGGACGCCCAACGCGAACTGCGAGCCGGAGCCGGTGACGGTGTACTCCTCCTCGGTCATGCCGCCGGCCGCGTCGATGGAGTAGATGTGTGCGCCCTCGTCGTCGACGCCGCCGAGGATGGGCTGGACGATGAAGAACGCGCCCGAGCGGAGGAGGTTCCCGGTGAGCGTCGACAGCGCCTGCATGCTCATGTCCTTGCCGCGGCGGGCCTCGTAGAGGTTCGTCTCGGCCTTCAGCGTCTGAATGAGGTTCTGGGCCGCGGAGACCGACCCCGCGATGGTGAGCGCGCCCGTCGGGTGGATCTGCTCGACCTTCTGGACGTCCTTCGAGGAGACCATGCGACCCAGCGAGGCGCGCATGTCCGTCGCCAGCACGACGCCGTCCTCGGTTCGCAGGCCGACGGTCGTCGTTCCGGTCTTCATCTCGCCTTCGCCGGTCGACTGGGCACGACGCTCGTCGGCGTTGGGGAACTCCCCGAGCTCGGGCCCGAACACGGTTTCGTCGCCGCCGATGGCGTCGAGGTCCGCGAGGTCACTAGATGGTCGCATTACCCTTCGGTAGGGCGCCGGCGCTGATAAATGCACCCTTTGAGGAACCCGACCGACGGCGACGCGGTCGCTCGGTCCGGGCGCCCCGGTCGTCGTCGGCGGGGGTCCCGTTTCCGTCGCGGTCGCGGTTGCGGTCGCTGTCCACGGGCTGGGCGACCGACAGCAGAACGTCGGGGTCGGGTTGGGATCGTGACCGTGTTCGTGATCGTCGCTACCCGTCGGTCGAGTCCCCCGTCGCCTCGACGACGCGCTCGTAGGTGTCGCGGATCCGCGAGACGAACGACCCCATCGGGAGCCGAACGCCGGCCCTGCGGGTGAGGAGGATGAACGGGAACACGAGGATCCCCGTGAGTACGGTCAGGTGGTGGAGCGCATGGACGCCAGCGCGGTGGGCGGCTCGGACGGCGTGGGTCATACCGGTATCACGTCGTGCCGGGGTTCCGGGTAATAAGCGTATCGACCCCCGAGTCGCGGGAGATCCCGTCGCAGTCTTGCGATCACGCGATCTCACTCGTCGATCGCGCCCCACGCCGGATCCCGCCCGCGGAGACCCGGACCTTTCGGCGCACGGACCCGGTGGTTTCTCATAACTTATGGCGAACCCGCGTGTCCGGTGCGCGTTCCCATCGCATCGACCGCGAACGCGCGAGTGGCAACATTGAACCGGGACCCGCGGCTATCGAACGAACGTAATGAGACAGAGTCGGTCGACGACGACAGCGCGGGCGAGGCGAACCAACGAGTTTTCACCCACAGGCCGGGGAGGTGGGCTGTGAGCAACTATCTCGTCGCGCTGGAGGCGGCTTGGTTGGTGCGAGACGTTGAGGCGATCGACGACGCGATCGGCGTCGCCGTCAGCGAGGCGGGCCGCCGGCTGAACGAGGCGAACAAGGAGTTCGTCGACGTGGAGGTCGGGGCGACGCCGTGTCCCGCTTGCGGGGAGCCGTTCGACTCGGCGTTCATCGCCGCCTCGACCGCGCTCGTCGGACTGATGCTGGAGATCGAGGTGTTCAACGCCGACAGCGAGGAGCACGCCACCCGCATCGCGAAGAGCGAGGTCGGCGGCGCCCTCCGCGACGTGCCGCTCGAGGTGATCGACGTGATCGAGACGGAAGCGGACGACGAGGACGAGTAAGCCGCGCCGACCGGTGCCCACCCGGCCGGACCGAACGCTTTTTAATTACCTTGGGTAATTCCAGTACATGGAACTCCCGACGCCGCAGGACCTGCGCGAGCGGCGGACCTCGCTCGATCTCACCCAGAGCGCGCTCGCCGAGCGCGCGGACGTGTCACAGCCGCTGATCGCCCGCATCGAGGGGGGAGACGTGGACCCGCGGCTGTCGACGCTCCGGCGCATCGTCGAGGCGCTCGACGAGGTCGAGGGCGGCGTGGTCCGCGCCCGCGACATCATGCACGAGTCGGTGATCAGCATCGCGCCCGACGACTCGGTCCGCGAGGCCGTCGACCTGATGGAGGAGGAGGCGTACTCACAGCTCCCGGTGATCCAGAACGGGACGCCGGTGGGGTCGATCTCGTTCTCGGACGTGAACCAGGCGGGCGGCGACGCCGCCGACCTCCCGGTCAGCGAGGTGATGTCCGAGTCGTTCCCGCCGGTGAGCCCGGACGCGACCGTCGACGAGATCCGGAACCTGCTGGAACACTACAAGGCGGTCGTCGTCACCGACGGCGGCGACGCCATCGGGATCATCACCGAGGCGGACCTCGCGGCGCAGCTGTCCTGATGCCGGAGTCGATCTCGAACTTGCCACCCATCACGGAACCGCCTACAGCGAGTTCTTGATCTTCTCGAAGAAGCCCTCGCTCACGTCGATCTCCTCGCCCCCCTCCGCCGCGAACGTCTTGAGCGCCTCGCGCTGCTCGCTCGTGAGGTCCTCGGGCGTGACCACCTGCACCTGCACGTAGAGGTTTCCGTTCCCGCGCCGCCGCAGTCGGGGCATCCCCTTCCCCTTCAGGCGGAACGTCTCGCCGCTCTGGGTGCCCGCGGGCACCTCGAACTCGACGCTGCCGTCGAGCGTCTCCAGCTGGATCGTGTCGCCGAAGACCGCCTGCGGGAACGAGACGGGCTCGGTGAGGTGGAGGTCGGCGCCGTCGCGCTCGAAGCGGTCGTCGCCCTCGACGTGCACCTCGATGAGCAGGTCCCCGTCGCGCGCGCCGGGTTCGCCGGGCGCGCCCTCGCCGTCCATCCGGAGGGTCTGTCCGTCCTGGATGCCGGCGGGCACGTCGACCGAGAGGCTGGCCTCCTCGCGCGTGACGCCCGAGCCGTCACACACCGCACAGTCCTCGGAGTACAGCTCTCCCTCGCCCTCACACTGCGGGCACGTTCCGGTCTGCTGGACACGCCCCAGCGGCGTCTGCTGGACCTGCCGAACCTGCCCACGGCCGTCACACTGCGGGCACGTCCGCACGTCGGCGTCCTCGGGGTGACCGCTCCCGCCGCACTCCTCACAGCGGCTGGGTCGGGCGACCGAGAACTGCTTCGTGACGCCGTCGTGGGCCTCCTGTAGGTCGATCTCTAGGTTCGTCCGGAGGTCTTTGCCGGGGCGCGGACCGCCGCGCCCCCGGCCGCCGCCCCCGCCGCCGAAGAACTCCTCGAAGATGTCGCCGAGGCCGCCCATGCCGCCGCCACCCATTCCGCCGCCCATTCCGCCGCCGCCACCGAAGGGGCCGCCGCCCATCCCGCCGGCGCCCGCGCCCCCGCCCTCGAAGCCGCCGCGCTTCTCGGCCTGTTCGAACTGATCGTGGCCCATCTGGTCGTACGCCTGCCGCTTCTCCTCGTCGGTGAGGACCTCCTTGGCCTTCTTGACCTTCTTGAACTTCTCCTCGGCGTCGGGCTCGTCACTGACGTCGGGATGGTACTCGGTGGCCTTCTGGCGGTACGCCTGTTTGATCTCCTCCTCGGAGGCGTCCCGCGAGACCCCGAGCACGTCGTAGAAGTCCTCGCTCATTGGTTGTTCGTTGGTTCGTCGCTCGTGCTATTTCAATCGCGTGGCTCGCGGGAGGACTGATCGATCTCGGTCTCGTGAGTGGACGAACCGACTACTCCTCGGGTTCGTCCTCGTCCACTTCAGAACGCTCGCTCCGCTCGCGTTCTGAAACTACGAGGAACTCGCTCCGCTCGTCCGTCGAGTTGACGACTCCTCAGACTCTACGAGTCTTCGTCGTCCTCGTCCACGTCCTCGAAGTCGGCGTCGACGTACTCCTCGTCGTCGCCGTCGGCGCCCGCGGCCCCGCCGGGGCCCTGGCCGCCCATGCCGCCCATACCGCCCATGCCGCCGGGACCGGCACCCGCGGCACCCTCGGGGCCGCCCGCGCCGCCGGGGCCGGCCTGGGCCTGCTGCTGGTACATCTGCTTGCCGATCTCTTGGAGCGCCTCCGAGAGCGACTCGGTGGCATCCTCGATCGCCTCGGTCTCGGCGTCCTCGTCGGCGAGTACCTCCTCCAGGTCCTCGATCTCCTCGCGGATGTCGGACTCGAGGTCGTCGTCGATCTCCTCCTCGTTCTCCTCGAGGAGGGTCTCCGCGCGCTGGACCGCGCTCTCGGCCTCGTTGCGAGCCTCGATACGGCGGCGCCGTTCCTCGTCCTCCTCGGCGTGCTGCTCGGCCTCCTCCTGCATCTGCTCGATCTGCTCGTCGGAGAGGCCGGCGCCGCCCTCGATGGTGATCGACTCGGCGTTGCCCGAGCCCTGGTCCTCGGCTTCGACGTTCACGATGCCGTTCTCGTCGATGTTGAACGACACCTCGATCTGCGGGGTGCCGGCGGGCGCCGGCGGGATGCCGGTGAGCTGGAACTCGCCGAGCAGCTCGTTCTCCTCGGCGATCTCCCGTTCGCCCTGGAAGACGCGCACCTGCACCGAGGTCTGGTTGGCGGCCGCGGTCGTGAAGATCTTCGACTCCTCGGTTGGAATCGTCGTGTTCTTCTCGATGAGTCGCTCGAAGAGGCCGCCCTTCACCTCGATCCCCAGCGACAGCGGCGTCACGTCGAGCAGGACGAGGTCGTCCACGTCGCCCGAGAGGACGCCGCCCTGGATGGCCGCGCCCAGCGCGACCGCCTCGTCGGGGTTGACGTTCTTCTTCGGCTCGGTGCCGAGGATCTCCTCGACCTTGTCCTGCACCTGCGGCATCCGGGTGGAGCCGCCCACGAGGATCGCCTCGTCGATGTCGTCGGCGTCGTAGCCGGCGTCAGAGAGCGCCTGCTGGGTCGGCTCGACGGTGCGCTCGATGAGGTCCGAGGTGATGCTCTCGAACGTCGCGCGGGTGATCTCCGTCTCCAGGTGGACGGGGCCGGAGTCGGTCGCCGTGATGAACGGGAGGTTGACGCTGGCCTGCTTCCGGCTCGACAGCTCGATCTTCGCCTCCTCGGCGGCGTCCTTCAGCCGCTGGAGGGCCTGTCGGTCCTCCCGCAGGTCGATACCGTGCTCGTTCTCGAACTCGTCGGCGAGGTGGTCGATGATCGCCTCGTCCCAGTCGTCGCCGCCGAGGTCGTTGTCCCCGTTCGTGGCGACGACCTCGTACACGCCGCCGCCGAGGTCGAGCACGGACACGTCGAAAGTGCCGCCCCCGAGGTCGTACACCATGACGGTCTGGTCGGACTCGTCGTCGAGGCCGTACGCCATCGACGCGGCGGTCGGCTCGTTGACGATGCGCTCGACGTCGAAGCCGGCGATCTCGCCGGCGTCCTTCGTCGCCTGGCGCTGCTTGTCGTTGAAGTACGCGGGGACCGTGATGACCGCCTTCTCGACGTCGTCGCCGAGGTACTCCTCGGCGTCGCGCTTGATCTTCTGGAGGATCATCGCCGAGATCTCCTGGGGCGTGTAGTCCTCGCCGTCGATCTCGACGGTGTAGCCCTCCTCGCCCATGTGCCGCTTGATCGACTGGAGCGTGCGATCCGGGTTCTGAACGGCCTGGTTCTTCGCGGGCTTGCCGACGAGTCGCTCGCCGTCGTCGGTGAACGCGACGACGGACGGCGTCGTTCGGTCGCCCTCGCCGTTCACGATGATCTCGGGGTCGTCCCCCTCCATCACCGCGAACGCGGAGTTCGTGGTGCCGAGGTCGATCCCGAGGATCTTGTTGGTCGCCATCTTGGACGTTGATAGCGCCGCGAGTCCGTTAAACGTTACTAGACAGAGCGTACCGCGGTCTCGGCCGATCCCACTGCAGTACTGCGATTACTCCTATCCCGAATCCGCACGAGTGGCAACGCTTATCACGAACCGCGAATCCAGCCGACCGCCCCGGGGCCGTGGAACGGCATCGCCGCCGTGCCGGTCACACGTTCGCGGGCGAGTGCCCTACTCACCGAGCGCGCTCGGTCCCTCGCGCAGCGCGGCGACCGCGTCCGCGACGACCGCCGTCCGCCCGGGTGACGCGAAGCACTCGTGTCCACCGTCGTACAGGCGGATCCGGTCGGCCGGCAGCCGTTCACCGATCGCGTCGACGCCGACGAGTCCGTCCGTCAGCGTACAGAACGCGACTTCCTCGTCCCTGGCGGCCGGCAGCGACGATTGCGCGCGTCGGATCTCCCGCATGAACGACGGTGCCAACCCGTTGGGCTCGCGGGCGGTCGGCTCGGCGAGGTCGCCCAGGGTCTCGCGGTCCGACTCCACCGAGATGAGTTCCCTCCCCGTCGGAAGGAGGCCGAGCACGCGAAAGAGGATCCGTTGACTCGGGTGGAGCCCCCACCACGGGCTGAGGTGGACGGCCCGCCCGGACAACACGCCGTCGTCGATGGCGTGGGCGGCGATCAGCCCGCCCGTACTGTGTGAGAGCACGCGGTCGACGGTCGGCCCGTCGTCGACGGCGGCGGCCAGCGGGTCGAGGTACTCGTCCTCGAAGCGTCGCACGTTCGTCGGGATCTCGACGGCGCGGGTGCGGAACCCGGCGTCCGCGAGTTCGTCGAGCAGCCAGCGGACAGCGGGCTGTTCGGGCGTGTTTCCCCACCCCATCACGAACCACAGGGGCTCGCCGTCTGCGGGACCGTGGACGGTGACGTTCATACGGGCACGTCTCGGCGCGGCGACAAAACGGTACGCCTACTCGTGGTCGGGGCCTCACTTCGCTCGGTCCCGCCTGTTTCCGTGGGCGGCGCACTTGTGGGTTCGCCGCCGTGTCGTCGAGGCCTCACTTCGTTCGGCCTCGCATCACTCGCCGTCGCTCACCGTCACCTGTGCGGCCTCTATCACCCTGTCGCCCATCTCGTACCCCTGCTTGTACACGTCGGCGACCGTCCCCGCCGGCTGCCCGGAGTCGACGCGCATCATCACCTCGTGGCGCTCGGGGTCGACCTCCTCGCCGGGCTCGGGGTCGATCACCTCGACGTTCTCCTCGCCGAGGACCCGGTCGAACGTCTCCAGCGTGGACTCGATCCCGGGACGGATGTCCGCGTCGTCGTCCTGATCGAGCGCGCGAACGAGGTTGTCGCGGACCTCGGTCAATCGGGTCACGAGCGACTCGGTCGCCCGCGCCTTCTCCTGCTCCTGCCGCTTCTTGGCGCGCTTCTTGTAGTTCTGGAAGTCCGCCTTCGTCCGACGGAGGCTCGACTCCAGCTCCGCCACGCGCTCGCCGGACTCGACGGCCTCGCGTTCGAGGGCCGCCACCTCCTTCGCCAGCGCGTCGTCGTACGCGGCCACCTCGGCGGCCAGCGCGGTCTCGGTCACGTCGCCGCCGCGTTCCGTCGACGTGCTCGCGTCCGCGGTCGCCGCGTCGGCGGCGTCGGTCGCGTCCTCCGGGTCGTCGTGTCCGGCGTCGGCCTCTTCGCTCATGTCCCACCGAAGCGGTCGCGCGGAGATACGGATTGCGGATCCGAGCGTCGCCGGGACCGTCGACCGGCGTGTGGCACGCGAGCGTTCTCCTCGTCGCCCGCGCCGTTCTCCTCGTCGCCCGCGCCGTTCTCCTTGTCGCCCGTGCCGTCCTACTCGTCGCCCGCGCCGTCGTCGGCCTCGGCGGACTCGACGGCCTCGGCGGCGTCCCGCAGGTCGTCGATCCGACTCGACAGCACCGACAGCGCCGCGTCGGCGTCCACGTACCCACGGTCGTAGTCGCCGTACACGTCGTCGGCGCCGGCGAGGAACCGCGAGACGGCCTCGTTCATCCCGGCGTCGGGCCCGTCGCCGGCGTCGCTCCGTTCGTGATCCTCGTCGCCGTCGTGGGCCGTGTCGTCGCTCATGTCGTCCGGTTGGTCCGTGGGGCATGAGTGGCTTGCGGCGCGCGACGCACGGCGAGTACGAGGGGGATAACCAACCGCCCGGACGCCGAGACACGACACAGTCGCACATGTCCCCCATCCGGGCGCCCGAACGCCGGCCTCCCCCGTCCACATGAGCGACGGGCGAGCGAGGGCGACCGTGGCAACCCTCCGGTCCGTCCTCTTGCGCGCCCGCGAGGAGTGGATCGGGTTCCTCGCTGCCGCCGTCGCTTACTACGCGCTCGTCTCGATCGTGCCGCTCACGGCGCTGGTCGCGCTCGTAGTGGCGACGGTCGCCGGCGACGCCGTCGCGGAGTGGGTCCTCGCCGCGTTCGGGGACACGCTCTCGACCGCCGGGCGGGAGGCGATCCGGCGGGTTCTCACCACCGCGACCGCCCGGTCGCAGGCGACGGTCTTGGGACTCGTCGTGCTGCTGTGGGGCGGGTCACGGCTGTTCCGCGGGCTCGACCGAGCGTTCGGGCGGATCTACCGGACAGACGACGGCGTCGACACGGTCGGTCACGCGCGCGACACCGTCTTAGCACTCATCGGGGTGTTGTCCATGGTTGTCGCCGTCGCGACGGTCGGCGCGATCGCGTTCGCGGTCGCCGCGGAACTCGGCGAACTGCGGTCGCTCGCTGACCTGTCGGCTGCCGTCGGCGGGATGACGGACGGAGCCGTCGGCGTCGTCGCTCGGGTCGTGCTCCTCTGCGTGCTTTTGTTTCCGGTGTACTACGTGCTTCCGAACGTGTCAGTGACCGTCCGGGAGGCAGTTCCCGGAACCGTCCTCGCCGCTGTCGGCTGGACGGCGCTGTTCGCCGGGTTCGACCTGTACGTCAGCCTCGCGAGCGGGAGCGCGCTCTCGGGCGTCCTCGGGGGCGTCGTCGTCGTCGTGACGCTGCTGTACGCCGCGTCGTTTCTCCTGCTTGTGGGCGCCGTCGTCAACGCGGTCCTCGCCGAGGGGTGATCCGGGGGCGTGCGGAGCGAGCCGTCGGGAGGAAACGAATCGGGAGCACTGGCGTCCCCGACGGCGGACTTATTCGCCCCGGGACCCCACCATCGACCGTGTCGTCGGTAACGCTCACCTACGAGGACGGGACGATCCGGGTCACGGGCGCGCCCGACGAGCCGCTCCCGGGGGTCGAGACCGACGACCGCTCCGGAACCCGGCGGGCCGCCGCCTATCGCTACCGCGAGATCCGCGACGTCCTCCGCGACCGCGACTGCGACGTGGACGATCGGGCGCTCGACCTCCCGACGCTCCCGCCGCTCGACTCCGGCTACACCCTCCGCGAGTACCAGCGCGAGGCGCTCGACGCCTGGGAGGCGAACGACCGACGCGGGGTGCTCGAACTCCCGACCGGGAGCGGGAAGACCGTGATCGCGCTGGCGGCGATCGCGGCGGCGGCGACCCCGGCGCTCGTCGTCGTCCCGACGGTCGACCTGCTGGAGCAGTGGCACCGGGAGCTGTCCGCCACGTTCGACGTGCCGGTCGGTCGCCTCGGCGGCGGCGAGCAGACCGTCGAGGCGCTCACCGTCGCCACCTACGACTCGGCGTACCTCCGCGCCGACGAGTTGGGCGACCGCTTCGGCCTGCTCGTCCTCGACGAGGTCCACCACCTCGGGGGCGAGGGCTACCGGGACGTCGCGCGGCTGTTCGCCGCGCCCGCCCGCCTCGGGCTGACGGCGACGTTCGAGCGCCCCGACGGCGCCCACGAGGCGGTCGCGGAGCTGGTCGGGCCGGTCGTGTACGACCTCGATCCCGACGACCTCGCGGGCGAACACCTCGCGGACTACGAGGTCCGTCGGATCGAGGTGGAACTGACCGACGAGGAGCGCGAACGGTACGAGGAGGCGCAGGGGACGTTCCTCGACTACGTCCGCGAGGCGAGGATCACCTTCCGCTCGGGCTCGGACTATCAGGAACTCGTGAAGCGCTCCGGAAACGACCCGCGGGCCCGCGAGGCGCTGCTCGCCAAGCAGCGCGCCCGCGAGGTGATGATGAACGCCGACGCGAAGCTCGCGGAACTCTCCCGGATCCTCGACCGCCACCGCGGCGAGCGCGTCATCGTCTTCACGGCCCACACCGCGCTCGTGTACCGGATCTCCGAGCGGTTCCTGATCCCCGCGATCACCGCCGAGACCGGGACCGAGGAGCGTCGCGAGGTCCTCTCACGCTTCCGGGACGGGACCTACTCGCGGGTCGTCGCCGCGAACGTGCTCGACGAGGGCGTCGACGTGCCCGAGGCGAGCGTCGGCGTCATCCTCTCGGGGAGCGGGTCCGAGCGGGAGTTCACCCAGCGGCTCGGGCGGATCCTCCGACCCGGGGCCGACGGCGCGAAGACGGCGACGCTGTACGAGCTCGTGACGAACGAGACGGCGGAGGAGCGGGTCGCGCGGCGGCGACGGTAGCGAAACCCGGGACCCGGCCATGGCGCGTCGGATCGACGCGGTCCGACGCCGGACTCAGACGATCTCGACGCGGATCGACCCGGACTGGCTGAACGACTCGAACGACAGCGACGTGGCGACGGTCACATCGGTTCGCTCGCCCGAACCGAGGGTCACCTCCTCCGAGACCGTCTCCTCGGAGTCGGACCCGTCGGCGGTGACGATCGCGGTGACGATCACGGTTCCGGTACGTTCCTCGCTGCCACGGTTCTCGACGGTCACACGAACGAGCAGGTCGCCGTCGTCGCCCTCCACGTCGGTGAAATCGGTGATTGCGAGACCTTCGCCTCCCGAGGCGGTCGCCTCCGGGGAGCGCGGCGGCGTCGTCGGACCCGACGGCTCGGCCGAGTCCGTGCACCCGGCGAGCGCGGCGAGGCCGCTGGCGGCCGCGAGGCGTGCGCCCGTCGCGAGCAGGCGCCGGCGGTTCACGTCTCCCCGGTTTCGCGGATCCGGTATGAGCCTTGTCCATCGCGGCGTCGGACGGTGGCGGTGGAAGTGCGGGTGCGGGGACGGGACGACGGCACCGCCGCCGCTTTATCGTCCGCGACGGTACACCCCGCGACGACCGTGATCACGAAGGACCTCCTGCGCGTCAGCCGCCGCGGCGGCTACCGTCCGCAGTTCGTCGCCGGCGACTCCGGGGCTCGTCGGCTCGCCGCACGCGTGTTCGGCGTCTATCAGGGCCACGTGGGAGAGCGCCGGGCGGACCTCGACGAGGCGCTCTCGGCGCTGGAGCGGGAGGCGGACGACTACAAGCTCGTCCGCGGGTTCGCCGCGCTGCTCGACCGGGAGGCCGCGTTCGAGACGCGGGCCCCCCTCCCGCCGCGGCGCGCCCGCCGGGTCGCCTTCGAGGCGGCGGAGGCCGTCGGCGTGGCGAGCGACGAGGAGCGCGCGACGGCCCTCGACCGCGCGGGCGACCGCCTCGGCGTGGCCCCCGACGAGGTCGAGGGGTCGCTGTACGCCGACCGCGACGCGAACCAGGTGCTCGCCGAGTTCGACCCCCGCTGGGACCCCGACGAGCTGCTCGTCCAGTACGACCTCTCGCTGGCGCAGACGGCCCTGTTCGACGCGACGGAGGTGCGCGTGCGCTCGACCGACCCGAAGGCGCTCGTCTCGGCGGCCAAGCGACTCGGCCTCCTGTACGAGATCCGCGTGCGCGGGGAGGACGGGCCGACCGAACGCGAGGTGGTGATCACCGGTCCCGACGCGCTGTTCCGCCGGACGCGACGCTACGGGACGGCGTTCGCCCGCCTCCTGCGCACCGTCGCCGCCACCGCCGACGAGTGGACGCTGGAGGCCGACATCGACGACCGTGGGCGCGAGTACCTGCTCGAACTCGACGACGGCGACGTGTCCGTCCCGGGCGTCGAGCCGCTCGCAGAGCCCGCGTTCGACTCCGGCGTCGAGGCGGACTTCGCCGCCCGGTTCAGGGCACTGGATCTCGACTGGGACCTCACCAGGGAGCCGGAACCCCTCAGGGTCGGTGCCAGCGTGATGATCCCCGACTTCGCCTTCGAGTATCGCCACGCCGACTACCGCGTCTTCTTCGAGGTGATGGGCTTCTGGACGCCCGAGTACGTCGAGAAGAAGCTCGCCCAGCTCGCCGACGTGGAGGATGTCGAGCTTGTCGTCGCGGTCGACGAGAGCCTCGGCGTGGGCGAGGAGATCGCCGCCCGCGACCACCGCGTCGTCACCTACTCGGGGACGGTCCGCGTGAAGGACGTGGTCGACGTGCTCCGCGAGTACGAGGCCGATCTCGCCGACGAGGTGACCGCCGACCTGCCCGCCGAGTTGGTCCCCGACGCTGACGTCGTCGCCGTCGAGGATCTCGCCGACCAGTACGGGGTGCCGACGGACGCCCTCGACGACGTGAGCTTCCCCGAACATCGCCGGCTCGGCGCGACACTCGTGCGACCCGTGGTGCTGGACCGCGTTGGCGACGGGATCGAGGCGGGGATGTCGTTCTCGGGGGCGGAGGCCGTCCTCGGTGACGCCGGACTCACCGACGCGAGCGCGGCGCTGTCGGCGCTCGGCTATCGCGTCGAGTGGGAGGGGTTGAGCGGCGGGACGGTGCGCGAGAAGTGAACCTCCGCGGCGCTACACGAACGGCAACAGCGCCCCGAACGGAACGGTCCACGACATCGCGTGTGCGACGGACGTCACGACGAGGTTTCGCGTCCGTTCGTACGCGTACCCCCAGATGACGCCCGGAACGAGCGCCGACAGGCCCCAGTACAGGCTCCCGTCGAATCCGACCGCCGGGGTGAGCAGGCCGACGAGGAAGTGGAGGAGTCCGAACACCGCGGCCGAGACGAGCACGGTTCCCGCGAACCCGAACGCCTCCCGAAGTCGACCCTGAACGATCCCGCGGAACACGGCCTCCTCGGCGGGGGCCGCGAACAGGTACAGCCCGACGAACGCGACGGGCCACAGCGCGGGGTTCGACAGGACGTCGGCGTGGCCGCCGCCCGGCATCGGCTCGGGCAGGCCGACGGCCGACAGGACCGCGGCACCGGCCACGCCGACGATCGGCACCCCGAACGCCGCCACGGCGATCCACCCGACATCCCGCGGGGTGGGCACGCGGACCGGGACGAACCGCTCGGCATCGGCCGCCCTGTGGAGATAGACGGCGGCGAACCCCGCGAACCCGACTTGGATGAGATTGCCGGCGACCACCCGGAACGCCGCCGTCTCGGCGACCAGCGGACCCACGGTCGCACGTATCGCGATGATGCCGACCAGTCCGGCGAGGAGAGCGACGACGCAGATCCCGACGGTCGACAGCGCGACCCCGGCGCGCGCTCCGACGGGGAACCGCTCGATCACGGCGTTCACGCCCCCACCTCCGGGAGCGGCGTCTCGACTCGCGGCGAACGGAGGGCTTCGGTGCGCATCGCCGGGTAGTCGAGATCGTGTCAAGTTAAAATCGTGTGGTCTCCGATCTGACCCAGTCCAACCCGACCGCTACAGCCTCGGCAACTCCTCCTGATACCCCTTCGGCACCACCGATCGAAGCTCGTCGTAGAGGTACAACCCCACGCCGATCGGCACCTGATCGCCCGCCAGTTCGTGCGTGGCGATCAGGTATCCCCAGTCGCCGTCCCACTCGGGGAGGTCCTGATCGTGGCCCGCCGCGAACGCTTTCGCCTCCCCCGACGACAGTTCGATGACGTTCCTCGTCGCGAGATGGCCCCACTTCCTCGCGGCCGTGGTCGTCGGCTTCCAGTGCTCCTGGCGCGTGCGAAGCACCGTCATCCCGACGCCCTCGCGCTCCTGCGGGCTGGGGAGGTCGTCCGCGAAGACCCAGATCTTTCCCTTGCCCTTCTCCCAGAAGGTGTGGTCCCCGAACGCGTCCGGTTCGATCCCGAAGCGCTCGTCCCACCAGTCGAGCACTTCCTCGCGCGTCGCGCGGCCCTCGACCTCGCGCTCTGCGACGGTCGCCGGCAGCCGGTCGAACTGACTCCCGTCGTTGCCGGGGGCGCCCTCCCCGTCGGCGGTGTCGCTCATGTCGCCACCTCCGGCTCCGGGTCGTCGGCGGCGCCGCCGTCGCCACCCACCCGAAGCTTCGCGAGGAAGAACCCGCCCGTGTCGTTGTGATGGGGGTAGATCCGCGTCGCCCTCGCGACGCTCGGGTCGTACTCCTCGTCGTGCCACTCCGTCACGCCGGAGACGGACTCCAGCGGGCAGTCCCACTCGACGATCTCGCAGTCCTCCTCGTGGAGCACGTGGTCCAGCACGGCCTCGTTCTCCTCGGGCGCGAACGTGCACGTCGAGTAGACGACCGTGCCGCCGGGACGGGTCGCCTGCACCGCGCGACGGAGGATCCCCTTCTGGACGCCGGCGACCTCGTGGACGTGATCCAGCGTCCACGTGTCGAACGCGTCGGGGTTCTTCCGGATCGTCCCCTCACACGAGCAGGGAGCGTCGACGAGCGTCGCGTCGAACTCCTCGAAGCCGAACCCGTTCAGCGAGTAGTTGCGCGCGTCCTGCTGGTCGACGACGAGGTTCGTCACGCCGAGGCGCTCGGCGTTGTGCCGCAGCGCCGAGAGGCGACCGAGGCTGGTGTCGTTGCCGACGAGGGTTCCGGCGTCGTCCATCAGCGCCGCGAGTTGGGTGGTCTTGCTCCCCGGCGCGGCGCAGGTGTCCCACACGCGCGTGCCGGGCTCGGGGTCGAGCGCGAGTGCCGGGAGGCAGGAGACTTCCTCCTGTCCGTGCACCCAGCCGTGGGCGTACGGCCACGTCGTCCCCGGCGAGCGCTCGGCCATCCGGAAGATCCCGTCGTGCCAGCCGGCGCGCTCGTAGTCGGTTCCCTCCTCGTCGAACGCGCGGGCGACCCGGTCGGCGTCGGCCGCGAGCGTGTTGACGCGCACGACCGAGGGGAGCGGCCGGTCGCAGGCGGCCCGGAACGCCGCCTCGTCGTCGACGAGCGAGGCGTACCGGTCGAGCACGCCGCCGTCATCGTTCATACGCACGGATCCGCGCCGCCGGGGTTGTCCCTTTCGGACGCCGCCGCGACCTAGGTTTATGACCGCGAGCGGTCGAGTACACGTATGGGACACATCGACGTGGTCTCCGAGCGCGAGTTCGATGACCCGGTACTCGTGGAGGGGTTGCCGGGCGTCGGGTTGGTGGGGAAGATCGTCGCCGATCACCTCGTCGGGACGCTCGACATGGAGCTGTACGCGACGGTCCACTGCGACGGGCTCCCCGCGGCGGCCGCCTACGCTGCCGACGAACGCGGGGTCACGACGCCCGTGCGGCTGTACGCCGACGCCGACGCGGACCTGCTCGTCCTCCAGTCGGACGTCCCCGTCTCCCCCGACGCCGCCGAGGAGTTCGCGGGCTGCATCGAGGGCTGGTTCCGCGAGGAGTCGGTCACGCCGCTGTACATCGCGGGACTGCGTGCCGACCGCGATGACGACGACGCCGAGGCGTCGCCGACGCTTCGGGGGGTCGCCGTCGGCGGCGCGGACGGCATCCTCGACGGGCTGGACGTCCCCGAGCCCGAGTCCGCGGGGCTCGTCACCGGACCCACCGGCGCGCTGCTGGCACACGCGCTGGAGACTGACCTCCCGGCCGTCGGACTGGTGGTCGACTCCGACCCGCAGTTCCCGGACCCCGTCGCCGCCCGGGTCGTCCTCGAGTCGGTCGTCGAGCCGCTCACGGGAGTGGACGTGGACGCGGAGACGCTGAAGACGCACGCCGACCGGATCCGCCGCGCCAAACAGCAGTTGGCGGCACAGATGCAGGGCGGCGAGGAGAACATCTCGCAGGCCCAGCAGCTCCGGATGTACCAGTAGCCGCCTCGACGGGGTCGCCCGAGGGAAACGACTAACACCGCCGCAGCCGCCCGTTCCCACATGACGACCTTCTCCGATCGCGTGGAGCGGATCTCCATCAGCGGCATCCGCGAGGTGTTCGAGGCCGCCGGCGACGACGCCATCAACCTCGGGCTCGGGCAGCCGGACTTCCCGACGCCCGAACACGCCGGACGGGCCGCGATCGACGCCATCGAGGCCGGCGACACCGACGGGTACACCGGCAACAAGGGCATCGAGGCGCTACGCGACTCGATCGCCGACAAGCACGCTCGCGACCAGGGGATCGAGGTCGACCCCGACGACGTGATCGCCACCGCGGGCGGCAGCGAGGCGCTCCACCTCGCCATGGAGGCGCACGTCGACGCCGGGCAGGAGGTCCTGATCCCGGATCCGGGGTTCGTCGCCTACGACGCCCTGACGAAGCTCGCGGGCGGCGAGCCCGTGCCGGTCCCGCTGCGCGAGGACCTGACGATCGACCCGGCCGCGATCGAGGAGCGGATCACCGACGACACCGCCGCGTTCGTCGTCAACTCCCCCGGCAACCCCACGGGAACCGTCTCCTCGGAGGCGGACGTCCGCGAGTTCGCGCGCATCGCCCGCGAGCACGACGTGCTGTGTATCTCCGACGAGGTGTACGAGCACTTCGTCTTCGACGGCGAGCACCGCTCGCCGATCGAGTTCGAGCGCGACAACGTCGTCGTCGTCAACGCCGCATCGAAGGCGTACTCGATGACCGGCTGGCGTCTCGGCTGGATCACGGGCGCGAGCGACCGCATCGAGCGGATGCTTCGCGTCCACCAGTACGTGCAGGCGTGCGCATCCGCCCCCGCACAGTACGCCGCCGAGGCCGCCCTGTCGGGACCGCAGGGGGTCGTCGACGAGATGCGGGAGGCGTACGAGCGCCGGCGCGACCTCGTCGTCGACGGCCTCGCCGATGCCGGGCTCGACTGTCCGACCCCACAGGGGGCCTTCTACGCGATGCCGCGCGTGCCCGACGGGTTCGTCGACGAGTGCATCGAGCGCGGCGTCGTCGTCGTCCCGGGCGAGGCGTTCGGCGAGCACGGTGCGGGCCACGCCCGGATCTCCTATGCCGCCGGCAAGGACGACCTCGAGGAGGCGCTGGGGATCATGGCCGAGGCGGCGGAGGCGGTGCGGTGACGATGGCCGGGGACGAGTCCGATCCCGAGGCAGAATCCGGGTCCGATCCCGAGACCGGATCGGCCCCCGCGATCGACTTCGACCCCGACCTCGGCGACCGTCCCGACTCCCCCGAGGCGCTGCGGGAGTCGATCCCGGCGTGCGACCGCGTCGCCTACTTCAACACGGGCGCGACCGGCCCCTCGCCGGACCGCGTGCTCGACGCGTCGGCCGCGTGGGAGCGGTACCACAAGGTCGACGTGCTCGCGGAGTCGGACCCCTACGTGGTCGCGTTCGAGGAGTACGAGCGCCTCCGCGATCGACTCGCCGCGTTCCTCGACGCCCCGGGCGAGGCGGTCGGCCTGACCGAGAGCACCGCCGACGGCGTCAGCGCCGTCGCCGCCGCGCTCGACTGGGATCCCGGCGACGTGGTCGTTCGCACCGATCTGGAACACCCCGCCGGGACCCTCCCGTTCGAGCGGCTCGAACGACGGCGCGGCGTCGAGGTGCGCGTGGTCGACACCGAGGACGGCCGAATCGACACGGACGAGTTCGCGGACGCCGTCGCCGACGCGAACCTCGCGTGCTTCTCGTCGCTGTCGTGGAACTACGGCACCCGGCTCCCGGTCCGGGAGCTGTGTGAGATCGCCGCCGACGCGGGGGCGTTCTCCCTCGTCGACGCGGTGCAGTCGCCGGGACAGCGTCCGATTTCGGTGCCCGAGTGGGGCGCCGACGCGGTCGCCTGCTCGGGGCACAAGTGGTGTCTCGGGCCGTGGGGAGCGGGACTGTTGTACGTCGATCCGGCCGCCGAGGACGACCTCCACCCGGCGCAGGTGAGCTACCGGAGCGTCGACGACCCCGGCGCCGACGCGTACGATCTGAACCCGGGCGGCGCGCGCTTCGAGCGCGGCACCGCGTCGCTGGCGCCGCACGTCGGCCTTCGGGAGGCGATCGGGACGATGGAGTCCGTCGGCCTGGACGCCGTCCACGAGCGCGTGCTCGATCTCGCGGACCGGCTGACGGACGGCCTCGACGGCGATCGACTGCTGTCGCCCGCCGACCCCGAATCAGGGCTCGTGACGTTCGACGTGGTCGACCCCGAGGCGACCGTCGATCGCCTCCACGACGAGGGGATCGTGATCCGCGACGTCCCCGATCCCGAGGCGGTTCGGGCGTCCGTGCACGCGTTCAACTCCGAGTCGGAGGTCGATCGGCTCGCGGAGGCGTTGAACGCCGAACCCTGACGCGGCTCACTCGATCGCTCGGCACCGTTCGACCCACTCGCGTTCGTGGGTCTCGGCGCTCACGACCCGCCCGACGAGGTCCCGGGGATCGGTGACCCCCGCATCGACGCACCAGTCCACGCAGGTCTCGTAGACGTCGAGCGAGAACTCCCGGCGATCGGCGGCGGGGACCCGCTCGACGTGAAGGGCGTCCGCGCCCGTGAGCACCGCCGCTACCGCACGGGTGTGGCCGTCCGCGAGCAGTACCTCTCCACGGACCTCGAACGGCACGTCCTCGGGCCCGAACACGGGGAGCGGATCGTCACGACCGGGCGCCTCCGGCGCGTCCACGGGGAACCACCCGAGCACGTCACGGAGCTTTGCGGCGCTCACGAACAACTGGCTCGGCTGTGCGTCCGTGACGGGGACGACGGCGGTCACGACGCTGTCGAGACGATCTTGATCACGTCGCCCTCCTCCAGCTCCGTGTCCTCGCCGATCCGGCGGTCGGCGCGGGCGTCGACGGCGTGGAGGTACCCGTCGCCGATGTCGGTGTGGACTGCGTACGCGAGGTCTCGGGGGCCGCTGCCGCTCGGGAGCAGGAACGCGTCGGGGAGGACGTTCCCCTTCGCGTCGGTCCAGTGCGTCTCGTTCTGGACGGGGAAGGCGGTGATCAGATCGAGCAGGCCGTACACCGCCTCGTTCAGTGCCGCCTGAACCCCGGTCCCGCCGAACTCCTCCATCACCTCGCGGATCCGTTCGAGTCCCTGCTCCTGCTGGTCGCTGAGGTCGCCGACGACCTCGAAGTCCCCGTCGCCGGGGTCGTACTCGATCGCGCCGGCCTCGGCCGCCCGCCGGAGCGCGAGCTCGCCGTCGGCGGTCGCGGGGATCACCGGCTTGTCGGTCTCGCGCAGGCGCTCGACGTTCTCCGGCGGCGCGATGTCGGCCTTGTTCGCCACGAGGACGATCGGCTTCGTCCGGGCGCGGATCTCGGCCGCCAGCACCTCGCGGTCCTCGTCGCTCCACTGGATCGGGTCGTCGGGGTACTCCAGCCCCCGGAGCACGATCGTCACGTCGTGCTCTGTCGCGCCGAACCCCGTCAGCAGGTCGGTGAGCGCCTCCTCGATGTCGAAGTCGGGCGATCGGGACTTGCGCTCGACGGACTCCCAGTTGCGGTCGAGGATGCCCGCGAGCCACGCGTCCATCTCCGCCTCGACGAAGTCGACCTCCTCGACGGGGTCGTACTCCCCGACCTCGACGGGCTCCCCTTCGGCGTTCGTCGCGCCCGCGGCGTCGACGACCTGCAGGATCACGTCCGCGTCGGTCAGGGCGTCGAGGAACTGGTTGCCGAGCCCCTTCCCCTCGTGAGCGCCCGGCACGAGCCCCGCCACGTCGAGCAGCTCGACGGGGACGTAGCGCGTGCCGTCGTGGCAGTCCTCGTCGCCGCAGCGTTCCTCGCGGTCGACACACGGGCAGTCGGTGCGGACGTGGGTGACGCCCCGGTTCGGGTCGATCGTCGTGAACGGGTAGTTTCCGACGTCCACGTCGGCCATCGTCGCGGCCGTGTAGAGGGTGGACTTGCCCGCGTTGGGCTTGCCCGCGAGCGCGATGGAGATCATGCCTCCGGATCGGCCGGGGCACCGAAAGGCGCTTTCGGTCCGACGAGCCTCGGGGCCGTCACGATCGCCGCAGTCGCTCCCGTCACCGCCGTCACTGCACTCACCGCCGTCACCCCCGTCGCCGACCTCGCGGCGCACGAACGCGGAGACGCGGCCGACCCCGAGGACGCTCCCGGCCGGTGCCGTTCGTTTAAATAGGCCGGACGGCTACGGTCGGCCATGACCGCGCTTTCGTTCGACGAGACCGGCGTCGACGTCGTCTACGAGGGAACCGAGTTCCGACTGGAGAAGGACCTCATCGAGGAGGCGACACGCAAGTCGTACATGGACGTGACCGACCACGAGGTGCTGCAGATCGTCGAGGAGTCGCCGTCGCTGTCCGGCGAGCCGCGTCGTATCGGTGACATCGTCTGAGGCGACACGGGACCCGGCGCGAGCGCGCCCGGCTACCGCCCGCCGAGCGTCGTTCCGATCGGGTCGTCGTCGGGAACCGTCTCCCGGTGGAGCCGTCCCGCGACCTCGTCGGCGAGCGTCCGTAGGTTCACCGTGTCGTCCCGGTTGTACGAGACCAGCCTGTCCAGCGACTCCTCGTCGCCGCGCTCGTACTCATGCCACAGTCGAACCGCGTCGCGGCCGGTGATGTCCGGCCCGTCGCGGGCGATACCCAACTCCTGCTCGATCGGCTTCAGTCCTCCCGTCAGCCCGAGCGTCCGACACGGGTACATGAGATCCAGATGCGGCGTGTCGATCTCCATGTCGAAGGAGGTCTCGAGGAACGGCACGTCGAAGCTCGTTCCGTTGAACGTCACCAGGAGGTCGGCCTCGCGGAACTGTTCGCGCAGGGACTCCGCCGAGAGGTCGCGTCCCTGTACGAGCGTCGTCGTCTCGCCGTCCCGGTGAAAGGAGACGGTGGTGACGCGGTCGCGGTCATGCGAGAGGCCGGTCGTCTCGATGTCGAAGAAGCACGCGCCGTCGCGGAAGTCCTCGTACAGCCGCCACCGCTCCTCTGACGGGAACGCCCGATCGAAGAAGGGGGCGTCCCGGTCGTCGAGGCGCTCGGTCGCCTCGTCGATGAACGACTCGATGCGCGAGGCCGTCGTCGCGCCGACGCCCGGCGCGCGGTCCTGCCGAAACTCTCCCCACTCGCGGACCCCGTTCTCCCACATTCGGCGCTCGGTCGTCGCGCCGACGCCCTCGACCGGAATGAAGCTGTTTCTGATGCGCATGGTGTGTCCGCGACCGCGGGCTCGGGGTGAGATATCGCCCTGCCCCCGCAGCCGCCGTGTCGGTCGATGTGGGGTCGCACCGAGGCTAAAGGGTTCTGTTGCGTCCCGCTCGGGTCTCCCCGTCGCCGACGACGGGCAACGCGACACGGGTGGACGCACACCCTGCGTGGACCCACACGGTACGGTTATTCCGTCCGCGGTATTCGGATCCGGTATGTGCGGTCGCTACTCGCTCACCCTCTCCGCCGCCGACCTCGCCGAGCGGTTCGACGCCGCGGTCCCCGACGACTGGGAGCCGCGGTACAACTGCGCGCCGGGGCAGGACCTCCCCGTCGTGGCCGGCGACGCCCCTGACGAGTTCCGCAGGATGACGTGGGGATACACCCCGGCGGGAGCCGACGAGGCCCGAGACCTGATCAACGCCCGAGCCGAGACCGTCGACGAGAAGCGCGCGTTCGCGGCGTCGTTCGAGTCGCGCCGCTGTCTCGTCCCCGCGGACGGCTTCTACGAGTGGAGCGACCGCGAGGGGGGAAAGCGCCCGTACCGGGTCGCCCTCGAGGACGAGCGCGCGTTCGCCATGGCCGGCATCCACGCGACGTGGGAACCGCCGACGCCGGGGCGACAGGCCGGACTCGGCGAGTGGGGCGGCGGAAGCGACGACGGCGACCCGTCCGACGAGCGCGTCGAGGCGTTCGCCGTGCTCACGACGGAACCGAACGAGCGGGTGGCCGACCTGCATCACCGAATGGCGGTCGTGCTCCCCCGCGAGCGGGAGGGCGACTGGCTCGCCGGCGATCTCGGGAAGGCGGACCTGCTCGAACCGTACTCCGGCGACGACATGGTGTACTACCCCGTCTCCTCGCGGGTGAACTCCCCCGCGAACGACGAGCCGTCGCTGATCGACCCGGTCGACACGGACCGCGGCGGCGACCTCGGCGCGTAGCCGGCGTCGGCACGGTTCGGCGGGTCCACGGTTGGCTCCCCAACACTCGACCCCTGCCTACTTCCCGGGCCCCGCCGATGGCTCGATATGGCTCGGGGCCGCCGCGTCAGGTTCGACCTCGCCGACATCGCTCAGCAGGCCGTCGGGGCGCTCATCCTCGCGGGCGGCCTGCTGATCCCCGGCGACATCTGGATCGTCGCAGCGGGAATGAGTCTCGCGCACGCCGTCGTCGGCGTCACGCTCGCGCTGGGGCTCACCTACGTCGCGCTGTACACCGCCATCGAGCGGCGGGACCCGACGAACGAGCGGTCGGTCGCGGGGCTTCCGCTCCGGTTCTGTTCCACCGTCGGGGTCGCCGTCGGCGTCTCGCTCGTGCTCGTGTGGCTGTACGCGCTCCCCCTCGAGGAGCCCCGCTCGACCGTCGAGGTCGTGAAGGCGGTGCTCGTCGCGACGTTCTTCGCCTCCCTCGTGGCCGCCGTCGCCGACGCCGCGTTGGAGTGAGGACTCGTCCCGGATCATCGTCCGACGCCTTCCAGCGCCGCCGACTCGGCCGTTCCCCGTGCCGGTCCGCATCGATAGATTCCCGGGCGCTCACGGATCGAACGGAGATAACTTTCATATAGCGATATAAGATATACGTGTTGCTCTCGTGCCCGTCTCAACCGGCAGGTATACTCGGATATCCAACAATTGCCTCGTTCCATTCACGCCTCGGAATACTCCCACCCCCAAACCCCGGCGGTCGCGGACGGGCCGATGGTCCGTCAGTTCACCGAAGCAGCGAGTAGACGTGCCGCTCGTAGGTCTCGCGGACGTTGTGCCCCCAGTTGTGCGTGTACGTGTCGATGATGTCGTCGCCGACGTCGCCGCGGAGGTACTTCACGACGCCGCGGTCCCCGGTCCGGTCCCGCAGGTGGGTGGTGAAGAAGTGCCGGAAGTAGTGGGGCGTGACGTTCTCGGTCGCCCCGGCGCCGCGCTCGTACCACCCGGCGTCCGCGGCGTGCTCCCTGACGACGCGACCGACCTGTTCGGGCGTGAGGCGTTCGCCCCAGCCGCTCCCGGTGCCCACGAACAGCGGCTCGGCCGGCGAGACGGCGTCGGGCCGGATCGCGAGCCACCGGACGAGGGTCTCCGAGAGCTCGTCGTCGACCGGGATCACCGTGTCGCGCTTGCGCTTGTTCGATGCGGTCCGCTCCTCGCCGTTGTACGACTCGCCGACCGACGGCTCGCTGGCGACGAACAGCGAGTCCGGCCGGCCGTCCAACTGGGCCCGCGTCCCCACGTCGTAGCCCGCGAGCCCCCGTGAGAGGGTCAGATCCCGGAGGTCGAGGTTGCACAGCTCGCCGACGCGCATCCCCGTCTTCAGCAGCGTGACGACCAGCGCCCGCTCCAGCGGGTGAGCGATGCCGCCGACGAAGCGCCGCATCCGCGGCACGGAGATCTCTCTGCGCGTGGGGTCGGTGTCGATCCGCTCGTCGAGCTCCTCCATCACCAGCGCCATCGGGTTCGCGTCGAACGCGCCCACCTGCGTCATGTACGCGAAGAATCGATGCAGGTACGCCGCGTACGTCGCCGTCGTCGACTCCGCGAGGTCCGGATCGCGGCGCAGTTCGTGGACGAACGCCATGCAGTCGCGATGGGAGGCGGCAGCCGGCTCGTTCGAGCCGCCCGCCGGTCCCCGACCCTCGTCCGCGAGGAACGTCTCGAACCGCCGGAGCACGCGGCCGTACTCCGCCCGCGTCCGCGGGCTCTTCCCGTGGAGCTCCATGTCCTCGAGGAAGTATCCGACGGGGTCGTCGCCGACAGTGCCCTCGTCCCCGGTTCCGTCCGCCGCGCTCATGACTCCACCAACACGTATCCGCCGTCGCGACCGCTGTACCGAACGCGGCCCGCCGACTGGAGTTCGCCCATCGTCTCGTCGACGCGCGCCTCGATGTCGCCGGCGACCGCCTCGACGAGTTCGTCGAACGACATGACGTCGCCGTTCGCGAGGGCGCCGAGGAGGTCGTCTTCGAGGCCACTACCCCCAGGGTTCGAGGGGGCAGAACCACCCTCCGCGCTACCGGAATCTGTTGCCGGATCCTCGCCGTCTTCGCTCGGTCGCGATTCGACTCCGTCGGGCGACCCGAACTCCTCGGCGATCCCGAGGTCGCGGCGGCCGGCCTGCACCATCGTCCGGAGGAACTCGGACTGGGACATGTCCAATCGTTCGGCGTCCGCCACCCACGCCTCCTTCTGGTAGGTCGGCACCCTCGCGGTCACGGCGACTCGTTCGGTTTCGGCGTCCGCCTCGCTCATGCCCCCGTCTTCGCGGCGACCCACATGAATCTGATGCAACCTCGCGTCCTAATGCCCTAATTCTGTATATTTCATCAAAGCGTGAAAACCGCTTCCGAAGAGATATGGCGGCGAATATATGCATTTGCGGTCGACTCATCCACCCCCAGAAGTTGATGCAATATTCTGTCTTTATCTCGCTCTCCGACGGGCGGATCAGTCCGTGATGACGTGTTCCTCGACGAGCCGATCGATGTCGTCGTCGATCTCGTCGAGCTCGTCCGTCTGTTCGTCGACCGCCTCGACGATCTCGGCGGTTCCGGCCGCCGTCTCCTCGGTCGACTCGACGACCTCCTCGACCATCGTGGTCACCTCCTCGGTGCCTGCGGCCTGCTCGTCGGTCGCGCGGGCGACCTCGTCGATCCCCTGATCGACTTCCTCGACCACCTCGTCGATCTCCTCGAAGGTCTCCGTGGCCTCTTCGACGGCTGTGACTCCCCGCTCGATCCGTTCGTTGTTCTCCTCCAGGCTCTCGACGGCGGTCTCCGTCTTCGCGTGGATCTCGGCGATCATCGACTCGATGCTCGCGGCCCGCTCCTGTGAGTCCTCGGCCAGCGACTTGATCTCGTCGGCGACCACGCCGAACCCGTCCCCGCCGTCGTCGACGCGTGCGGCCTCGATGGAGGCGTTGAGCGCCAGCATGTTCGTCTGCTCGGTGATCCCGTTGATCACCTCGATCACCTCGTCTATCTGCTTGACGCTCTCCTGAATGGCCTTCACGTCCTCCGTCACGCTGTCCGCCGCGGTGCTGATCGCCGTCATCGCGTCGGCGATGTCCCCGGCCGACTCCGCACCCGACGACGCGAGCTCGCGGGCGTCGGAACTCGCCCCGGCGACCTGTTCGGAGGAGGCGGCGATCTGCTCGACGGCGGCGCTGAGGCTGCCGACCTCGTCGCCGACCTGCTGCATGGCCTCGTGCTGCTGGGCGACCTGATCGCGGATCTCGTCCACCTGTCGGGCGATCTCCACGGACGACCCCTGCAGTTCCCCGATCGACGTCTGGATGTCGCTCGCGGCGTCCACGTCGTACCCGTCATCCCGGTCCACTCCCTCTCGGATCTCCTCGTCGATGTCGACGTCGATGTCCTCCTCGATGTCGCTCTCGGAGGCCAGCTCGTCGGCGTGTTGAGGCGACATACGCTATCCAGCGGTCGGATAATCAAAAACCCATATCTCAAACTATCACGTTCGATTCCCGTTCCGACTCGAGTGCGCTCCCCGCGGCCTCGACGCATCGTATAAATCGCATATCGCGATATCAAAGCGGCCTCCCTGAAGACCACAGCTTTCGCATTTGGATTTCTACGAACCACCCCTCGATCGAGAGGATGACCCTGTGCGCTGCGGATGCAATCGGATTCATACGAGCTCGGCCAGTTCTCGAGGCCCACCGTTAGCTACTGGTTCTTATCCACCAGATCGACAGGGAGCCGCCAGAAAACTGCGTTCGACAGAGAACGTTGTCTCTGTTGAAGTCTTTCAGCATCGATATTGCGTAGAGCTGTCTTCGCTATCGAATTCTCCGAACCCACTACAAACCGAAATCTCAGCAAATCACAAGACGGGAAGAAGGTTTCAACAGATCCGGTTGGTTATATATTAACGGAGGGGTCTAGGCGGCGTTTCTTCACAGACTCATCAGAGATCCCTATGCGTGTCCAGCATTTCACCCAGCATTCAGGGAGTGTGATCGTTGGCCAGTCGGAACGTCGCGTACATTCCAACGTACAGTAGGGTGGTGACTCCTATCAACGCCATTCCAGCACTCAAACTTACTCGGACGTTGGTTAGGCCCAGCGCATTCGAAATAGCGAGGAGTAGAATACACCCCCCGACGAGGGCCACGTACATCGAAATCAGCTTTCGGCGATCTGAGGACATATTCCTTTATTCTTCTTACTGAAAACATATCTGTCGAAGACCGTCAGTCTCGAGATCTCAACAGTGGCTCCCCGCATGATTCACAAACGTACTCACTCGTCTCAACCGTAGAGCAACACGTATCCAACGTGGCCGTTGTGAACGTCATATCCGCGTCACACCCCGGGCACCAGTTAATGAACACTCGCATAGCTGAGATGAGTCGTCCGCGTTGTTCTGGCGTGAGCGAGGACCACTCGTCGAGCTCCGTTGCCAATACGATATCAACCGCGAGGTCAGCGATCATCGCTGTCTCAGATAGCCACCTCGCAACTTCCTCGTCATTATGAGTCAAGACAACCCCATCTTGTGCCTGTTGCAGCGTACCCCCTTCAACGCCAAACTTCTGGGATGCAGTCGCCAGCGGGCGGGATCGAACCGTTGCTGTTGTATCTTGAACAGTGCCCTGCAGTTCGGCTGATAGTTCGAGATCACCGTCGACACGATCGAGAATTCCATTCACAGAAAGAAACTTCCAGAACTGGAGGCGACGGTCTCGGGGGCTTCACAGCGAAGCCACCAAGTCAGTCACTGCTCTGGGAGATGTGGAATGAAGTGTTGAGTAACGTCAAGCGTGATCTGTGTCAGTCTGGGCAGCACTCGTTTTTCACCACGTCGTCGTCAGACCGATTCAGAAGAGATCTGCCTGCCTTCTAGGCCTCCACGCGGTTCACAGGTTCGGTGGATCGACCGCATCGTGTGAGAGCCTCCTTCGACGGATGGCGGCGTCCTCCGCCCGTGGCGATCGTCCTACTGACCCGCGCTTCCCGTGTCGTGGTCCGCGATCCGTTCCGAACGGGGGGAACGGGAGACCGGTGTACTGCTCCCCGTTTCACAGTCACCTATCGAGAACGGAGGCCACGCATCGAAGTCGCCCGTCGAGGTGGTGGGCCGTCAGTCGTCGCCGAACCGGCGGTCGACGACGGAGCGGGGGTCCTCGTACTCGTCGGTGTGGCGGACGCACGCGCTCACGCGGCCGTCGTCGCCGACGGCGTGTCGCTCCGGCCGTTCGCGGTTGCACACCGAACCGAACGCCTCGCGGAGCACCGCGGTCGCCTCCTCGTCCTCGCCCCGACGGGCGAACTGGACGGCGTCCTCGACCGCGCTGCGGGCCGACTCGGTGAGGAGATCGCTTCGCGCCGAACCGTCGGCGGCGGCGACGTCCGAGTCTCGCTCGAACAGGTCCGCCACGACCTCGTCGATGTCGCTCGCGTCGGCGGCGAGTCCCAGTCGACGCTTCAGCCGTTCCGTGAGCCCGGTCTCGGTGTGGGCGCGCTCGCGCAACACCGTGTGGAGCGCGTCGATACGCTCCCAGGCGGTCCCCGAGAGGTCGTCGAACTCCGCGGGGCGGACCTTCGCCGGACAGCGGGTGGCGAAGCGGCACCCCTGCGGGGGGTCCCGCGGCGACGGGGGCGTTCCGCGAAGCGTGACTCGGTCCCGGTCGGTGCCGGTGTGGCTCCCCGGGATCGCGGACAGCAGCGACAGCGTGTACGGGTGCGCCGGGTCGCTGTACACCGTCTCGGTGTCGCCCAGCTCGACGATGTCGCCGAGGTACATTACGGCGACCCGGTCGGCGATGTGCCGGACGACGCTGAGGTCGTGCGCGATGAACAGGTAGGTGAGGCCGAGCTCCTCCTGCAGGTCCTCAAGCAGGTTGATCACCCGCGCCTGCACGCTCACGTCGAGCGCCGACACCGGCTCGTCGAGCACGATGAACTCGGGTTCGAGCGCGAGCGCGCGGGCGATGCCGACGCGCTGACGCTGCCCGCCGGAGAACTGGTGGGGGTAGCGGTAGTAGTGCTCCTCGTTGAGCCCGACGAGATCGAGCAGCTCGAAGACGCGTCGTCTGCGTTCGGAGGCGGTCTCCCAGTCGTGGGCGTCCAGCGGCTCCCGGACGATCTCGCCGACCGTCATGCGGTCGTTGAGGCTCGCCTCCGGGTCCTGAAACACCATCTGGGCGTCACGCTGCCACTCGCGGAGCTGCTTCCCCGAGAGGCGCGCCACGTTGCGCCCGTCAGAGACGACTTCGCCGCCGGTGGCGTCCTCGAGCCCGAGGATGGTCCGCCCGAGCGTCGTCTTCCCACAGCCGGACTCGCCGACGAGCCCCAGCGTCTCGCCGCGGCGGATGTCCAAGGAGACCCCGTCGACCGCCTTGACCGGGTCGTCGCCGAGGAACCCGTCGTCGTCGTAATACTTCTTCAGGTCACGGACCTCGACGAGCGGGTCGTCGGCGGTGACGGTGGAGTCGTCGGAGTCGGCGGCCGCTCGGCTGGGTCGACTCGCCTCCGACTCGTTCGCCGTCCCCGACTCCGTCGCCGCGTCGTTGCGGCTCACGCGCGATCACCTCCGTCGGCGACTGCGTCGGCGTCGCCGTCGGTGGTTCCTTCCCCCCGGAGATCGCCGGCGTCGAGGTCGTGTTCGTACCCCTCCTCGTGGAGCAGACACGCGGCGGTGTGATCGGGGCCGACCCGGATCGGCTCCGGATGGACGCGCTCGCAGGCGTCGAACGCCTCCGGGCACCGGTCGGCGAACCGACAGTCGGTCGCCTCCGCCGTCGGCGTGGGGACCTCGCCGCCGATCGTCGGGAGGCGATCGCCGGAGACCGTCCGGCCGGGGATCGACGCGAGCAGCCCCCGCGTGTACGGGTGCTGCGGTCGGTCGAACAGCTCCCCGACCGGCGCGGACTCCACCATCTCGCCGGCGTACATGACGTTCACTCGATCCGCGGTCTCCTCGATGACGCCCATGTCGTGGGTGATGAACACGATCGCGAGGTCCTCCTCGTCCTGCAGGTCGTCGAGCAGCTCCAGTATCTGCGCCTGGATCGTCACGTCGAGCGCGGTCGTCGGCTCGTCGCACACGAGCAGGTCCGGATCGCACGCCAGCGCGACGGCGATGACCGCACGCTGGCGCATCCCCCCGGAGAACTGGTGCGGGTACTCGGTGACCCGCCGGCGCGCGTCGGGGATCCCGACCGATTCGAGCAGCCGGACGGCCTCCTCGCGCGCCTCCTGCCCCCGGATCCCCTGGTGGATCCGCAGGGTCTCGCGGATCTGGTTGCCGACGGTGTACACCGGGTTGAGCGAGTTGCTCGGGTCCTGGAACACGATCGAGATGTCGCCGCGGTGGGTGTCCCAGTTGTCGCCGGTCAGCTCGTCGCCGCGGAACCGGATCGAACCGGACTCGATGACGCCGGGGGAGTCGATCAGCCCGAGGATCGAGCGTGCCGTGACCGACTTCCCGGAGCCGGACTCGCCGACGATCCCGAGGGTCTCCCCCTCCTCGACGGAGAAGGAGACGTCGTCGACCGCCCGGATCGTCTCCTTGTCGGTGTGGAAGACGGTCGTCAGCCCCTCGACCTCGAGGAGCGCGTCGCCGCCGCCGTCCGCGCGGGCGGCCTCGTCGACCGGCCGTTCCGCGTGCGGGTCGGCGCCGTCGGCGGCCATCAGGCACCACCCCCGCGACCGCTGGCGCCGCCCTGGTCCTCCGCGTCGGACTCCGGATCGATGGCGTCGCGAACGCCGTCGCCGAGGGCGTTGAACCCGGTCACGACGAGCGTGATCAGGATCCCCGGGATGAGCGAGATGTGCCAGGACGCGGTCGTCACGTAGTCCTGCCCGGCGTTGACGGCCCGTCCCCACTCGGGTGTGGGCGGGTTGACGCCGAGCCCCAGGAACGAGAGCCCGGCGATGGCGATGATCGCGCCGCCGAGCGTCATCGAACCGTACACGAGCACGTAGCCGGTGATGTACGGAAGCATGTGTTTTCGCATGATCGCCGTGGGGGTCTGTCCGAACGACTTCGCGGCGTCGACCCACTCGCGGTTGGACACCTGCAGCGCCGGGCCGCGGAACGACCGCCACATCGCCGGCCAGCCGGTGCCCGCAAAGATCAACGCGAGCACGAACGCCCCCGAGTATATCTTGCCGATCCACGTCCCCGAGAGGATCACCGAGAGCATGATGAGCAGGAGCAACTGCGGCATCCCCATCACGGCGTCGGAGACGAGCACCGCGCCGAGGTCGATCTTCCCCTTGTAGTATGCCGTCACCAACGCGAGCACGACGGCGATCGACACCGAGAGGCCCACGGAGACCAGCCCGATGATCAACGAGATCCGCGATCCGTGGGCGATGAAGGTGAACAGGTCCTTGCCGCTCGGAAGCGTCCCGAACGGATGGATCCGGCCGTAGTCGTCGTACTGCATCGGACCGACGTTCTCCTGTGGCGTCCCCTGCGACTGCGATCCCAGGTTCGCCTGTCCGACGGTGACGGTCTGGGTCCCGTCGCCGGTCCAGTAGGTGAGCTCGTTTCCGTAGGGGTCCTCGAGGTTCGCCGCCGTCGTCGTGGGACTGAGCGCCGGCGCGAACAGGACCATCACGAAGAACATCGCGACGACGGCGACGCCGAACAGTCCCCACTTGTGTTCACGGAACCGGTCGATCACGTCGTCACGGGGCGTCCAATCGGCGATCCGGTAGTGGGTTCGATACCGCTCGTAGCCGACCCACAGCCAGCCCAGCGTCACGAACGAGTACGCGTAGATGAGCGTCGCCCGGAGGAGCCACGCCAGATCCGGCGACAGCCCGAGGAACGTCCCGACGTAGCCGCTCCCGTTGTAGTACCCTTGGTTCGGGATCGTCTCGCGAGAGAGAAGCGTCGGGACGGCGTCCGCCGCCCGTTCGAGCGCGAGCACGGCCGCGGGGACGGCGACCCCCGGCAGCGCGGCCGCGGCGTCGGCGAGCAGCGCCGCCATGAACTCGACGAGGGCGCCGGCCTGTAGCGCGAACAACACGGCGGTCACGGCCAGCCAGGTCGCCGCAGGGCGGGGGTTCGCCATGATTCGATCTCGAAGCGGTGCGGCCTCGCCGTCGGTGAGGGTTCTGGTTGGTGTCGCCATGTGAGATCAGGTCCCGTCGTAGCCCACGCGGGGGTCGATCAGGGTGTAGAGGATGTCCTGTGCGATGTTGATGGTGAGCATGAGCACGATGAACACGAACATCAGCGACCCGACCAGCGGGAGGTCGCCCTGTATCGCGGCGTCGAAGAACAGCTTCCCCATGCCGTTGATCCCGAACACGGACTCGACGAGGACGCTGCCGCCGATGAGGAGGAACGCCTCCGTGGTGATCACCGGAACCAGCGGGACGAGCGCGTTCCTGAACACGTGCTTCCAGACGATCGCCCGCCCGGGAACGCCGCGTGCACGAGCGAAGTCGACGTACTGTTCGTTCTTCGTCTCGAGAACCGCGGTCCGCCCGATACGCATCTCGTTGCCCATCGACGCCGAGCCCAACACGAGCGCGGCCGGCAGGATCTTCTTGATCGCCGCGAGCGTCTCTCGCGGCTGTGTGAAGAGAGCGAGCGGGTCGCCGGCCATGTAGGAGAGTCCGGGGTTCCCGGTCACGCCGGACGGGAGGGTGATCAGGAACGTGTCCCAGTCGAAGCCGAACAGCGACTCCGAACCGACCAGCAGCGCGAGGAGGATCACCGCGAGCCAGAAGTTCGGCATCGCGCGCCAGACGATCCCCGAGACGGAGGCGACGTAGTCGGCGACGGAGTTCGAGCGGATCCCGGCGTAGAAGCCCAGCGGCACGCCGATACAGATCGCGATGAGCACCGACCAGAAGCCGAGCCAGACGGTCCGCGGCAGGAAGTCGAGCACCAGCGCGCCGACGTTGGAGCCGGTGTACACCAGCCACGTCTGCCCGAGATCGAGCGTGAACAGGCTCCACATCCAGTCGACGTAGTGCTGTAAGGGGGGCTGGTCGAGGCCGAGTTCGGTCCGGGCCGCCTCGTACTTCGCCTCCGTGAGTCGTTCGTTTCCGCTCAGGAGGTTGGCGGCGGGATCCACGGGGCCCTGGTAGATGATGAACCAGGTCATGCTGGTTCCCAACCACAGGACCGGGACGGACATGAGAACGCGCTTGACGATGTATTTCAGCCGGTTCATGTGTTTCGGAGGTCAGAGGGTCTCGTTGGTCACTTCGATCGCACTACAAAAATACTGTTGAATCGAGGAGGCCGGCGCTCGGTCGTGTCAGTTGCCGTCTTGGTCCTCGAGCGTGAGGGTGTTGAAGGTCTGATTCTCCATGGTCCCGGCCATGCGGACGTTCACCCGGTCCTGCCAGAGCCGCTGGGAGACGGAGTGAACGAGCGGGAGCTCCTGGACGGCGGCCCAGTTGACCTCCTCCTGGAAGTAGTAGACCTCGTCGCGTGCACGGACTGCCTCCTCGCCCGGTCCGCGGTTCTCGAGATACGTGTCCCACTCCCGGTCAGACTCCGGCATCAGCGGGTCGAACTCCGCCTGCGTGGACTCGGCCTCGCCGTAGTTGTAGCCGGCGTCGTTGATCGCCGACTCCAACTCGTCGGGAGTGACGTTCTCGATGGCGACGCGAACCCGGTTGTTCTCGATGTCGACCTTCACGTGGTCCTCGGGGAAGTCGCGGTCGAGCTGTTCGTACACGTTCGAGCGGACGGCGTCGACGCCGTCGCCGTCGAAGTCCACGTCCGAACAGACGACTTGGTACGTCCACCGGGTGAACATCCCGCTGGGGCTGTCATACGGCGGGATGAACCGGAGGAAGTTGTCCGACTCCGGCCACTCCATCCCGTCGCCCAGCGAGAACATGTCCATCGCCCCGTCGAGGGCCTGTCCGATGATCGTCCCGAAGTCGGCCTTGACGATGTTGATGTCGATGTAGGCGGCCGTCGCCTTGTCGCGCAGCGTCTGCGCGATCGAGTCCCAGGCGCCGTCGCCGGAGAACACCGTGAACTCGACTTCGGCACGGTTGTCCTCACCGTAGCCGGCCTCCTCCATGACGCGCTGGGCCTCGCCGATGCGGGCCTCGCCGACGCCGTAGGGGTAGCCGTCCGAGAACTGATCCATCCGATTGCGGTGCCCGTCCTGGTAGTGTTTGTTGTAGTTCTCGCCGGGGTTCTCGCCCTCCCGGGCCATGAACGCGCCCGGCGGCGTGAGGTGGTACGCCGCGGGCTGGAGCCCCTTGTACACGTCCTGGGAGATGCGCTCCTGGTTGATCAGGTAGGCGATCGCCTGCCGAACCGGTTTCGGGGTTCGCGCGCAGTTGAACACGAGGTAGTCCGTGTCGAGCGCGGGCGCCTCGCCGTAGTTGACGGTGTTCCCGTTGTCGAGGTCGTAGGTGCCGGTCCGGTAGGTGCCGCGGTTGCGGTCGATCGACCGGCGGTCCGAGTTGAACGCCGCCGTCGGCATCCCGTTGAGGAGAACGTCGAGGTTACCGTTCTTGAACCGGGAGAAGCGCGTCTGCTGGTTCCCGATCACCGTGTACACGATCTCGTCGATGTAGGGACCCTCGCCGTAGTAGTCCTCGAACGCCGACAGGCGGATCTGGTCGCCCTTGCTCCAGGAGTCGATCTGGAACGGCCCCGTGCCCGCGAAGAACGGGCCGTCGCCCGACGTGGAGAAGTACTCGTTGTACTCGTACTCGCCCTCCCACATGAGGTCGTCGACGCCCTCGTGGTCCTCGTAGTCCTTCGGGTACGCGACCACACCCTCCGGGATCGGGGCGAACGTGCCGCTGGCGATCTGCGACATCGTCCCCGTGAACGGGGTCGCCATCGTGAACTCGAAGGTGTAGTCGTCCACCGCCTCGACGGCAAGCGTTCCGGGGATGTACGCCGAGACACCGTCCAGGTCGTCCTGCTTCTCGTGGTCGATGGCGAACGTGTCGCCGACGATGTCGTCGGCGTTCCGGGTCTCCTCGGCGCCCGCGAGCCGCTCCCACGAGTAGACGAAGTCCTGTGCCGTCAGCTCGTCGCCGTTGTGGAACTGTACGTCCTCTCGGAGCTGGAACGTGTACGTGAGGCCGTCGTCGGAGACCTCGTAGTCCGTCGCGAGCCCGGCGACCGGCGGGAGGTCGCCGTTCTCGAACGTCATGAGCGTGCCGTTGTACTGGTTGTAGCCCGCGCCCGACCCCTTGGCGTTTATCGGGTCGAGCGTCTGGACCGGACCGTTGGAGGCCAACTGGAGCGTCCCGCCGGTGTACGTCTGTTCGGACTCCGGCGTCGCCGTCGCCGTGTCCGTCGACGCCGGCGTGTCGGTGTCGGCTTCCGTCGACTGTTCGTCCGGTTGGTTCCCGGAGCAGCCCGCGAGCGCCGCCGCCACGCCCGAGCCTGCCGCGGTGAGAAAGCGCCGCCGAGTGGTGTCCTCGGACATCACGTGTATCCGTTAGTTCGGGCATAATGTAACTTGCCATCTACAGTCCTATGCGGATATATAGGCGTCCAGATCGCTCTCTATCCCACATGTCTGTATTTGCGAGAATCGTCCGTGACATTCGTTCGGACGGCGGTCCGGTGGGTCGGTCGTCCCGCGAACGGCCGGGACCGGGAGCGTTTTGAGACGCGTGTCCCACGGCACTGCCATGGTCATACCGGTCGACAGATCCGGCTCCCCCGAGGGAACGCTGATGGCAACGCTCGATCGCCCGGTCGCCGACGAACGGACGTGCGTCGCCGTCATCGCCGATCCACACCTCTCGACGGAGGAGGCCGGCACGTCGAAACTGTTCGATCGCACCGAGGAGCACGTCGCCAACGCGGTCGCCGACATCGCCGGTCGCGACGTGGACGCGACGCTGTGTGCGGGCGACATCACGAAGGACGGCGAGCCGTGGAACTTCGACCGGTTCGACGAGATCGCGGCGGACCTCGACGCCCCGTTCTACTCGATCCCGGGCAACCACGACGTGCCCAAGGAGGGGTACGACCACGAGAACCTCCCGATGGCCGAGTTCGAGGCGCGGTACACGCCTGACGGCCAGGGTTTTCCGTTTCACGTCGCCGTCGGTGGGATCGACGTGATCGGAGTCAACACGGCGGGAACCGAGGAGTGGCTCTACGACTCGCACGCCGGAACCGTTCCCGGCGATCAGCTCGACGAGCTGGACGAGCTGCTCGCGGACGCCGACACGCCGCTCGTGCTCGCACACCACAACCTCCCCGCCATGTCCGAACAGGTGCACGAGCACCGCGAGCTGGCCGAGCCGGACATGTTCGTCCCCCCGGAGATGGACGACCCGGAGCCGTTCGTCGAGACGCTCGAACGCCACGACGCCCCGCTGTTGCTCACCGGGCACCTCCACATGCCCTCGGCCGCCCTTGAGGGGTCCGTCCGCGAGCTGATGATGCCGACGACGTGCTCGTTCCCGCAGGGGTACTGTCTGGTCGAGGTCGGTCCCGACGGTACCGAGGTACGGTTCGTTCCCGTCGCCGACTTCGACGGGATGGTCGTCGGCCACCGCGAGCGGTCGACGGACTCGGTGACGGCACGGGGTCTGACCGGCATGGCGGCCGCCCGCCTCGCGCAGTTCCCGCTGGTCGAGGAGTGAGATGGACGGTCGCGACGCCGCGGACGCCTCGGACGACGGAGCGTCGGCCGATGGGTCCGTCCCGGTCGCCCCCGAGGTCGTCACCGTCGGCGCGGCGACCGTGGACCGGACGTACCGCGTCTCCAACATCCCGGAGCCGGACGGCGGCGCTTACGCGGACGACGTCGCCGAGGCGTTCGGGGGCGTCGGCGCGAACGTCGCCTCCGCGAGCGCCCGCCTCGGCCGCTCGGCGGGACTGATCGCCCGGATCGGCGACGGCGACGTGGGCGATCGGGTCGCCGCGGATCTCGACGAGAGCCCGATCGACACCAGCCATGTCCGACAAAAAGCCGAGACGAGTACGCACTGTGTGATACTCCGGGACGACGACGGGAAACGGAGCATCGTGACCGCCGGCGACTCCGCCAAGCGACTCCAACTGACCGCCGCCGACCGGTCGTTCCTCGCCGGCGCCGACGCGGCGTTCCTCACCGCGTACAACCCCGACGCAGTCCACCACGACGCGCTCGACATCGCAGAGCGGGCCGACGCGCCGCCGTTCGTCTTCGACCTCTCGGGGCCGCTCGCCGAGCTGGCCGGACGCGGGGCGCGCGAGGGGACGATCGACCGGTGGATCGACGCGGCCGAACTGTTCGTCGTCGGCGAGGTCGCCGCCGAGTCGTACCTCGGCTGTACGGGCCGGGAGGCGGCCGCGGAGCTTCGCTCGCGGGGCGCCCGTCGGGTCGCCGTCACGGCCGGACCGGAGGGCGCGGTCCTCGGCGACGATGACGGGCTCCACGACCTGCCGGCGTTCGACGTGACTGTCGTCGACGAGACGGGCGCCGGCGACGCCTACGTGGCGGCGTTGATCGACCGCTGGGTGCTCGGCGGCGACGACGCTCGCGAGGCGGGGCGCTTCGCCGCGGCCGCCGCCGCGTTGAACGTGACGGAGGAGGGCGCTCGCGGGGGGTTGGCGACCCGAGGGGAGGTCGAGGCCTTCCTCGCCGACCGGTAGTCCGCGCTCGCCGGTTCCGACTCGGGGGCTCTACGCCTGGGCAGCCTCGACGAGCTCCCGAACGCGGGCCTCGGAGACCGGGTTGCCCACGTCGCCGTCCTCCTTGAGCGCCGTCCCGACAATGACGCCGTCTGCGAGTTCGAGTGTTTCCGCGACCGTGTCGGCGGTGACCCCGCTCCCGACGAGGATCGGCGTGTCGAGGTCGTTCGCGTCCCGCCGTTCGACCGCGTGTTCCAGATCCGAGCGCTCCGTCTCGTGGCCGGTGCCGCTCCCGCTGACGACGACAGCGTCGGCGAGCCCGCGCTCGACACCGTCGGCGACGGACTCGGCGGAGAACCCCCGGGCGGCGATCGGCGCGGAGTGTTTCACGTCGTGGTCGGCGAGCACCGCCACGTCCGCGTCCAGTCGATCGCGCAGGCGCATCGTCTCGTGGGCTGTCCCGTCGATGACGCCCTGATCGGTCACGCGGGCGCCGGTGTGGATGTTCACGCGAACGAAGTCGCCGCTGGCGGCCGCGGCCACCGACAGCGCCGCGTCAGCGTCGTTGCGGAGGACGTTCACTCCCACCGGGACGTCCGTCTCCTCGACGACCGCCCGGGTCGCGCGGGTCATGCTCGCGACGACGTGCTTGGGCACGTCGTCCGGGTAGAACGGGGCGTCGCCGAAGTTCTCAACCATGATCGCGTCGACGCCGCCAGCCGCAAGCCGGCGCGCGTCGCGCTCGGCCGTCTCGATGATCGCCTCGCGGTCGCCGTCGTACTTCGGCGCTCCCGGGAGCGCCGGGAGATGGACCATTCCGATCACCGGCTGCCTGCCGTCCGCGAACAGTGAATCGAACATGACGTGCGCTATCGGCGGTCCCGGCGTCAGTCTGACGATCGACCCGCCGACCGTGCTGTCGGCCCCGGAACGGATCCCCGCACCGACAGCGCCACGTAAATCATATATCGCGATATAGAATGTGTCGGTCGACCCGACCCTCGTCAGTCCACGCACAGACCGTTCAGGTACGCAGTCCGGCTACGAGACGAACGAGTCGAGCGTCTCCTGGCGGAACTCGAAGCGTGCGCCGCCCGGGTCCGAGTCAGCGAGGTCGACGCTCCAGCCGTGGGCGTCCACGATCCCCGAGACGATACCGAGCCCGAGCCCCGTCCCGCCGTCCAGGGAGTAGCCGAACTCCAGGACCTGCTCCCGCTCGGAGTCGGGGATCCCGTCCCCGTCGTCGCTCACCGCGAACCCGCGGACGCCGTCGAGGGCGTCGACCGTGACCGTCACCGAGGGAGGCGCACCCTCGCCGGTCGGGTTCGAATCGTGACCCGCGTCGGTTCCGGACGGGTCCCCGCAGTCTATCGGATCCGCGGCGGGTTCGGCCCTGCGCCCGTCCGTCGAGGGCGCGTGTTCGACGCTGTTCCTGAAGAGGTTCTCGAGCAGCGTTCGTATCCGCGCGGGGTCGCCGAGCATCGTCTGATCGGCTCGAACCCGCAGTCTCGCGTCCGGCGCATCGACCGTCGCCCACGCGTCCCGCGCGGCCTCGGCGATCGACACCGGGACGGGGTCGGTGACCGGGTCGCTCACGCCGCGCAGCGACTCCAGCGACGAGACGAGGTGGTCCATTCGGTCCACACCGAGCTCCAGCCCGGACAGGTGTTCCAGTGGCTCGTCGGCGTCCGGCGGAAGCGATTCCTCGATGAGCATTGCCCGGCCGCGGATGACCTGGATCGCGTTTCGCGCGTCGTGTGCGACCGCGCTCGACAGGGCCTCGAGTCGGTCGCGCTCCGTGCGGAGCAGCTCCTCGCGCTCGACCCGATCGGTCACGTCCCGTATCGTCCGGCCGACCATCGAACGGTCGTTCCGCGTGTCCTCCGCCTCCGGAAAGTGGACGACGTCGAGAACGCGTTCCTCGCCACCAAGGTCCGTCTCGATGCGGTGTTCTCGGCGCTCGCCGTCGGCGAGCGCGCCCTCGCCGTGGTCGCGGAGGTCGTCGGCCACCGCCGCCGGGAACAGGTCGTCGTCGGTCGACCCGAGGACCCGGTCGCGGGGGAGGCCCACGAGGTCGACGTAGGCCTCGTTGACCAGCCGGTGTCGACCGTCCTCGACCACCGCCATCGGCTGATCCGTCCGCTCGACGAGCAGTCGGCGGCGTACGTGGTCCGCACCCGCGGTACTGTCGTCCGTGTGTCGGTCGTTAGAGTGTCGATCGATCGTCTCCCGGACGCGACGGGCGAGCGTCCGATACGGATCGCGTCGGTCCTCCCGAACGTACTCGGAGACGCCCGCCGTGATCGCGTCGCTCGCGATCGCCTCGCTCCCCTCGTCGGGGAAGAGGACGAACGGGGTCTCGCCGCGCTCGTCGCGTACCTCCGCGAGCAGATCGAGCCCGTGCCCGTCCGGCAGGTCGTACGCGCTGACGACGCCGTCGACCCGTCGAGCGTCGGCGACGACGCCGAGCGCCGCGTCGGCGGAGCCGACGGTGACGACCGTCGCCTCCGGCAGCGCACGGTGCAGTTCCTCCGCGGCCCGGTCGCAGCTCCCCGGATCCGGATCGACGTACAGGACGACCGGAGGGGAAGCTGTCATCGCGACACAGATATCGGTCGTCCTAAATAATACTGCTCATTGTGTCCGATCCACACGATGGACGCCGCGAGCGCGGCGTCGAGACGGACCTCAAGCGGTCGGCTCGGGAACGGCCTCGCGGGGACGGACGGCCCGCCCGGTTCACTCGGGCGCCAGTGCGGTGTCGATGTCGCTGGCGAGCGCGATCTCGAGGGATCGGGTCGCGCGAGTCGCCTCCGCCTCGTTCTCCATCAGGACGGTCTCGCTGGGGAACAGATCCTCCCCGAGCACGAGCCCGTGCTCCCGGGCGGTCCCACCGGTGACGGTGAGGTAGACGCCGAGGCCGGTCTCGGCGATCGCCGCCTCCTCCTCCTGCCCGGCGTCCGGGTAGACGAACTCCACGCCCTCGAGGGCGTCCGTGCCGAGGATCGCCTCGACGAGGCGCTCGTAGCGCGGCGAGATACAGAGCGGCCCCTCGTAGTCGGCGACGAACGACCGGTCGAGATCGGCGCCCGACGGCAGCGTCTCGGGGGTCGCCATCAGCGTGTGTCGGACGGTGTCGCCGAGTCCGGTCGCGATGCGTACGTCGGTGTCGCGGGGGTCGATTCGGGCGTTCACGTCCGAGAGGTCCGAGAGCCCATCGGGTTCCAGGCCGACGACCTCCTCCAACACGAGATCCGCGGAGTCGAACCCCAGCGCGAACTCGTGGGTCCGAAGCGCGCGAAACGGCTCCTCGCGACCGACGAGGCGGACCTCGTGGCCGTCGACCTCGATCAGCGCCGAGTCGAAGACGATCCGTCGAGGGTGTCCCTCGCGGTCGTCCCGAACCAGCGTGTACTCGGGTCCGCGGCCCTCCGGGTCGCTGTAGGCCGCGAGCCTGGCGTACACGCCGCGTTCGTCGCGGTCGTCGCCCTTGGTGATCGCCTTCTCGTACCGAAGCGTCGAGGACACGTCGTCTGCCAGCGCCGTCGCGTCGTCGCCGCCGACAGCCGCGAGCCGCTCCAGCGCTGCCTCCAGCGGTCGCCCCTTCCGGGGGACCGCGACGGAGACGGGTCTGCTCATTGGCGGACGGTGGTGACCCCGGTGCAAAAGCGGCGCGTTTCCGGCACGCCCCGGTCGACCCCGATGCGGGTCGCGGAACCTCCGGGAGGGGACCCGTGTTACTCCTCGTCGTCGGTTCCGGCGTCGTCGGCTCCGTCGCCTCCGGCCGCGCCGCCGGGACCGAACACCGAGGAGAGCCGCGTCCGGAACTCCTCGAACTCCTCGAGGTCGTCGTGGACCTCCTCCAACTCCGCGCGCATCTCGGACAGCTCGTCGTCGACGAGCGCCGAGACCGACTCGACCTCCTCGCCCAGCGACGCCAGCTCGTCGCGCACCTCGGCGACGGCCTCGTCCTCGTCGGCGACCTCCTCGGAGAGCTCGTCGAGGTCGGCGCGGACCTCGTCGAGCGACTCCTCGAGCGATTCGGCGGTGTCGCCGACCTCGTCGCCCAGCTCGTCCACGTCCTCGCGCAGCGTGTCGACCTCCTCGCCGACGGCGTCCATCTCCTCGCGGACCGCCGCCGCGTCCTCGCTGGCGGACCGGGCGTCCTCGCTTGCGGTCCGTGCTTCCTCCCGTACCGAGTCGACCTCGTCGCGCATGGACGCGCGCTCGTCGGCCGCGTCGGCGATCTCCTCACGGGCGTCGCCGATGTCCTCGGTCAGCTCGTCGAGGTCGGCCTGCAGGCCGTCCATCCACTCGCTGGCGAGGCCGTTCTCGTCGATGAACTCCTCCAGGGCGTCCGAGTAGGCCGCCATGTCCTCGACCTTCGACTGGAGCCGGGAGATGCGGGCGTCGACGCTCGTCGAGTGATCGAGCTCCAGTTCCTCCTTGAGCACCTCGCGGTCCTCCTCGGAGACCCTGCCGGCGCGAAGCTCCTCGGCGAGCGCCGCGGCGACGCCGCCGCCGGCGGCCCCCGCGCCCTCGTCGGCGGCGACGACGGCCGCTCGGTCCGATTCGTCGGTGTCGTCATCGTCGACCTCGGCGGCGTCGTCGACCTCCTCGACCTCCTCGACCTCGCCGGCGACGTCGCCGTCCTCGTCAGGCTCGTCGACCGCGTCGCCGGCGGCGTCCGGTTCGGCGGGGTCGTCGTCCTCGGCCGCTGCGGGTTCGCCGTCGAGGTCGAGGGGGGCATCGGCGTCGACCTCGGCGCCGGGGTCGTCCTCCGTGTCGTCGGCCGCGTCGTCCTCGCCCGGTTCGAGATCGAGCAGACCGTCGGGGTCGGACACGTCGCCGTCGGTCGAGTCGTCGCCGGCCGCCCCACCCTCGTCGGCTCCTGCGCCCTCCTCGGCGTCCGACAGGTCATCGAGGGGGTCCGTGGGTGACTCCTCGTCCATCGCCTCGTCCGCCGGGCCGAGTTCGTCGTCGCTCCCCTCCGCCGCGAGCGGGTCGGTCGGCTCGCCGGCGTCCAGGTCCGCCTCCGCGCCGGCGAGGTCGAGGCCGTCGGACCCGTCGTCGTCCGCGGGCTCGTCGTCGGTGTCGTCCCCGGCGAGCACGTCGCGGACGGCCTGCGAGGAGTCGTCGCCGATCACGTCGGCCACGTCGCCGACGGGGTCGTCGTCCTCCGCCACCTCGGCGACCGTCGGCGTCCCGAGGAACCGGTCGCCCTCCCCGGGGTCGTCGGTTCGGATCCCGTACACGGTGACCACCTCCTCGCCGGCGTCGAGCCGGCGGCGGTACTCGACGCGGTGGTCCTGATACGCCGTCCAGTGCTCGGACTCGTACTCCGGGTGGAACCCGATGCGGTCCATCGGGAAGTCCTCCGGGATCTCGTCGACGAGGCGGAACTCGGCCGCGTCCTCGCGGTCCGAGCGGAGGGTGAACTCGATCGCGGGGACGGGGAACTCGTCGGCGGTGAATCGCTTCTCGACGGTGACGCCGTCCTCCTCGACGGTGACGACGTCGGTGACATCGGGCCCCTGGCTCATGGGTACATCGAACCCGGTACGATATAAAAAGTCACCGGGCCGATTATCGTATCGACAGCCCGCGAGGCCGCCGGAACGCGGTCCACGGCTCCGGTGCGGTCGGCGAGTACGCCCTCCGGCGTCGCCCCCGCGGACGCTACTCGGTGACGACGGTGACGGGCACGTTGGACTCGAGGATGACGCGCTGGGTGTCGTCGCCGAACAGCGCCTTGCCGGTCGGCGAGCGCTTGCGCCCGGAGATGAAGAGGTGGTCACAGCCGCGCCGACGCGCCTCGGACAGGACGGTCTCGGCCCGTTCGCCGACCATGCCGACGGCCTCGTACTCGATGTCGACGTCGTCCAGCACCTCGCGCCCGATGTCCGAGGCGTACGCCCGGGCCCCCTCGACGGCCTGACCCACGCTGTACGTGGAGTTGCCCCGGGTCACCTCCGCGAGCTGCTTGCGCTTCTCGTCGTACTCGTCCTCGTCGGCGACGTACAACAGCGTGAGGTCTGCGTCGACGCCGGCGGCGAGTTCGCCCGCCTCCTGTGTCAGCGTCTTCGCGGTTTCCGTCGGTCCGACGACTGCGAGGGCGTGGTCCATGACACTCGACTGTTGAGAGGGAGTGAAAAATCCTGAGGGTTCGTGACCGTGCGCTCACACGTGTCGGGGACGGACGGTCGAACCGGGTTCGTCCCTCAGAGGTCGAGTCGGTCGCCGATCTCGACGATGTCGAGTCGTTCGGGGTACTCGAAGCCGCGAACGTGTTCGTGAAGTGCGGTCGGGTCGGCCGTCAGTCCCTTCCACATGTCCCAGTGGCTCGGGAGCATGCGGGCGGCACCCAGCGCCTCCGCGATCTCGACGGCTTGGTTCTCGTCGCAGTACCAGCGCGTGCGCTGTGGCTCGCGCGTCCGTTTGTCCGGGACGCGCCCGACGGAGCCGAACGCGACGACCGCCAGATCGATGTCGTACTCGGCTCCGAGGTCGGCGAAGCCGTCGTGGGGCTTCGTGTCGCCGCCGTGGAAGACGGTCGTGTCGCCGTACCGGATCACGTAGCCGACCGGGTGCGTCGCGTCGGCGTCGGAGACCCGAACGACGTCGACGTCGAAGCCCCCGACGGAGAACGAGTCGCCCTCCTCGATCTCGTTCAGTTGCCCGTGGTCCACGTCCCAGTGGTCGGTCCAGCCCTCGTCGTCCGTGACCTCGAGGGAGTCGTCGGCGGCGTAGAAGTCCGCCCCGGAGTTCGCCAGGATCGGCGCCTGCGAGGGGCCGTGCGTGTGGTCGGTATGCTCGTGGGTCGCCAGCACCGCGTCGGCGTCGTACACGTCGTGGGGGTCGAACGGCACCGGGATCATCCGGACGGTCCGCGGCGGGTCCCCCAATCCGACGTACGGGTCGATCCAGAGGCTCGTCTCGTCGGCGCCCTTCAGAACGAAGCCGTTGCAGCCGAGGTACCACACCGCCACGCCGTCGGGCTCGGCGGCCTCGATAGTTCGCGGGAGCCAGTCGCCCCAGTCGGACGTGATCGCCGGATCGCTCGCGTCGCTCATGGCTCCCGCTTCCGGGCATGAGCGCTAAGACCTATCGACTCGACGCGACCGGTATCCGCGGCTATCGTGGACGCCTCCCCGTCCTGAAGGTCGTGGCTGTCTCGGGGACGGCGGCCGTCTCGCTTCCGGAAGTGACGGGCTACCGCTCCCGCAACGACCGGGTAACAATCACCGGTCCCACCGTCCCCCGAAAGCATATGTCGACGCACATCCCCGACGAGGACATGTCATCGAGAACGCATCGAACGCTCGAGTTCGCGGCGATGCGCGACAACATCGCCGAGTGCGTGGCGGTGGTCGACGCGCAGACGTTCGGGCAGTCCGCGACCTGATCCTCCGAGGGCTACGCTCAGTCGCGCCAGGAGCGATAGAGGTCGTGGCCGACCATTCCGACGCCCGGGAGAGTCACGAGCCAGTTGATCAGGCCGCCCAGCACCGGGATCGCCGTCGCGAGCGCCAACACGAGGGCGCCGACCAGCACCGCCGTCCCGTCCGGGTCGTCCCCATGGGTGAGAAAACTGCCGACTATCCCGACCATCACGGCGGATCCGACGAGCCCGACGACCGCGAGGACGAACACTCCGGGAATGGCGACCACCAGTCCGATGATCGTGATCGCGAGGACCGCCAGCGCGATCGGGACGCCGATCCCGACGATCAGGCCCCAGACGACCGTCTCGCCGGCGTCGTCGCGGAACTCGTCGAGCTTTCGTGCGGCGTAGTCCGGGCCGAGCGCGACGAGCGCGCCGCCGAGGAGGAGGTTGACCACGAATCCGGCGCCGACGTTCACCGCGAGCCTCGTTCCGAGGTCGAGCGAGGACCGCGGGTCGGTCACGCCGGGCTGTGCGGTCGCGACGCCGGCGACGGCGACCACCGCCAGCGTGGCGGTCGCGGCGATCGCAGCGACTACCGCGGGGGCGCCGCCGACGCTACGCGGGGTAGGCTTCCATGTGGAGGGCATCGTCGGGAGAGGTCTCGCCCGCGGTGAATAGTTTCCGGTGAGCGGGCGACGGCCCCCGATGCTCGCGTGACGACACCGACGATCGATATCGACCCCGGAACGGAACCGACGACGGCGAGCGGGCGGTCGACTCCGGCCCGCCTACCAGGTCCCGTGGAAGGTGTCGAACTCCAGGTCCTCGAGCGGCTCGTTGCCGACGGCGATCTCGTACTCGCCGGGCGTGAGCATCGGCTTGTGGAACCGCGGGCCGTCGTCGGTGGTGATCCGCGGGCAGCCGGTGTTGACGAACGCGTCGAAGTCGAAGTTGCGCAGGCGGTCCGGCGTCACCTCGTCCATCGTGATGAGGTGGGCGTTCTCGTTGTTCTCGACGATCTCCTCGGCCTTGTCCCAGCGGCCCTGGCCGATCTTCGTACAGAAGATGACGCCGAAGGTGTCGGCGTCCATCGCGCGGTGGACGGCGCCGTAGCGCTGCTTCAGGAACTTCTCGGTGTCGGCGATCGTCACGACGTTGTTGACGGGGTCGCCGATGACGACCGTCTTGTCGGGGTGTTCCATCGCGAGGCCGAGCGGGTGGAACTTCCCCCCGCCGACGTACAGGACCTGGTCGGCGTCGATGTCGGCGCTGGCGTAGTTGCAGCCGAGCACCTGTCCCTCGTGGGTGAGGCGGTCGTCGCCGCGACGGGTGTGGACCTCGTAGCCGCGCTCCTCCAGCCAGTCGACCATGTCGCCGAAGAGGTTCATGTGCTGGGCGGTCGTCACGAGCCCCACGTCGGGGTCGTCCTCGGGGTCCTCGAGTTCCGCCAGCGACTCCTCCATGATCGGGAAGGGGTCGACGTTGGAGAAGAGGGGGACGTAGATGATCTTGTCCGAGTCCTTCATCGGCGAGTGGCCGAAGTGGACGAACACGTCGCACCGTCGCATCAGGTAGGTGTCGAGGTCGCAGGCGCCGTAGCAGGGCTGCCCCGAGATGAGGTACGTCACGTCGTCGGTCAGCTCCCGGAGGTCGTCGGCGACCGCGGGCGCGCGGCGCTTCAGCCCCTCGGGGAACTGCAGCCCGACCTTGTCGGCGTCGCGCTCCTCGACCGCCTCGACGATGCGATCGAGTTCGTAGTCCCACTCGCGGTCGTGTTTGAGCGACATCCCCGTTCGGGTGAGGTCGCCCTCGCTCCGCTGACTCATTGCACCCCGATAACTACCGGAGGCGGTTAAGCGGCGCGCTCCGACGGCTCCCGCGCGAACGGCTCGCACGGCGCCGATACGCCCATGACCGCCCCCGACGGAGTCGTCGACATGACCGGTCACCGGTTCCACGTGGTCGACGTGTTCGCCCGCGACGGCGAGCGTTTCACCGGCAACCAGCTCGCCGTGTTTCACGACACGGCGGACCTCCCCGAGGAGGACTTGCTCGCGCTCACTCGCGAGACCAACTTCTCGGAGTGCACCTTCGTCGAGGGGACGACGGACGGCGGCCACGACGTCCGGATCTTCGACCCGGCCGAGGAGATCCCGTTCGCGGGCCACCCGACGCTCGGCACCGCGGCGGTGCTGCGGGAGGTGGCTGACGGGGACGCCGCGACGGGCGACGAGGGGGAAGCGAGCGCCGTCGCCGAAGATACGCCGACGGGCCGCGATCCAGTCCGCGACGAGCTGACGCTGAACCTCGGCGTCGGCCCGATCGACGTGTGGGTCGAACGCACCCGCGCCGGTTCCGCCGGTGACGACGCCCGCGAGGAGTACTGGATGCGCCAGATCCCGCCCGAGTTCGGCGAGACGGTTCCCGCCGGGGTCGCCGCCGACGTGCTCGGTCTCGACACCGCCGACGTCGACGCCGAGTACCCGGTGCGGGCGGTGTCGACCGGCCTCCCGACGCTGGTGGTCCCGCTCGCGTCGGTCGACGCGGTCGAGCGCGCGGCCACCACCGAGCCCGCGTACGGGGAGTTCATCGACGAGTACGGCGGCCACAACGTCCTCGCGTTCGCCCGCGGCGGCGTCGAGGGCGGAGACCTCCACGCGAGGGTGTTCGCCGACTGGGCCGGCGTTCCGGAGGACTCAGCCACCGGGTCGGCCGCCGGCTGTCTCGCCGGGTGGCTCCTCGAACACCGCTACCTCGGGGAGGGACCGGTCGCCGCGACCGTCGAGCAGGGGTACGAGATGGGGCGCCCGTCGCGGCTCCACCTCCGAGCCGAGCGCGACGCGGACGGCGAGCCGGCGATCGAGGTCGGCGGCGAAGTCGTCCCTGTCGCGACCGGACAGCTACTGTAGCAGATACCGAGGACGCCGACACGCGAGGGCTCCGTGTGCTCGCCCCGAACGGGGCGACTACGCGATGTCCCGGGACGTGTCGATGGCGACGCGCTCCTCGAGCTTCAGCTTCACCGTCTCGTCGAGCGCGCGGCCGCCCCGGAACTTCGGGACGGCGAGCTTGTTGACCACGTCCGAGCCGCGCACCTGCGTGTCGAGGTCCCACACCACGTCGGCGACGTGCTCCGTCATCGCGCGGTTCCGCGGATCGTCGTCCTGTTTCATCGCGTGCAGGAAGGCGACGCTCTCGGTGTTGACCATCGCCGTCTGCAGTTCGGTGAGGAAGCGCCGGTACCGCGAGCGGTCGGCCCGCTCCAGCGGGTCGACCACGTCGACGACGAGGTTGGCGTTCTCGGGGAGCGCGCTGACGAGCCGGTTCGCCGCGTCCAGCGGGGCGTCCCCCCCGATGTCGCGAACGGTCGGGGTTCCCACCCGGGATTTGGTCCGATCGAGCGCGTCCTGTACGGCCTGATCCGAGCGCAGCGTCGTGAGGTACAGCGTGCCGCGCGCGTCCGTGAGCTCGTACAGCAGCAGCTCCGACTGGCTCGCCGGGTCCGCCGAGAACAGCACGATGCTCCCGGCCGGGATCCCGCCGTCGAGACGGCGGTCGAGCACGTCGATCCCGGTCGAGAGTCGATCCGTCATGCGGTCGAGTAACGGTCCGGCGCGACATAACCGTTTCTCACGCTCGTGTCGGCTCGGCTTCACTCGGTCACGTCTGAGGCTATCGCGTCCGCGGCCCGCGCGTACGGCTCGGCGACCCGATCGTCATCGAGCACGGGGGCGGGCCCGTTCGTCCCTCCATCCCGATCCGCGCGAACCGACGCACGAGGCACTCGGGAGACGACCGGACACCCGAGGAGATCCCGCACGCCCGGCGGAACGGCGGTCGACCGAGTCACGACGGCGCCCACGAGGGGCGTGCCCAGTCGCCTGGCGATGGCGGCGGTCTTCGCGGCGTCGCGGAGCGCCGGCGCGCAGGGTTCGGTCACCAGCAGCGCGCCGTCGGCGACCCGCAACGGCGCGACCGCGTCCGGTGCGGCCCCCGCGGGACAGTCGACGAGCACCCGGGTGTCCCGCGGCGCCGACGCGGCGGTCGCCCGGAGCGACTCCCGGAGGTCGCGGTCGCGGCCGTCGGTCGGCGCGGGGAGGATCCGGGCCCCCGGCGCGACGCCGTCGGCAACTGCGGCAGTTAGCGGCGACTCCTCGTCCTCCCGATCGGGGTACGTGACACGCCGACGTACGCCGGCGAGCGCACCCAGATCCGGCAGATCCCAGTCGGCGTCGACCGCGACCGCGGCCGTTTCGTCGCTCCCGAACGCCCGAGCCAGCCCGAGCGCCGTCGTCGTCTTTCCCGTCCCGCCCTTCCCGCCGGTGACCGCGAGCATGGGCTGGCTGGGTCGCTATCCGGTTTCAACTCTCGCGACACGGTCGCCGGGCGGTGGTGGGTCGGACGGAGACCGGGGACGGCCGGGGACACGGAACCGTCGGCTATCGGTTCGGCCGTCGGATCCGTGCGTCAGTCGTGACAGCAGCCGCCGGCCTTCCCGCCGAAGTCGACGTCGAGCGGCTCCGAGATCGCCATGTTCAGCGCCTCGAGGCGGTCCTCGAGCTCGTCCTGCGCCTCGACGTACTCCTGCATCACCGGAAGGGAGTGTAGCTCCTGTTGGGCGGCCTGCACCTTCTCCATCGTCTCCTGGTCGGCCTGCCCGGCCTGCTTGGCCACCGCGAACTCCTGGCGGAGTCGTTCGAACTCGGAGATGCGTTCCTGCGCCTCCTCGTCGTTCTGCACGGCCGCCTTCGCCTCCTCGAATCGGCGATACGTGGGCGAGTCGGCGATCGCGTCGCCGAGATCCGCCGCCAACGTCTCGAGGGCGTCGTCGGCCGCGGACGCCTCCGGCGCGTCGGTTTCGATGCTCATGGCCCGATTTGGGTTCGGTCGCTGTTAAGCCCCGCGGCTGTGGAACCGCGGGGACGGACGCTCGTGTACGGCTGATCCGCGCTGGTCAGGTCGCGAGCGCGTAGCCGGCGGCGACGACGGTGACGACGACCACCAGCACGGTCCAGTTTCGCGGCGTGTCGAGCGAGCCGTAGGGGCCGCCCTTGCGAGTGAACAGGTACGCGAAGTAGACGACCACCGGGGCGAGCCGGACCGGCGTCGACACCGGCACCCCGGCGAGGAGGTCGACGCCGAGCGTCAACGCGAGCGCCCCCAGCGCCGCCGCCGCGGCGACCCCGAGGTCCTCGCGCGCGTCCGAGAGATCCATCTGTCGGACGATGGACGAACCGCAAGTAATCGGTGTCGGTTCGGGATCGGCGGACCGACGCACCGACGCTCGGCCGCCGTCGCGCGTGCGACGAGTCGGGTGCGGTCTCTCGCGGAACGCGGGCGCGTTATTCGTCCTCGAGCTCGTCGACGAGCTCGTCGGCGTCGACGTCGACGTCGTCCATGTCGACGTCGTCGAGGGCCTCCTCGATGTCCTCGCCGCCCATGCCGCCGCCCATACCGCCCATCATGCCGCCCATGCCGCCCATCATGCCGCCGGAGCCGTCGATGACCTCCTCGACGACGACGCGGTCGAGGTCGAGACGGCCCATGATGTCCTGCGCGATCTGCTGCTTCGAGAACATCCACTGCTGGTTCATCTGCATCATCGGGGTCGCCTCGATGTACAGCGAGCGCCTGTCGACCTCCTGCAGCTCGGTCTCTCGGTCGACCTCCCCGGTCTCCTCGTCCTCGTGGGCCTCGACGGTGACCTCCTCCTCGACGGTGTCCTCCTCGATGCGGACCTCGGGGGTCTCCTGGAGGTACATGCCGATGAGGCCGGCGGCCTTCTCCTCGTCGTCGTCGACGAGCTCGAGGATCTCGTAGTCGTACTCGAGGTCGTCGCCGGCCAGCGGGTGGTTGAAGTCGACGCGCGAGCGCCCGCCGATCACCGTCTCGACGTAGCCCTGCTCGCCGTCGATGGTGACCTGCGCGCCGGGGTAGCGGTCGTCCTCGGGGATCTTCTCGGCGCTGACGGTGCGCACGTCGTCGGGGTCGAACTCGCCGAACGCCTCGTCGGCGGGGACGGTGACGACGTTCGTGTCGCCGACCGACTTGCCCACGAGGTCCTCGTCGACGGAGTCGAACACGTGGCCCTCGCCGACGACGATGATGCGCGGGGAGAAGTCGTACTCGTCGTCGTCGATGCCGGCCTCCTCGGCGACCTCCTTGTGGGTCGTGTCGACGACGCGGCCCTCGTCCTCGTCCTCGCCGGGGACCGTTCGGACGGTGTAGTCCAGCCGGAGGAAGTCCCCGTTCTGGATCCCGTCGTCGGACTCCTCGCTCTCGACCGCGTCCTCGTTCGCCTCATCGCCGGCGTCGGCGGCCTCGTCCGCCTCGGCCTGCTCTTCTTCACTCATGTGCGCATCGTCGCTCGTGCGCTTCTTAACAGTCACGTTTCGGCCGGACGGGTGAACTCCGCGACGACGGCGGGATCGGCCGACGATCCCCCGGAGGGCGTCCCCACGGACACGGCACCCTTTTGCGCGGCCGTCCCCACCGCGGTCGCATGTACGAAGTGGAGGTGAAGGTCCGCGCCGATCACGACGAGGTCCGGGCCCGGCTCGCCGACATCGACGCGACCCGGCTCCGGCGTGTGCGACAGGTCGACACCTACTACGACGCGCCGCACCGCGACTTCGCCGAGACCGACGAGGCGCTCCGGCTCCGGCGCGAGACGGTCACCGGCGTCGACGGGAACGCGGACACCGAGACGAGGATCGCCTACAAGGGCCCGCTCGTCGAGGCCGAGTCGAAGACGCGCGAGGAGTTCGAGACGGTCGTCGCCGACGGCGACGCGGTCGAGGGGCTTCTCGACGGGCTCGGGTTCTCGCCGGCGGCCACCGTCGAGAAGGACCGCGAGTTCCGCTCGGTCGACGGCTACACCGTCACGCTCGACGACGTGGCCGGCGTCGGCGAGTTCGTCGAGGTCGAACGGGAGGCGATCGAGTCTAACATCGAGTCGGCCCGCGAGGGCGCCTACGCCGTCCTCCGGGAACTGGGACTCGATCCCGACGACCAGATCCGGACCTCGTACCTCGGGCTCCTGCTTCGGTCGCAAGATATGCCAAACGATTCTTCGGGGTAATCGGCCGGTCCGGAACTCTTTCCGCAAGTTATACTGCCGCCGAATTCCTCCGACCGACCAATGAGGAACATTCAGGTCTCCGAACTCGACCGGCGGGCGGTCGAGGATCAGGAGGTAGAGATCGTCGAGCGAAAGGGGATCGGCCACCCCGACTCCATCTGTGACGGGATCGCCGAGGCGGTCTCTCGCGGCCTCTCGCAGCTGTATCTCGACCGCGTCGGGAAGGTGCTCCACTACAACACCGACGAGACGCAGTTGGTCGCCGGCACCGCGGCACCCTCCTACGGCGGCGGCGAGATGATCGAGCCGATCTACGTGCTCATCGTCGGCCGTGCGACGAAGGAGTACGAACTCGACGACGGGACGGAGCTGACGCTCCCCGTCGGTCGAGTCGCGCTGGAGTCCGCCCGCGAGTACCTCCGCGAGAACGTCCCGGAACTCGACGTCGGTACCGACATCGTCGTCGACGTGAAGCTCGGGGAGGGCTCGGGAGACCTGCAGGACGTCTTCGGCGAGGACGGCGTACAGGTCCCGATGGCGAACGACACCTCCTTCGGCGTCGGCCACGCGCCGCTGACCGAGACCGAGCGGATCGTCCGCGAGGCCGAGCGCGCGCTCACCGGCTCGTACGCCGACGACCACCCCGAGGTCGGCCCGGACGTGAAGATCATGGGCAAACGCGAGGGCGACCACATCGACATCACGGTCGCGGCGGCGATGATCGACGCGTACGTCGCCGACATCGACGAGTACCGCGAGGCGGTCGAGCGCGTCGAGGCGTTCGTCGTCGACCTCGCCGAGGGGTACACCGACCGGGAGGTGAGCGTCGCCGTCAACACCGCCGACGACCTCGAGGAGGGGTCGATCTACCTGACGACGACCGGCACCTCCGCCGAGCAGGGCGACGACGGCTCCGTCGGTCGCGGCAACCGTGCGAACGGGCTCATCACCCCGAACCGGCCGATGAGCATGGAGGCGACGTCCGGGAAGAACCCCGTCAACCACATCGGGAAGATCTACAACCTCCTCTCGACGGACATCGCCGAGGCCGTCGTCGAGGAGGTCGACGGCATCAGGGACCTGCAGGTCCGCCTGCTCTCGCAGATCGGCCGCCCCATCGACGAGCCTCACGTCGCCGACGCGCAGGTCATCACCGAGGAGGGCGTCGACGTCGCGGACATCGAGGAGGAGGCGACCGCGATCATCGACGAGCGCCTCGCGAACGTCACCGACGTGACCCGCCGGGTCATCGAGGGCGAGCTCTCGACGTTCTGAGTCGACGCCCTCGCTCCCGTCGTTCGAGCCGTTCCCGTTGCGAACACCCGGCGACGGTCCTCGCGCGCGGCGGCGTCGTCGGGAGTTTCGCCGCCCGCCGCGCGGTCGTCGTCAGACCACGCGGGGGCTGGCCCCGTCCTCCCTGAAGAACCTTCACGACCACGGGGGTCCGCCCGTCAGCGGTCCTCGAGTTCCCGAGCGAGGTACGTCGCGATATCCGTGTCGGCGGACTCGACGAATCGGGCGACTTCATCCCCTCCCTCGTCGAACACGATCACCGTCGGGATGTACTCGACGCCGTACTCGTCCATTCCCGGCCCCCGCTTCTCGCCGTCGACCTTCTCGACCGGGAACTGCTCGATGCGGTCGGCGGGGACTCCCGCGGCCTCCAGCGCGGCCGCGAAGCCCGGGAGCTGTCCCGTGCAGTCGGGGCACCAGTCCCCGCCCCACACCTTGTACGTCAGTCCGTCCGCGCCGAGGGTGGCCGCGACGTCCGGATCGGTCTCGTCGTCCGCGTCGGGCGTCATCGTCTCGAGCGTCGTGCTCATGTGTTCTGGTGGGTCGTACGCCGGGTTAAGCGCGACGCCGCCGGCAGGGCGGGTCCGGCTCCCGACCGAACGCGGTCGTGCGCTCGTGCGCGAGGACCGCCCGAGGGCTTGCCGCTGACTCGGGAGCATTTACGCGTCACGCCAGTACCGCGAGCATGGACGATTCGGTACTCGACACCATCGGCTCGCCCCTGGTCCGGGTCGACTCGCCGCCGGGCGCGACCGTGGCGGCGAAGCTGGAGTCGCGCAACCCCGGCGGCTCCGCGAAGGACCGCCCGGCGACGCGGATGATCGAGCGCGCCGAGGCGGACGGCACGCTCGAACCGGGCGACGCGCTCGTGGAGCCGACCTCCGGCAACACCGGGATCGGGCTGGCGATGGCCGGCGCCGCGAAGGGGTACGACGTGACCGTCGTGATGCCGGCCTCCAAGAGCCAGGAGCGCAGGCGGATCATGGCCGCCTATGGCGCCGATCTGGAGCTCGTCGACGGCGGCATCGACGCCGCGAAGGCCCGCGCGGACGAGTTGGAGGCCGAGGGGATGGTCCAGCTCCGCCAGTTCGAGAACGGCGCGAACCCCGGGGCCCACTACGAGACGACCGGCGTCGAGATCCTCGATCAACTGGACGGACGCGAGCCGGACGCGTTGGTCGCCGGCGTCGGCACCGGCGGAACTATCACCGGCATCGGGCGCCGCCTGCGCGAGACGTTCCCCGAGATGGACGTGGTCGCCGTCGAGCCCGAGGACTCCGCGGTGCTGTCGGGCGAGGAGCCCACGGCCGACTCGTTTCAGGGGATGGGCCCCGGCTTCGTGAGCCCGAACCTCGACACGGACCTCCTCGACGGCGTGCTCACCGTCGGGGTCGACGAGGCGGAGGCCGAGTGTCGACGGCTCGCACGCGAGGAGGGGATCCTCGTCGGGCAGTCCTCGGGGGGCTCGAACCTCCGCGCCCGCGACGTGGCCGCGGCGTTCGCCGCCGGCGAGGACCCCGGCTACCGCGACGTGGCGATCGAGGGATGGGAACCGAGGTCTGACGACCGCGTCGGCGTCGCCGGCGACGACCCGCTGGTGCTCACCGTGTACTGGGACTCCGGCGAGCGCTACATGTCCACCGGGCTGTACGACTGAGGGCGACGGCGGATCGCCCGCGCCCGGACATCCGCTCAGTCGTCGAACTCCTCGGGCGTGACGCGGACGCCGACCGTCCCGTCCACGTCGCGGAGGTCGTACTCCGGAAGCTCGGCGCCGTCGTTGCGCGCGAGGTACATGGGCTCGACGAGCCGGCCGTCCTCAAGCCCGTACAGCTTCAGGAACCGGTCGGTCTCCTCGCGACGGACGGCGTCGTTGCGGACGGCGGTCGCCAGTTCCCGGGAGAGCCACTCGTCGCGAGTGATCGACGGCTCCCGTATCAGCACCTCGTCGACGAAGCGGACGAGATACCAGTTGAGATCGTTGCACAGCGACACCGCGGCGCCGAGGCTGACGGTGTCGAGCGCGATCGAGTTCTCGAAGGGGGACCGGAGGTCGTACGTCGCGAGCGCCTCCCGCGCCGTCTCCCGCGAGAGCAGCTCGTAGCGCAGGTCGGTCTCGGGGTCGCCGACGAGACAGACCGTGGTCATACCTCCGGGTCGCCGCCGCCGGGCAAAGCGGTTACGCTCCGCGGACGGCGCCGACCCCGACGTGAACGGGACCGGCTTCGGCGTGGGCGCCGGCGGCGCTCCGTGCCCTCATCGACCGCCGGGCGGTCAGTCCCCGGCGGCCCACTCCAGCGCCGAGCGGAGGTCGCGGTTCGGCGGCGAGCAGGTGAAGTCCCGGCACGCGTACGCCGTCGGGGCGCCGTCGCGAGCGTCGCGCCCGCGCCAGATCGGCGGCACGTCCGCCAGCCCGAGGTCGTCGACCCAGTCGGCGACGCCCTCCGGGGTCGGCGGGCGCGGGGCGATCACGACGCCCGGAAGGTAGCGACTCGCGAGCGTGTCCCGCCACTCGGCGGGCACCTCGTCGCACGCGAGCGTGAGTTCGAAGGGACCGCTCCGGTCGCGTGCGGCCGAAAGCGCCAGCGTGACGTGCTCCAGCGGTGAGGCCGTCACGTCGTCCGCGTGGGTCGCAAGCGCGTCCCGCGCGACGGCGGCGAAGTCCTCGTCGGGCGCGAACAGGTCGAGATCGAGCAGGAGCCGCGTCGCGACGCCGAGGCTGGAGGGGGTCGAGGCGTCGGTCGGCTCCTGCGGGCGAACGACCAGGTCCTCGCCGTCGTTCGGCGTCGAGTAGATCGTCGCGTCGTCGGCGTCGTAGAACGCCTCGACGACGGTCCGTCCGAGGTCCAGCGCGAACCCGAGGTGGTCGACGTCGCCGGTGACGCCGTACAGGTCGAGGGCCGCCCGCCCGAGGTACGCGTAGTCCTCGAGGTAGCCGCTCCCCTTCACCTCGCCCTCGCCGACGGCGTCGCCCTCGCGTTCGATGTAGCGCCGGCTGAGCCGGTCGCCGTCCCAGAGGTGCTCGCGCACGAACCCGAGCGCGTCGGCGCCGCGATCCGCCAACTGCGGGTCGAGCGTGTGGCCGGCGGCGGCGAACGCCGAGATCGCGAGCCCGTTCCACCCCGCGAGCACCTTCTCGTCGCGCGGGGGACGCTCGCGGGTCGACTCGCGGTGGTCGAACAGCGCCGTCCGCGCGCGCATCAGCCGCTCGCGGACCGTCTCGACGGACAGCTCGTACGCCTCGGCGAGATCGTCGACGGCAGTCGCACGAGTGAGGACGGTCGTCCCGCCCTCGAAGTTGCCGCCCGACTCGACGCCGAACCGGTCGCACACCAGCTCCGCGTCGTCGGCCTCGAACTCGTGATCGGCGGCCTCGAGGGCCTCGGAGACGGATTCGGGCGTCCAGACGTAGAACTCGCCCTCGCCCTCGCCGGAGTCGGCGTCGAGGGTGCCGTAGAAGCCGCCGTCGGGGTGGGACAGCTCCCGGTCGAGGAACGCGAGCGTCTCCCGAGCGACGGTCGCGTACTCGGGTCGGTCGAGCAGGCGGTGGGCGTCGAGGTAGACGCGAGCGAGCTCGGCGTTGTCGTACAGCATCTTCTCGAAGTGGGGGACGACCCACTCGCGGTCGGTGCAGTAGCGGTGGAACCCGCCGCCGACTTGGTCGTACAGCCCGCCCTCGGCCATCGCGTCGAGCGTCTCGACGGCGACGTTCAAGGGTTCCTCGCGCCCGCTTCGGGCGTACGCCTGCATGAGGAGATCGAGGCGTCCCGTCTGCGGGAACTTCGGTCCCTGTCGACCGAAGCCGCCGTGCTCGCGGTCGGCGCCGCGGAGGGCGGCGGTGACCGCGTCCGAGAGCACGTCCGCGTCCGGGCCCCCGTCGTCGGCTCTCTCCCCCGCCTCGTGGGCGTCCGCGTCGCCCTCGCCGGTCGACTCCAGTTCGTCGCGGGCGGCGGCGGTCCACTGGTCGGCGCGGGATTCCATGTCCGCGCGCTGGTCCGGGTCGCTCCAGGAGTCCGCGATGTTGCGGCACACCTCGAGGAAGCCGGGCATCCCGTCGCGACCGTCACGCGGGAAGTACGTCCCCACGTAGAACGGCTTCCCCTCGGGCGTGAGCCACACGGAGAGCGGCCAGCCGCCGCGGCCGTTCACGAGCTGGTTCACCGTCTGGTACACCCGGTCCAGGTCGGGACGCTCCTCGCGGTCGACCTTCACGGGGACGAACCCGTCGTTGAGTACCTCCGCGACGGCTTCGTCCTCGAACGACTCCTCCTCCATCACGTGACACCAGTGACACGCCGAGTAGCCCACCGACAGGAAGACCGGCACGTCGCGCTCGCGGGCCGCAGCGAGCGCGTCGTCGTCCCACGGCTGCCAGTGGACCGGGTTGTCCGCGTGTTGGCGCAGGTACGGGCTGGCCTCCTCCTCCAGCCTGTTCCGCGCCGTCGGATCGCTCATTGGCGGTCGATCGGTCGCAGGACGGATAAGCGGGCCGGCTACGGGTCGGCGGTCCCGCGTTCGGCGGGCGGGAATCCACGAACGTGGGTATCGACTGTCGATAAGAGAGTAAGGCTTACACGCCCGTGCAGTATCGCATCGACCATGTCCGAGACAGTGCTCCTCGTCGGGGGCGGCGGACGCGAACACGCCATCGCCCGCGCGGTCGCCGACGACGCCTCGCTGTACGCCTGTGCGAGCAATCGTAACCCCGGGATCGCGTCGCTCGCGGACGGGTTCGAGCAGATCGGCGAGCGCGACGCCGACGCCGTCGTCGACTACGCCGGGCGGGTCGGCGCGGATCTCGCGGTCATCGGTCCGGAGTCCGCGCTGGAGGCCGGCGTCGCCGACGCCCTCGACGACGCGGGCGTGTACACCTTCGGCCCGCGCGCAGAGGAGGCCAGAATCGAGACGGACAAGGCGTTCCAGCGGCGGTTCATGTCCGACAACGACGTCCCGGGGAATCCGGACTTCGAGACGTTCGATTCGGCGGAGGCGGCCGCCGAGTACGTCGAGGCGTACGACGGCGACGTGGCGGTCAAACCCGTGGGACTCACCGGCGGGAAGGGCGTCCGGGTGACGGGCGACCAGCTGACGACGGAGGCCGCGGTCGACTACGTTCTCGACGCCGAGTGGGACGAGTGGGTGATCGAGGAGCGCCTCGTCGGCGAGGAGTTCACGGTGCAGGCGTTCGTCGCGAACGGCGAGGTCCGAACCACGCCCGCGATCCAGGATCACAAGCGCGCCTACGAGGGCGACGAGGGTCCGAACACCGGCGGAATGGGCAGCTACTCCGACACGGACCTGACGCTCCCGTTCATGACCGACGCCGACTACGAGGCGGCCGTCGACATCGTCGAGTCGGTCGTCGACGCGCTCCCCGAGTACAAGGGCGTCCTCTACGGGCAGTTCATGCTCACCGCGGAGGGGCCGAAGGTCGTCGAGTTCAACGCGCGGTTCGGCGACCCGGAGGCGATGAACACGCTCCCGGTGCTCGAGACCCCGTTCCTCGACGTGTTGACGGCCGCCCGCGACGGCGAGTCGCTTCCGGAGCTGTCGTTCTCCGGCGACGCCACCGTCTGCAAGTACGCAGTGCCCGCCGGCTACCCGGTCGAACCGGACGCAGGCGCTCGGATCGAGGTGAACGAGGACAGCGTCGGCGACGCGTTGCTGTTCTACGCCAGCGTCGACCAGCGCGAGGACGGACTGTTCACGACCACGTCGCGCTCGTTCGCGGTCGTCGGACGGGGCGACTCCATCGCCGCGGCCGAGACCGACGCCGAGGACGCGCTGTCGACGGTCGGCGAGGGGTTCCACGTGCGCCACGACATCGGGACGGCGACCCTGGTGCAGTCGCGGATCGACCACATGGCGCGACTGCGCGACGAGTAGCCCGCTCCGAACTGATCCCGGGCGCAGGAATGTTTTTGTAGTTGTCACGTTCATCTGTACCCATGCGATACCTCCGCCGGCGAGCACTCGCAGCCGCCGTCGTGCTCGCCACGGTCCTCGCCAGCGCCCTCGCGCTCCCGTCGCTCCCCGAGCGGGTGGCGACCCACTGGAACGCGGCGGGACGGCCCGACGACACGATGCCGCGACTCCTCGGCGCGCTCCTCCTCCCCGCGATCACCGCGGGAGTGGTCGCCCTGTTGTACGTCGCGCCGCGGTTCGATCCCCGCCACGAGGAGGTCGAGTCGTTCCGGGGCCCCTACGAGTGGTTCGTCGTCGTCCTCGCGGCGTTCCTCGCGTGCGTCCACGGCGCGGTGCTGGCGTGGAACCTCGGCGTCTCGTTCCCGTTCAACGCCGCCATCGCGCTCCCGCTGGCTGGGGTGTTCCTCGCCCTCGGCGAACTGCTCGCCCGCGCCGAGCCGAACTGGACCGTCGGCATCCGGACGCGGTGGACGCTCTCGAACGAGGACGTCTGGCGCGAGACGCACCGCCGCGGCGCGTGGGCGTTCCGTGCGCTCGGCGCGCTCACGCTGGTCGCGGTGGCGGTTCCGAGGCTGCTGTCCCCGATCGTGCTCGGCGGCGCGCTGTCGGTCGCCGCGTACACGACGCTGTACTCGTACGTCGCGTACCGTCGTCGGTCGACGGCATAGCGGGGGATCGCCTCGCTATCCGAGTCGGCTCCGGAACCGGGACCGTGGTCGAACTCGGGGATCGGCCCCCGCGTCGGCGACGGACGCACGAGATTGATAACGCCCGGCGGCCACGTCCACACGTGAGCACCGACGACGCCAGCGACCCCGCGACGGCCGGCGGCGACGCCGACGCCGGCCACGACGCCGCCGGGACCGCGGACGACGGCGCGGCTCGGCCGGCCAGGTACGACCGTGTGGAGCGTCACGAGACCCCCGGCGGGCGCAACTCCCTGCGGCACTGGACCGACGCGAAGTCGCCGCTGACGGTCGCGGCGAACTACCTCGTCGTCTGGCTGATCCGGATCTCCCCGAGCCTCCGGCTGAAGAACTGGCTCCTCCGGCGCCTCGGGGCCACCGTCGGCGAGGGCGTCTCGTGGGGGCTGGAGGCGACGCCGGACGTGTTCTGGCCCGAGCGGATCACGCTGGGAGACGACGCCATCGTCGGCTACGACTCGGTGCTGTTGTGTCACGAGTTCCTGCAGGACGAGTACCGCCTCGGCGACGTGGTCGTCGGCGACCGGGCGATGCTCGGCGCGAAGGTGACGGTGCTTCCGGGCGTCCACATCGGCGAGGACGCCCAGGTCGCGGCGAACTCCCTCGTCGCCGACGACGTTCCCCCGGGGGAGACCGTCGCCGGCGTGCCGGCGGAGCCGGTCGAGGGGGAGGCGAGCGACGGCGACGAGAACACGAACTGAGCGCGAGCGGGTCCGCTACTCCCGAACGCGGACGACGCCCTCGGTGAACGCCTGTCGGTTCGGCACGACGTACTCCGCGCCGTCGCTTTCCACGTGCGTGACGAACACGTTCACCTCCTGAACGACGCCGTCGGTGTCGCCGATGCGGACGCGGTCGCCGATGCTGTACGGCTGTTCGAGCAGGAGGTAGAAGCCGGCCGCCCCCGACGCGAGCAGGTCGCGGAACGCGAGGCCTCCGAACAGCACGAGCGCGAACCCGTACGTGCCCAGGAGGACGACCAGCGCGGCGGTGTCGACGCCGATCTGGCCGAGCGCGATGAGCACCGCGATGAACACCACCGACCACTTGGCGACCGCGGGAACGATCCCGGCCTGCGGGAGCTTCACGCCGCGCAGCCGCTCGTCGATCAACAGTTCGACCTTGTCGCCGACGACGAGGCCGACGATGAGCACGAGGACGGCGAGAAACAGCGACGGAAGGAAGCCCGCGGTTCGGTTCCAGAAGGCGGCGATGTACTCCACCCGAGCGATCGTCAGTGCGACGATGAGCCCGAGGATGAAGATGAAGTACCCCGAGAGGTTCGCGACGAGCGAGACCGTCGAGGTGCCGAACTCGCGGGCGGTTCGCTCGAAGGCCGTCCCCTCGATCGTCTCGGGCACGCCCGCGCCGACGAGGATCCGGCGGTTCACGCGAACGACGAGGTAGCCGAGGAACGCGGCGAGCACGACCACACCGAGCGCCAGCCACAGCCGCGCCGGAAGGCTCAGCAACGCGGACCGAACCGCCTCGCCCGCGGACTGGAGCGGCGGCGATGTGCCCGGGCCGGCACGTACCGCCGCCGACAGCACGGACTCGACGGTGACGGTGGGACTCGCGTCGATCATGCGTCAGTACTCCTCCGGATCCAGTTCGAGGATGAGCTGTCCGCGCTTGAACGCACGGACGAGGCCGTCCGACTCCGAGAGCACGATCGCGATGGCGTTCGTGTCGCGGGTGATTGCGCCGCCGGCCATGTGGCGCGCGCCCAGCCCCTTCGGGATGTCGACGCCCTCGGCGCCCGGCTCGAGGTAGCGGTACGCCGAGACGATCTTCCCCGAGTCGCTGATGACGAACGCGCCGTCGAGGCGGGAGAACTCCTTGAGCATCACGTTCACGATGGGGTCGCCGACGTGGACGTGGCTCTTCTCGAAGGGGTTGTAACTCAGCGGACGCGACTTGTTCATCACCTTGCCCGCGTCGCCGACGACGAACAGCGCGCCCACGGGTTTGCCCTTCTGGCCCTTCTTTCCGAGTTCGATCGCCACGTCGAACACGTCGCGCACGACCGAGGGATCCGCGCGGGAGTTGGCGAAGAGATCGTAGATCCCCGAGTGCATCGACTCCGTGACGGGTGTGCGGATCACGGCGTCGATCGGGTCGCCGAACACGCCGACCGCACACGCGAGCACGTCGCCGTCCGCACAGAAGCCGTGGTCCATCGCGCCCTCGACGCCGAAGCGGATCCGGTCGCGGACGTTGTCGAACTCCAGCGGGAGCTCCACGTAGCGATCGGCGTCGTGGTCGTTCTCCGGGGCGACGACGACGACCGACTCGCCGTCGACCTCGCGGTAGTCCTCGTACGTCGATCCGGTCGGGGAGAAGAGGAACACCCCATCGACATCCGCGGCGAGATCGGCGAGGAGGTCGGCCGATGAAGTCATTGTCGTAACGTTTCGGGGCGCGTTGATATCGGTTTCGGCACCGTCATGCGGCCGTCTTGCGTTCGGGTCGGTGCCGCGGCAAACGCGATGTCGGCTGCTTCCCGCTGGCACCAGGTCTACGCGATGTCCTGCCCGGTAAGCTGGACGCTCCAGCTCTCGGGAGCGGTGAGGTCGACGGTTCCCAGCCGCCAGCGCTCGCTCCCGCCCGGCTCGACCCGATCCCCGGTCTCGGACTGCGCGTCGGCGTTCTCCTCGCTGTCGACGACTGTCGGCCGAACGACCAACCGGGTCGGCGTCGAGACCATCGACAGCGGGAACTCGTCGTCCGACCTGAAGCCGTATCGCCGCAGCACCGACCGCGGGAGCGACGCGCCCGCGCACTTCAGTACGTCCGCGTCGTCGGCGTCCGCGACGACGGCCGACAACAGCGCCTCGTAGCTCGCCGTCGGCGCCGATCCGTCGGCCGGGACCACATCGAGCACCGAGACCTTCCGCGGTCCGGTGGTATCGGACTCGCCACGGCCGCCGTGGGCGACCGCGACGAGCGCGGCGACCGGTGTGCCGTGCTCGTCGTTGACGACGTACGTCGTCGGGTCCCACCGTGGATTCGCGAGCCGCCAGCGGTACCAGCGGGGGTCGCGACGGACGTGGATCGTCTCCGGAACGCCGGACCGGTATAGATCGACGAGCGTCTCCGTCGGCGTCGTCCTGTGCTGATCCACGGTCCACTCCCCGGGTGGGTCGGTGGCCCCGCCGCTCAGCGATGTGAGGCCGCGGACCACCGGTGCGGCGAGGTGTCCGAGTTCGGCCGCCGCCTTCCACCGTGGCTTCTCTGTCGACCGCGCAGCCGCGAGCCGGGAGAGGTCCTGCACCCGGCAGTGCGTCGAAAGGGTACCCACCTCGTACCAGTCGAACGACCGGAGTCCGGGCAGGATCGCCGCCGAGGGGAAGTTGTAGTAGCAGTCCGGCGGCCCGTCTTCGTACCGATCGAGCAGCCGTTCGGTCATCTCGGTGAACAGCCCGCGACGGCGGTGGTCGGGGTGGACCATCCAGTCGGCCGGCTGGAACGCCAGCGCCGACGCGTCGCCGGCGCGGAGGGGAACGGCGAGGCACGGCTCCGCGCCCACGAGTTCCCCGTCGGCCTCGGCGACGACCATCGGGATCCCCTCGACGTACGGGTTCGCGCCGAATCGCCAGGCGAACCACTCCTCGCTCTTACGGGTTCCCCACACCGCCTCGTAGAGGTCGAGGAAGGCCCCCCAGTCCTCGGGACGGAACGGTCGAACCGTCGCCCGTCGCTGTGTGTGCATTGGTTGGACTCCCTCGGTGCTCCCACGTCGTGCCAATTCGTTATGAACGCGCTTACAGGGGGTCGATGCCCGCGCTCGCCTCGACCGATCCGTCGGTCCGACTTCGCACGTGGCGCTGTCAGTCCCGGCGTGAGTCAGCCGTCCCGGTGGGTGTGAGCGAGCGGTGATTCCCCGTCTCGTTCGTCCATCGAGGCGTGAACAACGCGAGCGCCTCGCCCTTCGCTCACGGGTCGCTCCGCTCCCCGTTCACTGGCGGTGACGCTCACTCCGTTCGCTCCACTCCCTGCCTCGAATCCGCTCGGTGTCGATTCTCACGGCTCTCCCGTTCGGTCGGGCCGGAGAATGCGCGGGACCGGATTCGAACCCCGCTCACTCCGCCTCGCTCCGTTCGCTGCTCCGAATCCGGCCTGCTCGTTCGTCGCTTCGCTCCTCACTGCGCGGGACCGGATTCGAACCGGCGGACCTCTACAGGACAGCGTCCTAAGCGCTGCGCCGTTGGCCTGGCTTGGCTACCCGCGCTCGCCACACAGTATCCCGAATCGCGGTAAGTAGCTGTCGGACCGAGGCGACACGATTTATCACCGCCCGCTCCCAACGACACGTCGATGTACCGCGCCAGCGACGAGGTGGAGAACGAGGAGTGGCTCTCGCGGCTCCACCGGGCCGCCGAGTCGCTGGAGCTGTCCGCGGAGGCCCGCTCGAACGCGACCGACATGTTCCTCTCCGGGGTCCCCGAGGACGACCGGTCGAAGCCCGCGATGGCCGCGGCCGCGCTGTACGCCGGCGCGCTCATCGCCGGCGACGAGCGCCCCCAGACCGCGGTCGCCGAGGCGATGGATGTGACTCGCCTCTCGGTCCAGCAACACTGGAAGGACGTCCTCGAGGACGCCGGGTTCCGGCCGCCGTCGTGGTGAGGCCGCGATGCGAGCGCCGACGGAGGCGATGCAGTCGGCGACGATGGCGTGGGAGTTGTCCGGGTCCGAACCCGGGTTCGACCGTTACTCCGTGAGCAGCCGATACGCGAGCAGGGCCAGCCCGGTGAACCCGACCAGTTGCCCCAGGAGGAACAGCGCGCCGCCGACGTACGCGAGTTCGCTGCTCGGGTCCCGGCCGGCCAGCCGGATCGCCTGATAGCCCAGCAGGAGCGCGACGACGCCGACGAGGATCAGCTGCGCCGGCCGCGATCGCCGGGCCAGCCAGTCGATCGCGGCGTCGAACCCGACCATCGCCCCGTCACTCCGCGTCCGGCGGCTCGGTCCCGCGACCCTCGCGGTCGGGCGTGAGGTTGCCGTGACGGTCGATCTCGCCGCGGACGATCCGCGTCGACGAGATCCGGTCGCCGTCCTCGGCGGGCACGTGTTCGACGACCTCGATCCGAAGGCTGGGCAGGCCCTTCTGCTCCCGGATCTCGTTGACCCGCTCCCCGCCCGACTGCGTCTCCGGGGAGACGATCAGCGCGTCGAACCCCGGCTCGACGGCGATCCCCGTCGGCTTCGTCAGCTCGCGGATCTCGTAGTCGCGACCGTGTTCGGCGGCGATCGGCGCGAGCTCGTCGTCGAGGTCGCGCTTGCGCTCGGCGAACGGGCGAACGTACCGGTCGGTGTGGCGTGTCTTCGGGGCCAACTCGTCGGCGGTGAGCCCGACGGTGAGGTCCCCGAGCTCGAACGCGCGCTCGAACAGCGCGTGGTGGCCGTCGTGAACCGGGTCGAATGTCCCGCCCAGCGCGACGTTCATATCCGGCGGTGGACGCGCCGACACCTAAATGCGACGTTAGTCCTCGTCCCGTTCGGTCTCGACTGAGATACGGACCGGCTCGTCCGTCTCTCCCACGGGCTCGCCGTCGCCCGTCAGTCGGGAGTCGAGGGTGAACACGGCGTTCAGTTGGTCCTGTACCTGCCCGATCGCGCCCTCGACGAGCGCGGCCGGCTCGATCGCCTCGTACTCGTACGGGTTGTTGCCGGCGCCGGCGGACTCCCGCTTCGTTCGGCTGACCGTCTCCTCGTCGTGGAGCTCCGCGAGCGCCTCGCGCACGGTGCTCGGGTACAGCCCGGTCCCGTCGGCGACCTCCTCGCTCGTGGAGCCGGGGTGCTCGCGGAGGTGCACGTAGATCCGCGCCCGCGTCTCGGTGTCCAGCAGCCACGCCAACAGGTCGACGATGCGCTCGTCGAAGCCGTCGGCGACGTCGGCCGCGCTCGACTCGAGCCGCTGTGCGGCCTCGCGCAGCTCCTCGCGGGGGGCGTCCTCGTCGTCGGCGCCGTCCGTCTCGCCGCCGTCATCGGGGGCCTCGTCGGTAGCCATGTGTCCCATCTCGGCGGTCAGAACTCCGCAGGGAAAACCCCGTCGCCGACACCGACTCCGGGCGGTCGAGCTGTACGGATCCGGCCGACTAGACGTCGTGCTCGTCGATCAGGAGATCGCGGCACAGCGCGTCGATGCCCCGCTCCTCGCGGATCCGGCGCTGTCGCGACGCGCCCGACTCGCGCTCGAACAGGAACCGCAACCCCTCGACGCCGAGCCGGTCGCACTCGCGGTCGACGACCGTCGGGAGGTCGACCACCGAGGCGCCGTCGCGGCCGACGAAGTCGGCGTCGCGACCGTGGCGCATCGCGCGCCACTTGTTCTCGTCGAGCAGTTCGCGACGGAGCCCGCCGGCGTGACCGTGGCTCCCGGCGCCTCCCGAGCCACTCACCCCGGCGTCGCCGGCGGTCGGGTCTGCCTCGTCCTCGTAGCGCTCCGCGAGGTCGACGACGAGCGCGTGGACGTACTCCACGAACGCACAGACCACGTCGGGGTCCGACTGTCCGTCCGGCGTACGAACCTCGACGGTGCCGTGGCCGGTGTGCGGGCGCACGTCGAACCAGAGCTCGCCGCGGTCCTCGATCGAGCCGTGCTCGACCATGCGCCGCTCGAAGGCGTCGTACGCCGCGAAGTCGGAGAAGTGGCCGGGCATCCCCGTGTTCGGGAGGTTCTCGAACACCTTCGCCCGGGCGGACGCGAGGCCGGTATCGAAGCCGTTCCAGAACGGGGAGTTCGCCGACAGCGCCAACAGCGGCGGGAGGAACCAGCGGACTCGATTGGCGATCCACGTCGCCTTGTCCGCGTCGTCGACGCCGACGTGGACGTGGAGCCCGGCGGTCGTGTTGCGGTGTTGGGGATACTGGATCCGGTCCAGCTGTGAGCGGTAGCGAGGCTTCTCCGCGTGGTCGAGTTCCCGCCAGGCCGCCGCCGGGTGGAGCCCCGCGCCGGCGATCTGGAGGTCGTAGGACTCGGCGTGGTCGACGAGGGCCTCCCGCGCCGCGCTCACGTGCTCGCGCACGGAGCCCGGGTTCTCGATCAAGGGAGTCTGCGTCTCGACGACGGACTTGAACAGCTCGTGATCGATGCGTCCACTCAGCGGCTCGGGGGGCTCGCGGTCGCCGTACACGAGCTGATCGCTTCCGGAGGTCGGCCGCCCGTCGCCGTCGACGACGTAGAACTCCTCCTCGACTCCAAGCGTACCCATCCGCTCGAACGCCGACGCCGAACCCGTGTCCATCGCCGACGGCTTCGGCGTGCGGTGGTATATATCTCGGGAAACCGGCCCCCGAACGTGGCGTCGTCCCGACGTGACTCCTCCCGTGAGCGGGCGCGCTGAGGCGTACGTTCAAACCGGATGACGGCACCACAACTCACCGGACGTGCGGGCGTCCGGTCGGGAGGCGAACCGGACGTGTAGTCCGCGTAGCCGCGCCGACGCGCGGCCGAGCGATCGATGGCACCGTTCGAAGCGGAACGGGGAACGGGGAACGGTGAACCCGTCCAGCGGCGGCGCTATCGCGGCGTCGCGACGACCCCGAGGTGGTCCTCGTGGAAGCGGTCGAGCGGTCGAGTCTCCAGCACCTCGTAGGTCGACTCCAGGTCCGCGAGCACGTCGTCGAACACGGCGTCGGGAGCGGCAGCCACGTCCTCCGAGCGCGCTTTCACCGCCAGCAGCAGTCGGCCGTCGTCGGCGAGGAACCGTCGGTTCTCGACCGCCACGTCGGCCTGTCCGCGGGTCGCGACGTCCTGCACGAGCACGTCGCAGCCGGCCTCGACGACGTGCGCGTACGTCTCGGGCCGTCGAGCGTCCTTGAGCAGCGGGAAGAGGTTCGACCGCGGCTCGCAGGCGTCGAGCAGGTCGCGCACCGGGCGCGGCGAGAACTCCACGGCGTAGGTCGGCCCGGCGAAGTCCGCGACGTGGCTGACGGTGGTGCCGTTCGCGGCGCCGAGATACAGCACCGTCTCGCCCCCGGACAGCCCCGTGTCCATGCCGAGTTCGAGCATCCCGCCGAGCTTCGACCGGCGGGCGTCCCACGCGCGCCACTCGCCGTCCGTCGGCTCGCCGTACTCCGGCGGTCCGCGCGTACAGAGTCGATCGTCGCCGTCGAGCTCGCGTCGCTCAACGCCGTCCGGGAGCGACGCGTCGGTCCCAGTCATTCCGGATCACCGCCGTCGTCCCCGGCACGGGCACGGATGGTCCGCATTCGCTCGTCCAACTCCGCCTCCAACTCGGGGCGGTAGTCGCCGGAGTAGTGGTCGATGCGCGCGCCGATGGTCAGTTTCCCGGCGAGCGCCCGCGAGGCGGAGCCGCGGTCCTCGGGCCGCGTCCCGCGGACGTACTCGTGGGTGTAGATGACGCCGTGTTTCGGCGAGGAGCCGTGACCCCGGAGGTGCGCGAACAGTGCGTCCTCGGCGCCGAGCACCTGCAACGTGCCGGAGGGCTTCTTCGCCAGCGTCTCCAGCCCGCCCGCGAGCGAGATCAGCCGAGCGGCGAGCACCGGTCCCGCCATCGCCGCGAGGTTCGGCGCGGCGACCGGCGCGCGGGACTCGATGAACGCCTCCAGCTCGTCGGCCTCGCGGTCGAGCTCCGCGACGCGGGTCGCGAGCGAGACGACCCGCTCCTCGGCCGGGCCGTCGGGGTCGCGTTCGGCCAGCTCACGGCACCCCTCGACACCGGTTCCCGCATCGGGGAACAGCGTCCCCGCCCACTCGGAGACGCGTTCCGCGAGCTCGTTCGCGACGCGTTCGGCGTCGTCCATCGCGCGAACCGCGTGGAGCAACTGGCGGTCGTCGGCGCGCTCCCGTTCGTTCACCTCCGCGCGGGTCGCCGCGAGCGTCGCCTCTCGCAGCGCGGCGTAGTAGTCATCCTCGTCGTCGGCGAAGCCGGACTCGACCGCAAGCGTGGGCCAGTCCGCCGGCGCGTCAGCGGTCCCGTTCCGGACGCGGTCGGTCGGCGACTCGTCGTCGCCGACGGCGAACCACGCCCGGGGATCGGCGCCGGCCGCGTCGGCGTCCGTGGCGTCGTCTGTTGTCATGGGGAGTCGTTTCCGGCGACCGTTCCTAAGCGTTGTCTCCGCGGACGGCCGGCACCCGCCGGCCGGCGGGCCGTCGGTTCGGTCCCCGCCGTCCGCGAGGGATACGAACCGAGTAACCTTTGCCCGCGCCGGCGGACCCTCCGAGCATGCAACAGCCGGAACTCGACGCCACGGAGGCCCCGGAGGTCGGCGAACTCACGCCGCCCACGCGGACGCTGATGGGCCCCGGTCCGAGCGACGTACATCCGCGGGTCCTCCGCGCGATGAGCACGCCGCTCGTCGGGCATCTCGACCCGTCGTTCATCGACATCATGGACGACACGCAGGAGCTGCTCCGGTACGCCTTCCGCACCGACAACAAGTGGACGATCCCCGTCTCCGGCACCGGGTCGGCGTCGATGGAGGCCGCCATCGGCAACCTCGTCGAGCCGGGCGAGACGATGCTCGTGCCGACGAACGGCTACTTCGGCGGCCGGATGGCCGAGATGGCGCGACGCGCCGGCGGCGACGTGGTCGAGGTCGACGCGCCGTGGGGCGAGCCGCTCGACCCGGTCGACGTACAGGCGGCGTTCGACGAGCACCAGCCCGACGTGTTCGGCTTCGTCCACGCGGAGACATCGACCGGCGTCCGCCAGCCCGACGTGCCGGAACTGACGAGCATCGCACACGACCACGACGCGTACGTGATCGCCGACTGCGTCACGTCGCTGGGGGGCGTTCCCCTGAAGGTCGACGACTGGGACATCGACGCCGCGTACTCCGGGCCCCAGAAATGTCTCTCGTGCCCGCCCGGCGCGTCGCCGCTCACCCTCAACGACCGCGCGATGGACAAGGTCCTCTCGCGGGAGGAGCCGACCCGCTCGTGGTACCTCGACCTCTCGCTGCTGGAGGGGTACTGGGGCGAGGAACGCGCGTATCACCACACCGCGCCGGTCACGAACGTGTACGCGCTGCGAGAGGCGCTTCGTCTCGTCGCCGACGAGGGCATCGAGTCGCGCTGGGCGCGTCACCGCGAGACGGCGGGCGCTCTGAAGGCCGGCGTCGAGGCGATGGGGCTGGAGATGAACGCCGCCGACGAGTACTGGCTGCCGAGTCTCAACGCCGTTCGCGTTCCAGCGGGAGTCGACGACGGTGCGGTCATCGCGGACCTGCTGGACGGGTACGACCTGGAGATCGCCTCCGGGCTCGGCGATCTCGAGGGGGAGATCTTCCGGATCGGCTGCATGGGCCACTCGGCTCGCCCGGCGAACGTCTCGCTGCTCGTGGCCGCGCTCGGGCAGACGCTGTCGGAGCACGGTGCCGACGTGGACGTGGGCGCGGGCGTCGAGGCGACCGCCGAGCGGCTGTAGCCGACCGTGTCCCGACTGTAACCGACCGCCTCCCGGCTGTAACGACGATCGTCGCTGGACCCCGGCGACGGGGAACCGGCGGACACTTTTTCTCCCCCGAATGCCAACATCAAACTGACATGTACGAGGACATTCTCCTGGCGACGAACGGCGGCGTCGCGTCGATCAACGCCACCGAGCACGCGCTGGAATTGGCGGCCGACCGTGCCCGGCTGCTCGACGACCTCGACATCGCGGTCGATCGGGGGGCGACGCTGCACGCGCTGTTCGTCGTCGACGAGGAGGCCATCACGACGTACCCCGGCGACGAGTACGTCGACGGCCACGAGGGTCCCGAGTACGGGTTCGAGGACCTCGGCGAGGAGACGCTCGCGGAGGTTCGCGACCGCGCCGCCGACGCCGGCGTCACCGCGGAGACGTACCTCCGCCACGGAACGCCCGAGGAGACCATTCTGGAGGTCGCCGACGAGATCGACGCCGACCTCGTCGTCGCCGGGAGCCAGCGACGCCCCGACGAGTACCGCATGCTCGTCGGGAGCGTCACCGAGCGCGTCGTGCGTGCGAGCGAGCGGCCGGTGCTCGTCGTGAAGACGCCGGTCGACGAGACGGGCGACCCGATCGCGTAGTCGACGCGGACAGCACCGATCGGGACCGTGTCGCGGGTGGCCCGGCTACCACTCGGCGAGGGCGCTCGTCCCGTGGTACCGCCTGAGCACGCCGAGGAACGTGAGCGCCCCGAGTACCGCGAACCCGCCACCGACGAAGAACACCCACTCCATCCCGACGGAACCCATCAGCCACCCGGCCGCGACCGGCCCGATCACCGACCCGGGACGCCACACGAGTTCCCGGATCCCGAAGCTGGAGGCCACCCCGTCGCCGTCGCTCCCCTCGTCGGCAAACAGCGCCATGCTCGCGGGTTCGCGGAAGCTGTCGGCGATCCCGAGCCCCGCGTTCAACAGCAGCAGCGGCAGGAACGCGGCGGAGACGGCGCCGAGATACGGCAGCGCCGACGGCAGTCCGAGCGCCTCGCCGAGGGCCGGCGTGAACGGGACCAGCACCGCGACGACGCCGTAGGCGCCGCCGCCGACGAAGACGAACAGCGCGCGCCCCCTGGCGTCCGAGAGGCGGCCGGTGTACGGCTGCAGCAGCATGTTCGTGAACTTCTCGGAGACCGTGATCACGGAGACCGCGAACGCGGGCATCGCCAGTCCGCCGCTGGCGGCGGCGTAGCCGGCGAACACGGGGATCCAGTTACGGACGAGCGTGACCGCGACCGAGTACTGCGCCCGGAAGGAAGTCAGCGTGAGGATCCGGCGGTTGAGCGCGAGGTCGGCGAACGGGAACCCCTCGACTCGGGTCTCGTCGGCCGAGAGCAACAGCGCCGTCGAGAGGAAGGTGATCACGTACAGTCCGGTGATGATGAGGAACAGCTCCCGCGAGCCGTCGAAGTAGTCGTAGAGTCCGCCCGCCGAGAGTCCGCCGAGGATCGACGCCGCGAACGAGGCGGCGTTGGCCCGCCCGATCCGGCTCGCACGGGTTCCCTTGGTCGCGAGTTGGCCGACGAGCCCCAGCGTCATGAGCCCCATCCCGGTGAAGACGATCCCCTGCATTCCTCGGACGGCGAGCAGCCCCGCGTTGTCGGTGACGACGCTGAACGCGCCGTAGGTCGCGACCCCGATCGCGAGGGTGCCGAGAAGGACGATCCGCTTGTCGTAGCGGTCGCCGGCCCACGCGAGTGGGACGACCGCGGCGGTCTGTGCGAGCGTGTATGCGGTGTACAGGAGCCCGAACGCGACGCCGTCGATGCCGAGGTCGGTCGCGATCTTCGGGAGGACGATGATGAGCGCGATGCTCCCGAAGCCGCCGGCGAACCGCGAGAGATACAGCGTCCAGAACTGCAGACGCGAGGCGGAGGAGTCGGTCACGTTTCCGGCTTCGCGTCGGCGGTCAAATGACCGTCGAACGAGTTCCGCCGGCCTTCGCGTCGCGAGAGTCCGGGCTTGGAGGGACTTGGACCACGGTCGGACGTGCTCGCTCGCTCCGTTCGCTGCGCGCGACTCCCTGCCTCAACTCTCTCGGACGACCGAGAGTCGGCGCGGTTCCTCGAACGGTTCGCTCCGCTCACCGTTCTCGTCACAGTGCGCCTCGAAAAGCGGGCTTGGAGGGAGTTGAACCCCCGACCGACGGATTAAGAGTCCGTCGCTCTCCCTGACTGAGCTACAAGCCCTTGCGTCTCACGAATGCGAGGGTACGCTAAAAGGCCTTCCGTTTCACCGACGGCGGCGGAGAGGCGAACATCACCGCTTAAGTGTCGTCCGTCCGGATTTCGCTCCACATGAGTACCGGCGTCACCGTCTCGTCGATGTCGACGTACGCCATTCTCGGCTGCGGGAGCGTCGGCCACGCGGTCGCCGACGCGTTGACCCTCGAGGAGAAGGACGTGCTGATCCTCGACAAGGACGAGGCCCGCGTCGAGGCCCTGCGCGATCAGGACCTGAACGCCCAGCAGCAGGACATCTCCGAGGACGACGTCGTCGAGGCGGTCGCCGACCGCGACGTGATCCTCATCCTCTCGTCGGACGTCGACGCCAACAAGGACGCCGTGCGGGCCATCCGCGACCGCGGCGGCGACCAGTACGTCGTCGTCCGCGCGTCCGACCCCGTCAGTGAGGACGAACTCGCCGACCTCGGCGCGGACGTCGTGATCAACCCCTCGACCGTCATCGCCGACTCCGCGCTCCGGTCGCTCGAGTCCGGCGAACTGGAGTACAAGGCCAGACAGCTCGCGGACATCCTCCGCGGGACCACCGGGACGCTCGCGGTGCTGGCTCACGACAACCCGGACCCCGACTCCATCGCCGCCGCGGTCGCGCTCGCGGCGATCGCCGCCGAGTACGGCGTCGAGGCGGACATCCTCTACGACGGCGAGATCGGCCACCAGGAGAACCGTGCGTTCGTCAACACGCTCGGGATCGACCTCCTCGCACGCGACGAGGCACAGCCGCTCTCGGAGTACGGCGCGCTCGCGCTCGTCGACTACGCGGAAACCGGCGGCAAGGAGATCGACGCCGACGTGGACGTGTACATCGACCACGACGAACCCGAGGCGGTCATCGACGCCGCGTTCACCGACATCCGCAAGAACGTCTCGGCGACCTCGACGATCCTCACGAAGTACCTCCAGGAGTTCGACCTCTCGCCGAACGAGACGGTCGCGACCGCGCTGTTGTACGGCATCCGCGCGGAGACGGTCGACTTCAAGCGCGACACCACGCCCGCGGACCTGACGGCCGCGGCGTACCTCCATCCGTTCGCCAACCACGACACCCTCGAGGACGTCGAGTCCCCGAGCATGAGCCCCGAGACGCTGGACGTGCTCGCGGAGGCGATCCAGAACCGCGAGGTCCACGGCAGCCATCTCATCTCCAACGCCGGCTTCGTCCGCGACCGGGAGGCGCTCGCGCAGGCGGCCCAGCAGTTGCTCAACCTCGAGGGGATCACCACCTCCGCCGTCTTCGGTATCGTCGACGACACCATCACCCTGGCGGCGCGCTCGAAGGACATCCGGATCAACATCGGAAACGTCCTTCGCGACGGCTTCTCCGACGTCGGCGAGGCGGTCGGCCACGCGAAACAGGGCACCGCCGAGATCCCCCTCGGACTGTTCACGGGGATCGAGACGACCGAGTCGAACCGCGACACGCTGCTCGCGCTCTCGGAGGAGGCAGTCCGGAAGAAGCTGTTCGACGCGATGGGGGTCGAGAGCGGGTCCGGATCGAGCGAGTCGTCCAACGGCACGTAGCGACCCGACCCGACCGCAGACAGTTCGAGCCGCCACCGTTCTCGCCGTCCCCGCCGTCCCTCGGACATCGTTCAGTCGATCGACTACACGCCAGTGGTCCATCGACGGTCCGTCGGCGATCGATCCCGCCGTCGCCGGTGGCGGCAGAAGTGATTTATACGGTGTGTCACATAGTACCACATGAGAGGTGGTCGCCATCGAACGAGGACACACGAACGGTTCGAGCGTGACGGCGACGACCGGCCGAAAACCGGACCCGCGGGTCCGACCCCGCAGCACAGCCCGCCCGGCGAACAGGTAGCCGGGTCGGAACCACCGCACAGCCGATCGATCACAGTACGGGCGACTCACCGGTATCGTGGACCCGACCACCGCGGCACCGTGTCGCGGTCCCCCGCGTTCTCGACGGACCCTGCCGACAGCGCCGTCGCCGTGGCGAGCGAGCGCGGTCGATCACCGCTCAGGCGATGTCCCTGCTCGTGTCGACGGAGACGCCGTCGGTGAGTTTCAGCTTCAGGGGTTCATCGAGCGCGGTGCCTCCGCGGACCTTCGTGACGTACAGTCGGTTCTCGATCGACAGCGTGGTCGTCCGCACGTCCAGCACCCAGACGCCGTCGACCCGAGCGAGCGCTCGCGTCCGGCCGGCCGGGTCGGTCGCCGGCTCCGGACAGTGGAGGAAGCCCGCGGCGTCGGCGTCGCCGACGGCGGTCTCGGCCGCCTCGAGTATCCGACGGAGGTCGTCCGGCGCCAACTCCTCGAGCCCGAGCGTCGGGGTCACGACGAGCGTCCCGCCGTCCGGCAGCGCGGCGAACGTCTCCGCGGGAGCCGCCGCCAGCGACGCCGGGTCGCGCTCGACCACTGCCGCCCCGTCGGGATAGCGCTCGGCGACCGCCGAGGCTGGACGGTTCAGCGAGACGACGAGGGTGTCGCTCGGATCGGCGGCCGCCTCGAGGAGGAGCTCGGCGCTCGATCCCACCGGGGCGACCAACGCGGTCAGCGACCCGACGGGGACCCCGCCGCCGAGGCGTCGGTCGAGCGCGTCGATCCCGGTGGCGTGCACCTACGCGACCGCCTCCTCGCTCGTCTCGTCCTTGAGGCGCTCGATGGTGTCGTTGATGAGGATCACGTCGCCGACGGCGCGCACCCAGCGATACGGGATCATCACGCCCTTCCCGGACTCGACCCGGCTCGCGAACAGTTCGTCGCTGAGCTGTACCAGCGCGAGTCCGGTGACCGCCTGCGCGTCCAGGTCGAGGCGGACGTCCTCGACTTCCCCCACGAACACGCCGTTGTTGGAGTAGACCTCCCTCCCCACGAGAGACGTGATCTCCTGCGGCGCCGCGTCTGCGTTCATGTCCCGGGAATCGGTGGGGCGGGTCTTAAAATCGTTCCTCGCGGGGTTACACACGTCAGACACAGGGCGGACGCCTCCGACGGGAGAGAACTCACGCCCGGTGGACGGTGGGGCTGAGGCCCCGTGGATGGCGAGAACTGGCCCCCATGGACGGTGGGACGGACGTCGCCCGCGATACCGGCCCGACCCGGTCCGACGACTACCCGTCGGCGGGCGCGATCGCCTCGATCGGGTGCTCGGCGGGCGACCCGAGCAGGGCGTCCAGTTGTTCGCCGCAGGAGGTGCCGGAGGCGAGCACGCGGTCGGCGTCGCCGAACTGCTCGACGAGCGGCTCGCCCACGTCCATCGACAGCTCGTAGTACTGGGACTTGTAGCCGAAGCTCCCCGCCATGCCGCAACACTCCGTCTCTGAGGTCGTCACCTCGTAGCCGAGCCGCTCCAGCACGGCGACCGTGTGTGCCTCCAGATCCAGCGTCCGCTGCTGGCAGTGAGCGTGGTACGCCACGGGCTCGCCGTCGCCCGCCGCCAGCCCCCCGGGGTCCGCGCCGTTCTCCAGCAGGCCGAACACGTACTCCAGCACCTCGTAGCACCCGTCGGCGACCCGTTCGGCGTCGTCAGCGGGGAGGAGGCGCTCGTACTCGCGCTCGAACGCCGCCAGGTCGCTTGGTTCGATCACGACCACGTCGCGGCCGGCGTCGATCTCCGGCAGGAGCGCGTCGCGACAGCGCTCGGCCTTCTCGCGGGCCGTCTCGACCATCCCCTGCGACAGCGGCGCGCGCCCGCTCGCGGCCGCCGCGGACTCGGGAACGCGTACCCGAACGCCGAGCGCTTCGAGCGTTCTGACGGCGGCCCTCCCGCGGTCGACGGCGACGTGGTTCGTGTACACGTCGGGGTAGACGACGGCCTCCCGGCGCGCCATCGACTCGCTCACGCGGGGGCCGCCCCGCGCCGCGAACCAGTCGACGAGCGTCTCGCGCTCGAACGTCGGCAGGTCGCGCTCGGGGGCGATCCCGAGCCAGCGATCCATCGCCGCGCGGACCGGGCCGAGGCCCGCCCCCCAGTTCGACAGCGGCGCCGTCGCGCTCCCCAGCCTCGCCAGCGTCTCGAAGTTCCCGAACAGGCGCTTCGTGGGGTCGAGTCCCGCGGGCTCCTCGTCGGGCGTCAACCCGTCGACGAGGAAGTCGAGGTCTCCCGGGTCGCCGGAGCGGTTGATGCGGTCGCGGACGACGGTGTTGATCCACGGGATGTCGATCTCCACGGGACATGCCGGAACACAGCGCGAACAGCCCGTGCAGAGGTCGTTGAACTCGGCGGCCGTGTCGAGTCCCTCGATGCCGGCCTCCCAGCCGGTCGCGATGCCGCCGGAGTACGTCTCCCCGCCGAAGGCGTGGCCGCCGACGGACTGGAAGTTGCCGCAGGAGTTCGAACACGCGCCACAGCGGATGCAGTACAGCGTCTCGCGGAGGTCGTCGTCCTCGCGCATGTCGAGCCGGCCGTTGTCGACGAGCACGAGGTGGAACTCCCGGTCCGGGTGGGGCTCGGTCGCGCCGTCGCCGGCGACCCTTCCGGGATCGGCCACCGCGGAGTCCGGATCCGAGAAGTCGACCGGCGGCGACGCCACCGGCGGCGTGAACAGCGACACGTACGAGGTGATGTCCTGCCCCGTCCCGGATCGGGCGATCAGCTCGACGAACGGCGCGAGGTCCTCGATCGTCGGGATCACCTTCTCCACGCCGGAGACGGCGACGTGGGTGTCGGGGACGACCGCGGTTTTGCGGGCGTTGCCCTCGCTGGTCACGAGCGCCATCGTCCCGGAGTCGGCGGTCAGGAAGTTCGCGCCCGTGACGCCCACGTCCGCCTCGCGAACGTCTTCGAGCAGTTTCTCGCGGGCGAACGCGGTGAGCTCCTCGGCCGTCTCGAGCGGTTCCTCGGGGTCGAACCGCTCGTTGAACAGCTCCGCGATCCCCTCGCGGGACTTGTGGATCGCGGGGCCGATGATGTGGCTCGGGTCCTCCTCCGCCAACTGGATCACCCACTCCCCGAGGTCCGTCTCGGTGACGCGGGCGCCGTCGGCCTCCAGCGCCTCGTTCAGGTCCAGCTCCTCGGTCGTCATCGACTTGCTCTTGACGACGTTGCCGCCGTCGACCACCTCCCGGACGTACTCGTTGGCGTCCGCGGCGTCGTCGGCGACGTACAGGTGACCGCCGCGCGCCTCTACCGACTCGCGGAGGTCGTCGATCAGCTCGGGGAGCCGCTCGATGGCGTCCTCCTTGATCGCCCGGGCCTCCGACTTCAGCGACTCGTAGTCCCCGAGCTCCCCGGTCGACTCGTACCGCCCGCGGTTGAACCCGCGGGTGTTCTCGGCGACGGCGTCGCCCTCGGTGTCGAGCAGGTGGCGGATCCGTGCGGCCGTCTCGGCGCGGGAGTCGGACTTACTCATCGGTCGCACCCCCCGTCGCGGGGTCGCCGTCGCCGGCGACGGACTCGCCACCCCCCGCCGACTCCACCAGAACGACGTCCACCTCGCGCGGGCCGTGCGCGCCGATCACCAGTTCGCCCATGTCGGCGGTCGCGGAGGGGCCGGTCGCGAGCACCGCGCTCGCACCGTCGCGCAGGCGGTCCCCCAGCCGGCCGATCGCCTCGCGCATCCCGGGCACCACGTCCTCGGTACGCACCACCACGACGTGGCGCTCGGGGAACAGCGAGACCGCCTCGCTTCCCGCGGCGTCCGACTCCAGCACGACGGTCCCGTAGTCGGCGACGGCGAGCGATCCCGCCGTGACGCCCGTCGCCGCCGCGTCGAGATCGGCCGGAGTCGGGTCCGTGCCGACCGTGTCGGGGAGGTCGATCCCCCACGCGTCCGGGAGCGGAACGCCCACGGCGGGCGCGTCGACGAGATCTGCGATCGTCGACGTGGCCTCGTCGGGCGCGACGCGGTGGACGCTCGCGTGGTGGCGCTCGACGGCGTCGACGAACGTCGAGAGTGTGTCTGCGGTCATAGCAGGGCGTTGTGAACGCCGGTGCTTGTGTGTTGCGTTGGCACGGACCGAGCGAGCGAGATCGAACTGTCCGCGGTCGAACTGTCCGCGGACGGACGGTCGCCGCCGCGACCACCGCGCCGCGCGCCGATCGCTTCCCCGCGGGCTTATGTGACTCCCACGCACACCTTCGTCCATCCGATGTCTTCCGATCTCCCGTCCCCGCCCGACGGCGGGCCGGACCTGAGCGACGCGGACTACGACTACGCCTCCGAGGACGTGGCCCGACCCGGGCTCGTCGCCGACCTGGAGGGCCTCGTCGAGGGCGACGTTCGCTTCGACACCTACTCCCGACAGCTGTACGCGACCGACGCGTCGGCGTATCAACAGACGCCCATCGGCGTGGTCCTTCCGCGCTCCACCGACGACGTCGCCGCGGTGATGGAGTACTGCGCGGAGCGGGAGATCCCCGTGCTCCCGCGCGGGGGCGGCACGTCGCTGGCGGGGCAGACAGTGAACGAGGCGGTCGTCCTCGACTTCACGCGGTACATGGACGGGATCCGCGACCTCGACCCCGGCGCGCGCGAGGCGACCGTCGACGCCGGCTGCATCGTCGAGGAGCTCAACGAGGCCGCGGGCCCCCACGGTCTGAAGTTCGCGCCGGACCCGGCGTGGCGCGACAAGTCCGCGATCGGCGGGGCGATCGGCAACAACTCCACCGGGTCGCACTCGCTGAAGTACGGCAAGGCCGACGCGTACGTCGAGTCCTGCGAGGTCGTCCTCGCGGACGGGTCCGTCGAGACGTTCGGCGAGGTCGAGGTGGCGACGATGCGCGAGGAGGCCGACCCCGAGGGGGAACTGCTCGAACGGATCTACGCGGAACTCGTCCGGGTCATCGACGAGGAGGGCGACGAGGTGACCGCGCGCTACCCGGACATGAAGCGCAACGTCTCCGGGTACAACCTCGACGTGCTCGTCGAGGAGGCGCGGGGCGAGTGGGCCGGCGACGCGCCGGAGGCCGGCGGCGGCACCGGCGAGGCGGGGACGGTGAACCTCGCGCGGCTCATGTGTGGGAGCGAGGGGACGCTCGGGATCGTCACCGAGGCGACCGTCTCGCTGGTCGACGTGCCCGAGACGAAGGCGGTCGCGATGCTCACCTACGACTCGCTGCTCGACGCGATGGCGGACGTGGCCCGGATCCTCGAACACGACCCCGCCGCCGTCGAGGTGATGGACGACACCTTCCTCGACCTCGCCCGCGAGACGGCGGAGTTCGGCGACGTGGTCGGGCTGTTGCCCGAGGGTACCGACTCGACGCTGCTCGTGGAGTTCTACGCCGAGAGCGACGAAGAGGGGCGACAGAAGGTCGCCGATCTGGTCGCCGATCGCTGTCCCGGAAGCGACACCGAAGTCGCCGCAACTGCCGACGGCGTCGACGCGGGCGACGAGGTGTTCGCCACGCACGCGCTGGAGGCGCACGACCCCGAGCGGCGCGCGACGTTCTGGAAGATGCGCAAGGCGGGGATGCCGATCCTCCTCAGCCGGACCTCCGACGCCAAGCACATCTCGTTCATCGAGGACTGCGCGGTGCCGCCGGAGCACCTCGCGGAGTACGCCGCCGACTTCCAGGCGCTGCTGGAGGAGGTCGGGACGTTCGCGTCCTTCTACGCCCACGCCGGTCCCGGGGTGCTCCACATCCGACCGCTCGTCGACACGAAGACCGTCGACGGCCTCGACCAGTTCGAGCGCATCGCCGACGGCGCCTCGGATCTCGTCGTGAAGTACGGCGGCAGCGTCTCCGGGGAGCACGGGGACGGCCGCGCCAGAACTCAGTGGAACCGGAAGCTGTACGGCGACGACCTCTGGTCGACCTTCCGGGACCTCAAGACCGCGTTCGACCCCGACTGGCTGTTGAACCCCGGAAACGTCTGCGGCGACCACAGCCTCACCGAGCACCTCCGGTTCGACCCGGAGTACGCCTTCGACGCCGGCTTCGAGCCGGAATTGAACTGGGACAACGAGAACGGCTTCCAGGGGATGGCGGAGCTGTGTCACGGCTGCGGCGGCTGTCGCGGCGAGCAGTCGACGACCGGCGGCGTGATGTGTCCCACCTTCCGCGCGGCCGACGAGGAGATCCAGAGCACTCGCGGCCGGGCGAACCTCCTCAGGGGGGCGATGTCGGGCGACCTGCCCGCGGACCCGTTCTCCGAGGAGTTCACGAGCGAGGTGATGGACCTGTGCGTCGGCTGCAAGGGCTGCAAGCGGAACTGCCCCAGCGGCGTCGACATGGCGAAGCTGAAGGCGGAGGTCGTGCACGAGCGTCACGAGCGCGAGGGAGCGAGCCTCCGCGACCGGCTGTTCGCGAACGTCAACCTCGTCTCGCGGGTCGGCTCGGCGCTCGCGCCCGTGTCGAACTGGGCGACGAGGCTCCCCGGTTCGGGGTTCCTCGGGGAGAAACTGCTCGGCATCGCCGCCGAGCGCGACCTCCCACGGTTCCATCGGACGACGCTGCGCGAGTGGTACGACGACCGCGGCGGTCCCGCGGTCGCCGAGGCCGAGGCAGAGCGCGTCGCCGTGCTCGTTCCCGACACGTACACCAACTACAACCACCCCGACGCCGGGAAGGCGGCGGTCCGGATGTTGGAGGCGGCGGGCGTGCGCGTCGAACTCGCGGACGTGGAGGACACCGGCCGGCCGGCACACAGCATGGGCTTCCTCGACGCGGCCCGAGAGCGAACCGCCGCGGCGGTCGAGGACCTCGCGCCCCGCATCGCGGACGGGCGCGACGTGGTCGTCGTCGAACCAAGCGAGGCGGTGATGCTCCAGTCGGATCTGCTCGACCTCCACGACTCGGCGGCCGCCGAGACGGTCGCCGCCAACAGCTACGGCGTGCTGGAGTACGTCGACGCCTTCCGTCTCGACGAGGGGATGGAGCTCGACGGCTCCGGGTCGCTCACGTACCACGGGCACTGCCATCAGAAGGCGACGAAGAAGGACCACCACGCGGTCGGCGTGCTCCGTCGCGCCGGCTACGAGGTCGACCCGCTGGACTCCACGTGTTGCGGGATGGCCGGCAGCTTCGGCTACGAGGCGGAACACCACTCGATGAGCGAATCGATCGCGTCGATCCTGTTCGACCAGGTCGACGACAGCCCCGGCGAGACGGTCACCGCGCCGGGCGCCTCGTGCCGGACGCAACTCGCGGAGCGCGACGGCGCCGACGGCGATCCGCCGCACCCCGTCGAGAAGGTGGCCGAGGCGCTCCGCTGAGTCCCGGCCGGGGTGACGCGCCCGAGTCGGGCCGTCGCCGCGATACCGTTATCAGGGGTCGACCCAAGCCGACGGTATGAACCGACGCATCGCCCTCCCGCTGTTCGGCTTTCTCACCGTCCTCGCCGCGCTGTACGTCACGGGGGCGCTCGACGGCGTCCCGTTCGCGGACCGCGCCGTGGGGTTCCTCCTCGGGCTGTTCGCGGTGCTCGCGATGGTCGCGGGTTACTCGTTCGGGCGCGAATACCGCGGCGACGACGAGGAAACGGCGGAGTGAGAGGGGATCCCCCACGGAGTACGGCGGCTCACGGCGTCGACGGGACACCGCGACTCGCTCAGAATCGGTTCGGGAAGACGCGGCCGTCGACGACGACCGTGCCGTCGCCCTCGACTGCGACCTCGTGGTCGCCGACGGGGAACTCCAGCCGCCAGTCGGTCCCGTCGTGGCGCGCGAGCGACGCGAGCGCGTCGGCGTCGACAGCCCGCTGAAGGGTCGCGTTCAGTTTCAGCGGGTCGACGTCGTCCACCGCCGCGACTGCACCGACGACCGCCGAGATGGGGGAGTCGTCCACGATCGCGTCGGCAGAGGGTTCGTCGGCGGGCGTCGGGTCGGTCGCCCCGGTGGCATCGGTTCGCGCGTCCTCGAGCAGTGGTGTCCGTCTCATTGTGGGGTCGTGGTCGGGATCGCCTGCGAGGGATGCGTGGCGGGTGGACTGTCCACCGTGCCCCGGATCCGCCCCGGACGATCCCGTTGAGACAATTCGTTGACTTGTGTGTACAAAAACATGCGTCAGACGTTCGCATGACGATGCGGAAGGGAAGCCGAGGAGCCGACCCTCACACCGGTCGTCGTCGCGGGCTACAACCCGTCGAGCACCCGTCCGAACGCCTCGAGCGCCGCCTCGCAGTCGTCGGGCGCCCGGCCCAGCGAGACGCGGACCCCCTCGCGCATCCCGAAGAACCGGCCGGGGACGACGAGGACGCCGGCGTCCCACGCGGCCTCGCTCACCGCGTCGCCGTCGGCGCGTTCGTGTTCCAGATACGCGAAGGGCGACCCGGGCTCGACGGACCCGCCGAGGTCGTCGCGGTCCGCGAGGAACCCGGCGAGCAGCTCGTGGTTCCGGCGGCAGTGGTCGCGGGCGTCGGCGACGAGGTCGTCGAGGTCGGCGAACAGGCGCCGCGCGAGCGCGACGCTCGGCGCGGCGAGCGCGGGAACGTGGTGCTCCACCAGCCGCGCGCGCTCGATGAACGCCTCGGGGCCGGTTATCCAGCCGACGCGGAGCCCGCCCAGTCCGTGGAACTTCGTGAGCGACCCGACGGTGACTGTCGCCGGCAACCCGGCGCCCGTCGGCCCGCCGAAGGCGTCGCCGGGGGCGTCGTCACTGCCGCGTACGTCGCCGCCAACGATCGCATCGTTGCCGCCAGTCCCGCCCGTGTACGGCGCGTACACCTCGTCGACGAGCAGGTAACCGCCGTGGTCGGCCGCGACCTCGGCCGTCGCCGCGAGGGTCGCGCGGTCGACCAGGGCGCCCGTCGGGTTGTGCCGATTCGTCACCGTGACGTGTGCGAGCGGTCCCGCGAGGTCGCGAGCGGCCGTCGCGACACGTTCGGGGTCGAGGCCGTGTTCGGGACCGGGCCGGCGGAAGCGCGCGACTCGGGTGCCGACGCCGCGCGGCGTCTCGACCAACGGCTCGTAGCCGGGCATCTCGACCAGCGCACACGGCCGTGGTCCGTTGCCCCCGACGGCGTCGGCGGGGGTCTGGCCGTCGTCGCGGGGCGCATCGTCGTGGTGCTCCCGGGCGAGTGCCGCGGCCGCGGCGCACGCGAGGAAGCCGCCGTGGGTCGCGCCGGCGGTGAGCAGCACGTTGGCCTCGCCGACGCCGTACTCGTCGGCGACGTCCTCGCGCAGCGATCGGCCGTCGCTCGGCGCGGAGCGCCCGCGGAGTCGGGGCGGTACGGGGTCGTCGGGGTCGCCGTCGGGCGGCCGCCGGAGATCGCTGGAGCCGAGGTCGTGCTCGGCGGCGGCCGGACGCCCCTCGATCCACTGCAGGTACGCGAGCGGCGGGAACATACCGCCGGGTTCGGGGCCGCGCCCAAAAGCGCTCCGTCAGCGCGCGTTCGGTTCGCACGACTCCCGAGCCCCGTCGTCCCCTCGGATCTCGTCGTACGCCGTCGACACCGCCGCCTCCGCGGCGGCGACCCCGTCGAACCGCGCGAGGTGGGACGTGCAGTCGCAGTCGGAGGCGCCGAATCCGTCGACCGGGTCGCCGTCGGCGGCCGCCGCCGCGAGCGTCCGCGCGATGCGGCACTCCTCGTCGCGGCCGCCGCCGAGGCGCTCGACGGTCGACAGCGACACGTCTCGGTGGCCGCCCAGGTAGTCGACGTGCCAGTGACGGACGTCGTGCTCGCCGGCGGCGACCCGACGGTGGCGATCGATCCGCGAGAACCCGCCGGAGCCGAGCGCGCTGCCTGTGTAGGCGTACCCGCCCGCCGGGACCTTGTGGACGTCGAGCGCGCCCACCTCGACGACGATCGGCTCCGGAACCGCGAACACCAGCGTGTAGGTGCCCGCGTCGCTCATCGGTTCTCTCCGCAGTCCTCGTCGGGACCGCTGCCCTCGGTCCCGTCGCGGTCGCCGCCGGCCTCGTCGAGCGTGACCTGCACGGAGTCGCTGCGCTCGTGTTCGAGCAGCCGTCGCTTGAGTTCGGGCCCGCCCTCCGCCGAGAAGCCGCCGAGCCCCTCGGCGGCGACGACGCGGTGACACGGGACGATCAGTGGGACCGGGTTGCGGCCGCAGGCGGCGCCGACCGACTGGGGCGCGCTGTCGAGGTCCTCGGCGATGTCGCCGTAGGTCCGCGTCTCGCCGTACGGGATCGTCGCCATCGCGCCCATCACCCGGCCGGTGAAGCCGTCGGGATATCGGACGGAGAGATCGAAGGCGGTCCGGCTTCCTTCGCGGTACTCGCGCGCCTGCCGCCGGATCTCGTCGGCCGCGGCGTCGACGGACGACGCGTCGAGCGTGAGCCGCCCGCCGGGAACCGCGAGCGTCACCGGGTCGTCGTAGGCCGCTCGCTTCGCCGTCGGGTCCATACCGGCCGTGACGGGGGAGCCGTATTCAACCCGGCGGCGATCGGGCACGACCACCGGCGGATCGTCGGCGTCGGACGGGACCGATGCGGTTTTTGACCGAGGCGGTCGTACCGCGACGTATGCGCCATCCGGCCGACAGGCTCGCCGCGCTTCCGGACGGGAAGTTCGCCGCCTTTGCCGAGCGGTTGGGAGGGATCTGGCCGGAGTTCGAGGCGGCCGCCTCCCCCGCGACCCCCGACGGAACCGTCGAGGTGTCGCTCACCCGCGACCGGCCGGAGGGCCCGCCCGAACGGGCCGTCGTCAGCCTCCGCCGCGAGCCCGTGACCGCCGCCGACGTGGACGAGTTCGCGGCGTTCGCGGACGAGCGGGACCTCACCTTTGCGGTGCTCGCGACGGTCGACGAGGTCGACCCGGACGCGACCCGACGCGCTCGCGCCGGGCCGGTCGACGTGTACGACGGCGTCGGGCTCGTCTCGCTGGCCCGCGACGCCGACGTCACGCTTCCGGCGGCGGACGGCGACGACCGCGAGCACGAGTGACCCGAGCGACCGCTGCCGAACCGCGGATCGACCGCAACCGGTAAGCACGCCAGTCCCCACGCACGATCACCGTGGACGACACCGTCGAGTGGCTCCGCTCTCGGCCCTACTACGAGGGACAGATCGCCGACCGGCGGACCCTTCCCGGTCGCGAGGCGTCCCTCGCCGACGTGGACCTGGAGCCGCGGCTCGCGAGCGCGCTCGCCGACGAGGGGATCGAGTCGCTGTACGAGCATCAGGCGCGCGCCGTCGAGGCGGTTCGCGACGGCGACGACGTGGTGCTCGCGACGCGCACCGCCAGCGGCAAGTCGCTCGCGTACACCGTCCCCGCCTTCGAGCGCGCGATGGACCACGGCGGCCGGACGCTGTATCTCGCGCCGCAGAACGCGCTCATCGCCGATCAGGCGGAGACCCTCTCGGATCTGGCACACGGACTCGGCTTCGGCTCCCGCGTCTCCGTCGACCAGTACACCGGCCGCCTGTCGAAGTCGGAGAAGCGCGACGTGCGTGACCGCCAGCCGACCGTGCTCCTCTCGAACCCCGACATGCTCCACTACGGGCTGCTCCCGTGGGCGTACAAGCACTGGGAGTGGTTCTTCGGGTCGCTGGAGACGGTCGTCATCGACGAGGTGCACGGCTATCGCGGCGTCTTCGGGAGCCACGTTTCGCTCGTGCTGCGCCGGCTGAACCGGATCTGCGAGCGGTACGGAGCCGACCCGCAGTTCGTCTGCTGTTCGGCGACCATCGGCAACCCCGTCGAGCACGCCGCGCGCGTGACGGCCCGGCCCGAGTCGACCTTCACGCTCGTCGACGAGGACGCCTCCGCTCGCGGGCCGCGCCACTGGCTGCTGTGGAACCCGCCGGAGTACGAGGGCCGGCAGGCCGACCAGCAGTCCGGGCGGCGACGGTCGAGCCACACCGAGACGAAGCGGATCTTCTGTGACCTCGTACAGGAGGGGTACCAGACGCTCGTGTTCACGCGGGCGCGCCAGACCGCCGAGCGGTACGCGAGCGACTCCGCGAAGGAACTTCGACAGCGCGGTGAACACGGGATCGCGGGACGGATCGAGGCGTACCAGGCGAGCCTGACGGACGATCGCCGCCGAGAGATCGAGGCCGGACTCCACTCGGGGGACGTGGCCGGCGTGTGGTCGACCAACGCGCTCGAACTCGGCGTCGACGTGGGCGGCCTCGACGCGGTGATCCTCGACGGCTACCCCGGCACCCGGATGTCGGCGTTCCAGCAGGCGGGTCGCGCCGGCCGGGGCACCGACGACGCGCTCGTCGTCATGGTCGGCGGCGAGGACCAACTCGATCAGTACCTCATGGCGAACCCGGACGACCTGTTCGAGGGCGACCCCGAGCGCGCGATGGTGGACCCCGAGAACGGCGAGTTGCAGCCGGGGCACGTCGCCAGCGCGGCCGACGAGAACTGGCTCCGCCCCGAGGACGAGTCCCACTTCGGCGACGGCTTCGCCTCGGTGGTCGAGTCGCTGGAGGAGGACGGCACGCTCGAACGGATGGACACCTCCCGCGGCGTTCGCTGGACGTACGACGGCCCGGGGAGCGCCCAGCACTCGATGAGCCTCCGGACGATCGACGACCGCGAGGTCGACCTCATGGACGCTCGCAACGACGACGTGATCGCGTCGCTGTCGTTCGCGGACGCCCTGCGCGACGCGCATCCGGGCGCGGTCTACCACCACCAGGGCCAGACGTACGAGGTGGACGAGCTGGACCTCGACCGCGACGTGGCCCGCCTGCGACCGACGTGGGCGGACTACTACACCCGGGTGCTGACCGACAAGGACGTGACCGTCAACGAAGACCTGCGGTCGCGACCGCTCGACGCGCGCGATGACACCGAGATCCGGTTCGCCGACGTGACCGTCACCGAGCAGATCACGGGGTTCGAGCGCAAGGACGGCACCACGGGCGAGACGATCGGATCGGAGGCGCTGGACCTCCCGGAGACGACGCTGCGGACGCGGGCGCTGTACTACACGGTCCCGGCGGACGTGGAGGGGGAGATGCGGAAGCTGGCGGCCGAGGCCGGACGGGGCGACGCGGGCTTCAACGGCGGCATCCACGCCGCCGAGCACGGCTCCATCTCGCTCATGCCGCTCGACCTCCTGTGTGACCGCGCGGACATCGGCGGCGTCTCGACCCCGTTTCACCCGCACACCGAGCAGTCGACCGTGTTCATCTACGACGGTCACCCCGGCGGCGTGGGCCTGACGCGCGAGTCGTACCGCGACGCCGACCGCCTGCTCGCGCGCACGGCCCGGCTGATCGCCGGCTGCGACTGCGCCGACGGCTGTCCCGCGTGCGTCCAGTCGCCCCACTGCGGCAACGCGAACGAACCGCTCTCGAAGCCGGAGGCGGTCGTCCTGCTGAACGCCCTCGCCGGAACCGACGAGCCGGTCCCCGGTTCGGCCGTCGAGGCGAGGGCGGACGAGGGAGCCACCGAGGGGGGCTGACGCCGCCTCGCGGGCGACCCCCGTTCGGCCCGAATCGCCGGGGTTCAGACTGTACAACGACAGTTGTACCAGACGTTCATTCATAGCGGAGTAAATATCGACAAGTCTTAAGTACTCGCTATGGGTATCGTGAGGTGACTCCACGCACGGAGGAACGATGATGAAGGACACGGAACTCAACCGACGAGACGTACTGAAGAGCGCGGGCGCCCTCGGGGCGGCCGGCATGGCCGGACTGGCGGGCTGTTCCGGTATGGGCGGCGGCGGCGGGGGCGGCGGCCCCGTCGAGGTGCTCCACGGGTGGACCGGCGGCGACGGCGCGACGGCCGCCGAGGCGCTCGAGGAGGCGTTCAACGAGGAGTATCCGGACACGGAACTGGACATGAACCCCATCGGCGGGGGCGGCAACCAGAACCTCGACGCGGTCGTCGCCAACCGGCTGCAGAACGACAACCCGCCGAGCTCGTTCGCGAACTGGCCGGGCCCCAACCTCGCCCGCTACGAGGGCGTGCTCGGCGACATCTCCGACCTCTGGGAGGAGACGGGCTTCACCGACAGTCACGTGCAGGAGGCCGTCGACCTGCACCAGTACAACGGCGCGTTCCGCGCCGTCCCGCTGGGCTCGCACCGCCTGAACTGCCTGTTCTACAACACCTCGGTCGTCGAGGAGGCGGGCGTCGACCCCGACTCGCTGAACAGCGTCTCGGCGCTCGTCGACGCGCTGGAGACGGTCGCCAGCGAGACGGACAAGATCCCGATGACCCACGGCGCGAGCGGCACGTGGACGACGACGCAGCTGTTCGGCGTCACGCTGCTGGGCTCGGCCGGCTACGACGAGTACATGAACTTCGTCGAGGGCAACCCCTCGGAGGACGCCGTCCGGAGCGCCTTCGAGTCGCTCGCGACGATCCTCGAGAACTACATCAACGACGACGCCGCCTCGATCGGGCTGACGGAGTCGAACCAGAACATCATCGAGGGCGAGGCCGCGTTCATCCACCAGGGTAACTGGGCGGCGGGCGCGTACCGAAACGCGGAGGACTTCGAGTACGGGGAGGACTGGGGCTTCAAGACGTTCCCCGGCACCGAGGGCATGTACACCCTCCACTTCGACTCGTTCCTCTACCCGTCGAACAACCCGAGTCCCGAGAGCACGCGAACGTGGCTGGAGTTCGTCGGCGGCGAGGCCGCGCAGGTCGCGTTCAACCAGTACAAGGGCTCGATCCCGACCCGGACGGACGTCGACATGTCCGAGTTCGGGCCGTACCTGCAGGAGACCGCAGAGGACTTCGCGGACGCGGACGAGCGCCCGCCGAACATCCAGCACGGTCTGGGCATCACGGCCGACCAGCGGTCCTCGCTGAACGACGTGATCTCCAGCGAGTTCTCCGGGCCGTACAACGTCGACGCCGCCACGCAGGGCTTCGTCGACGCCGTCTCCAACTGACCGCGTCCCCATGCGCGACATTCTTTCGAGCGTTCGACAACGACTCCGGCGCGTCGCCCGCGCGACCCGGACGAGTGGCGACGCGGGCCACGGCGGCGAGGACGGCACCGAGGCGAACGGCGACGACCCCGCCCTCGACGACGGCGCGGTCGTGACTGACGGCGGGACCACCGCCGGCAGCGACGGGTTCGTCGACCGACTCAACGACCGCTTCGGCGACGACTTCACCGAGTCGGCACCGTTCTGGCTGCCGCCGTTCCTGCTCGTCGGGCTGTTCGTCTACGGCGCCATCGCGTGGAACTTCGTCATCTCGCTGACCGACTATCAGGGGTTCATCGGCCCGGACTACTCGGACCTCGACTTCGAGATGTACGTCCGGGCGATCAACGACTCGGCGGTCATCGACGCGACGGTCAACACGTTCCTGTTGGTCGTCGCCTTCACCGCCGTCGCCCTGGGCTTCGGGCTGTTGCTCGCCATCCTCATCGACCGGAACATCCGGTTCGAGAACACGTTCCGGACGATCTATCTGCTGCCGATGAGCCTCTCGTTCGTCGTGACCGCGCAGTTCTGGCTGTGGATGTACAACTACAACAACGGCGTCGTCAACATCGTCCTCGGCACGGTCGGGATCGGCCCGATCAGCTGGATCGGGAACTCCTCGATCGTCCTGTGGGCCGTGGTGTTCGCGCTCGTGTGGCAGTTCTCCGGGTACACGATGGTCGTGTACCTCGCGGGACTGCGGGCCATCCCGACCGAGCACTACGAGGCCGCCCGCGTCGACGGCGCGTCGACGCTGAAGATGTACTGGCGGGTCATCCTCCCGCAGCTCAAGGGGTCGACGATCAGCGCCGCCATCGTCCTGATGGTGTTCGCGCTGAAGGCGTTCGACTTCCTGTACTCGCTGGTCAGCGGCTACCGACCGCCCAACGGGGCGGACATCCTCGCGACCAAGATGGTGCGTGAGGCGTACAGCACGAACAACTGGGCGTACGCGTCGGCGATCGCGATCATCCTGTTCCTGATGGCGCTGTCGATCATCGGCCCGTACCTCTACTACGAGTACAAGCAGGGGAACCTATGAGCGACGCACGACACGACGAATCCGATCCGACGGACTCGGCCGGCGGAACCGACGGCCTCGCCGATCGGCTCCGTGACGACCTCGCGGGGCTCGACGGCTACCGCGTCGCGCTGTACGCCACGATCCTGACGATGACCGTCTTCTTCCTGACGCCCATCGAGTCGGGACTGGTCACCGCGTTCAAGACGAACCCCGAGGGGATCAGCTCGACGCTCCCGTTCGCGCCGCCGCCGCCGCAGTTCTTCACGCTGGAGAAGTGGCAGACCGCGATGGCGGCACTGGGACGCGGCATGGTCAACAGCGCGCTGTACGCGGTGCCCGCGACCATCCTCTCGGCCCTGCTCGGGAGCTTCGCCGCCTACGGCCTGACGCAGGCCGACTGGCGAGCTCGGTACAAGGCGCCGGTGTTGACCATGCTCGTCGCCGGGATCTTCATCCCGTATCAGGCGGTGCTCGTGCCCCTCTCGCAGTTCTGGGGCGCGATGCCGCTGCAGGAACTGCTCACGCCGCTGTGGGTGCTGGGCGTGCCGGAGGCGTACACCGGGCTGGTCGAGCTGACGATCACCCACGTCGCGTACGGCATCCCGATCTGCATGGTGCTGTTCCGGTCGTACTACCGGAACGTGAGCGAGGAGATGATCGAGGCGGCACGACTCGACGGCGCGACGTTCCGCCGGGTGTACCGCCGGATCGTCTTCCCGATCTCGACGCCGATGTTCGCGGTCGTGCTCATCTACCAGTTCACGCAGATCTGGAACGACCTCCTGTTCGCGCTCATCCTCGTGTCCACCGAGTCGAGCCCGGCCGCCCCGGTCGTGCTCATCCTCGCCGGCCTCGGGGAGTCGATGGAGGGACAGGACTTCGCGCTCCGGATGGCCGGGGCGTTCATCGCCGCGCTGCCGACGCTCATCGTGTACATCATGTTCGGCGAGGAGTTCGCCGAGGGGGTGGCCACGTGAAGTGCGAGGCCGACCGCAGGGAGGCCTCGGATACGCGACCGGCGCGAGTCGCGAGCGCACACGGCGAGCCGACCGCAACACCGACGGCGTGTGCCGTCGGATCGACCGATCACGACCGATCACGACCGACCCGCGCCCGCGGGTCACACGGGGGACTCTGACCATGGCACGACTCGAACTCGACGACGTACGGAAGGTGTTCACTGACGACGACGGCTCCGACATCGTCGCCGTCGACGACGTGACGGTCGACATCGAGGACGGGGACTTCCTCGTCCTCGTCGGGCCGTCGGGCTGCGGGAAGTCGACGACGCTGCGGATGGTCGCCGGGCTGGAGACGGTCACCGACGGGGACATCCGCCTCGGCGGCCGGTCCATCGTGGGCCAGAAGCCGCAGGACCGGGACATCGCGATGGTGTTCCAGTCGTACGCGCTGTACCCGCACATGACCACCCGGGAGAACATGTCCTTCGGGCTGGAGGAGTCCACGGACATGGCGGACGCCGAGATCGACGAGCGCGTCGAGAACGCGGCCGACCTGCTCGACATCCCGGAACTGCTCGACCGCAAGCCGTCGGAGCTGTCCGGCGGGCAACAGCAGCGCGTGGCGCTCGGGCGGGCGATCGTTCGCGAGCCCGAGGTGTTCCTGATGGACGAGCCGCTGTCGAACCTCGACGCCAAGCTCCGCTCGCAGATGCGCACGGAGCTGCAGCGCATCCAGGAGGACCTCGGCACGACGACCGTCTACGTCACGCACGACCAGACGGAGGCGATGACGATGGGCGACCGGATCGCGATCCTCGACGGCGGCGAGCTCCAGCAGGTCGGGACGCCGCTGGAGTGTTACCACCGTCCGGCGAACCACTTCGTCGCGGGGTTCATCGGCGAGCCGGCGATGAACTTCTTCGATGCGACCGTGGAGGGCGACCGGCTGGTCACGGACCGCTTCGAGTACCCGCTGACGGCCGACATGCGCGAGGCTGTCGAGGGCGCCGACGGCGTGACCCTCGGCGTCCGTCCGGAGGACATCGAGGTCACCGCCGACGGCCCCGCGAGCGACGACGACGAGTTCGACACGGTGGTCGACGTCGTCGAGCCGATGGGCAACGAGAACGCCGTCTATCTGGGCTTCGAGGCCGACTCGAGGGACACGTTCGTCGCGACAGTCGGCGGCATGCGCCGCATCGACGCCGGCGAGTCCGTCGTCGCGCGGTTCCCGTCGGACGCGGTCCACCTGTTCGACGCCGCCAGCGGCGACGCCTTGCACAACCGCTCGCTGGAGGACGCCGCCGACACTGAGCCGCGGATCTGACGGTCGGCCGCCGCTCGTTCTCACCGCGTCCGTCGGCGCCGGTCGGCGGCGAGCTTCCGGCGACGCGGGCGTTATCCCCGTCGGTCGACTCGGTGTCGCCATGGAGGCGACAAGTCGATGACCGACTCCGACGGATCCAACCGCGCCGGGCCGATCGCCGGCGGACAGGTTCGCCACGGAACGGGCGTGAACTCGACGCGCGCGTTCCCCACGGAGACACACCCGTCCCACCGCGACCCGTTCGTCCTGTTCGAGCGGTTCTACATCGACCCCGACACGGGGTTCCCCATGCATCCCCACCGCGGGTTCGAGATCGTCTCGTACATGCTCGACGGGGGGATGGAACACGAGGACTCCCTAGGCGTGTCACACACCGCCCGGGAGGGCGACGCGATGCGGATCACGACCGGCGGCGGCATCCGCCACTCGGAGTTCCCCGCCGACGGGGCCGCCTGCAACGGGCTCCAGCTGTGGGTGAACCTCCCACGCGATCGCAAGGAGGTCGAGGCCGACTACGCGGACGCCGCGGCCGCGGACCTCCCGACCGCGACCGAGGACGGCGCGACCGTGACGACCGTCGTCGGCGACGGCTCCCCGCTGGAACTCCACACGTCGATGGAGTATCTCGACGCCCGGATCGACGACTCGTGGACGTGGACGGTCCCCGACGGCTGGGCCGGCTTCGCCTTCGGCGTCGCGGGCGCCGGAACCGCCGACGGAGACCGGATTGGGGCGGGCGACGTACTCCCGGTCGAGGGCGGCCGATCGGTCGAGTTCGCTCCCGACGACGATCCGGATTCCGGGAGGGACAGCGACGGCGGCCGGTTCCGCGTGGTCTGTGTCGCCGGCGAGCCCCACGACGAGCCGATCCGCCAGCGCGGCCCGTACGTGCTATAGGCGGCTCGCGCGTCCTGTCGGTATGGCTACGTAAAGCGGATTCAGGGAACGCTCTTTTGCCGGAGGGCCGTACGGTGGAACGCACATGAGCGACTACGAACTCGATCCGCTGCCGTACGACTACGACGCACTCGAACCGCACATTTCCGAGCAGGTGCTGACGTGGCATCACGACACCCATCACCAGGGCTACGTCAACGGCTGGAACTCGGCTGAGGAGACCCTCGAAGAGAATCGCGAGAACGGCGAGTTCGGCTCCTCGCCGGGCGCGATTCGCAATGTCACGCACAACTCGTCGGGACACATCCTGCACGACCTGTTCTGGCAGAACATGAGCCCCGAGGGCGGCGACGAGCCGTCGGGCGCGCTCGCCGACCGCATCGCCGAGGACTTCGGCTCCTACGAGGCGTGGAAGGGCGAGTTCGAGGCGGCCGCCGGCAACGCCAGCGGCTGGGCGCTGCTCGTGTACGACACGTTCTCGAACCAACTCCGCAACGTCGTGGTCGACAAGCACGACCAGGGCGCGATCTGGGGCGGCCACCCGATCCTCGCGCTGGACGTGTGGGAGCACTCCTACTACTACGACTACGGCCCCGCCCGCGGCGACTTCGTCAGCGCGTTCTTCGAAGTCGTCGACTGGGACGAGCCCTCGACGCGCTACGAACAGGCCGTCGAACTCTTCGAGTAAGCCGGCGCCGACGAACGGGTCCGGAGGGACCCGAGCGTAACACCCGATTTCTTTCGACGCCCCGTCCGACAGCCGCGGCGCCGGGCGACCCGTCACGCCGGTCCAGAACGCACGCGACGTTCGCGGACGGGGTTCCCCGACACCCACAGTTAGGGCGCTCGCGACCCACACGGACCCCATGGAACTCGCAGATGGCGTGTACGCGCTGGAGTTGACGATGGAGCGGGAGGAGGGAACGGCCGCGTTCCACCCCGTGGCCGTCGAGACGCCGCGGGGGCCGCTGCTCGTCGACGTCGGGCTTCCGGGGCAGACCGACCAGTTGGCGTCGGCGCTGGCGGAGCACGGCCTCGACCTGGCGGACGTTCGTGCGGTCGTCCTCACGCACCACGACGGCGACCACGCAGGCTGTCTCGCGTCGGCGTGTGAGCGCGCGGACGACCCCGTCGTGTACGCACACGAGGCGGCGGCGCCGTACGTCGACGGCCGGGAGTTCCCGATCAAGAGCGACCCCGACGGCGACCGCTACGAGCCGGTTCCGATCGACGTGGAGCTACAGGACGGCGTGACGTTCCGGACGAAGGCCGGGCCGATGCGGGCGGTGTTCACGCCCGGCCACGCGCCCGGTCATCTGGCGTTCCACCTCCCCGAGGCCGAAGTGCTGCTCGCGGCCGACGCGCTCCGCGGCGAGAACGGCGAGTTGGTCGGTCCCGCGGAGCACTTCACGCCCGACATGGCCGAGGCGACCCGGTCGGTCGGACGGCTCGCGGAGTTGGAGACGGCGGTGCGAACGACCCACTGCTATCACGGCGGCACCGTCGACGCCGGGACCCCGGAGATCGAATCGATACACGAGTCGTTGGCGGCCGAGCACTCGAGGTAGCGCCGCGGTCGCGAACGGACCGCACCGCGGGGGTTCCGCCACCAGACGATTCATGTCGCCACCGACCGAGGCGCCGATCGATGGAACACATCGACATCGACGAGGTCGAGACCGGCGGCTTCGGCAGGGACGTGGAGATGCGGCCCCTCACCGACGCGCTCGGCACCGAGGACATGGCGATCAACCACTACCGGCTCGATCCGGGCGAGGGGTTCTCCGGCGGGCTGCACGCCCATCTCGACCAGGAGGAGGTGTTCGTGATCCTCTCGGGGACCGCGACGTTCGAGACCGAGGACGACGCCGTCGAGGTCGGCGCGGGCGAGGCGATCCGGTTCGCGCCCGGCGAGTACCAGACCGGAAGCAACGATGGCGAGGAGCCCGTCGAGGCGCTCGCGCTCGGCGCGCCGGCCGACTCGACGGAGGTGCGCGTCCCGACCGAGTGCCGCGACTGTGGACACGACGCGCTCGCGGCGGTTCCGGGGGACGACGGCATGGAGTTCGTCTGCCCCGAGTGCGGAACCGAGGCGGACCTCCCGACGTAACCGCAGACGATCGCCACCGTTCGCGACCGTTCGCCATCGTGGCCGTTGGCGGCCGTTCCGGACCCGTCGCGCTTTACCGAGGCCGCGAACTACGGACCCGTATGCCGATCGAGAAATCGGAGTTCCCCGGACTGTACCCGTGTGACTTCTACACCCCCGCGGAGCTGTTCGAGCCGGACCGGATGTACACCGTCTACGAGACCGCGCGGCTCCTGCAGGGGCTGGAGCCGGACGCCGAGATCGACGAGGGAACGGAGGGAGTGTTGCTCGACTGGGCGATCCCGTGGATCATGATGAACTCGGAGGAGCTCGTGGTCGCGGAGCCGCGCGGGGACGACGAGCCCGGCTACTACGGCCTGCGACGCCCGGAGGACCTCGACGGCGCCGGCGACTCGGCCGACAGCGACTCGGCCGACGCTGACGGCCCCGGGCACCCGGACGACGCGCCCGCGGACGGAGCGTGAAGCTCCTCGTCGCCGGGGGCGACCCTGTCGATGCGGGGAAGACGACGTTCGCGGTCGGGCTGGCCGCGCGACTCCGCGCCGACGGCTCGCGACCCACCGTGTTCAAGCCCCGCGCCGGCAACGACCGCTGGTTCGACCACGACGACGTGCGCCGAGCGGCGGGCGACGGCCGGCTCTACGGGAAGGACATCGACCGACTGCTCCGGGCGGCCGGCGGCGACGCGACCCACGAGCGACGGAACCCGATCCACCGCCTCTGGGGGCCGACGCCGGGCGAGACCGGGCTGCTCGGCGAGTCCGACCGGACGTTTCTCGTCGACCGCGTCCGGACGACCGACGGCGACGAGTGGGTGGTGAACGGAACGACCGAGATCCCCGACGCGCTCCGCGACGACCTCCCGCTGGTGGAGGCCCGCCGCGTCGACTCGGTGCGGGCGTTCAACGAAGCGATGCGCGAGCTCCACCTGCCCGCGCTCGATCGTCTCGCGGAGGACGTTCGGGCTGCCGGGGGGTCTGGGGTGGCGCTCGTGGAGTCGTACGGCGACGTGGCGATGCCGCTTCGCGAGGTCGGGTTCGACGCGGTCGCGGTCGTCGACCCCGGCCGATGTCGCGTGTACGACGGCGACCGTTGGGCGCTCGCGCGCGAGACCGCGACCGGCGACCGCGACGAGGGGACGCTGGAGGTCCACGTCGACCGCGTGACCGGGATGCTCGATCCGCTCTCGACACGCGACCTTCGCCCGCTGACCGGCGAGGAACGGGACGACCCCGACGTCGTCGCGTCGGCGTACTCGGCGGCGTACGACGAGTTGCTGGCGGCGGCGCAGGATCGGTAGCGCGCGACGTACCAGTCGGCGGCGCGGGCCGGCGACGGCTGCGCTATGCCGGACCTTTCCGTCGCTGTCGCCGCCCCGCTACCGCGTTCGCGCCGCTCGCCCGGCGAGTTCCACGTGATCGAACGGCGAGTCAAGCACGCTCGGCCCGTGGCCGACGTGGAGCTCCCGGAGGCCGTCGCCGTCGACGCGGTCGCGAACGCGGTCGATACTGCGGACCAACGCGTCGCGGTCGCCCTCCTCCAGGTCCGTCCGCCCGAAGCCGCCGTTCTGGAAGATCAGGTCGCCCGCGAACAGTACGCCCGCGTCCTCCTCGTACAGGCAGAGGTGGTCGTTCTTGTGGCCGGGCGTGTGCAGCGCCTCGTAGCTGCCGAGGCCCAGTTCGACCGTCTCGCCGTCGGAGATCTCGTTGTCGACCGAGGCCTGACTCGTGTCGAAGCCCCACGTCTCGACGCCGAAGGCGTCGCACACGGCCTCGACGTTGCCGACGTGGTCGTGGTGGGTGTGGGTGAGGACGACCGCGTCGAGGTCGTCGACGCGCTCGCGAACGAGCGGGATGACGTCGAAGTTCGAGCCGGTGTCGACGAGGACGCGGCGGCCCGCGTCGTCGTCGGCTCGCGCGGGCGTGTCAGCGCTCGCGGGACCGGAGACGAGGAACGCGTTGCTCGTGAACGCCTCCACGCCGGCGGCGAGGTTGTGGATCATGGAGTCGGATTGGGAGCCACGGGCCTTGGGGGTTCCCGTCGCGGCCGACCGGTCGGGTCCGGGTTCGGTAGGTCTATGACGGACGCCCCGCCCTTCTCGCGTATGCAGCAGTACCTCTCGACCGTGGAGGACGTGCTCCGGGACGGCGCCTACAAGCCGAACCGGACCGGCGTCGACACGCTCTCGTCCTTCTCGGCGCACTACGAGGCCGACCTCGCGGACGGCTTCCCCCTGCTCACGACGAAGGACCTGTCGGGCTTCCGTTGGAACTCGCTGATCCACGAACTGCTCTGGTATCTCTCGGGCGAGGAGCACGTTCGCGACCTCAGCGAGAAGACCGGGATCTGGGACGCGTGGGCCGACGAGGAGGGGCGCCTCGACACCGCCTACGGTCGGTTCTGGCGACGCTACCCCGTTCCCGAGGAGGGGCTGGAGGGCGAGACGTGGCCCGACGAGACCCACCGGTGGATGAACGACGACGAGCGAACCTTCGACCAGCTCGCGTACGTCCTCGACACCCTCCGGGAGAACCCGAACTCCCGGCGGATCGTCGTGAACGCGTGGCACCCCGCGAACGCGACCGTCTCGACGCTCCCGCCGTGTCACTACACGTTCGTGTTCAACGTCCAGGGGGACCGGCTGAACCTCCATCTCACGCAGCGCTCGGGCGATCTGGCGCTCGGGATCCCGTTCAACATCGCCGCCTACTCGATCCTGCTGACCGCCGTCGCCCAGCGCACGGGCTTCGAGCCCGGAACGTTCGCCCACAGCGTCGTCGACGCCCACGTCTACTGCGGCACCGGCGAGCGCGGCGACTGGTACGGACAGAACCGGGAGGAGTTCGCGGAGCGCGTCGCCGCCGCTGAGTCGAGCGATGAGTATCGCGAACTGGCCGACTGGGTCGAGGACGCCGCGCCGGCGGAGGCCGACGGCGACGAGAAGAAGGACCACGTGCCGGGCCTGCTGCGGCAGTTGGGCCGCGAACCGCGCGAGAAGCCGACGCTGCGCGTCGCGGACAAGCCCCTCGACGAGCTGACGTTCGACGACATCGAACTCCTCGACTACGATCCCGCGCCGGGCATCGAGTTCGCGGTCGCCGAGTGATGCACGACGGCGACACGTCCCCGCGGAGCGACGGCGACGCTGACGGCGATAGCGACGGGAACACGAGAGCCCGCGTCTCGCTCGTCGCCGCCGTCGCCGCCAACGGCGTCATCGGCGCCGACGGCGGGATGCCGTGGCACTTCCCGGCCGACATGCGTCACTTCAAGGAGACCACGACCGGCCACCCGGTGATCATGGGACGCCGGACGTACGAGTCGATCGCGAGCGACATCGGCGGGCCGCTCCCGAACAGAACGAACGTCGTTCTCTCGCGGTCGAGCCCGGACCTCCCCGACGAGGTGATCGTCGCCGAGTCCATCGAGGAGGCGCTCGCGGCCGCCCGCGGCGACGCCGCCGAGCGGGGCGTCGACACGGTCTACGTCGCCGGGGGCGGCGCCGTCTACGAGCAGTTCCTCTCGCTGGCGGACGAACTGGTGTTGACGGAGGTCCACGGCGCGTACGAGGGCGACACCACGTTTCCCGAGTTCGACCCCGACGAGTGGCGCGAGGTCGAGCGCGACGGGCGCGACGACTTCGACTTCGTCGTCTACGAGCGCGCTCGGTAGGCCGGTACGCGGCCGGTTCGCGCTCATCCCGCCGGATCCTCTCGGCCGCTCCAGAACGCCTTTCGACGTGCCACCCCACGTGTCGGGTATGCCCACCCGCGGTCTCGCCGCGCTCGCGTGTTGCATCCTGCTCGTGGTCGCGGGCTGTGCCGCCGAGCCGGCCGGCCCGTCGACGGCCGCGACCGCCGACGCCACGGAGACGGCTCCCCCCGGTTCGGGCGGAACGCCGGTAACCGCCGCCCCGCCGGCTGACGGACCTCGCGTGACGGTCGTCGAGATCGTCGACGGCGACACGTTCCGGTTCGAGTACGAGAACGGGACGACGGACACCGCCCGCCTCCTCGGCGTCGACACGCCGGAGGTGTACGGCGAGAACTCCCCGGACGAGTTCGAGGGCGTTCCGGACACGGACGCCGGCCGGTCGTGTCTGCGCGAGTACGGCGACCGCGCCAGCGCGTACGCGAGGAACCGACTCCTCGGCCAGGAGGTGACGCTCGCGTTCGACGCGAACGAGCCCCGCCGCGGGTACTACGACCGACTGCTCGTGTACGTTCACGACGACGGCGGCTCGTTCAACTACGCGCTGATCGACCGGGGCCTCGCCCGCGTGTACGACTCCTCGTTCGAGCGCGGCGACACGTTCTACGCCGCGGAGGAGCGAGCGATGCAGGCGGGACGAGGACTGTGGTCCTGCCGCGACGGCACGCCGGCGCCGCCGGGCGAGGACGAGACGACCGCCACCGCGACGGTGACCGCCACGCGGACCGGCGACGGCGTCGTCGTCTCGCGGATCCACGCCGACGCCGAGGGCGCCGACGGAGAGAACCTCAACGACGAGTACGTCGTGCTCACGAACCGCGGCGACGAGGCGGTCGACCTCGCGGGATGGACGCTGTCGGACGAGGCGGGCTTCACCTACGAGTTCCCGGAGGGGACGACGATCGCGGCGGGCGCCACCCTCACGCTCCACGTGGGCAGCGGTGAGGACACCGAGACCGACCTGTACTGGGGGCGGAGTCGACCGACGCTGAACAACGACGGCGAGACGGTGACCCTGCGCGACGCGAGCGGGGCCCTCGTCGCGGAGCGGTCGACCTGAGGCGTATAGCCGACCCGAGGCGGACGCGACAGACCTGAAGCGACCGCGCACGCCGACACGGTTATCAGACGGACGGGGATCGTTCACTCGTGCCACACCTTCGATTCGATCTCTCCGTCGCCGTCACCGACGACGAGCGCGCGTCGTTTGCCGACTGGGTCGCCGAGACGTACGCCGAGGTCATGGACACCGGAACCGACCACGTGGGCGTGTCGGTCGTCGAGAGCGACCCGCAGTTGGCCGGTGCCGACCCCGGCGACCCGATCGCGCTCGTGAACGCTGACGTGCGGGTCGGGCGGACCGTGGAGCAGCGTCACGCGCTCGCCCGCCGTCTCACCGACGAACTCGGCGACCGGTTCGGCGTCCCGGAACGAACGGTGTACGTCGTCTTCACGGAACACGAGGGAGTCGACTTCGTCCTCGGCGGGGAGCCGCTCGACGACTGGGACGCCGGCGAGGGCGACGGCGGGGACTGAGCGATACCGGGGAGTCAGGGCTTCCGCAACACCGCCTCGTAGTGGTGGTCGTTCGTGTACCGCACCTCGGCGACCGACCACTCCGAGCCCACGCACGCCTCCCGGAGCACGTCGGGCGCGAACGGTCGGAAGAGCAGCGTGTCGCCCACGTCGCCCTCGTACTCGAAGTGCATCACGCGGTAGCCCAAGCCCGGCGTGGGGTCGGGCCGCCATCCGAGGAGGTCGCGGACGCCGTCTGCGTCGGGGTCGTAGTTGTCGAGCACGGCGACGGCGTCGTCGGTCGTGACGTGGGCAAGGTCGGACAGGAACTCGCGCAGTCGGTGTGGCGGTCGCGCCAGTCCGAGTTGGGTGCCGTGGGCGTACACCGCCCGGAAGCGGTCCCGTTGGAACGACTCGCGCAGGGCGAACATGTCGCCCCGAACCGCCGACGCGACGCCGCGCTCGCGCATCGTCGCGACGAGGTGGTCGGACGGTTCCATCCCCACCACCTCGCCGTCGTACCGCTCCTGAAACCGGAGCGCGTCGCGTCCGGCTCCCGCGCCGAGGTCGAGCAGCGGCGCCGTCAGCCCGTCGGTGTCGAGCGTCTCGTACGCCGACTCGTCGCGCTCGGCGAAGTAGAACCGCTCGATCGGATGTTCGAGGCGCTCGTCGCCGTCGACACACCACAATGGCTCCGTCCGCTCGTCGTTCGCGAAGTCGCGGATCGCCCGGCCGAAGGGATCCGGTCCGTCGGTGGGGGCGTCGTCTGCCTCGGAGTCGGCGGTCGACATATCGGTCCCGACGAGAGTCATCAGGAAAACGATGTGTGAGATCCGGTACCGCGATCCACATCGGGTGGCCATCCGGGGTGCGTGATCAGGGGTGGAGGAACCGGCAAGGATGGCGGCTACCACACCGACTACCGACGCGGCCGGCAGTCGGGAGGTATGTCACAACTGCTCCCCGACGAGGCCGCGGACCGACTCGTCTCGACGTGCCGGACCACCGTCGGCGACAACGCGCGCTCGGTGACGTACTTCTCGCGCACCGACCACGAGCAGCTGTACCTGCGCGACGACCTCGAACAGGACGCCGACCTGATGGCGTTCATCGGCACCGAACGGCAGGACTTCTCGATGGCCAGCGACGGCTACTCCGGCACGGAGTTGGGCGGGTACCGCTACACACTGCGGGTGTTCGAGAACGGCTACGCCGTCCGCATCGACGGGCGCGACAAGGGCGTGCTCGTCACCAGCGACGGGATGGAACTGCGGGACTTCAACCACCTCGCCAGCGCCGTCTCCGCGACCCTCGAGGAGTGGCAGGGCGAGGACTGATCGACGGTCCGAAGACGTTTCCGAAGCGGGTCCCTGCAGCGGGTATGGTCCTCCCGCTGGAGATGGGCTGGCGACACCTCCTGTTCGAGAACTGGCCGGTCGATCCGGACGTGATGGACGCGCACCTGCCGGACGGGCTGCGACCGGACACCTACGACGGCTCCGCGTGGCTGTCCGTCGTTCCGTTCACGAACGTCGCCGTCCGGCCGAGGGGGGCGCCGGAGGCGTTCGGTATCCGGCTCCCGGAGTTGAACGTCCGGACGTACGTCACCCGCGACGGCGTCCCGAGCGTCTACTTCTTCAGCCTCGACGCACAGGGCGTCGCGAGCGTCGTCGGCGCACGCGTGTTCCACCACCTCCCGTACTACTACGCCCGCATCTCTCTGCAGTCGGACGGGCGCGGCGGCGTCCGCTTCCGAAGCCGCCGACTCCACCCCGGTTCGCGCCCGGCGCGCTACGAGGCGACGTACCGACCGACGGGCGAGCCGTTTCGCGCCCCCGAGGACCCCATGGCCGAGTTCCTCGTCGAGCGCTATCGGTTCTACACGGAGGCGCAGGACGGGTCGATCCGCTACACGGACGTGGAGCACGAGCCGTGGACGCTGTCCCCCGCCGAGGTCGAGGTGCAGACGAACACCCTCCTGAAGTCGCACGGTTTCGCCGAACCGGACGCCGACCCGGTGTACCACTACAGCCCCGGGCTCGACGTGGTCGCCTCGCGGAGCAAGCGGTTATAGGCCGGGGGCGGCGGGCGAGGGCGATCCCCGGCGACCGCGCTACTCCCAGAAGCTCTTGGTCCGCGCGTACTGGCGCTCCTGCTTGAGGATGTCGCGGTAGAAGTCGTCCTCGTCCTCCCGAAGCTTCCCGATGATCCGCGCGGCGTTGTGCGGCCCCACCCCCCGAGCAGCCAGCGCGATCACCGCCTGTTTGCCGTGCGCCTGGACGAGGTTCGCCGAGCGGTTCGCCTTCCGGGTGAGCTCACGCTGTTCCTCGTCCTTCTCGCTCGCCTGCACGGCCTGGACGACCTCGTCGGCCCACGGGTTCAGCGCCGCGATGCGGGTGGATCCGCACTCCGGACACTCCGGGCTGTCGCGGACGCGCCGCACCTTCGTCCGCTGGTTCCACTCGCCGCAGTGGACGCACAGCTGGATCACGTGGTCGTCCATGATCCGGTCGCGGATCGTCTCGATCACGGAGGCGTCGGCGTTCTCGGGGACGAGGAACTCCCGGCCCGACGAGCGCCCGGCGGTCCCCAGCGGCGTGCGCTCGCGGGCGGCGACGACCTCGACCTCGCCGGCGTGGATCGCGTCCAGCAGCTCGGCCGTCTCCTCGACGGCGAGTTCCGTGTGGAACACCTCCCGCACCGCCTCGTCGAACACCGGCGTGTCCTCCAGCGCCGTCATGAGCCGGTCGCCGCCGAAGCGCTCGTTCCCCTGATAGCGCTTCAGGGCGCCGAACTTCGCGGCGACGTGCGCGAGGGTGAACTTCAGCGTGTCCGAGTGCTTGAGCGCCAGTTCCAGCAGCGCCTCGACGTGTCCGGGGTCGGTCTCCTCCAGCACCTCGATGACGGTGCCGGGAGTGACCCCGTTGGGCACCTCCAGTTCGACGCGATATGGATCGGCCTCCATTCCGACCGAGGAACCGGTTCGTTGGCCGATGAGCGCGGAGAGCAGTCGCCCGAGCGTGCGGTTCACCTCGTGCCCGAAGGCGGCGTTGACGGCGATTGAACGGCCCCTTCCCTCGACGACGATCCGGTCGTCCGTCGGCATCGGGTGGCCCGCCTCGACGTGTCCTCCGACCGTGTCGAGGCCCACCTGTATCGTTTCGGCCTCCGCGGGGTACCGCCCGGCGAACTCGCGGGCGACCGCGTCCGCGTCGGCGCCGCCGGCGAACTGTGGCTCGGCGACGCCGCGCATCTCTCCCACCTCCGCGGCGACGGCGCGGGGGACCGGGATCTCCTGCCCGGTCCAGGAGGGCACCTCGCCGGCGGGGTCCTCGATGGGCGTGACGTTCACCTCCGACTCCTCCTCGTCGATGTCGTTGATGCGCCACAGCTCCCCGCGCTGGATGAACGCCTCGCCCGGTTGGGCGAAGTTGACGACGAACCGCTCGTCGAGGGTGCCGATCTGTCGCCGAGAGGAGATGTCGTACACGTCGTACGTCTCCTCGTCGGGGATCATCGAGAGGTTCCGGTAGTAGTACTGCCACGTGCCGCCCGACGTCTCCAGCACGTCGCGCTCCTCGTCGATCCACAGCAGGCGGTTGCCCGACAGCTCCCGGGCGACCTCGCGGAACGTCTCCTCGGGGAGGTCGCGGAAGGGGTACGCCCGCGTGATCAGCTCGTACGCCTCGCGGGCGTCGACCTCGCCCATGTCCATCAGGAGGCCGACGATCTGGTTGGCGAGCGTGTCGAGGCTGCCGTGGTGGATGCCCGACTCCTCCACGTCGCCCTCGACGGCCCGCCGGGCGATCGCCAGCGCCTCCATCGTGTCGTCGGGGCTGTCCGTGACGACGGTGCCGTGGCTCACCTCGTCGCGTCGGTGACCCGCGCGGCCGACGCGCTGGAGCAGGCGCGCGACCTCGCGGGGGGAGTTGTACTGGACGACGTGATCCACCCGCCCCACGTCGATCCCTAGCTCCATCGAGGAGGTGCAGACGAGCCCCGCGATCTCGCCTGACTTGAACCCGTCCTCGACCTCGATGCGGGCGTCCTTCGAGAGCGACCCGTGGTGGACGCCGATCGGCTCGCCGAGCGTCTTGAAGCGCGACCCCAGCGCCTCCGCTGTCTGCCGGGTGTTGACGAAGATCAGGACCGACTCGTTCCCGCGTACGATGTCGCGGATCAGTCGGACGTGGCTGGCGATGTCGGGGTCGGTCGCCAGTTTCCCGGCGAGGCGTTCGTCCTCCGCGGTCACCTCGGGGGAGACGACGTCGAACTCGACCTCGCTCCCCACGTCCACCTCGACTATCTCACAGCCCCTGTCGCCGGTGAGGAACTTCCCCACCTCCTCGGGGTCGCCGACAGTCGCGGAGAGGCCGACGCGCTGGAAGTCGCCGGCGAGGCGCCGGACGCGCTCCAGTCCGACGGTCAGCTGGGCGCCGCGTTTCGAGGCCGCCAACTCGTGGACCTCGTCGACGACGACGTGGTTCACGTCCGAGAGGGCCGCCCGGAGCTTCTCGCCGGTCAGCATCGCCTGCAGCGTCTCCGGCGTCGTCACCAGCACGTCCGGCGGGTCGTTCGCCTGCTTGCTTCGCTGGTAGTCGCTGGTGTCGCCGTGGCGGACCTGCACGTCGAGGTCGAGGTACTCGCCCCACCACTCCAGCCGCTCGCGCATGTCGCGATTGAGCGCCCGCAGCGGCGTCACGTACAGCGCACCCAGTCCCTCCGGACGGGTCTCCGCGAGCGCCGAGAACACCGGCAACATCGCCGTCTCCGTCTTCCCGGTCCCCGTGGGGGCGATGACGAGCGCGTCGTCGCCGTCGGCTATCGGCGGGATCGCCCGTCGCTGGGGCGCCGTCGGCGTGGTGAAGCCGCGCTCGGAGAGGGCCGCCCGAACCTCGCCGCCGAGCGACGCGAAGGCGTCCATCCCCGTCGCCCCCGACGTTTCACTCATCGACGCGGATAGCGCCGCGAGCCGGTTAAGCGTCGCGCTCCCGGCGTTCGGGGGCCGCCTCGGTGCCGCTCCCGTCGACCCGATTCACTCCCGGCTGATGGCGATGTTCCGGACGGTGCCGTCGCACTCCGGACACGTCCCCGGGTGACTCTCCGCTCGGGTCCGCGTGCCGCAGCCGAGGCACTCGAACACGCCCTCCGACGCGTCGTACGGGTCGATGTCTATCGTCGGCATATGCTAACTGTTGACACGAGTCGAGATAAGCCTTATCTGCATATTCAGTCCATCGATCCTAGGTATACAAGGACAGCCGGTGAACGATCGTCGAAGTGATAGCTACAGAAGTTCCTCTTCGACAAGCTCGACGGCGTTGCGCACGGCGCCGACGGACGTGAGATAGCCGGCGCCGACCCCCGCCTTCGACGCCCTCGCGGCCGCGCCGGTGATCACGGTCGGCCCCAACTGGGCCACGGCGCCGTCGCCGATGGAGACGAGCCAGCCGGGCACCTCGAAGCGGTACGTCGTCAGCCGCGGCGAGAACTCGTCGGGATCGGCCGAGCGTTCGTAGTCGACCAGCCGGCCGACGTTCTCGGCGACGGTCTTCGCCTCCCGGACGGCCGCGGATGCGGAGGCCGGGACCGGCTCGCCGTCGGCGTCGACGGCGCGGGCGGCGTCGCCCAGCGCGAACGTGCGGTCGGTCAGGCGGAGGTCGGCGCGGACGACCGGACGGTCGCCGTCGACCGCCTCGTCGCCGGCGATGCCGCCGGTCCAGACGAGCTGGTCGTAGCGGAGGTCCCCGGCGTCGGTGGCGATCCGGTCCTCGGACACCCGCCCGACGGAGGTTCCCGTCTCGATGTCGACGCCGCGGTCCTCCAGCTGCTCGCGGACTGCCCGGCTGAAGTTCGGGGGGAAGTTCGGGGCGACCTCGTCCAACTGCTCGACCAGCGCGATCTCCACGTCCCCGGGCACCTCGGCGCCCTCCTCGCGAGCCAGCGCGGCGAGTTCGCCGGCGACCTGCACGCCCGACAGGCCGGCGCCGCCGACCACGACGCGGCCGCCGTCGTCGACGACCTCGAGGAACCGCTCCCGGATCGACGCGGCGTCGTCGAGCGACTTCAACGGCGTCGCGTGCTCACGCAGTCCCTCGATCCCGTAGTACGCGGTCTCCGAGCCGAGACACACCGCGCCGTAGTCCCACTCGATCACGTCGCCGTCGGCCAACTCGGCGCGGCCGGCTTCGGCGTCGACATCGACCACACTGTCGACGACCAGCTCCGCCCGGTCGAGCAGATCCTCGAGGGGAACCGTGATCGCTTCCGCGACCGCCGGCCTGCGGATCGCGCGGTGGGTCTCGTGGACGAGCACGTGGTCCGCGCTCTCGTTGACGAGCGTGATGTCGACCTCGCGCGGGAGTCGGGATTCGAGTCTTCGGGTCAGGGCGACGCCGGCGTAGCCGGCGCCGAGAACGACGACATGCATTCGAGTGGGCTACGGCCGCCGCGGGTAAGGGCGTGACGGCGCCGTAGCCCGTCGAGCCGTCCGAACGTTCAAGTACTGAACCGGGACCAGCACTCCCGTGACGTGACGACGATCCGCGAGCGTCGAGCGGGTGTGCGGCGCACTGCTCGCGGGATCCGGAGCGTTCGGGCGGTCGGTGACGCTCCGGGACGCAGCCGCGCCGCCTGTCAGCCACGGGCGTAGTCACGGCTCCGCGTCAGTCAGACCCGCGCCCGCTCGTGCGTCCCGACGCGACGTTTCCGATCGGAACGGCGTTCCCGAATCAGAACAGCGCCTTCGACTCGCCGAGCACGCGTGCCGGACCGCCGACCTCCCAGACGTCGGTCTCGACGCCGACCTCGGCGATCCGCTCCTCGACGCGCTCGGCGTGTTCGGCGGGCGTGTTGACGTAGACGCTCGCGCCGGTGTCCGTCGAGAAGTACACCGGGACGCCCTCCTCCTCGCGGAGCTCTCGGACGGTGTTGAACACGGCGATCGTCTCGGGCTGCCAGTACACCCAGCCCGCGGGGCCGGTCATCGTCGTCGCCGTCAGCGACAGCGAGTCGTGCTCGGCGATCTCGAAGATCCCCGAGAACTCCCCCGCGCGGAGCCGGTCGCGCATCTGTTGCAGCTGCTCGTGGACGTGGGCCATCCGCGCGTCGAACATGTGGCTCGCCTCGGCCTCGCGGTGGGCCTCCTCGGTCTCCTTGTACGAGGGAACGAGCGCCGTCACCACGCGCAGGTCCTCCTCGGGGTCGAAGCCGTCCGGACCGACGCCCACGTCGAGGCGCTCGGCGCGACAGTCCTCGTCGTTCATCCCGGCGTACAGCACGGAGTAGGCGCCGGTGACCGCGCGGGCGGCGGACGAGGAGCCGCGGCGCGCGACCGTCGATATCTCGGGGCGGGTCATGTCGAGGCCGGCGGCCTCCACGAGCGACGTCGCCAGCGCCGCGAATCCCGAGGAGGAGGAGCCGAACCCGACGTTCGACGGGAAGGAGTTCTCCGATTCGACGCGGACGCCCGCGTCGAGGTCGGCCAGTTCGCGGACGTGATCGGCGACCATCTCGATCCGCTCGGCGCCGCGGCCGTCGACGATCTCGCCGTCGATCCGGTACTCGTCGTCGTCCGGCGACGCGTCCGGCTCCCACTCGACGGTCGTCGTCGTCCGGGACGGGGCCGTACAGAGGCTGATCGAGTCGTGGTACGGGAGGCGACGCTCGGCGTCGCGCATCCCGTGGTACTTCACGAGGCCCTGAATGGGGTGGGCGGTCGCGGTGGCCTTCATACCCGCCGAACGGGCGGGGTGGTGGTTAGTCGTTCCGAATAGTCGTGTCCGCCGGCTCATCGGCGTCGGCCCGAGCAGCGTCGCCGAACGTGTCGTCGCGACCCGTCTCCACCCCACGAACGACGAACCGGGCGCCGGCCGCGTCGCCGTCGATCGTCACCGTCCAGCCGTGGGCCTCCGCGACCGAGCGAACGATGGCGAGCCCCAGTCCCGTACCGTCGGCGCCGCTCGTGCCGGGTTCGAACGCGCCGGCGGCGATGTCGTCGGGCACCCCGGGGCCGTCGTCGGCGATCGCGAACCGGCCGTCGCCGGCGTCGACGGTGACCGTCACCGTCGACCCGCCGTGTTCGATCGCGTTTCGAAAGAGGTTCTCGAACAGCCTCGCGAGCCGGCCACGGTCGGCCACGACGGCGTGGCCGTCCGGAACCGAGACGCGAAGCGTCGCGTCGGCGGTGTCCACGTGCTCCCAGGCCGTTCGAGCGGCCTCGGCGAGCGGGACGCGCACGGGGTCCACGTCGTCCTCGGTGCGCGCCAGCGCGAGCAGGTCGTCGATGATCGCGTCCATTCGGTCGTGGGCCCGCTCGACCCGGTCGAACTGCTCGGGTTCGCCCGACTCGCGAGCCAGGTCCAGAAACCCCCCCGCCACGTTCAGCGGGTTTCTGAGGTCGTGGCTCACGACGCCGGCGAACCGGTCGAGCTCCTCGTTGCGTCGGCGAAGCGCCTCCTCCCGCCGGCGTCGTTCCGTCACGTCCCTGAAGAGGTAGACGAACGCGATCGCGTCCCCCGCGGTGTCCGTCAGCGTCGACCGACGGACGTCGAAGGTCCGCGTCTCACCGTCGCGGTCGACATCGACCGTCCCACAGTCGTGTTCGTCGTCCGTCGACTCGCGGTTCTCGCGGTCGAGATGGTCGGCGATGGCCGCCGGAACGACGGCGTCCAGCGGTCGGCCGACCGCGGGCGTCTCCCGGAAGAACGGCGCCATCGTGGCGTTGTGGTCGATGACGCGATCGTCCTCGTCGAGAACGAGTACGCCGTCGTCGAGGTGGTCCAGCACCTCCCCGCGGACTACGGGTGCGGCGTCGAGCACCCGGGATCGGTACAGGCCGACGGCGCCGAGTGCCCCCGCCGGAGCGGTCACGAGCACGGTCGGGTCGATCGGAGTGGTCACGATCCCCGCCACCGCGACGGCGTTGGCCGCCCAGGGGACGATCGCGAACCCGACCAGCAGCAGCGCCTGCCGCCGGAACAGCCGTCGCGTCCGCAACGCCTGTCGGATCACGAGCGCCGTCCCGGTCCCCATGAGCACGTACGCGTACGAGATGGTCGCCCAGTACAGGGGCCCGGTCCCCACGTTGGTGCTCGGAACGCCGCCGCTCACGGCGTAGGACCCGCCGACGTAGAACAGGTCGTGTAGCGGGATCGTCGCGACGGTGATCAACACCGTGCCGGCGACGGTCGCGAGCCCGACCCGGAGGCGCCGACTGCTGAACCGTTCCAGGCCCGCGTACTCGAGCGCGAACAGCAGCCAGGCGGGCGGGATCGCGACGTACCCGACGTAGCGGATCTGTTGCCACCGCAGCAACTCCGTGAACCCGTCCGCGGTGAGGGCGCCGAGAGTGGTGAGCGCCAACCACGACGACGCGAGCATGAGCAGCGTCAACGGGCGACCGCCGCGGGCGTCGCGATGGCGCCACGCGACTCCGGCCGTCCACAGCGAGAGGGCCGCGGCCGACAGGAGCGCGACAGCCAACGCCGCGGGCGGCGTCATAGTTCAGTCCGTATCGAGACGATATCGACTAAAACGTATCGCACGGAGGCGTCCCGACGTCAGTCGTACTCGTAGAAGCCCTTCCCGGTCTTCTTGCCCAGGTCGCCGGCGGCGACCTTCCGCTTGAGGAGGTACGCCGGCTTGTAGCGATCGCCCAGCTCCTCGTGGAGCGTCTCGCTGGCGTCGAGGCAGATGTCGAGGCCGATATGGTCGGCCAGTTCGAGCGGGCCCATCGGGACGTTCGTGCCGAGCTTCATCCCCTTGTCCATGTCCTCCTTGGAGGCGACACCCTCGTCGTACGCGCGGATCCCCTCGTTGATCCACGGCATCAGCACCCGGTTGGTGACGAAGCCGGGCTTGTCGTCGCTCTCCCACGTCTCCTTGCCGAGGTCCTCGGCGAACGCGTGTGCGAGGTCCGTCACATCCGGGGCAGTCTTCTCGCCAGTGACGACCTCGACGCCGGTCATGATCGGGACGGGGTTCATGAAGTGGAGGCCGACGACGAGCTCCTCGCGGTCGATCGCGGAGGCGATCGTCGTGATCGACAGCGTCGAGGTGTTCGTCGCGAGCACGACATCGTCGTCGGTCACGTCCTCCAGGTCCTCGAAGACGTCCTGCTTCACCTCCATGTCCTCCAGGGCCGCCTCGACGACGAGGTCGGCGTCCGCGAGGTCGCCGATGTCGGTCGTTCCCGTGATACGGTCCTCGATAGCGTCGGGCGACTCGTCGAGGTCGTCCTTCGCGTCGAGCCGGGACAGCGAGGAGTCGATCGCCTCCAGTCCGTTGTCGACGAACCGTCGTTCGATGTCCCGCATCACCACGTCGTAGCCGGCGGTCGCGGCGACCTGTGCGATGCCGTTGCCCATCGTGCCCGCGCCGACGACGCCCACCGTCCGGATGTCGGAGAGTCCGCGCATGGACGGAGGTGTCCCGCCGGCGACCGTAAGCCTAGCGGAGCGGCAGCGATCGGTGCGGGGCGGAGCGACGCCGGAGTTATCCGCCCGTGAGAACCCGCGCAGAAGGATTAAACCGTCCGGGTCCGACGCACCCCACAGGTGAACAGGAGTGGGGGATGAGAACGTCAGGGAGCTGAAGTTTGTGGGGCCGGCGACGGCGGCCGTCCTCGCGGACGCGTCGTTCGGGGCGGCCGACGTTCGAGACAAGGCCGTGTCCTACCGGATGCTGGTCGACGCCGGGGTGAACCCGGGCGTCGCCGCACGCATCCGGCGCGAGCACTCGCTGGCCTGGTCGTTCGAGTCGGAGGGGGATGACCTCGCCCGCCGGTCGAGTCAGATCCGCGGGCTCGGCGACGCGGAGCGTGCGTGGGTCGCCGCGTCCTCTGGCGACTGGCAGGCCGACGACGCCGACCGACCGGACGGGGACGAGGAACGAGACGGCGCCGATCGGGACGGGTCCGACGGCACCGGTGACGAAGTCGCGGAGGAGGGCGGCGACGACGCGGCCGCCGAACGAGCGTGGGTCGCCGCGTCCGCCGGCGGCGACACCTCGGGGACGAAGACCGACGGCTCGGGCGACCCCGTCGCCGCGGAGTCCGCGTGGCGCGAGCGCTCCCCTCCGACCCCGGTCGGGGACGTGGAGGGAGTGAGCGAGGAGGACGCCGCCGACCTCGCGGAGGCGGGCATCACCTCCGCCCGAACGCTCGCGGTCGCCGACCCCGAGGAGATCGCCGAGGCGCTCGGCCGCGACGCCGCGCGGGTGGCCGAACTCCGCGACGCTGCCGACGAACACGTCGACTGACCGATCGAAGGCGCTACTCGCGGTCGAGTAAATATCATTCCACCGACACCATTCGATTTATGCGCGATGGCGTTGCCACAATAGACATATGATCCCCGACGCGGACGAGGCGATCACCCGGGACGGCAAGGCGCTCATTCTCGCGTACGACCACGGCATCGAGCACGGGCCCGTGGACTTCGAGCCGAATCCGGAGACGGCCGACCCGGAGCGGGTGTTCGATCTCGCGACCCACGACGCGGTGACCGCCCTTGCGGTCGGAAAGGGCGTCGCGGAGGCGTACTACCCGAGCTACGACGACGACGTGTCGCTGTTGGCGAAGCTCAACGGCACGTCCAACCTCTGGATGGGCGAGCCCGACTCGGCGGTGAACTGGTCGGTCGAGTACGCCGCCGAGCTGGGCGCGGACGCGATCGGGTTCACGCTGTACGGCGGCTCGAACAACGAGGTGGAGATGGCGGAGGAGTTCCGCGACGCACAGGAGGCGGCCCGCGAGCACGACATGGGTGTCGTCATGTGGTCGTACCCGCGCGGGCAGGGACTGAAGAACGACACCAGCCCGGGAACGATCGCGTACGCGACGCGCCTCGGCCTCGAACTCGGCGCCGACATCGCGAAGGTGAAGTACCCCGGTTCGCCCGAGGCGATGGCCGAGGCCGCGCGGATGGCCGGCCCGGCGAAGGTGGTGATGTCCGGCGGATCCAAGGCCGACGACCGCGCGTTCCTCGAGACGGTCGCCAGCGCGATCGAGGGCGGTGCGAACGGGCTGGCCGTCGGCCGCAACGTCTTCCAGCGGGAGAACCCCGTGGAGATCCTCGACGCGCTGGAGGCGGTCATCTTCGAGGAGGCGTCGGTCGAGGAGGCGCTCGAACACACCTCGACCCCGGCCGTCGCCGACGACTGATGGACGACCCCGACAGCGGGAGCGGTCACGGTTCCGGGGCCGACTCGGACACCGGCGTCGGCGCCGCCGACGAGCCCGTCGCCGTCGCGGAGGCGGTGCTGGACGCCGCCGCCGCCGCGGCTCCGGAGATCCGCGCTGGACTCCCGGGACGGCGCCGCTACCTCGACGACGAGAACCCCTCCGGCGAGGACGTGCTGGCGGCCGACGTGTACGCCGACGAGCTGCTGGAGGAACGGTTGGGCGACGTCGACGGCGTCGGCACCTACGCCAGCGAGGAGCGCGAGGCGACCGTCGACACCGGCGACGGCGCCGTGTCCGTCGCGGTGGACCCGCTCGACGGCTCCTCGAACCTGGAGTCGAACAACCCGATGGGCACCATCGTCGCGGCGTACGACGCTCCGCTCCCCGCCTCGGGACGGGACCTCGTCGCCGCGGGGTTCGTCCTGTACGGGCCGGTCACGACGATGGTCGCGGGCGTCGGCGCCCCCGACGGGACGGCCATCCACGAATACCTCGTCACCGAGGGGGGCGACCGCGAGGACCTGGGTCGGATCGCGCTCCCGGACGACCCGACGGTGTACGGCTTCGGCGGACGGGTCCCCGACTGGCCCGACGACTTCGCCGCGTACGTCGACGAGATCGAGGACGAACTGAAGCTGCGCTACGGCGGCGCGATGATCGCGGACGTGAGTCAGGTGCTCTCCTACGGCGGCGTGTTCGCCTACCCCGCCCTCGAGTCGGCGCCCGACGGGAAGCTCCGCCTCCAGTTCGAGGGGAACCCCGTCGCGTACCTCGTTGAGGGCGCGGGCGGGCGTTCCTCCGACGGCGCGCGGTCGCTGCTGGACGTCGAGGCGATCGGGATCCACCAGCGCGTGCCCGTCCACGTGGGGAGCCCCGAGCTGATCGATCGCCTCGAAGCGGCGCTCGACGGCGTTCGGAACCGATAGACCCACACGTCGTGCGCCCGGAAGCCGGACAATGAGAGATCGCTACAAGGCGCTCATGTTGCGCAGCTTCAAGGACGCGATGGACATCGTCGACGAGTACAACGGCTGGGCCGACGAGGCGTTCGACGACTCCTCGCCGGTGCCGCCGCAGGCGGTGCCGCAGGTGGCGATGATGCTGTATCAGAGCCGGGTGATGGACGGGTGGGGCGGCGAGGGCGGGTTCGACGTGCCGGAGTTCGACGACAAGATGTTCGACTAGCGAGGCCGACCGAAGGGAGGCCTCGGCTCACGGCGGAGAGGTCTGTGGGCCGAGCCGCCCGGTAGAGTAGCGATGCGCGGGGGAGCGAACGAAGTGGGCGAGTGAGGCGACGATACCACGGCGGCGAGCTTGCGGGCGAGCCGCCCGGCACGTGTTACTGCCGACCGGGGCATCGATCTATCGCGTTCGGAGTCGACCCGGCCGAGTCGCTCGATTAATGCGGCTTAATTCGGTCCCAGCGCCACCAATCCGCGTTGAGCGCTGTCCCCGTTGAAGGGGACGAGGCCGTTCGCGACGACCACGATGAACCTCGAACGAGTCGGCCTGATCGCGACCGTCGCGAGCCTGCTCGCGGCGGCCGCCGCGCTGGCGTTTCCCGGCGTGGTGGGACTGCCGGTCGACGCACGGTCGCTGCTGGCGGCGACACTGTGGGGAACAACCATCCTGTTCGCCGGGACGGCGCTCCTGTGGGTCGTCCTGACGTACGCCGTCGGCGCGGGGTACGAGGAGCCGGACCCGGTGCACGGCGGAGACGACGTACAGGTTCGGATCATGACCATCGACGCGGCGGAGGTGGTCCGTCGGACGGTCGAGTCGCTCCCCGACGAACTGGACGACGTGCGCGTCATCGCGGAGGCGGACATCGACGTGCCGGGCGCGACGGTCCACGTCGTACCCGACGAGTTCGAGGCCGAGGCCGTCCGGAAGGGCCGCGCGCTGGAGTGGGCGCGGAGACACGTCGACTGCGACCGCGAGTTCGTCCTCTATCTCGACGAGGACAGTCACATGGCGGAGTTCGAGGGACTCCCGGACGCCGACGTGGTCCAGCTTCGCGAGGAGCCGCGTCGCACCGGCTCGGTCCTCTCGTACCTCGCGGACGTGTACCGGATGGGCGTCCAGGTCGAGCAGCGGGCGTTCGCGCGGCTCTCGATCCCGCTGTTCGCGTGGGGCGGGGGCATCGCCGTCCGACGGGAGGTCGAGGACGCGGTGACGTGGAACCGCGAGACGCTCGTCGAGGACACCGCGTTCGTCTGGCGAGCGGCCGAGCGGTTCGACCTCGACTTCGAACTGTCGGAGGTGGTCGTGCGCAACGAGGCGCCGCCGTCGCTGTACGAGATCACCCAGCAGCGCCGCCGGTGGACCGCGGGGAACCTCCGGGCGGCGAAGATGCTGCCCGCCCGCTACCGACTGCTCACTCGTCTGCGAAACTACGCGTGGGCGCTGTCGCCGGTGGTGACGCTGGTGGCGATCCCGCTGTCGATCGTCGGCGTCTCGGTGGTGTTCGGCGGCCTGTTCCTCGCCGCGTCGCTGACGCTGGCGGCGTTCACGGCGTTCTGGTTCCTCCGCGGGGTCGCGCACTACGGTCGCGAGACGGCGGGGTGGGCCCTCGCGGTGCCGCTCGCACCCGTCGTCACCGTGGTGCATTCGCTGGGGACGGTCGCCGGCGTGCTCAACCCGCCCGAGGAGTTCCGCGTGACCGAAAAGAGCGGGAAGTGATCAGCGTCGGCCCGATCACCCCCCGCTCGGTGGCGACGCCGCCCGGTCGTCGCTAGTCGTCGCTCGCGGCCACGTCGGCCTCGACGGTGCCGACGCGTCGCTCGAAGAAGTCGTCGAGCAGTTCGAGGCTCCTGAGCTTGTCGTCGATGTCCGAGGAGCCGTGTCCCTCCTCGCCGAGTTCCTCGTACTCGTAGCCGTCGCCCTCATCGTAGCCCGCGTCGTCGAGCGCGTCCCGGAAGATCCGCGCCTGCGAGACGGGCACCCGACGGTCGTTGACGCCGTGAACGATGAGCAGTGGGGCGTCGAGGTTGTCGGCGTAGGTGACTGGAGAGCGCTCCTCGTACAGCGCCTCGTTCTCGTCGGGTTCGCCGAGGTACTTCACCATCAGCTCCGAGCGGAAGTGCGGCATGGTGTTCTCGGCCATGTCGAACAGGTCCGAGACGCCGACCCACGCGACCCCGGCGTCGTAGAGGTCGGGGAACTGGACGAGCTGCCAGTAGGCGGAGTAGCCGCCGTAGGAGCCGCCGAAGACGACGACGCGGTCGTCGTCGAGCCAGTCGTACTCCGCGAGGACGTGCTCGGCCGCGGTGGCGACGTCGCCCTGTTCGGCGCCGCCCCAGTCGTCGTACAGCTCCTCGACGAACTCGCGACCGCGCCCGGTGGAGCCGCGGTAGTTCACCTGCAGGACCGAGAAGCCGCGCGAGAGCAGGAACTGCGTGCGGTAACTGAACGAGAGGGTGTCGCGGGCGCGCGGGCCGCCGTGGGGATTGACGACCAACGGCGACGGTCGCTCGCCGGAGTCGTAGAGGATCGCGCCGATCTCCAACTCCTCGTAGGGGTCGTGGTCGACGGCACGCTGGGGCGTTTCGGGCACGCCGTCCGACTCGAACGTGAAGTACTCCGCGTCGGCGAAGTCGTCGTGTGAAAACGGCCCGTACTCCGCATTCAGAACGGTCTCGTACTCGTCGCTCGCGAGGTCGTAGGCGAGCAGTTCGGGGCGGCGCGTCGGCGTCGTGTGCTGGACGAGCACGCGGCCGTCGTCCAGGGGAGTGTCGTCCGCCAGCGACGCGACGCCGCCGGGGAGGTCGAGTTCGCGACCCTCGCCGGTCTCGGCGTCGTAGACGACGGGAACGGCCTCGGCGTCACGCGAGCGCGTCGCGAGGAACCGGTCGCCGTCCGGGAGGAAGAACGCGGGCGTCTCCTCGTACTCGCCGTCGCCGTACCACGTCACGTCGTCGGCCTGGAGGTCGTAGACGCCACAGCGCCCCTTGTCCGGCGTGTTGTCCGAGACGAGCAGCGCGTCGCCGTCTGGGTGCCAGTCCGCGGGGGCGGATTCCGCGCCGGTCTCGCCGACCTCGATGTTCCGGGCGTTCGAGCCGTCGATATCGGCGACGAACACGTCCGCGTTGTCGTAGTCCTCGGAGGTGTTGGTCATGAACGCGAACCGGTCACCCTCGGGCGACAGTTCCGCCGTCCAGACGGCGCGATCGTAGTCGGTGAGCTTCGTCGTCTCGCCCGAAGGGAGGTCGTGACGGTAGACGTTCATCTGGCCGTCGGCGTTCGAGCCGACCAGCAGCGTCTCGCCGTCGTCGCCGACCGACTGGAGCGCAACCTGCCCGTCCATCTCGACGACCGGCTCGGCGTTCCCGTCGCGGTCGATGGCGTGGACGTCGTTTTGCTCGTTGCCGGCCTCGTCGAGGTGGAAGAAGACGCGCTCGCCGGCGGCGTCCCACGCGAAGCCGTGGCGGGCGTCCTTCGGGACCTGCCCGTCGGACCACTGCTCGAGGTCGCCGGTGTCGGGATCGAGGAGGTACAGTTGGTTGCGGCCGTCGATGTCGTAGTACAGCGCCACCTCGTCGCCGTCGGGGGCCGGCGCGGGGTGGGCCATCGTCGGCAGCTCTGCGAGGGACCGGAGGGTATCGTCGTGATCGTCGCTCACGCCTGATCGTTCGGCGCGGTCGACTTGAGTCTATCCAGATCGACCGTGTGGAAAGACGGTTGACAGGCGATCGCGGACGGCCGACTCGCGCCGCCGTCCATGGAAAACTCTTTCCGCAATTCTTGCGCACACCACCGTATGAAAGTCCACGTGGGCGCGGCTGCAACCGAGGAGGAGGCCGGCGCCATCGCCTCGGCGCTGGCCGAGCACTTCGGCGTCGACATCGAGGTGTACGCCGGCGACGACGCCGACGAGCCGATCGCGGTCGCCGAGCCCCCCGAGATCGAGTACCCGCTGGACGACGATCTGGGACCGACCGACCGCGAGGCCGCCCTCCGCGCCGAGATCGACGACATCCTGCAGGGGGGACCGGAGAAGTACAAGCAACGTCTCCCCGACCAGGGGAAGCTGTTCGTCCGCGACCGCCTCGACCTGTGGTTCGGGGAGAGCGGGGAGGGCGGCGTCGGCGACGCCGACCGCGAGGACGCCGCCGACGGCGTGAAGTTCGAGGACGGCAAGTTCGCCCACTTCGACGCGTGGCACGGGAACTCCCCCGACGTCGAGGAGTCCGACGAGGGGAATCGCCTCCCCGCCGACGGGCTCCTCACCGGCGCCGCGACCTTCGAGGGCCGCGACCTCCACTTCATGGCGAACGACTTCACGGTGAAGGCGGGGTCGATGGCCGGAAAGGGCGTCGAGAAGTTCCTGCGGATGCAACAGCGCGCGCTGAAGAACGGCAAGCCCGTCCTCTACCTGATGGACTCCTCGGGCGGCCGGATCGACCAGCAGACGGGCTTCTTCGCCAACCGCGAGGGGATCGGGAAGTACTACTACAACCACTCGATGCTCTCCGGGCGGGTCCCGCAGATCTGCGTGCTCTACGGCCCCTGTATCGCCGGCGCCGCCTACACCCCCGTCTTCGCCGACTTCACCGTCATGGTCGAGGGGATGTCCGCGATGGCGATCGCGTCGCCGCGGATGGTGAAGATGGTCACCGGCGAGGAGATCGAGATGGACGACCTCGGCGGCCCCGACGTGCACGCGAAGTACTCCGGCAGCGCGGACCTCGTCGCCGAGGACGAACAGCACGCCCGCGAACTGGTCGCGGATCTCGTCACGTACCTCCCGGACAAGGCCGGCGAGAAGCCCCCGCGAAGCGATCCGAAGCCGCCGACGTACTCCCCCGAGGGCATCGACGAGCTGATCCCCGAGGCGCCCAACCGCCCGTACGACGTGCACGACCTGCTCGACCGGATCTGCGACGCGGAGTCCGTCTTCGAGCTGAAGCCCGAGTACGGGAAGGAGATCGTCACCGCGTTCGCCCGCATCGACGGCAAGCCCGTCGGTGTCGTCGCGAATCAACCGACCGAGCGCTCGGGCGCCATCTTCCCCGGCGCCGCCGAGAAGGCCGCCGAGTTCATCTGGACGTGCGACGCCTACGAGATCCCCCTGCTGTACCTCTGTGACACGCCCGGGTTCATGGCGGGATCGCAGGTGGAGAAGGACGCCATCCTCGAGAAGGGGAAGAAGTTCATCTACGCGACCTCCTCGGCGACGGTGCCCAAGCAGACCGTCGTCGTCCGCAAGGCGTACGGCGCGGGCATCTACGCGATGGGGGGCCCGGCCTACGAACCGGAGTCCGTCATCGGGCTCCCGTCCGGCGAGATCGGGATCATGGGCCCCGAAGCGGCGATCAACGCCGTCTACGCGAATAAACTCGCGGAGATCGACGACCCCGAGGAGCGTGCGGAACGCGAGGACGAACTCCGCGAGGAGTACCGCCGCGACATCGACATCCATCGGATGGCCAGCGAGGTCGTCATCGACGAGATCGTTCCTCCGTCGGATCTGCGCGAGGAACTCGTCCAACGGTTCGACTTCTACGAGGACATCGAGAAGTCGATCCCGGACAAGAAGCACGGCACGGTGCTCTGATCGGGTTTATACGAGATGACGGGACCAGCCCGCCCGTGACCTGACGACCGACCGGACGACGGCCAGCGGGTGCGCGATGCCCCGTCGTCCGACGCCGCCGCATCGCCTGTTCGCCCCACGCCCTCTCGGACTTCGTCACGACGTAGTGCCACGGATCGTCACCGAAGCGACGAGGATCACCGGTCGAGCGCCGCGTGGAGCAGCCGAAGCTCCTCGCGGACCGCCCGCCACGAGTCGATCGACCCCGGGATCGACTCGCCGTCGTCGCCGCCGGCGTCCCGGGCCTCCCGGGCGTCGCGGGCGTGCTCGTCGACGAGCGACCGTACCGCCTGCGGGTCGTCGACGCGGCGGAAGGAGACGCCGTCGGCCGCCGTCTCCAGCGTCACGGTGCCGTAGCCGAACAGCGAGCCCGTGACGGACTGCTCGTACGCGGAGTTCTCGACCGTCGAGAGCCGCGCACGTCGCACCCGCCGCCCGACGACGCCGGTCCTGACCGACGCCGCGCGATCGGTGAGCACGTACCGCGTGTTCAGCAGCGACAGCACCGCCGCCCCGGGGATGGCGAGGCCGACGAGGACGGCGACCGCCGCGATAGCGACCCCGAATCGGCTCGTCGCCGCCGGCCCGACGGCGACGGCTAGCCCCACGGCAGCCACGAGCACACCGACGAACGCCGCGGGGAACGCCGCCGAGAGCCGCGGCCGACCGGTCCAAAGCACGGACTCGTCGTCGTCGACCGGCACGGCGTCCGGGACGTCGGCGGAACCGGCGTCGGACATCACTCCTCGTCGGCGGCGGACGAGCCGGTCTCCGTCGTCGCGTCGTGGGCGATCCCGTCGTCGCGGGTCGCGGGAGCGGCGTCGCCCTCGACGGCGGCGCGGATCGCGCGCAGTTCCGCGAGAACGTCGTCGAGCACGTCGGCCTTCGACTCGCCGTCGCCGGCGTCGCCGCGGGGGTCGCGGGCGCGGATGCGCTCGTTGACGAGTTCCTGGATCCGCTTGGGATCCGCGACGCTGTCGAAGCTGAGCTCGACGCCGGATCCCCCGGCCGTCGAGATGTCGACGCTCCCGTAACCGAACTGCGTGCCGAAGAAGTCCTGCGAGTAGGAGGTGTCCTGTACCTTCTCGAAGCCGACGCGCTTCACGTCGCGGGAGACGACGCCGCGCTTCTTGTACAGCGCCTCGGTCGTGATCACGTACTCGGTGTTCTCCCGCGAGAGGTACGCCGAGGCGATGATCGCGAGCCCGATGAGGACCAACGAGAGGGGAACCCCGACCACGAGCGCGGGGACGAGACTCATCGAGTGCGGCTTCCCGATCCAGATGACCTCCTCCTCGGGGTCGAGCGAGAGCCAGTCGAAGCCGTCGGGGAGCTCCCCGTCGGCGGAGGGTGACGACATGGCCGGGGATATCGTGCAGGACTGATAAAGCCGCCGGCGTCGACGCGCCGTCGGTCAGTCGCCCCGGTGTGCTCGGATGATCCCCCGGTAGTATGGTTCCATCACTCGGATCGCCTCCTCCCAGCGCTCGCCGGTATGGAGGTCGTGGAGTTCCACCCCGAGGAGGTACCGGACCGGCGCGGCGCCGAACCCCTCCCGGCCGTCGCTCGGCTTGTCCGGGTACCCCTCGTCGCCGACGGCGACACGGTACTCGAGCAGCTGCGCGCGCAACATCGGCGTCCAGTAGTCGCCGTTCGCCTTGTGGTTGCGCCACGCCCGGGTCGTCGCACTCGCGTACTCGCGGTCGATGTTGAGCACGGCGGCACGCTCGACCAGCGCGTCGCGGACGCGTCCCCAGTCGCCGTCGCGGATCGACTCGGGATCGATCCGGTCGCCGTCGACGTGGTCCGCCTCAAGTTCGTCTTTCGCCCACAGCGCGTCGACGTACGCTTGGGCCGCCCGTCGCGCCGCCTCGCCGTCGACGTGGGCGAACTGACGGCGATCGACCTCGGTGAACGACTCGACGGCCGCATCCCGTTCGCCTCGATCGTGGTATCTGAACCCCGCACACAGTTCGCGCGCCATGTGGCGAGCGACGCGTTCGACCGTCCCCGCGTCCTCGTCGGCGCGTTCGCGCTCAGACACGTCCGAACCGATCCCGCTCCCTGCTCCGACACCGCTGGGTGTCTCCCCGGTCATGGCTCGCGACTCACGTTCCGTTCGAGCGATCATAACAGTGGTTCGCGATATCGAGCGCGAAATTTGATTCGGGGAGGAGGAGAATAGACCGCCTGGGCGCCGTCGACGACTACTCGGCGTGTTCGCGCTTCAGCGACAGCACCGTTCGCTCGAACGTGCACACGAGGGTCTCGCCGCCGTCGGCTTTCCCCTCGGCGGCCGCATCATCCTCCCCGTCGAGCTTGTACGCGTCCACCCGCATGGTCACGACGCCGCGCTCGCCGTCGCTGGTCTCGCGCTTGTCGAGCACCGTCGACTCCGCGCGGATCGTGTCGCCGTGGAACACCGGGTTGGGGTGTTCCACGTCGTCGTACGAGAGGTTCGCGACGATGGTGCCGTCGGTGGTGTCGGGGATCGACAGGCCCGTCGCCAACGCCATCGTGTAGATGCCGTTCACAAGGCGCTCGCCGAACTGCGTCTCGGCGGCGAACTCGGCGTCGAGGTGGAGCGGCTGCTGGTTCATCGTCATGTCGCAGAACGTCTGGTTGTCCCGCTCGGAGACGGTTCGGCGCTTCTCGTGGACGATCGTCTCGCCGACCTCGAACTCCTCGTAATACTTGCCGGCCATGGAGGAGGCGACGGATGGGCGGGTGAAAACCGTGCGGGAATTCGTCGTCCGGCTCACGACGACCGGGGCCCGCTCGCCCGCGTTCCGGTCGGCGGGATTGATACGCCGGTCCGACGAACGCCGATGCATGCCACGACGCAGCGTCATGTTCTCTCCGGGCGATCGTCCCGAACTGATGCGGAAGGCGCCCGCCGCGGGCGCGGACACGATCGTGTTCGACCTGGAGGACGCGGTCGCACCCGGCCGCAAGGAGGAGGCGCGGGCGGCCGTTCGCGACGTGCTCACCGACCCCGACTTCGATCCGGACGCCGAGGTGTGCGTCCGCGTCACCGGAACCGAGACGTACCGCGACCTGGAGGCCCTCGTCGACGACGGCGACGCCGCGTTCGACGCGGTGATGCTCCCCAAGGCGGAGTCGGCGGACGCGGTCGAACAGCTCGGGGACCAGCTCCGGGAGCACGACCGCTCGGTCCCCGTGATCGCGCTGATAGAGACCGCCCGCGGCGTCCTCCGGGCGGAGTCCATCGCGGACGCGGAACCGACCGACGCCGTCGCCTTCGGCGCCGAGGACCTCTCCGCGGACCTGGGGGCGACGCGAACAGACGAGGGGACGGAGGTGCTGTACGCCCGCGAGAAGACCGTCGCGGCGGCCGCGGCCGCCGGCGTCGACGCCATCGACACGGTCTACACCGACTTCGGCGACGAGGCGGGGCTCGCCGAGGAGACGCGGTTCGCGGCGACGCTCGGCTACGACGGGAAGATGGCGATCCACCCCTCGCAGGTGCCCGTCATCAACGACGCGTTCACCCCCGAGGACGACGAGATCGCGTGGGCCGAGCGCGTGCTCTCGGCCCGCGACGCCGCGGCCGCCGACGACCGCGGCGTGTTCGAGGTCGACGGCGAGATGATCGACGCGCCGTTGATCGCGCAGGCCGAACGGGTCCGCGAGTACGCGCGGCTGGCGGGCGAGTGGGACGGCGACCGGGACGACGAATAGCGGTCGAGACGCGGAACGGTCGGAGGCCCGTTCTACCGCGTCAGGGCCACAGGCCGCGGACGCTCTTGGCCTCCGCGATGCGGTCGAGCGCGACGACGTAGGCGGCGTCGCGCCAGGTGACGTCCCTCGCCTCGACCTCCTCGCGGACGGCGTTCCACGCCGAGAGCATCTCGGACTCCAGTTCCTCCTGTACCTGTTCGAGCGTCCACGTGCGACGGTTGATGTCCTGCAGCCACTCGAAGTAGCTGACGGTGACGCCGCCGGCGTTCGCGAGGATGTCCGGGACGACGTGGATCCCGCGCTCGGCGAGGATCTCGTCGGCCGGGAACGTCGTCGGGCCGTTCGCGCCCTCGACGACGATGTCCGCGCGGATCGCGTTCGCGTTGTCGACGGTGATGACGTTGCCGACGGCCGCCGGGATCAGCACGTCCACGTCGAGTTCGAGGATGTCGTTCCCGCCGTCGAGCAGGTCGGCGCCCTCGGTCTCGTCGGCGTAGTCGGTGACGGCGTTCGGCTGCTCTGCGAAGCTCGGGATCGCGTGGGTGTCGAGCCCGGTCGGGTCGTGGACGGCGCCCCCGGAGTCGGAGACTGCGACCACGTCCGCGCCCCAGTCGTCGAGCAGTCGGGCGGCGTTCGCGCCAACCGAGCCGTACCCCTGCACGGCGACGGTGAGGCCGTCGAGGCCGTAGTCGTAGTACTGCGCCGCCTCGCGGGTGACGATCGCGACCGAGCGGCCGGGCGCCTCCTCGCGCCCCTCCGAGCCGCCGACGACGGGCGGCTTGCCCGTGACGACGCCGGGGATCGTCTCGCCCTCCTGCATGGAGTACGCGTCCATGAACCACGCCATCGTCTGCGCGTCGGTGCCCATGTCGGGCGCCGGGATGTCCTTCTTCGGCCCGACGAACTTGCGCAGTTCCTCGGCGAACCGGCGGGTCAGCCGCTCGTGCTCGCCCTCGGAGAGGTCCTTCGGGTCGACGACGACGCCGCCCTTGCCGCCGCCGAACGGGAGGTCCATCACCGCGCACTTCCAGGTCATCCACATGGAGAGGCCGACGCACTCCTCCTCGCTCACCTCCGGGTGGAAGCGCAGGCCGCCCTTGTACGGGCCGCGCACGTCGTCGTGCTGGGCGCGGTAACCGGTGAACACCTCGACGGAGCCGTCGTCACGCTCCAGCGGCACCGCGACCCGGTGGACGGTCGTCGGATGCTTCAGCCGCTCGATGACGCCGGGGTCGACGTCGAGGTGCGCCGCGGCGTGTTCCAGTTGCCGCCGAGCCGTCTCCAGCGCCGAGTCCGGCTCGCTCTGTTCGTCGGTGGCGACGCGCTTCTCGCCGGTGCCTGCTGTTCCGGTTGACATGGTGGGTTCGGCCGCCGCGTGGACGCGACGGCACGGGTACTGCCCGCTCGGCTGGAGGTGGATAAAATATTGATGATATTGATTCATGGAAGGGATATATACACAATGATATGATACCTACTGTCATCGATCGTCATTACTATACATGGGATCGAGATCGGCAGACTGCGGGGGGATCGCGGCGTCGAAGCCGTCGACAGGACTAACAAGTGATGGACGAAACCGGAACCCCATGGCCGAGCAGGCGAACCCCTTCGAGAGTCTCCAGGAGCAGATCGACGACGCGTCGGCGCACCTCGACGTCGCCGACGACGTGCGCGAACGACTGAAACACCCCGAGCGGGTGCTGGAGCTGAACCTCTCCGTGGAACTGGACGACGGGTCGCTGGAGCGGTTTCGGGCGTTCCGTTCGGAGTTCAACGGCGACCGCGGCCCGTACAAGGGCGGCATCCGCTATCATCCGGGCGTCACCCGCGACGAGGTGAAGGCCCTGTCGGGGTGGATGGTGTACAAGTGCGCCGTCGTCGACATCCCCTACGGCGGCGGCAAGGGCGGCATCGTCGTCGACCCGTCCGACTACTCCGCCGCGGAGGTCGAGCGACTCACCCGCTCGTTCGCGGAGGAGCTTCGCCCGTTCATCGGCGAGGACAAGGACATCCCGGCGCCCGACGTGAACACGGGCCAGCGGGAGATGAACTGGATCAAGGACACCTACGAGACGCTCGAGAACACGACCGAGCCGGGCGTCGTCACGGGCAAGTCGCTCGAGTCCGGCGGCTCGGAGGGCCGCGTCGAGGCGACGGGCCGGTCGACGATGCTCACCGCCCGCGAGGCGTTCGAGTACCTCGACAGGGACATCGAGGGCGCGAGCGTCGCCGTCCAGGGGTATGGCAACGCCGGGCACATCGCCGCCTACCTCATCGAGGACCTCGGCGCGAACGTCGTCGCCGTGTCCGACTCCTCGGGCGCCGTGTACGCCGAGGACGGCCTCGACGCCCGCGAGGTGAAGGAACACAAGAACGAGACCGGCTCCGTCACCGGGTACGACGGCGCCGACGAGGAGTTCTCCAACGAGGACCTGCTCACGCTCGACGTGGACCTGCTCGTCCCCGCCGCCCTGGAGAACGCCATCGACGGCGACCTCGCCCGCGACGTGCGGGCCGACGTGATCGTCGAGGCCGCCAACGGCCCGCTCACGCCCGAAGCCGACGACGTGCTCACCGAGGCCGACGTGCACGTGTTCCCCGACATCCTCGCGAACGCCGGCGGCGTCACCGTCAGTTACTTCGAGTGGGTCCAGAACCGCCAGCGCTTCTACTGGACCGAGGAACGCGTCAACGAGGAGCTCGAGCGCCACATCGTCTCGGCGTTCGACGACCTCACCGAGTGTTACGAGTCGCTCGACCTGCCCAACTTCCGGACCGCGGCGTACGTCGTCGCGATCCAGCGGGTCATCGACGCGTTCACCGACGGCGGCACCTGGCCGTAACCGGTCGCGTTCGTTCGTCCTCCACACGACGGACCCTTCTCTATCACACACGAGTCACCGTCTCCGCCATCGTCGCTACCCCGGCACGTTTTGTCGGTTCGCCCCGTTAGCGGTCTATGGCGCGACACGGGTCCGAAGACTCCGCCGGGAACGTCGACGCCGTGACGCGTGGGTTCGATGCGTCCGGCGGTCCGACCGCGGCGAGCACCGACGCCGTCGACGAGGCGCTGAAGACGCGGACGATGGACGAGGCGCCCGTCGGCATCACCATCGCGGACGCGACGGAGCCGGACATGCCGCTCGTCTACGCGAACGCCGCATTCGAGCGGATAACCGGCTATCCGCCGTCGTACGCGGTCGGACGGAACTGCCGGTTCCTGCAGGGCGAACAGACGACCGAGGAGCCGGTGGCGCGGATGCGGGAGGCGATCGAACGCGGCGAGGCGACGACCGTCGAGCTCCGCAACTACCGGCGCGGCGGCGAACTGTTCTGGAACGAGGTCACGATCGCTCCCCTGCGGGACGAGGCGGGCACGATCACCCACTACGTCGGCTTCCAGCAGGACGTGACGCGGCGCAAACGCGCCGAGCGCGCCGCCGAACACCGGGCCGCGCGCATCGAGCGCGAGCGGGTCGCGCAGCGTCGCCTCCTCCAGCGGCTCGACGGCGTCGTCGTCGACGTGACCGAGGCGGTGACCCGCGCGACCTCGCGTGACGACCTCGAACGCGATATCGTTGACAGCATCGATCGGACGTACGCCGGCGCGTGGATCGGTCGGTACGACCCGCGGGCCGACGACATCGAGGTCACGGCAGTGGCGGGCTCGACCAGCACCGACGAGGTCGGGAGCCGTCTCCCCCTCGGCGACGCGACGGGAGACGGTTCCGCCGTCGACGACGGGGTCGGCGACACCCCGATCGGGACGGCCGTCGCGGAGGCGATGTCCGAACGGTTCGTCCGGACCGTGTCGATCGACGGCGCGGCGGCGGACGGCGTGACCGCCGTCGCGGCGATCCCGATCCACTACGGCGACGCGACGTACGGTGCCGTCGGGGTGTACACCCGCGCCGACGGCGGGTTCGCGAGCAACGAGCGGGCCGTGTTGACGGCGCTCGGGCGCGCCGTCGCGACGGGGGTCAACGCGATCGAGAGCCAGCGAACGCTCCGCGAGGAGGGAGCCTTCGAGATCGAGTTCGGGATCGTCGACCACCCGCTGTCCGCGGTCGCCGGCGCCGCCGGGTGCACGCTGCGCCACCGCGGCGCGGTCGGGGATCGGGACCGACCCTCGATGCTGTTCGAGGTGTCGGCCGACGGCTCCGGCGTCGACGCCGACGCGCTCCGGGCGGCCGCGGGCGAGTCGGTCACCGTTCACTCCGTGTTCGCGGAGACCGCTGACGCGTCGGTGGCCGAACTGTCGGTGTCGGAGTCCCGACTTCGACCCCTCCTGGCGGAGTACGGCGCCGATCTCGAGGCGGTGGTCGCCGACGCCGACGGCGCCCGTGTCTCGGTGTCGGTCGCACGCGAATCGCTCGCGCAGTCGTTGGTCGAGGCTGTCACCGACAGCCACGAACACGTGGAACTCCTCGGCTACCGCCGACGGACCGAACGGGCCCGAACTCGACCCGAGTTCGTCGCCGCCGTGGAGCGGGAGCTGACCGAGCGACAACACGCCGCGCTCGTCCGCGCGTTCACGACGGGGTACTTCGAGTGGCCGCGCGACGTGGACGGCGACGAGCTCGCCGAGTCGATGGGAGTGAGTCGATCGACGTTCCACCAGCATCTCCGCGCGGCACAGCGGAAGCTCGTCGCCGCTTTTGTCGGAGCGGGCGAGGAGGAACGGGCGACGGCCCCCGTCGACCCCAACTAGTTGCATATCCCCCTTACCTGTGTACCACTCCTACGTTCGTATGCATCATGCCACAACCCGGCAGTGAAGGAATCTGGCTGTGGATCGGCACGCTCGGAATGCTCCTGGGGATGTTGTACTTCATCGCCAGGGGCTGGGGCGAAACGGACCGGCGGCGACAGGAGTTCTACATCGTCACGATATTCATCACCGCCATCGCGTTCGTAAACTATCTCGCGATGGCGCTCGGGTTCGGCATAACCATCGTCGAACTCGGTGGCGAGGAGGTCCCGATATACTGGGCCCGATACACGGACTGGCTGTTCACCACACCGTTGCTGCTCGTCGACCTGGCGCTGCTCGCGGGCGCCAACCGCAACGAGATCGCCTCGCTCGTCGGCCTCGACGTGCTGATGATCGGAACCGGCGCGGTCGCGACGCTGAGCCAGGGCGCGGGCGTCCTCTCGGTCGGGGCACGCCGCCTCGTCTGGTGGGGCGTCTCGACGGGCTTCCTGCTCGTGCTCCTGTACATGCTGTACGGCTCGCTCGCCGACAAGGCCAGCAAGCTCTCGGGCGACGCCGCGTCGACGTTCAGCACCCTGCGGAACCTGATCGTCGTCGTCTGGCTGATCTACCCGGTCTGGTGGATCGTCGGCACTGAGGGCCTCGGCCTCATCTCGCTGAACATCGAGACGGCCGGCTTCATGGTCCTCGACCTGGTCGCGAAGGTCGGCTTCGGGATCATCCTGCTGTCGAGCCGCGAGGTGCTCGACGCGGCCGGCTCGTCGACGACCGACGCCACCGCGGCCGACTGAACGGCCCGGAACGGCGTCACTGTCGTCGACCGTTCGCCGTCGGCCGAACCGACTTCGACTGACCGCCGTTGACCGACCCGGCTCCGTGGGGTCGCCGCCGGAGTACCCCGGCGGCGACGCGAACCGACGACCCACGGTGCCGACATCGCGCCGACGGAACCCACATCGATGACACTCGATCCATCATGACGACCGCGCTCACGTACCTCCAGTTCCACCTCGCGTTCCTCGTGCCGGCGGTGCTGGCGCTGATCGCGACCGGGTTCGTGAGCCGGTCGCGGATCGACGCGACACGAGCCGTCGGGGACCACGCGGCCGCGCGAACGGGCTACGGACGGCGCTACTGGACCGGCGTCGCGGTCGTCACGCTCGTGGCGCTCGTGTACACCGTTCCGTGGGACAACTACCTCATCGCCGTCGGGGTGTGGGGGTACGGCGAGGGCGCGACCCTCGCGACCCTCGGCCACGCCCCCGTGGGCGAGTACCTGTTCATCCTCGTCCAGCCGTGGATCACGGCGCTGTGGCTCTCGCACCTCTCGATCCCGTCGACGTGGCCGGCGGTCGACCGCCCGGTCGCCACCCGAGTCGCCGGCGTCGGACTGGCGGCCGCGATCGGGATCGGCGGGTGGGTGATGCTCGGCACCGACGCGACGCTGTACCTCGGTGCGATCGCGGCGTGGGCGGCGCCGGTGTTGGCCCTGCAGTGGGCCGTCGGCGCCCCGCAACTGTGGGCGCGGCGGCGCCTCGTCGCGCTCGCGACGCTCGTGCCGACGCTGTACCTGTGTGTCGTCGACCGCGTCGCGATCGCCCTGGACATCTGGATCCTCTCGGAGCGGTTCACGACCGGGATCGAGATCGCCGGGCTCCCCGTCGAGGAGGCGACGTTCTTCCTCGTCACGAACCTGTTCGTCGTGCAGGGGCTCGTGCTGTTCCGCTGGGTCGTCGACCGGTGGATCGACGACGGTCCGACCGGCGCCGAGCCGGTCGGCGATGGCCCCACCGGCGACGGGCCGATCGACACCGCTCGGTGACGCGCCGAGGCCGACGTTCGCGCTCGGTCCCGGCACAGCGTTCATTTCTGCTCGCGACGACGCGTACCCATGCCCGCCAGCGTCGAGGCCCTGTACACGGCCCCCGGGGAGGGAGATCCGATGGTCGAACACGACCGCGTCACGCTCGTCTCCGGCGGCGTCGAGGGCGACCGCTACCTCCGCGGCACCGGGTACTACTCTCCGTTCGACGTCTGTGCGGTCACGCTCGTCGACGCCGCGGCGCTTGAGTCGATCCGCGACGACCGCGAGATCGACCTCACCGACGGCCGCCACCGCCGCAACGTGGTCGTCCGCGGCGTCGACCTCGAGGACCTCCTCGGGGCGACGTTCCGGATCGGCGGGACGGACGCCGCGAGGAGTACTGGGGGCGGAGCGGAGACCGGATCCGGCGCCGTGCTCCGCGGCACCCGGCCGCGACCTCCCTGCGCGCACCTCGAGGACGTCGCCGACGAGGAGGGAGTCGCACGGGCGTTGACGGGACGCCGCGGCGGCATCTGTGCGGAGGTCGTCGAGCCCGGCCAGATCGCCGTCGGCGACGCGATCGAGGTCGTCGAGGCTGACCCGCGATCGGAGGGACGGCGGATCGCGGAGCGACTCAGGGAGTCACACGGCGAGTGACGCGTCGCGCCCGCGACGACCGCGAGCGACGCCGAAGGGCTCCGACCGATACCGTGCGACCGTGACGCACGACCGGATCACGTCTAATGGCGGGGGGACCGTCCACGGTATCATGTCACAGGGCCCCACGAGGAGACGCCTGCTCGGGTCCATCGGGCTCGCGGGGGCCGCGGCCGTCGCCGGGTGTCTCGACGGGCTCCCCGGACGCGAGGTCGTTCCCGCGGGGACTGCCGACGCCTCGGGACCACCGTCGCGCGACGGCGCGTTGCATCAGCCATGGCCCCGCGAACGGCTCCGGGAGGAGACGGTGGGGGGCGGGCCGGACAAGGACGGGATCCCGTCAGTCGACGAGCCCTCGTTCGCGTCCCCTGGGGAGGTCACCCTCGCGGACGACGAGGTGGTGTTCGGCTACGCCGGCGAGACGGACGTGAAGGCGTACACCCAGCGCGTGCTCGTCTGGCACGAGATAACGAACGACTCGCTCGATGGAACGCCCGTCGCCGTCACGTACTGTCCGCTCACGGGGACCGCGATGGGGTTCGAGCGCGGCGACACCACCCTCGGCGTCTCCGGAAAGCTGGTGAACAACAACCTCGTGATGTACGACCGCGCGACGGACTCCCGGTGGCCGCAGGTGCTCGCCACCGCCGTCGACGGGCCCCGGGAGGGCGACCAGCTCCGGGAGTTCGGGTTGACGTGGACGACGTGGGGCCGGTGGCGCGAGGCCCACCCGGACACCGAGGTGCTCACCGAGGACACCGGCTACGCCAAGCGCTACGGCTCGGACCCCTACGGCAACTACAATCCCACGAGCGGCTACTACGGCGGCGGAGGTCCGCTGTTTCCGCCGCTCGATGAGGGCTGGGCCGAAACGCTGGACGAGCCGAAGCGCGTCGTGATCGGGACGCGGACGGCCGACCGCGCCGTCGCGTTCGACAAGCCCGCGCTCCGCGAGAGGCGGCTACTGGAGACCGCCGGCAGCGGAAGCAACGACGACGGAGGCGGCGACGACGAGGCCGACGGCGGCAACGGCGACGCCGACGCGTTCCTCGCGGCGTACGATCCGGGTCTCGACACGGGCTGGGTGTACCGGTCCCGCGGGGCGAGCGTCGAACCGGACGACGACAGCGAGGGGCTGTTCGCCGTCGAGGGCGAGACGTACCGCGCGGGCGACCTGCCGCTGGAGCGGGCGTACGCCTTCGACGCCATGTGGCACGCCTGGGGCGGCTTCTACCCGGAGACCGCGTATGTCGCGTGAGCACGAGGCCGAGGGACCGCGCGGCCCCGCCGCAGTCGCCGCGACCGCGCTGATGCGGACCCGCCGGGCCCTCACCGCCTCGCTGGCCGACCGCGTCGCGGCCGCGGTACTGGTCGCGTCCACGGTCGGCTACGCGCTGGTGTACGCCGTCGCCGTCCGCGACCTCGGTGTCGCTTCGCGAGCGACCGTCGCGAGCGGGGACGGCCTCGGGTCCGTGACCGTCGTCGAGGCGCCGCTGAGGCGCGCGCTCTCGGGGGAGGGGGTCGCGCTCGTCGCGCTCGGGCCCGTCGAGTACCTGTTCGTGCCCGCGACGCTCGCGGTCGCCGTCGGCATCGGCCTGCTCGTCGGTGCGAACCTCGCGCTGTCGGCGCTGGCGTGGCGCCAGCCCGCAGTCTGTGACATCTCCCCCGCATCGGGATTGGCAGCCGGGCTCCCGGCGCTGCTATCGGGGACGGCCTGCTGCGGCCCGCTGGTGTTCATCGTGCTCGGGCTACAGGCGACGAGCGCCGCGTTGACCGCGATCGCGTGGCTGCGGCCCGCGGCGGTCCTCCTGCTCGTCGCCTCGCTGCTGTGGGCGGGCTGGCGCCTCGACGTTCAGTCCTCCGCCTCGTCGGGGAAGATGCTCTCGGGGATGTAGGCCGTCACCGTCCAGTTGGGCGCGTCGACCACCTCGCTGACCTTCAGGTCCATCGCCGCCGAGCACAGCAGGTACGCCTCGCCGCGGGTGAGCCCGCGGTGTTCCGAGAGGTGAGTGATCATGTGTCGGGTCGCCTTCTTCGTCGCCTCCATCAGGTCCGAGTCGATCCCGGTCGTCGCGTACATCGGCTCGTCGACGCCGGTCGCGGTGAACGGTCCCGAGGTGGCGAGCTCGGGCTGTTCGATGTCGAGGTCCTTCCGGACGTTGAACCGCGCGGTGACGAACATCGGCGCCTCGACGCCCGTGACGCACACCTCGCCGTCGCCCTGCGCGGCGTGGCAGTCGCCCGTCGAGAACAGCGCGCCGTCCACCTCGACCGGGAGGTAGACGGTCGAGCCGGCGGTCATGTGCTTCACGTCCATGTTGCCACCGACGTTTCGCGGCGGGAGCGTGTCGTGTTCGCCGTCCTCGGCGGGTGCGTTGCCGATGGTTCCCGGGAACGGATCCAGCGGCACCTCGATCCCGTTCACGAACTTCCCAACGTCGCCCTCGAGGTCCCAGATGTGGATACCCGGCTCGTCGAAGTCCTCCGGGAGCAGGCCCAGCCCCATGTCGCCGGGGAAGTAGAGGTTGTACCCCCAACCCTTGTGCTGGAGGTCCAGCAGTTCCACCTCGAGGACGTCGCCCGGCTCGGCGCCCTCGACGTACACCGGACCCGTCAGCGGGTGGACCGGGTCGAAGCTCACGTCCATCACGTCCTCGGCGGTGGTCTCCACGTCGACCTGCCGGTCCACCGCGTCGCGGCACTCGAAGCGGACGACGTCGCCGTCCTCGACGGTCAGCGCCGGCTCGAGGGAGTTGTCCCACGCCGAGTGGATGTTCCGGTCGGCGTCCGAGAGTCGGTGGTCGACGGTGTACTCCTCGCGGTCTGTGTCGTGCCCCTGATGCGGCATGGGAACATGTTGCAATCGAAGTCGCAAAAACGCGATCCATCCGGCAGGGAGCCGGGGAGACTTCCGTAACGATGTGGTGGTTGTGACGACGTAGCGTTATCGTCGGTACGGTCGAGGGGCGCATCAACTGGCGACCGATCCCGACGAGTCGCGCCGAAGTACACACCGGAATCAGCGATCTTCGAGTTCGCCTACAACTGACCCCTCGTCGAACGGGCCGTGACTTCGTCCCGCCGGCTCGACGAAGCTACGCTTCGTCGAACAGCGTCTCGCCGTCGACCATGTGCTCCTCGACGGTGTCCATGTCGAGCGTGACGCCGATCCCGGGCTCCTCGGGGATCGTGATGTAGCCGTCCTCGATCACGTCCTCCTCGACCAGGTCCTCCCACCAGCCGAGCTCGTAGGAGTGGTACTCGACCGCAAGCGAGTTCGGGATCGCCGCGCCGACGTGCGCGCTCGCCATCGTCGCCACCGGCGAGGAGACGTTGTGCATCGCGACCAGGACGTAGTACTGGTTGGCCACGTCCGCGATCTTGCGGGTCTCGCGCATCCCGCCGACCTTGGGCATGTCGGGGGCGACGATGTCGACCGCCTGGTTCTCGATGAGTCGGCGCTCCTCGGTCACGCGGTAGCGGTTCTCGCCGACGGCGATCGGCGTCACGGTGGACTTGGTGACCTCCTCCTGCACCTCGAGGTTCTCCGGCGGGACGGGGTCCTCCAGCCACCACACGTCGTACTCCTCGATGGCGTCCGCGAGGCGCTTGGCCGAGCCGCCCGAGAACGTCCAGTGGCAGTCGAACGCGACGTCGGCCTCGTCCTTCACGCGCTCGGTGACGGCCTCGACGATCTCGACCTTGTGGCGGATCTCCCCGGGGCGGAGGTGACGGTTCGCGCGGTCCTTCTCGAGGCCCGACGGCACGTCGAGGTCGAACTTCAGCGCGTCGTAGCCCAACTCGTCGACGACGCGCTCGGCCTCGTCGGCACAGGCCTCGGGGTCGGCCTCCGCCTCGGTGTGGCAGTCGCAGTAGACGCGCATCTCGTCGCGGTACTTCCCGCCGAGCAGCTGGTAGGCCGGGACCTCGAGGATCTTGCCCGCGAGGTCGTGCAGCGCGACCTCGATGCCCGAGATGGCCGTGACGGTGACTCCCTCGACGCTGCCCTCGCCGCTCATCTTCTGGATGAGGTGCTCGTACAGGCGGTCGATGTCGAGGGGGTTCTCCCCGACGAGGAACGGCGTCATGCGCTCGATGAGTTCGGGAACGCCCGCACCCCAGTACGCCTCCCCGGTGCCGACGATGCCGGCGTCCGTGTACACGCGCACGAGCGTCCACGGGAAGTTCCCGTCGACCATCGTGCACTGCACGTCGGTGATCTCCACGTCGCGGCCGCCGCCTCGCTTCGCCGTCACGCCCATCGTCCCGGAGGACAGCTCCCGCATCGTGTACTCCGCGTTCGGGTCGTGGAGCGAGTCGTAGTTCCGGCTCATGTGCGATGAGTTTACTCGCTATAGTGTAAAGGTTGGCAGTCGCGCGGCGACAACGTCGTCCGTCCACGCCGGATCACGATCCGGGTGGCCAGCGTCCGCCCGTCGAACGGACCAGTTCCACCGCGCGATAGGAGCCGTACGAGAACAGGACGAACCCGACGACGAAGGCGACGGCGCCGGCCGCGATTCCTTCGGGACCGGACCATGCCGGTCACCGGATCGCCGAGTCGTTCACTTCAGCCGAAGAACTCTCGACTGCAGTCGACGATGCACTCAGGCTTGGTGCGACTCCGCCGGATCGACCTCGACGCCCGAACCACGGGTGGCGAGGCCCTTGGCCTTCCCGACCACCGTCGCGCCGGTGAGTCCGACGACGTAGGCGACTAACAGAACGCCGATGACCCCGAGTTCACGCACGTGACCGAGCACCGCTCGTACACCAGTCATATCGCGAAAGAACCGAATTCACACACATAAAATCGACTCGCGAAATATCAATACCGATATCTAGCGGAGCCACGACGCGAGTGACGAAGGCTTTTTGTCCGACTGCGCCGGGGTAGTCACCGATACGTGTCGGTCGCAGAAAACGAGCGCGTCGCCGCGGTCCAGCGGGGCGGACACGTCGGATGAGCTACCGACGGGTGTTGCTCGGGCGATGGTCCCGCCGGGACCGGCTCACGGTGGTCGTCGTGGCGCTCGGCGTCGCGTTCGTCTGCGGGACCGCGCTCGTCGTCGTCGTCGCCGGCGCACAGACGACGGCGCTGGCGGCCGAGTACGGCGCGACCGCGACCGTCACCACACACGACAGCGTCGGGGCGGCGACCGCCGCCGCGCCGCCCGGCGCGACGGTCCTGCCGTACGCCCTCGTCGGCGGCCCGGATGGACGCCAACGGTACGTGCTCGCCAGGCCCGCCGATCCCGGGGGCGGAGCGCCCGACGCCGTCGCGGCCGTCGCGGAGGGCACGGGAACGACGCTGGGGTCGCTCGGCGGATCGACCGAACACACGCTGCGTGGCGAGGCCGGGACGGTCACCGTGTCGGTCACGCCGCGGGGGAGCCAGCTGCTTCCGGCGCAGTGGTACGTGGCCGAGCGGGGAACCGTCGAGGAGCTGGGGACGACGGGGGCGTTCGTCGTCCGGGCGGTCCCGGAGGGGACCGTCCCCCGAACCGGAGTCCCGCTGCGGACCGCGCTGGTCTTCTTCTCGCTGGGCACGCGGCAGGCGCTCGCGGCGCTGTCGACGGTCGTCGCCGGCGCGGGCCTGCTCCTCGGCGTCGTCGTCTACAGCGTGACCCGGATGACCGTCCGCGACCGCGAGCGGACCGTCCGGGTGGTCCGCGCGACCGGCGGCACCGGCCGGACGGTGCTCGCGCTGTTCGCGGCCCGGGCCGGGGGCCTCGCGGCGACCGGGTCGGCGCTCGGCTACGCGATCGGCGTCATCGGCGTCCACGCCGCCGTCAACGCCGCCGTCTTCGCCGGACTCCCGACCTCGCTGTCGCCGCGGGTGACCGCCGACGCCGCCGCGATCATCGCGCCGGTGCTCGTCGGGACGACCCTGGTCGGCGCGCTCGCCGGCGCGCTCGCCGCGTGGCCGGTCGCCCGACGCCCGCCGTTCGCGACCTCCTCGGACGCCCGGACGCGTCGCTCAACCGCGGGCGACGCCGAAGGGAACGGAAGCCCCTTCGCCCGAATCCGCGAACTCGCTTCGCCCACGCTCCTCGACCCGCGGACGGTCGTCCCCACGACCGCTACGCTGTCGGTGTTCGTCGCGTTCGCGGTGCTGGTGGCGGCGATGGGGGGCGTGCTCGCGCCGATCTCCGGGACCGAGGGGGCGACGATCACCGAGCCGGGGGCGACCCACCCGATCGCGAGCACGGTGCCGACGACGTACGCCGACGCGTTGCGCGATCGCGGCATCGACGCCAGCGCGGAGTTCCTCCTGTTCGAGGCGGACGACGGTCGCCCGTACACGCTCCGCGGGGCGAACTACACGGCGTTCGCGTCGGTCACGGACGCGACGCTGACTCGGGGGCGACGACCGGCGGACCCGGGGGAGGCGGTCGTCGGCGCCGACCTCGCCTCGACGCTCGGGGTCGGCGTCGGGTCGAACCTCACGCTCGGCGGACTCACCCGCGACGGGCTCTCTCGCGTCCGGATCGTCGGCGTCTTCGACGCGCCGGGACCGTACGACGACCAGCTGATCGTCCCGCTCGCGACCGCCCAGCACCTCACACACCGATCCCCCGGGACCGCGCACTTCGTCCGGGCCGAGCGGCTGCCGACGGACGCGCTCGCGGGGCCGCCGGTGACGGTGCTCGACGTGCGCGTCCCAGAGTCGGTGCCCGCCGACGGGACCGTCACCGTCGCCGCCGTGGTCCGTAACGACCGCGACGAGCGAGTGAACACGACGGTCGAGGCGGAACTGGGTGCGGAGACGGTGGAGCGTCGCGTTCGCCTCGATCCCGGTGCGACCGGGACGGTCCGGTTCACCCTGCCGACCGGTGCGCCCGGTCGGACGACCCTCACCGTGGGCGGGATCACGCGGGAGGTACCCATCGGCGACGCGGGCGGCGGTGGTGCGGGCGGGCTGTCGCTCGGTCCGCTGCCCGAACGGGGTCCCCCGAACGCGACGCTGCTCGTGACCGTTCGCGATCCCGATGGCGGGCCGGTCGCGAACGCGACGGTGACCGCCGGAGGGGCGACGACCACCACGGGGAACGACGGCGTCGCGGCGGTGTCGACGGGTGCTTCGGGCCGGCTGACCGTGGAAGCACGAGCGGGGAACCGCTCGGGGACCGAGTCGCTCGCGATCGAGACCGGCGCCCCGAGGCGGCCGGCGGCGACGCTGTCGGTCGCGCCGGCCGAGCCGGACCTGCTCGCGCGGCCGACGCTCACGGCGCGACTCGCGAACCCGTGGAACCGCACCCTCCGGAACGTCTCCGTCGCCCTCGCAGGCCCCGATCGCTCCGTCCGGCGCGTCGTGACGCTCGGGCCCGGCGAAACGCGGACGGTGTCCGTCCGGCTCCCCCGCCGACCCCCCGGCCGCTACGAGGCGACCGTCGCAGTCGACGGCGAGGAACTCGACGCGACGCGGTATCGCGTCACCGGCGACGAGCGCGTCGCCGCGGCGGTCGCGGCCGGCGGTCGCACCGGCACATCCGGCATCGGGCGCGCCGTCGAGACGGCGTTCGGCAACCTCCGGCTCGTGCTCGGGGTCGTCCTCGGGCTCGCGGCCGCCCTGACCGTCGGCGGGACCACCGCCGCGTTCGCCCGGGCGGTCCACGGGCGACGCGAGACCGTCGGGGTCTACCGGGCCACCGGCGCCTCGCCCCGCAGGGTCGCCCGGGTCGTCCTGAGCGACGCGGTCCGGATCGGAACGGGGGCGACCCTGCTGGCCGTGCCGCTGGGGCTCGCCGGGTTGCGCGTGGCCGCGGCCGCCGGCTACCTCACCGTCTTCGGCGTCCGCCTCCGGCCCGCGGCCTCGCCGGGCCTGCTCGTGGGAGTTTCGCTCGCGGGAGTGGCGCTCGCGACGCTGGGCGCCGGGATCGCGGTCGCGTCGATGCTGGTGGCGTCGCCGGCGACGCTGCTCGGCGGGGAGTCGGTCGGCGCCCCCGATGACGGGGAGGTGGAGGCGTGAGCCGCTCCCGGCCGACAGGTCGGTCGGTCGCGATCCTCGCGTGTCTCGTCGTCGCGGCGGGCGCCAGGCTGTTCCCGCTGTGGTGGAGCCCGCTCCCGGCGACGCTCGACGGGATCGTCTACGCCGCGCAGGCCCGGGACGCGCTCGCGAACGGGGAGATCCTGCTCGCGGGGTTCCGGGCGGACGCGCTCGTCTCGACGGCGTGGCTCTCGATGGGGAGCGCGGTGACCGCCATCGCACCGCTGCGGCTCGCACAGCCGCTGTACGCGAGCATCGGCGCCGCGTCGGTCCTTCTGGGCGCGGTGTTCGCCCGCCGCCTCGGTCGGAGCCTCGGATGGGACGCCGGGCGGGTCGGGCGGGCGAGCGTGCTCGCGGCGTTCGCGCTCGCGGTCGACGGCGTGTTCGTCCGGCGGACGGGCGTGCCGGACGACGACGCGCTCACGCTGCTCGTGATCCCGGTCGTCGCGCTCGCGGCCCACGCGTACGTCCGCACCGAGCGCCGGGCGTGGCTCGCCGTCCTCGCGCTGCTGCTCGTCGCGCTCCCGTTCACGCACACGTTCAGCACGCTCGTCGCGGCGGTCGTCCTGCTGGGGTTGCTCGCGGGCCACCTCGTCGGCCGGCCGCTGACGCGCGGCCGGGTCGTGCTCGCCGGGGGATTCGTCGGCTTCTGTGCGTACTTCGGCGGCTACTACACGCTGGCCGGGTCGACCGGACTCGTCGTCCCGTACGTCGACCGGATCGAGGGGACGCCCGGCCTGTTCCTCGCGTGGCTGGTCGTGCTGGTCGTCGGGGTACCGTGGCTCCGCGGCACCACGTCCGCGGTCAGGCGGGCGGCCGCCGGGTTCCCGCTCGCGGTGGTGTTCGCGGCGATCGCCGTCAACGCCCGGATCGCCGTGTTCCCCGGCACCTCGATGACGCCGCCGGTCGTGCTCGCGACGGTCGCGCCGTTCGCCGTGCCGGCGGTGCTCGCCGTCGCGGCGGCCCACCGGTTCGGCCGCGACGGCGCGGCCGAGCCGCCCCTGTTGGCGCTGTTCGCGGGGCCGGTCGTCCTGATCGGCTACTCCTTCACTGCGGGGCTGACCCCGGAGTACTTCGCGACCGCGCTGCGCGCACAGACGCACCTCCACCTGCCGGCGCTCGTGGCGGCCGCTGCGGTCGCGTCGCGCCTCTCGCCGGGTTCACTCGGCGGCGGAGGTCTCCCCGTCGGGGGACTCGGTCGGCTCGCGCGTCCGGCGCTTGCGGCGGTCCTCGTCGTCGCGCTCGTCGCCACGCTCCCGGTCGCGTACGTCGATCTCGATACGGGGAAGGTGCCGAGCACGACCACCCGCTCGGAGTTCGCGGGCGGCACCTTCGCCGCGGACCACGTTCGCGGACGGTGGACGAGTTCCCACACGCAGACGCGGGTCGCCGCGAACTATTACCCCGACGTGAACGCGTCCGTCTCGCCAACGGCCGTCTGGCTTCGTGGAGGCCCCTCGCCGGCCTGTCCGGTCGTCTCGCTTCGCTCGTGGACGACCACCGGCGCGCACCTGTTCCCCGGGGCGCCGGCGACGGTCCCCCCCGAACGGTACGACGGGTGGCTCCGGGATCGTGCGGTCGTCTACGCGGCGAACGGGTACGACCCCCTCGTCGTCTCCCTGCCCGCGGAGCGGAACGCGTCCGGCTGTTGAGGCAGGCATTCCGTCGCGGCAGCGAACCCAGTCCTGGAGGCGAGTCGATCGCGTGACTGAGTGAGGTGGTCCACCGACGAGCCCGAGCTGACGGCCCCCGACTCACCCGAACACCAACCACAGATTGATCGCCGTCGCGACCCCCCGAAGCCCGTTATCGCGACCGGCGGGAGGTAGTAGTAGGCGGCGTCCTCGTCGTCGAGCCCCCGTCGGCTGACGAACAGTCCGAGCGCGAACACGCCCCCCTTCACGACGACCAAACCGGCGACCCCGAACGTCTCCAGCAGTCCGGCGACCAGCGGGTTCCCCTCCCCCAGCCCGGGCACGAGGTACACGAGGATCACCGTCGAGACGATGTCGCCGACGACGTAGGTGAGAAACGCCACCGCCCACAGGAGCCGGAACTCGACGCCGGCGCGGCGCTTCCACCGGTACCACTCGCGTGCCCTGCTCATCCGATTGCCGATCGTAGGGACTGGACGGACAGGAGTCCTCCGGTCGGACGGGGAGCGGGAACGAGCACGGAGACTCGGGGGCCAGTATGTTTCACGCCCGACATCTGGGAACTGTTCACAAGACATTTGTCAGCACGGTCGTACGGTGGAAACGGTATGACGGAGTATCGATGTGCGACCTACGTCGAGGTTCGCGAGGGCGTCCGTGACGTGACCGAGCGTGCGGTCGGTCTCGGTCGACCGTCCGAGACCTGACTCGGGGATCGACCGGCGACCGAGGGGACTCGACTTCTCGCCCTCGGTCAGTGGATCTCCGGTAATAACTCGTCGAGCGCGGCTCTCGAGTGTCGAAGGTACTCGACCGACTCGGTGGCGACTTCGAGCGACAGCGTCCCGCTCCAGTCGTCGTCGAACGCGCCGAGGATCGTCGCGAAGTCGACGTTGCCGGCGCCGAACGGGAGGTGTTCGTCCCTCGGAACGCGGGTGTCGTTGAGGTGGACGTGCGCGATCCGGTCCCCGTGCTCGGCGACGAACTCGGCCGTGTCGGCGGCGTCGGAGCCGCTGACACGCGCGTGGCCGGTGTCGAGCGTCATCGAGACGTCGGTTGCCGCGAGCAGTCCGTCGATCGTGTCGATGGTGTACGCGCCACCGAAGAGGTTCTCCGCACAGATCTCGACCCCGCGCTCGGCGCCGTACGCGTCCAGTTCCCTCACGGACTCGTCGATATGCCGACGGAGGTCCTCGTGGTCCCAGGCAACCTCCCACGCCGAACTCTCCGGGTGAAGCACGGCCTTCTCGGCGCCGAGGTCGCTCGCAACGTCGAGACACCGTCGCTGTGTCGCGACGGCCCCGTCCCTGACGCCGGCGTACGGCGAGCCGATGTCGGTCGGGAACGGCAGGTGGACGACCAAATCGAGGTCACCCTCAGCAAGGTGTCTTCCGACCGTCTCCTCGCGTTCGGCCAGCGCTCCTCGGTCGACGGGTCCGTCCATCAGGATCTCGACGTAGTCGAACCCGGCCTCCCCGGCGAACGCGAGTTGCTCGTCGAGCCCCATCGTCACCTGCGTGACGAATCCGACGCGCGGGTTCACGCGCGCTCACCCCGCGATGAGAACGCCGTGTCCAGCCCCGATACCCTGTCGGTGCGGTCGATATCGGCACGAGCGGAACACGTGGATTCAGTCATCGGCTCCCCCCTGGCGCGCCACGGCGGCGTCGCGACGACCGTCACCGTCGACGCCGATCGCCTCGCGGGAGTCCGCCGAGTGGTACACTGCCGCCCCCGATTCCGGGTCGAACAGATGCAGTCGATCCGGGTCGACACCCAACGTGATCTGGTCCCCCACTTCGACCAAGGATCGCGGTTGGATGCTGACCTCCATCTCGTGACCCCCGACCGTCCCACGGACGAGCAGTGTGCTTCCGAGCGGCTCGGTCACGGTGACCTCCATCCGAACGTCGCCGTCCGTGTCGGCCGAGAGGTCCTCCGGCCGGACACCGAACACGACGCGGTCTCCCGACGTCAGCCCGAGCGATTCGGGCGAGGCGTCCAGCGGAACCGTGTTGTCCCCCCAGACGATCTCGGACACGGTCCCACGCCGCCGCAGGGTCGCATCGACGGTGTTCATCCCCGGACTGCCGATGAACTCCGCGACGAACCGGGTGTCGGGCGCGTCGTACAGGTCCTGCGGCGGCGCGACCTGTTCGATGCGGCCGTCGTTCATCACGGCGACCCGGTCGCCGAGGGTCATCGCCTCGACCTGGTCGTGTGTGACGTACACCGTCGTCGTCTGCAGCTCCGCGTGCAACTCCGCGAGTTCGGCACGCATCTGGACGCGCAGCTTGGCGTCTAGGTTCGACAGCGGTTCGTCCATCAGGAACACCTCCGGGTCCCGGACGAGCGCACGGCCGATCGCTACGCGTTGTTGCTCGCCCCCGGACAGCGCCGACGGCTTCCGGTCCAGCAGATCCTCGATGTCGAGGATCGCGGCGGCTTCCTCGACACGCTCGGTCGCCTCGGTACCCGAGAAGCCGGCGGCTGCGTCCAGCCCGAAGGTCATGTTCTCGCGGGCGGTCATGTGCGGGTACAGCGCGTAGTTCTGGAACACCATCGCGACGTCCCGCTCGCTCGCGGGCTCGGCCGTCACGTTCCGGTCGGAGATGCTGACGGTCCCCTCCGTGGTCGACTCCAACCCGGCACACAGGCGCAGCGTCGTCGACTTCCCGCAGCCGGACGGACCGACGAGGACGAGGAACTCCCCCTCGGTGACGTCGAGGGACACGCTGTCGACAGCCGTTACGTCGTCGAACTGCTTGGTCAGGTTGTGAAGGCTGATTCCGGTCATTCTGCGAGTCCAAACGTTTCCAGCAGCGGGTTCCGGAACGCGATCAGGACCGCCAGCGGCGGCAACAGCGTCAGGACGGCACCCGCCATGATGAGCCCCCAATCGGTCTGCCCGGCGTTGCCGACCGACTGGAGGTACTTCATCCCGACCTGCACGACCTGCTTGTTCTGGTCGGAGACGACGATCAACGGCCACAGATACTGGTTCCACGAGTAGATGAACGTGATCACGCCGAGCCCGGTGATCATCCCGCGCGACATGGGCACGAGCACACGCCAGAGGAACTCCAGCGGACCGACGCCGTCGACCCTCGCCGCCTCGACGAGCGACTCCGGGATCGACATGAAGTGCTGTCGCAGCAGGAACACCGCCGTCGCGCTCGCCAGGTACGGGCCGGTGAGCGCCAGCAGGGTGTTGGACCAGCCGAGCGTCGCCATGAGCTCGTACAGCGGAACGATCCGGACCGGGACCGGGAACATCAGCGTGAACAGGATCAGGAAGAAGACCCCGTTCTTAAACCGGAAGTCGTAGAAGACGAGCGCGACCGCCGCGAGGAGGCTCACTGCGATCTTTCCGACGGTCACGAGGACGGACATGATCAACGAGTTGGCCATGTACGTCAGCATGTTGTAGGTCGTCAACACCGAGACGTAGTTGGCGAGCCCGTCGCTCCCGGGGGTGATGTCGCCGATGTCGTAGATCTCCGGGACGGTCTGCGTGCTCATCACGATCGCCAGCAGCAGCGGCGAGGCCATGAGCAGGATCGACACCACCAGCCCGACGTGGACGGGAAGCTGCCCCGGGACGAGTCGCGTGGGGGACGACGCCTCGGAGACGGCCTCTCGTCGTGTTTCTGCTGCCATCAGTAGTGTGCGTAGCGGTCGGATACTCGCAACTGGACATAGGTGAGCCCCGCCACGATGACGAACAGGATCACCGACTCGGCCGATGCGAGTCCGAGGTTGTTGAACTGGAACGCGTCACGGTACAGCTGGTAGATGAGCAGGTTCGTCGCGTTCGTCGGGCCGCCCTGCGTCATCAGGTCGATCAGCGCGAAGCTCCCGAAGAACGCGTAGATGGTGTTCATGACGACGAGGAACACCAGCGTCGGCGACATCAGAGGGACGTAGACACGCAACAGTCGCCGCCACGTCCCCACGCCGTCCAGATCACACGCCTCGTTCAGCGACTCCGGGACGTTGTTCAGCGCGGCCAACATGAAGATCACGTTGTAGCCGACCTGCTTCCAGACGGCCGCGATCGCGACGACGAGGAACGCCTGCCAGCCGACGGTGAACCAATCAACCTCCACGCCGAACCACGACTCCAGATAGAACGTGTAGATGCCGACGCTCGGGTGTGCCAGGAACAACAGGACGGTTCCGGCGACGGCAGTCGGCAGCGCGTACGGCCAGATGGCGGCGATCAGGTAGGCGGCCTTCCCGTTCGTCACCTCGTACAGCAGGAAGGCGACGAGCAGCCCGACGGCGAGGGTACTCACGACCACGAACGCGGCGAATCCGAACGTCAGTCCGACGCTCGCCAGGTACGTGTTCGACGTCAGCAGGGACGCGAAGTTTCCGAGTCCGACGAACCGGGTGTTCTGTCCGAACAGGAACGTCTCGTAGAGGCTCAGCCGGAGCGTCTGCAGGGACGGGTAGTACAGGAACGCCCCGATCGCGGCCAGCGTCGGCAGCAACAGGAGGTACGCCCCCAGCGAGCTGTCGAACGCTGTCTCGTGGGCGCTCATCCGTCACCCCTTGCTGTCGATGTACTCCCGCAGCACGGTGTCGGCCTCCGACTTCATGCTCGAGAGCTTCTCCTCGATGGTGACGTCGGAGTTGATCATGCTGACGTAGCCGTCCTGGATGAGCGTCCGAACCTCCGTCGCCGGACCGGCCTGCCAGCCCTGCGTCGCCACCGACGACTCGGTCTCGCTGAGCTGATCGAACGCGGTCTGGAAGTTCGGATTCTCGTCGAACCACCCCTCGTCCTCGAGGAGTTGAACCGCGCTGTTGCTGATCGGGAAGTACCCCGTGTTCCGGTGCCAGAACGCCTGCTGTTCGGCCTCCGAGAGCCACAGGAGGAAGTCAGTCAGCCCTTGCTTCTTCGCCTCGGAGAGGCCGCGAGTCATCCACAGGGACGCGCCGCCGATGACGACCCCCGTCCGGGTCTGCCCCGGCGTCGGGTAGTAGCCGGTCCCGAGCTCGAAGCCCTTCTCCTCGGCTCCGGCCGTCGCCGACGCGACGCCGGCGGTGGACGAGATCCACATCGCTGTCTTCCCGTTCAGGAACGCCTGTTCGGCGGCGCCCCACGCGCCGACGCCGGCGTGGTTGTACAGCCCCTCGTCGTACATGTCCGACCACCACGAGAAGATCTGGCTCGCCACGTCCGTGTCGAGGTTGATCTCGGTCGGGTCCCCCGCTCGGCCGTTCTGCTCGTTCACCAACGGTTCACCGGCCTCGGCGAACCACTGCTCCGGGAACCACGACACGTTCGCGAACGTGATCCCCTGCTCGGCGACGCCCTTCGAGACGACGGTCTCGCTTGCGGCCCGGATCTCCTCGAACGTCGCGGGCGGGGACTCGGGATCGAGGCCGGCCTCCTCGAACATGTCCTTGTTGTAGTAGAATATCGGGTTCGAGGAGTTGAACGGGAGCGAGTGGACCGTGTCGTCGAACGAGTAGTAGTCGATGACCGGGTCCTGGAAGTCCGACCAGTCGATCCGGTCGCTCGGCAGCGCCTCCTCCATTGGGACGAAGGCCCCGCTGTCGATGGCGAGGCGGCTCCCCAAGTCGACGATCTGCGCCAGCTCCGGCGCCTCGCCGGCGCCGATCGCCGAGGTGACCGCGTTGAGCGTCTCGGTGTAGCTTCCCTTGTAGCTCGTCTCGACGGTGACGGAGTCCGACTGCTCGTTGAAGTCCGACGCCAGTGCCTCGACCGTTTCTCCGAGGTTGCCGCCCATGGCGTGCCACCACCGAATGGTGGTCTGGCCGGACGTCCCCGCCTGATTGTTGGCGGAGTCCGACCCGGTTCCGAGACAGCCCGCCGTCGTGAGTCCGGCTGCCGCCAAGCCGGTCGTTTTCAACACCCGTCGCCTGTCCGTCAGCGGTTGGTCAGGAACCACAGGTGACGGTTGCCGTATCACGACTTGACTCATTATAATTCATTGATATATCGATGGGTGGAGGGCCGGGATGGTCCGTGCGTCTCAATACCGGCGGGGAGCTCACACGAGTCCACGGAGGGCTACCGAGATCATCGCCCCGTTGCGGCGGCGGTCGTGTGCCAGTCTCGGTGACCGACGGTGACGGCACTCACGGCGCCGCGGTCGATGTGGAGACATTGAGGACGGCCGTTCACGGCGTGATACGTGGGGTTGTGAGGTTCACCGGCTCAAAGAGGGTTCCTCGCCATGCAGACGGATTCCCGTTCAGGACAGTCTCTCACCCCTCAAGTTGTGATACTCCGTCCACACCGGAACCGCCCCGTACAGCCCTCGGAACCGAGAGCCGGTTCGGAGGAGTCGTGGTAACTTGACTCTCGGAAGGGTTATGCCTCACTCGGTCGTGTATATGGATGTAATGGCTAACGGTACGGTTGAATTCTTCAACGACACGGGCGGCTACGGTTTCATTTCGACTGACGACGGCGACCTCGACGACGACGAGGACGTGTTCTTCCACATGGAGGACGTCGGTGGCGAGGATCTCACGGAGGGCACGGAGGTCGAGTTCGACATCGAGTCCTCACCCAAGGGCCCGCGCGCGGCGAACGTCGTCCGGCAGTAACACCGAGACACACCCGTCCGAGCGACGGACGACACTCTCGATTTTGCAGACACCCATACCACGGTCGAGCGACGGCCACAGGGTTCCACGTCGACCGACGACGTCGATCGGATCCGCGGCCGACCGTGGTCCGGATCCCCCATCGAACGGAACCACCCGTGCCGTAGCGAGACGTCGAATCCACGATCCGTCGGGAGACGTTTCATCGCTCACATTCCGGTTCGATCGCGTTCGGTATCTGGGGGACCGACCTCTGAGAGAGGGCGATCGGTTCCGATGCCGGTCAGACCGGAGTTCGAGGACCCCAGAGTGACCGAGCCTCGGCATCGCTCACGGGAGCCACTGCCGACGCCTCCGCTGTGCTCCCCTCGACGATCACTCCCTCCGCCGTCGCCGAGAAGGGAGCCCGCTCGACACTCACCTCGAACCCGTCCCCGCGAACCTGCGCGCTCAGGTTGAACGTCGCCGCGAAGGTGCCATCACTGCTGACGGTGACCGTCCGACTCTCGAGAAACGACGACTGCGCCCCCTCCGTCAAGCGAACGACGACGGTTACCTCCGTCCCCGGCGCGACGTTCGTCGTTCCGGTGACCGTCGCGTTCTCCTCGGCCGTCGTCGTCACGAGGTCGTCCTCGTTCAGATCGAAGCCTCCCTCGGCCGCTTCGAGCGTGACGTTCGCCGAGGCGGTCCGATTCCGGGACGCACCCTCCGCAGCGTCCGGTTCGTTCGGGTCGACGGCGAGCAGGCGCGGATCCTGTAGGGAGCTGTTGACGGCGATCTCGTCGCCGTCATCGAAGGCGGTGTCCGATCCGTTGAACACGGTGGCGGCCACGGTGTCGTAGTCCACGAACACGTAGTACGTGTCCCCGTCCGCGTGGATGACCGTGAGCGCCTCCTCGATTCCGGTCCCCGTGGAGAGCGCCTGGCCGAGGTCGAGCGAGACGGGGGCTCGATTCTGTTCGGGGTTCCGCTCATCGAGGACGACACGGAGCGGCGCCTCGGAGCTGTTGTTCGACCGGAGGGCCGCACTGAACTCGTCCGTGACCTCACCACCCCCGACAGTGCCGATCACTCCGGAGAGCCCCGGCGCGGTGAGTTGGACGACGAGCACGTCGCTGTTCGAGTTGTCGGGTGTGTACGCCAGCGTGTCGGTCCGCGTCAGTCGCTCGTCCACGATGGCGTCGCCGATGGCCGTCACGGCGGAGCGACTCTCGTTGGCCGCCGCCTCTCGGACCACCGACTGCGTGTCCTGCGCCGTCCGCCAGAGCGCCTGTGACGGGGCCGAACGCTCGATCACGAAGAGCGCCCCGACGAAGTCGGGGGTTTCGAGAACGGTCGCCGGGTCGTCGCTCGTTCCGACCGAGACGAGGTAGTCGCCGGGATCGAGGAGGGAGTCCAACTGGGTCTGGCTCTTCGTGTCGTCGAAGGTGATCCGGTCGGACTCGCTGTCGCCGACCAACTGGACGACGGTTTCGGCCGAGGTGTCGCCCGCCGCGTAGGTGTTGAACGCGAAGGTAACGACGCCGTCGCCGTTGGCGTCCGTGAGCGAGACGTTGGCCTGATAGCCGTCCTCGCTCTCGTTGCCGATGACCACGGTGGCGGAGCTACCGGAGTCGTTGAGGCGCACCGTGAAGGTCGCGATCCCACCTCGAGGAACCTCGGTAACGTTCTCCGAGAGGTTCACCGCACTGTCCCCACCGGGTTGCACGAGGCCGGAGGCGTCAGTCGGGACGCTCGGATCAGGAGTTGCGCCTGTGGGGGCGGTCGCCGGAGCGACGTCTTCAGTCGGGGGCGCGTCGCCGGCCGTGCCGGCTGCGGTCGCGGGTGTCGCGGCGGTCGTTCCTGCGAACGCGACAGTGCCGGCGATGACGCCGAACACCATCACTGCAGTCAGGACCAGCGCACGTGTCGTGAGAGTTGAGTCTGTCATGAGATACTGGGATCGCACTGTACAGTGGTCTCGATAGGATCCGATCGACCGCCGAGAGCGGCGCAGAGGCACTCTCGGCGGGATCCGTGCGAGCGTCACCGGACAGGAGTATCGGACACGACGCTCGGATCGGGGGAAGGTCTTCGTACGCAAAGGGGAGCGAATATCTCCGATTACGGGCACGGAAACTCCCGATAGTGCTCGGTTGAATCGGCTTTGTTGAGGTCGTTCGCTACTACCAGGATTGGCAGGTCTACTCGTGGTAGATGGATATTGGGACAACAGGAACAGTGTATCGTTGAATGCACGGCCGGCTGCAAGTACGGGGATCCGGTGAATACGTCGCGGGCCACCGTGGATCGACACGGGTGCCGAAGGTCGGGACGAACTCCGGAGCCGATTACTGTGCGGCGCCCCGGATGCAACCCATGGACGGGGACACGGTCGCCGAGTATCTCGATCGCTACGACGAGACACAGGGACTCCTGCCCACCGAACTGGAGTCGTTCGGCGAGCAGTACCGCGAACAGGGCCATCTCACCCGCGATCAACTGTACGAGATCGCGTATCTGTCGTCGACGCGCAGCGCGTATCACGTCGAATCCAATCCCGAGGAACGGTGTCGCGAGGTGACGCGAAACGTCCGTCGTGTCTCCGGCGACTTCTCGAAGATACGGCTGATAACGGGCCTCAGTGGGTTCCAAGCGCCGACGGCGTCGTGTGTCCTCGCCGCGTTGGATCCGGACCGGCACGCCGTCGTGGACACGCGGGTGTGGGCGACGTTGGACCGGTTCGACCGCCTCGACGGCCGGAAGGAGTCGTTCGACGCCGACGACTACGTCGCGATGATCGAGCCGATCCGAGCAATCGCCACCGAGACGGGGTACACGCCCGCCGAGGTCGGCTACGCGCTGTTCGCGTACGACGCCGTCCACCGAGCGGGAACGCTTCACTGACCGACGCGCTCGATACGACGCTCACCGCCGAACGCCCTGGGAGGGTTGGCGATCCCGAGTGAGGTCGTCATCGCGCCGTGAACCTTCACAACGGTCGCGCTCGGATCAGTTTCCATGGCCCCGAACCGGACGGTGGAGGACCTGCCGATCGACCACGAGTTCCGCGACGCGAGCGGCGTGCGGCTCCACGTCGTCGCCGCCGGCAACCCCGCGGACCCGCTGGTGGTGTTGTTACACGGGTTCCCCGAGTTCTGGTACGGCTGGCACCGATACATCGAGCCGCTCGTCGAGGCGGGCTACCGGGTACTCGTCCCGGACCAACGGGGGTACAACCGCAGCGGGAAGCCCGCGGGCGTCCGCCCGTACCGGATCACGGAGCTCACTCGCGACATCGTGGCGTTGATCCGGTCGGACGGGTACGAATCCGCCCATGTCGTCGGCCACGACTGGGGCGCGATGGTCGCGTGGAACCTCGCACTCCGGGAGCCCCAGCGGGTCGACCGCCTCGGCGTCGTCAACGTTCCCCACCCCACCGCGTTCCGCCGGACGCTGCTCGGGAACCGCGAGCAACTGCGGCGAAGCTGGTACGCGTTCGCGTTCCAGATCCCGCTGCTGCCGGAGTGGACCGCCGCGCGCAACGACTTCGCGCTGTGGACTCGGGTGTTGACTGAGAGTGTTCCAGCGGGGACGTTCGACGAGGCGGACCTCGATCGGTATCGCACCGCGTGGGGCCGGCCCCGTGCCGCGCGGTCGATGGTGAACTGGTACCGAGCGGTTCCGCGGTACCCACGGCTACCGCCGCGTGAGTCGGTCGAGGCGCCGACGCTGATCGTGTGGGGCGAGCGTGACGAGGCGCTCGTCCCCGAGTTGGCGCCGCGGAGTCTGTCCTACTGTGAGAACGGCCGGCTCGAACGGTTCCCGGACGCCGGCCATTTCGTCACTCACGAACGGCCGGACAACGTCGCGGAACTGTTGGTCGATCACCTCGGAGGGTAGCACACAGGCTGGCGGTGGAGGATACGGGAGTCAGGTGTTGGCCCCGGAGTTGGCTCACCACTCGCCGTCGACGGGCGTTCGGTAGCCAGTGGGTCGGCGGCGTCAGGTTCGCTCGGAGACTAATCGAGAGAGCCCTTCCTCCAGCGAGACTGTCGGCTCGTACCCCAGTTCAGAGTAAGCTTTCGAGATATCCGCTTGGCTGTGTTCGATGTCGCCTTGACGTGTCTCGTCGTGGACGATCTCGACGTCAGAATCGGTTACCTGCTTACAGATCTTCGCCAACTCGTTGATCGTGGTCGGGCTTCCGGTTCCAATGTTGTACGCCTCGCCGACGGCGGCCGTCTCCGCGGCCAGCAGGTTCGCATCGACGACGTCGTCGACGTGAACGAAATCACGGATCTGCGTACCGTCGCCGTGGATCGTGATCGGGTCGCCGTCGCGGATCTGGTCAAGGAAGGCCGCGATCACGCTTGCATAATCGCCAGCAACTCCCTGACGTCCGTATACGTTGAAATAGCGGAGCGCGACCACATCCTGATCGTAGATGGAGGCGTAGGTTCGCGCGTAGTGATCCACGCTGAGTTTCTCGATTCCGTAGGGGGATGTCGGCGACAACTGGTCGCTCTCCCGGATCGGAATCCGTTCCGGCGGGCCATACGCCGCCGCGCTTGAGGCGACGACCGATCGAGCGTCTTCCTCCCGTGCCGCATCGAGAACAGCGAGCGTCCCGTCAACGTTCGTCGCATGGGACCGTCTGGGCTCCTCCATGGATCGAGCGAAATTCGTCTGTGCCGCCTTGTGGAACACGACGTCGACCCCGTCGATGGCGCGCTCGAGCGTGTGATCGTCAGTGATACTCCCCTCGATCACCGTCGCGACATCTGGAACGTCCTCGGGGTCTCCCGTTACGAAATGGTCGAGCACGCGGACGTCGGCCGTGTCGACCAGTCGATCGACGATGTGGCTGCCGATGAACCCGGCTCCTCCTGTGACCAAGACGGTTGCACCGTCAAGATCGACCATTGATCGACTATTGACAGACAGGACTGTATACTCTCCGGCAACTCCGGGCGACGGAACGCTGTGTGAACTGATTCATTCGAGAATCTTTGACTACCATGACCCATCGACGGCCGCCCGGTACGCCTCCAACACGTCGTCGGCCACGACGTCCCAGTCATAGCGTTGTGCACGCTCGACTGGGTTGGTCTGTGGTCGGCCGCCATGAGAACACGACTCAGTGTCTCGGCCAGATGTCGACGATTGCATCAGTGAGGAAGCTGGCGTTGCCGATGACCTCATCGGCCGCGGAGTCGGAGTGTTCTACCGCTATCACGGGTCAGTCGGCGATCAGCCTCTCGGTACAAACTCCGACATGGATAGGGAACCCCAGTTCGAACCTGTACCAGTGACCGGCGTCACGATCGCCACCGATCAACATTCACACCCATGCTGGACGTGCATGGAAACTGTCGACTTCTCTGCGACTTCGTCGGTCGGGTGCCGCTTGACGACGATCGAATCGGATGGTCACTCCATCGAACGGACGGTCTCACCCGCGAGGTGGACGCCCTTATGTACGTATTGATGGCCGGTATGGGCTCAAAGAAGCTCAGTATCGCTTGAGACACTGGAAGGATCCCCTCCGCATCCCCGTCGGCAAGACTACCAAGCGTTCAATCGTTGTCCTGCGCACTGCGAGCCTCAGGATCAACAGTACCTGCTCAGTAGAATGAGCGCAAGCCCGTCGACTGCGAGTACCACCGACAGTGCGAGCGTCCCGAGGAGATTCGTGGATACCGAACCCAGGAGCAACCCGACACCGACGATCGCACCGAGCAGAAGCGAAAGCGCTCCGAACACCATCAGCATGATGCTCCCCGTATCGAGAAGGAGGAGGTCGCTTCGATTGTGGAAACCAGCCATAGCGAAAAGGGTATCGTATTCGTACAAGTATCCGTTCCTCAAATTCTCAGTATTGGTATCTCTATGGCGTCCTCCGGGGGTAGTCTCGTTGTGAATCCCTCCCTATGTGGCTCCCTTCCCAGCACCGGATCTATTGCTTGGCCGTTGTCGACCTGCGGACTGACGCGCAGGAAGTAAGTGCAGACATGCTTGTGGCAGGAGGATGTACCGTGGAGACGTCAGCGCACAGTTAGGCTGATTCGGGGGACTCCAAAGGTGTGGACGACTGGAGCTGCAAAAGAACTGCCCGCAGAACCGCGAATGTCCCTCGCCCCCGCGTTCGACCGCTGAAGGATCCGGACGAACAGCCTCCTACGGTTGACTCGTGAGATATGACCGTAAGCACTGCTTAGTTCCCTACCGACCCGGTGCCCTACTCGTCCTTCTCGCTACCGGACGCCGATTCCGCTTCGTCTCGCTGTTCACTAAGTTTCTCCCAGATCTCCGTGCAGCCCGCGCCGTCCTCGAGGTCGTGGAGATGGTCATCGTCTCGCGTTGAGTTACTCATGTTGTGAGTAACTACAGGCGCATTCAATATGAAGCTATCGGATAGCGGACCACTCGTCGATTCGGCAGCAACCGCCGTGGCTTTTCAACCAGACGCCCATATGCCCGGTATGAGCACCCCCGACACGGAATCTCTTCTCGATCCACTTGCGCTGACTGAGTACGAGGAGCAGGCACTCGAGCGCCTGATCGAGTTGGGGCGAACGACGGCGCCCGATCTTTCGGAGGCCACAGGCATTCCGAAGGCGCGTATCTACGGTGTCCTCGACGAGCTAGCCGATCTGGGGTATCTCAAGGTCATCCCCGGTCGGCCGAAACAGTATCAATCGAAATCGCCCGAGGAGATCCTCGATAGGGCGATCGAGAACCGTCGACAGACCTACGAGACCGACCGAGCTCGGATCGAGGACACTCGCGAGGAGTTCGTCGCGGCGTTTGGGCCGCTGTACGAACAGGCTAGCGAGGACATCTCTCCGACGGAGGAGCTGTTTCACGTCGTCGACGTCGGTGACCCGAGCGAGCGCGAGACCAGGACCCTGTACGCGGACGCGCAACGCGAGATCCGGATCATCACGAAGAGCTTCGAGTACTTCGAGGCGATCGAACCCGCGTTCGCGGACGCGCACGAGCGAGATTGTGCGCTCCGGGTTCTGTTTCTCGACCCTGACCTCTTGGAACCGGAGAACAGGTCGGTCCAGCGGGACATGGTGGAGTACCTCCGCACGGAGTACCCCGCAGTCGAGTACCGCTTCAGCGCGACACGGCTCCCCTGGCGGGGAACGCTCATCGATCCCAGTTTGGACTACGACTCCGGTGACGCCGTCCTTCTCGTCGAGGAAGAGGACGTTCCGCTACACAAGCGGCAGGCTGCGGTGACCGAGAACCACTCGTTCGTCGCCGGATTGAGCCGCTACTTCGATCTCACGTGGAACCACGACACGCTCGACGCGGACCCGCACAGCGACTCCTGACGGTTACTCAGCCCGCGCCTTCGCCTCGAGGAGGTCCCGAATCGATCCCTCTACCGTCTCCTGGGGAGTCCATCCGAGCGTCTCCTCGGCCGCCGAGATGTCCACCTCAAAGGACTCGACCATCGTCTCCCCGCTGCGCGGGTTCTCGACGACCCCGATGTCGACCTCGGAGTTGAGGATCTCCGCGGCGTGTTGCTGGACGAGTTCGGCGACGTCCATCACGCCGGGGTCCTCACGGGAGGCGATCTCGTACTGTTCGACTCCGGTCTCGCCGGCGGCGAGTTGCTCGCGGAGCCGTTCAGCGCTGTGGACGTACGCACGAGCCACGTCCTTCACGTGGATGAAGTTGCGCGCCTGTGTCCCCGGTTCATACACAGTGAGGGTCTCCCCAGCGGCGGCACGGTTCGCGAAGAAGTTGATCACGGTCCCCTTCGAGACGCGGGTGTCGCCGATCGTGTGTTCGCCGTAGAGATTGGACTTCAGGAACAGGTGCGCCGGGAACGCGCCGTCGGCGAACGACTCGATAGCACGCTCGTTGAGCACCTTCGTCCGCCCGTACCAGTTCAGCGGATCGCGCGGGTCGTCGACGGAGATCGGGAACGATTCCGGATCGCCGAGGACGGCCATACTGAACGGGAAGACTAACCCGGCGCCGGTCTTGCGACAGAACCACGCGACGTTGTTCGTGCCCGTGACGTTCACGTCGTACGCGAGGTCACGGTTGGTGTCGCAGTCGTCGACGCCGCTGATCGCCGCGAGATGCATGACGATATCGGCACCCGCGAGCGCGTCCTCGAGGTAGTCCCGATCGCGGATGTCCATGTGTTCGACCTCGACGTCGTCGATCTGTCGGACGGTCCCGAGGTAGAAGTTGTCGAGGGCGGTGATCTCCCACTCCGGATGGTCGCGCTGGAGTATCTTGACGACGCGACTGCCGATGTATCCGGCCGCACCGGTGACCGCAACGTGAACGTCGTCTGTCGTGCTCATGGTCGTTCACCACTGGCGTCAGTCAAAATACCTCGCGATCCAGCTCCGGGACGGCTGGATGCACCATTCACCGGTGTTCCCCTCCAGTACCGTTCTGGAATCGCTCGGCCAGGCCAGCGATCCCCTCGTGAAGGTCGTGTTCGGGCTCAAACCCCGTCTCGGCGACGCGGTCGAAGTTCACGTGATACGAGGGCCCCGGGTGCTCGTCCTCCAGATATGTGATGTCGAGGTCGCGGTCGAGTTCGTCGCGGACGGCCTCGGCGATCTCCTCGACGCGGTAGTTGCTGTCGTTGGCCCCGACGTTGTAGACCTGTTCGGGCCAGTTCCCCGGTTCGAGTGCGGCCTGGGCGTATGCCCGGGCGGCGTCCCTCACGTGGATGAACGGCCGCCAGTTCGAGCCGTCGCCGTACACCGTGAGCGGTCGGTCGGTGATCGCCCGGAACACGAAGTGGTTGACGACGAGGTTGAACCGCATCCCCGGCGAGTAGCCGTAGTTCGTGCTCATCCGGAGTGCAGTGCCGTCGATGCCGTATTCCTCGATCGCGTTCGCGAGGAGGGTTTCCGCCTCGTGTTTCGATTCCGCGTAGGGGTTCAGCGGGTCCGGGTCGACCGTCTCGTCGATATCGCGAGAGGCCGCACGACCGTAGATGTTACACGAGGAAGCGAACACGACGTTCGAGACGTCGAGCTTCCCTGCCGCGCGGAGGATGTTGCGCGTCGCGTCGTAGTTGACGGTGAAGGTCTCCTCGCGTCGGTCGTGTGTGCTGTCGGCGCCCGTGATCGCCGCGAGATGGATGACGGTATCACACCCGCGCATCGCTGACTCCACGTCGCCGTACTCAGTGATGTCGCCCCGTCGGAAGCGCAGTCGGTCGTCGCTGCCGAGCCCGCTGCCCATGAGGTTGCGGGGCGAGGACATCGACAGGTTGTCCAGAATGGTGATGCGATCGACGCGGTCGTCGTCCCGGAGGATCGGAACGAGCGCGCTGCCGATGTAGCCACAGCCGCCGGTAACGAGAACGTGCATGGGTGATGAAATTGGGTGTGTCGGGTAGGTTAGTCGTCTCCGGCCGCGGGCGCCTCCTCCTCGTCGAGGCGGTCCTCGAGGACGCCGGGGAGGAAGCGGTCCTCGTAGGCGCCGATGCGGTCGGCGTGGTCCTCGAGTCGCTCGAAGACGCCGCGGATGCCCTCCTCGAAGGTGACCTGCTGGTCGCCGATGAGGTCCATGTAGCGGTCGTTCTCCATCTCCATCTTGTGGGTCTCGTCCTCGTCGCGGGGGTTCTCGAAGTGCTCGACCGCCGTGTCGAAGCCGAACTCCGTGGCGACCTCGGCGATGGTCGTCCCCATCTCGACGATGGAGATCGGGCGCGTAACCTGATTGTAGACGACGTGGTCGTCCGGGCGGTCGTCGGGGTCGTTCAACGCGAGTCGCGCGAGCCCCTCGACGGCGTCCTCGAGGGAGACGAACGGCTTGCGCTGTTCGCCCTTGCCGTACACGGTGATCGGGTAGCCCGCGATCGCCTGCGCGGCGAAGCGGTGGGCGACGACGCCGAAGTAGTAGTCGAAGTCGAAGCGCGTCGCGAGGCGGTCGTCTGCTGCGGTTTCCTCGGTCGCAGCGCCGTAGGTGATCGCCGTTCGGACGTCCGAGACGGGGATGCCGAACTGTTTGTTGGCGAGCCGGAGGTTCGCCGCGTCGTGGGACTTGGTGAGGTGATACCAGCTGCCCGCCATCGCCGGGAACGGGACCTCATCCTGTTTGCCTTGGTTCTCCATCGTCGCGCCGCCCTCGGGGATGGGGAACTCCGGCGCGCCGTACACGCCCGTGGTGGTCGTCTCGATGAGGTGGGTGTCGCTGAGATCGTTCTCGTGCAGCCCCCACGCGAGGTTGCGCGTGGACTGCATGTTGTTGTGCTGCGTGAAGTTGGCGCGCTCGCCGTTGATCTGGGAGTAGGGGGCGGAGGGTTGGGCAGCGGTATGGACGATCGTGTCCGGTTCATGGACCTGCAGGAGTTCGTCGACGAACGACCGGTCCGTGAGGTCACCCTCGACGAACGAGAGGTTGGTGAGGCCGTGGACTTCTTCGGCAGCTTCGAGGCGCGTCTCGATGTCCGCGACGGGGCTTGCCGAGACGGAGCCGACCTCCGAGACCCACTCGCGCCGGCCGAAGTTGTCGACGAGCACGACGCGGTCGTCGGTTCGCGAGGCGATGCGCAGTGACGTGGGCCAGCCAATGTAGCCATCGGCGCCGGTGATGAGGATCGTCATTAGTTACTCAGTTCGTGAGTCACTCTACTCTCATATGATTCTGTTGGTTGGGTGGTGATCTGGTAGAATTAATTCAAGATCGCCGTTACGGATCTCGGTAGTGCTAACTTTGTGTAGTTGGTCAGGATGGCCGGGCTAACAGCTCGTACCACCCTCTGTTCTGTTATACCACCCGGTAAACGCCTCGACACCCTCGCGGATAGCGTAGATACGTTCGTACCCGACCAGTACTGTGTCTTCGAGACGTCATCGCTCCCGGAGTCAGGATGATCGGCCGCGATCACGGTGCAGTCGGCGTCTATCTCATCGCCACAAATCCCTCAGCCGTCAATATAGATATCTACCACTTGGCACCGCCAACACTTGTTCGATCAACCTCTGGACGTTTCCCACTGATCGAACAGGGTTGTCCTCATCGAGAGGCGTATCCCGTGTCAAATCTATACGTACTCCGCCAAAGAACAGCGACGTGATTGTGTTCCGGGCAGGTTCATATGTTCCGTTCAACCGCGGTCGTGCCCGGTAGCCTGTCTGTTCGGTGTCGCTGCCGACGTACACCTCAGGCTTCGGCTTCCGGCTCCATCTCGTCCCCCAACCGGCGATCCGCCTCGTCGCGATCCTCGGGGTAGCCGATGTCCATCCGCCACCCATCCAGCGGGATCGCGTCGATCGTCCGGCCGCTCTCCAAGAGCAATCCCACCGCGTCGCTGATCTCGTACTCACCGCGATTACTGGGCTGGACGAGGTGGCAGGCGTGGAAGATCGCGGGCGTGAACGTGTAAAAGCCGGTCATCACGAGGTTGGACGGCGGGTCATCGGGCTTCTCAACTACGTCGATGATCTCGCCGTACTTGTTGGTGTCACAGACACCATAGCGTGAGGCTTCCTCCATCGGAACCTCCTCGACGAGGAACGCGGCGTCAGCGCGGTCCTCGGCCTGTCGGCGAACCACGTCCTGGAGGTTCGCCTCGAAGACGTTGTCGCCGAGGATGAGCATGAAGTCGTCGTCGATGTGCTCCTCGACAGTAAGGAGTGCGTGCGCGAGGCCGTTCTGCTCGCGCTGGTGGGCGTACGTGATGGGGACGCCCTCGTACTCGTCGCCGTAGTGCTGGATGATCTTCTCTTTCATATACCCCACGACGACGATGAGCTCGCTCGCACCGAGGTCGACGAGGTTGTCGAAACAGTGCGTGAGGATCGGCGCTCCGTCGACCTCGACCATTCCCTTGGGCTTGTCCTCAGTCAGCGGTCGGAGTCGGGTTCCCTCGCCCGCTGCGAGAACGACTGCTTGCATGGGTGAGAAGTTCGGTCGGTACCGTATATATCTCTCGGCTCATTGACGCGTAGGTTTCTGTGACTGGACGGGAACGCTGATGTGAATCGGTCCACATCCCGTCGATATGCGAATCAACGTCGTCGGTTCCGGGTATGTCGGCACGACGCTGGCTGCCTCGCTGGCCGATCTCGGCCACGAGGTGACCGCGATCGACATCGACGAGGAGATCGTCGCGGCGCTTAATGACGGCCGTGCTCCCATTCACGAGCCTGAACTCGATGACCTCGTCGCCGAGCACGCCGGCGACCGGCTGCGAGCCACGACGTCCTACGACGACGTTCCGGAAGCGGACGTAACGTTCCTCGCGATCCAGACGCCCTCACGCGAAGACGGGAGCATCGACACGGGAGCGTTGTGTGCCGCCGCCGAGATGACGGGTGAGGCACTGGCAGAGGGCAGCGATCGGCATCTCGTCGTGGTCAAGAGCACGGTCGCACCGCCGTCACTGCCCGAGGTCGCCGATGCGCTCGAGAAAGGGCTAGGAGAGGCCCTCGCCGGCGACGGGGGTAATCGCGTTGCCTTCGGTGCGAACCCGGAGTTCCTTCGGGAGGGGACGGCCGTGTCCGATTTCCGCGAGCCCGACAAGCTCGTGTTCGGGACGACTGTTGAGTGGGCCGCCGAGTTGCTTGATGACGTGTACGCGCCGCTTCTGGCCGAGCACGATGCGCCGATCGTCCGCACCGATCCGGCGACCGCGATGATGATCAAGTACGCCAACAACGCCTTCCTCGCGGCGAAAGTGAGCCTGATCAACGACCTCGGGAACGTCTGCAAGGAGTTCGGCGTCGATACTTACGAGGTTGCCGAGGCAATCGGTCTCGACGACAGGATCGGTGAGCGCTTCCTTCGAAGCGGATTGGGGTGGGGTGGGTCGTGTTTTCCGAAGGATACGAACGCGCTCATCACTGCAGCCGAGGCTACCGGATATGTGCCGGCGATACTGAACGCTGCCGTCGAAGTGAACGACCGACAGCCTGAGCGACTCGTCGACTTGTTGCAAGACGAGGTAGATCTCGCTGGCGCCCGGATCGCGGTGTTGGGCTTGGCGTTCAAGCCGGGAACTGACGACGTTCGTAACTCTCGGGCGATCCCTGTGATCGAGGCGTTGCAGAAGCGGGGCGCGGCCGTCGTCGCCTATGACCCCGTCGCGACCGAGAACATGCGTGAGCACTTCCCCGACTTGGAGTATGCCGATTCGGCCACGGATGCGCTCACCGGCGCTGATGGTGCCGCTGTGGTTACTGACTGGGACGAATTTGCCGCGCTCGATTCGGAGTTCGATGCGATGGCGGATCCTGTGGTGGTCGACGGTCGTCGCGTGATCGAGCGTCGAGAGGGACTGACGTATGAGGGGTTGACGTGGTGACCTAACGTGTCGTGTGCAATACCCCGGCTCAACTGATAGCGGCGCGGAACGATATCAGGTGACTTGTTGAGTACAATCTGGTGGCGAGGATAGCTTTCAGAGACACCAATCTTTCTTCGAACGGTCCACTTCGGTAATGAAGTCGCCAACTGCACATTTTAGCAAAGTGATACTATTTGAGTATTCAATTACGATGACCGAACCAACGGCTCGTACTAGTCGCGGTTCTGTTCGTGCCGGTCAATGAACTACTTAATACCCTCGCGGATGTCGTAGGTCGGCTCGTAGCCGATCAGTTCCCGCGCCTTCGAGACGTCACCCTGGGTGTGGTCCGCGTCGGCCTCACGGGCAGGTTCATAGACAAGTTCCAAATCGGGGGCGAGTTGATCGCGGATCTTCTCGGCGAGGTGGATGCTCGTGATGTTATCCGTACTTCCGATGTTCAGAACCTCTCGCGCGACGGCATCGCTCCCCAATATCGTCCGATTCGCTTCCACCACATCGCTAACGTAGGTGAAGCCGCGCGTCTGCTCGCCGTCGCCGTAGATCACCGGGGGTTCATCGATCAGACATCGAGAAACGAAGTTCGAGATGGCCATGTCCGGTCGCATTCGGGGCCATATCCGGTGAAGTATCGCAGACACACCGTAGGGAGATCGTGTAGCTCGTTGAACACGCCTGCGTAGTGTTCCTACACCAGTTTCGAGACGCTGTAGGGGCTCACCGGTTCGTTCGGGTGGTCCTCACCACACGGGAGATACTCGGGTTTTCCATATACTGACGAGGAACTCGCGACGATCACGCGCTCACGTCGGCGGCCGTCGCATCCCCGAAAGTGAACCAGAAACCATTGCCGAACAGGTCACTGGATTGCAGTGCTAGAAGACGTCACCATGGTCTCCTGTCCGATAGGGCAGCAACTGATTCAGCAGACTCCTTCGTGAGACTCCAATCGAAGCAAGGGGTCGCTGAATACCCTTCTACAACGGTTTCTATGAGTCTATCCCGTATACCCTCGGTAGAACCGGTCTCGTAACGGATTGCGAGATATTCAATGACGTGACCCGATGAGCACTGTGCTATACGGTCGGTGAACTCCGCTAAACATGCGGATTCAACGGCACTACCGTCGAACGCTGTCGATCACGGGTCCAACGAGACGGCTGTGCGATCGACCTGAGCCGAAAACTGCACACAGCCACCGGAACGCGGCAGGTTCGAAGCGACCATCCCCGATCGCGACCGCACGAAATCGGGGCCACCTTGTCCGGAGATCGCGTATATCGTCTGATTTTGGTTGCCTCACACGCTCTTCCCTGCCACCGCGGCGCGATCTTCAACCACAGTTCAGCACTCACAGATCGGTCGAACGAACCCCGAATACGGGCTTCTCTCGGGTGATATCCCGAGTATCTGATCGGTGCAGCAGATCTCGATCCGTCGAACGTTGATTCGATATCCGGACTGTCACACCGGATAGACACCCACAATCAATCGGAACCGACGCGCGATCGCCGATGGATAGACTCCCGAATACAGGAGGAAGCGACACTCTCGGATGGGAATCGTCGCAGCAAGACATCGACACCGGCGCTGCCGGCGAACGACACTGGCGCTCCGACAGCGTATCTTCGACTATTCACACATGCTACCGGGGGATTCCCGTGGTATAGACGGCCACTCCGGGTCGAGGCCCGGCCGAGACGTCGAGCATCCCACCGCGAGTGGTGGCGCCACTGACTCATACGTGCTTGCAGATCCCGCCGTCTCCAGCGGACCGCCGAACCCCTATTTCACGTCCGTCGCGATCACCCATCGGTCGAGGCATGATCGAGATCGCGGAGCAACGTGACCGCCGTTTCCAACTCAGTGAACCCGGGCGTGTCGATCCGCCACTTGCTCGGCGGCGAGTTCTCGCTGTAGCTCTTCTCAACACGGGGGTGGTCGTCGGCAGGGCGGTTGAGCGCCTGCAACACGTCGTGGCCCGCGGCGCCGTTCTTCGTCACCCAGACCGCGGCCTCGGGATCGGGCGCCGCGAGCTTGTCGTAATCGTCGGGGACCGCGGTGTAGCGGTCATGGTTGACCCGCTCGGCCTCCAACGTGACGACCACCTCGCCGTCGGCATCGAGGCCGACCGCGTCGTACCGACCCTCACCGTCGGCCATATCGTAGTAGCTCACCGCCTCGACAGCCTGCGACCCCTCGTCGTCGACGTACTCCTGTCGAATGTACCGGCGGCCCAGCTCGACAAGCAGCGTGTGGAGGCTCGACTCCGCGAGGTCTCCCGCGCCGTGACCGTGGGCGTCACCCTCGCGGTGTGGTTCCCGTAAGCGGTTGCGGCCCTCGGGGGTCACCGTGTACAGCGTGTGTGGCGTGTCCCCGTCGTGTCTGAGCAGGCCGGCGCCGAGCAACTCCTCGACGGCGTCACTATCGAGGCCACAGTCTCGTCGGAGCGTGTCCATCCCGTCCCGGAGGAGATCGTAGGCGAGCGGTTCGAATCGACCCTGTTGGGCCATGTACACCGCCTGGAGGAACAACAACTGTTCGTGGCTGTGGTCGGCCGCGTTGCGCTCGCGTTCCGAAAGCGTGAGCGGAACCGCACAGATCGGCACGTCATCGCGGTCGATATCCGCACGGGATCCACAGCAGCCGACGCCGCGACGGATCCCCTCGACCGTCGGCTCATACCGCCCGTCACACGTCTCGCAGACGATCGCATGCGGCGCCTCTTCGTACCGGACGCACTCCGGCAGCCGGTCAGTCATCGGCAGCGCCGAGTCGAGGTCGTTCCCGGGGCGGTCAGCTCCGGGAGAACGGGTGCCGCCGGCCGCCACCGCGTTCGCAGATCCCGGGTCCGCGAGCGTGAGTCCCGCCTCCGCGCGGGTTCGACGGACCAGCATCTCGACCTCCGCCCGAAACGCTGCCTGGCGCGCATCGGAGAGGCCGTCGTCGGTCTCCGGGTGCCCCGCCGGCAACGGGAGCGACTCGACGACGAACGGCTGCGGCTCGGGGTCGTCGAACGGCGCCGGTAACGTGGTGAGCCACTCGCCACGGGAGAGCGCTCGAAGCCGGGTACCGACCGCCTCGGCATCCATCTCGTCGGTCGCGAGCCGCTGCTGGAGGCGGGTGTCCAAGGCGACGTTACCCGTGACGAGTGTCGAGACGTTGTTCATCAGCTCGCTGTACGTCTCCGGGTCCGTCTCGCGGAGCTGGCCCGGGAACTGCATCGCCAGCGTCACGCTCAGTCCGAACGCCCGCGACTGCGCGAGCAGGTCGCTCAAGACGTCCGACACCGCGAGATCCGCCGCCTCCTCGAGATAGAGGTTGACCAGCGGGAGGTCGTCCTCCTCTCGGCGTCGATGCCGCTGCCGCAGGGCGCTCCAGAGGTTCGACAGCACGACGAGCGCCAGCGACTGCTGGCTCTTCGCTCGCACCCCGCCCGTGTCAATGACGACGAGCGCGTCCTCGTCGAGCACGGTCGCGAGGTCGAACGTCGGCGTGTCGTCGCCGGCGACGTGGTTGAACACGCGGGCGAGCCGGTCGTCCAGGGGCACTTTTTCGACGCGGTTCGCGACGCCCTGCATGATCCGAGCGAACGCCTGCGGGTCGTTCTCGGCGACGCCCGCCAGCATCGCCCGGAGGTCATCATCGCTCACCAGCGGCGGCTCCCCCTCCCGGCGAAAGCGGTGGACCGCCCGCTCCAGGTCGCGGTGGGCGAACGCATCGGCGCCGTACTCGGGGTCGAACAGCGCCTTCACGAGATACCGGATCACGTCCGGCGAGCGGACGGCGCTGTCGAACGCCTCGGCGCCCGTGATCGCCCGGAGCAGTTCGAGGTAGTGGTCGGTGACGTCCTGGACCGCCGTCGTTCGGGAGACCCCCGCCGCCAGATCGTCGCGGATGTCGAACAGCGACAGCGCCGGGACCGTCTCGCTGCAGTCGAAGTAGTAGACATCGTCGAGGTCGCCGTGTGCGGCGTAGTGGGTGCGCAACAGGGTCGTCGCCATCTCGTCGCCCTTCGGGAGGATACAGACGTCTGCCCCGTCAGTCACTGCGTGGTCCTCGGTGATAGCGCGAACCAAGGCTGTGGATTTCCCGGAGCCAGTCTTCCCGAACCACGCGACGTGCAACGGTTGGAGGGATGGCGGGAGCGCGACCGTCGTGTCCGTCGCGGTGCCGTCTCTGGTGCGTGGTCGCCCGATCGCGAGCCCACGGTCGTACCGGGCGAGCGCGTCCGCCGGCGGCGGCGCGAGTCCCGTTCGCTCCGCGGGGAGGGCGCCGAGTGCGCGACGGGCCGTCTCGGTGAGCGCTGCGCCGTCCAGGAGGGCGACGTGCGGGACGGTCGTCGAGTCGGCGACGATCCGCGGCGACTGGTTGCTCGCGAGCGGGAGGCAGCGGGCCAGCCGACGCGTGGCCGGCGGGTCGCGAAGCGTCCGCGTGCGGATCGCCTCGCGAAGCGCGTCCCCCGGGTCGTCGTGGGTGACCGGCCGCAGGTCATAGAAGTCGCCCCCGACGGCGGTGAACGTCGCCGCCAGATCGCGGGCGCGGCGGGCGGCGTTCGGGCCGGCCGCGAGCACTCGAGCGTTCACGTCGTAGCAATTGCGGGCGGACTTCGCGAGGATCGCGTCGATCCGGGTGCCCGGGACGCTACCGGTGTCGCCGCGGCGGTGGGCCGACCGGCGCGGGGCGTGGCGATCGTCGTCGCCCGGGTCGTGGTCGTCATCGATCGGGAGGAGGGCACCGGTGAGGCGCTGGCCGACGGTGTCGCGCTCGCGGTCGAGGCGCCGAACGCGAGCCTCCGCTTCGCCGCTCCAGTCAGGCTTGGGGTGGAGCAGCGCCTGGTAGGCGGTCGGAAAGTCGGCGGCAGCCAGCCCCTCCACGACGGAGGTGAGCGGAAGCGTGGGGGCGTCCTCGACGCGGGCGGTGTCGTGTTGCTCCGGCGCGTCGGAGAGTGCCGGCGGACGGAGACGCGTCTGCCAGTCGTCGCGACGCTCGCCGACGCCGTGGAGCTCCGCGATCGCGGCCGCCTCCGTCGGGAGATCGGCGAGGGGGTCGGCTTTGTGGGTTGCGAGCGCGTACCTGTCGGGGAGCAGCCGGCTCGCGACGCGACGCAGCGCGTCAAAGCCCGTCGCCGCCGTCCCGAGGTAGTAGTCGATATCGTCGCCGTCGGTCGTGAGGAGGACTTCGATCGTGTAGTCGTCGAGGGTGTGGTGGAGCTGCTCAAACTGGTCGGTGATTCGCTCGGCCGGCAGCGGGTCCGGGCTGGGCGTGATCTCGAGGTAGACGCGGGCAGCCATCGGTCAACTGTCGGCCGGACTTGTTGTTGGCGTCCGGTGCGGGGCATTCGTGCTGTGAGCGATGTGCATCGTACGTGTCGCTCTCGGTGACCGGCGAAGTACTCACGGCGGGACACAGTGTTCGGTGGGGTGAAACGGAGTGCCCGCCCCCGACCGCTCGCCCGGCCGGGCCTCGCTGCGCGCCGTGGGTGCTTGCCTCGGCCGGGCCGGAGCGACCGGTCGGCCCCGGGCGGTCCCGCCCGCGTGGTTGTTTGTCGGCGCCGCGACGGGTGCGGCGCGCGTTGTGGCGTGTCGCATTGTTATGACTGACTTTGACCACTTCGAGGACGCACGGACAGACCGCGACCGCTTCGAACGTGAACAGCTCGCCCGGGACCGGGATGCCGACCGGGTCGAGACGGCCGACGTGACCGCGGCGTTTGCTCGGGAGCTCGTCGACGATCTCATCGCCGCCGACGTCGTCACGGCACGTTCCGACCCGCGGGTATTCGTCCACAATCTGTCGGGCGTTGCGTTCCGGTCGCGGCGCCAGTTGGCAGCGTTTCACCGTGGCTGGGCGACGGCACGAACCGGCGGCGGGGTGGACGAATGAGACGCACCGTGACCGGCTGTGCCTTCTGTGACGCCGGGCCCGGGGTTGATGTCGGGGACGCCCACACGTGGGGCGTCGACGACCTCGTGACGCATCCGATCTGCGTCGACTGTGCGGTCCGCGAGCGGACGGCACAACGGGCCGACCTGGTCGCATGTGACGGCTGTGGGCTCGGCCTCGATACCGCGGCGGCCCTCACCTCGTTCCGCGTTGAGGTCGGCCGTCTGGACGGCGTGATCCAACTGTGTGGCGAGTGTAGCCCGGACGGGCCGGCGACCCACTGGACGCGCGACCCCGAGGATCATGCTGTTCAGTTCGCGGACAGCTCGACCGCGAACGGCTCTGACCGGCGATAAACTATCCGCATCGGTCGCCCTCGCGTGTCGGTCGGGAGCGACTCGGTGTTCGGGAGCGTTTGAATTTCATCAGGACCGGCGCGGGCTGTTAGCGCCAGTCCGAGAGCGTCGATTAGGTCGTCGGTCCCGATACCAGGGTTCCCATCGAGCTGGCGGGCTAAGTCCCGCCAACTACCTGGTTCGTACTCGGTACTCGCCGCCATCGCATCCAATCGCGTAACCATTCCTTGGACGGTCGACTTGTTGAACTGGAGGTCCTCGTCGGCGAACGCTCTGAAGCAGACTTCTGGATGCCCCTCGACGACCGTCTCGTCTGCGGCCGTCGTCTCCAGCAACGCATCGACCTGACGGATTCCATCCGCAATGCTTGCAGCCTGTTGCGTGAGGCCCTTTCCCGTGTGCTCTCGGTTCGTCTCGTTGATCTCGCTGTAGGTTGCCGCGTTATTGCTCGCTGCGTTGACGGCCGCGCTGCAGGGGGCCGGGAACACCGACGACGAGCGGGGACCGATCACCTTGCGAGCGAGGCGATCACACCGTCGGGAGAGAGTCTCGTCATGTTTGAGACAGTCGCCTGGGTCGTCAAGTGACCCGCACAGACCGATCGGGATGTCGACGACGATCCGGTTGGCGCTATCGCCGTGTTCCTGCCACAGCTCGTCGATCGTATCGAAGATCTCGATGGCGGGCTCTCCATCCGTCGGATAGCCGACTGCGACCCACGCTCCAGAGTCCCAGTCCACGCCGATGTACCGCCATGGTGCCGTCGACATGCGTTGGTCTGCCGACGGCCGACGCAAAGCGGTTCGGTTTGTGACCAATGACACGTTTTCGGCTCGCCCCGCTCGCCGCTGCCGCCCTCCGCGTCGCTCGCGACCGACCATTCCGGGCGTGTGGCGCTCCCTGAAGTCGCGCCATTCCGGGCTGAAGTGCATGTGCCCTCGGCGCCAGCGGGTATCCGCCGGGGGCTCGCTGTCGCTCACCCCCGACGCATACTCCGCTGGGCGCTCGCACCGGGCGGCTGTTCGGGACACTCACTCCGTTCGTGTCCCGACTCTCACCTCGCTTCGCTCGGTGAGACGCCGCGCGGCGCTGGTTGGGGTCACCGTCGCGGGCGCGCTCTCGCTCGCGCCCACAGGGCGCTCGCGAAGGCGCGAGCGAGAGCGCGCAGTCGTGACTGGTCGGCGTGGTCCGTGAGGAAATCCCGCGTTGGGGCGCGGGATGTCGGGCGCGTCGCGAGCGCCTTCGAGGTCTGCAATGGAACGTAATCGTGTCTTCGATGAAAAGGATTCGGCAGTATCGAGCGGTAACCAAGATGTCGCGGACGACGAGCCGGAGCTGCGGGCGACAGTCGAGTTGCGGACGCAGGCGAAGGTCGATTCGGAGGCGATCGAGAAGGTCGCCGACACGGACGAGCTGGATCACCCGTACGGGATGACGCTGGAAGCCCAGGAGAAGTGGGAGGCCCGTGAGGCGGAGAAGGAGCGAACGCGCGAGCGGCGGCGGACGCAGTCCTCGCTGCGCGAGCAGGGCAGTCGGGTGTGTACACGTGAGCGGGCGGCAGAGTCGGCCCGTGAGTTCCGGGAGCGAGCGGCGAGCGTGGAGCCGGCGTTCGAGCCGGGACGCGACCCACGGGAAACGCTGGGTCGTGAGGAGCTGGCGGCAGTGAACGAGCAAGCCAAGCGGATCGCCCGAGACGTGCGCGAGAGCGGGACACGGGCGGCCGTGAGTCGGCGACTGGCTGAGAAGGTTCAACAAGGAAAGGGCGTCCTCAGCGCGAGCGTAGCCGTGACAGAGGCCGAGCGACGGCGGCCAGGAACGGTCATCCCGATCGACGAACTGGAGGAGGTGTCACGACACGAAGTGAGCATTGCAGGCCGTGTCGAGACGCTGTGGGAGCCGTCGCATCCGAGTATCGCGCAGGTCGGACTCGTCGCCGACGAGAGCGGGACAACCCGGGTGACGGTCTGGAAGAAGTCGAACGCTCCGTGGATGCACGAGGGCGAACGGGTGTGTCTCCGCGGTGCGGCGCGGAACTGGTACGAGGGACGCGTCTCGCTGGCTGTGACGCGGTCGACGTCGGTCCACTTTCCCGAGCGCGGCCGTTGGTGGAAGTAACTGGGGCGGCGCCTCCTCTTTTTTTATTTTGTGCCAGACCGCCCAAACCCCGCCGCCCCACCCACCGCTCCGTGCTCGCTCCCTGCGGTCGCTGTGCGCGCAGCCACGACCCTCTCAGGCCGATGGTCGAGTGAGAGTCTCCGACTAAACCACGGGAAGCATCGAGGCTCGATCCTGACGTCCAACACGCGGCGGTAGGCTGAACTGTCAACGGCGTCAACGAGTCTGTATGGGAACGAAACAAATCCGGATCAGCGAGGACCTCTAAGCACGGGTGCAGAGCGAGAATAAGGACGGAGAAACGCTCTCAGAGACATTGGATCGGCTCGTCGGCGGCTACTCTCTTACGGACTTTGCTGATGACGCTGCCGAACTTGATTTGGATTTCAGCGTCGAAGAAGCGACAGATGGGGCCGTGGGCGCGACGCCGCCCACGCACGAATGATTCTCGATACACAGTCTCTCGGAGCGCTCGTCGATCGGGACGAAGATGCGAGAGCGAAGGCAGCAGAGCTTGAAGAAGACGGAATCCCGATCCGAATCCCGACTGCTGTCGTCTGGGAGGCGTATACTGGAATCGGGAACGCAGCTGATACCGACACGGCCGAGCAGCTGCGGATGCTCTACGAGCGACTTAGTACGAGTCGATCAACGTTGGAGTTGACATCTCAGGTAGCTCGGCGAGCGGGCGAGCTGAATGGACATCACATCACGTCCGATTCAGCAGCACAGCTCGACGGGGCGGATTCCGTCGTCGCTGCTCATGGACTCCTCCTCGATGAACCGGTCATTTCGAATGATTCCGATTTCCAAGGGGTCGACGGATTAGGGGTTGTCACATACTGACTCAGCGACACGGTTGAAATTCTCTTTTTACTACTTCTACTCCAAGGGTACTGATGGGATGCTGTTGCGAATTGCTCACTCCAATCCTTTTGATGTCGGAGGAACGACAGTATCCTCGTTTCCCTCTCTGTTCGTCTGTGAGGGATGAGACGACCCCCACAACAACGATCGAACTTCGAAACGAGCTCGATAGGCTGGTGCAGATGACGTATGAGAACAGGGCAGATCGGAGATTCTGTATCCCGCGTCCGAAGCCGGGACGCTCACGTCGTCGGAGACGGCCGTCGTCGCCTGTGTAGCACTCGGTGACAGACCAGTCGGTTTCGCTCGGCTCTTGTTCGAGGTGCTCGGCCATCAGCGAGTTTGTTTGCGCCCTGGCGGGCGGGGCGCGTCCCGACGAATCTCGACGGGTCCCGGATTCGATGATGGCTTCGAGTGATCCCACGGTCTCCTTCGACGAGACCGACTCCAGACGCGACGAGATGCACAGCGCGATCGACCAGTGGATCGACGACCTCGTGACCGCGACCGAGGACGCACGGGCGAGTGAGGCGTTCCAGGCGTGGCTCGACGTCCAGAGTCGGTTCCACGACTACTCGGCACGAAACACGATGCTGATCACGCAACAACAGCCCGACGCGAGGCGGGTTGCGGGGTATCGGGCGTGGCAGGAGGAGTTCGACCGGCAGGTGCAGGAGGGAGCATCGGCGATCTGGATCTGGGCGCCGATCATCACGACGCGGTGTCCCGAATGTGAGAACGCGCCGTCGTACCACGCAGACAGCGACTGCGAGTACGACGCGACGCCGCCCGAGGAGTGGGACGAGGGGGTGGTCGGGTTCCGGCCGGTGCCCGTGTTCGACATCTCACAGACGGAGGGCGAGCCGCTGCCGGAGCTGGATCACGAAGCGACCGGTGAGGCGGGCGACCTCGTCGAGCGCCTAATCGACGCCGCCTCACAACTCGGGGCGTCGGTCGAGATCGTCGCCGACGGTGCGTGGGAGCACGGGGACGCGAACGGGATCTGTCGGCCGGCGCGTGGACCCGGTGAGACGCCGGTGATCGAGGTGCGAGACCGATCGAACCGGGCGGACCTCGCGCGAACACTCGTCCACGAGTACGCACACGCCCAGTTGCATGTCGGCGTCGACGACGAGACCGAACGGGCGAAGCGGGAGGTGGAGGCCGAGGCGGTCGCGTACGTGGTCGCACGAGCGTGCGGGGTGGATGCGAGCGGGTCGGCGTTCTATCTGGCCTCGTGGGCCGGCGACGACACGACGGTGATCCGCGAGCGGTTGGAACGGATCAGCTCAACCGCGGAAACGATTCACACCGCAATCGATGAGGCGTACCCCTGTCGCGACAGCCCTCACGATACGTGATCGCTCGGTGCCGACCGGTGACCGACTGTCAGCCGGGGGCGCCACACCTGGTATGGAATTTCAGGCTATCCATGATGAAAGGTAGGTATCGATACCGATCCGTACCGCGAGATCTGCGGGTTTGTGTGCCCCGTGACGGGCGAGGGGCGTACCAGTCGTCCCTCGGATTCCATGGGACACCGAGCACTCGTTGCGTACGAACGGGCGGATAGCACGTACAACATCCACTACTCGCACTGGGGTGCGAACGGCCTTCGTCTGAAACACGCCCTCACCCCGCGGACACCGTACGGAGCCGACGACTCGTCGGGTCGAGCACGCCGGATGCACGAAGCGCTCACCGACGGCGTCGATCCGGAGACGGTCGCCGACGAGTACGGCCGCGGTCAGGACACGCAGGTTGATGTTCTGCCGCTGGAGACGGGCGTCACCCTCGCAACCGTCTTGACTGATCTCCTCGATTACCTCCACCACGAGGCGCTGTACGTCGTCGACTCGAGGTTCGAGGTGACGGCGTACCGCACGCTGTGGTTCGGGCTGCAGTACGAGAGCGACCGTATCGACGACGCCCCGACGCTGGGCTACGGCGCCGTTCGGACCGTTCGCTGGTGTGACGGCGAGCCAGCCGGTGACGACTATCTTTGCGGGCAGTTCGCAGGCCTGAAGCGAGCGCTGGGAGCGATGATCGACCGAGAGCGGATCGGCGAGGCGATGGCGAACCAGTTCCTCCACAGCGAACTGGTCGAGATAACCGACGGCAGGCACGACCTGCGATTCGGCGATATCGGGTGATCGGGGTCTGCTGACGGCTCCGGAGGTCTCGGTCGGCTGACGTGCGACGTGCAGTCCATGGAGGCCGGTCCCACCCTCGGGCTAGTCGGATAGACTCGATGCCGTGCACAGGGAAGTAAACAGCTGGTGACGGTCCTCCGAGGGGGTCGTCGCCACAACGCCTAACAGCTGACCGCGCGTCGCCGCAGTATGCGCGTTTTCGACGGCCACAACGATACGCTTCTGGAGTTACACGTCGACGAGCGTGGTGGCGGGCAGTCGTTCTTCGAGCGAAGCGACGCCGGCCACATTGATCTGCCGCGGGCACACGCCGCCGAGTACGGCGGCAGCCTGTTCGCCGTCTTCGTCCCCAACGAAGGGGCGTCCGACGGCGCGTACGATCGGCGGCAAACGGCTGACGGCTACGAGATCCCTCTCGCCGACCCGGTTGACCACACCCGGGCGAAACGCGTCACCTACGAGATGCTCGAACGACTGTATCGTCTCGAACGACAGGCGCGAGAGCGGGCCGACGGGGGCTTTCGAGTGGCACGCTCCGTCACCGACATTCAGGACTGTCTCGACAGCGGGGCAGTGGCTGCAGTGCCACACTTGGAGGGTGCTGCGGCCGTCGCACCGGATCTGTCGAACCTCGAGTTCCTCTATGCTGCGGGCGTCCGGTCGATCGGCCTCGTCTGGTCGCGGCCGAACGCCTTCGGTGAGGGCGTCCCGTTTCGCTACCCCGCCACGCCCGACATCGGCGACGGGCTCACCGACGCAGGGCGGGCCCTCGTGCGCGCCTGCGAGAACCGGGGCATCGTCGTCGACTGTGCGCACCTGAACCAGGCGGGATTCGAGGACGTGCACGCACTCACTGATGCCCCGTTGGTCGTGAGCCACGCCGCCGCTCACGCGGTCTGTCCGTCCGCACGTACCCTCACCGACGACCAGTTGCGGGCGATCGCCGACTCGAACGGGGTCGTCGGGCTCTCGTTTGCTACGAGTACGCTCCGCCCGGACGGTGAGGACGACCCTGAAACGCCGCTATCGACGCTGGTTGCCCATATCGACCACATCGTCGATGTGGCGGGTATCGACCACGTCGCCCTCGGGTCGGATTTCGACGGCGCCGGCGTTCCGAACTCCATCGGCGACGTGACCGGCGTGCCCCCGCTTCTGGACGCGCTCCGCGAGCGGGGGTATAGTGAAAACGACGTCCGAGCGATCGCCCGCGAGAACTGGCTTCGCGTCTTGGCAGCGTGGTGGTCGTAGCGGCGGCCACAGTACCCTCCCGGCGCGAGCGACGACTGGGTTTTCCCTCTCGGTCCGACTCGGATGACGCCGGCGAGTCACGGGTCCGACTGGCCCCACCGCAGGTAGCATGTGGCCAACAGTATCGTGTCGATCTGTGCTCGCGGGTGTAGCCGCCTTCAGCTGTTACCACGCCAAACCGGGCTCGCCTCCCCGACCCGGGATTGCCACTACTGCGGCTCGCTCGTTGGAGCCGCCATTTCCATCTATATGACCGTCGGCGTGGTCCCCGTGACTCGCAGAGTAGTTTGTGTGCGCCGCCACGGGTGGCGCGCACTCGCGTGCCTGCCCACCATGGATTCGAGCCACGTTCTCGACCGACTCGACGTCTCGACCGGCGCCCGCCGTCGCGCCGAAACGGAACCGTTCACGTTCTCGCTCACTCCGGATGGCGTTCGCGTGACGAATCACAGCTATGCGGAGCCGAGCGAGCATAGCTACGTCGTCACGATAGACGGTGACCTCCCGATTGCGTGTGAGTGCCCTGCGGACGAGCACTACAACCCGGCGTGCAAACACCGACTCGCAGTCGCCATCCACACGCCGGTCCGTGAGGCGGCGGCAGCACACCCCGTCGTCGACGGTGGTGTGCAGGATGCTTCGGAGTCGGAGTCAACGGAGTCGCTGGGTCAAGAGACGGAAACCAGCGAGTCGGCCGACGGGCCTGACTGGTGTGACTGCGCGGACCTAGGGGACCTGCCCTGTTTCGAGTGCGTTCGCCGCGGTCGCAAGCCCCTATCGGGAAACGGGTGAGCGCAGCCGGGGGTGTTTCTGGGCCCCGGGACGGGCGAGGGGCGCCGGAAGGCGTGCCTCGTGACCGACGATGCACGGAGACGCTGTGTACGACCGACGGTTCGACGAATCGACCCGACAGACGACCGCGAATACCTGTCCCGACTGTGGCGGGCGGGTAACGATGAACCTCGCGGAGGTGGTATGTGACGACTGTGGGCTCGTACTTGCCGACGAACAGGTCGATCCCGGAGCGGAGTGGCGAACGTTCAACGATGACGACGCCGAGACCGCGCGAGCTCGGACCGGCGCCCCGCGGACGCCGGCGCGACACGATCGTGGCCTTTCGACGGAGATCGGCCGGAAGCGTGACGCCCACGGCCGGCCGCTCGACGGGGAGACGCGACGCCGATTTGCCCGACTCCGACGCGAGCATCGTCGAGCGAACACGGCGTCGAAAGCCGAGCGAAACCAGGCGTACGGCCTCTCACAGATCCGTCGGATGGTCGGCGCGCTCGGACTCGGGAGATCGATCCGGGATCAGGCGTGTCGGCTGTTCAGCTCCGCCCAGGAGGACGGTCTCCTCGTGGGTCGATCGATCGAGGCGATGAGCGCCGCGGCCCTGTACGCGGCGTGCCGGTGCAACGGCCGCCCCGAGACACGGGGCGACGTGAACCGCGTCGCGCAGGGGGACGCTCGCGGGTGAGCAACGCCTACACCGTTCTCAACCGGGAACTGGGGTTGCCGGTGCCGCCGCGTGAGCCGGCGACGTTCCTCCCGAAGCTCGTGTCGGCGCTGGACCTCCCACGAGCGGTTGAACGCCGAGCCCGTGACATCCTCCACGCGTCCCCGTCTGTGGTCGAGACCAGCGCGAACCCGTCGGGGATCGCCGGCGGGGCGATCCTCGTCGCAGCGCGAGAGTTGAATGTCCGCGATCGGTTCAGTCAAGCGGAGTTGGCGACGGCTGCGGACGTGACACCCGTGACGCTCCGCAAGCACCGGAACGCCCTCGAGTGATCGGTTTCACAACACTGTCGGAGTAATTCCTGAGTTAGTTTATTCCGCGGAAGCCGACCAGTGTTCCCGTTCACACCTATAGAACGTTCAGGAGTGATGGACGTGAGTTGATCCCCAATTTTTATGATTCAATACTGGTACGATCGGTTGGATTCCATTTATGAGCGATATGTCTTCACCGATCGACCGAAGAACATTGCTCACCGCGTTGGGAACGGCGGCCGGGGCTGCAACGATCCCCGACCTGACGACGGGCCAGCAGGCCGGTTCTGACCTCTCCCCCCGTGACGGAGGCACGTTCACGATCGGTTGGGGCGGGACCACAGCCGGCGTGTCACCGTTCAACGAGAACACCGCGCTCAACGGCCTCCTCGTTCGGCAAGTGTACGACCAGGGTGTCGTACTCGATCCCGATTCGAGTGCGGTTCAACCGTGGCTGTTCACGGACTGGGAACTCGTCGACGAGGGGGAGGCGCCGGCGATCGAAGTGACGGTCCGTGACGACGTAACGTGGCACGATGGGGAGGCGTTCACCGCGGCCGACCCTGTGTTCACCTACGAGTACCTGCAAACGACCGACACCCAAAATGTCATCTCTCGCGGAAACAGCAAGTATATCGACGGTGTCGAGCAGACGGGGACCTACGAGTTCCGGATCGAGTTGACCGAGCCGATCGCGACGTGGCGGCAGTCGCTCCTCCGTGTCGCGGTCCTGCCCGAGCATATCTGGAGCGGCGTCGCTGACCCGGCACAACGGGACCCATTGGCGGAGGGCGGCCCCATCGGAACGGGTGCGTTCACTGTCGCATCGTTCGACGCAGACGCGAAGACGTGGGTCCGACTGGAACCGCGAGCGGATGCCGACGAGACGTATCCGATGCCGGCCGATGTGGATTTCCTCGCCGACAATCCGCCCTACGTCGACGCGTTGGAGATCCGCCAGTACGACTCGAAATCCGCGGTCAAAACCGCCCTACTCGAGGGAGAGGTCGACGCGATAAACACATCGTTGAGCTACGACGAGGCCGACAGGTACCGGTCGAACAACTGTGAGGTGAACGTCGTCGAAAGCGAGGAGGACGGGTTCCAGCTGGCCGGGTTCAACACGCGGCGGGTCCCGTTCGACGATAAAGTGTTCAGACAGTTCCTACACAAACTGTGGGACGACGAGTACTACATCAACGAGGTCCACAGCGGCACGGACGCAGTCGCCGGGGACTACCTCGCACCGTTGCCGTTCTCGGAGTATCGGCCGGCCGAACCCGATGCCTCCGCCGCCGAGCAGTTCACGCTGTTCAGGGATTCACAGGGGGACTTCGATGTCGAGGCCGCGCGGGCGTTCCTCACCGACAACGCTGCGGCGCAGCACGACTACTCGTTCGAGGAGACCGCCGACGGGATGCGTCTGCGCGTGAACGGGGAGCCGTTTGGCGCCGCACACACGGACAATGACGGCACGGGCGACCAGGGTGCGCTCACCGTTCTCACGACGTTACCCCGGTTCAACCCGAAGCAGGCCGAAGGGATCGATCGCTGGATCCGGAACATGGAGTTGGTGGGGGTTCCAGCTGAGGTTTCCGAACGGGGGTTCGGACAGCTGATTGATCAGGTCTTTTCTGAGCAAGCGTTCGATACGTACACGATCGGATGGACAAACCTTGAGCCAACACTTGGCTACCTCAATCAAATCGCCGGGGATGGGTATGGGAACCCAACCGGATACCGCGGCGCGGACGACCTCATTCGCGACGCCGAGACGACACTCGACCAGTCCGAGCGCACGGAGGCTGTGAAGGCCGCACTGAGCCGGATCTATGAGGACAGTCCGTATATGGTGTTTGAGTACGAGCGCCTCTATCAGCCGCTGCTTGAGGATTGGGCCGGTTGGGTGAACAATCAGGGTGGCATCTACAACCAATTCACCTATCTCAATATCCACCGCCCACCGGAGTTCGAGTTCCAGATTCGCGGAGCGAACAAGGGTTCGAAAGCACCGACGATCAACAGCGGGTCCAACGGTCGGATCCCCGTCCGGATTCCGGCCACCGAATCGATCGACCCGGCCACAGACATCGACGTGGACACGCTTCGGTTCGGCTCGAGAGCGACCGTGAACGGCTGTGGCGGGGCGACCCCGGTCAAGAGCACGGTCGTGAACGGCTCCGGCGATGGGGGCGGCGACCTCCTCGTCCACTTCGAGACAGACGCGACCGGCTTCGAACCGGGCGATACGGTCGCGAAGCTCGCCGGGCGAACGACGGGTGGAACGCCGATCACGGCGACCAGCTCGGTCGATGTGAAGTAACAGCGCGATCCACCAACCGATACTCTGGGCGGAGAATCGTCAGCTACCTCCGTCAGTCGAGGAGCCACTGCTTTTTATCGCCTCCAGTCGTATGAAATTGTATCTCATGGCACCGACGCTCCGACTGGTGGGGGAGGACGTGCTCTTCGCGAGTTGGCCGGTCCCAACGACCCGACTCGAAGCGACCGTCCCGGACCCACTCACGATCGACACGTACGACGGCACGGGCTGGGTCACGATCCTCGCCCACGAAGTGACCGACGCGGGACTCGACGCCGTCCCGATGTCGCAGTTCCCTGAGTTCGGCGAGGTCGACCTGCGAACCTACGTGCGGTACGACGACGATCCGGGGGTACACTTCTTCTCGTGTAACACGAGCCAGCGGCTCGGCACGCTGGTCGGGGATCGCTCGTTCGGCCTTCCGTTCACGCACGCCTCGATCGACTTCGACCGCCGCGGCGACCGGACCGTCCTCCGATGTGCGCGGTCGAAGTCAGCGGGTCGCGGTCGCTATGACGTGATCTACCGGCCGACCGGTCAGCCAGCTCCCGCGGACGCCGGCTCGCTCGCCGAGTTCCTCGTCGAGCGGCATACGTACTTCACACCGGACGAGGACGCGGGAGCGATGGTGATCGGAAGCGTCGAGCGGGATCCGTGGCAACTCGCCCCCGTCGACGCAACCGTGCGGACCAATTCGCTGTTCGAGACGGTCGGACTTGACGCCCCCGACGGTGACCCGGTGTTCCACTACAGCCCGCGGTTCGAGTCCCGCTTCGTCGACCGTGAACGCGTCGTGGATGAGGACCTGTCGCGCTGATTTTCGCGATTCAACCGATTGAACGGACAGTTGACACTACCCGAGGGGAGACGACACTGCTCGGTCGAGCCACCCGCGGATCCGTCCGGCGGGTCGCTGGCTGTCCGCCCAAATGTTCTCGAACGTCGTGTCCGCCCACCGCCGAAGCGCTGCCCCCGCTCCAACTACCGCCGCGTCCGTGGTGTGGCGCGTCGACCCGCCGACCATCACCGTCTCCCGATTGTAGATCGCGAGTCCGGTGTACAGCGGTTCCGGATGGATCCGCACCTCAACGTTCGGTGCCAACACCGCGCCAGCGAGGTAGTGGATCCGACCCGGCCGTGTGAGTTGGCGGTACGTTCGCCTGTCGAAGACGATCTGTTGGGTGGTGTCTCGGTCGATATAGTTCCCGAACAGGTCGAGCATGACAGGATCGAACACCGGGGTGATCGACCGGACGTGGCTGAGGCCCTCTGTCCGGAGGTCGGCCGCATCGACCGCGGCGCTCAACAGCGCGTTGGGGTCTGTGGGCGTTTCGACGACGAGATCGCCACCGGCAAGCGCGTGCAACGGCGGATCGACCCAGTAGCTCATTCGTCGGAGTGCCGGCGCCTTCGCGATCGCCTGCCGGATCGCCTCCACGAGCCAGTCGATCCGCTCCAAGTCCACGACGGCTCGGGAGGTTGCGGTGAACCGGCCGTCGGTCGTTCGGTCAACCCACTCAAGATCGTCCAGCCGATCGAGTGTCCGATGCACGGTGGAGCGCGAGGGGAGCTGCTCATCGGCGGCTAATTCCGCCTTGTCGGCCGACGTGGCCACAAGGGTGCGCAGGAGGTCCCGTCTGGACTCTGAGTTCGTGAGATACGCGATCGCCGCCGGGTCCGTCTGTGCCGCGACACACCGGTATGCTCCGATCGCTTTCACCGCGGAGCGAGTCATTCGAACTTCGCCGTCGGAGCCATCGATCGCGAACCCGATCTCTCGGAACTCCCTGATCCGTCGGTAGATCGCCTTCCGGCTCACGTCACATCCCTCCGCCAATTCAGTCGGGGTTGCGCCACCACCCATTGACTCGAGGACCGACAGTACGTCGACTCGATCCGGGTCCGTTTGGGAGACGGACAGCTCTCGAACGACCCCCCAGGGTTCGTTCATAGGCTGATCGATTGTTTTCACCGTCGGATCGGATAAATATCTTCGGAAGAGAACGTTCACAGATCTCCACAGTGTGGGACGCCGTGAGTACTTCCTCGTCGCTGGACGAATACGGGCAATGCCACGTCGACGTGAATGGGGTCCGTTCGGCGGGATGAGTGCCGCCAATAACGGGCCCAACGGGGATGGTCGGGTCGTGACCGACGGCGGAAGCCCGGATCGACGGATCGTGACACCAGCCTTCGGCGCGGTGTGTCGAGTGAGCCTCTGTCTCGTGCTCCTCGTGGCGGCAGCCACTGGGACGGTCGCCGCACAGGACGACACGACGAACCCCGTGTGTACGAACGAATCGGACACGCTCGCCAACATGATCGAGGGATTCGTGCAGATCACCACCGGGCTGGGGATCATGGGGCTGCTCGTGGTCTGGCAGGCGGACGCTCTCATGGAGATGTTCACCCTCGGTCGCGAGCAGAAAGCGAAGATCAAACAGCACAAGCGCGGCGCCGGCCGGTCGGCGCTTACGCTGGTCGTGCTCGGGCCGCTGTTCACCGTCGCCGGCACCGCGATGGAGCTCCCGATCGCCGAGTGCGTCGATCTCATCCCCTTCTGACCGATGCGACGACGAACCTCGCTGTCGGTTGCGGCCCTCATCGTCATGCTCGTCGGGAGCCTCGTCGCCGTCGCCGCCGGGCGCCCACCGTCTCCCCAGGAGGAGACACACGGGCTGACGGAGGCGGAGGCGGCGTCGCTGTGGAGCCGAGACAACGACTCCGGCTACGTCACGAACGCCGCCTTCGAGCGGCGCTCCAACGACTCGCGCTCTGCCGGCGAACAACTCGCCAACGCCAGCGACATTACGTTCCGCCGCCCGCCCGATACCGCGGCTCGCTGGACACGGGCTGACCATCGCGACGCCACGCCGGGCGACGTGAACGTATCAGTGTACCCACCCCACGCGACCCTCACCGATGGCCGGTACATTCGGGACGCCCATGCGACGCTGTTCGCGATCACCCCGTCCACGACTGCCCACCGGACTCCGGGCGAGACGACCGAGTACGTCGCCCCGAACGGGACGGTGCGGGGACTAGTGGATTATCGGATTGTCGTTCCCAGCGCGGAGTCGGCGAATAACACGACGGTCGATTACACGCTGGCCAGCAGTCGGATCGAGTCGGTTCGCCTGGAGACGGGCGACGGAACCACGCTCGCGCGGACGGATGGGACCGCGCTGCCGGCGATCAACTACACGCTCATTGACGATGTCGACTCCCTTGTCCTCGTCGCGACGATCCGTGCGGAGTTTCGGGTCGACCAGCCGCGGACGGACAGGAACGGACGACACCCCTCGAACGAGACTGCCGAGGATCCGACGATAGCGACGACGCCCGAGACGCGCACCGTTTCGGAGACGGTAACGGTTCGCGACCGACGGGCGATCGAACCGTACACCCCTGAGGTCGCTCTCGTCCGCGGCCGAAGGCCCGAGGGGGACCGCCTCCTCGCAGCGTTCCACTCAGCGCCGTGGCTCGGCCTCCGGTTCGGCACCGAGGGTGACCGGCAGGTACGCGGCGTCTGGCGCTTCTACACCGCCCGCGACGTCCGGTGGGACACGCTCGAACGGTCGAATCGGACCGGCACTCGGGAGATCGAATCCCCGGCCCTGCCGGTCGCGGTCCACGCGTATCCGTCCCGGCTCGGCCCTCGGAGCGAGCCGACCGGCCGCACTCCTCGGATCACCGCTGTCTGGGGGCGCGATCGCCGGTCGCCGGCGGCGTCGCTTCCCGATACCGTCTCCGTCGACGTGGTCGAACGCGAGTACACGGCGTCGTACGGCTTGGCCGTCCGCACCGTGCTGGCCCATGACGAGGCTGTCGAGGCGGTCGGGATCGTTCGCGGCGTCGACGTGCCGATCGACGAAACCGGCCCGACGCGACAGCTCCGCCGCAGCGATTTGACCGTGGAGGTCGTCGACCAGGATGATACCGGAGCGACGCTGCGCATCGCGTTGACCGACGCCCCCACCGGCGAGCCGATCGCCCTCCGCCGGTCCGAGGCACCGTTCGAGATCCCGTCGACCGCCACCCGTGAGGGCTACGTCGCCGTGGCGGGCGAGCGGGTGCGGACGAACGTCTCTGGCGTCGCCACGGTGACCGTCTCCGAGCCCGGTGTGTACACGGTGGAGTATGTGCCCGGCTCGTGGGTGGCACACCACCCGGCGTACGTCGGTACGAGTGCGACCGCTCGCTGGCATCCGCTGGCGACGCCGGCAGGGTGGCTACGGCTCTTCGGACGGACGCTCCAGTGGGCGCTCCCGTTCGCGCTCGCAGTGTATGCGGGGCGGCGACTCGGACGGCTGTTCCGGTTCGGGGAGGTGGGTCCATGACTGACCGAGTGCCGTGACGACGCCTGCTCGCCGTCGCCGGGAGTACGCTCGTCGCCCTCGCGGGGTGTAGTCAACATGAAACTGACTCGTCCTCGGAGACGGGAGCGAATTCGGCCGGCGAGGCGACGGATCCTGACGACCCGTTCGAGCAACTCGCGATGCGCGGCACGGAACTCGTAATCGAACTCCGGGAGGACAGCGAGGTGGAGCAGGTGAACGTGATCGCGCCGGACGGCTCCCGCGTGCGGTCGCTGTCGGTTGTCACGGGGGAAACACGGCTTACCGTCGAACTGGGTGTCCGGTACGTGCCCGGGACCTACGAGGTGACGACCGAGGGAGGTTCAGGCGCGTCGATCACGCTGGAGCCGGATCTCGTCATCGAGGAACTGGGCGTCGGCGCGAACAATCCTGACGTGATGCCCGATTCCTTAGGTAACTTCGAACCGTTTGCGGCTACAGTACTTGTTCGGAACATCGGATCAGGCCCTACAGCTGTCCAGAACCTCGCCTTCCTCGGCGACATCCCAAATGAAACCGAAGAGGTTCTTGAATCAGCAGAAACGAGCGGGATCTTCGATACCGGAACGGGTGCCGGTGAAGTTGAACAGGTACTGATTGAGCCAAACGCTACTGCCCGTCTATTCTCGAGTACTCTACCCTTCTCGTTCGCAGGTGAGCAAGAAACCTGTTCTTCGATGCCCGGTGATAGCGTGGCAACGGTTAAAATCGAAGATACTGCACGTAGCGTCATTTTCGAAACGAGATACGAACTGTCGTATCGTCCGACATCTGACGACGACTGCGAGATCACCGTTGAGGGGGAGGTGAATTGAGCATGGCGAATCTCCCCCTTTCTGATTATGGAGTTGAGTGGTTCAAAGATATTCTTGGCCAAATCATCGCATGGTTTCGAGAACAACTGTTGCGCGGTTATCAAACAATAACGACAGACCTGTTCGCAACTCCACTTCCTGATGGGACCGGTCTGAACGTTGTTCTTTGTTCACCCGATACTGGAGAAGCCCCTTGGTACAGTATTTACCAAACCGTCGTTACTGGAGAAGTTCTGATCGTGTCTCTTGTCATACTATTCCTCTCGATTCAGGGTCGCCACTTCGCACGAATATTCAATCTCGGCTCTCCCAAAACGGATCGCCGAACTCGGAGAAGCGCATGGACAGGGGGTATCTTGATCGTTTCTTGGTATTGGATCGCCGTTTTGGCTCTCTACATGGTACAGGCGCTCACAATCGGGTTGATTCCAGACATCAGCCAAGTCGGTACTGCAGTAGCGAAACTTCTACCTGATGCTGCACTCAATCCGGTGATGACGCTCGTACTCACCACCGTCGCCGCTATCTCCTTGTCCACTCTGAAATCGATCTTCTTCCTCCGGGAGGTTCTCCTGTACGTCTACCTGTACGGGATGCCGATCGGTCTCGCGTTCGCGTTTGGGAACCTCCCGGTCGTCTCGAGGATCGCCGCCCGCTTCTGCCGACAGTTCATCCCGCTTGTGGTTCTGCCGATCCCGGCCGCCGTCCTGTTCCGTGGCTACGGACTGTTGTTCGGCGGCGAGCCCGTCGTCTCTCCGACCCGGCCGCTGTTCGGCTATGTCGTCGCGATCTCGTTGCCCGTGGTGGGGCTGTACGTCACGTGGAAGACGTTCCGATACGCCGCGCCGCTCGTCACGGGTGCGCTCGCACGGACCAGTCGGACCGCCGCGACGCTCGGGGCGGTCGCCGGGATGGGTGCGGCCGTCGGGGGCGGGGCCGCGGCGACGACCGCCCGCTACGGGCCGCGTGCCGGCATGATGTACGCGGCCGTGCAGCGCGTCATGGACGGCGGATCATCACAGCACGGTGCATCGACGACAACCCAGGACAACGTCACGACCGACCGGTCCGGCGACGGTGGGATCCCGGCCTACCGTCGTCGAGAAAACGATCCGGGACACGAGTGATCGATGAGTTCCGACTCCACCGCAGCCGACCGTCGTATCATGACCCAACTGGGGGAAGCACACCGGATCCCGCTGGTGAACCTTCGTGAGGGCGATTTCGGCGTTCTCGTCGGCTTTCCCGTCGCGGGATTGTTGACTGGAAGCGTGCTGTTCGACCCGCTGGTCGTCCCGCTCGCGCTGGTCGGCCTCGTGGTCGGTGTCGCGGCGGTGTACGCCGCCCCGCGTCATCTGACCGCCTCGGCGTGGCTTCGGGACGTGGGTCGGTATCTCCTGTGCCGCCCGCGGTACACGCTCTCGCAGCCGGCCGGGGCCGACCACTCCGGTACGGACGGTGAATCGGTCCCGTACACGCCGTTCATCCCCGACGAGCGGACGCAGGACCTCACGACCGTCGCGCGAGCGTGGCCCGGGACGGGCGTCATCGAACGGGAGGACGGCGCCCTCGAAGCGTTCATCGCGGTCACACCGGGCAACATGGACTTCGCGATGTCGGGCGACTGGGAACGCCTCCAGACGACTGCCGCGCGGTTCGCGAACAACGACCTCGAGTTCCCGCTGACGGTCCATACGACGACCCGCGCGTTCCCGGCGGACCGTCTCGTCGACCGCCTCGCCGACCGGCAGGCGGATCCCGATGTGACGAGCAATGACGCCTTCGCCGCGCTCCTGCGGGAGTACCGCGACCGGCGACCGGCGGAGTTGGCGGACACGACCCGGCACCGCTACTACCTCGGCGTCACCGTCACTCCGTCCGACGTCGCGAGTCGCCGCCCCGGCGAATCCTCCGTCCGCGACCGGCTCACCGCCATTCCGATCGCGGGCGTGGTCGTCGCCGCCTTCCTCTCGCGGCCGACGGGGAATGAACCGGCCTCCCGTCGGCAGGCGATGTACGACCGCCTCTGTGACCGCCTGCACACGCTGGAGCAGGACCTCGTCGAGCCGATGGCCGACTGGGAGCATCGCCGGCTCTCGACGCTGGAATTGTTCGTCCTCGCGGCGGAGTTCTGGAACGGGCGCGAGTACGACGACGCCGAGCGGTTGCTCGCGACGGCCCCGGCGCCGGGCCGCGCCCGCCGGCGGGAGGACGACTGATGCAGTCTGCGATCGCCGACTTCGTGGCGGCGCTGCGGACCCTTCCACGGCCACTTTCTCCCGCGGGGCTGTTCGTCTACGGCGTCGGAGGCGTCGCCGTTCTCGTCGTCCTCGCTCGGTTCCGACAGTGGCTGGCCGGCCGGGACGACGAACCGACGTTCGGCGATCTCCTCGCCGAGGAGACTGTCGATGCGGGTCGCGAGGAGGCGGTCGCGTTCGACACGCTGGCGGACCGACATCGAACGGCGCTCGCGCCCGAGGCCGTCGCGTGGGAGCCGCGTGCGGCACGGGTCGGCAACCAGTGGACGACCACGCTCACCGTCGCGGCGTACCCCGACCATCCAACCGACGGCTACCTCAGCGGCCTGTTCGAGCTGACCGACATCGAGTTCGATCTGACGGTCCACGTGGACCCGCTTCCCCAAGAGCGGGCCCGGGACCGCCTTCAGGCGGCCGCCGACGACCTGCAAGCCGACGCGGATCTGGAGCGCAGCGTTCGGGAGTCGTACCTGCAGGACCGTGCGGCGGCGGCGACGGCCACGTACAAGGCCGTCGAGAACGGCCAGCGGGTGTTCTCTCAGGCGCTGTTCATTACGGTCCGGGCGGACACTCGCGATGAACTCACGGACGCCGTCGCCGCGGTTCGTACCGCGGTGCGTGACCCGCCGGCACGCCTGGAGCCGGCGACGGCGGTGTGTCTTCAGGACCGGGCGCTGCAGGCGGCCGCACCCATCGGCGGCGACCCGCTCGATCGCGGCTCCATCGCCCTCGGCGGCGCCGTCGGCGCGCTCCTCGCGTCGCCACACTCCCCGACGATCCTCGAGGAGGGGGGCGTCGAGTTCGGCGTGCACAAGGACACGCGGAGTCCGCTCGTGGTCGACCCCTTCGCCCGCGAGGACGGCTACGCGATGTTCACGGTCGGTGATCCCGGATCGGGGAAGTCCTACAGCGCGAAACAGAACCTCATCCGGAGTCTGTCGCAGTCCGTCGACCGGATCGGGATCGTCCTCGAACCGCTCACTAACTGGGCCGGCGTCTGTGAGGCACTCGGCGGCCGGCGGATCACCGTCGGCGGCACGCTCGGTCTCAACCCCCTCGAGATCAAGCCGACGCCCGAGCACGTGCTGGCAGCGCGGGGCGACGACGCCAGCCCGCTGAAAGAGCGCCAGGAACGGGCGCTGGCGTTCTTCACCAACGTGTTCGCCACACGGGGCGTCGAGTTGGGCGACCGCCGCACGACGCTGGAGACGGCGCTCACGGCGGCGTACGAGCGAAAGGACATTACCGAGGACGTCTCCACCCACGACCGAGAGAGTCCGACCGTCCGCGACATGCTCGATATCCTCGCGGAGATGGCCGAGTCACCCGGCGAGTACGTGATCCGAACCGACGACGAGGCCGAGAAGATCGCCGACGACGCGGTGTGGCTACTCGACCAACTGCGGCCGTTCGCCGAGGGTGGCCAGTTCGAACAGCTCGGCCGCCACAGCGAGTTCGACATCCGCGACGAGTCGCTGGTGTATCTCGATCTGGCCGAGCAGGGTGGGCAGGTGGGCGGACACACGAGCTTGCTGATGGAGCTGCTCATCACGCTCGTGTACGAACGAGCCAAGGAGACGGACCAGGAGGTCGTCTTTGTCATCGACGAGGCACGGTATCTGATGAAGGACGCGGCGACACTGTCGTATCTGGAGACGATCTTCCGGCACCACCGCCACCACGACCTGTCGATCCGGCTGGTGACCCAGACCGTCGACGAGTTCTTCGAGCACGACACGGCGGAGATGATCCTCGACCAGTGTGCGATCAAGCAGTTCCACAAGCTCGACGGGATGGACGCCGAGTGGGCCGACGAGTTCGGGTTGAACCATCCACAGATGCGGTTCGTGCAGACGGCGACACCCGGCAACGAGGAGGCCGGGTACTCGCAGGCGTTGCTGGGTGTCGACGGCGAGTGGCGCGGCATGGAGGTGCGCGCGTTGCCACGGGAACACGAGGTGATCACCCACGACCCGCAGCAGGCGGACGAGCCGCTGGCCGGCGATCGCGGAGAGGTAGCCGGCGATGACTGACCCGCCGGTTCCGACTGCCGACCCCCTGCCGGAGTCGATGATCGACCGCGATCAGTGGGTGTGTTGGCGCAGCGAACAGCGGGACGGCAAAGCGACGAAAGTCCCAGTTGAGCCGGGCGGCGGGTACGCATCGGCGACGGATCCGGACACGTTGCGGTCGTTCTCGGCGGCACGCACTCACGCCGTCGATGCTGGCGACACAGGGCTCGGCTTGGTGTTCACCGACGACGACCCGCTCGTCGGTGTTGATCTCGATGATTGCCGCGATCCGGACACGGGTGCCCGCTTCGAGTCTGCCGACGACATCGTCGAGCGGCTCGACTCGTTCACCGAAGTAAGTCCCTCCGGGATCGGCCTCCACGTGATCGTCGCCGGCGACCTGCCCGCAGGGCGGAACCGACGCGGCGACGTGGAACTATACGACTCGGCGCGGTTCTTCACCGTCGCCGGCCATCATGTCGATGGAACGCCCGATCACATTCCCCAGCGTCCTGAAGCCCTCGCCGCCGTCCACTCCGAGTACGTGGCACCGGAGACGAGCGCTGCGAGCACGTCGGGATCCAACGCCGCCTCCCAGTCGACCTCCCGATCGGCGAAGCAAGGGCCGGAGAACAGGCTCTCGGATGGAGACCTCATTGATTGCGCGAGGAACGCAGCCAATGGGGAGAAGTTCCGGCGCCTCTGGCGTGGCTCCACAGTGGGCTACCCGAGTCACTCAGAAGCGGACATGGCGCTGTGTTCGCTGCTGGCATTCTGGACCGGGGGCGACGCAGACCAGATGGATCGGTTGTTCCGCGAGTCGGGGTTGTATCGCGAGAAGTGGGACGAGGTCCACTTCAGCGACGGCGCGACGTACGGCGGACGGACGATCGAGCGGGCGATCGCGGGGACCGACGAATTCTACGATGGGGGCGGCGACGATGACTGGGACCCGCTCGGAGACGGCGACAGCGTGAATAGCCGAACACCGTCGATGTCGGGTGATGACGGTGGCCGGTCGGTGGGAAATTCGGAGGGAGACGCCTTGACGACGCTTCGAGAGGAACTCAACGAGTTGGAGCGGGAGAACGAGCGCTTACGCGAGGAACTGGCGGCCGAGCGTGCTCAGCGAGCGGATCTCGAACGACAACTCGCCGACCGAGAGTCTGCGGGGCTCGCTCGATACCTCCCGTGGCGGTGACGATCGCGGGGGTGTTTGTAGGCACCCCGACGGGTGCAGTGCGCTGGAGTACACTCATCGACAGACCTAGGCGTATCGGTTCTCGGAGCGATCCGAACCGGGACCCGCTCGTGATCGGTCGCCTTTGCACGTGCGACCGCCCATGTGAGTCGGTTCAGATCTGCGACGCACTGGATCACGAGTCCCGTATCGAACTGTGTCCAGCATGCGAGGCCATTCTGAACCGCTCCCAGCGGCGTGACCCCTGATCATGTCCCCCGAGATCGAGTTCCAGTTCGAACTCGAAGGCGGGCGACACCGTCTGATCGTGTTCGCCCCTGATCCCGAACGGAGCTGTTGGACTCGTCAGGAACTGCGCCGCGATCACGAGGCAGAGCCGTGGAAGACGGTCGGCGTCGAGATCGTTCGGGATGTCTCGCTTCGATGTACTTCCGGAGAATTACCAGATACGATGCTGCCGTCGTCGTTCTGCGGGGTCGGGACGCGATCGGGATTGATGGGTTGTGGATCGACGTTGGGTATCTGGAAGATCGGGACAAGGCGGAAGAGTTGTTGCAGGAGAAAGAGATCGAAGCGTAGCGCGCGAGGTTTCTAAGGCGAAGAGGGTGTTACTCTCCCATGGATTTCGTCCAGTAACCGTTGCTGCCAATAGTATATCTTAGCTCTTGTCGAGTATGCTAGTGCTTCGGTTTTTGATCCTTCACCTTATCATCGCTTCGACCGTCGCCGCTGGTTAGCATACCGGCTCAATATTAGCGTGCGTCCAGATACCGTCGGACGTACGGGTGGACCCCCTCGAACGGGGGACGGAACACCGTGATGTCGCTGTGTTGGTCATCGCCAACGACGGTCGGTTCGTCGCGCTTGAAGCGACAACGATACGCTGTCGCAACGTAGTGCTTCGAGTCGACGCCGTCGACCTCCGATGCGTCGTAGAAGTGCTCGAAGGTGCCGAGAGACTCCTCGACGACGACGGGCTCGCCCAGCTCCTCGGCGGCGACGCGGTCGACGGCCTCGCGCCGAGACTCGTTCTTCAGTACGGTTCCGCCGGGGACGAACCACTCTCCTTTGGCGGGTTCGTTCTCACGCTTTCCGAGGAGTACGCCGCCGTCGTGCTCGACGACGAGATCGACCGAGACGAGCGGGACGTGTTCGACGATCGTCCGCCAGTCGTTCGGACGGATCGGGCGCTCCTCTTCGGACATCGTCACCCGAGGTAGTGCTCGACGGTACGGTTGAGGCCCTCTTCAAAGGAGTAGCGTGGCTCCCAGCCGAGCGCCTCGATCTTCGCCGTATCGAGGGCATAGCGCTGGTCGTGGCCGGCGCGGTCGTCGACGAACTCGATCAGATCCTCATCGGCGTCCACGGCGTCGAGGATCGCCTCGGTGACTTCGAGGTTCGTCTTCTCTGCGTCGCTACCGATGTTATAGATCTCGCCGACCTCGCCGTCACGGAGGACCACGTCAAGGGCGCGGCAGTTATCCTCGACGTAGATCCACTCGCGGACGTTCGACCCGTCACCGTAGACGGGAAGTGCCTCGCCGTCGGCGGCGTTTCGGATGAACTTCGGGATGAGCTTCTCGGGGTGCTGTCGAGGACCGAAGTTGTTGCACGTGCGTGTGATAAGGACGGGGAGGTCGTGCGTCGTCAGATAGCTCCGCGCGAGCAGATCTGCGCCGGCCTTCGTGGCCGAGTAGGGATTTCGGGGATTCAGCGGATCCTCTTCTGTGAACTTTCCATCGAGGATCTGGCCGTACACTTCGTCAGTCGATATCTGGAGGAAGCGATCTACGTCAGCTTCGGTGGCGGCATCGAGGAGCGTCTGTGTCCCCTGGACGTTCGTCGAGACGAACGGCTCGGCACCGTTGATCGATCGGTCGACGTGTGACTCCGCGGCGAAGTTGACCACCGCGTCGGCGTCCTCGACGAGCTCCGAGACGAGTTCGCGGTCTCGGATGTCGCCCTCGACGAACTCGTGGCGTGGGTCATCAAGTACACCATCGAGGTTGTCCGTCGACCCCGCGTACGTCAGCGCGTCGAGCGTGACGATCTCCACGTCGTCGTACGCGTCGAGTTCGTAGTGAACGAAGTTGGATCCGATGAATCCGGCCCCCCCTGTGACGAATATTCGCATTGTCGTCCAGTCATTCGGAGTACCTATTTACAGTCCTGTCGGTACAGTTGAATATGCGATCGCTCGTCGTCGGTGCGAACGGCTTGCTCGGGAGTGCTGTGGTCCATGCCGCCAGACAGCGCGACTGGACCGTCTTCGGGACGTATCATTCTACGAGTCCTGCGTTCGACATTCCGCTCACACAGTTCGATCTCCGCGACCACGGATCGTTCGTCGACGTACTCGTCGACTACGACCCCGATGTGGTGATCAACTGCGCCGCGATGACGGACGTAGACGGCTGTGAAGGGTCACCGGAACAGGCCGACATACTCAACGGCCAGGCACCGGGTGCGTTGGCCGCCCACTGTGAGGAGGCGGGGATCCAGTTCGTCCACGTCTCGACGGATTACGTCTTCGACGGGACGAGTCGCACCCCGTATCGAGAAGACTCGGAGCCTGCTCCCGTGCAGGTATACGGCGCGTCGAAGCTCGCAGGCGAGCGATCCGTTCGTCGCGAACACGAGGCAGCCCTCATCACCCGACTGTCGTTCGTGTGGGGGATCCACCGCGGTCGCGAGGAACTCACCGGCTTCCCGGCGTGGGTCCGTGAGCAGATCCGATCAGGCGAGTCGGTTCCGCTGTTCACCGATCAGTGGGTGACGCCGACTCGTGCTGGCCAGGCAGCTGACACGCTACTCGATCTGATCGAGTCAGGCGAGACTGGACTGTACCACGTCGCATGTCCGTCATGTGTCACCCCTTTCGAGTTCGGCTCGGCGATCGCGGACGCGTTGGGCACGGGCGAGGAGTTACTGGAAGAAGGATCGGTGGCAGACGTGCAGCGGGACGCGAGTCGCCCGACGTACAGTTGCCTGGATATGAGTCGAGTAGAAGAGGCGCTGGGACGGCCACAGCCCACGCTCCGAGACGATATCGCGGCTGTCGGGAACGCGTTCCGTTAGATCCGGTAGCGCTCCCGATTGTCGAGGAAGTGCTCACGGGCGTCCTCGGAGAGGTCCTCGAACCGGAGCACTGCCTCGCAGCCGAGCCCGGGGCATTTCATCACGCGGTTGGATTCGAGTTCGTTCGCCGCGACGACGGTACCACAGGCCGGACAGGAGTGGGTGATGATGCGCATCGGTTTCTAGAGTTTGAGCTGGGAGTTCTCGCCGACGACGAGGCGGCGGCCCTCAGGAAGGAGGTCGTCCGCGCTCACGACGTTCGCGCTCTGCCCGAGGAGGCTGTCGACGATGCGGCCGTTCGCGGTGATCTCGGAGTCGCCGATGACGACGCTGTTCTCGATGTGGATGTCCCGTAGGGTGCAGTCCGGTCCGATGGAGGTGTACGGACCGACGTACGTTCCCTCCTCGATCGTTGTGTTTTCGACGATCGAGACGGGGCCTCGAACGACCGCACCGGCCTCGATGGTCGCGGACTCGGCGAGTTCAATTCGTCCGGTGGTCTCGGCGCCGTCGGCGACCGTGCCCTCTATTTTGAGTTCGGAATCCTCGAGAACGAGGCGGTTCGCCTCCAAGATGTCCTCGGGCTTGCCGGTGTCCTTCCACCAGCCGGTGACGACGTGGGAGTCGATCTCGTGGCCGGCGTCGAGCAGGGACTGGATCGCGTCGGTGATCTCCAGTTCGCCGCGCCACGACGGTTCGAGGTCGTCGATCGCATCGAACACCGCGGGCGAGAAGACGTACATCCCGATGAGCGCAAGGTTCGTCGGCGGGTCGTCGGGCTTCTCGATGAGTTGTGTGACGTTGCCCGCGTCGTCGACATCCGCGATCCCGAACGCTTGGGGGTTGTCGACCTCCTGGAGCGCGATGCCGGCGCCGTAGTCGCCCGCCTCGAAGCTCTCGACGAGCTCGGTGATGCCGGAGTTGAGGATGTTGTCCCCGAGGTACATCACGAAGTCATCGTCGCCGACGAAGTCGCGCGCACAACCGGCGGCATGTGCGAGCCCAAGCGGTTCGCCTTGGACAATATAGGTGATCTCGACGCCGTATCTTGACCCGTCGCCGAGGAGTTCTTGGATCTTGTCTCTGCCTTTGTTCCCGAGAATGACGCCGATCTCGGTGACACCTGCTTCTTTGAGGTCCTCGATCGCGTATTCGAGGACCGGCCTGTTCGCGACCGGGACGAGTTGCTTGGGGCCGGTGTGGGTTATCGGTCGGAGACGGGAGCCAGTACCGCCGGACAAGAGGACGCCTTTCATCGATATGGATGGTACCTTACACGAGCGTAAATAGGGTTGTGCTTTGCCGACAGCCTAGTGGTTACCCGTGAATTTCGGCGTTCCAGTCGTACGGGATGCGGTCGTCGTCGTAAGGAATCCGTTCCTCATCGGGGTCCTCGTAGTCGTAGAGGTTCGTCGGGTAGTTGATGAGGAACGCGGGTTCGTCGCCAATGGCTTTGAATCCGTGCCAGCAGTCGCCGGGAATGCGGATCATTTGTTGGTTGTGTTCCCCGATCACGAATGTATCAAGTTCCCCCTGTGTGGGGGAGTCGTCGCGGTCGTCGTAGACGCCGACCGTTATCCGGCCTTTCGGGCAGACGAAGTGGTCGATTTGGCCCTCGAGGTGTCGATGCCATGCCCTGACGACGCCCGGGTAGGTCATCGAGTAGTAGGACATCTCCGGGTCGATCTCGTACTCCTCCCAGTCGCTCCGGAAGACTTCAACTAAATGGCCGCGCTCATCCGCGTTTACTTGGAGATCGCGCAGTTCTACGTCTTCTATCATATGCTAAATGACCTATCCGAGAAACTTACATTTTGGGATTCGAGAAAGCCGAACGTCCACTTATTTTATACGTTCCTATCTGTAGTAGATCAGACTGTCTTTCGGGATTCTACACACAATTGCAAAATAAAATAATCTAGATACTATTTGAATACATTTTACTACTGCATAATCAAAGGGATAGACTTTCATAAGTGAGCAAAATAGTGATGAATGCAAATTCGCTCTGTGACTTCTGAGAATGACCACTACTGACGACACCCCCACGTCGCTAACAGATCCTCAGAGGACGGTACATCTGGTAGTTGACTATCTAGCATACCATTCGGGACAAGCGAAAGTCGCAATCACTCGGGCCAAGGCGCTTGAAGAATTGGGGTATCGAACTAAAATTTGGACTGCTGACGTGGACTTTCCGTTTGCTGAATCGCAGTTTGACATCGAGACTCTAAACGCTCTTGGTCCAACAGGTATGCCGATGATCGCTCGACCAATCTCTGTACCGGAAGAGGATATCGTTATTTTAGAAGGAGGGGCCCTGGGGAATTTCTTTCTACACAATAATAACGTGGCTTACATCAATCATGGTTTCGTCCCAAGAAGTGTCACCGACACTCGAAGGATCTCTCATCAGGTGTATATCTCAACTAGACTACCGCAATTGCAATTTGCGGACAGTATATATTCTGTCTCTGAATATGCAAAAAGCCAACTCGAATCTAAATTAGGATATCAATCATCGGTATCCTACAATCCGATTGACACTAACCGGTTTAGGACGATAGCCACCGACCAACATCACGAGTTAGGTGTTCTATCTGGAAGCAGATCTCTTCTAAATGCACTGGAACAAACTGATATCAACATCTATTCACCTGATTTTGTTCCAGAGACTGAGTTACCAAAGTTCTATTCCAGCCTTTCGGTGTTCTGTCATTTAACTGCATGGGACAGTTTTGGACTGCCAGTGGTTGAATCGATGGCATGTGGTACACCGCCAGTCGTACTGGACAATTCCGTTAAGCGAGAGATCGTTGGCATTGACGAACTAATTGCGAGCACACCGCAGGAAGCTATTGAAATAATCAAGCAGCTAATTGACAACGACGAGCTAAGATCGGATTTGGCGGAGATGAGTCGCTCTCGCGTCGAGAATATGTTTGATCACACCGAATTAACACGCGAATTAATAAACGATATCTAAATGTCATACTTCAAAATATTTAGTATTTACTTCTGTCTGTTTAGCCGTGTTAAGTTAGGACTGAGACGGTCGTTAGTTCAGGTACTCTATGATCGAATTCGACCGTCTTAGCGGAGATAGCAAGTGGATCGATTTGGAGTTTGTGGAGCGGGCGCGGACACCCGAGCAGATCATTGAACTTGGTATTCAGCTCCATCTTGCGGGTCTCTCACTTTCGAATACCGAACAGTATCTTGAGAGATTGGGTGTCGAGCGGAGTCGCACCGCGATTCACAACTGGGTTCAGAAGGCCGATCTACAGCCGACCAACGACGGGGCTCCGAATCAGATCGCGGTAGACGAGACAGTGATTCGGATCAACGACGAACGACACTAGCTGTACGCCGTTGTCGATCCCAACACAAACGATTTTCTCCATGCCAGGCTGTTTCAGACGAGAACTACACAACTCACCGTGATGTTTCTACGTAAACTCCGCGAGAAACAGCAGGTCGAGCAAGCGACGTTCCTCGTCGATGGGGCGCACGATCTCAACGCTGCGTTGGAGCGACTGGGGCTCCGATTTCAGATAACTCGCCACGGAAATCGGAACAGCGTCGAACGTGTCTTTCGCGAGGTAAAACGCCGAACCTCTTCGTTTTTAAATACGTTCAGCAACGTGGAGCCACCGACGGCAGAATCATGGCTCCAAGCCTTCGCCGTCTGGTGGAATCAATGCAAAATTTAACACGACGGTTTATTACTATCAACATACACACTATATATAACCCAGATCCTCCAGCTGCTGTTTGGCCGACGCACTCCAGTCCGCCTGCTCGGCTTCAGCGGGGTCCTCGGGATGGGTCTCAAACCACTCTTTGAGGCGGGAACGAAGATCGTCCCGGACATCGGCAGTGGCTGGGTCGTCTATCAGATCCGTTTCCTCGTCCTCGATAGTGAATAGCGACTCCTTTTCGTCGCTCCGCAGGAGCCGATATCCGTCTTTCTCAACGGCTGTAACGGGTTCCGTGTGAACCAGCTCGTTCGAGTGCCCAGGTCCGTACTCATCCTCTTCGAACAGAATTGGGTTCACGCGCTGCGTGATGACGTAGTCTCGCTCGCTTTCCCGAAGGTTCACGCCAGTCATCCCCTCTGTATCAGCACCGACGTCCTCCAACAGAGTCCGTGTAATGTCGGAGTGAGTCACTGGGGCGTCGGTATTAGTATCCAAGTTCCACCCCTCCGCTACGAGCGGGACGTGAGTCAGGCCTCGATGCAACGTTTTCGAGTGAAATACTGTATTGCGCTCGCCAAAGAGATCCCCATGGTCAGCCGTTACGATGAAGATCGTGTCCTCGTACCGTTTCCGGAGTTGGTCGATGAGTCGACCGACCATGAGATCTGTGTAGTAGAGTTCGGTATCGTACATGATCCGAAGGGCTGCCCACTCGCGGTTTGACAGCGGGAGTCCGTCGGCCATGAGTTGGTGCATCTCGTCGTGAATTCGATACGCTATATCTGCCCCCTCTGTCGAGGTGAGGTCCCACTCTGCGAGACGATCCTCAAACTGATTCATAAACCCGTGGGGAGGATAGTACGGCGAATGAGGCTCAATATACTGAACTGCAAGGAAAAATGGAGCCTCGGCCTGACGGGTCGTCTGAAGAGCGATATCGTTGATCATTCCGGTTACCGAGTGCTTCTCTGTCTCACGTGAGAGGCCTGCTGAGTGTGTTCGAGCCCGAACGAGATGTCGAAGGACGTTTTTCGCGCCTGCGGTCTTCAGGAGTTGTTTGGGTGACGAACTTAGAAAGCAGAACTCGTCGAATCCGTTTGCGAGATTCGTCGCAGGCGCGAAGTGCGTGTTAGCGGAAACACCAATTGTCTCGTAGCCTACATCGGATAATCGGGAGGCAATCGTCCGCTCGTCGTCACCGAGCTTTCCTTCGGCTGGAGCGATACCGTGCTCCCACGGGTGGAGACCGGTCAGGAGCGACCCCATCGAACTCGACGACGTCACAGAGTGGGCGTGGGCATCGGTGAATTGGAGGCCACGCCTTCCGAGGTCGCGAATATTCGGAGTGATCACGTGCTCGCCGTGCGTCGGAACACGGTCGCCGCGAGCACTATCCAAAACGAGCAATACGATATTTGGCTGACTCATAGGTTAGTTAATGATCGCGACTCTTTTATTTGTCACGTTGCTCAGGCTTGTTTTCGTGTTCACATCAGAGAAGGACGTAGTTTCAACCACGACTCCAAGGCTATTTGCAACTCCTCGGTCGTTCACACCGGTATCCACAGAAACAATCGAGTCGCCATTATTATCACCCAAACACGATACCGTTCTACGACAGTGAATTGAGAGTGACGTTGATGCCATTGGGGTTGGGGGTCCAGTCTGTCGATCCTCCTGTCACACAGATTGTTGGGTTGACAATTGCTCCGTCTGGGATAATGATGTCGTCTTCGTTGTTGAAGCACGATGCTTCTTGAAGGTTTGCACGGACGCCTTGGCCGTGTTAAGTTAGGAGTGAGGCGGCCGTTAGATCGGATGTCTATGGCCGAATTCGACCGCCTCATCAGAGGTATCGACTGGATCGACTTGGAGTTTGTGGAGCGAGAGCGGACACCCGAGCAGATCGTTGAAGTCGGTATTCAGCTCCATCTTGCGGGTCTCTCACTTTCGAATACCAAACAGTATCTTGAGAGATTGGGTGTCGAGCGGAGTCGCACCGCGATTCACAACTGGGTTCAGAAGGCCGATCTACAGCCGACCAACGACGGGGCTCCGAATCAGATCGCGGTAGACGAGACAGTGATTCAGATCAATGACGAACGACACTGGCTGTACGCTGCTGTCGATCCCGGCACGAACGAATTCCTCCATGTACGGCTGTTTCAGACGAGAACGACGCAACTTACCGTGCTGTTCCTACGTAAACTCCGAGAGAAACAGCAGGTCGAGCAAGCGACGTTTCTCATTGATGGAGCGCACGATCTCAACGCTGCGTTAGGGCGGCTCGGGCTCCGATTTCAGATACGTCGCCACGGAAATCGGAACAGCATCGAACGTGTCTTTCGTGAGGTAAAATGTCGAACCTCTTCGTTTCCACATACGTTCAGCAACGTGGAGCCACCGACGGCAGAATCGTGGCTCCAACCCTTCGCCGTCTGGTGGAATCAATGCTAAACTTAACACGACGGACGCCTTGTTCAAACTTCGCGCCCCCTGAGTTACCAGTCACAGACACGCGAGCGAGATCTCCCAACGCTCCGTCGGTCGTATTAACAGCGAAGCCTCCAGCTGAGTCGTCAATGGTTGCACTCGCAGCATCGACAATTGTGGGGCCATTGACTTTCAGCGAGTTGTGGACACTAATATACGCACTTCCAATCATGAGTCGGGCACCATTGGTTGCTTCGGCCCCTCTGTTGGCTGCGTTGGTTGCCGTCGCGCCGCCAGCGGCGACCGTCTCTTTACTCACGAAAGTAGCCCGACTCCCACATGGGTTTCGCAGTAAGCCCCCCAGCGCGAGAAATACCGCTATTGCTGCAGGTGATGCAATTTGAAATATTCGAAGCATAGCGAACCGACGTCACAACCTAAAAATAGTCTTACGGCTATGAATGATTTGAATGGCGTACTCTCAGCGAGATAAACTCGGAGTAATTCTCGCGTTCGCCGCGATTTCTGTTCTCGCCATCTCATCGCGATTAATCACTAGTCCACCATATTGGGCATTCTTGGGGCTTTCAGTTCTCTTCCTTCTTGCATGGGCTAACGTTGTCTTTAAAAAGCGGGTTTTGATTCCTGCAGCCCTTCTACTACTGTTCGCCGCAACACTACGATCTCTTTACCTGACCCCGGATCCGATACTTATCGGCTACGACGCATACAACGAACTCCTCGCTCTTGAAAACACGATGGCTGACCACAAGTGGACCTTCAACAAGTCAGCGAGTTACATAGCCTCCTATCCAATTCTCTACGTCTTCTCAACGGTCATCGCAGAAGTATTCGGATGGGGATCGATGACGACAGCCAAGTATAGCAGCTGGCTCTACGTCTTCCTCCCAGGACTGTTTATTTATATTCTCTGTCGCAACCGAACAAGTAACTCGACTGCGTTTCTTCTCTGGCTACCCTTCGCAGTCTTATATACGCACGTGTTCCTACACACAAACATTCACCGAGAAGCTCTGGCTCTGGCATATATTCTTCTACTACTGTTCCTATATGATACTCTCAGGTACGACAACGCCGACCGACAGAAGCTCAATATGCTCAGTTTTGTCGTGCTTGCCACCCTGATCTTTACGCACCATATGACTAGTGCAGTAGCCCTTCTTTTCCTCATCAGCCTCTCACTCACCTATAGTATTGAATCACTTTCCGAATCAACCCCAGCGAATGTATATTTAATATCGGCGCTTGTCGGCGTTATGATTCTGATCTGGTTCTGGACCATACTTGAACAGACACCTATCCTACTAGTCGCGGCCATCGCAGAATCGATGACCGGCACCACCGGAACGGGACCATCCGGAGAAATTGGAACAATATCTGCCGGCTCACTACGTATCCAGATTCTGCTATGGGCCGAGGTTATTGCCGGGATCGTTCTCGGGATGCTGGGTCTCGGCGGTATTTACTATGGAAGGGGAGACTCCTTTGATCTCACGTTCCTCGGAATCGCCGGGTTATTCGGCATTCTCCTTGCGCTTACGATGGTCGGTGTTGTTTTTCCAGAGGAAGGACTCGGGCTCGCGACGCGATTTAAGACGTTTGTTTATATTGCGGCTCTTCCACTCGCCGCCTATACAATACACACGATGCAGAAACATCCACAGAGGGCGATATCGATACTGGCGATCATACTGGTTATTGCCTTCGCTATGTTGAGTGTCTATCGAATCCCTCCCTATCTTTATACGGGTGAGTACAATGGGGGGCCACGCGCAGTGATTACGGAAACGGATGCCGCCGCTGTGGAATTCCTCGGGACAGAGGCATCACACATGGATTTTGGAAACCCTATCGTGCCGAAGCTGAGAGGTTATTCGATATTAGTTCAGGATCGAGGGGGCGGATATGCGCCACCTAGCGCAGACTACAGCGTGACGCGAACAACACCACCGGATTCATCAGACTGTGCTATCTACTCATCTGGCCCCGTCGTTGTCACGAAGACGTGCAGCCCGTGAGAGTGGTAAACTCCCACTACAAACCCAGTGGATAACACCCACTCTCATGTTTGTCACGTTGCTCAGACTTGTTTTGATATTCAACTCCGAAAAGGACGTACCCTCAACCACGACCCCAAGGCCATTTGAAACTCCCTGATTGATCACACCAGTACCCACAGAACTATCGGCCCTCCTCGACAGTTATCCGACTCTCGGGTCGGCTGTCACGACATCGTACCTGTGCCCTTTGAGAGTAACCGTTTGATCCGTTGAGCGCGTTGTTTGCGGCTGCTTTCGCTGATGAGTCGCGGGAGTGAACAAGCTACTCAACGTTATGTGCGGCAATTTCGTACTCGATATGCCAGTTTTGAAAACCGTTGTTGGCAGCAACGGAATGCAGGCCGTCCGCGTTTCGCTGGACGACCTGCGGTGCGGTCTTCGTGTCATGCTTCCACCGGTCTGTGAACTGGAGGTCAAGAATGGCAAGCAACCCCATATTAGTAAATATCGTTACTTTCAGCGTCTGTACCGTTCGTCCCCCCACTGTCGGAAGTACGAGGATGCATGCCGTCGGTCAAAGAACGTGCTGTTGAGACGGCGTGGCCAGACTGCGGGTGCTGCTGTGCATTGCGCGTAGCAGCGTGCCAAACCTACTTTTTAGTCGATCAAATAATTTGTAGATCGTTGTGTGATCGGAGATATTGTCCCGATTGAGATTAAGAGCATCACGTACTTCGGCCAATTCAGTTCTTCAATTATACAGAGTTCATCAAGACCGATATAGCTCCGATTATCGGCGTCGTTGCCAACGAGTCTGGTGGATGATACCCCTCCATGTCGTGGACGCCATCGACCGTCTTTCGTATCTTGTGAATGGCATATAGCCAACAAGGAAGGAACTTTTCTTATAACCCTCTACCAAGAGAGGGCAACGGAGGTTAGAGCGGAGCGGTCGATTAGAAACCTTCAACACAATTGTAAGGACCAAATCATCTATGGCAGAGACAGGGTTCCGTGATTCTCCACTTCTCTCAATTATACAAGGGGCTGGATGGCATATTATCGGAAAGCTAGTGGCGAACTTCTTTGGCTTATTCACGACTATGCTTCTCACAAGAGGGCTGGGAGCGTCTGTCTATGGGATATTCGCCCTTTGTCTCACTATTGTCTCCGTCATCGGATCTGTTTCAAATTTAGGTTCTGATAAAGCTGTGCTGAAATTTCTTGCTGAGGATGAGGCCGACAAAGGATCACAACTCGGATTCTCCTATATCGTGGTTGTCTTTGGAGGAGGTATAGCTGGCGCTATTCTGTATATTGTTGCTCCAATTATTTCTTCATATACAGTCTCTAATAACACATTTATTATTTCGTTGCGACTCTTCGCACTCTACATAGTTATAAACCCAATTACTGTTGTTACGGCGAATGCACTTAGGGCCTTCAACCTTCCTGAGTATTCTTCTCTAATATCCAGAATTTCTCGTGCTGCAACAAAGTTTGTTTGTGTTCTTGGAGCGTTCCTTCTGTCTACATCAATATTTGGATTTATCATTGCGGTTCTAATCTCGTCATCCGCCACCGTACTAATAGGTCTCGCAATTATCATCCGCAAAACGTCTGTTCGTCCAGAAATCCCTGGTGACGAATTCCAGTTCGGCTCCTACCTCAACTTCTCAATCCCTCTCGCGTTCAAAGACGCTGGCTCTGTACTTTATACTCGAGTCGATATACTGATGCTCGGGATCTTCGCTGCCTCTGCCTCAGTAGGACAGTACCAAGTTACAATTCTTCTCTCCACAGTCCTCACGATGCCATTATCTGCAATCAATCAGATTTTTCCACCCATTATTTCAAACCTCAACGATCAGGGCGAAACAGAAGAGTTGGCCCAAATTTACTCCACCGTCACCCGGTGGACATTCGCCGCCACAATCCCCATGGCAGTAGGGCTAATCGCTTACCGATATGAGATTCTCGCTCTCTTCGGAAAAGGTTTCACTACCGCTGCTTTCGTGCTTGTCGTTCTCACGGTGGGACAATTAACAAATGCGTTCGTTGGACCAAGCGGATATCTCCTGATGATGACTGACCATCAGTACGTGATAACGACAAACCAGTGGATTTTCGGACTATTAAACGTGGCTGGCAACCTATTGTTGATTCAATGGTACGGGGTACTCGGAGCGGCGATCGCCACCGCAACCACGCTTACGTTGATTAATCTCGCTCGTCTAATCCAAGTATATTATTTCGAGGGGATGCATCCTTTGACCTCGAAAATCTCCAAACCGATTGTAGCCGTAGGGGTTATGCTGACGGCTATATTGGGCATTCAAGCTGTATTTGATGGGCGTAGTAGTTTAGTTCTTGGACTTGTCGTTGCCCCAATCACTTATTTCGGGTGTCTGACAGTGTTTGGTTTGGAGCCAGAGGATAAGGAGTTAATCACGAAGGCCAAAGAGAATTTTTAAACTACCCGCGCTCAACTTTGGTCAAATGAGTACTATTCATGGACTTTACTAAGGATGGCGTGAAGACAGTAGTAAGGAACCTAGCCAGAAGATCATCCACCTTTATAAACCGTCGCTTAATCAATCCCGGCCCCTCTGTAATGGATGAAGATTGGGATACTCTTCTTATACTTGATGGATGCAGAGCTGATACCTTCGCTGGCCATATGCATGAGCTCGAGGTGGATGGGGAGTATCACCGGCGCGTCTCACCAGCGAGCTCAAGTATGGAGTTTATGGAGGAAACCTTTGAAGACAAGGAGTTTCACGACACAGTCTATGTAACTGCCAATCCTCATATAGAATATTTTGATAGCGGTATTTTCCACGATGTATTCTCTCTGTTGTCTGACGAGCACTGGAACTCTAATTTAGACACGGTACTCCCCGAAACTGTAGCTCAAAAAGGCATCGAGGCCAGACAAAAATACCCCAATAAGAGACTGATTCTTCATTTCATGCAGCCCCATTATCCGTTTATCGGCGAAAAGGGCCAGAGCCTCCCCCACCGCGGTTACAATAAGAGTTTGAAACATGGGCACCATGATCAGCCCTCCATTTGGGATCTCCTCCGAGACGGTTCAAGCTGCCTTGATATTTCAGTGGTACAAGAAGCTTACGAAGAAAACCTCTCAATTGTGTTAGACACGATTAATCATATTCTACCTAACTTTAATCGTGAGACCGTCGTCATCACAGCTGACCACGGTAACTTCATAGGCGAACGCCTCTGGCCCATCCCCCTTCGAGAGTACGGCCACCCCGGGACGGCATTTGCGCCAGAGACGGCCTATGTCCCGTGGTTCGAAATCTCGGGGGACGACCGCCCTGAGATCCGGCCAGATCCACCAGTACGTTCGAACCAACCGAAATCAGAGGATCTGGTGAACCAGCGGTTAGAATCGCTTGGATATAAAGAATGAATCTTCCGTGCATCTCGGCTACATATCAACCCGAATCCAGTCATCCACTGATTAGACCTTAGTAGTGTGTGGTCAAGAGGGGAGTCGTTCGACTGCCATCTGAGTCGCAGAAAACGCAACGTGGCATTGACTTGGTAGAGTCTATACTCCTCGGTCATGAATCTCATCCCACCCCACTCCTCACGCACGTCATAGTCTCCTGGATTTGATGTGGTGAACGTTATTGGGGTACTGAAACTCCCTGAGGTGAGCGTCTCGCTACTATCCTTTGTCGCACGTACTGCGCCATCAGCGATTTGGGATGCCATGGTTATGATGCCGTCGATTCTACCGACGATTCAAATTTGATACCCGCCATTTTATACAAGTCGTAGTCGCCGTGCATCGTTAGTATCGGCAACTCGGGGTCACAGTCTCGCACTCGGAGAGGGTGGACAGATCCCCTCCTGCTCTTCACAGCAGAACGAGGTTCTAAGACAAGCCTCCGTCTTGAGTAATCCGGCGCTGGAGCGACGATGACTGGTTGTTGTCTGTCGCCCCGTAGACGAAACCTACTGTTTTACTCGTCGAGGGCGATCCCTTACCGAGTAGATCGCTCGCTCCGGGTGCCAAGAGAGATATGAGACACCGAATATGTCAATTTACGTTCTATTTTTGCTCCAAAAATAGATACAAATCCACGAGAGATACTGGATGTGAGTATTACTGATCTAAATAGTTATTTCAAAGTTCACTTAGTTAAGCAGACTCACTGCTGTTGAGATCTTGGGTTCTTTGAGGTTGCACGGATGAAATACTGGTCTCCCCGGTGCCCCAAGTCTTCTAAGTTGAATCCTATTTCTTCTAGTAATGAATAGACTTCAGCTGGCGTTCCCCCATATTCTTCGATCTTGTGTGGGTGAATCTCAATATATACAAGCCGACAGTGGTCTCGGAGTGTCTCCTTCATTCCCCGAAGGACTAGAAGTTCAGCCCCTTCGACATCAATCTTGACCACACTCGGGGCTGGTATCTTGTGACTCTCAATGAACGTGTCTCCCTTCGCTGTTTCCACGTCTATTGTTTCTTCTGAATCTCCGGTTGTGATACTGTGTTTGCCTTCGCCAGCGTCTTCACCAGCCAGTGTTAGTTTGATTGTTCCGTTTGTATTTGAGAGAGCAATTTCGAAAATATCTGCCTTAAGACCGTTTTGGGCAAGATTTTCTCGTAATTGTGCTGCGTTTCTGGGTTCCGGCTCAAAACCGATTACGTTTCGTTCCTTCAGTCGGCATGCTGCGAAACACGTGTACGTTCCGACGTTAGCACCGATATCGTAGAAGATATCCTCAAATTCAAGTCGATTTAATAGATCCTTGAGGACGACATGTTCATCCGCTAGATTTCGAAACCGCATGAATTCACTAAATGTTTCGACTCTGAATGTAACTGTCTCGTCTGCCACAGTGTGAGTTTTCTCTCTATCTAAAAGGAATAGAATTAATTCTACATATATATTAAACAAATATTTATTGAGTCCCAGCCGTCGCACCATGTACTGAGCTCGGCTTGTATATAGCCGGTCACATGTCTGTTGGAGCAGACGACTACTAACTGATCCTAAATCCATATTTGAGTAATCTTGGGGTTTACAGATAAAATTTCTGTGCTAGAGCGGTCGACCCATGATTGGTAACTTTTCCTGCTGATCCGCTAATCGACATTTCTAGACAAATGCGTAGAACATATTATTAAATCAGAGAATAACTATGATGATTATAGTGTATTTATACTAAATAAATAGTCATTTGAGTAAAATGTAAGATAGAAAGTATATAATTATGTTATAATATATATTATACAAGAGAGAGAGCGGTGTCATTATACTAATTTAGGATCTATCTGTCCGGTAATTTAGGTATTCTTGTTCACCCTGAAGATAGTCTCTGAAACACTAGAGACAGCGACAGAATGTTGAGAGTAGAAGCGGACGACTACGTCTGTCAAGGCGTTCGGCGTCAAGACCCATTCTGCCAATCGCTCTCTTTGAGAGGCAATGGAAGTCCTTCGGCGTTAAACAGTCCGATCCAGCGGCCTTTTAGTGGATACTCGAGTCGTTAATTAGCTTGGCGGCTGCCAATGGCGAGGCGGTCAAGGGTCGCTGTTGACTATACGAATATCAAAATTAACGATAAGTAGTCGTAGTTATACAATACAACAAACCGCTTGTTTAGATTTGGAGTAAATCGGACAAATGGTCCTCACCCGTACATTCAACCATATAGATAGCTCGATCTGGCAGCTAAGTCCCTTGCTGGACTCTATAAGAAATAAAATATCTTTGGCATCCCATCTCCTATCGATCAGTTCGGAGACGGACTGCTCTCTCGATTAGAATTGAACGATGAGGTTGACATCAACGACCAAAACTGGATTAAAAGTAATTTCGTACTTAAATACAAAGCAAGAACTCGACAATCATACAAATAGATTATATGATCTGTACAGTACTATGATTATCAGCGATTGGGTTTGTCGCTCCACGATCGAACTTGCCTCGCAACATATATACTCGGGACGAATGATAATTTTCCAAATAATAAAACAAGAGGGAAGATATATTCAATTCTGCTTGGATGTGGGTCAATTTTTATACGTTTAATTGAGAGGTATATTGCTCGTACAGACCACATTTTATTTTTAGCAAGATATGACATTTCACGTCCAATTGCTCTAGATCTAGCTTGGAGGTACACAGATTCATCAAATTGCTCGTATAGATACTCATACTGTTCTATTATCATATATGTTCCTTTAACCGCACCAAAAGATTCTTCACGGCTATCCGACATTTGGTTTTTAGTTACTAATGATTCATCAACGTATTCAAAGTCAGTAACGTCAGCAAGTCCAATCTTGAGATATGTATCATCTGATCCGGGAGTGTTTGGGAGAGGATACATCTGATCAAGTACGGTTGCTCGCATTAACATAGTGGAAGTGACACAGGCGTCCAGGTCAAATTTCAGTGCTTCCTTCAGAACATTACCGCGATGACCGCGAACCGGAAGAGTTTTTTTATTATCTGATTCAAAGCCGCAGAATACAACACCTGTGTCTGAACATTGATCGAAGATATCGACCTGTTTCTGAATCTTTGTTGGAGCCAGATAATCGTCGTCGTCCAACAACTGTATGAATGTGCCAGAAGCAGCTTCAATACCTCTATTCCTTGCTTCTTGCGGACCTCGATTCTTATTAAACTTAATATATTTTATATTCTCCCAAGAACGCTCTTCAATAATACTGTTCGCATGGCCATTACCAGAATCATCAACTATGATAATTTCAATTGGATCATATGTTTGACCAAGTACGGAATCAACACACTGTATAAGCTGTTCGTTCCTAAAATAAGTGGGAATAATTACAGATACTAATTCTCCATTCGCCATGAATTTGCTACACGTTCAGTCCGCAAAATTGTTCTGATTCTTCTCCACCTGTTGAATCCACAAAAGGTGAAATGACCGATCCAGTTTTGACTGGAAAACAGCTGTTCTTGTGCTTTCTTGACTTTGAATTTGTGTGTTCTATTGAATTTAATGATAGCAAGATGATAAGGGGTATATAACCACAGTTCTCTCTCGAATCTGTCGTTCTGTCGCTCAACTTATCAGCAGTGTATATTTCTTAAAGCGATCTGACGAAGTCTTTGATAACAAATTTGTTCGTGAGCTTACCGCTGATTATTGACGATAGACGTGCGAGCGATTGCTCACACGGTATCGCGTAAGAAGGCTAACATAGGGTCAGCGACTCCCCAACGGCACAACCGTCTAGGCTCGCCGTTGACGAATCTACAATGCAAATCAACGGTGAGTGGTCTTGATTGTATACTGCAGTAGACTCCGAAATAAATTGATTTTCGACATCCATCTATCTTTACAATAGTGCACCGAATCAGCAGCTCCGTTCCTCGCTGGGCTCCGTGAGAAATACGGTCTCTCCGAGGCCATGTTTCTCATTGACTAGTTCAACTATCAAACTACAATCCCTCAATAAGGCTTGAACGATCTATGAGCCGTCACCAAAGAAATACTCTCACAGATAGTGTGTGAGCTAAATCACAACTAATCAGAACCGTCTGTTCGGAATCGGGGACCCTAATTCTGACGTATCGTATTTGGGTGTTGTTCAGATAATACTGTCAGTAATAGAGTGAGTGGTTGAATCCATCTTTGTTGATGACGCACTACTGAGCCAATCTACATCGCTGATCACAATTTTGAGACTGTGCTTCAGAGCGGTTCGTTGCCGTCACTTCTACCGGTCGGAATTTTCCGCTAAACACCGTGAAACGGCCTTTTCCAAGTGAGTATTACTTTCACGCTTATTTGAACACGCCCGTATTTGACCTGCTTCACTTCTGTTGCGAATATTGCCAGTTTTGTGGGAAATTCTACTGCTCTTCTTAAAATCTTGACTGGGGTGTGGAAAATCTGTCTGAGTCTGGCATGTTCACTCTGGATCATGAGTGCCAAGTTGAGGAGTCAGCCGTCATCCAAAATACGATTTTACTCAAGACAGACTCTTTCTTCTGTGAGAGCGATACGGCAGAGATATTACGTTAGAGTCCAAATTTAGCCCGATGAACACTCTCGTCAAGAAAAATTTGACATTAGATACGATATGTTGGTGATCTTAGTAAATAGAATTGTAGTAGAGCGACAGAATATTCAAAATTTCTAGCTCTTAACTGTAATCCTTTCCGGCTATCAACTACTACCCACTATCGCAGATTCGAACGTCTTAATATACGCTTCGGCGACTGCGTCGAAAGCAAAGTTCTCCACTGCGTAGTCCCGACACGCTTTTCGGATGTTCTCCGGATCCTCACACACCCGTCTCGCAACCGCTTCCATAGCCGTCGCTATCGTCTCCGCATCGTCGTCTGATACTATCTCGCCCAATTCATCAGCGGTGATGATGTCAGAGACGTCACCGACGTCCGTGCTCACAATCGGAGTCCCACAGCTCAGAGTCTCTTTCACCACCGTGGGCGATGCTTCGTAGAGCGAGGGCAGACAGAACACGTCGGCTGCGGCCATATACTCGGGAACCTGCTTAAATGGAACTTCACCCGTGAACCGAACGTTCGAGTTCGTTACGTACTCTTGGAGTTCGTCTCGCATCTCACCCCTGCCGAGCACGATCAACTCCGTCTCTCGGTCGTTCTGGCTGACGATGTCGAAGGCGTCGAACAGCGATTTCAGGTTCTTTTGTTTAGAGAGGCGGCCAGCAAACAGGTATGTTGTCGTCTCATCGGCGATCTTGGCGTCGGCGCCCTTTTCAGAGGAGAAGAAATCCAGGTCAACGCCGCTGGGAATCGGCTGGTTCTTCGCTTCGAACCAGTCTCCGTGCCGTTCCACCAGCCGTTTCTCCGGTTCAGGCCCTGCCGTTGTCGTTTTATCTACCCGCCGGATTATCTTTTTTTCCAGTTTTTTGTAGGGTGTCGAGACGACTTGGGATACTGTTGGATAATTTGCGTCGAGCCAATCTAGGGGTACACCGTGGAATGTGCATACTGTTGGCACATCTGCGTCTTTCAATAAGAACGGTAGCATCACAAGAGGATGATGAGTGTGAATAACGTCTAAATCCTCGATATCGTTGGAATTCACTTTCCACAATAGATTGAATATAAACCGCCACCAGTTATCGGAATCCTGCTGGATCGGATGGTGGTCCAGATTACTTATTTTATCTCTGGTAGCAGTCAATTCAACATCAAACAAGCGTACTTCGTGGCCTTTGTCAGTCAAGTTCTGGACGAGGTTATTACAATAAGTAATGCCCCCACCTGTCCGAAGTTCGTTCGGATCGTAGTTATATACTACCCCGATCTTCATGATATAGTCATTTCGCTATTAGCTCTGTTAAGAATTGCGTTGTAGAGTATTTAAGCCGACAAAATATCGGCAGTAGTTATTATTAAATATACCCCTAACTAATTGTTTTTTGCACGTGAAAAGTGACTGCCGTTGGAGTATCCCACTCGATTCAGACATGCTATGGTCAACTTCTAGAATAAACATACAGATATCGGAGTCTGATGTTTCCGATTCAATGACCAATGTTTAATTCCAAATTTGCTCGGTTAGTCGAGAAACTCTCGGACGACGGACACTGGACTGCAATTGTTCTACTGATCGCTTCCCATTGGCTGTTTCAGGGGATATTTAATATGTCCAAGACAGAGCGGCGATTCAAACTCTGTCTCGATGGTATGCTCACTGCTGCCATCTACAGGGGCCTCAACGGTACAACCGGCCGATTACAGTCGTTCGTAGCCGGTATCCTCATTGCACACACACTCAATTTCCTATTCAATGGCCATCTGTTCGTTGTGTTGAAGCATTTCGACCTCGTCCACACGGACATCGAAGCGTTCGAGGAATACTGCGACGCTTTAGGTCGACTGGGTGAACAGCACGACAGCATCGAAGCCGTCGTCGCCCTCGGCAGTCTCTCACGAGATGAGCTTCACAGCACGTCGGACCTCGATATACGTGTTATCCGAAAAACTGGTATCACCAACGGAATCGCTGCATGCTCGCTTGTCACGCTGGCACGAAGTAAAGCCCTGTTCAAGGGCTTCCCGCTCGACATTTTCGTCCTCGACGATCAGAGCGAGCTCTCCAGAATACGTGACGACGAGCGGGAGAATCTTACAGTCCTCTACGACGCTTCGGGGCGCCTTGCGTGACCAGCCACCCTCAGATAGTGGCTGCTATTTCACGGTGAATCGCTTCCGGTGACCGACTAGCATCAATAACCAGTAGCTGTAGTCGCTCGGCAATAATTTTGTAATAGCGAATCTTTTCTGGGATGCTTTCATCGGCTTCGACATCGTCGCGACGACCCCGAAGTGTTTCTTCGTCAGCCAAGAGAACGAACGCCTCAGTATCGTCGGGTATCAATCGCAAAAAGAGACGACCTGTGTACGTCTGGGGGAACGACGGCTGGTTCGTCGAAAGCATGATGTTGACCATCGTATCGAAAATGAATCGGTCACAGACGATCGTCGTCTCGGACTGTTTTCGCGGCCACGCGACTTCGGTGACATAAGCGATCAATGTGTCCACCAGCAACAGGAGCGGGTACAGCCAACTGATGACTTTCGACCGCTCGAAGTAGTGGTAGCCCACCTTTCGCCCACTTTCGAGTGTCCGTATCTCACTGAGTCCAATAACCCGTGCAAAAGCGAGCAGGGGGAGCGACAGGAAGTGATTGAATCCAAGCCACTGATACTTGCAGTCGTGGCCCCGCGATTTGAGTTCCTTAAGCAACATCTCGGCCTGCGTCGATTTCCCGGCACCGTCCGGCCCCACGATACAGATTAGCCGACTCTCACTCATTGGAGTTCCTCCAGAATCTCAACGAACTGGTCACGTGATTCGTCCCACGTCGGATAGTCACTTATTCGTTCCCGATTCCGCCGGCCGACCTCGTCTACGTCCCTCAGTCGCGATTCGAGCGTCGCGGCGAGCGAGGCGACGTCGTTGGGTTGGACGAGCTGTGACGGGTCGCCGACGAGTTCTGGGAGCCCGTCTGTGTGCGTCGTCACAATCGGGCGTCCGACAGCCATTGTCTCGAGAATGCTGATCGGAACCCCGGAGATCACTATCTTGTAAGGCAGTGCCACCACGTCACTGGCCCGGAGATGTGCCTTCACACCCTCCGGCGTGAGGTTCTTCGGCAGTAGGAGAAACGAGTCCTGCACACCGAGGTCCGATGCGAGGTCCGTCAGGTACCGCTCTTCCTCGCTCAGCCCGCCGCCGTCTTGGCGAGCGAGGACGACCAGCGTTGCGTCCGTCGACATTGCGATCCTCGCGAAGGCCTTCACGAGCGTATCTGTCCCTCGCAGAGTCAGCGGCGATGTGAAATAGAGGATTATCGGGTCGCCGTCCGGCACTAAGTCAGCTCGCACGTCCGCCACGGCGCTCTCAGGTGGCAGCTCTCGGTCGAACGGGTCAAGGCCGGGCTTAACGACATCAATGGGTGTGGTCGTCCCAGTCTCAGCCAGCGCGTCACCTGTACTCCCGGTCAGAGTCACGAGGCGATCGTACTGATCCAGGTGCCGCCTGGCGACGATGTCGGGCGTGAGTGCTCCAACGAGATGGCCCAATAGGTAGGGTGCATGGCGGTAGAGCTCGTTGACGCCGACGCCGGCAACGTCCCGGAGTCCATACAGCGGACTGGTCATCACACCGATGGTCGGCGCGTCGATGGCCGCCGCCAGCGTGCACGGTCGGAACAGGCTTGAGGGACCGAGCACTGTCGCTACCACGTCGGGGTCTTCCTTACGTACTGCCTCAATGGCCACATCTGATGGACCCTTCAGGGTCCCGAGCGAGTCGACAGCCTCCACCGATACCCCGTCCACCTCGGCATCGGTATCGGTGAGGATTACAGCTTCTACGTCGCTACTGAGTCCGCGCGTGAGTTCTGCTACGTATCGCCAGGGTTGTTTGCGAAGCTTGCTTGACTCAAAATCGAAGCAGACGAATACCAGTTTCATACGTTCATACTCGCTTCGTATAGGTCCAGATAGCGATCCGTCACGGCGTTCCAGGTATACTCACGCTCGACTGTCTCCCGACCGCGTACCGCGAGGTTCCGTCGGTATTCAGGGTGTCGGAGGAGTTCGAGTATTGCTTTACTCATCTCCTCGGGTGCCCGTGCAGGCACGAGAACGCCGTTCTTTCCGTCTTTGATTACGTCAAGTGCTCCGCTGACGGCCGTTGAGACGACGGCGGTCTTCGCCGCCATCGCTTCCAGTAGGACTGTTGGTAGCCCCTCGTAATGTGATGGGACCACGAACAACGTCGCCTGCTGGTACAGGCGAACCAGATCTGCCCGCGGGAGGTGACCCAGAAACGAGATGTCTTCGGCCAGACTTGTCCCACTGACCCGTTCTTCGAGCTGCTTTCGAAGCGGGCCCTTTCCAACGATTTTTAGCGGAACCCGCTGTTCCTCGGGTAGTCTCTCCCACGCGTCGATCAGGTCCGCGATTCCCTTCCGGTAACTCAGCCGTCCGACAAACAGCCCGAACTGCTCGTCGGTCTCTTCCGCTCCGTCGAACTCCGAGATATTCACCCCATTTCCGACCACGTGTACGTCTGTGAGCCCAAAATGGTCCGCGAGCTCGTCTTTTACCGAGTGGGCGACTGTCGCTAGTTCGGTTGCGGATTCAGCCTGTGCGGCGATCATTCGTTTGCTAGTGACATACGTGACGATGCGATGGGCGAGTGCCCCCAGAGTGAGTGAGTCTGTCTCGTTCGCGTCTTCGACGACCGAGGTATGAATCGTCGAAACCAGCGGCGTGTCGATATCTACCACGGGTGTCAGAGGTGTATGTGTGTGGACAATATCGGGATCGAGTGCTCTTAGTCGACGGTTGACGAAGGCGCCGTGCAGATCCACGTGGAACGGATAGGCTGGAACGTACGTGACACGTTCGACCTTAATCCCGTCGTAGGTCTTTGTCTCTCCTCGAAGGCCACCTCGCGTGACGATCGTCACCTGGTGATCACGCTGTTTGAGTTCCTTCGAGAGATTGTAGGTGTAGTACCCGATTCCTTCCTCGGGTGGTATTGATGTCGATGTGACCATTGCGATGTGCATTGTTCAGTCCACCATTTGGTCGATATTCGCCGATAGATACGTCGCTAGCTCTCCAGCCGATTCACTCGTTGTCGGTGTGTGTGCCAGCGCCTTATCGATCGCACCTTTAAGATCGTCGACGTTCGCTACGACGAAGACGTCGTCTCTGTCTCTAAGAGCCTCTGTCAGCTCAAGCTGGTGGTTGTCGAGGTGTTCGTCGTACTGCTTGCGCCGTGGCATCAGAACGAGCGGCTTTCTGTAAGAGAGGGCCGTCAGAATCGTCCCTGCGCCAGCATGCCCGACGACGACCGACGCATTTTGGTAATATTCGTTGATTTTTGACTCAGAAACAAAGTCGAACCACTGGATATGTTCCGGTCGGTACGTTGAGTGGCCGACCTGTGCAACGATCTCGTCGTAATCGTCAGCCAGTTCATCTAACCCCGCTAGCAACCGATTGAATGACTGGTCGTGCGTCCCAACAGTACCGAATATCATAACACGCTCCCCTGAAACTCCGCCTTCTCACCGTACTCGTCGAGCAGCTCCGGCCACTGGACGAAAAGGTGATCGACGAGCGGATAGACGAGTCGGCCTGTTGCCGACCGGTTGGTGACGCGACACCAGCTCTCGACGAAGATCGTCGTCGCTCCGAGAAATTCGCCGGCGAGGAACGCAGGAATCGCAATCTCGGAGCCGGTACTCACCACGACATCCGGTTGCTGCGTCCAGAACCATCGGATTATCTTACCCAACGCCGTCGCCATGGACAGCGGACTGGTCCCGATGTTCTCTAGTGTATACGCGTCGATATCAAGATGCTTCGTGCGCTCACTTTCGTATGTCACATAGAAGAGGTCGTGCCTGTCAAACGCCTCTGCCAGCATTCGAAGTTCCGTGAGATGGCCGCCGTGCGACGATACCATAGCTATTTTCATAAGTTGAGGAGTCGATAGTTGAGCCGATACGCTGCGTTCGCAAGTTTCTTTCCGAACTGGTCAAATCTATTATACGTTAGTTGATCTTCTGGAATCTCGATCGCAAGGCGGGTGAGTACTTTCTGCGGATTTTTTTGCACCTTGTTCACGTCCATCGTGAGGCCGTCGCGTATCGCTCGTAGCTTGTTTCGTATCCCGTCGGTACCGCTGAGGAGTGCGAATCCGCAGGTCAAAAGTTCTGTCAAAAGCAATGACGGGAGCAACGCCACTGCAATCTGCGCATCAAGATGTTTCCGTAGTGTGTAGTATCGTCCTCGTTCAACGTGATAGATCTTCTCAGACGGCATTGCAACGTCTTGATATTCATGGAATACAACCGCATCCGGAACATAGCGAATATCAATCTCGTTTAGGGCCGCTCGCCACGAGAGCTCCACGTCTTCCATGTACAGAAAGAATGCTTCGTCAAATCCGTCCAGTTCTCTATACAGTGCAGTTCGGAGGGCGAAGCACGCACCAGAAAGACCGGAAATAGACTCCGGTTCAGTAAACTTCGTTGGCGATTGATTGAATCCCCTTGTGAAGCCAAGCCCTGTAAAGTGATCCACGTTGCCGCAGGTGTTGATTCGTTCTCCCCCGTAGGTGAGTATCTTCGGCGTTGTGATCCGACGGTCCGCTTTCCTCAGTGGCTCCAAAAGTGCTCTGAAACAGCCCGGCTTAACTTTCGTATCTGGGTTAAGGATGATTGTATATTCCGTGTCTATCTCGCTTACACCGGTGTTGTTACCAACTCCATATCCAAGGTTTTCAGCCGGTGTTAGTAACTTTACGTCCGGAAACTCCCGAGCAACGATATCTCTCGTCCCGTCGGTCGAACCGGTATCAACGACGATTATTTCCGCCGGTTCCTCGGCTAGCGAGGTCCGTAAGCACTGCTCAATGAAATCAGCGTGATTGTAGCTCACCACAACGATCGTGGCTTGAGACGTCAGTGTACCACTTGTCTTCATTGACTGCAGATCCCACCGGCTGCAACATTCGACCCATACCGATTCACACACTGAAACTCCCGCTGCTTGTGTCGTACAATGTCTGTACCGATAGGACTGGATAATTCTTTCATCTTATTCATCTGTTGTATGCAGTACGTTTGCAATTTGATTTAGAAGGAGCCCACAAAACCCACATAGCACGCCGAGGATTACCGCAAATCCCGCAACAAGCACTTTCGCCGGGTAGAAGTTCCCAGTGCTCTGATAGACCAAGATCCCGTCCAACCCATAGACTGCGCCGAACAGCGTAAGCACGAGTCCGGGAATCCCGAAGAACATCAGTGGGTGGCGATCGCGGACGAGCTGTAGAATGAACGTGAGCACCGACAATCCATGACGGAGTGGGTTATGCGTCTGCCCGTCGATCCCCTCATACCGAACCTCGATCGGGACCTCCTCGATCGTGAGCCCCTTCTGGGTCGCGTCGTTGATCATCTCGCTTTCCACGCCCATTCCGTCCGTCCGTATCCGGAGGTCCTGTACCGCTGCGGGCGACAGAGCACGGAATCCGCTCTGTGAGTCAGTCACCTTCGTTCGAGCGGAGCCGGTCGTCAGAACGTCGAGGACGCGCTGTCCGAACCGACGATAGATGGGCGTCTCGGTCCGTTCACCGGCGACGTACCGACTCCCGATCGCGATATCACAGTCTCCCTCCAGAATCGGCTCTGTCACGTCGGGGATGTCGTCAGGGACGTGTTGACCGTCACCGTCCAACAGCACAAGCGAATCGAAGTCCCGGGTTTGGGCGGTCTCGAGGAGCGTCTGGACTGCACGCCCCTTCCCACTGTTTTGGGAGTGTTCGACAACGGTTGCGCCCGCCTCCGTGGCGATCTCGACCGTCTTGTCGACACTGCCGTCGTCGACGACGATCACCTCGTCGGCAAACTCTTGCGCAGCGAGCACGACACTCCCGATCCCCACTTCCTCATTGTAGGCAGGAATACCGATGAGGACTGAGTCGGATTGAGCGTGAGCCTCCGTTTCGGGTCCGTTTTTCCGTTGTAGTGTGTTTTGCGTTGCCATGAGTCCTGTCGGCTCTACGTCGAGATATCCAGCAAAGAAGGCTGGATTATACGACTGGTAACTACCCCCTCAGTACCGCCCATCACTGTCTGATATAGAGGTATTTCTAATTACATAAAACGCTTACTCTTACAACGGTACCTCTCGCTATCACGGTTCCGACGTTCATGATTCACTAACGTTGTGTCTAAGAAATATGTCCAAACACGTTCAACCCGTAGTTCCATAGAGCGAGTTCTGAATACAAGCAATATCAATTAGTAATAAAAGACATTTAACGACGACCGAAAATATCAATGGACTGTTCTGTTCTCATTAGGCCCGTTGTAACTGCGGACTGGCTGTGACCGGGTGACAAGAGATATACAGTACGGCCGACTGACCGATACCAATGAAAGCAGTCGTGTTAGCAGCCGGGAAGGGACGCCGGCTCTGGCCGCTCACCGAGAACCGTCCGAAGCCGATGATCCCGGTCGCGAACCGCCCGATCCTCGAACACGTCGTCGACGCCCTCGACACCGCCGGCGTCGACGAGATCGTCCTCGTCGTCGGCGCGAACCGAGAACGCGTCCAGAGCCACTTCGAGGACGGTCAGGGCTGGGATCTCGACATCTCGTACGTCGTCCAGGAGCAGCAACTCGGGACGGGCCACGCCCTCCTCCAGGCGGAATCGAAGATCGGCGACTCGTTCGTCGCACTGAACGGGGACCGCATCATCAACGCCGAGCTCATCGAGGACGTCTGGGAGCGCCATCGGGACACGAACGACCCGGTGGTGAGCGTCACGCGCATCGACGAACCGAGTTCGTACGGCGTCGTCGAACTCGACGGCGAGGACGTCGCGAGCATCGAGGAGAAGCCGCTGCCGCAACTCACGAAGTCGGATTACATCAACGCCGGCGTGTACGCCTTCAGCCCGGACATCTTCGCCGCGATCCGCCGAACCGACACCCACGGTGAGCAGGCGCTGACGGACACCCTCTCGGAACTCGCGAGCGAGCGACGGATCCGTGCGGTGCAGTATCGCGGGATGTGGCTCGACGTCTCCGAGCCGTGGGACCTCCTCGATGTGAACGACTCCCTCATCGCCTACCACGGCCCCTCCGGTGACAGACCCGCAAGCGTCGATGAGTCCGCCGTCGTCGCCGAGGCTGCACTCACAGGAGACGGCGTCGCGGTCCACCCCCAGGCGGCGGTCCTTCGCGGCGTCACCCTCGGGGACAACGTGAGCATCGGCCCGGGTGCGATACTCGAAAATGCGGTAATCTTATCTGACGTGACAATTAAGGCTGGATCAGTAGTGAAGGACTGCATCGTCGGCGCCAACACGACGCTCGGTCCCAACACCACGGTCGAGGGGGGTGACACGGACGTCGTCCTCGCGGACACCGTGTATCACGACGTCACGTTCGGCGGCCTCATCGGCGACAACGTCGACGGCGGGGGGAACGTCACGGTCCAGCCGGGCACCATCGTCGGCAACGACGCGACGCTCGGCAGTGGGTCGCTCATCTCGGGCCGGATCGACGAGCGCAGTCACGTCACGAGGGGGTAAGACGGATGTGTGGGATCTCAGGATACCTCGGAACGGAGCCGGCGGGTCGAATCGTCCATCAGGGACTGAAGAACCTCGAGTATCGGGGGTACGACTCCGCGGGCATCGCGCTCGTCGGCGACACCCTCACGATCACGAAAACCGAGGGCGAGGTCGACGAGCTTCCGGTCCCGACCCAGGACGACATCACCTGCGGCATCGGGCACACACGCTGGAGCACCCACGGCGAGCCCACCGAGGCCAACGCCCACCCCCACACGGACTGTACGGGCGAGGTCGCGGTCGTCCACAACGGCATCATCGAGAACTACGACGCGCTCAAGGCGTCGCTCCGGGACGACCACGTGTTCAAGAGCGACACCGATACCGAGGTCATCCCGCACCTCATCGAGACCCACCTCGCGGACGACGTCGACCTCCTCACGGCGGTCCAGCGGACCACCGACCAGCTCGAGGGCAGCTATGCGATCGCCGTGACCGCGGCCGGCTACGACGGCATCGTCGTCGCCCGCCAGGACAGCCCGCTGCTCCTCGGGCACGCCGACGACGCGACGTTCATCGGCAGCGACGCCACCGCGTTCATCGAGCACACCGACCGCGTCACCTACCTCGAGTCCGGCGACATCGCCCACATCACACGGGAGGGAGTCGAGATCTACAATCACGGCGAGCGCGTCGAGCGCGACGTCGAGACGCTCGAGTGGGACGCCGACGCCGCGGGCAAGGGTGGCTACGACCACTACATGCTCAAGGAGATCCACGAGCAACCCCGGGCGCTCCGGCAGGCGATCTCCGGGCGCGTCGACGAACTCGCCACGAGCGTCGACCTCGATATCGACCTTCCCGAGGAGTACCTGCAGTCCGTCGAGGAGATCCAGATCATCGCCTGCGGAACCTCCTATCACGCGGGACTGTACGCCGCGGAGTTGCTCGAAGCGCATGCCGAGGTCCGCACCAGCGTGCACGTGGCCAGCGAGTACGAGTTCAACGGCGGACGCGACCCGTGGCGGACGCTCGTGATCGCGATCACCCAGAGCGGCGAGACGGCCGACACGCTCAGCGCCCTGCGGACGGCAACCCGCGCGGGTGCTCGCACGCTCGCGCTCACGAACACGCTCGGCAGCACCGTGACGCGGGAGGCCGACGACACGGTCTTCATCCGTGCCGGCCCGGAGATCGGCGTCGCCGCGACCAAGACGTTCGTCTCCCAGGTCGCCACCGCGACCCTGTTCAGCGTCTATCTCGCGCAGGTGCGCAACGGGATCTCCACGAAGACGGCGACCCGACTGCTGGAAAGCGTCCGCGACCTACCGGGAGCGGTGCAACAGATCCTCGATCAGGAGGATATCATCAAAGAGACCGCCCGGGAGTACGCGGACAGTGACGCGTTCTTCTACATCGGGCGGGCGGTCGGCTATCCGGTCGCGCTGGAGAGCGCGCTCAAACTGAAGGAGATCTCCTACGACCACGCCGAGGGCTTCCCCGCGGGCGAGCTGAAACACGGCCCGCTCGCGCTCGTCACCTCCGAGACGCCGGTCATCGCACTCTTGACGGACGAGACGCGCCCGAAGAAGACCCTGAACAACGTGAAGGAGGTCAAATCGCGCGGTGCACCCGTCATCGGCATCGCCAGCGACCCGGAGACCACGGGACATGTCGACACGACGTTCGACATCCCCGACTGTGGAGCGATGGAGCCCGTGGTCGGGAACGTCGCGCTCCAGCTGTTCGCGTACTACGTCGCCGACGAGAAGGGCCGTCCCATCGACAAGCCCCGGAACCTGGCGAAGAGCGTCACCGTCGAGTGATTCCGTCGTAGTACGCCACTCGTCTAGTTACTGTCGCAGTTGCAGACGCCACTGTCGCGGATCTGGATTGTGACGTGACGGTGGATCTCACGAGCCAACTGACGCATCGTCTCGGCCTGCCGCCTCGTTGGATGGCAATCTCTGTAGTAACGGGGAAACGCTGAAGCGAGTGTTTATCCGAGTATACAATATGAGCAAGTCAGTACGCATCTCGGAGAACCTCCACGAGCGGATCAAGGCCCACAAGCGAGAAGATGAGACAATGGAGGATACCCTCCGTCGGTTGATCGGTGGGCCATCGCCGGAGGACGTCTCAGGTATTCTCTCGGACGAGACTGCTGAAGGCATGCGCGACGCGATCGAGGCAACATCCGAGAACGCGAACGAGAAGCGCGACCACCTTACCTTGTAGCGGGCCAACCAATGCACCGACGCCGCACGGCGTTTTCCTGACTAGTGAATGCTTCAGTTGGAACGCTCACCCATAGAGTCGAATATTGGACCATCAAATGCGATCTGATGGTAAGGTTCTTTGGTTGTGGTAGCGTGATCGAACCTATGTCGACAGAGACCGATGGGCAGGGACGACTGTACATCCCGAAGGAAGTCCGCGAGAAGTACGGCCAGAAGTATCATCTCGTTATGTACGAGGACCGAATCGAATTGATTCCGGTCGCAGACGATCCACTCGCCGCCGTTCGCGAGGCGGCGGGCGACCTTCGTGATGCACCAGTCGAGGACATTCGAGGGGACATCGAAGAAGCAGCACTGGTGGACGCCCGAGAGGAGGACGCCGACAGATGACGGTGTACGTCGAGACGGACTTTTTGCTCGCACTCGCCAAGGACTCCGACTGGCTGCAGGGCTCTGCTGAGGACGCACTCGGCGAATACGAGGTCGAAACATCGGCGTTCTCCTACCTCGAACTCGTTCTCGCCCGAGAACGCTACGAGTTCGACTACGTACCGCTCGTGGCGAATCTCCTCGAACTCGTTCCAGTGCAGGACGAAGAAGAGAAACAGGTAGTGCTGAAAGCGGTCAACTATTACGAGGAGGGGATGACGCCGTTCGACGCGTTCCACGCGGCGACTGCGGAAACGCGAGGGATGGATGTACTCTCCTCTGAGAAAGACTACGATGACATCGAGGGAGAGCGAGTCCCACTCGAACCGACCGATGAGGAATGACTCTGGGGGCTCTATTGAATCGTGACTAGAGACCTTCTGTGAAGTGGTATGTACACACTCTGTAGGTGACTCGGCGTGCGATCGCTGAACGGTGTCCAGTTCGGTGAACGTGCGTCCAGCACTGAGTGTAGGAGACTGCTGATGCTCTTGGTTACTCTGTCGCTGCAAACCCTTCCAACCACAAGGTATTGGGTGATCTAACCTATCGGTATCACATGGCCCGATATCCACGCTCCGTTCGCGCAGCTCAGGTGAAGTGTACAGACTGCAATGCGCCGGCTGCAGAAACGGTCGCTAACGAGCACGTCTGCGTCGAGTGTGGAAGCGTTGTTGTCGGCGATCTGTCCTGAATCGCGTTCCACGTATTGAAACAGGCCGAAGCGATCCCGCCACTATTTGAATTTAGATAGGGTGAACCGCCTCGGGGTCAAGCCCCGAGGCACTCGGCCTGCTCCGCCTGTAGATTAATTGACTGAAGAAGTAGTGCGGAGTCTCCTTCCTCTAGGAACGAGCGAACCGAGTCAATAGTCTGATCAAAGCGATTATACACGTTCCCACAGTAGGTGGGAATATGGCTACGGTTGATTCAAAAGGTCGAATCGTTCTCCCGCAGGAGGTGAGAGAGCGTCTGGGGATGACTCCCGGCACGGAAGTAGAAATCCTCGAAGAAGACGGGAAAGCTGTCGTTGAACCGGAAGACGATCCCGAACGAATTCTCGAACGCATGGAGCGACTCGTTGAGGAAACGGCTTCGGAGCGTGGGGAGACGACTCCGATCGACGGGGGCGACCCGATCGCCCAGAAGCACAGGGACGCTGTTCGGAGAGGGGCGGAGAAAGACAGCGATGAGTGATGCTGGTGGCCCGTATCTGTTTGATGTCGGAGTGATTGCGCTCGCACACACAGAGGCTCCTGTGCGTGATGCTGCGCTCTCGTACGTTCGAGCTGCCGTCGCTGGTGACATTGATGCAGTTGTTCCGTATCCTGTGCTGATCGGAGCGCACACCGTCCTGACGACGTACTACGGCCGGTCAAACGCAGATGCATCTCGGCTTCTACAGAACTTCATGGACGCGAAACGAATTCACTGGTACGACGGGATGTCTGAAGGCGGAGTTCGGGGAGGATTATCTCAGGCGAGTGAAGTAAATGTTGGTGGATGGGACGGGTACTATGCCCAGATCGCCATTGACGAAGGGGTAGAGACTGTCGTAACGATTGATGACGACTTCGAACGATTTGATGAGTTCGATACCGAAGTCATCCTCTCTCCTGACGAATTTGCCGAACTGAATAGGTTTCTTCAAAACTGACTCCATCTCTCGGTCTGAGTCCAAAAGGAGTCGCTATCGAGTCGTTCAGCAAGCAGGAGATCCCGCCGCTTCCGGCGGGGAGGACTCGATACGTGATCGGCTGTCCGATGTATTCCATCGATTGTGAGGCACTCCTCCCGCTCCAGTGGGAAGCGCCGTTCCGTACCCCAGAAGAGCGATCACAACTCCCGTGCAGTCGACACGAGCGCTCGTGCCTCTGACAGGAGGTCGTCGGTCGTCTCCGCACTGCGTGCCTCCGCGGTGAGTCGCACCAAGGGTTGGGTCCCGCTCGCTCGGACGAGGATCCAGCCCTCGGGGAAGGAGACCCGAACACCGTCCAGTGTCTCGATGCGGTCCGACTCGTATCGTTCACGCGCCAGCGTCTCAACTGCCGCCATTACGGCATCGTTGTCTTCCACCTCGATGTTCTCACGTTGGATCGGGTACGTTTCGATCCCGTCGACGAGCTCGGCGAGCGACTCCTCCGCATCGACGAGCGCCGCGAGCTTCGCGGCGGCGAGCGGGCCATCCGGACACAGCGTCTCGTCGGGCCAGATCCACGCGCCGCTCGGCTCGCCGCCGAACGCGACGTCGTCGGCCGTGGCCGCCTCGGCGACGTACACGTCTCCAACCCGAGTGCGCGTCACCGTCACGTCCTGCGGGGCGAGCGCGTCGTCGACGAGGAGGCTCGTATCGACGGGGGCGGCGACGCGGTCGCCCGCGTCGACGCTCCGCTGCGCTAACAACGCGAGCAGCACGTCGCCGGAGACGAACCGTCCCGTCTCGTCGACCGCCATCATGCGGTCGGCGTCGCCGTCGTGGGCGATCCCCAGGTCGGCGTCGGTCGCGGCGACGGTCGCACACAGCGCCTCGCAGTTGGCGGCCGTGGGCTCGCTCGGCCGGGCGGGGAACGACCCGTCCGGCTGGGCGTTGAGCGTCTGGACGTCACACCCGAGCGCCGTCAGCGCGCTCACACTCACACCGCCCGCCCCGGTTCCGACGTCGACGACGACCGAACAGTCGAGCGGTCCATCCACCGCCTCGCGGATCGCCGCGACGTGTGCGCGGTCGGCCTGGTCGTCGGTCGTCGTTTCACCGATTCCGTCCCACGCTGCGAAGTCGTACTCCTCCTCGCGAATGCGGTCAGCGATCTGTTCGCGGCGCTCCGTATCGAACGCCTGTCCGGAGGGCGACCATAACTTCAATCCGTTATCCGGGGCTGGGTTGTGTGAAGCAGTGATCGACACGCCGGCGTCCGCGTTGTGCCAAGCCACACTTCGGGCGACCGTCGGCGTCGCAGCCCGCCCGAGGTCGACGACGTCGCTGCCGCCCTCCTCGAGTCCCGCGACGACTGCCGTTCGGAGCATCCGCCCGCTGTCGCGTGGGTCTCGCCCGACGACCACCCGGTCGTAGCCGTCGGCCGCGAGCGCACGGCCGACTGACAGCGCGGTCTCCGCGGTTACCTCCTCTCCAACGCGTCCCCGGATCCCGCTCGTCCCGAACACGCGCCTCGGTCAGTAGTCCACTCGCTTAGGTTTTCTCCCTGCGAACACGTTGTCACGGCCGAGCAGCTTGTTCGCTGTGGTCGGCTCTCTGTGCTGTTCAAGCCTTCTCGACACCGGTGATCTTGACTCTAGTGAACTCTACGGCAGTTTGACTGCGATAGCCTTAGTAATATAGAGGTTCAGAGATACAACTAACGATGGCAAGTAGTACAAACGATCCCACGGTAGTGCGCGTGTCTCAGAAAGGGCAGGCCACGATCCCGAAGGGGTTGCGAGAGAAGTTCGGGATCGAGACGCCGGGAGAAGTGTTCGTCTACGAAGAGCAGGGGCGCATCATTATCGAGCCGGTACCGTCGCCGGATGAACTACACGGAATCCACTCTGGGGAGCACGAACGCGGTGAGGTACTGGAGCGGGTCCGTGACATAAAGGATGAAGAAACGCGTCGAGAAGCGGAGCGAGTTGAACGGCTCCGCCCGTCCGAGGACGCATGAGCGGCGGATACGTCTTCGATACTGAAGCGCTCATCGCCTTCCTCTACAACGAACCCGGCCACGAAACCGTCGCAACTCTTCTTGACCAGGTCTTCTCCGGTGAGTTCGATGGGTTCCTCACAGAGACGAATGCCAGTGAAGTGTTCTACCTCGTTGCACGGTTCGAAGGCGCCGATGGCACGCCGACAGACGTCTCCCTGCGGGAAGCTGATCGGGATATTCGTGCACTTGAACGGCAGGGATTGAATATCGAGTCGGCTGACTGGCGACTGGCAGCTGAAGTGAAAGCCGATGGGAGCATCTCACTTGCCGACGCGTACGCGGTTGCGCTCGCCCACACCCATGACGCGACACTGGTCGCCGGCGCTGACGATGACTTTGCTGAGCTACCGATTGAGATCGATTTGCAGCGGTTCCGAGACCACAGTGCTTGAACCGAGTCAACTACCCCACCCTACTTCGCTCACCCTGACGGGTTCGCTCGTGGAGGGTGGGGGTTGTCCATGAACTCGGCCCCGAACCCTTCCGGGTGGGCGGTGGATCCGTCACTCGGCGTCACAGATCCAGACTTTAGGGCGAGCTGACTGTCGCCCGTCCGCCGAGACGACTGTTGGCCCCGGCGGACGTACCGCATCCCGATGTTCTTCGCTGCGTTGTAGTCCGCGTTCGCTTCCGAACCACACTTCACACACCGGAAACAGTTGCGAGTCTGACGATTCTCGTCTGTCGTGAACCCACACTCGGCGCACCGCTTCGATGTGTACGCCGGCCTGACTTGCTTCACCGAGATACCTTCTGCCTCGGCTTTGTACTCCACTTGCTCGTCTAGCGTTCGGAACGCCCACTTGTGACCCCACGACGCACCCGTCCGGTCGCGAATATGAGTGAAGTTCTCGAACGCGATCACTTCCATCCACCACCGGTCGCGAACCGTACCGACGCGGAGAACATCAGTGGCTGGACGACCATCGTGACGTGAGCCGTCTCGTTCTCGATCGGATCGAAGAGCGCATCGAAAGTCTGTGGGAACGACAGTGACGCTCGAGATGTGAATCACGCTGAACCGGTCAACGAGTTCAGCGTAGTTGTGGCCATCCTCTTTCGATCAGCCACCCTTATTTCCACCCCACACCTCCCCGTCGTTGTGTTACCGCTGGGACACCTCGCGATCGCGTACCTTTGGTATGCGGGCTACGCGGCCGTGGGGACGCACCGGCTGCCCGCTCGCGCCGCGCTCGTCCCGCTTGCGATCGGCAGCCAGTTTCCCGACCTCGTCGACAAGCCGCTCGCGTACCTCGACATCCTCATCTCCGGCCGGTCGCTGGCGCACTCGCTGTTCACCTTCGCGATCTGCTCTATCGCCGTCTGGTGGCTCGCTCGGCGCCTGCGCGGCCGCTGGAGCGACGGAACGCTCCCCGAACGCCTTCGGGTCGTCACGCCCGCGGCGTTCGCTGTCGGCTATCTGAGTCACCTCCTCGGCGACACCTATCGGTACCTCCTCGCCGTCGACCTGTGGGGAGCGCGGTTCCTGCTGAACCCGTTGTTCCCGTTGTCGACCTCGCCTGGCGACGAGATCGCCCCCTGGATCCGGCTGTTCCGCATCTATCGGGACATGGGGACGCACCCCAGCATAGAGCTGATCGTCGTTGCGATCGTCGTGTTCGTGGGGTTGCGAGTACGGCGCTACTGGAAACGTACACAGGTCGACCAAGTCTGAAGCGAATCCGATCATTGGCCTCCTTCTGCGCCTGTAGACGCGGGAATCAAGGCCCCCAAAGGTTGAGGTATTACGGAAGGTATTACTCAGTATGAGCGAGTCCACCCGCGTCACGGAGAAGGGGCAGGCAACGATCCCCAAAGTTCTGCGCGAGAAGTACGATCTCCAACCCGGCGACGAGGTCATCTGGATGGACACCGATGACGGTATCGTCGTGAAGAAGCGCACCCACACCGGCGGACGCGGGATGTTGGTGCCCGACGATACGTCCACGGAGAAGCGCAAGGAGATCGCCGAGGAACTGAGCCAGCGGGTCCGCGAGCGCCGTGACCGCAACTACGAGGAAGTGTGAGATGGCGACGTACACCGCCGACGCCGTTTCCCTTCTCGTGTACCTAGTCGATGCGCTCCCGAAAGCGGCTGATCGCGTGTTCGCCGAAGCCGAAGCCGGCGAGACAGCCATTCAAGCACCGAGCACGGCGCTTGCCGAGGTGCTGTACTCGGTCTCCCGCGACAAGGACGTCCGAGGGGTAACACTCACCGGAACGCCGGAGGACGCTCGCCGGGCACTGGTCGGGAACGGACCCGTCTCGGTCGCGCCGGTTGATCACGCAGAGCTGGTCGAGTACGCGCAGCTAGTGGACGGGTTCAGTATCCACGACGCGCTGATAGTTGCCAGTCACCGTGCGCAGGGAACCGGCGCCATCCTCACGACCGACGAAACCGTCCGCGACGCCGGCTATGAGACCATCTGGGAGTGACCGTCGCGCTCACACAATCGAGCGAACTGCTTCTCGGTGTCCTCGTCGAACAACAAGCGCAGCGTCAGCGGCACTCTCGACTACTCCGTCGACCCCGGGGCGTCCGTGGGTCCGGTCGCAACACTGGGATCGGAGCGTGCCCCTTTGAGGTTTCGCTCGCGCTCCTCGCGGATGGCCGCCATTTCGCTGGGGTGTTCGTGGTAGTATGCGAGCGCCCGGTAGACATCGGCCACATCGAGATCATGGCGATCGGCGACCGCCCGCGGTTCGAGCCCGCGGCCCTCAACGCGCTCGTATACGAACAGCACGCTGATGCGCGTTCCGTCGATCCGGGGGTCACCGCCGAGCACGTCCTCGGTTCGGACTATCCGAGGAGCGTTCCCGCCGTTCGACGACGTCGTCTCGCTCACATGCTGTCGTTCGTGGCCATGGATTGACATCCTCCTCCGGCTAAAGCCGGAGGAATCCCGAGCGTTGGGAGATTAGGGTTTGCAGTCTCCCTGTTCTCTCGGTGTGAACCGTCCGCTCTCGCGGTCGAACAGGAAGACTCCGGGCTGTGCCAACCAGCCGTTACTCATATCCCCCGCCGGGGGACTCTGAGTTATCTTTCTCCGAATGTTCACCGCACCGTTCACGTCCGCGTTCATCGTCGTCTCGCACGACAAACAGACGTACAAACCCCGTTCCACACGATTCGAGTCGCGAATCTGCCCGCAACACGAACACGTCTTCGAGGTGTTCTCCTCGTCCACACGGTCAACGAGAATGCCGTGTTCCTCGGCCTTGTATTCGAGTAGCCGAGGAAATCGGTCGAACTCCCATCCGTGGAGTTTCTTGTTCCCCGATGCACCCCAGCTCCGCGAGTCGCCGTTCTCATCCTTACGGATGTCGCTGAGGTCGCCAACCGCGATCTTCGCCACGCCTTCTTCGACACACCGCTCAACGATGTGCTTCGAGAGGGTGTGGAGGAAGTGGTCTTTGCGTCGGGAGAGTTTCTTCCGAGCCTTCAACACACGCTTCGACGGCCCGTTCTCACCTTCGGTCTGGTACTCCTCGCGCGTGAAGTAGTGCTTGTCCTCTTTCAGAACATTCCCCGGATACAACTCGCTTTCTCCGTCTTCGTAGTCGATGGCGAGATAGTTGCTGATCCCGAGGTCGATTCCCGCTGTGTTGTCGCCCGGCGCGTCCTCGACCGGAATTTCTTTCTTGCAGACGAGGTGGAGTTCCCACTCGTCACCGTTCCAGACGGCACGCACCTGCTGGATGTTCTCGACCTCTACGTCGGGGCGAGTGTTGTACTCTGCGAGGAGGAAGTCAGACCGTGACTCTTTCAGGTTGAACCCTTTCGAGAGGCGCAGTTGACCGTGCTTCGGGTCGTGCTTGATCGCTCGCTTCTTCCACGTCACGGTGGAGCGCGGGTGAGCGTCGCTACGCTTCCGGTATCCGGGTGGGTTGTTGCTGTCGTCGGAGTTGTACCAGCCTGTGAACGCCTCAGCAAGTTCTTCGAGAACTCGCTGACTTGACTGCGAATGGAGGTCATTGTAGCGTTCGTGGTCTTTCAACTCCGACTTCAACTCGGCTTCGTCAGGTATCTCACCGGTTTCGTCCCATCGTTGTTGGATGTAGTAACGTCCGACGTTCCACAGTTTCGAGGCGGAGAACCCGCACTGGTCGAGGTCGTCACGAACCTGTTGGGGGTTCGTGATACGGGCGACGTAGGTGCGGGTCGTCTCCAGCATCGTACTGTGTTCATAATATGTTATGAAAAAGTGTGTATTAAAACACACGACCGGGCGTGGAATATCCGGTTGGAACGTTGTCGATGGATTATCGGCCAGAGTGTCGGATTCATCCCGCGCCTAAAGGCGCGGGTATTCTCCTTGCTCTCTAACAATACGTCGGACTCAAGCGTCCGCTGTTTCGTCACGAGTTCAGTTGATCCGTCCGGGCCGACCGACGGGACGGCTCGGCCCGGTCACCGCCCGAAACGGATCAGTCCTGAGTTCACCCGCTCGCCCCCCCACCGATCGGGGCCCCGCACTCCTTGCACATGTTCGACTGCCACGGCACGGTCTCGACCACCGCTCGCTGGTCCTCACACCGCGGACAGTACGCGCGTTTCTGTTCCTCTGACACCGCGTCCGCATGTCCACAACGCCGTGTTGAATAGTTTTGGATGGTTGACCTGTTCGGGATGATGACTGGCAAGAGTCCGAAACAATCGAACGGATGTCTGATCCGGCGGGGCACGCTCACCGGTCGAAGCTCCACGATCACCCGACGGCGGCGACCCGGCTCGACTCGATGGCGGCCGGACTCACCGAGGCCGAGGGGTCGCTCACGTTGATCCACAGGTGGAGTTCACGGTAGGCGTTGTCCACGGTCGGCTCCGCGGGCGGATCGCCCACGTACAGGAGGTACGCGAGCCGCAGGCGCTCGCCGGTCATCCGGGGCGTCACAGTGTGGTTGAGGTGCCACGTCTCGTTGTGCGCGAGTTCGACGTCCCACTGCTTCAGCCGCGACTCCTCGAGCACCGTCGTCGAGTTGTTCGCGACCCTGACGCGTTGCAGTTGGACCACCACCGTGTAGTCGGTCGGCCGGTTCTCCTGGTTCGTCACGCCGACGACGAGCGACCGCGACTCCCCGCGGGTGAACTCCGTCGGGTAGTCGTCGGCGACCAACTCGCCGTCCTCGTCCTCGGTGAGGATGTAGAACTCGGTAAACGACTCGCCCTGTTTGGGCACCGCGACCGCGTAGCCCACGCTGGAGACCGCGATCACGACGCTGACGGCGAGGAGTACGTTGAGCGCGGCGTCGGTTCGCGTCTCCGGCTCGAACAGCTCGGCCCGAGCGTCCGCGATCCACCGCCGGTACGGGACGCGGAGTCGTTCGTCGGCCGGGAGCGCACGCCGACGCCGGGCGGCGACGGCCGTCAACGCCAGTGTCACCCCGCTCACGGAGACGACGATGGGGACCAGGCGAATGCCGAACGGCGTGAAGTTGAGGACGAGTCCGACCAGCGGGACGACCGCGATGCTGGTGCCGAACGAGAGCGCGACCCGTTCGATGCCGTCGATCCCCGAGGGGTCCTCGTCGTCGGCGTCGCTGTGGTCGCCGCTGACCCCGGCGCCGACGCCGTCGTCTCCTCGCTCGCCGTCCGCCGCGGGCGGCGTCCCGGCCTCAGGGAACAGCGCCGCGATCAGAGCGTAGCCGGGGACGAACAGCACGAACGGGAGACCGAACACCACCCGGAGGGGCGTCTCGTTGACGACGGGGGTGAACACGCTCACGATCGTGAGCGCGACCGCGACGACGACGGCGGCGAGGTCCGCGGGGAGATAGCGGACGGGGGCGGGGAGCAGTCCCCACCACCGGGAGTCGCCTGACATACCCGACGTAAGCGAGGCATGGCGCAAAAGGTAGTCGGTCCAGTCAGCGGGTTGACTCCCCGTCCGGTGAGACGAGGGACTCGACCGACGCGGTCAGACCGCCCCGTCGTCGCGGACGGTGACGACCTCGTCGACGACCTGCTCCAGCGTCGCGACGACCGTCTCGTCGTGAGCGCGCGGGTCGAGATGGTAGTGGATGTGCGAGTCCGCGTCCTCGACGAGGGTGTTGGTCACGTTGATGAACTTGATGGCCGCGCTGAGTTCGACGTACTGCAGCAGCGTCGTCAGCGAGTCGACGCAGATCCGGGAGTGTGCGCCGGCCGCCGACGCCTCGTCGACCACGTCGGTCAGCGACACGCCGATGCTCGTGAGATCGGAGGGCGCAGTGACGGCCTCGACGGTGAGTGGAACTCCCTCGGGCACCTGATCTCGGGGGTCGGACCCGTGGTCGCTCCGGTCGCGGGCGTAGATCATCGAGACCGGCATCGAGAGCTCGCCCCCCCAGTCGGTCAGCTCCGTGACCTTCCGGCCCATCGAGTGTCTGAAGTTGAGGTTACAGATCTTGAGAGGTGTTCGGTCCGAGGCGAGGTGACGGTGACACTCCCGGTCGCGCTCGTCGCTGCGAACGGGCGCCAGCAGCAACACCGACCGCGGATCCGACGGCTGTGCGTGTTCGTCGGACGACCCGGTTTCGACCGCTTCCATTCGATATACTGGTTGGATTCCTAATACATAAAGTTGTGTTGCCCTCGCACGGATCGTGTTGCATAGGGCGGTCGTTGATGTACACTCTCCATGCGGGCGACCGCGTGACGCCGAATGGTCGCGAGCAGGCTTTCGGCGAGGTGACGACACACTGCAGCAGTCGACTGGGACAACTCTCGAACTCCGGGAACCGTCCCCAACCGTGTTGTCGGGTGCGTGTCGACCTCGCGTCATGCCCGAGTTGCCCCGACGCTCGCTGCCAACACGACGCGCCGCCCTCACTGGACTCTCGGCAGTCGCAACCGCCGCTATGGCGGGCTGCCTCGGTGGCCGTGGTGCCGACGAGGAGCCCCCCACAGACGCCGTTCAGTCGCTTCCGACGCCCGTCCAAGGGGCCGACGACGCGCCGGTGACGGTCGCCGTGTTCGAGGACTTCGCGTGCCCGCACTGTCGGACGTTCGCCGTCGACGTCCATCCTCGACTCGTCGACGAGTACGTCGACCCCGGTGACGTGCGGTACGAACATCACGACTTTCCGATCCCGGTCGACGACCGGTGGTCGTGGGAGGCCCCCGGCGCCGCCCGTGCGGTCCAAGACACTGTCGGGGACGAGGCGTTCTTCACGTTCACCCAACGGCTGTTCGAGGACGGGTGGACGGACGGGTCTCCCGCGTACTCGGAGTCGCTCCTTCGGGACCTCGCCGGCGACGTCGACGCCGACCCGGACACGGTCGTGACAGCCGCGAGGGAGGGACGCTACCGGCCGGTGCTGGAGGCCGACCGCGAGGCCGGGCTCGACCGTGGTGTCCAGGGGACGCCGAGCGTGTTCGTCGACGGGACGCTCATCGACCGGCCGGACTACGCGACGATCTCATCGGCGATCGATGACCGACTGTGAACACGAGACGAACGGCGCCGAGATCTCAAAGGACACTGACGCGAAGTGGAGCGCGTGAACGGGTGCTGATCGGAGGACACGGTACCTAGTCACGACAGCCCGGGTAGCCTTCTCTCAACTGGCGGTCGATCGCCTCATCCCAGCACACAGCAGGAACCGTCCGATGCGAGTTCTGAGCGGGGCCACGTCGAAGACCCTTGTTCTACACGACCTCCCGAAAGAGCGGTTATTCCCGCGTCTCCAGCCGCGGCAGGAGGTTAATTCTCCTCAGGCTGTCGCCACCGACACGATGTACGTCGGCGACGCAGCAGGATGCGTGACGGCCTATCGACAGCACGGTACCCGGGAACGCAACCGACGTATACTGGTTTCTCTGTTAGTCTATCAGTTCGGTGAAGCTGTCCCCACCGAAGACTTAGTCACGCCCCGGACGTGTCTTGACGTGTCGAATGACTAATGAGGAAAAAGGGGCTGCAAAGGATCTATCCGATTCCGAGTCAGCTACACTCGAGCCTGGAGATTTCGTCTATCTAGCTGTTTCCTGGGTCGATCCGCCGGACCGTGGTTCCCCGTTCAGCGATTCCATCGGCCTGCTTCTCGGGAGCGGACGCTACCCAACGATCGAACAGCATCTGATCGGGTCTCACCTCGGTACGCAGCAAGAGTATCTGATCACGAACGCCGACGGCATCACGGAGATCGCTCCGGCTCCGCCGCTGGAGACGGTTTTCGATACGGAGACTGCCCGCCTGTTGGACCAATTGGGACTCTCAACGGTTGGAACATTCCTCACAGCAGATCTCTCCGGTATTGGATCGCTCCCGATAGACCAAGACCGACTCACGGAGATGCGTCGTGAACTCGCGGACTCGCTTGATGGCGATATCGTGACGATCACCAATGAGGAGATCTATCGATGGGAAAACCGGAGCGACAGTATCGGAACGGAGGCCCGGAGTGAGGATCGAGTATCAACAGCTGCTGATCCGATAGCTGACCGAAATGGGCAGCTTGCGACGAACCCCAACTCATGGCCACAGACATGGCCGACGTCGGGTGGAAACTTTCGTCGAAGTGGGAGTCGCGACACACACAGTGTTCCGACGATTACTGGAACGGAACGTTGGTCGAACAGTGATCTGATCAGCCGGGTTGGGAACGCTGCCCCGGCAGTCATCGACGGCCGCGTGTTCGTTTGGACGAATCGGGGGATGGCAGCCTTCGATGCCTCGTCCGGCGATGTAGAGTGGCACAAGAAGTACCCGGCGATCACGCGAACCGATGGCGGGTGGCCCTTCGATCTGCAGTCACCGATCGGGACAGATGGATCCGTATACTTTGCTCCTCAATTGACAGCGTTGGACGTAGCGTCAGGCGACCACGAGCAGGAATTCGCACCACGAACGGCAGTCGCTCGGGTGAGTATCGCAGACAACCGACTGTTGATCACTGGGGGAGGGTCACTGCTTCGTACCGAGCGCCTGAGCGGTCGCGAACGCGGGGCCGAAGTCAAAATCGAAGGATTCGATGAAGAGACTCCCCAGCACGCCCCAGCATACAGCACTGAACATGGAATAGCCGTCGTGGGGAACAACGAAGGCGCACTATGTGGGATCGATATCGGAGCGGGGAGCGTCGACTGGCGGGTCGGACACCACGGTTCATTCCGAACGCCGGCAGTCGCCACGCACGTCTACGCTGCTACCTCCGATCACCGCTTGGTCGCCATCGATGTCGACACAGGCGATACCGTCTGGCGAGCGGACATCACTAATGGGCCGATCTCTGATCCTGCTGTAGCTGGCGATCGGGTCTACGTGACCGCAACGGACGGACTCTATGCGGTCGATGTCTCCACTGGTGAAACCGATCTCGAGTACTCGTTTGACAGCGCAGGCGCTGATCGAGGGGCGAGCCCAGTCCCACCACGGCCGACGATCGTTCGGAACCGAAACTCACAGGTCGTGTTCACGGCGGTTGCGGACACGCTGTACGCGGTTCACGGGTCGACGGAAAGATCCACCTCCACCCAATGCGCATTTGACGCCACTGTCACGACCCAACCAGTTCACGCAAACGGGACGGTCTTTGTCCGTACCGCTGACGGAGTTTTGCATGCCGTCGAATGACCGAGTGGGAAGACTGTCCTGATCAGGAGGGCCGTGTTCTGAACAACGACTTGACCAGGGCTCGGAGCCGAGTATCCAGAGAGTCGCCATCGGTGTGGACGAGTCGGTCGAAGTGATCGCTATCCCCGTCGAAATCACGGGTGCCCGGGGAGTCGTCCTCCGCGTCATCGCGGACGTACACACCGAAAACAGGGAACGAACAGCCGGCGAGTTCCCGCTGATAGGTCTCGGGCTGGTTCGGTTCGCCGTCTGTGACAACGAACAGCAGCGGAACCGTTCCCTGCCCCTCTTCCAGCAACGCGCGACCTGCCGAGAGGGCCCCCGTGAGTGGCGTCCCGCCGTGGGCTTCCTCCCGGATGAACCGGGAAACATGGTTGGCGGGGGAGCCTCCAACCGGAACCTCCAGATGTGGTACCCCCTCAAACAACGAGAGAAGTCCCACGTCAACGTCCACAGCAGCAAACGCAGCAAGCAACTGCGCGACCGCTCGTTCGGCCGCCATGATTCGATCACCATCCATCGATCCCGAACGGTCTAGGATAATGACACAGGAGTAGTCGCGGTCGTCTCCCGCTGAGCGACGCTGGAACACACGCTGATCGCCGCGTACAACTCGGATCACCCGGCTCCCGTCCAAGCGTCCAGATCGGTGGCCACCGTCGAAGCTGGTCCGCCGGCGCCGGCGTAACTGCGTCGCTAGGTCGGCTTGGAGCTGCTTGGCACGCTCGACAGCCGTCTCCCAGACGTAGCGACTCGACTCGTCGCCGCTCGCTTCGGCGATCCCGATCCGTTCGACGCGAGAAGATTCATCGCGCGTGAGATCTCGGAGGTCGTGAGCATTGGTTTCCAATGGGGTTCGTGATTGTCCGCGGACGCTCCGTCCTCGTGCCGCCCTGCGAGCGTACCGCTCGAGTTCACGCTGGGCCACCCAGCCTGGCGGAAGATGTGACCGATCGCCACCGGGCGCACCTGTCTGTCCGGATGTCGGTCGCGTGGTTTCCTCCTGTTCGTCACTGGAAAGAGTGGGACCGTTGTCGTCGTCCCCACCGCTCAACCGCACGTAGGCATCCGCTCCTTGGGCGCTTGGGAGCTTCCCAGCTCGTCGCCCACCACCGAGTCCGCCCGCCGTGACGTCCGCAGGGCGGACGACGAAGACATCAGTCCCTCGAGACTGAAAGACCGGGAGCGGCGCCAGGTGATCCCGGACGTCCTGAAAGAAGTCCCAGGCCAACTCGACACGGGCTGTCGGATCGGGTTCCGAGAGCATGGCGGCAGCGTACTGGCGGAGCGGTTGCGCGATGTCCTGAAGCACGTCACCGCGATCATTGCGGACAGTTCGGGTCTCGTTTGTCGGATCCACCAGCGCCGCGAACCGATCGCCCTTCGTGAACCCGTTATCGATGAGTCCGACACGGATCGCGTCGAGAACTGAGTATTCCGCACGAAGTGTGGGCTCATCGTGGCCGCTAGTGTTCGGACTGCGTCCAGTCTCGGCAGTCGTGTCCGGTCCGAACTCGAAGAGCTCACTGTACCGACGGTGTCGATCGTCGGCCATCCGAACGAAGGTTTCGTTGAGGAGGGTCAGATCCGCAGTCACGCGGAACTCGTTGGCGATCTGTGTCTCGACAACGCCGTCCTCCGCCGCGTTGTAGACCGTCTTGAACGCCTCACGCCACTCCGGGCGAACGGACTCGAGTCGCTCGTTGAACCGTTCGAAATCCGAATACAACACGTGACCGAGTTCATGAAAGAGCAGGCCCACCTGTACCCGCTTGTTCCAGACGGCTTCCGGGAGATCTGTGCCGGGCTGGTCGTATGCGTTCGTCGGGATCTGAATGACGTAGGCTTCGCCAGCCCGCTCGGTGTCGGGTGTACAGGCGGCTCCGTCGTCGACGAACTGCACCGAAACAGAGACACCGCGAGGGGTACAGATACTGGCTAAGCGTTCGAGGGTGTCACGTCTGGCCTCCGAAGCGCGCCGGCTGATCGACAGGGCTGAGAGCTCGAAGTCCGGTGTGTTCTGTGTTATCTCCACGGTCGAATCAGAGCCGTTTCTGGATGTACGTCTCGACGAGCGATTCGTCGTATTCCGAGACCCGTGCGACGAGTTCGCTCTCAGCGGCGGTTCGGAGGCTCATGAAGTCGTCTTCCATGAACCGGGCGATCCGAACCAGTTCCCGGGTCGTTACCGGCGTCGAGAGCTCCCCGTCCATGTAGGCCTCTCGGAGGCGTCCGGCGAGACTGACGAGGGATTCGATCTCCTCACGACGTTCGGGGCCGAGATCCGTCCGTGAGAGGATCAACGCCGTCTCGACGTCCTGCGGGAGGTACGCCAGCTTGACGTGCCGGAACCGGTCCTCGAACGCCTCGTTGAGTTCGTACGTGCCTTGGTACCCGGGATTGGCTGTCGCAATAACGCGGAACTCCTCGTGCGGCGTGATCGTTTCGCCGGTCTGGGGGATCGTGAGCGTTCGAGTGTCCTTGCCTTCCATTACGGCGTTGAGCGCTGCGACGGTGTTGGCATCGGCCGCGTTGATCTCGTCCAGAAGGAGGATCCCACCTTCTCGGACCGCCCGAGTCAGCGGCCCGTCGATCCATTGGGTCTCAGTGGTGCCTGCATCCGAGCTAAGCAGGTGAAGGTGCCCCAGAAGGTCCTCTCGATAGGTGGTCTCGGAGAGTGTGATACGAAACAGTGGCCGGTTGGTTCGCGCACAGAGGAACTTCGCGAGATAACTCTTGCCGACCCCGGGGGGACCCTTGAGAACGACGTTCATTCCCAACGAGAGCGCTTTCGTGACGATCTCGACGTCTGTCCGGTCCCCGGCAACGGTCCGCTGGTGGTACGTGTCCTGAGCCAGCGTCGGGATCATCGGATGGCCGGTATCGGTCATCACCGGGAGCTCCTCGACTGTCTCCTCGGTGGGTTCACCGACAGTATGAGAGGGAGTTCGGCTGTTCTCGATCGAGGTGGGTGGATCTTCAGATGACATTGGGTACGAGAGGCATGAAGTGGTGCTACTGTACCGAGTGCTGGACGAGACAGTCACCAACGGAAGCGTATCACACCGATGACGTGAAGGAGTAAATATCTTCTTCCGGCGTGGAACGGACTCACGACCCAGGCCTGGGGAAAGCCTATGTCTGTGTGTTTCCGACACCAGCCCCATGCGGCGCGCGGCTATTGAGCGACAAGCGTTCGCTCTCCATGCCGGGACCTCACCACCCGAGACTGTACTGGAGAACGTGTTGCCCGGCCTCCAGTCAGAGCCCCGGCTAGTCCGAACCCGCGCCCTGGAAGTCGCCGTCGAGGCTGCAGTCGACGTCCCAGACAAGGCCGGAACTGTCAGTACCGTACTGCGGGACGCGATTGACGACGGGCCCCCGCTCACGATTCGTGAGATCGAACTCCTCCTCCCGATCGCGCAGGAACGTCCGCGCGCACTCGCCGATTGTCTGCAGTCGCTTTTCGACGTGCTCTCAGGGTCCGACAGGTACGATGACACCAGCGGGCTCTTCGATTCGGACGAGACCAACCGACGGAAGCTCGCCGCGTCTTCGGTGATCGCTGCTGCGGTCGACGGCTCGCCCGGGCTCCTGCAAGGTGCGGTCCCGACACTCGTCGAACTCAGCGGGCTCGAATCAGCATCCGAACGCCGGTGTCTGTGGGTGCTCGCCAGACTGGCCGAGGAGACCCCGTCGATCGTCCGCCCCACCATTGCGAAGCTCGTCTGGACGCTCGAAGACGGGTCACGGCAGGACCGAATCGAGGCCCTGTCTCGCTTGGCGACACTCGGCCGGGTTGTCCCGGCCCGGGTCCCCGATCAGGCCATCGCCACAGTCGCCAGGATCGCTGGGAAGGGAGCCCCGGAAGTCAGAGCAAGGGCCCTGTACACGCTAGCCGCTGTCGGTGGCCGTCCGTCGAGAGCCCTCCGACGCCATGCGTTCGACGATGACGGGATCGACGGCGGATTTATCGGCGACGTACCCGATCTAACCGACGAACTAGTCGGGGACGACCCGTCCCCGCCTGGGGTACCCAGAGGGTCGGGGATCGCTCCCCACCGATCGTGTCTGATCGACGCTTGTACCGACCAAGTGCCGGCTGTCTCAAGGGCGGCACAAGATGCCGTGATCGCCCTCGGTCGGGAGTCACCAGCCTGGCTCCGATCGCATACCGAGGTCATCGAGATACTGATCACTTCAGACTCACCGCTCGATCGGGAGGCTGCTGCGTCACTCATCCAGCGATCACTCGCGGAAGCTCCCGGCGACTACCTGGATCGGTCCTTCGAGCGGCTCCGCCGGCTGATCGGAGACACGGAAGCGAGTGTCACCTACCGCGCCACTGCTGCACTCGGGTCGCTTCTGTCGGAGCTGCTTGACAGGGAGTCGCTCTCTTCGGAAGAGGCTCCCAGTGTGGGCGTCGTTTCGAGAACTCTGTTCGGTCGGTACCTCACCGCCGACCGAACGCTCAGAACGGTGATATCCGACAGCTTCGAGCCGATCGAGATGAGCGATCTCCCGTCTGCCGCGCTCGACTCCGGTGTGGACGGAACGCTTCGGCGAATCGAACGTGTTGATCTGGACGATATCGTCGCTAGTTCTCATGGACGGTTTGACGTCGAACGCGACGCGTCCGATACCGAGTGGTCGGTGGACGAGGGATCGTTCATCGATCTCCTCGAGTTCTCAGCCCGGCTGCTCAGACTGACGGACCGGACAGACAGCCGATTGGCAACGGCGATCGGAGGCTTTCTCGAGTCCGAGGAGTGGGATCACGCCCGCCTGTTGTCGACCGTGGCGGCAGCAGAGCGCTCGCTAAGGGAAAGTTCAGTGTCGATCAGCGATCTGTTGGAGACAGCCTACTGGTCTCCCGGCGTGTACGGGGAGGGCGACCTTCGGGAGGAGGTCTTAGAGACCATTCAATCCGTGGACACACTTGATCCGGAGCAGGTGGCGCCACTCGTTGCGGACATCACTACCGACATCGTCGAAGAGGAGACGCCGTACTGGACGGGCGCCGTCGCAGTCGACGCCGTCGAGGAGGTCTTTCTGGAGCATCCGCCAGTGGCTGAGCACGCACGGGACGGGCTGTTCGAGATCGCCCGAACGGCCGAAAACGAGCACGCGGGAGCAGTCACACGGCTCCTCGCCACAGCGTTGTTGGTTGCTCCACCACGCGACCCCGATGGGGTCGTACGGCTCCGCGACGAGCTTGAGGCAGTGTCCACTGATCCGACGGTCGAAACCTGGCTGGCTACAGCACTGCTCGTCCTCGCCCCTGAGCAACGATCCCGGGACCGTGCCGCCGACCGACTCCGATCGCTCAGGGTTCGGGCGATGAACACGACACTCGGGACCGCCCTCGGTGTCGTCTGCACGACCACCGGGTCGCTTCCACGAGTGCTTTCGGAGCCACTGCTGCAATCCAGCCCCGATGCAGTCATTGACGCCCTCCAGCGGCTCGACAGCGCGCCCTGTGTCGATGAGGAGGCTGTCGACGAACTCGTTCGTAGCTTAACCGTGGAACTGGACCCGAACTCGCGCGACGAACTCGCGGCACTGCTCGGGTCGCTCACCCGACACACTCGCTCGGCGCTGCGAACGAGAAGTGAGTGGGACCGCCTCCTGTGGTTCTGTCCTGAAGCGGAGCAACGCTCGGTCCTTCGCTGGTTGACCGAATCCGGGGCGGACGGATCCGGGCGGGCAGGCGACGGCAGTGGGGACAGGTTCCGTCCCTTCCAGACGCACCCAAACACTGAGATACGTGGTATCGCATCGGCGGCTCCCCGAGTTGGGGTCGGGGGCGAAGCCACAGCCGGAGACAGCAAGTCCGGATTCCGAACCCACTCCCCGAGGGTTGCCTCTGCCGGTCTGGATCCCTCCACAGCTTCGCTGCCGAACGCGTCCCGAATGCAGGTTCCACTCTCACCGCAGTCATGCGCCAGGGTGAGTGTGAACTGGGATCGAACACGGGCAGGCCAGACCGATACCACGATCTCGAAGCTGCTAGCCGAAACGGTGACACACGGAGACCCTGACGAGACCATCGCAGGGCTTGAAGCTATCCAGTGGTGCGTGGAACACGGTGCCGTTGACTGGGACGTCGTCGAAGGGACGGTCTACGATCATCTCACCGATAGATGGCGTGTCGTCAGGCGGACGGCTGCTCGTGTGTTGCTACGGGGGACTTGGGCAGGGGTTGCCGATCCGGACCCGGATTTCATCGCCGACCGAATCGCGACGGATGACGCTGCCAGAGGGGTTTTCACCCAAGTCTTAGTGGCCTCCTCCCCGGGGCAATGGCCTGCACCGAGACGTACGGCAGCCGTGCTCGTCGAGTTCCTCCTGAGTGATGCACCCCACTCGGAGCGCCACGCCGCCGGGCGCACGCTCGAGGAGCTTGTCGGAGCGGCTCTGGATGCTGTTTCACGATCGATCCTCAACGGTGTCGAAGCCCTCGACGACGGCGAGGGCGACAGCCTCGCAGCGTACTACTTGTTGAAACTGTTCGATCGCTTGGTCGACGACCACGATCACCTGGCTGATGACATCGCCGGGTACGTGGAAGTGATCTTGACGACCGAGTCGACCGCGGCACCGGCAGCACACGAGAACGGTCGGACAGTGGGCCCGATCGATCCCCTGGCAGTTCGCCCCGTCGACAGGATCCGGATTTACCGGACCGCCGTTCGGGTGGCTGCCAACGGTGGGTTGCGGGCGTATCGTGGAGTCCTCGACCCACCTGACTACCTCGACACTGACGATGTGCTCACCGTCGAAGGCGTGACCTCATTCCTTCGAAACGCCTCCGACGACGCAGTGCAGGAGATCGGGCCCCGCGTCCTGGCTGCCCTGACAGCCGAGCAGCTCGAAGCGTTCCAGGCAGCCTGGCTTCGAGACGAGACCATCCGATCGACCGCGCTGGCTGCCAGACGCGTCACCGTGATCCCGTTGCTGGCTGAAGCGGCTGAGAGCACTGCACAGCCCGGCGACGGCCACCGGCCTCGATATGTCGATTTCGTCATCGAAGCGTTGACCGCCGAACCGGCGGAAGTACGGGTTGCAGCCGTCGAGTCTCTGTCACGGCTCTCGGCGCTGGGTCAGTGTCCAGTCGACGAGCTCGTTGCACATCTGCTCGGGCGGGCATCGGACCCGAGTGGCTGGGCCCGTCGGGGCACCGCCGAGGCTCTGGCGGAACATGCTCAACGGGGGCAGTTGGACGGTACGTGGCTTCACGAATGGGCCAGTCACGAACTGACCGGCCAGCGAGACCTGCGAGCCCGAACTGCAGCGATGCTGCTTGGGGCACTGGGAGTCAGCGAACCTAGTCTCCGTCGTGAGTGCTTAGAGACGGCAACGAATGTATTCCCGACGGGCAGGGAGCAACTCGATGACCGGCTGGTGAGTGCTGTCGACCGACTCTTGGAACCGTCGCCGACGTTGGCTGACGGACTCCCCTCGGCGCTAGCGGAGCGACTGGATGGGGAAAACTGGAACTCTCTCCCCTCGGGATGACAGATACAGTTGGCCCAGCGGTCGTCGAGCCAGCAGACTCATCGCTCTCTCGATAGCTTGTACTCCCACATGCGAACCGACGGCCTCCGCGCGGACCCACGGCCCGGTGTATTTTGCTGAGGGAACCCATAGCCTGCGGTGACTGATGGACCCGGGACGTGTGCGGGAAACGATCGAGTCGGTCTACGACCCCCATGAGGAGCGCGAATTCGACGAGTGGGACCTCGATGGCTATGGTGCGGTGCTACGGTGTGTCGCAGCGAATCGGTCGATCGAACTGGACGGAATCTCCGCGGAGACGGGCATTTCGAGCGACCGCGTTGAAGGGATCGCCGGCGTAATGGAGACGTTGGGTCTGGTCGAGTGGTCGTTCGGCGAGGAGGAGTCGACGGTCGAGTCGACCCCGACGACGTGGTCGATCCTCCTCCGGTCGGGGTACCACAGCGACGTCGAGCGAGTAGTCGGGGAGAAAGCGCGTCTCTCGCCGGAAGAGCAGCCTGAGTTCGTCGAGATGCTGGCGTATCTCGCCGGCCGAGCCACTGCTGTCGGAGTAGTCGAACTCAGCAACGAACTCGACGTCGAGCACGAACGAGTTCGCGAACTACTCCGTACGGCAGAGGAACTCGCTTGGGTGCAGCCGGACTCCGACGGAGCCGTCGTGACAGAGCGATTCGAGGAGGCACTGGCCGATATCCGGAGTGAAGGACCATCTGAGTCCGGCGACTCGAGTGAACTGGACATCTCGTCGGACAGAGTCGGTCGACTCCTGCGTTCCGAACTGGAGGGTGCGGGTGAGGATCTCGATCTGTACGAGGATACGGTCACGACGATCGCGAAGCACGGTCCGATCGGGCTCGTTCGGCTGTCGAACAGCATCGGTTGTTCACACGAACGGACTCGTGAGTTGCTCCGCGCCCTCAACGAACGCGGGTGGGTGCGTCAGACATCGGATGGCCCGCTTCTCACTGACCGATTCGAGGAAGCACTCTCGGGGAGTGACGCCGCTGAGCCCGATGGTCAACCGACACGATCGGAGGATTCCACCGCGGACGTGTCGAACGCTACGGCAGACACAGCAAGTACCCCCGGGAAACGAGACCGTGATCGGGGCCAGATCGACACCCAGCAGTCCGGTACGGACGCCACCGATGATACGGAACCGCCCGTGTCCTATGGCGACACGTCTGCGACAGCAGTGGGTGAACTCGAGTACTTCGACCTCGAGATCGACAGGCGACTTGGCGAGGGGAGCTTCGGGGAAGTCTCGGTTGCCAGTACCTCCGACAATCAACGGGTTGCGGTCAAGACACCCAAATCCGACGGCACGATCCACGTCGACGCCATCGAGCGCTTCATGTCCGAAGCCGAAACGTGGAATAAACTAGATGATCACGAGCATGTGGTCGACGTATATGGATACGACTCCTCACCGATCCCTCATATCGCGATGGAGTACATGGACGGGGGGAGCCTCAGCGAGCGGGCGGACGGACTCTCTCTGGAACAGGCCGTGACCATCGCTACGTCACTCACTGATGCGATCCTCCACGCGCATAGACGTGGCGTCATCCATCTGGATCTGAAGCCCGAGAACGTCTTGTTCCGGACCGCAACGGACGGCTTAGACGTTCCGAAACTATCCGATTGGGGGCTGGCAAAACGAACACTGGATCCCCGGGACGGGAGATCGGGACTCTCCCCGCCGTACGCAGCGCCGGAACAGCTCGACGACTCGATAGGAGAACTCGACCAACGGACGGACGTGTATCAATTGGGCGCGTTGCTGTACACGCTCACAACGGGAGCGCAGCCGTACACAGGTCCGACAGCTACCGTCCCGCAGTCAGTGGTTCGAGACGATCCGCCCGTCCCCAGCCATGAACGGGCTGTCCCCTCAGCGCTTGATGAGATCGTTACCACCGCCATGGCGACAGACCCGGCAGACAGGTTCGAGGACGTCATCTACCTTCGAGACCGGCTGACAGGACTCTCAGTTTGAAATCCGGTCGCGTTCTCGAGGACCTTCGACTTCGTCTGGGGCCCAGACGAGTAAGAACTGGACTCAGGCTTAGATACTTGGTCGTTCAAGTACAGGTCTCCGTTGGTGAACGTCGCTCAACCCCGTTTCCGGAATGAATCATGAGAGACGAACGTGTGCCAGATGTGACGGAGTTTGCGTCGCCGCCACGACAGTCAGTCGACTATCGGACGATCGAGAAGGAGCAACCGATCGGTCGTGGAGGACAAGCTGCTGTTTACCGTGTGACTCTCACCGAGGAGTCTGGTCCAAATCACATCGCGTTGAAAGAACCTCTGAGATCTGGAACACTCTCTGCAGAGGCTCAGAAGGTGTTTCTTTCGGAAGTGGAGAATTGGGAACTTGTCGACCGACGGGAGCGACACCGGAATCGGTGGTCGGATTATGAGCACATCGTCGGCGTCGTCAGCACGGGCGACCAGCTCCCCTGGATCGCCATGGAATATATGGACGGCGGGAGCGTGGAAGGGCTGTTGGAGTCGAACCCGGCGGGGATCGATGTCGAGCGAGCGATCTGGACAGCTGCGTGTGTCGCCCGTGGACTGGAAATCGCTCACGGGAACGGTATCGCTCATCTCGACCTCACCCCAGGGAATATCCTTCTCAGAGAGACTGGGCATGGGATGTGGGACGTTCCGAAGATTGCCGACTGGGGTCTCGCCCGGTTACTTGCTCAGGAAACTGGAACGATGGAAGCGCTCTCGCCACAGTACGCTGCACCGGAACAGTTCGACCCAGGCGAATACGGCGAACCCGATACTGTAACTGACATCTACCAACTCGGAGCGGTCCTCTACGCGATGGTTACTGGTGACCCGCCGTACACTGGGTCGCGTCTTAACGTCATGCGATCGGTCGTCGATGGGGGCTCTCCACCATCGGTACAGACACATCGTTCTGACGTACCCAGCGAGGTAGATGGCTTGATAAGCCGTGCACTCTCTGCCGAAAAGACCGACCGGTTCGCTAACGTGACCGAGTTCCGCAAGGCGCTGAATGACGTACTCGCTACGGGATGTTCAGTGGATGGTATCCGCCCTGAGGACCGCTCGAGACCGGTTGAACGACCACCGACGGAAACGAACCCAACAGGTTCCACTGAAGTGGCCGAAGGAGGTAGTGAAGCCACAGGCAGTCGGACCGATACCCCGGAAAGTACGTCCGAATTAGCCGAGCTGTCGCGGGTCGACGGGAAAGAAATCCAGAATCTCGAGATGAACGGTATCTCAACAGTCGCGGATCTCGCAGGCGCAGACGAAACCTCGCTCGCTCACGAATTGGATCGGTCTCCGAATGCGGTCGCGAGATGGATCGGTGAAGCAAAAGCCGTCCGTGGGACAGATACATCGCTGACCGGAGATGAACAAACTACCTCGAAGACACCAAAGAAAGACAATAATACAACTGACCGGACCACACCGGCCTCCGAGACAGTTCCATACCACCGACTCGATCGGATCACTGAGGCTGAAGCAAAGGCACTCGCAGCCGTCAATATCACGGACTTACACGATCTCGCAAATGTCGACGACATTGAGATCGGCCGAAAACTCGACCGGTCCCCCAACGCGATCGCGAGATGGCGTGAAGAAGCTCAGAGAGTCCGCTGAAAAAACAGCATACTGAACTCCATTATAGAGCCAAGCCAGCTACCAGCCATCCTCAGTCAGCATCCATAGTCCGCACCCTTGCGCCCGCTGGGGTGTTCACGACGGCGGCCAACTCATCGGGTCGTTCCAGCAACACCGCCTCACCGCCGGGTGATCCGAGGTTCGTCCGAATGACGTTCTCACAGACGACCTGTCCCGTTCGGGTCGGTTCTTGATGGCGCGAATGCCCGACGATTTGCGGCGGCGCGTCAGCGGTCATGTGCTTGAAGTCCATCCATAACAGGCCTGCCGACGGCCCACGGCCGCCGCCCTCCCCGATACCGAACACGGTCTCGTGTTCCGGAAGGATATCGAGGTGATCGTCGTCGTATTGCCCGTCTTCGAACATGGCGCGTAACTTCCCCCCGGCGGTACGCACCGACTCGTTGACGGTCGTCACGTCGAACGAATCAGTGCTGCCGGCGTGTGCGTAGGTGTACCGATAGCCATCGAAGGCGGCCGTGATCCGACCCGCTGCAACGTGAGTAACGAACGCCCGTCTGAGGTCGCGGTCAAGTTCGATACTGAACACGCCGGGCCAGCGGAACCGGTTGGGGAACAGGACCGCCATCTCGTGGTTCCCGAGGTGATACCTGATCCGACCCGGCGGAGCTTCCTCCGCGAGTCGCGTTAGGAGTTCGAGGCACGCACGGTTGTCGGGCCCTCTATCGATCAGGTCACCGTTGATCACGAGCAAATAGTCGTTGTCGGCCCAGTGTAGCCGTCCCTCCTCGTCAGTTGTCACGACCGGTGAGTACACGTCGGTCTCACCGACGGCTGTGAGGGCGTTGCGGGCGGCGTCAAGGTATCCGTGGATGTCGCTGATCGAGACGATCGTGGGTTCCTGTCCCTGTCGTCCGTACCAGTCGACGCTGTCCGGTACCGGACCAGGATCGTACTCCATACTCGTGAGACTCAGCGGGCGATTCTCATCAGTCCAGCGGCCGCACCGGAATTAGTGATCGGTGGACTATCACCAACCTCAGCTTGCGCAGCCGTCGAACCAGTAGACGTCACGGCTTGACCGCTTCCAAGTAACCTCGTTTGCACTCCGGACAGATATCTCCAGCACGGGCCGATCCCTCCTGGAACGAGTCCCCGCACTCTGGACAGTAGTACTCGGCGTCTGTGTCGTCTGATCCTTGACCCCCAACGTCCCGTGTATTCTCCTCTCGTGCTCGCCGCTGGGGTTCGAACGCCGCCGCACGGTCGATCCACAACTCGGCACGTCTCTCGGCGATACTGCTCTTCGCCGCGAGTGTCTGCGCGTCGGTAGCCGCGAGGTCGGCGACCGTCTCAACTCCGACTGCTTTGAGTCGGTCGGCGTATCCCGGACCGATGCTCTTCATCCGGTCGACGGGCACGCCCTTGCCTGCGTCGTCGGGCGTTTCAATGACGTTCGACGCTACGGAGGTACCATCAGTCCCGTCGGCGAGAGGCTCTTTGGTATCCCTCTCATCCGCTCCGCTGGTGGACAGCTCGTCATCTGTCCCCCCGTGCGTTACGCTGGTATTTCGATCGACACTGTTCCCACGGTTTGATTCGTTCACCGAGGACTGTCTGCTTCGCTCGCCGGAGTGCCCGCCTGATGGACTCGTGTGAGTCTTCGGTAGTGTCACCGCGGGAGGGAGACGCCCCCCGGTTCGCGCTGCTTCAAGCGCCTGTCCGAACGCCTTGATCCCGCTGTACCGTTCGGTCTTCTCGCGCTGGAGTGCACGCGTCACGACCGCGTCGACGACGGGCGGGACCTCCGATCGTCGGCGACTCGGCGGTTCGAGAGACTCCGAAGCCACCGTCTCACGCATGATCTCCGTTGGGGTCCCCGTGATCGGCGGGGAGCCAGTCAGGAGTTCGTACACTGTTGCACCGGCGCTATACACGTCACTCAGCGTGTCCGGCTCCCCGAACTCCTCGCGATCCAACTGTTCCGGCGCCGCGTACGCGACGGAGGCCCCGTCCGCGGTCCCGGTTTCGGAAGCGAGTCGCCGAGCGAGTCCCCAGTCCGCGACCTTCGGCCAAGGCCACCCGTCTGTCGTCGAGAGCAACACGTTCTCGGGCTTCACGTCGAGATGAGCGACCCCGGTCTCGTGGGCGACGTAGATGCCCTTGCAGATGCACTCACCGATCCACAGGGCCTGCTGGATGGACAGCCCGTCGGGGTTGTCTTCCAGCAACCCGCGTAGATCCCCACCGTCCATGAACTCGGTTGCAACCCACGGCATTCGTTCGCCGATGTCGAGGACGCCCACGACGTGGTCGTTGTCCGTCCAGCGACCGAGCGTCCGTTCCCGATCGTCGACTGTCGCCCACACGTCTGCCCTGTCGTTAAACGCCTCAACTGTGGAACGAGTGAGCGTGTCGCCACCCAGCGGCTCCCTGAGTGCGATCGTCGTCGAATCGTCGCCCGGCAAGACTGCCCGACGAACGACCGCCTGTCCACCTGTGTCGATCGTCCCTTCGATTCGGATCTCGCCTCGGTCGATCTCCCGCCGACGCGGGCTTGCGACCGATTCGACAGTTGGAATCGGCAGCTCCTCCGTCGGCTGACCGACGGGTCCCCGGCTCTCTTCGGTTGCATGCCGGGTGACAGCTTGAGGATCGTCCGCCGACTCGGACTTATCGGCGGTTCCCGCTGACTGGGTGGCGGCAGTATCGCCGGTGGTCGCTGTCTGTGCGGAATCGGACCCTCGAGATTCGGTCACTTCCTCATCAGCCGTGGGTGAGTCCGATCGCTGGGTGTCCCCATCGAGATCAGGGGATCCACCCGCGCTCGTAACGCGGTCCAGCAGTCGTCCGGCCGTGATCCCGTCGAGTCTGACTAGGAGCTCAGATAACTCAGCGAGCAACCGTTCGTCGCCCGCGTCGACGGCATCGTCCACGATGGGTTCGATGTCATCGCTGTGGAGCCAGACGGCACGCGAGTCTTCGTCGGCGATATTCACGAGGACGCGAACGACCCGGCGTGCCCAACTCCGCGGGAGTGCGTGTGCGGACTCGACGAGGTCCCCGACATGCGTCGCCTCGAAACTGTCAGGTGACGCGATCGAGAGACTCTCGAGCGTATCGACGAGTCCCATGTAGAACGGCACCGTGGAGCCGCGTCCCGACTCCCGCTTGAGCGTGGCTGTCACCTCGTCTACCCAATCGAGAAGGACAGTGGGGCTTTCCTCAGCGAGGCCCGCCAACAGATAGGAAACGGCCTGTAGAACTGGTCGCGATGCCCGTTCGTCGACGAGGATATCGACTAAGTCCGGAACAGCGGGGATGAGCATTCCCCGTGAGAACGCTAGCTCGCTCTCCTCAACCACCATTCCGGCCGCGTACAGCAGTGCGGGAGTGAACTCGTTCGTCGCTCGGTCGATCAGCTCCTCACACTGCTCGCGGTTGAACGTCGTTACGACCTCGAGGAGCAGGTCTCCCGCCTCATTACCGGTGGTCCCGGATCCAGCGTCCCCCTCGATCGCGATCTCCGCGAGGTCGACCACGTCGACCACGTCTGCGTCGTATGTACGACGCACTGCCCCGTCGGAACTGGTCACAACCCTGTCTTCGATGTCGGTCAAGCGTTCCTCCAGCGTGGAGGACTCGGACTTTTCATTCGTTACCGCGATATCTTCCGCCGCCTTCCCGTCATTGGATTGTTGACACTCAATGAGAACGTTGCCGAACGAGTAAGTAAGAACGTGACCATCGGTGGTCGACTCCACTAACGCGTGTTCCTCCAAGAACCGTAACACGTCGCGGACTTCCCGCTGAGTGAGACCCGCCAGCCTCGACAGCTGCACCACCCCTATCGGTCCCTCAGTGGCGACTGCACAGAGCACGTCAACTACTCCCTCGTTGTCAGGTTTGCGCCGCTCCGGAACGGCCGCCTCGTAGGCTGTTTCGACTAACGCTCGGTCGGTCATTCGGTGTGAGTAGCTCGATTCAACTGGCAAAACTGTTTTCCCGTGGGATCTGAGACCGGCCCTCGGAGTGGGTGAAAGGAACCGGGACTCGTCGACGAAACGGCTTTGTGGACACGTCCGAGTCTTCATCCAAACCGAATGTCAGACGAGCGTTCCAGTGAACCAGTACGCGGGTCCGGACGTCCAGTGCTCGGACCTGGTGATTTTGTGTATCTCTCCGTGACGTGGGTCGATCCACCGAACCGGGGGTCGCCGTTCAGTACTCGGGCCGGCGTGTTGCTCGGGAGCGGTCGATACCCTGTGATCGAACGGGAGGTCATCGGTTCGGCGTTGGACACGACGGTGACGTTTCGAGTGGGAACCGAACCGGCGGAGGAGACCGAAGACGAGTCGCCGTCGATGGATGCGCTGATGATTCAACCTGCCCCGTCGATACGAGACGTGTTCGACAGGTCGACGGAACGCATCCTGGAGGAACTCGGATTCGACACCGTCGTATCGTTCCTGCGGGCGGACCCATCGACCGTTGACTCCCCGCTCGTGAGCACGTCGCGGCTCGAACAGCTGCAGAACACCCTCGTGGACTCCGTCGGAGACGCTGATCTGGTTGAGGTAACCATCGATGAGTCGTACCGATGGGACGGTGACAGCCCAGCCGGCGAGTTCGATAGTAACACGCCCGAATTGGAAGCCCGGCTAGGCTCGGGAAACCGAAGCGACACAGCAAACGGAGAGAAGTCCATCACCGAGTGGTGGACGGCAGGGGCCGACTTCGCTCGAACCGGCTGTCGAGGAAACGAATCCCCAGCGTCCCTCGCTGGAACGGAACGCTGGACCGTGAGTCGCATCGACCGCACGGTTGCCGACATCGAACCGGCTGTGATGGACGGCCGGGTGTACACGTGGACGGGTCATGCGTTCGAATCCTATGACGCATCGACCGGGGACAAACTGTGGGAGCAACAGTATCCACTCCTCGAGGACGGCGCCGATGAACCGATGACACCACGACCGCCGGTCGGGAGTGACGGGTCCCTCTTCGTCCCACCGGTGTTGACGACTTTCGATGCGGAAACCGGTGACCGAACCGGGAGCTTCGGTGACTGGGTAGACGACGCACATGTGAGCATTGCCGATGAGAAACTCTTGATCAGCACGACGGACACCGCGCTCCGGGTCGTTCCGCTCGAGGACTCTGTCGACCCGTGGGAGGTCCATCCGAAGGGCGTCGAGGCCGATCCACAACCCCCGGCGTATGACGCAGACACGCAACTGGCTGTCGTTCCGGACAGGTCAGGTGAACTCGTCGGCATTTCACTCGACACGCGATCCGAGGAATGGCGCGCCAAACGGTCCGGTGCGTTTCGAACACCCGCGATCGGGACACACGTGTTCGGGACGACGACTGAACAACTGCTGGAAGCTGTCGACACGCAGTTCGGCGATTCGCTCTGGGCGAACGACGTCACTCACACACCGATCTCTGATCCGGTTGCAACTGATGACCGTGTCTACGTCGCCGCACCGAACGGTGTGTACGGCCTGGACGCCGACACCGGAGAAATCGAGTTCGAATACACGCTCGACTCGACGGCACCCGAATCGGTCCCGCCACGTCCAACCATCGCACGGGAGCCATTCTACCAGCGACGAGTGTTCGCGGCTATCGGCGAGACGCTGTATGCGGTCGACCCACGGAGCGGGGACTGTGAGTGGACGATCCCGTTTGACGCCACCGTGACCACCCAGCCACTGTACGTGAACGGCCGGATCTATCTCCGGACCAGCGACGGGGTGCTCCATGCGATCGAGTGACGTTCCGTCAGAGTCAAGAACTGTCGTGCCTCCGTGTCGGCGTAATGTGGATTGACCTCCGCCGGGACCGGATCCCCGACTTGGACCGGCTCGACACGCCGGGACGCGTGTCGGTCGAGTTCGACACGCTCGACATCGAAGCCCGTGTCGACGGCGGCGGTGCGGCAGTCATTCATCGAGCCGAGCCGGTTCACAGTGACCGCACTCACACGCTCGCGATCAAACAGCCACGCGTCGACGAGACGATGGACGCCGACGCGATGGAGTCGTTTCTGAACGAGGCCGAGACGTGGGACCGGCTCGACGATCACCCGAACATCGTGAAGATCGTCGACTGGGGCTACTACCGGTCGATCCCGACGATCGCCTTGGAGTTCCTCGATGGCGGGTCACTCCGAGAGCGCATCGACGACGGGGGGCCGATCCCGACCGACGAGGCGCTGTGGATACTCGCGCGGATCACGGCTGCGGTCAAACACGCTCACGACAGTCGGATCGCACATCTCGATTTGAAGCCGAGGAACGTCGTGTTCCAGTCGACGGACGGCGAGGTCTGGGACGTTCCGAAGGTGGGCGACTGGGGGCTGGCTCGTGAACTGATCCGTCACTCGACGGTCGATGGGCTGACTCGGGCGTACGCCGCTCCCGAACAGTTCGACAGCGACGAGTTCGGCGACCCGGGGCGACAGACGGACATCTATCAGTTGGGAGTCATCGCATACGAACTCCTGACAGGCCAACTCCCGTACGATGAAACGGGCGTTGCGCTGATGCGGCGGGTGTGTGAGCCGTCGTTGCCGCCGCCACCCAGCGAGGTGAAGCCAGATCTTCCTCCAGTCCTCGATGACGTCGTCCTCCCGGCACTGGAGACAGATCAGTCGGATCGCTACCAAACGGTGTACAACTTCGCCGACGCGATCTCGACGCTCTGGGACGGTGGCTACTTCCCGCCGGTCGTCGCTCGTCGTCGTGACGCAGCAACCACTCCACGTCAGCCAAACGTATCCAAGGACGAACCGTCCGAACCGGACGACGACGGTCACGACGCCGATCCGTCCGCGGGGCACCTCGACGCCGCTCACCGATCGACCGATGCTGTCGATGGCGTTCAGCCATCGGACGCGAACCCGGCGTCGTCGGACCGACCCCCGGCTGAGGAGCCAGCCCGAACTCAGTCGCCACCACGAGATGCGTCGACTTCTGACGACAGGGAGGAGACAGCATCCGAGGGTGGCGGGTCTGACTCACTCACCGATCTCACCGGTATCGGATCCACCCGCTCGACCGCGCTCGTGGACGCAGGAATCGAGTCGATCGAGGAGGTAGCCATGGCGGATCCAGCCACGATCATGGACATCGCTGACTTCGGGGTCCGAACCGCAGCCGACGCTGTGTCCCGTGCTCGGGCCCATCCGGCGGCGGGCGATGTGCGTGCGCGGCTGGAAGCGCGCTTCACCGACACTGGGCCGGCAACGCTCGTGCACGGAGTCGGGGACTCGGTCGCAACCCACCTTCGCTCGGTCGATATCGAGACCGTTAGTGAACTCGCTACGGCCGACCCCGCCGAGGTCGCAGACGAAACCACGATCCCGTGTGGGACAGCGGTCAATCTCGTCTCGATCGCTCGAGACCTCGCCAACTCCGGCGAACACGTTACAGCACTCGATGGAATCGGCGACAAATACAGCGAGCGACTCCAAGATGCGAGTGTTGTGACTGTCGAACAGCTCGCCGAGGCCGACCCCGACGACCTCGCTGCGTCGCTGTCCGTCTCAGAGGCGCAGCTTCAGTCGTGGATCGACCGCGCGAATGACTGGGTCGAGTCCGACGACGGTTCCGTTCCCGACGATCCACCCCCCATGTTTACCGCGCCACGGCTGACTCTCGAGGGAGGCGAGCGGCAGGCACTCGTGGATGACGGGATCGACACGATCGAAGCCCTCGCCGAGAGGGATACCGAGACTATCGCCGAGGTGCTCGATTGTTCTGTCCACCGTGCGAACAGCGTCCGTCGTCGTGCTCAGATCGGCGCAGCCACACCCGACAACTCCGACGGGGACTCGGTGACGGCAGTCCACGGAATCGGCCGAAACTACGCCGGGGACCTCGCGGCACTCGGTATCGAGACCGTCGAGCAACTCGCGGCCACACCGCTCGACCCGCTCGTGGCCGAACTTGGTCGCAACCATAGCGAGGAGCAAGTGCAGGAGTGGATCGATCGTGCGACCTGTCTGTCGGTACGGAGCGATCACGACAGTGAGATCCCGCTCACAGACGTCGGCGGGATCGGATCACCCCGTGCCGAGAAGTTGACCGACCTCGGCATCGAGAACGTCGGTGAGTTCGTGGCCGTGCCACCGGACACCCTGGCACGACTACTGGGATACGGCTACTCGATAGAACAGATCGAGAGACTCCAAGAGAACGCGGAGAGCGTCGTTGAATGAGCGATAGCGGCTTGTCCGGCCGCTCTCCATATCGCGTTCCGTCTGCGTGTGGCTCCGGAGTCTCCTGCTATCTGCTGGGCTTGTTGTGCATTGCCCGAAGCGAATCACCGATGGTGTCCTCAGTGGGTCGTGTCGGCTCTCGGCGGAGCGCTTCGGCTATTGAGGCGGTCCGCTTGGCACCCGTCGTCTCACGGAGATCTCGAATCGCGGCTGCGATCGAATCGGTATGCAAGCCGTGAAGTCCGGCCGCAATGGAGTCTGCACTCCGGTCTCGAGTTGAGTCGTGGCTTCGGTCTCGCGTCCGCTCCTGATCGCGATCGCCGACTTCGACAGCTACCTCGCCGGTTCCGTCGTCTCCGTCGTCACTGGTATCGAAGACTGGCGCCCGCCCCAACTTCGCCGCAGCATTGTTCACACGAGATTTCGCTTCCTTCACGTCCTCGGCCGTGGCGGAATCGTGAGCGGTAGTCTCCGCTGATCGGTGGCCAGACGGAGACGGGTCTGTCGTCGGCGATTGCGCTTGGTCCGGATGTGCGCTTGCGTCCGTCCGTTCAGTCCCGTCGTTGCGATCAGCCGAAGATCGCCCTTCGCTGATGGATTCGAAACACCGCTCACACGCCTCGCCGAACTGTGCGGCCGCCCGATATCGGTCCGCAGGTTCGGGTTCGAGCGCTCTGAGTACGATCGGATCGATCTCGTGCGGCACGTCATCGCGACGCTCGCTCGGGGGCGTCACCGGGTGTGTCCCGTCACCCGACCCCCGCGCAGTTGTCTGGGTAGGGGGAGTACCGACGAGCAGCGCGTACGTAACCGCCCCGAGTTGATAGACGTCAGCCACTGGTCCGACCGACCCCGAGGCAGCACCCGCAGTTTGCTCGGGCGCCGCATAGCCGATCGTGTATCCCTCAGGTTCCTCCGACTCTCCGAGGACCGTCGCGAGACCCCAGTCGACGAGTTTCGGCTGGTCCCACTGCTCCTCGTCGCTTGATGCAAGCAGGATGTTCGAAGGAGTGAGGTCGCGGTGTGCTACGCCTCGGTTATGGGCGTGTTGGACCGCATCTGCGACCGCGCTCGCTATCCACAGCGCCTCGAGTGGGTCCTCGACCGGAAGACGATCCGCGAGCTCCCCTCCGTCGAGATACTCCATCGCGAGCCAGGGACGGGGAGACGGTCCGCTGCCGAAGACCGATGCGATGTGAGGGTGGTCATCGATCCGGTCCCAGTCTTCTGCCTCCGCCAGAAAGGAATCGATAGCGTCCCGTGTGATCGTCGACTCCCAGTCAGGCTGTTTCACCGCGACGTGGTCGACCGGTCCGTCGGGCACATCGGCTCGATACACCGTTGCCGACCCGCCACTACCGATCTCGTCCGTGATGGAAAATTCGGTGAAGGAGACCGACAGATCCGTTCCAGCGTCTGGACTCGGCGGGACCCGTTTGTCGACAGCGGGGTCGAGCGGCATTGAGAGCCCGTTGCGACCCGAAGGATATGAAATGCCGGGGCGTGTCTAGATCCGCTCGTTGATGACCGCAGCACTCCTGAGTAACGGAGCCGAGTCACGCTCAAACTGCAGAACGAGGAGTCCTGCTGCCAGACCGTCGTAGAGGTCGCGAAACAGTAGTTCGCTCTCGGTCCAGCCGCTTTCGTCGTCGACCTGGTCGACGCGTCCGTTCTCAGTCACGCCGTGATCGATCTCGCCGAATTCATGTTGTGCCCGGAGGTCGACTAAGGCGTCGATCTGATCGAGGCCCGTCTCGGACGCGTACCATCGTGGGACCGCCTCGACCACATCCGCGACGGCTTCGACGACCAGCAGCTCTCGGTCGGAGACACTGTCCGCAAACTCCCGAAGCCGCATGGCTAGTTCTGTCGACGTCGCACCTCTCCCGGGGACGTGTTCGTCTGTCCCATCGGTCTCCTCTGCGATGTCATCGAGCAGCTCCATCAGTTGGTCGATCGCAGTCTCAGTTCCGCTGTGGATGTCGGATACGGTCACCTCTATGTCTCGGAGCTTGATGATACTCCGCAGGTAGGTGTATGCCACGGTCCGAGCCTTCCTCGATCGAAGTATCGACTCGACCATGTCGGGGTAGCGTTCCTGCATGAACCCCGGCCTCCTCCTTGCGATCGAGATCGCTGCCTCCGTCGCAGCGACGTGTTCGGTGATCGACCCGCCGATTGAATCCTCAATAGTTGTCAGATCCTGCGGGGACAGGGTTTCATCGCCCTCAATCCGTTCGATGACCGCGTCGAGTTCGGCCGGGACCTCCTCGTCTCCCTCAAACGAATCAGTCACAATGCCGCTCTTGCGGGTCATCTGTGTTAGTTGTTCCCTTGCTGAACGCAGTACGGTTCCAGCGCTGCCTGGCGACAGGGTTGCAACCAGCAGGTGGCGGCGATCGAGGAGGTCGGACCCATGCGCTGGGTGCCCACAGCCTCTCCGGCAAAAGATTGAGGTCGAGGACGACCAGTTGGGTTAATGTACGAGGGACGTCGTGATCCGCTTTATCCGCAACGGAAACCGCTCCGTTGTGATGACCGTTGATAATGCGGTATCATGACCGAGAATTCACGTCGCTGAAACGTGAATCGCCTCGTACGGGCGCAGCCCGGTCCTGATGCGGGCTGTTTCATATCGGCCCGCTCCGTAACAGTACGGACTGGTATCGACAGTTGACCGCAGATTGAAGTCGCTGTGGTCTGACGTTCGCGTGCATGCAGGAGGGGACAGTCGACTACTTCCACGAGACGAGCGGGTATGGATTCATCGAGTCCCCAGCGACGGCAGAAGACGTCTTCTTCCACATGACTGAAGTCGGTGACGAGGACCCAGTCGTCGGGCAGCGGGTTCGATTCGACTACGAGGCAACCGACGAGGGACCGCGAGCGACGGCAATGAAACCCGTCCCGGACTCACCACACGATCCCGGAGGTGGGGTGGAGACTGACGTCGATGCGGAAGGCCCGGACGCAGTGACCCCCTCATCCACAGAAGGATCGACACAGGGGGTTCCGGATGAGACGGTCTCGGATACGGCTGACCATTCGACGAACGACGACAGTCCGTCGCATGGAACGGCTGACAGCCCACGAGCCTCCACAGTTGATGGGGACCGCTCGGATCTTCGGATCCCCTCGACTGATGACCGCGATTCAGTTCCCCGGCCCGATCCGGCCGCAGTAGACGAGCCACTCGACGTGGGTGACCTCGTGTACCTTCGACTCAGTCACGGTGGTACCCCACTCGGCGACCGGCACCCGTTCAGGGACAGCTACACAGTCCTGCTTGGGAAGGGTGACTGTCCGGAGTTGGAGGAGGCGCTCGTTGGCCAATCGGTCGGCACGACAGGACGGATCGAGATCGCTACGACGACCGGAGAGATCAGAATGCCGCTCCGCCCCGGCGACCGGATCGAACCGGCTTGGCTCGCACGCCTAGCCGAAGACGCCGGAGTCGAGACCGTCCGCGAGTTCGTTACGGCGTCAGGTGACCGCCTCACCGACGGAGAGCTCCTTGACATGGAGCAGTTGGCAGCAAAGCAGGCGGAACTCGAATCGGCGGTCGAACACTGGGAACTCGTCGCATACGAGGTCGTCGACGCGGTACGGTGGCGAGAACACGGAGCCGGCATCGCTGGTCAGCGCTGACAGGTCGATACTCAACCCCTGTCAGCGTGATCTCGCTCGTCCAGCTACCTCTCGGAGGGTATCGTGTTCAGCGTTGACTCAGTCACCTGCAGTCCAGCAGTCGGGTCGATGTATCCGTTCACGAGCAACCGGATCCGCTCATCGAGACCGTCGGATCCGAACGCACATTCGATCTCGACGGCGGTCGCGTCATCGGCGGTAACCGACGGCGACCGGGGGTCCTCAGCAGTGAAATGCGATTCGATCCGTATCGTCGTTGGCGTGTTCGCAGAGACTTCGATAGGGTGTTCGATACGTCGAGTACTGTCGACTCGTGTCGGCTGTCGCGATCCGTCGACCAGTATCTCCTGCTGGTGTGGGTCCGACGTGGAACCGGCACTGACAGAGAGATCCACAGCCTCCAGTCGCAGAAGCATCGGAACGGAGACGTCGAACTCCGTTCGCACAGCGATGCCATCTCGTACGGGATCTGACCTGATGACAGGCCCTTCAGAGCGGACGTACCGACGGACATAGTTCGTTGCTGGCCCACCGCCAGTGAGGTCAACGTCCGCAGCCACGAGGTCGCTGGGGTCGCGTGGAGACGCAGCTGCTTGCTCCGACACTGGTGCTTGTGTCTGGTGGACGGCCGGACGCTCTGTCGGTGATGCGGCAACAGGAACCAATCCGTTCGCCAAGAAGTGCGCCACGTAGCTTCCCGCAGCGTATGCCGCACACTCCCGCCACAGTCCGCCCCCCATGTCATCGAGGCTCCCCTTCTCACCATCCGCGAGATCGGAGATCCCCCGAACGACGACGCCGCTGACACCGGTCGCCCGGCCGACTGCCAACAGCACACCCGCCGCTTCCATCTCTACGGCGGCGAAGTTCCGGTTTTGTTTGTCGAGTGTCTCGGTGAAGTCGGTGGACGTAATGACGAACGACCCGGACGCCAACGGCTCGTTGGCAGCTTGCAACGGTAACGAGAACTGATCGGCTCGAAGGGGGCCCTCGTCATGAGTCTCGGTGGAGTCCTCATCAGCCGTTGTTGGCGCCACGACATCCGCGTTCAGGTCTCCTCCCGCCCAGTCTTTGATATCGAGTTCGACCTCCTCAGTCACGGAGATGTCGTCCGTCTTGTCTATCTCCTCTCGAACCCAAGTGGCTACCTGTTCTGTCGTGTCGGTACGCCACGGTTCGTAGTGTGCCGTCTCGTTGCGGAACCGCGCGACTGCCTCCGCGACCTCGGGAGCGGTCGAATATGTCCGCCCGCCTGGTTGCCAGTTGACTAGGGGGAACGTCATGTCGCCGCCCCCCTGTGGCCGGTTCCGTTCATCGTCAGTAGCCTCGGACCCGTCCTGATCTGCTTCGGAGTCGCTCTCTGCGGACCCGTTCGCCATCGTGTCCTCCGCCTCAGTCAGCTTCGACCGGATCTCGTAGTTCGTTACCTCCGTGCCGACGACCACATCACCGAGACCGAAGTCGTCGTCGAGCCGTCCGGCGATCCCGACGAGTGCGACCAACTGGGGGCCCGGTGGGTCGATCATCGAGAGCACACGTTCCGTCTTCTGAGCGGCGTTCGCGTTGCCCATCTGTGACAGAACGATCGCAACGACATCCGACTCGGGGGCGTCGAGCTCGGAATCTGCGATCGAGAGTTCGTAGAACGTGATCCCGTTTCGAACGAACGAACGCTCGACATCGAACACGCGTTTTATTGCATCGAACTCCTCTGCCAACGGGACGACGACGACGACGTCATACGACCGCATTACCCAACCCAGCCCGGACAGGGAAATGAACTTTCCCCCCGACTTCGATGCGGAGGAGACGTTCAAGCAGATCTGCGACACCACCCCTGACAAGCCCGGGAAGACGGTCGAGTGCGAGAACGCCCCCGCCCGGATGCCGTCTAACGGCACAGTGTCTCTCTGAGTGGTTTGCTGTACAGACACCTCAGTTCCAGTGAGTTGCACGCTACCCCGATCTGCGCACAGAACACGAGGCCCGCGAAGCGACGGACGTGGAACTGATCTGGGGAATCGACCTGCGGAAATCGGCGTGTAGTCAGGTCTGGAACAGCACGAGATCGCCATCGAGGTACTTCTGTTCGTACCCCTCGTCGACGGCGAGCTCGTTGAACGTCCGTTTGACCACGTGCGGCTCGAACGTCTCCTCGTTGACCAGGGACTCCAGAACGACACCCTCACTCCCGAACTCCGTTCGACCGAAGCGGTCCATGATCTCCTCCCGGCACGCGACTTGTTGCTCTTGGTCGATGGGGAGTTCGAACAGGCGGGCGTTCTCCGCCGCCACCGGGTCCGACTCGTCGTAGATCAACTCGCCTGTCTGCAGATCGACGAGGACGATACTCAGTCGGCGGCTGTATTTCGTCCGTGAGATTCCGTCCTGAGTTATCTGTGCACGGACCGAATCACTCCACCCTGTCGGGGAAGCCATCCCGAGCAAGACTTCGACGTCGGTCTTCTCGGCTTCGTAGACAGAACGGTTGACGTACTCCAAGAGCGTCTCGAGCGTCGCTGGGGCGGCATCGAAACCGTTGGTAGCGTGGGCTTCGAGATGCGAACACACCGCCGCTTCGATGACCATCTCCGGTGAACCACCGACCCCGAGGAACCCGGAGGAGTCGATCGTGAACCGAGCGCTCGTGTTCACCGGGTATCGCTCGGCGCGCTCATCGTCATCGAGGAAGTTTTGCAGACGCGGGCGCTCGTTGCGTCGCTCCGAGCGTCCTTCCCAGTAGCCTTCCGGAATCGACCGTGTCTCGTCGGCGAGTCGGACGGACGGAGTGCTGTGAACGGACGCCTCGAACCGACCGATGTAGTCCATCTCGAGCAGCCTGGCGATCGTGGGCGTGACCACCGAATCTCCGTCGAGGCCGCCCGTATCCGTCTGCACCGACGAGCGGATCTCCTCGACGCGCTCGGCCAGGTCTGACTGTCGCGATTCGAGGTCTTCACTCGACGCCTCGAGCCGTTCGCGTTCCTGTCTGAGGCGCTCGATCTCCGCGGCTACCTCTGACCGCTGCTCTTCGAGCGCGGACATCTGCCCCTCAACGATCGTGGTAACCTCGTCGGTCAGTTCCTCGGTATCGGCGGCGGACGCATCCCGCTTTGCGTCCGCAAGCGACTCGATCTTGTCCTCGAGGTCTGCCCGGAGCTCCTCTGTCTCGGCGATCGTCGACTGCAGCTGATCGATCGCCTCTCGTTGTTCCGCGCTGGGCCCGGTCTGTAACGCGTCGATCTTTCGTTCGAGCGCGTCGACGTCGGGGTCCGACGACGCGAGTTCGGTTTCGATATCGAGGAACTGCTGGCGCCGGTGCTGTTCCTGTCGCTGGAACCCGGTCTCGACGGTTGCCTGCAGGTCCTCCAACTGGTCTGTCAGATCCGATTCGACTTCCAGTTCGGTCCGTTGTGCTTCAGCGACGGTTTCGACGGCCGCCTCGATTTCGGTGACCACGTGGTCCATCCCGTGGTACTCGACATACGTGTAGAACCCCTGCCGGATCTTCTCCAGCCGGTCTTCATACCGGTCTGAGAGCTGATCCATGACGTCCCCCTGAATGTCCGGAACGTCGAGTAACTCGTCTAAGTTCGCTAATTGGGTGTTGGTGTAGTTCTTGACGAGGTCGTACACCTCCCCGTCCATCCGACGGATGCGTTTGTTGATCTGCTCCTCGGAGAGCTTGTCGAACTGTTTGTACTGCTCGAAGTCGATCACCGCCTTGATCGCCTCATCAGCGAACTCCCCGTCGAGGCCCTCTGGGATCTGGTCGTGGGCGACATCGGCACCGTCCTGCGCGAAACTCGCGACGATCAGAAGGCGAGCTAATCGAAACCGACTCCGGAGGATCTCTGGCTCGTCGTCTTTGAGCGTCTCCGGGCACTCCTGACGGAACTCCCACTGGAACTCCTCCTCGTTTTCTTTGATTTCGTTGTACTTCTCGATGAGCCGCCGGTCGCTCATCCGGGATAGCGACGCCAAGTCCTCTCCCGACGTACGACTTTCCCCGAGAACGATCTTGAGCGGTGCACGTAACTCCTCGAGCCAGTCGATGCAGTTTTGACTCATTGTTGGCTTGCTGAGAACTCGTCGAGTTCTTCCTCGAAGAACTCGCTCAGGAACGACAGTGTCGGCTCGTACCCTTCGATGACGATCCGGGTAGTAGTAGTACCGTTCTCCGCTGAGACTGTGTACCGCACGTCTGCACGTCCTTTCTTCGTGACAACCTCGTATTCGTTTCGGTCAGGTGACTGGACGACCGCCTTCCGTTTAGAGAAAACGTACTTGAGGAACGACTCGACGGTGTCCACAGGTGCGTTGATGGTTCGCTCGATCCGTTCGGTCTGTTTGTCGACCGACGGCTCGGACCGGGCGAGTTCGTACGAAGAGACCTGTTCTTCCGGGACTTTCGTCACTAACTGTTCGTACAGTGCGTCGTGGTCGACATCGCTCATCACTCGGATGATCCCCTCCGGGCGCGAGATCTCTCCGCCGTCCCAGTTGTTGAACAGATACTCGATCCGCTTGCGCTCGGTGTCGTCCTCGTAGTCGACGACGAACAGGTGTTCGTATTCTTCAGCAGGTGATGGGTTCTCAGACATAACAACGGTGTGGAGATTGCCGATTCCGTGGCTGACGTCCGTCGGGTGCGGAGTGCGGACATCGAGCCATACCTCACACTACATTCCCACTACACATAGTTGTTTCCACGATGGAGGAATTCAGGCGCGGACTGAGATAGTAGTCTCCAATATGGAGATTAGTGTGAAACCCCTAATAGCCGATAGCTTTATATGGTTGCCGTCTACACGTGGTGGTGTGATGACCTGATGACCGGGTTCACTGCGTGGGTGGCCGGCGCTAGCGTCCTCAACGCCGTCGTGGCTGGGGTGCTCGTGTTGGCCATGTACAGCCTGATGGAGCGTCACATCGGTCTCGGTGCGTTCGGGGGCATCGCGATCGGTGCGGCTGTCATCTACGCCGAGGCGACCCTGGGAGAACAGATGCTCACGGTCACGGTGGCCGAGATGAAACTGCTGGTCATCGCTGCTGCCGTCGGTGCGGCGGTCGGCGTGACGGCAACTGTGCTGACGGTCAAGCCGAGCTTAGAGAGCTAACACAATGGAGCTTCGCAACTGGATCACGGAGACGTTCGGGAGTACGGACACGCTGCTTGATGACGACGTCTACACGGAGGACGAGATCCGTGAGGACAAGATCCGGCTCAAGCAGCAGCGGAAGCAGCTGAACAAGGACATGGGTTCGCTACGCCGCGAGTACCGCGAGCTGCTGGAGGAGGGTGCCAAGGCCAGCGAGGCCGAGCGCCCCCAGTACGCGCAGCGGGCCCGGATGAAGAAGAAGAAGTACCAGGTCAAGCAGCAGAAGTTCCAGAAGAACAGTGTCCAGATGGCCACGATCGTCACGATCGAGGGTGCCCGCGAGCTGATGGAAATGTCAGACGAGGATAACTTGAACCTTCCCGACATGACTGAGGTCGACTACGGAGAGGTCCAGCAGCACCTCCGTGAGGAGATGGTCCAGTACGAGATCGAGACCGATGTCATGCTGGAGGTGCAGGAGGCACTGGACATCGACATCATCGGTGCTGACATGGACATGAGCGGTGGCGAGGAGGAGGAGATCATGGGCGAGATCGCCGCCGGTGAGATCGACAGCGAGCAGGTCGACATCGAGGACGATGACGAGGAGGATGTCGAGGAGGATGTCGGACTCGGCTCCTCGATCGACGAGGGGCTGGACGGCGACGTCGGGATCGGCCCCGAGAGCCTGTGACCGACAGCCCGGCGTAGAGTTCCGAACGGGGTACCACCCGTTCGAGTTGCTTCCATGACCCACCGAGTCACGAACGCGGGTTCCACACGTCTGCGTTCGATCGGACGACCCCTGTTCGGTGTGGTCATGTCGTCCCGGAGCGTTCCCTCACAGCGACCACAACACACCTAACCAATGTCACTCGGCGACAGCACACGAAAGGAGATCCTGAAAAAGAACTACAGCAAGTACCGCTCCCGTGCGGAGTCCGCGCAAGAAGACGGAGAACACGAGGAGGCCGCCCGGTTCTACCGGAAGTGTGCGGACGTCGTCGATCAGCTCGCGGACCTCGAAAGCACCGAGAAGCTCGTCAGAAAGCGGAAGGAACTGGCGAAGAACCTGGCTACTGCAGCCGATGATCTGGAGGCGAAGGCGGAGCGTTCAGCTGCCGACTCCGGGTCGGACGGAAGTTCGGATGGGTCGAACGGTGACTCCGGTGCGGATGAGGACACGATCGATACGGACCGCTATCTCGTCGAGTCGCCGGACATCGACTTCGAAGACGTCGGCGGGATGGAGGACCTCAAGGACACGCTCACCGAGAGTATCATCGACCCGCTGGAGGAGCCTGAACTGTACGACCGCTACGGCTTGGGGACTGTCAACGGCGTGTTGCTCCACGGGCCTCCGGGAACCGGGAAGACGTTCATCACCCGCGCGCTGGCCGGGACAATGGGGTTCAGCTATATCGAGCTCGAGGCGAACGACCTGACCAGTTCACTGGTCGGGGAGGCCGCGGACAACGTCGCCGATGTATTCGAGGCAGCCAAGGCGAACCAACCGTGTCTGGTGTTCCTCGACGAGATCGACGCGATCGCAACCGAGCGATCGGGCGGCATGCAGAAGACGATGAGCGAGAGCCAGATGATCACCCAGTTCCTGACCGAGATGTCGAGCCTGGGAGACACAGACGTCGTGTTCGTCGCGGCGACCAACCTCCCCGACGAGATCGACGGCGCCGCCTGGCGACGATTCGACAAGCGGATCGAGGTCCCACCGCCGGAGGCGGACGGCCGCCGGGCAGTACTGTCGAAGCATCTCGAGGACTGCCCTGTGGACGAAGGCAGTGTCGATCTAAACCACCTCGCCGAACACACCGACGGATACACGCCCAGCGATCTGGCGATCATCGTCGATGAGGCCGCGAGAAATGCCTTACAGGACACTCGCGAACGTGGCGACTTCCAGCCGATCGCTCAACGCCATCTGAAACACGCCGTGGCCGAAACAGATGCAAGCCTCGAAGCATGGAACAACTAACATGAATGGATACGTCACCCCGGTGCTGGAAGACTCGGAGATGGATCCGATCCAGGTCGGATCCGGTCTCGGCGTCTACGCACGCGACGACGAGGAGTGGTACGTCCATCTTCGAACCGAACAGGGGGAGGTCGATCTGGGATATGCGGATATCGGCGTCTCCAGACTTCGCCCGGACGGCGCCCCGGTTCAGTTCTTCGAGGAGGACGACGAGGTGTTCGTCAGAAACGTCGACAATGCGAACGACGTCGAGATCAACTACCTCCGGTCGACCGACGTCCTCGAGAAGGGGGACAGCGCGAAGCTCCGGGGAGACTGCGTCGTCGAGCCGGGACTGCACACGGAGTTCTTGGTCACGCTTGAGGCGGCGGAGAGAACCGACGACGACGTTCCACTGCCGGTCCTCGTGAAGTCCGGCTGTAGGACACTCGAAATATCTGCACGGAGTAGCGACCACGAGACGATCATGCATGGGCAGTCGCTGCTGGACGTCCTCAAGCGGTACCCGATGGACAACGCGCAGTACGAGTCAGTTGTTGATGAACTGGAACGGCTACTCGAGTCACTCCGCTCGTTGGAGTCGGTCCGAGACGAACTCGGCGAGGGCAGAGTAAACGACATCGAACGTCTCACGAACCGGATCATCAACGTCTACGCCTTCGAGTCATGACACTCGAGTTCCGGTGCCGAACCGTCGTCGGTCATCGACGTGACGAGAATCAAGACACGGTTCGGTGTGAGTCGCTCGCAGAGGACGCGGCGCTCGTCCTCGTTGCTGACGGCATGGGTGGACACGCCGGTGGTGCCACGGCGAGCGAAACGGCTGGCGAAGCGTTTACGGACCACGTTCTCACCAGTGACTGGGAGTCCGACCCGACCGGTGTCGTCGAAGCCGCCGTCGAATCCGCACACGGCGCTGTGAGAGAGAAAGCGGTGGAGTCCCCTGAGAAGGCCGATATGGGGTGTACACTCGTGGGCGGAGTTGTTACCCCGAACACGGCTGTACTGGCGAACGTCGGCGACAGCCGAGCCTACGAGATCACCACCGAGGCGACCCAGTTGACGACCGACCAGACCCTCGCAAACGAGCTCGTGCAGGACGGCGAGTTGGACCCGGAGGCCGCCGACGACCACCAGCTCTCGAGCGTCCTGGAGCAGTCTGTGGGCGGTTCAGAGGAGATCGACCCAGAGATCGTCGACACCGAGTACGACGGCGTCCTGTTGCTGTGTTCGGACGGCCTGACAGACGAGCTTTCCGACGATCAGCTGCTACTGGGACGTCAGAACGGCTCCCTCACGGACGCGTGTGAGGAGTTGGTCACGGCGGCGAACGCCGCCGGTGGCCGGGACAATATCAGCGTGATACTGGTGCGCGATGAGTGAGGAGTCGTCTGCGGAGTCCGTCGGAGACGTCCTTTCGGAGCTCGCGTCGGTGTACACCCGGGAGCTGATATCCCATCAGTTGGCGGTACCCCGTGTGCTCGACCAGTGTGTCGAGGGTCCACCGACAGATCCGGACTGGTACCGGTCCGTTCTGGGACAATTAGCCGAGCGGACGACGTGCGACCTCGCGAGTGACGAGTTCGACTCGGCGCTCGCGGACGACAGCCCCGGAGCGATCCGGCTCGGGCGGGCCATGCGGTACGCCACAGTCACGGCGGCAGCGGTCGTGTTGGTCGATGCAACGCTACAGTATCCCTCACTCGACAGTACGACCCTCACACGAGCGATCAACGACGCCGCACGGAACGGACTCGATCCGGAGACCGTTACGAACGCCGGACATCGAGCGCTTGAGGTCGCTACCGCGATCGGACACGGTGAAGCGGTCGTCCGGCTCGCAGACGCGTTCCCACACCCGGACGACACCCGAGCGGCCTTCGCATCCGTCGTCACGGAGCACCTCTCGGATGGGTCCTTCGAGACGGTCCAGCAGTTCCGTGAGTCCCTCACGGACGCCCGCACTCGTGAGTGGACACGCGGCGATCTGCTTGCGTTCCCACCGATCGCGTTTGAGGAGCTGGTGGCGGACTGTTGGCGCGAGTACCAGAACGCTGTGATAACGACCCGGGGATCAAGCGACCGTGGGATCGACGTCATCGCCCGAACCGACACCGGAACCCGTCTCGCTATCCAAGCAAAGCGATATCAGCGGTCGAACACGGTCGGGATCGCGACTGTACAGCGGACGGCCGGACTCACGGTCGAATTCGATATCGATCGTGCGGTAGTCGTCACCAGCAGTAACTACACCCGCCAAGCGACCGAGAGCGCCGAACAGATCGGACTGCTCACCCTCGTCGATGGAGAGCAACTGTGTGCGTGGCTCACCGCTTCGTCACTTGCACCGCCGTTCATGGCCGAGTCAGCGTGACTCGTGTGGCTGCACCGCAGTGGACGTCCTCAGTAGGAGCACTCAGTGGTAGTATCGGAGCTAGCATCCGGGGTACCCACATCGGGATGGTTTCCCCGATTCGCTTGCTGCGGATGGCTCACACCTCTATGCAGTCACCCCACGCCAGCGAGCGGACCCATACACTATTGACAGTCACGGACGATCCTCGTTACAACGACCGATCATGAGTGACGACACGGAGCTCACTTGGGAAGAGATCCGCGAACAGTTCACCGACCGTGTCGTCCGCTTGGGTGGCTCGGACCAGTCCGACCAACCAGCGACGACAACTGCGGGGACGCGGGTCTCTGACGTACCGGGCACTGAACCAGCGGAAACCGCACAGCCGGACGCTACTGCGACTGAGCTCACCCGGTCAGCTAACTCCGCCGAATCACAACACCCGGAATCGAACGACGAGGTCGGCCGGTCTGCCGACCCCGACACCGCTACCGAAGCGGGAGACGCAGCCGGCGCTTCGCTGTCCAGGTCGACGAATGAGCCGACGGCGATTCCGTCACCGCCGACGTTCGATGCCCCCTTGGGGAAGGACGGATACGTCGTCGAACGGCTGCACCCGGGCCGTCGGGAAGACAAATTGACCAGGGTCTACAAGGCAGAACATCCCGATATCGACGATCCGGTCGTGCTGAAGGGGCCGAACCTGACTGCAACACGGAACCGGGAGGACCTCCAACCGATCGTCGACGAGGCAAAGAAGTGGCGTCGGTTTGCTGACGCGGATCACGTCGTCACCCTCCTCAACTCGGGTGACTCGGTCAGGAACCCGTGGATCGTGATGGAGTACATGGATGGGGGCGATCTGACCGAACGGATCGGCGAACTGTCGATCGAACAGGCGCTTTGGACCGGTATCTGTATCGTATACGGAGTCTACCGTGCCCACCGACAAGGAGTTCAACACCTCGATATAAAGCCGAGTAACGTGCTGTTCACCTCGATGGAGGACGCGTGGGACATCCCGAAAGTCGGCGATTGGGGAGAGTCACAAACGGTCGAAACCGATGAGTCCTCAACCACCTTCACGCCGAAGTATGCGGCACCTGAGCAGCATCTCCACGACGACCGCAGCCTCGCGAGGGACCTGGGCATCGAGTGGGAGCGCTTCGACAGCTCCACCACTGAGATCGACCAGTATCAGTTGGGAGTCGTGATTTACGAGCTCCTGACCGGGACGTTCCCGTTCGAGACCGACGAGTATCGGTTGGGGCACGCCAAGTTCGAGTACGAACCCCAGCCGCCGAGCGAACTCGTGGACGACCTCCCATCCAGTCTCGACGAACCGATACTGAAGGCACTCCAGCGAGACCCACACGACAGGCATCCGGACGTCTCACTGTTCCTTCGGGAACTCACAGTGGGTTATGACGACGTCGTCGACCGGTCTGTATCCTTCCGGAGAGTGAACACGAACGGATGGACAACCAACGGAACCTGAGTCGGTGAGAGTCACCACGCGGTCAGTCTCTTGCCTGCACAGTTCCGTCTGCATCAGCGATATACACAGTGCCACTGGCGACGGTCGGAGATGACGCGACACCGGCGGACCTCGCGACCTTCCATCGAACCGACCCGGTGGCGGCAAATAACGCGAATACGGTAGTCGATGTGCTGCTGACGAGGACGGTGTCCCCGTCGGTAACACTACTCGTGAGTGGGTCGTCGCACAGATCCGTCGACCATCGGACGTCGCCCGACTCCGTATCCAGCCCGTGAACTCGTCCCGTATTGGTCACTATCGTCAGTCTCGAGTCGGAGACGGTCGGTGTGATTTGGACCGGCTCGTTTATCGATGTCCGCCACAGGATATCCGATGAGCTGACACTCTCGCCGCCTCCGATAGCGAGGTCTCGGCAAACGACGTCGTTTCCATCCCCCGTGAACAGCTTTCCGTTGGAAACCGCCCCTGTTGGAGTCTGTGACGTTCCCGTCTTCGTATCGAACTGTGTCACGACACCCGATTCCGGATCGATCGCTCGGAGGGACCCGAAGGAGCGGGTGATCGCGACGCCGTCCGTGAACAGGATCGTCGCACCGTGGTCGGAGAACTCAGATTGCATCCACAGAACCGATCCCGTAGCTGGGTCAAGGCTGGATATCGCACCGTTGGAGAACCGAACCAGCACACCGTGCTCGGACGGAACGATGTGATAGACCGCAGTGCCGTGTTCGTGGGTCCAATTGGTCTCCCCGGTAGCGACGTCGATGGAAACGACGGTTCCGTCGACGGTCCCGGCGTACACAGTTCCATCCCGGTACGCTAGCGGTGTGGCAAGCGACGCCCCGACTTCGCAGCTCCAGGCCCAGTTTCCGGTCGCTCGGTGAATGGCGACGACGCGTCCGCTATCGTCCCCGACGATGACGGTCGTCTCGGCGACGACCGGCGCGAATCCAATAGTCTCCTCGAGGTCTGCCTCCCATTTCGTTGTCGGCAACTCAGTCGGGATCGATGACCGGGTCGCGCTCGTTAACTGGCTCGTCCCGCCCAACATCGGCCAGCTGTCGTGCGGAGCTTTGGGGTAGGCCTCATCGACAACCGGTCCAGACGCAGTCGTAGGGCCGTTCGAGTCCTCGGTCGATTCGCCTTGGCCGGTGGTCTCCGATGCGTGTGCTTGCCACCGATAGACATCCGTGATCTCGTATTCGGCGAGCGTCGACTGTTCGAACTTCTGGACCAACTCGGACTGGAACTGTTCGAGTCGGTCCGAGTCAAGCATGTACTCATCAGCCAGTCGGTCCGCTGACACGTTGAGAAACGCATGAGGTGTTTCTATTCCTTCCTGTCTGGCGATCGTCGCTAACCAGTCCGGGAGGAGGTTGTCGATGGAGCGTGCCGGAGCCTGGACCTGTATATCCATCTCACCGATCGGTTCGGCACCGCCGGCTGCTCGGTCCGGAGGGTCGTTCCACATGATCTCGATACTGCCCGTGTCTCCCTTCTCCGCACCGTACAGTTGCTCCTCAAGGTCCGGGCATGCGCCGGCACCAACGAGCAGTGCGAACGAGTCTCGAAACGGATGCACCACGGAGAGACCGTTGGGAGCCTCGACTCGGGGATCAGTAAACGAGATAGCTAGGTACACGAAGTCCCCCGCTTGAACGCCGACGGAAGCCTCACCTGTCATTAGCTGTTCATCGTGGAGGGACCTACTACAAAATATCTGTCGCGACAGTGGGTTCAGATAGCCACTTCATCCCGCTGTAACGTTTCTGTAGATCGCATCGAGGTTTGGTACCGCCAGAGATCGGTCGGCCGTATCGATACACGACTCGGGATCTACGTACTGTGGGCCGGCTCACGACTCACCCGGGAGCCACTCAGCCGTGTGAAACGAAAATCCGACCCCACTGCCTTCGAGTTCGATCGTAGTCACACCGCGAAACCCACCGTTGAGGAGATGTGTCTCTGAGTCCTCAAACGAGTCATATCCCCGGATATGGCTGTGGCCAAACACTCCGACGAGTGGTGCTGCCTGCCGGATCGCACCACTCAGCGCCATCCAGCCGTTGTGCAGCCGGTCCTCGGCGCGACCCTCGGCTGAGTGATGGACATCGAGTGTCGTCCCGAACGGCGGTACATGGCTCGCCAGCACGGTCGGGTGGTCCACCCGGAGTAACTCGATGAGTGAGTCGGCAGTTCGGAGTATCGCATCGAACCCGTCTCGGTGCCGCCGGTCGAGCCCGAAGTCGCTACACAACTCGGCAGGCGTCCGAGTGCCGGCGACCAGGTCGTCGACCCCGGCAAGCACTTCGTCGACGGCGACACCCTCCCGATACTCATCGACGTGTCCATGTTCGGTGTAGACGTCGAACGCGTCACCCGTCTCGTATGGGATCTCTCGTCCTGCGTCGAACTGAGTACACCCCACCCCGACGACGCTCAGCTCCGACCCGTTCGACCTGTCGTCTGTGAGGTCCGTCAGCTGTACGCGTCGTTCGTGGGCCAGGTAGACGGAGTCGAAGTCGGCGGCCAGTTCCGAACACGTGTCGAGCGGGTCGTGATTCCCCGGGATCAGAACCGTCGGGACGTGACTCCGATCGAACCGCTCTAAGACGTCGCGTCCGAGCTGAACGCTTTCCCGATTCGGGGTGTCTAGCAGGTCACCGACGACCACTATCAGATCCGTCTCGGGGGGGAGCGTCAGCTCCGAACCGACACCGTCGTAGGCCGGCTTGAGATGGAGGTCGTTGAGAACGGTGATCGTGGTCACACTCCGACCACGTGTTCATTGCCAAGAAAGCTAGCTGTGGTGTGACACCGGCTCTCGAAGCGAGTCACTCCGACGATCCCACGACGAACTCGTACGGTCCTATCCCGCACAACCGGACCGACACTGCTGGCGTCCACTCCGTTCGAAGTGAGAAGTTCTGCTCGGTGACAGTAGTCACCCACGCGCCACCACGACAGCCGTGCGAGCGGATTCAGATCACTCGATAGCGTGAAGCCGTCCGTCGGCTGTCCGGACGAGGACCGTTCCATCGATATACGTCGGCTGGGTCGTCACTGTGGCCTCGAACTCGACCGTCAACTCGCAGTCGCCGCTCCCTAGGTCGATAGCGTGAACGCGTTCCCCGGCGGCTACGAATCCCCTCTCGTACCCCTGTTCTTTGACGATACCCGGACGGATGGGCGAGTCCATATCCGAGTACTCCTCATCGAACGTGTAGACGGTAAGTGCCTCTCCGGAGTCCTGTTCGAACTCATGTAGTCCAGTTTGCGAGACAGCGTACACTCCGTCATCTGTGCTTACCGGGTCCGATATCGGTGTGTCCGTGATCTCTGTCTCCCAGAGGACTTCACCTGAACCCTGCTCGACGGCGAAGAGTACCCGGTCATCTGATGTTGCATAGAGAAGGGTGCCAACTGCCGGTGTTCCGAGTTCTCCACCTACCGAATTCGTCCTCCAGTTTCTTCTCCCGTCCTCTATCGAGTGAGAGTACATATTCCCCCTGCCGCCAGTGATAACGGCGTCGTGAATCGAATCGTACGCAGTATCCCCGTACGGTCCTCCTGAGACGCGAGCGAGCCGCACCGTGTCTTCTGAATTGTCTACCCGCTTGACTTTGGAGGTTCCAGAGCCATCGATTATGCAAATACGTTCGTCTGTAAGGGACACGTATCCTACCCTCTTCCAAGCGTCTGGGAAGTACACCCACTCCCGTTCTCCTGTCGCCACATCGAGAGCCGAACAGTGCGGACCGACGTAGATCATTCCCTCGGCGCCGACGATCGGGTGAGCGCTCTCAGTTGGGTCCTCCCCGACGATCTCCGCGTCGGTGACTTCCCAAGTTTGCTCACCGGAGTCCACGGAGAGTGCAGCGATGCCCCGATCCGTCCACACGAACACCGTGTCGTGCAGGGCTGACGGTGCGACGTCTGAGACCTCGAAATTGGGTGGACCCGCTGTCCACCGGACTGAGCCGGTGACGTCGACGGCGATGTCCGTCGTGTGGCTTCCAGTTCGTGCGACGTCGCCCCCGGAGGTAGGCCACTCCGACGGCTCCGATCCCAAGCGGTTCACGACGTCGGGATCGGCCAAACCAGCCGGCGGATCGGACCAGCGGTAGGCCTCATCGAGTGAGACTCGGAGGAGGTCACGCCTCTCGAGATCGAGAGAGTCCTTCACCGACCGTTGCATCTCTCGCAGTCGGTCTTGGTCGACGGGAAGGGATCCAACTCCCGAGAGATCGGCGGTGAGGAACGATACCAACGACGTGAATCCCAGTTGCTCCAGTAATTGATTCGTGCGCTGGTCGAACAGATCGTTCAGCGTCGGTGGCTTGGTGATCTGGTGAGAGTCATCGTCGTCGTCCGCGTCGGCGACCAGATAGATCGTTTCGGTGTCGAGATCTGCGTTGATCAGGTCCCGTTCTATCGTGGGGTATGTGCCACTTCCGAGAACGGTTCCGATGCGGTCACCGAATGGAGAACTCCGATCGGGGTTGCCGATCCAAGAGACGGAGAGGTGAACGAAATCCCCCGGTTGAAGCTGTGATCGGTTACTAGACCCAGTTGATTCGTTCGTTGTCTCATTACTCATCTCGGCTGTCTACTCCATCACTCACTCGATCAGCCTATTAACCATTATGGAGCACAGACCTCGCACTGAAGCGTTTGAGGGCCTGCTCCGTTCGAATAGGGTCCGTGTTCGGGCCGGCGTGTCCTCGGCTGTAGCAAGCGAGGAGATCGGGCTGACTCACTGGGCCTGTACCCGGTAGAACCCGTTGTTTCATTCTCGCTGAGACAACCGGGAATCAGACCGGTCCGGACAACGACAGTCGCGACTGTGGACCGAAGAAACGGCCGTCGGGCGACTTACCCGGAATCGTCGGTCAACAGTTCCTGACGGGCTGCCGCGAGTTCCTCGCCGACCCACGCCCCCGGCGATCGACAGTCAGCACAGCGGCGCGCGGTCGCGGCGAGAGCGTCGTTTTCGAGGTCGCCCTCGGCATGGTCGCGACAGAGTCCCCGCCGAAGGATGGTGTGGCCGTCGATCTCCTCCAGTGCCGTCCGTGCCGTCTCGACACGGGTTTCGTATGCGGTTTCGTGGAACCGCGGTCGAACGACGTCATTCGGGAGTGTCGGGTCCTCGTAATAGGCGCTCGATCGATCGAAGGACGTTCGAGCCTGCCACCGTCCCTGATGATCGGCTCGGATCAGATCCAGCAACTCCTCGACGGTCGCAAAATCCGGTAGCGCGTCGTCCTGCGGGCGTGTGTGCGCCTCGATGAACTCGAGCAGGCGGTCCGGCTCCCAGGTCACTACGTCGGGAACGGTCATGTGCAGGTCGGCGGCATCTACCATCGCCTCGCCGACGTGATCGGGGAGGCCTAATCGCGTCGCCAAGCGGTCAGCAGGCGCCTTCCCACGTGTGGAGTGATTTGGGAACGACGTGGGTGGGTCCTCGGAGTGTAGCCCTCCACCCTCGTTGGCGATGGGGACTTTCCCGAGGTCGTGGGCGATCGCCATGAGATACCGTCGGACACGGTCCTGGCCGGTGATATCTGCGTCAACACACCGGGCATGCATCTGATCGAGGACCTCCATCGCGTGGGTGAACACGTCACCTTCGGCGTGGAACATCTCGGGCCCGGCCGGAACGATGCGGCCGCGGTCCAGCGTTGACGCAAGCACGGCCAGCCCACCAACGTCCGCGAGTACCTCCCAGAACCTCCGGGGATCGACTGCCTCAGCCATCGCCGCCTGGATCTCGTCGCCAAGGCGGTCGCGGTCAACGAGATTGAGATCCGCGATGACCGCGGCCATCCGTGCGCGTGTGGACTCCGCGACGGCGAAGGTGTCCGGCGTCGCCGGTGTCGGCCCGGGCGTCGACTCGGGGATCGAACTTCCGGGAGCACCGAGCTCTGCAGCGCGGCGAGCCGTTCGAACAACACACAACGGATCAGTGTCGAACGCGCCGGGCGTATGTCGCAGCCGACCCGCTGCGATGTCGTTGAGTCCATCGAACGGATCCAGCAGCGTCGCCGCAGGGTCGATGTCAAGCTGGTGAGACTCTGTAGCCGCAACCGAGCTGTCGGGGCTGGTGAGCCAGACGGCTAGCGCGTCCACTCGGAGTCCGCGTCCGCGAAGGTCCATTCGAAGCTCGCCCGATTCGTCGTCGGTGTCGCCGACCGGGAGATCGGCGGAGTGGACTGAGGGACGGCGCGGGAGCCTCCAAGATGTCCCGGTCGCGTCCTGAACCACGTCATCTGACCCCGGTACGGGATCGAACCCACGCTCGCGCAGTGTCGCTGCATCGGTCTCGGTCACGACGAACGCGAGATCTCGACCGGGCCGGTCGAGTATCGCATCGCGAACCGGCGGGCCGACGATAGCGATATTTAGCCCGGCCGTCTCCTGTGGTTGAGCGGCGATGTGATCGCGGGCAGCCGTAACGAGTGCCTGCAGCGCGGACTGTTGGGAGGGGGTCAATTCCGGGTCCATCTCACTGTCTGGGGACCGCTGCCAATTTCCGGCTGAGGTTCGCTCGAGACGATCACTACTGGCTGTTGTACCTGTACCCGCATGAAGCCCGTCTCCCAGCACCAACTCACCCGGTCTGTCAGACATGCGACAACAGGCACGTATGAAATTCGTGCACATTATTAGCGGTGTGAAAGAGACCTCCAAGGCGGTCGACAGGTCGGTTCACGTCGTCAGTTACTCTCGGTGGTCGCTATCGGTGGCATCGTTGGACTCGCGGGTTGTAATGCTCCGACATCAGCAGCTGATGAGGAGACCCTCGGGCGGAGCCGATTCGGAGTCGGTTGGACACGAGCGGTCTCATCCGAAGGCACGAACACACGCCTCCGGCGCCGTCGACAACTCCAGCGTGGAGCATGCGGAAGCGACTGCCGGCGAAGCATGTGGTCACCGAGGACGGCGAGGCGCTGCCCCTGTCGGGGCACGGCGGGGACAGGAATGCAATTGGTACGAGGGACGTGAACGCGGGACTCCAACGAGTGCGTGCGCGCTGTAGGGCCCGCCCCCGGGCGCAGGTCGCGGGGGCGACCACTACGCCGCCCCGCTCATCAGGGATCGTCTCGACCGGATGGGACCACCCCCGTCACGACGATTGGAGCGTCTCACGCAGTGAGCACGAGGGTGTCATTGCCGTGAGCTTCGGGCTTCCCGAACGCCGTTGCCGTCCCGCACGAGGTCCTCACAGTTCGGGCAGACGCGAACAGTCTCCGAACCCGTGGGCGCGAAGACGTCCACATACCGCTGTGTGACGAATCCCTCGCAGTTACCACATGTCGGCATAGTTCGCCCACTCGACGTGCATAATATAGGCTTTCTGCCCGACTCGGAAACCCCGTCCAACTCACGCCCTCCGCTGGTCGACTATGGCACAGAGCCCTCCGAGTACAGACCCGTTGCCGTGGTCCAACGAAGGAGCACACGTGTCCGAAGGGACCCGCAGCGACGTCAGCTCAGTTCTCCCGTGAGGATCGAACACCGAGGCCATGAGCCCCTCTGAGTCGGAGGGGCTGCCGCAAGTCTCTTGGTACCAAATAACGAACTGAATGAGCGATAGTAGACGGTATGGACTGGGACGACGCCGTTCGCCGGAGCCAGAGCGCGTCGACGCGCCGAACGTTCCGACGTCGCGTCCGGGAGCAGGCAGCATCGCTCCGTGAGGCGCTCGGTGACGGCACGTTCGAGGGCGGGTTTCGACTCGGGCTCGAACTCGAAGGCTACGCCGTGAACGGCGACGGACGGCTCGCTGTGGCCCCGGAACCCGCGATGGCATCGGTCTGTGAGCGGGAGTTGGGGAAACACAACGCGGAGTTGAACACTCCACCGACGGGGTTCGATTCGGCGGGCGTCCGGCAACAAGCAACCAGTCTTTCCGAACGCCTTACTGGGATCCGAAGGGAGTTTGCGGCCCACGACCGCCGATTCGTCACCGACGGAATCTGGACCGTCGGTCCGCCGGAAGGGACACTGACGTACCTGACCGCAACCGAACCGAGACGGGGTATCGAGGTCGCAACGAACCTCTCCCCCGAGGGCCGGTACTATGCGTTGGATGCGGACATCACCGCCGACGGGCCCGTCAGGTTGGATCTCCCCGGCTGTCAGCGCAGCCTCCCGACGATCCTCGTTGAGTCGTTGGCCGCCTCGATGCAGGTTCACCTCCAGTCGCCGACCGACGCGTTCCCGCAGTACTTCAACGCGGCACTCCGCACCGTCGGACCGCTGGTCGCCCTGGCGGCGAACTCACCGTTTCTCCCCCCCGAACTGTACACCGACGCCGACGTCGAGACGGTGATGACTGCCGGGGTCGAGCTCCGGATCCCCGTGTTCGAGTCGATGAACGTTCGTGATCGGGGAAAGGTTCGGTTGCCCCGAGACATCGATGCTCCAGCCGACGCCGTCGATCTCGTCGTCGACGACAGGCTCTGTGCACCCTACCTTCGCGAATGGCTCTCGGAAGGCTCTCCCGAGGGATTCGAAGCGGACCACTGGGAGTTGCTTCACAAGCAGGGAACCTGCTGGCGATGGATCCGACCCGTCTTCGGCCCCCAGGGGCCACGCATCGAGTACCGACCGCTCGCTGCCCAACCGAGCGTGCCCGACGTCGTCGGCTTCCAAGTGCTCGTTGCCGGCCTGCTACACGGTGTCGTCTGCACGGACCATCCCCTGCTCGATCTGCCCTAGCAGGCCGCCCGTGAGTCGCTCTACGCCGCGAGCCGTGACGGGTTCGAGGCGTCCCTCGCGTGGGTGACCCGCGACGGCAGACGAACCGACGACCCGACGGTCCTCTACCCGGACCTCTTCGCACTGGCGCGCACAGGGCTCCGTGACCGCGGGCTGACGGAGGCCCACATCGACGACCTCCTCGCCCCTGTCGAGGGCCGCTGGACGGCCCGGACGACCCCAGCGACGTGGAAACGGGACCGAGTCGGAAGTCGACTCGACGCCGGGGACGATCTCACGGCCGCCATCTCCGGGATGCAACAGGAGTACATCCGGCGGGCCGAACCGACCGAGCCGTTCGTCGACTGGCTCGAGTGAACGGACGGTCACCTGCCCCCTCCACGATCCCGACTGCCGGTCTTCGACTTCCGCTCGCAGTTCCTCGACCCCGTGCCGCAGTCGCTGCACCTCTCACACGATCTCATGCGGATGTCTTCACCGACCGTCGTCGGGCCTCCGCGTCTCACTGCCCCAATGCCGTGCGTTCAGGTCGCCGCCCTCGGCCGACTCCCCGAGGCGAGATCGATCGCCGCCCGTTCGAGCGAACTCGAACGCGATCCGCCGTCGGCTCGGTGAAATACGCTTTTCAACACGTGTCGAGAACACGGTACCGATGCCGGGACTGCTCGTTTCTCTCGTCCTCGCCGTCGTCGCAACGCTCGTCATCTGGAAGGGAAGCGAGCACTTCGAGCGGGCCGCGGAGCGGCTAAGCAAGCACTACGGCTTACCCGTCGCCGTCCACGGGGCCATCGTCGTGGCTGTGGGATCGAGTTTCCCCGAACTGAGTTCGATCGTCATCAGTACGGTCGTTCACGGCGACTTCTCCCTCGGAGTCGGGGCTATCGTCGGGAGCGCGATCTTCAACCTGCTGGTCATCCCGGCCCTCTCCGCGCTCTTCAGCGAGGAACTGGAATCGACTCGGGACATCGTTCACAAGGACGCACAGTTCTATATCATCAGCGTCCTCGTCCTGTTCATCGTCTTCGCGCTCGGCGCGACGTACGTGCCGGGGGGAACGAACCGTGCAGCGATCCTGACGCCGACGCTCGTCGTCCTCCCGCTTGCCACCTATGGGATCTACGTCTTCCTCCACCAGCAGGACGCCAGTGATCACGTTGCTCACGAGCCCACCGATGTCCGTCCGCTCCGAGAGTGGGGAACGCTGGCGGTGACGTTGATCGTCATCGCTGTCGGCGTTGAGGGCATCGTTCGCGCTGCCCTGTCGTTCGGGGAGATCTTCGGGACGCCGACGTTCCTGTGGGGGCTGACCGTCATCGCGGCCGGAACGAGCCTGCCCGATGCGTTCGTCAGCATTCGGGCCGCCAAGAACGACGACAGCGTCACCAGCCTCACGAACGTCCTCGGGAGCAATACCTTCAACCTCCTCGTTGCCATCCCGATCGGCGTGCTCCTGGCGGGGTCGGCGACCATCGACTTCCTCGTCGCGATCCCGACGATGGGGTTCCTCGCGTTCGCGACGCTCGTCTTCATCGTGTTCACGCGGACGGACCTCGAACTCACCGACCGCGAGGCGTACGGCTTCCTCGGACTGTACGTGCTGTTTCTCCTGTGGATGACGCTGGAGTCGCTCGGCGTCATCGAGACCGTTCAGGGTATCTGAGCGAGATCGCCGCGTCGTTGACGATGCACTGTGCAGCGTCCGTGGCTGCTCGAGCACGCTCCCCCTTCCCCTTCCCCAGTTGACCACCGGACCGACCACGTTGCTGACTGCAGCGGCTCCGTTTCTCGCGACCGCCGCAGCACAGCCACGAAACGTGGTCCACTTCCGGGTGACACACACTCCGGCCGGGATAAACGACCACAGAGTCGCACCTGCCGCAACCGGCCGCGAGCAGGCTCAGGGCCGCACGATCGTACTCGCTGTGTCGTTCACTTTCACTTCCACCCTCCATGCATGGCCGAGTCCCTTATCCACGGTCTCCGTACGTCCGAGTATGCTTCGCGACCAGCCGAACGACGGTGTCGAACTGCCGGCGCTCGAGGCGGGCGTGACGCTGCTTGACGTCGACACCGAGCTCGGCGCCGAGCCGTTGTGTGCGCTCGTTCTCGATCAGCTCCTGGCCTCGGGCGACCACGCCTTCTGGGTCGACGCCGGGGACAACGTTCGGACGTCGACCCTCGCGACCCTTGCCCCACACCCCCAGTACCTCGAACGGATCACCGTCGCTCGCGGCTTTACGGCCTACCAGCACGCATCGCTCCTCGATCGGCTCCCGCGGATCGTCTCGAACGCGGCGCTCGAACGCACCGACCCGGCGCTCGTGGTCGTCCCCGCGATGGATCTACTGTATCGCGAGGACGACATCCCTCGCGAGCAGGCACGGGAGCTGCTCGTCCAGCGCTTGGCGACGCTGGCGGGACTCGCCCGTGATCGCGACCTTCCGGTCGTACTCACACGCACTCGCGACGACGAGCTGTCGGCGCCGCTCGAGGCCGCCGCCGAGGAGGCGCTCGCCTGTCGGGCGACACCGTTCGGCCCACGATTCACCAGCGACGACGCGGAGTCCGACGCGGAGACACTCGTCTATCACACGGGCGACGGGTGGCTCCAGACGACGCTCGCCTTCTGGCGGGAGATCCTGCAACACCGCGCTCGCGCCGTCGACGCGCCGATCGATACCGCTGGCGATACGCCGTCCGCCTCGTCGACATCGGTGACGTCGCCGGTCACACCCAAGGGGTGGTGAGCATGGGCCGCACGAACCCGACGTTCCGCGACGTGCTCTCGCGCATGGAGGACGAGTGGAGCGACTTCCGGCGAGCCCTGCGCCGGCGACACCGACCGTTGTTCGACCGGCTGTTCACCTACGCTCGCGAGCACGCCGACGCCGCGAGTCACCTGAACCACCCCGACCAGCTCGCGCCGGTGTTGGTGAGCATCGACCTCGAACAGGAGGATCGAATCGACGAGCTCGAGGAGCGCGTGGAGACGTTGGAAGGGCGCCTCGAGGACATCCCCGGTGACGCCGAGACGCCAGCCGAACGTGAGGGGTAGCGGATAGTGCTCACGATCGACGACGACGGCACCACGGTCGTCGAGTGGCGGCTCACGACCGACGGCGTCGAACGCACGTGTGTTGACGGCTACCGGCCAACGATGTACGTCGGGGCGCCCGTCTCGGAGTTGTACGGGGAACACGGCGGGCCGACGCCGCGAGTGCAGTTGCCGGCACGTGGGGCGCTCACGGAGGGCCTCCGAGAGTTGCGCTCGTTCCTCGAGGGCCAGGCGGCCGTCGAGTCGCTCTCGGTGGACGTGTGGCGCCAGACGTTCCGGGCGGACGCCCGACCCGTCCTCCGGGTGGAGTGTCGTGAGATCGACGACGTCCGTTCGGTCGCCCGGCGGGTCCAGCAGTTCGGCGACGCCGATGCCTACACCTGCTACAACGTCGATCTCACGCGGTAGTTCCGCTATACGCTTGAAACCGGCACTGAACCGGCGCCGGACACCGATATTCGTGAGCTTCGAACGCTGGATCTGGGCTTCCCGGCGCATGTATCGGGAGTGGAGGCGCTTCCGCAGCTCACCGTCGATGGGGAGTCCGTGGGATCGACGCCGCGTGAAGTGGTTGAGGCCGTCGCAGGGCGCGTCGCGAGCGTCGACCCGGACGTGCTGGTCGTCGACACCGCCGACGTGGTCCCGCTGTTGTTCGAGGCCGCGGGTGAGTACGGCCTGCGGCCGTTCGAACTCGGGCGTGAGCCGGGGTATACACAGTTGGCGTCGGCGTCGACGTACACGAGCTACGGGAACGTCGGGCACTCACCGGCACGGTATTCGGTGCCGGGGAGAGTGCTACTCGACCGGTCGAATTCCTTCTTCGTGCACGAGGCAGGTCTCGAGGGCTGTCTCGATCTGGTCGAGCGCGCTGGACTGCCCCTACAGGAACTCGGCTGGGCGTCGATCGGGCGGGTGCTCACGGCGATGCAGATCCGGGAGGCGCGGTCCCGCGGCGTGTTGGTCCCGTGGCGGGCGTGGCGCCCGGAGTTCTTCCGTTCGGCGGCGACGCTGGATACTGCCGACCGCGGCGGGACGACGCTCGCGCCCGAGGTCGGTGTCCACGAGGACGTCCACGAGCTCGACTTCTCGTCGCTGTATCCGAACGTCATCCGCGAGTACAATGTCTCACCCGAGACGGTGCGCTGTGGCTGCTGTGACAACGACGCGGTTCCGAACGTGGGGTATTCGATCTGTGAACGAGACGGGTACCTTCCCGCCGTGTTGGGGCCGCTCATCGACGGACGGGAGGCGATCAAACGGCGGATTCGCGAGGCGGACGATCCGGCGGAGATCGAGGCGCTGGAGTCGCGCTCGGCGGCGATCAAGTGGATCCTCGTGTCGTGTTTCGGGTACCAGGGCTTCTCGAACGCGAAGTACGGCCGTATCGAGTGCCACGAGGCGATCAACGCGTTCGCCCGAGAGATCCTGCTCGATGCGAAGGAAGCGCTCGAGGGCGGTGGGTGGCGCGTGCTGCATGGGATCGTCGATTCGATCTGGGTGACGCCCGCGCCGGATGTCGCGGACGGGGAGCGGCGAGAGTTGGTGGAGATCGCTCGGGAGGTGAGTTCGGAGGTGGGTATCGAGTTGGAGTACGAGGGCGCCTTCGAGTGGGTCGCGTTCTGTCCGCGACGCGGCGGCGACGGGGGGGCGCTCACGCGGTACTTCGGACGGCGTCATGGGGTGGAGCTGCCCGATCAGGGCGTGGGTGAGGCTGTGAAGACTCGGGGGATCGAGTGCCGGCAGGACGACACGCCGGCGTGGATCTCGCGGTTACAGGAAGCGCTGATCCGGACGGTGGACCGGACGCACGACGTGGAGGCGGTGGTGGGGGAGTTACGACGGTGGCTCGGGCGGTTGGAGGACGGGGAGGTGGATCCGGTCGAGTTGTTAGTGACCCAGCGCGTGTCGAAGCGTGCCGAGCAGTACCGGTACGAGACGGTGACGGTGGCGGCGTTGAAGCGGGCGAAGTGGAAGGACCGTGCGCTCGAACCCGGCCAGCGCGTCGAGTATCTGGTGGTGGATGACGAGGCGACGGGACTCGGGCGCGTTCGACTGGGGGATGAGTCGCTGGAGCGGTACGACGTCGAGTGGTACCGGCGCGAGGCGATTCGGGCCGCCGAGAGTGTGGTGTCGCCGCTCGGGTGGGACCGTGAGCGGCTCCATCGGGCGGTTTCAGGCGTCGTGGAGCCGTCGCTGGGGGAGTTTCGATAACCGACTGCTAACCATCACTCACTCAAGCAGCGACCGCGCTCGCTGGACGTAGGTGTTCTCGCCCTAGCTGCGACCCGCACTGATCGCCATGAGGGTGTCAAAAACAGGACGCTGTCTGCCACTGGGCGGGCTGACGACGCTCTCAGTGGAGCATATCTAGCAGGAAGATCGTCAGGAAGCCGACGAAGAACAGTGTCGTCGACACTGGGGTTTCCGGGACCTTGCCGGCTTTCACGAGCAGTTCCTCTGTCACGAGATACAACAGGGCTGCAGAGCCGAATGCGAGGATGATCGCGATCGGTGCGCCGGTCACTCCGTCCAGTGCGAGTACACCCCCAGTGACTCCGACAGTGAGCAACAGCCCGAATACAGCCGGCACCGCGAGTTTCCGGGCTACGCCGAGGTCGTTCGGGAGCGCGACAACGCCGGCGACCCCCAGGAACAGCACCTCGATGGCCAGTGCGACAGCGATGATGGCACCGGTGTCGGGATTGTTGAGAAAAGTCACTCCGATCAACACGCCGTCGATGAGCATGTCGATACAGACTGTGATGAGCAACCCCGAGGCACTGGCGAAATGCCCCCCGAACTCGCGCTTTTCGATGGTCTCGCTCAGCTTGTGAATGCCGAGCATCGTGACGACTCCAATTGTAAACCCCAAGACAACGATCAGTGGGGCTCGCTCGTGCACTTCAGGGAGGAGCTCGGCGGCGACGGCGGCGATCACGACACCCGCCGCGAAATGCTGGATGTTGCTCTCCATCTGTGCGTCCGGCGGGTAGGTGATGGCAATGACTCCGCCGACCATCGCGGCCACAACTGCGAGTGCAGTGTACGACAGCGCCTGCGTCAGTACCATGGGGGCCATCCCACCGCGAGGGCGAAGAAGGTTGACCAGACACCGCTGGCCAGTCAGTGGAGCCACCCCTGAGTGACGGCGCTGGTTCGGCCAGTCAGTTGGCCGTCAGTCCCGCACTGCTATCGATGAAGACGGCCTCACGGGTCCAGCGGTCTAGGGAACGTAGTGCCTGTTGGCGGGCCACCGGCAGCCACGTGTGCATCAGCATGCATTGAGTGAACGGGGGTCCCCTGATCCCTGCACAGTTACTGGCTCTCGATGTCGACGCCACCGATCTCGAACCGCGCTCCACCAGAGTTGCTGTGCCCGACAGTTGTGTCCCACCCGTGCGCCTGTGCGATCTTACGGACGATATTCAGCCCGAATCCCGTTCCGTCATCGATGCGTGAATACCCGGCCTCGAACACCTCATCGCGGTTGTCCGGGGCAATCCCCGGGCCGTCATCGGCAACGAAGAATCCAGGCCGATCATCGAGGCTCCCCACAGTCACAGTCACGTCCTCACCACCGTGTTCGACAGCGTTCCGGAACAGGTTCTCCAAGAGTTGTTGCACTCGATTCGGGTCGGCTCGAATCGACAGGGTCGTGTTGACCTCTATGGTCGCAGCAGCCGTCTCGACGTTATGCCACGTTCTGGAACAGAGATCCGCAAGGTCAACCGTCTCGACATCGCTCACTTCCTCTCCTTCCCGTGCAAGCGTGAGCAGATCATCAATGAGCGTCAGACTGCGGTCGATCGCGTTCGCTGCGTCAGCGAGGTTCTCACTGGAACAGTTCTCCCGAGCCAACTCCACTCGACCCTGTGCAACGTTCAACGGATTGCGAAGGTCGTGAGAGACCACGTTGGCGAACTCCCTGAGGCGTTCCGTCTGTTGTTCCAGTTGCTGTTCGTGCGTGAGTCGATCCAGGACACTCGCGGTGTGGTTGATCAGGAGTTTCGTCAGCTCGAAGTCGGTCTCATCGAACGCGTTGGGCGCTTCAGCGACGGCCTGGAACACCCCGTGGTTCTCAATTGGGATGCTGATCACCGAGTTGAACGGTCCCTGCGGTCGTGCGTCCTCCCACGTGGTCAGATCCCCGATGAGGAACGACTCCCCCGTTCGATAGGTCTTGCCGGTGATCCCCTCGTCAACCGACATCGTGGTGACTCGGTCTTCGGGAACCTCGTCTGGAACTGCAACGGGGACCAGCTCCCCACCGTTCTCAATGTTCACCACGCTCACGTCGAGATTGAGGATCTCCGCGCTAGCTCTGATGGTGTGTTCGTACGCCGCTTCGGCCGACTCGCTGGCAGTGAGTTCGTTCGCAACAGTGTGGAGGGCCGTCAGCTTCTGTTCACGGGCTTTCCGGTCGCTGATGTCCCGCCCGATGCCAATGATCCCAAGCACATCGCCGTCAGTGCTCGTGAATCGTGACCCAGTAAACTCGTAGGGAATGGACACACCCTCGGCGGTCAGGAGCTCCGCTTCGACGATCGATTCGCCGGTCGCTAACGCCTCATCGAGCGCCGTCTCAACGGTTGGGCGGTCCCTCTCAGCGAAGAAGTCGGTGGCTTGCATCTGGTCAAGCTCCGCATCGGTGTAGCCAGTGACCTCGGTGAAGCGGTCGTTCCACCGTCGCAATGTACCGTCCGGATCGAGATGGTAGAAGATGTCGTCGAGGCTGTTGATGGCTTGATCGATCATCTCACGCTCTTCACGAAGCTCATCCCGTAAGGCCAGGGTGTGAATGGCGTGAGCGATGTCGTCACCGAGTTCCGCTAAGAGCTCCTGCTCGTCCGCATCGAACGCGTAAGGGCACTCTGAATAGATACACAGGACTCCAAACAGCGTGCCTTTGAATACGAGTGGGACCGCAGCGATCGCTTGAAATCCACGTTCAAGCGCCGCGTCACGCCACGGCGTCACTACAGCGTCCTCGTGGACGTTTTGAGACACGGCGACGCGGTGCGTCCGTACCGCGGTTCCGCCCGGACCAACTCCGGTCGCCGTCTCGTCAACGGTGACGGTGATCGCATCGAGATACCCCTCCTCTAGGCCGGCCCATGCTCGCGGTTCAATGCGATCCGTCTCAGCGTCCACCTCACCGATCCACGCGAACAGATACGGGTCGGAGTCACTGACGACCTCACAGACCCGATCTTCGAGCGCTGATCGCGTGTCAGCTCGGACGAGTGCCTGATTGATATCGCTGGCAAGTGTCCGGATCCGTTCGAATTCGGCAGCACGGTGGTGTGCTCGATACTGTTCGACGGCGTTCTGGATCCGATTCGCCAATAGTCTGTATTGGTCGATTCCATCTCCCTTTTGGAGGTAATCGGTCGCACCCGCAGAGATCGCATCACTGGCAACTTCCTCGCTCCCCTTGCCCGTATAGAGAATGAACGGGAGATCGGAGCGGTCCTCGCGGACCGTTTCGAGGAACTCGATCCCGTTCTGTCCGGGCATCTGATAGTCGCTTACGACGCAATCGAACTCAGTGGCTGCAAGTCGATCTAATCCCTCAGCGGCGCTGGTTGCTGTTTCGACAGAGATACACTTTCCCTCCCTTTCCAGCATTTCCGCTACTAACTCCGCGAAGTCCGGGTCGTCGTCGACATGGAGGACATGGATACCCTCCGCTGTACTCATTGGCCACGGATTCCCGATCACCTCATATAACGTTATGGAATCAAATACAAGATTTGAGACGCTACCGACGACAGATCAACGGCCTGGGGGACGATCTCCGAATCGGATGCGATGGACGAGGCGGTGGTGGTGAGGACCCTCTCGGGGACCGGCACCACGCGTCCTTGAGATCTCCCACAGCAGTTCGCCAAGCTGGCGACCCAACTGCCCTGGGGGGGTCTAGGTCCCGCGCGAGATAGTCGTAGATGTCGATGGTACCCCGAGCATACAAGCGACGGTGACAGCCCAGCGCCGGTGTCGGTCGTCACAGGTGATCAGTGATAGACGGGAGCGTCGATCGCCGCGATGGCCGACCCGTACTGTCCGTCGGCCGCGACGCTGTCGTTCGGAATCGCCCCGCCGAACAGCGACACCGAGGCGAGGACGTCCGTTCGCCCGCGGTCGGCGAGTTCGCTGAGCGTCGCTCCTGTCAGGCGGGCGCCGAGGGAGTGGGCGAACAGGTGGATCGGTCGCCCGTCGTCCGCCGCCCATGCCGCCAACCAGTCGGCGAGCGGGGTGGCGTTGGCGTCCGCGGTCCGCTTCGCCGGTCCCCAGTCGACGTTCGACGCCCACGAGTAGCCGACCACAGGGGGGGCGTCGGCCTCCGCGGCTACTCCCGTCGCCGCCGCGAGCCCCAGCCGAGCGGTGTACGCCTGATCTCGGGCCGAGCCGGCATCCGCGCCGAGTCCGTGGACGAAGAGGACCACCGCGTCGGCCCCGTCGAGATCCCACGAGCCCACTCGCTCCGTCGGGTCCGCCGCGTCGAGTCGCCCCCGCGTCGTCACCATCGGCTGCGTCTCCGGCGCGTCGTACCCGCCGGAGTCGCCGTCCAGCGACCGCGCGATGTAGAGCCCGCCTCCCCGAAGAGGCCGAGGCCCCCCGCGACGCCGAGAAGGAGTCGCCGACGAGTGACGAGCCCGCCGGAGGCGTCGTCGGCGTGGTCCGAGTCGTCTGCGCTCATTGATGTGTTCGCTCGATCCGGGTCGTCCGCGGAAGTATTCCGTGATGTCGAAGTATCGACTCGAACGATCGGGCATCCGACGCAGTGGCCCCAACCCTCGCCGTCCGGTGGGATCGGTGCCGAAGTCAACGCGACGCCTCGCAAGCCCACACGTGAACGCGGCGATCGGATCGCCCGCACGCCTTCGTGGGTCGACCGATCAGGCGTCGAGCACCGTCCGGGCGTCCTCGATGGCGCCTTCGGCGTCCGCCTGGGAGACGCCGGCGGGGCCGAACGCCGCGCGCTCGTACACGTCCGTGAGGTGGTCGAGCGCGTCGGCCGCGGCGTCGGCGTCGGTCGCCTCGCGGTACGCGCGAGCGATCTCACGGTGGGTGAGCGCGTCGTCCACGCCGTGGCGCTCGGCGAGCGCGTCGCGAACGGTCGCGAACGCGACCTGCGTCGCGACGGTCGGGTCCTCGGCGAGGTGCGCGCGGGCGTCGTCGAGGGGCGCCGGCGTCGACTCGGCGGCCGCGGCGGCCGCAGGGGCGTCCGCGTCCGCACCGGCCGTCGCCGCCGTCGACTCGGCCGGCGCCGTCGGGTCTGAGTCCTCACGGGTCGCCAACCCGTACGCGCCGACTCCCGCGAGCACCACCAACAGGCCGGCCACGAGCAGCCCGATCTGCTCCGCCGGGAGGGGAACGGCGGCCAGTACCGGGGTGAGCACGCCCGACACGCCCGGCCCGAGGATCCCGAGGCCGTCGGTGTTCCCAGCGGGGTCGTCGGCCTCCCCATCGGGTGCCACGAGCGAGACGGTCGTTCGCGCACGTGCGGGTTCGAGGTTCGTCTCCGGCGCCGCGTACGACGCCACGAGCGTCGCCGTCTCCGCGTCCGACAGGGCGGCCGGGACAGCGACCGTCTCGGCGTAGCGGCCGTCGGGGCCGGTCGTGACGCTCGCGACGACGCGGTCGCCCAGGCGGACGTCGACGCTCTCCCCGGCGACCGGCGTTCCGTCGCTCGTCGTGAGCCTGCCGCGCACGGCGACGGTGTCGGCGGATTCGAGGCTCGCGTTCGCGGCGAGCCGTGTGGTCGTCGGCTCGACGGCGAGCGCCGACTCGACGGCCGTCACGACGACCGCACGGTCGTCCGACGCTGGGGCGACAACGACCCGCTGCTGCCCGTCGTCAACCTCCGCCGGGAGCGTCCCGGCGAGACTGTAGGCACCATCCTCGCCCGTCGTTCCCGTCCCGAGAGTCGCGTTACCGACCCGAAGGCGAAGCGGGATCCCGTCGACGGCGACCCCGTCGGCCGTGACGCTTCCGTTGACCGCGACGCGGTCGCCGAACGACGCCTCGGCGGGCGCGGTGAGCGTCGCAGTCGCCTCGACCTGCTGGACGTCGATGGGGACGGTGCCGTTCGACGGGAGGTACACCGACGCGTTCTCCGGCCGGTAGACGACCCTCACCTCCGTCGCGTTCGCCCGGAGCAGCGTCGGTCGATACCTGAGCGTGAGTGCCCCGGACTCGTCCGTCGTCGCGGTGAGCGTCCGCTGGCCGACCCGAACTTCGATACTGCGGTTCGCCACCGGCGTCCCGTTGGCGGTCCGGAGGGTTCCGGAGATCGTGAGCGGGTCGAGGAACGAGGCCCGCGGGTCCGCGACCGACAGGGAGAGCCGCGTTCGCGTCAGCTCCGCCGTCTCGAGTTCTGCGGCCGTCTCGCTCACGTTCGCAGTCGTTTCCTGGATCATCTCCCGCTCGCCTGCGAGGTTCACGCCGGTCGTGTTCTCGATCCGCGAGTACGCCGCGAGGAGCTCCCGCTGGGTCGTCTCGATCCGGTCGGCGGTCTCGGTGAGGTTGCGCGCGAGGCGGCGTGCCCGCTCGCGGTTTCCGTTCTCGACGGCCTCCCGGTATTCCTCGCGCGTCTGGCGGAACGACTGAACCTGCTCGACGTACGTCTGTTGAGTCCGTTGGGCCGACTCGAACCCCCCGCCGTCGTCGCCGTCGCCACCGTCGATGTCGCCCTGCACGTCGACGTACTTCTCGAGGTCGTCGTCGTACCCCGACCCGAGGAGCTCCTTCGCCCGCTCGTACTCCTCCTGATTCAGACTCGTCAGGCTGCCGTTGAGGTTCCCGGCCAACTGCCCGACGAGGTGCGAGCTGATCGCGGCGGTGTCGCCGTCGCCGTCGACCGACTCGGGGTCCTCGTGGCGGACGGTCGAGTTGTTTCGCGTGCCGTCGTCGGCCACCTGTGCGACGGGGGCGTCCGTGAGGTCGGCCTGCGTTGCCCCCGAGCCGGACACGACCGGGGCGGCACCCACGGCGCTGGCCGCGCTCGCGAGGAGGAGGCACGCCGCGATCGCCCGGACCACCGCCGCACGGTTCACGAGCGAACGTATCGGCGGAGCGTAATGAAACGAGCGGAAGCGTTCGCGGTCCAGTGGATGCCCCGCGGCGAGATGTGAAGTTCTGTGTGGCGTCGGGGCCGAGCGGCTGGTGACGGCGGGGACGCCGACCGTCCGCTCACACAGTGAGCCGGTCGACGGGAACACTCATATGTCGACCGACACGACACACCGGCAATGCAGGTGCAGCGACGCGCCCGCACGGTCGCGATCATGGGGCTCGCCGTCGTCGTGCTCGGCGTCCTCGCGGAACGCGTTCTGCTCGTCGCGGGCGGCGTCGCGCTCGCGGCGTGGCTCGTCGGGCGACAGGCCGCAGCCGTCCGTGCCGTCCGCGCGGTCGACCGCGACCTGACCCTCGACGTGACGCCGATCCGCCGTCGCGTCCCCGTCGACGACGAGGTACGACTGGCGGTCACCGCGCGGGTCGACGGGCCCGCGCCGGCGCCGACGGAGATCAGGGTGAACCTGCCCGTCGCCGCCGACGGGCCGCCCGTCGACGATCGGACGCTCCGGCTCGACGCCGGCGAGACCGAGGCGGGAACGACCGTCGAGTTCACCGTCCCCACCGCCGGTCGCTACGAGATCCCGCAAGCGTCGGTGACCGTCCGGCCGCGAGACGGACTGTTCACGGAGACGCTTCCGCGTGGGCCGACGCCGACCGTGACGGTCGCGGCGCGGACCCCGGCCGACCTCCGAATCGGCCGGGGCGGCGAGGAGGTCGCGATGGCCTACGGCGAGCATCCCGCCGGTCGTGGGGCCGGGGGTATCTCCCCGGAGGAGATCCGGCAGTTCCAGCCCGGGGACGCGACGGACCAGATCGATTGGAAGGCGACGGCCCGCCTCGACGACCTGTACGTCCGCGAGTTCGAGGCCGAGACGGACCGGCGGAGCGTGCTCGTGTTCGACCACCGCGGGGCGACCGACCTCGGCCACGAGGGGGCGACGCTGTTCGCGTACCTCCGGGAGGTCGCGCTCTCGTTCACCGACGCCGCGGAACGCCTCTCCGACCCCGTCGGCTGCTGGACCGTCGGCGACGACGGCGTCACGAACAGACACGACCCGACGACGGCGGCCTCGGGGTACAACCGCATCCGAACGACGCTTTCCGAACTCGTCCCGACGGTGCGCCCTCCGGTGACTGCGGACGGTTCCGTCCCGACTGCCGGGGGGGCGGTCGGCGACGGGGACCCCGGCGACGCGCGGACCGGTCGGACGGACGCGATCACCGCGGACACACGGGGCGCGCATCCGGGCCGCGCGGCGCTGGCCGACGCCCGGCTCGCGACCGACGAGACGCCGTTCGCGCGTCGGCTCCGGCCCTTCCTCGGGTCACGAACGTCGTACGTTCGGCGGATCGAGGGCGACCCGCTGTTCGGGGCCGTCCGGAGCCTTCGGGCGGAGACGAGCGGGACGACGTGGACGGTCCTGTTCACCGATGACGCTCGTCGTGACCGCGTCCGCGAGGCGGCGCGGCTCGCGACCCGCGGCGGCGATCACGCGGTCGTCTTCCTCGCCCCGCGAGTCCTCTTCGACGGCGACGTGCTCGCCGACCCGGAGGCGGCCTACGACCGATACGTCGCCGCCGAGGAGTTCCGGCGCGACCTCGACGGCCTGCCGCGCGTGACCGCCTTCGAGGTCGGGCCGGGCGATCGGCTCGACCGCCTGCTCGCCGCCGGGCGTCGGGACCGATGAGCACGTCGCCCCCAGTCGGGAGAACGGTCACGCCGTCCCCCTCATGGCGGCCCGATCGGTCGGAACGAACACACCTATGACGGTCGCCGGTCTATCCGGCCTCATGCGCGGCGGATCCCTCGCCGAGGTGGTCGCGACGGGGGCCCAGCGCCGGTCCGAAGCGTCGGCTCCGTTGCTGGCATGCGTGGTCACCCTCCCGCTCGGGTTCGCCGTCCTCGGCGGCCCGGTCGCGGCCCCGATCGGACTGATCGCGGTCGTGCTCGCGGTCCTTGCGGGCCCGGCTCTCGCGATCCTTCTCGCACACCTGCTGGCGGTGGTCGTCGTTCCCCAGCCGACGCTCGGGTCGGTGCTCGTACTCGAGCTCGCGATCCTCCCGCTGGTCGCCGTCCCGCTGGCCGGTCGTCTCGACCGCCGGGACGCCGGCGTCGCCTGGCTCGCCGCCCTCGGACTCGGCGCCGCGGCCGCCATCGCCGTCATCGCCCTCGACTCCTACGCCGCGGTCGCCGCGACGCTCGTCGCCGTCGCGGTCCTCGCGGCGTACGGGCTCCATCGCTACGAACTGGTCGTCACGGGACTGGCCGGTGCGACGAACGGGGGTGACCGCTGAGGTGAGTCGCGACGCCGGCGACGGGATCGGCCCGAAGAGGCTCGGATCCGGGGACGAACCGTCTGAACCGAGCGACCCGGAGGCCGACGACGGACCGACCGCCCCGGAGTCGACCGACGCCGAGACGGTCGCCCGCGTTGAGCGGTTGTCGGCGGAGAACCGCCGCCTCCGCGAGCAGTACGCACGAGTCAGGCGCACGGAGTACCGTCGCGCGGCGCTGGCGCTCGCGGGCCTCGGCGCCGTCGCGGTCGGGGCGGCCGCGCTGTTCCCCGCCGTCCGTGAGGTGCTGCTCGTGCTCGGCGCGATAGGACTGTTCGGCGCGGTCCTGACGCGGTATCTCACGCCCGAGCGGTTCGTCTCCGCGGACGTGGGCGAGCGCGTGTACGCCGCCCTCGCGGACAACGAGGCGGCCGTGACAGCCGAACTCGGCCTCCAGGACGAGCGCGTGTACGTCCCGGTCGGCCCGGGCGACCCGCCCGCCCGGCTGTTCGTCCCCCAGCGCCGCGAGTACGAGGTCCCCGACGGCGAGGCGCTCGAGGCGACGTTCGTCGTGCCCGAGGAGCCCGAGGCACGCGGGGTCGCGTTCGATCCGACGGGCGGATCGCTGTACCGCGAGTTCACGCGGACGGTGCCGGGCGAGCCGGCGGAGGCCCCGACCCGCCTCGTCGAACAGCTCTCGGAGTCGTGCGTGGAGACGTTCGAGATCGCCGACGCGGTCGAGACCGACGTCGACGCCGCGACCGGTCGCGCCACCGTCAAGGTGACCGGCGGCGCCTTCGGGGCCGGCGACCGGTTCGACGACCCCGTGGGATCGCTAATCGCGGTCGGGCTCGCGGTCGGACTGGACGCGCCCGTCAGGGTCGAGTCGGCGTCCGTCGACGGCGGATACACGGTGACCTGTCGATGGTACGGCGACGGTGCGGACGGAGACGGGAACGCCGGCGGCGAGGCTGAAGCCGACAGCGTCGAGGACGGGAACGAGTAACGCCGGTTGCGCTCGACGGCACCGGGGCACCGACGGCGACGAGGTATCCGTAGGTGGAGACGTCGCTACCGGGGGTCCTCCGGATCGAGGCGACCGAGGATCAGTTCAGTCGTCGCCCGCGCCGGTCGCGCGGTCGGGTCCGGGCTCGCTCGCGTCGGCGGGGACCGCAACCCGGTCGAGGATGCGCTCGACGACCCGCTCTGTCGACTCCTCGCCCAGTTCCGCCTCCGTCGAGAGGACGAGCCGGTGGACGAGGATCGGCATCGCGAGCGACTTCACGTCGTCCGGGATGACGTACTCCCGGCCGTGGATGGCGGCCCGGGCCTTTCCGGCGTTCAGGAACGCCAGGGTCGCACGCGGAGAGGCGCCGTACTCGATGTCCTCGGACTCGCGGGTCGCCCGCACCACGTCAAGGATGTACTCCTTCACCGGCGGGGCGACGTGGACCTCGCCGACCGCCTCGCGGGCAGCCATCAGGTCCCGCTCGTCGATCACCCGCTCGGTCTGGCTCGGACCCAGTCCGGGGTCGGCGTCGAACCGGTCGAGGAGCTCCCGCTCGACCGGCCGGTCGGGCAGGTCGACGGTGAGCTTGAACTGGAAGCGGTCACGCTGTGCCTCCGGCAGCTCGAACACGCCCTCCATCTCGATCGGGTTCTGCGTCGCGATGACCGTGAACGGGTCCGGCAGCGCGAGCGTCTCGCCCTCGATGGTGACGGTCCGCTCCTGCATCGCCTCCAGCAGCGCGGACTGGGTCTTCGGCGTCGCGCGGTTGATCTCGTCGGCGACGACGACGTTCGCGAACACCGGTCCCTTGTTGAGTTCGAACTCCCCGACGTTCTCCCGGTAGATGTGCGAGCCGGTGATGTCCGCCGGGAGGATGTCCGGCGTCATCTGCACGCGGGTGAATTCCAGTCCGGTCGCCCGGGCGAACAGGTTCGCGATGGTCGTCTTCGCGACGCCGGGGACCCCCTCCAGCAGGACGTGCCCGCCCGTCAGCGCCGCGATGGTGATCCGCTCGAGCACCTCCTCGTTGCCGATCAGCACCCGTCCCGCCTCCTCGCGGAGCGCCTCGTACACCGCCGCGGGATCCCCCTCTGCCTTACTCATCCTCGGACGGTTCGTCCCGGGTTGGTAAAACGCCTGTCATCACTCGGCGGATCCGGCGGGGACTCCACTCGGGATGCCTCCGTGTGAGGTGTTCCGCGAGCGCCGCTCGATCGATCGACTCGTCCGAATCGCCCGGTTCGCCCGTCGGCGTCGGTCCCGGGCCGGTCGACTCGTCGATCCCGAGTGCCGACCGGAGCCGGGGCCACCGTCCCCACACACCGATGCCGATCAGCGCGAGGACGCCGACGCCGACGGTGAGCGGTGTCGAACGCCTAAGTGCAAGCGTCACGCCGACGAGCGGCGGCTGGTCGGCCGTGTGGGAGTAGTCCAGCAGCACCCGCTCGCGGTCCGCGAACAGGTTCGCCACGAACCGGCGGTTACCCGGTCGCTCAAGCATGGCGTTGATGAACGCGCTCGGGTCCGAGACGACGATCACCCGCCCGGCGCCCACCGACTCGGCGGTCGCGACCGGCCGGGTGCGTAGCGTCTCGTCGTCGTCGATATCCCCGTCCGCGTCGGCGTCGAGATACGAGAACTCCGAGGATCGGACGAGCACCGTCGCGTTCGTTCCATCGACTGCGGGTTGGTCGGCGGGTCGATCTGTCCCGCTCACGGTCGCGTTCGCCGTCGCGTTCCGCGGAACGACGACGCTCCCGTGATTCAGCGTGAGGCTGTCGACGCCGGCCGTCAGCGGGTGATCGGCGGTGTTCGGCGCGACCGGCAGCGCCGGGGAGCGGTAGTACTCCCGGTCGTCGCGCAGCGGTCGGCCGTCGACCCGGACCTCCGAGTCGACGGCCGCGAGCAGTCGGTTCCCGTGAGGGCCGTAGTCCTCCGCGACGACGAGCGTCCCGCCCGCGCGGACGAACCGTTCGACCGCCGACGCCTCGGCGTTCGTGTACGGCCGGTCCGGGGAGAGCACGACCGCGACGGTCCCGTTCGGCTCGACCGTTCGGTACATGGACGCGTTCGTCGCGACGGTCGCCTGGGCGACGCCCTCGTCCTCGGCGACGCCGCGGAGGTCGGAGGCGCCGTCCCACGCGGGGTTGTACGCGCCGAACGCCGCCGCGGAGGTCGCGCCGGCGAACAGGACCGCGACCGCCATCACGCCGGCCAGGCCGACCGCCAGCGCGTGCGGATATCCCCAGCCGTCGGGCCACACGCCCATCTCAGATCACTCCCGGGGGCAGGATCTCGATCACGCGCCGGATCACGACGTAGCCGAACACCAACAGCCCCAGGCCGATGAGCCAGCGGAGCCGCCCCCGCCACGTCGGGGTCACCGCGAACGGCGCCGTCAGCTCCGTGACCACGAGGAAGCCGATGAGCGTCGTCACGAACACCAGCTCGTAGCTCAGCGACTCCAGCAACACGAGCGCGAGGACGGCCGCGAGGCTCCACGCGAGCTGTGCCCGTACGAACCGAGCACGCCGTCGGGTGGCCATCGGCCAGTACCTGCGTCCGAGCGCATACCAACGTGTCGATCCGATCGAACCTTCCCCGTCGAGTCACGGTCGCCGCGGGTTCGGTCGACGACGCGATCCGACGACTGGAGCGACCGTCAGTCCGCCGAGGCCCGCTCCGGCTTCGAGTCGTGTCCGGCGGCGAATCCATCGTCGGACTCCCCGGTCGGGGCGTCCGAGACGGACTCCACGTCGTCGATCGCGGGGAGCACGTACGCCGCGATGAACGTCAGGCTGAACCCGAGGAAGTGTGCATAGAGGTTCAACACCGTCCCGTTGCCGGTTCCCACCCGCGGGAACGCCAGCACGGGGAACGCCAGCACGAGGATCCCCGCACCGACTCCCAGTTCCGTGTACCCCGGACGAGTGACCCACGGCCTCCAGAGGTCGTCCACGGACGCGAGCTCCCGGCCGAGTTCGACTGCGTAAGTGAGGACGACGACGCACCCGACGACGGCGCCGAGCCATGCGCCCTCCGCTCGCGGCATCATGACCGCGGCGATGAGCATCGCGTCGACGAAGAAGACGACCGCCGCCCACCACCGAGAGATCTCCGGGCGTAGGGCCGCGCGAACGTAGCCGAACAGCTCCAGCGAGAGGAGGCTGAACAAGCCCGACACGATGCCGGAGGCGCCGTAACCGACCCGCGGCCGAACGAGAACAACGTTCAGCGCCGACAACGCGAAGGGGAGTCCGACGAGCGTCGCGATCAGGACGACGCGAAACCGCATCTCCGATCCGCGGATCCGGGCGAGGAGGTACGCCGTCGGAGCGACCAACAGGTACCCGCCGAGGTTCGAGAGCAGGTGGCCCACCTCCAGATGAACGAAGTGGGCGGTGTATGCGGTGACCGGCGTGGGATCCATGTACGAGAAGGCGAGCGAGCGCCGGACCGGCAGCGGCAACGCGAACACGGCGAGCAGGGCCGTCGGTACGGCAGCCAACAGCAGGATATCGGCCGCCAGCCATGCGCGATCGCGATCGATCATCGACCGGACCGAGCCGGTGGTCCCATTAGAACCGATCGACCAAAATATCCCAACTGAAACCTACAGATACCCGATAGAGGAGTCAACGGTGCTGAATCATAGGGAGAGTATCAAGTAACGCGAAACGCAGAAATCGGCGGTTCGCCCCTATCGGCTCCCGACAGGGGCCGGGTTCGGATGCTTACTCCTGCATCCGAGTCCGGTAGATGGCGACCCCGGCGATGACGGCGATGACCAGCAACAGGCCGACGATCAGGCCCATCGGGAGCCCCGCGGGCTCGCCGACGCTCGTGGTCGTCGAGCTGGTTGTGGTGGCCGTCGTCGCGGTCTCCTGTGCCTCGACGGTCACCGACCCGGCGTCGGTCCCGCTGACCGCGACGTCGTAGGAGCCGGCCTCGTCGAAGGAGACGGTGAAGCTCACCGTCTCGGAGCCGCCCGCGTCGAGCGTCACGTCGCGCGTCTGGACGACCTCTCCGTCGACGGTGAGCTCCGCGGTGAACGTCCCACGGGAGTCGCCGTCGTTGGTGACCGTCGCCTCGACGGTCGTCTCCTCGCTCACGTCGAGGGTCGTCGCGTCGATGGCGGTCTCGGAGACGCTGAACTGCGGGCCCGTCGCCTGCTCCGAGCGGACGCCGATGGCGTACGCGGAGAAGCCTGGCGAGCGCGCCTCGTACGTCCCGTCGCCGAGGTACGTCGTGGGCAGCTGCGTCCAGCCGTCCTCGGTGTACCGCAGGAGCACGACGCGGTCGTTCGAGGTCCCCTCAGGCAGCTCCGAGTCGGGCAGACTGAACGTGTAGTTCACCTCGTCGAAGAGGAGCTCGTCACCGATCGGGTCGGCGCTGAAGTAGCTCAGCGCGCGAGCGTTGTCGGTCGCCTCGTCGACGGCCGGGGTTCCGCTCGGCGGGTTCGCCGACGGCCGGGTGACTTCGACCCGGAAGTCGTCGGCGCTCCTGCCGAGCTCGCCGGTGATGCCGGTCAGGCCGACGCCGTTGTCGGTCGCGGAGTCCCCGAGGTCGGCGGTGAACTGCTGGCCGATACGCCCCTGTCCGACGTTGACCGTCGCGCCGGAGCCGGTCCTGACGACGTCGGTCTCGATGCCGGCGTCGCCGCCGCCACCTTGGCCACCGCCGCCACCGCCACCGCCACCTTGGCCACCGCCGCCACCGCCACCGCCACCGCCGCCACCGCCGCCGGCGGAGCTGACGGTGACCGCTCCGACGCGGACGCCGTCGGCGGTGATGTTGTAGGTACCGGGCGAACCGAACGAGGTCGTGACGCTGACCGTCCTCGTCCCGCCGGACCCGACCGACACCGACCGCGTCGCGATGCTGTCCCCGTTCGCACGGAACCGCACGGACTTGGATCCGGAGAACCCGCCGGTGTTGCGAACGTCGACGGTTATCGTGACGTTCTCACCGGTCTGAACGCTCGTCGCGCTCAGGCTCGGGTTCCGGAGGTTGAACGACGGTCCGGTGCGGACCTCGACGCTCGGGAAGGAGACGCCGTTCAGCGTCGCAGTGTAGGTCCCGCTCGTGCTGAACGAGCGACTGAAGCTGACGGTCGTGGACTCCCCGGGGTTCAGCGACACCGACTGGCTGGTCCCGAACGCGGTCCCCGAGAGGACCGGCCGGAACGTCCCCGAGTCGCTGACGGTGCCGGTGTTGGTCACCGTCGCGGTGAAGGTGACGCTCTGACCCGTCCGGACCGTCTTGGAGCTCCTCTTCAGATCCGACAGCGAGAGCCGGGACGGGTCGGCGATGGCGACCGTCGAGAGCGTCTCGCGGAGGTTGCTCGCGTTGTCGCGGACCGAGACGCCGACGGTGTGGCTCGACCCGTTCGCGAGGCCGCTCACCCGGAACACCGTCGCCGTGTCGTTCGAGGACACCACGGTGGCGGCGCTCGAACTCGCGAGGGTCGTGCCGTCGAAGGTGACCGACAGCGAGCTCGTGTCGACGCCGGATGCGTCGTCGCTGTATGCGACGGTCACGTTGAACGCGCTCGAACCGGACGGCAGCGTCGTCGTCGAGCCGTTCGTGAACGTCCGCCCGAGGGCACTGACAGTCACGGTCGGCTTCTGGGTGTCCGGCGCGATGGTGAAGTTGACCTGCTCGGTCGTCGTGTTGCCCGCGTCGTCCGTCGCCGTCACGGTGACGGTGTGGCTCGTCCCGGGCGACAGTCCGGTCGCGTCGTAGGTGATGTCGCTCAGGTCGGTCGTGTCCGCCGAACCGGTCACGTCGATGCCGTCGAAGGTGACGGTGACGTTGCCCTGCGAGACGCCGAGGCCGGCGTCGCTCACGTTGACGCCGACCGTGACGTCCCGGGTCGTGTTGGACAGCTCCTCACCCTCGGAGAGGGTGGTGAACTCGACCGTCGGCGGCGACGTGTCGCCGCGCACCGAGAAGTTCACCATGTCGCTGGCGGTGTTGGTCGCGTTGTCGGCCACCGTGACCGTCACGTTGTGGTCCGAGGGCGTGGTGAGCCCGGTCGCGTTCACCGTCAGCGTGCCCGCGGCGACGTCGATGTCCGTCGAGGACGTCACGTCGGTGCCGTCGAGCAGGACGGTGATCGCGCTCTCGTTGATCCCGGTGCCCGAGTCGGCGAAGTCGGCCTCGATGGTGACCTCCTCGGTGCCGGGCGCGAAGGTCTCCCCCTCGCTCGGGGAGGTCACGTCGACCGTCGGCTCAGTGTCCTCGACGCTGAAGGTCACCGTGTCGCTTCCGGCGTTGTTCGCCTCGTCGGTCCCGCTCACGACGAGCGTGTGGTCGCCGGCGGTCAGCCCGCTGGCGGTGTACTCGACGGTGACGTTCCCGTTCGAGGTGGAGATCGACACCTCGTCGGTGACGTCCTCGCTGTCGAGTGTGACCGTCACGTTGCTCGCGTTGACGCCGGTCCCCGTGTCGTTCAGGGTCGCGACCACGTCCGTGCTCGTCGTGGACGTGAGCGTCGTCGAGTTCGTCGGCTGGCTGATCTCCACCGTCGGAGCAGTGTCGTCGGTGCTCGAGACGGTGAACTTCGAGAGGTGCGACCGGTTCGCGATGTAGTAGGTCCGCGTTTCTCCGTTGATCGTCCGCTCGTCCAAGGTCGTTGCCAGCCGCTCGTTGGGCCCGCCGGACTCGTTGATGAACGTGATGTTCGTCTGTCCGGCGTTGGCCGGGACGTTCACCGCGTCCGCCGGGATACCGAGCTCGACGTTACTGATGTCGTCGTTCGTGAGGTTGAGTCCGATCTCGGCGTTGAGCAGGCCTCCGCTGACGAGCTGCCGGCCGAGGTCGGCCGAGGTGTCGTCCCCGGAGGTCAGCGCGACGAATCCTTGATCGACCGACTCGTTCGTCGTGATGTTGAGGTACATCCCGCTGTTCGGGTTGTAGACGATCACGCTGTCGCCGGCGGCGAAGTCCTGCGTTTGGACCTGCGCGCTTCCCCGACTGGTGTCGCCGTTTCCGGCGCGGTCGCTCCCGGCGACGCGCAGCTGGTACGTGCCGTCGGTGGTGCTGGCGTCGATGTCCGTGACGTTGATCGTCCCGCTGAACGTCGTGTTGTCGCCGTCGCCCGACAGGGAGACGTTCGCGCTGTTGCCGCTCTTGGTGACGGTCGCGTTCGGCGCGCCGACGAGCGGCTCGGAGCTGGAGACGTTCACGAACAGCTCCAGCGGGTCGTTCGGGTTGACCGACAGCGACGCCTCGATGCTCGGGTCGGTCGTGTCGAGGACGACCGTCGCGTCGCCGGTCGTGGCGTTCTGCAGTCCGTTCTCGCCGACGACCGACGCGGTCGCCGAGTAGTTCCCGTCAGGGAGCCGCTGGAGCGGCACCGACGCGGAGTACTCCCCGCTGCCGGACGCCGTCTCGGTCGCGGGGATGCGGAACCGGAACCGACTCCCGGCGCGCTGTGCGCCGACGGCCGCGGTTCTGAGGTTGGTCTCAGAAGCCGCGCTCACGGTGATCGACCCGTTCGTCCTGATGACCGTTCCGGGCGCGTCGGACACGGTCTCTCCGTCGGCGGTGATGTTCGCGATATCCACCGGCGGCGCCGTGTTGTCCACCTCGACGGTGAGGTTCTCGGTCGCGGTGTTTCCGAACGCGTCCGTGCTCGTCACCCGGATGGTGTACGTCCCGTCGGCGGCCGCCGACCCGTTGTCGGTCGCCGCCCACGTCTGCCGGATCGTGCCGCGGGTGATGGCCGCGACGCTGCTGACGTCGTTGCTGAAGACGACGTTCCCGTCGTCATCGAGCACCTCGACGGTGGTGGTGCCGGGGTTCCGGTCGTTGGCCTGAATGCCGAGGCGTGCGGGCGCCGCCGTGCTAACGACGCCGGAGCCGCTGCGCCTCAGGTTCACCTCCGGTTCCGCGGCGTCACGCTGGAAGGTGAACGTCCGCGTCGTGGCGTGGCCGGCGTTGTCCACGACGACGACCGTCGCGGTGTTCTGGCCCGAGCGGAGCGCGGAGGTGCTCTCGCCGAACGTCACGGTCAACCGACTCTCGTTGTCGACGTTCGCGTTCGCGAGGCTGACCTGTTCCCTGTTGATATACAGCTGCGTCGCGGAGGCGTTCACCCCCGTCTCGTTGGCGCCGAACCGTGCGTCGCTGAACCGCACGTCGAACGTCACCGACGAGTCGACCGTCCCGGTCGGGGAGACGCTGTCGACGCTCGGCGCGGACACCAGGTCGAAGGTGAACGTCCGCGTCGCGGTGTTGTCCACGCTCGCGTTGTCGGTGGCGTTCACCGTGACGGCGATCGGCCCCTCGTCGAGACCCGACGTGTCGATCGTGAACCGCCCGTCGCCGTCGAGGGTCGGATGCCTGTGAACCGTCTGTCCCGTCACCCGGTTACGGACGGTGTAGTTCACCGCCGAGACGTTCGTGTCGTCGGTGACTGCGAAGGTCAGGTCGTTCCCGTACGCGACTCGACCCTGTCCGGGTGCGGTGTGGGAGATCCCCGGCGGCGTCGTGTCGAGCGCGGAGACGTTCACCGTGAAGCTCCCGACGGCCGAGCCGTCGCGCGTGATGTTGAGCACCCGTTGGCCGGGCGTCGAGTACGCCTTCGTGAAGACGGTCGACCGGTTCGAGAACTGATCGACCTGAACCGTCCGGCTCTCGACCACCGAACCGTCCTCGGTGAAGTTCAGGGTGACGAGCCCCGTGCCGCCGGTGTTGTTGAGGTTCACCTGCACGGTCGCCGCGCCGCCCACGTTGAGGTTCTCCGGCGTCAGTAGCCGGACATCCGTGACGGAGATGTTCGGGGGCGGAGCGTTGACGGTCACCGTCTTCGGGTCGAGGTCGTTGACCGCGATCTCCTTCTCGCCCGTGGTGTCGAAGCTCGTGGTGAAGGTGACCGTCTCCGTCGACTCGGATGCGACGGTGACCTCCCGTTCCTCGATATTGGACCCGTTGACCTGCAGCCTCACCGTGATAGTCTCTTCATCCGGAGTAGGATTCTGGACGGTCGCATCGACGGTGACGTCCTCACGGAGTGTAGTCTCCGTCGGTGAGACCGTGAAGTCGGTGACGGATATCTCATCGTAGACGTCGAACGTGTCCGTGTCGCTGACGAAGGTGGTCGTCGGACTGGTCTTGGACGCCGTGATGTTCACGGTACCCACCTCGTCAAGAGTCACGACTGCTGTCCCATCTTCTCCAGTCTCGACCGTCCGAGTGCCGCTCGGTTCTTCGATTGTGAGCGTCGCGCTCGTGAGCCCGGGCTCGTCCTCCCGAGCGACGGTGAGTTCGACCGCTCCACCCTTCGGGACATCGCTGCGGTTCGAACCCATCGACAACTCGACCGTATTCTTGACTACCGTCACCGTCTTCGGGTCGAGGTCGTTGACTGCGACTGTTTGCTCGCCTATGGATCCGAAGCTCGTAGTGAAGGAGACCGTCTCTGTCGACTCAGCTCCCACGGTAACTGTCTTTCCGTCTCCCTCATCTTCCCCGTTGACTCGCAGCTGCACCGTGGTGGTGTCGTTTGAGGCTCCCGGGTTTTCGACCGTCGCGGTGACAGTCACGTCCTCATCGACTTCCGCTTTGGTCGGATCGACGGTGAAATCGGTGACGGTTGCATCGCCCGGCTGCAGGACGTCGATCGAAACCGAGTCTTCGAAGAAGATCGTACTATCGCCTTGTTTCGATGCTGTGACATTCACACTACCCGGATCGTCGAAGGTGACCACAGCGGTCCCGTTGCTGTCGGTCTCAACCGTCCGCGTTCCGCTGGGGCCGTCGATAGTGAGTGCCGCGCTCGTTCCGTTTCCGGTGTCCCCGCGCGTGACGTTGAACTGCACGGACTCACCGGCGAGCGGGTCAGTCCGGTTGGCGGTTACATTCAGTGGGACACCTTGGCTAAGAGAGACTTCCCCGCGCTCTGCAACGGTGGTTGTCCCGTTTTTAGCACTCCCAAGGTAGAGATACACGTATTCGCCTTCTGGCCATGAGGAGAGCGTACCGACGTTGAGTGTCGTGTCCGGGTTTCCGACAACACTCGTCACAGATGCGTTGATTGTGGTATCACGAACCGCGGTTACATTGTCCTCTCCGACCGCGACTTTTGCTAAAGATGCCAAGTCCGTAGTACCGGTGAACTTGGCTTCACCGGGGGCAACACCGAGAACTTCTGCTCCGGGTTCTACTCTGGTGACCCCTTCAGTATCGTTTATAGTTGTAGCGAGAGAAGAGATCTGATTGTCTTTGATCGTTATTTGTTCAATCTGAGCGGGGTCGATCTCGGCACTGAATTTCTCCTCATCAATGAGAAGGACAGTATGGCTCACCTGGCCTTCACTGAATGTACTTGAACTATCGATCTCGAACGAAACGTTCTCGCCGGTCGCCGAACCAGTCTGGGATACCGAAACCGCCTCGTCATCCTCTTTAACTGGGAAAAAGTCGAAACCGACGGCAGTCACATTACTTTCGATAGACAAACTACCAAGACTATCTTTAGGTCCGGTTATACCGGGTTCACTAGAGTTCTCGACCGCGACTGCAACCAATATATATCGTCCCGACCGCTGAGGGGCGAAGCTAACGGAACCACTCTCTAATTCCGGCTGGATTTCTTCACCTACTATACGAGCAGAAGTATTTGCTTCCCCAGTTAGTAGTGGCTCAATGGAATCCGGAGAGGTCGGTGCTGAGGCGTTTTCTCCCAGATGAATTGCGACATACTGTACTCTTTGACCAGAGATGTCAACAGCACCCGCAACAGGTTCCAAACTGGCGCTGACTGTTTCTCCTTTGTTGAAGAACGCGATTCTAGTCTTCGTATAAGATTGTTCAACTCCATTGGGCCCCAGATTGGGTAACTGGAACTTGACTTGAGGAATCCTGAGGAACGTCTCGGCAGTAGACTCATCAGTATCTAGCGATAGTGGAGATCCTAACCAAATCGAGAGGTTCTCACTCAAATTTTGTACATTGTCTGTTGAAGAGTTCACATCAGTCGTAATCGGTGTTCCAGTGTCAATCGATCTGGAAGATGCGTCATTTGGCGTTGCCGAGTTCTCCGCCATCGCCGCCGACACCGGCGCGACGACGGGAGATAAGACAGTCATTAACGTGATCGTTACGACCAGCGTAAGGCGAAGCCCTCTGGAGATACTCATCATCGGCAAATAACACTCTCATATCTTAAAAATTCGGGAACGCTGATAATTCCAGATATCATATATGAACGGCCGAGTATATAAATAAAATTTGCGAGTGAATTCGGGACGGATTAATAACGGCCAAACGACCGGCATTTCGTACACCGACGATATGCTCCGATTCGGGGCCGTTCATATGGGTGCCCGATCCGGACGGGCAACGGAGTAGCCCAAGGGTACCGAGCGGACTTCAGGGATCGATCGACACCGTTCGCGACCCGGCGTTCGCGTTCGTATCCGAATTCGATCATGTCTTCACTCAGTCTCGGTAGGTGTCCCTTCGGCACCGACACGTCGAGACGAGGCTGGGAGCGGCGACGACGATCAGTCGCCGTCGCGCAGCAGCGCCGCGGGCGGCGCCAGCAGGAAGGGGACGGAGGCGACCGCGGCGCTCGCCACCGCCAGCCCGACGCTGCCGACGAGCGCGACGGCGACGGCCGGACTGAGCAGGGCCAGTTCGATACGCACGCCGAAGGCGACGAGCAGGTCGAGTTCCTCGGCGATGACGGCCGCGACCGTAGCGAGCGCGAAGGCGGCGGCGACGGCGGGGACGGCCAACCGGAGGGCGTCGCCGGCGACGATGGCGAGGACCCGGCGTCGGCTCATCCCCGTGGCCCGATAGATCCCGACGGTCCGCCCGCGCGACTGGACGGCCCGGGCGAACGCGGCGACCGTGCCGCTCACGGTCGCGACGCCCGCGAGGAGGACCATCCCCGCGAACAGCACCTGCACGTTCCCGAAGACGCGGGTGATCACGGTTCCGATACCGGTTCCGGAGGCGTACGCGGCCGAGCCCGGGGGGAGCCCGCCGGCGACGGCGCCGCCGCCGCCGACCACCTCGTAGCGCTCGGTCGCGACGAGTTCGCCGTCCGAGAGCAGCCGGAACGTGTACGTCCCGGGGTCGACCTCGCCGTCGAAGCCGGCGGCCTCCGGCTCGACGCGGACGCGGGAGGTGTTCCCCGGCTCCAGCCGGACCGTTCGCTCCTCGACGCCCGTCGGCATCACGAGCGTCAGGTTCCGCTCCAGCGTCGCCCCCCAGGGGTTCGCGACGACGACGGAGACGTTCGGCCGGGTGACGGGCGTGCCGCTCTCGGGTTCGATCTGGATACGCGCGCTCAGTTCGCGCGTCGCGTTCGGGGTCACCTCGACGGTCGTTCGAAACTCGCCGTGGCCGGGGGCGGACACGACGACCGGGTAGGTCCCGGGCTCCGACGGCATCGGGACGGTGGCGACCCCCTCGGCGTTCGTCGGCGCGACGAACTCGCCGAAGCGGACCTGTCCCTCGGACAGTCGGGTCCCGTTCGTCGTGACGACGGGGACCAGCAGCGTCGAGTCCGGCGGCGCCCGCCGGGGGAACTCCGCGGGCAGGGTGAGCGCTCCCGGTCGCGTGACCCTGACTGACCGCTCGAACGGCCCGACGACGATCGGATACGTCCCCGGATCGGTCCACGTTACGTTCACATCGACGGTCGTCGCCTCGCCGCCGTCGAGATCGACCGATCGGCTGACGTTCCGCCCGTCGGTCTCGACGGTGACCGTGCGAGAACCGGCCTCGTCCCCGAAGTTCCTGACCGTCAAGGACACCGGCGCCGGCTCTCCGGCGGCGGCGTCGTCGGGGGTTTCGACCTCCGTGACGACCAGTCGAGCGCCGCCGTCGCCCGCGAGGGCATCCTCGGCCGACGCCTCCGTTCGAATGAGGTGGACCTGATCGCGCCCGCCCGTCGCGGAGTCGCCGACGGTCGCGAGCGGGACGACGAGCTGGTCGTCGACGAGGCCCTCCGCCTCGTACCGACCGACGATCCGCACGCGGTCGACCGCCGGGGAGACGCTCCCCCCGATGGTGATCGAGTCACCCACGTCGACGCCGAGCGTCCGTGCGAGTCCGTCGCCGACGACGGCCTCGCCGGGGTCATCCGGCGGGCGCCCCTCGACGAGGTCGGCGCCGCTCACGTCCGCGAAGGCGGTGTAGTTGGCGCCGCGAACGAGGTACGGTTGCCCGTTGGACGCCTGCGCGGCGATGATCTCCGGGCTCGCGGCGATACCCTGCGCCCGGAGTACACGGGCGTGAGCCGCGTCGATCCGGCTGTTCAACGGGTGCGCGGCCCCCGACTCGGTGATCGTCCCCGTTCCCGTGCCGGCCAGCGGGGCGAGCGTCCCGACGAGTCCGCCGACGACGAGCACGATGAGCACGAACACCGACAGCGTCGCGGCCGTCGGAACCGCCGCTCGGACGCCCAGCAGACGCGGGCGAAGCGCCTCGGACACTCGATCGACGATCGACGGCCCGCCCGCGCCGTCCGCCATGGCCCCGCCCGACTCGCCGGGACTCCGCCGCGGTCGCGCGGAGCGGGCGCCGCCGACGGCCGCGGGCGCTACGCGGACGGACGGGACCGCG
>NZ_WUUS01000002.1 GCF_009831625.1 Halobaculum saliterrae | reverse complement strand
CCGACGCCGCCGGGGCGCCCGCCGGGCGCCTCCTCCGGCCGGTCCGGACCGCCACCGGGGGCGGACGAGGGCACCTCGACGTCGTCCGGGTCCTCGCCGCGAGCGGCCGCCAGCGCGCGCTTGGCGGCCCGGACGACGTCCTCGCTGCGGTCGGTGATGCCCTGCGACTCCAGCGCCTCCTCCGCACGGTCGGTGCCGAGGTCGCCCAGCGCGGTCGCGGCGCCAGCCCGGACGAACGCCTCCGGGTCGCGCGCGAGCACTGCCGCGAGGACGGTCACGGTCTCGGACTCCTCGCCGGGGAACGTCGCGAGGTACTTCGCGGCGTACTCGCGCACGCCGGCGTGCGGGTCCTCCTTCAGTCGCTCCCGCAGCGTCCCCGCGTCGGCGGCGCCGGTCTTCGCCAGCGCGATGACGGCGTTGCGGCGGACGAACCCGGAGTCGTCCGCGAGGGCGTCCCGCAGTCCCTCGCCGGCCTCGTCGGGCGCCGCCCGCGCCAGCGCCACCACGGCCTCCGCGCGGACCCACTCGTTCGAGTCGTCGAACGCGGGCACGATCGCGGACTCGTCGGCTCCCGCAGCGCCGAGCGCCTCGACGGCGAACTGCCGCACGTCCGGGTCGCCGTCGCGTTCGACGCGCTCGGCGAGCCGCGAGGCGGTCTCCCCGGCCAGTCCGTCGGCGGCCGCGTCGACCAGCCCGAGCGCGGCGTCGCGGCGCGTCGCTGCCTCGGGCGCGCGCAACGCCGTTCGGAGCCCCTGTTCGTCCTCCGCCGGCGCCCGTCCCCGGGCGCTCCAGTTCGCGTAGTCGTCTGATTGCATGGGTGGTGGTGTCAGGACCGCCGTCTGATCGACCGGTACGCGACGAGGTACGTGACGACGACGACGCCGACCACGCCGGCGAGCCCGTTGCCGAAGCTCCGGGTGATCCAGAGTCCGTCACCCCCGTCGTCGCTCGCGGTCTGTTCGCCCTCCCCGCCCGCGGCGTCACCGCTCGAACCGCCGGAGTCGCCGGAGGAGTCGGACGGCACCGACAGCTGGTCGCTCTGCAGTTGGCTGAACCGGAGCGTGATCGACTTCTTGCCGTTCACCTCGTCGGCGCTTCCGTTCCACACGGCGAACGCCAGGTGGACCGGCTCGCCGGACGAAAGCCCGGCGTCGTGGGGGCCGTCGACCGTCCGCTCGCGGACGAACACGACCTGCCAGCCGTCGTCCGTCCGCCGACCGGACGCCCGGACGGGCTGGGTCTCCGCGTAGCTCAGCGAACCGTACCCCTTCGCGTAGTAGTTCTGGCCGTAGTCCGAGTAGCGCTGCTTCGACAGCGGGTTGCCGGCCGCCAGCCCGGGCTTGGTCTCGGCGTCTGGGTGCGGGTACGCGTACATGTCGCCGCCGACGGAGTCGTTCTCCTGCCAGCTCGCGCGCCAGTACCAGATGTTCACGGGCGCGTCACCGCCGCCCATCATGATCGGCGGCTGCTCGCCGCGACGCAGCATGATCGCCGCCGCGTCGCTGTAGGCCCCCGGCTCGGAGATGTTCGTGTCCGCCGTCGGGTCCTCCCACGTCAGCCTGAAGGCGACATGCGAGTCGTTCGCGGCCGTCTCGACGGCGAGTTGGCCGACGGTGCCGCCGCCGTACGGGAGCGCCATCTGCTGGGGGTTGAGCTGGACCGACCGCTCGGTGGCGTTCTCCCACGCGACCGCCCCGGGCTCCGTCGGTGCCGTGTCGACGGCGGCGACCGGCTGACTCCCGCTCGTCACGGCCGCGCCCATCGCCGCCTGCGCCGACAGGAGCAGCGCCAGCACGACGGCCGTCACCGCCGTCGCGCCCAGCGCCGCGGAGGTGTCGACGCGTTCGGCCACGAACCGTCTCGCGTCGCCCGCTCCGGTGCTCACGCCGGCTCACCCCCGAGTCCGGTGTCGGTCTCCGGCGGCTCCGGGTGTCGCGCCCGGTCGCGCTCGATCAGTTCCGTCGCGAGGTCCGCGGCGGCGACGTACACGTCGGCGGCGGCCTCGGGCACGTCCTCGTCGTCGACGGCCGCGCCCAGATCGTGTGCGAGGCCGGGGAGGAAGTCTGCCAGGTGCGTCTCCAGCACGGTCGCCTCCGCGAGTTCGAGCGAGCGGGCGTCGTCCGCGCCGTCGGTGTCGGCCTCCGCGACGGCGCGCCGCGCCGCGAGCACCTGCATGACCTCGAGTTCGACGGCGACGTGGTCGTGGCGGTCGTGGAACTCGTCGCCGCGGTCGAGGTCGAGCGCGTCGAGCAGCCCGGAGACGGTCGCGATCCGGCGCTGCTTCGCGCTCAGGTCGTCGCGAACGGTGTATGACGCCTCATAGGGGACGACTGGGTACTCGCCCTCGTCGCCCGGGAGTCCGAACAGCGCGTTGTAGCCCTCCGCGAGGGTCTCCGCGTCCAGTTCGGGGGCCTCAAGCGCGGCCGCGAGGTCGGCTGCCGCGTCGCCGCAGCCGAGCCGCTCGGCGGCCTCCCGCAGCCCCTCGATCGCCTCGGGGGCGGTCAGTTCCGCGAACCGATCCGCCTCCGGGTAGCAGAACGCCCCGGCGACGACGGCGTACAGCGCCGCCCGGCCGCCGTGGCGCCGCTTCACCTCCTCGAACTCCTCCGGTGTGGTGGGTGTCTCGGTCATTGCGATCACCTCACGGCTGGTTGGTCCACTGTTCGCCCTCTCGGACCTCCATGGGCTCCTCGATGGGCATGTCGACGACCTTCTTCCCCTTGCGGTCCCAGCCCTTCACGCGGTTCTCCTTGACGTTGTACGTCTCGATGAGCCGGGTGGTCGCGCCGAACAGCTGGAGGATGCCGAGCACGTGGTGGCTCGGGTCGCGGGCGCGCTGCTGGACGATCTTCACCGACTCCTCGTAGGTGGAGCCGGGCCAGTCGTTGCGCTTCTCCTCGACGTTCGGCGTGAACATCTGCGTGAGGAACTCCGGCGGCACGTGGTACGGCGGCATGTAGAACACCTGCGGCCGGGTGCCGAACTGCGGGTACAGCGGGAGCGCGATCTTCTCGTCGGACTTGACGAGGTAGTTGATCGGCGAGCGCCCGTCCGCGGCCGAGGAGACGCCGCCCGGGTGGCCCGCGTCCGGCCCGCGGTTGATGTTGCCGTGCAGGCGCGTCTTCCCGATGCACGAGGAGACGCACCGCGGGACGTTGCCGTCCTCGATGCGGGGGAAGCAGCCGACGGGCTTCTCGGAGATTCCCGTCTCGGGGTTGTACATCGGCTTGTGGTACGGGCACCCCTTCACACAGCGGCGGTAGCCCCGGCACCGCTCCTGGTCGAGCAGGACGATGCCGTCCTCCTCGCGCTTGTAGATGGCCTGTCGCGGACACGCCGCGAGACAGGCGGGGTTCTTGCAGTGGTTACAGAGTCGCGGCAGGTAGAACTGCCACATGTCGTGGTACTGCTCCTCGTGGGGGTCGGACTCGACGACCTCGCCCGTCGGGTACTCCCCGTGGGACTGGTCGTCGCCGAGGGCGGGGTACTCCCACTCCTCCTTCTCGGCGACGTAGCCGCGGACCTGCTCGCCGTCCTCGGCGGCCTCGAAGATCGTCTCGTCGGGGCCCAGGTCGTCGAGCAGGCGCATGTCCCAGCCCATCGGGTAGCCGCCGTACGGCTCCGTCTCGACGTTCATCCACCACATGTACTCCTCGCCCTCGCCGCTGGTCCACGTGGACTTGCAGGCGAACGAGCAGGTGTTGCAGTTGATACACCGGTTCGTGTTGATCACCATCCCCCAGTGCCAGTCGCGCTCCTCCTCGCGGTGCTCGTAGGGGTAGCTCTGCTCGCGGCCGAGTTGCGGGTTGTAGGTCTGAGGCATCAGGAGTCACCACCGTCAGTGCCGCCGTCGGTCTGCAGACTGCCGTCGATGTAGTCGCTCACCAGATCGTCCTTCCGGGCGTCGCCCGGCCACCAGTCCGCCTCCTCGTACTTCTCGACGTCGACGAGGTCGTCGCGGTTCGTCCCCGTCGGCGCCCACACGGTCTCCTCGTACCCCGCCTCCAGCGTGGCGCCGTGCCACGCGAGGTCCTCCTCGACCTCGTCGGAGATGTTGGGGTCGCCGAAGACGCCCTTGTGGACCAGGTCGTCCGTCTCCTGACCGGGGTCCAGCCAGATGTTCGTCGTGACGTTGTACCCCTTGATCGAGTCGTCGTTCTCCTCGTCGTCGGGGAAGTGCTGGGGCCACCAACCGTGCCAGATAGTGAGTTGGCCCATGTCGCCGGCCGAGCGGGGTCGCTGTCGCTCGCTCACCATCACGCGGACCACGAGATCGCCCCGTTTGCCGGAGATCCGGACGTAATCGCCGTTCTCGACGTCGATGTTCGCGGCGTCCTCGGGGTGCATCTCGACGAACGCCTCACCCAGCGGCGGCGAGTCGTTCGTCTCCCCGTCGCCGGTCGGGAACGAGAAGTCGTCGACAAGGCGCTCGGTTCCCTCTGGGTCGGCGTTGGTCGACCCGAAGTCCCGCGAGGACCAGATGAGGTTCCAGTCGGTCATCCCCCACGACGAGTGGGTACGGTACTTCGGATGAGGCGTGTTGTAGTAGAACTGGTAGCCCTCGTCGTGGTAGAGCGGGTTCTCCTCGTCCTTTGCCTCCTCCCACTTCGCGTTCGTCCCGTAGGGAGTCCCCTCCGGGCTCTCGAAGTGGTCCAGGTCGGACCGGCCGAGCTCGAGGAAGCGGTCCTCCTCCTTGTGGAACTCCATCCGGCCCGTCTTGGTGTAGAAGGGCCGGTCCTCGTTGATCTGCGAGTAGAACGGCACCCGCGGATACGTCTTGAGCTGGAGCCGTTCGGGACCGTCCTCGATGTCCTCGACGTCGATGTCGCGGGTGGTCATCCCGGCGTCGAGCGCCTCCTGGATGTAGTTGCGCACGTCCCCGTCGTCGTCGAGGAACTCCGCGAAGTACTCGCGGTAGGAGTCGACCTTCCGCTCCTCGGGCGGGATCTTCTCGTCGAGCTTCTCGGCGACGAGCGCGCAGATCTCCCCGTCCTGTTTGGTGTCGTAGATGGGGTCCATCACCCCGCTGTCCATGTGCAGGAAGGGGTTCTCCGGGCCGACGGTGATGTCGGGGTAGTCACACTCCAGCCACGACGGCACCGGCAGGACGATGTCGGCGTGCCGGGCGGAGTACGTCATGTGCATGTCCGACACGATGAACAGCTCGTTGCCCGTGTCGGGGTGTTTCACGAAGTTCTCGATGACGTGCTCCTGATGTTTCGTCTGGTTCAGGAGGTTGCAGTTCATCGTCCACAGCACCGCCGGCCGCGACATCGTGTACGAATCGGCGCCCTCGGGCATCACCGGCTCGTCGGCGTCCCCCTGTGGCACGAGGTCGAGGTCGCGGTCGAAGTCGCCGCGGATGTCGTGCGGGTCGAGCTGCTCGCCCCCGAAGAACGCGAACGCGTAGCCGGGGTACATCCCGTGGGCCGAGTGGCCGTCCGGGTTGACGTAGGCCGGGTAGCCGTCGAGCAGTTCGATCTTGTACTGCCCGGAGTAGTTGTAGTAGCCGGCGCCGCGTTCCCCGATGTTCCCCAGCATCGACTGGATGAAGAAGATCGTCCGCTGGAGCGAGTCGTTTGAGTGGAACCAGTGGTTGATCCCCTCGCCGGTGAACCACTGCCCCTTCTCGGCGGCGGCGAACTCCCGGGCGGTCTTCCGGAGCGCGTCGGCCGGGATCGTCGTGATGTCCTCGACCGTCTCGGGGTCGTAGCTGTCGAGGATGTTCGCCTTCTGCCGGGCGAAGTCTGTACGGACCGCGACCGAGGAGCCGTCCGCCAGCGTCACCTCGGTGTCGACGTCCAGACGCGTATCGGCGGGCGTCTCACCCCCGACCTCCTCGCGGGTGACGGCCGTCAGATCGCCGTCGGCGTCGACGGCGACGAAGTCGCCCCAGTCGTCGCCGCCGCCGTGGTGGGCGAGCCCCTCCTGGCCCTCCGTGCCGCCCTCGGGCGGGTCGTGGTCCTCGAACACCTCGTGGGCGCGGAGGTACTTGCCCGTGTCCTCGCGCACGAGCAGCGGGAGGCTCGTGAACTTCCGCATGAAGTCGGGGTCGTACAGCTCCTCGTCGATGATGACGTGCGCGACGCCGAGCGCGAACGCGGCGTCGCTGCCGGGGCGGACCGGGAGCCAGCGGTCGCACTTCTGGACGGTCGGGGAGTAGTCGGGGTAGACGCCGACCATCTTCCCGCCGCGCTCGCGGGTCTCCTGGAGCCAGTGGTTGTCCGCGAGCTTGTTGTGGATGAGGTTCTTCCCCTGCATGATCGTGTAGTCCGCCTGCCGCCAGGCGGACGCGTCGGCGTCGGACGTCTGGTATCCCGTCGTGATCACGTGACCCGGCGGGAGGTCGGCGTACCAGTCGTACTCGGTCCACTCGCAGCCGCCGAAGATGGAAGCCAGCCGGCGGCCGGCGCCGTGACGGGTGATCAGCCCGTCGGACTTGATGGCGTTGAACACGTGGAAGCGCTTCTGGTCCTCCAGGTTCGCCATCTTCTCGGCGATGAGGTCGATCGCCTCGTCCCAGGAGACGCGCTCGAACTCGTCCTCGCCGCGGCCCTCGGGGCTGGGGTCCTCGGGGTCCCACCCCTTTCGCACGAGGGGGTACTTGATCCGGCTCGGCTCGAACGTCCGCCGGTGGAGCGTGAGCCCCTTCATGCACCCGCGGGGGTTCCAGTGGCGGCTGACGCCGGCCTCCTCGTATCCGCCGGGGCTCCCCGGACCGGGGCTTCCCTCCTCCTCGTGGTAGATCTGCTCGGCGCGGATCGGCACGCCGTTCTTCATGTAGAAGTTCAGCGCGCACGACTGCGTGCAGTTGGGGTGACAGACGGTCCAGTCGACGCTGTCGTAGGCGTAGATGTCGTGATACACCTCCTCCCAGTCCCTGTTGGGGTAGGACTTGAGGGGGTTGTCGACCGAGGTCACCGGGTCGACGGACTGGGTGGCCGCCCATCCGCTGGAGACGAGCGTCGAGACGGTTCCCGCGGCTGCCGCCTTCACGAAGTCGCGGCGGTTCAGTTTCACGTCGGTCCACCTCCGTGCGAGCTCGAACGCATAGCCGCCCCTTACGCCCGACCCACCACAATCACTACTCAGGTTCCGACCGACTGGGGACGGCGACGAACACCTTCGCGGGAGGAATAAAAACGGGCGACGGCGTCGCCGCCGACCGGGAGTCGATTGTCGTCGGTGGGGTCCCGCTGGAGGGAGTGAAGGGGTGGTTCGGTTCAGCAGCAGTACATGAACGGGTACATCAGCGCGACGCGGTCCCCGTCCTCCAACTCGGTGTCGAACCCACCGAGGTGTTCGTTGAATCGCCCGTTGATCGCGATCCGCGCATACGCACGCGTACGGTCGCCCTCTGGGTTGGCCGTGAAGTCGTCGGGAAGTTCGTCCGGAGCGGGCGCCCAGCCGTGGGCGACCTCCTCCTCGGGCGTCTCGGCGATGAGGAACTCCGCCACGTCGTGCTCGTCGAGGAAGGCCTCCAGGAACTCCCGCAGCGTCGTTCCCTCGAAGGAGTACTCGAACCGGTGCTCCGGCAGCGCGTCGTACAGCCGGCCGGTTCCCTTCACTTCGACGGTGGTGATCGCACGCTCGTCCTCGCGCTCGACGGTCTCTGTATCGACGGCGCTCATACGGGACTATTGGGAACAACTCACCCTCAGCGTCGCCCCGAACACGTTCGATCCCCTCCGACCGACGCTCGCCGGACGCCTCAGTCGGCGGAAGGCGACGGCGAGCCCGCAGCTCCCGCCGCGTCCCCCGCACGCTCCGCGGGCGTGAGGTAACACTGCGGGTCGCGGGCGCCGAACTCGCCCTCGACCGTGAGCGCGCGCAGTCGCGAGGCCCCGCGGCAGATGTCGCTGTACGTGCAGGACCGACACTTCTCGCCGAGGCTGTCCGGGCGATCGCGCAGACGGTCCAGCAGGGGGTTCGACTCGTCATCCCAGATGTCGCCGAACGGGCGATCGCGGACGTTCCCGAGCGAGTACGACTGCCAGAACTGCGTGGCGTGGACGTTCCCCTGATAGTCGATGTCCGCGACGCGCTCGCCGGCGGGGTCGCCGCCGTTGGTCTCGAGGTATCGCCGGACCCGCTCGGCGTGTTCGGCCCCGAACTCGCGGCGGGCGTACTCGACGAGGTAGGCGGCGTCACAGTAGTTGCCCACGAGCAGCGTCTCGATCTCCTCGCCGTCCTCGTGGTACTCTCGCGTGAGGTCGACCAGCCGCTTGACCGCCTCCCGGCGCGCGTCGGGCGTGATGTCGGCGTCGGGAACGCCCCGCCCGCCGTACGCGAGGTGGTAGAAGCAGAACCGGTCCACGCCGACGTCGGTCAGCAGGTCCACAACGTCCTCCATGTCCGGGACGGTGTCCTCGGTGACGGTGTAGCGCAGTCCGGTTTTCAGTCCCACGTCGAGACACGCCTCGATGCCGTCGACGGCGGCGTCGAAGGCGCCCTCCTGCCCGCGGAAGGCGTCGTTCACCTCGCGGCGACCGTCCACGGAGATGCCGGCGTACGCGAGGCCGGCGTCGCGAAGCTCGCGGGCGCGGTCGCGGGTGAGCAGCGTCCCGTTGGTCGAGAGGACCGGACGGATCCCGGCGTCGCTCGCGTGAGCGACGAGTTCCGGGAGGTCCTCGCGGACGAGTGGCTCGCCGCCGGAGAACAACACGACGGGGACACCGTAGTCCGCGAGCTCGTCGAGCATCCCCTTCGCCTCCGCGGTCGAGAGCTCGCCGGCCGCGGCGCCCACGTCTGCGCCCGCATAACAGTGAGCACACGAGAGGTTGCACCGCTTGGTCCCGTTCCAGACGACGACCGGCCGCTCCTGTTTGCGCTCGCGGATCTGCTCCGCCGTGGAGTCGGCGTCGCCGTATCGGAGCCCGTCGCCCTCGGCGTCGAGGTCGTACAGCAGCTTGCTGACTGAGATCACGACTCGACACCCCCGTCGAGGTCGCCGCCCTCGGCGACAGTGTCCGCGGTGTCGCCGGCGTCGGCCGACCCGTACTCTGCACCGAGATCGCGGTCGCTGAATCGGGCGACGCGGTCGCTGCGTGCCAGCCACAGCGTCGACGCGTCCGGGAAGAGCGTGCTCGCCTGTTCGTGCGCCACGTCGGACGAGGGCGCGGTGACGCTGCCCGCGTGTCGGAGCGGATCAGCCGCCGACTCGCGGAGGAACACCTCCCACTCCGGGGAGTCGTCCGCCCGTGGTTGGCTCACCGGCGTGCGCTGGTCGGAGTCTGCCATCACTCTCGTCACCGACGTGGAGCACCTACGTCGTTCACGCCGACTCCCAGCAACTGGGAAACGGGGAGAACCGCTTATTCACACCCCAATTACGAGGGAGTGATGTCTGATCGATCACTCGACCGGCGAACGGTACTGCGCGCGACCGGACTGGCGGCTGTCGGCGGTCTCACCGGGCTGGCCGGCTGTTCCGGGGGCGGCAGCTCCGACGGCGGGTCGGGAGACGACGCGGAGACCGAGGAGCCGACACCGACGCCGACCGAGGGCGGCGGCGACTCCGGCGGGTCCGGATCCGCCTCCTTCGACGGCTGGTTCGACGACGTGGACAACTACGACGGGGTCGTCGACGAGACGGGCTCGGACTCGGTGACAGTCGAGGTCGGCGTGGAGGCGAACGGCGGGGCGTACGGGTTCGGCCCCGCGGCGGTGCGCGTGTCCTCCGGAACGACCGTCACCTGGGAGTGGACCGGCCAGGGGTCGAGCCACAACGTCGCCGCCGACGACGGCTCCTTCGAGTCCGAGCTCGTCGCGGAGGAGGGACACACCTTCGAGCAGACGTTCGAATCCACCGGCACGACCAAGTACGTCTGCACCCCGCACGAGTCGCTGGGCATGAAGGGCGTCGTCGTGGTCGAGTGATCGAGGGACCGAGCACACACGACAGTCACGACGCCCACGCACTCGACAATGTTCGACACGAGCCAGCGCCCGATCGTCCTCGTGTGGGAGGCCTCACGCGCGTGCGATCTGGCCTGTGATCACTGCCGCGCGGAGGCGACGCCCGGACGCCACCCCGACGAGCTGACGACCGCCGAGGGCAAGCGCCTGCTGGAGTCCGCGAGCGAGTTCGGCGACGGACAGGTGGTGGTCCTCTCGGGCGGCGATCCGCTCAAGCGGGACGACCTCGCGGAGTTGATCGCGTACGGCGACGAGATCGGTCTCCGGATGGCGCTCACGCCCAGCGGGACCGCGTCGCTGACGCGCGAGCGCATCGAGCGCCTCGCGGACGCCGGTCTCCGCCGGGTCGCGCTCAGCATCGACGCGGGCGACCCCGCGGTCCACGACGGGTACCGCGGCGAGCCGGGCGTCTTCGAGGAGACGCTGCGGGCGGCCCGCTGGATCCGCGAGTCCGACCTCGGGCTGCAGATCAACACGACGGTCTGTGACCGAACCGTCGACGAACTCCCCGGCGTTCGCGAGCTGGTGGACGACCTCGACGCGGTGCGCTGGAGCGTGTTCTTCCTCGTCCCGGTCGGACGGGGAGCGATGCTCGATCCCGTCTCGCCGGAGCGGGCGGACGCGGTCATGGACTGGCTCCACAGCGTCGACGACGACTCCTCGTTCGCGATCAAGACGACCGAGGCGCCACAACACACCCGCGTCGGTCTCGAACGACGCGGCGTCGACCCCGACGAGATGGCTCCGGGGCGGGGCGCGCCCGCGACCCGGCCGAACGTCCGTGCCGGCGACGGGTTCGCGTTCGTGAACCACGTCGGCGACGTGACCCCCTCGGGCTTCCTTCCGGAGCCGGCTGGCAACGTCCGCGAGGACGACCTCGTGGACCTGTATCGGAACGCGGAACTGTTCGAGCGCCTTCGCGACCGTGACGCGCTCACCGGACGGTGCGGGGCCTGCGAGTTCCGCGACGTCTGCGGCGGGTCGCGCTCGCGGGCGTACGCGGCCACCGGCGACCCGCTCGCGTCCGACCCGCTGTGTCCATACGTTCCCGAGGGATACGACGGACCCGCCCCCGACCGCGTGGGCGACGTCTGAGTCGGCAGCCCGACCCGCGTCCGAGTACAGCCCGATTCGCTCCGCGGGCTACTTCTCCCGACGGCCGCCCCCGACGAGGCGCTTCAGGATCGACCGGTCGGAGGGCCGCTCGGCCAACAGCAGCGAGCCGTCCACGTCGTCGGCGATGTTCATGTGGAGGGAGTCGCTGACGAGCCGCGAGAGCAGCCCCTGCTCGGTGGCGCCGATGAGGATGAGGGTGTTGTCCTCGGCCGCGCGCTCGATCGATTCCTCCACGTCGCCGGACTCGTCGACGATCCGCTCGGCGTCCTCGAGGTCGTTCTCGACGGCCCAGTCCGCAAGGAACGCCTCCCCGCGATCGCGGTCGCCAGGACCGTCAGCGACGTGGAGCAGCGAGATCTCCGCGTCGAGGGCCTCCCTGAGTCCACGGGCGACCTCGGCGCTCAACACGGAGTTCGGACCGCCCGCCGTCGGGAGGAGCACGCGCGAGCAGTCGAGTCCGCGGTCCTTGACGACGAGGAAGTCACACGGCAGGCGGTTCGTCAGTTCGTCGATGGGTCGCTCTGCGCGGGCCGAGGCCCACACGCCGTCGTCGGCCCAGCCCATCATCACCAGATCGGGGCGGGTGCGGTTCGCGCGGTCGAAGACGTCCTCGAACGAGCGGTGGGTGACGAGCGTCGACGTCTCCAGGTCCGCATCGTAGCGCTCGCCGATACTCCGCACGTCGGAGAGCAGCTTCGACGACTCGGCGGTGATCCGGTCGTGGTCGGTTCGGCGGTTCCCCTGGCTGGGTCCCGAGGGGATCTGCACCACGTGAACCACGTGGACGACCCCCTTCTCCCGGGTCGACGCGAGCGCGCACGCCATCTCGACGAGCCGTGACTCCGTTCGGGGGTTCGTGATCGGGACGAGGATCCGGAAGGAGTCGGGGTCGCGAACGAACTCCTCGACGGTGTCGAACAGCGGCACGTACGACCGGCCCGCGAGGCCCCCGAGCAGCGTCTCGCGGATCGACAGCCTGCGAACGTTCTCGAAGCGCGCCGTCTCCAGTCGCTGTTCGGTGGTCTGGTAGTAGTTGACGATCGTGACGAGCACCACCCCGCCGACGGTGTTGCCGACCAACACCGGGATCACGAAGTCGGTCATCGCCAGCACGAACCCCAGGTCGCCGACGATCATGAGGTACACCGCCTCGGTGAACGAGACGACGCTGTGATAGAGGTTCCCCAGCGGGATAGTGAGGAACGCGAGGTAGACGATGACGAGTCGCGAGATGGTGTCCTGAGCGGCGAAGTTCATCCAGACGACGCCCGCGACGATCAGCCCGGCGAACGCCCCCTTGAAGAACAGCTCCCAGGGGGTGGTCTCGTACACGCCCGTCGCCGCCAGATCCGCGGCCACGGCGGCCGCCTCCGGGGAGAACACGCCGCCGTACGCGAGCACGACCGCGCCGATCGCGCCGCCGGTGAAGTTCCCGAGCGCGACGATGGTCCAGTGGCGCAACAGCGCCGGCACCGACGCCAGTCGCTCAAGGGTCAACGCGACGGGCGGAAGGGTGTTCTCGGTGTACAGTTGGTAGCCGCCGATGATGATGTAGATGAAGCCGATCGGGTACAGCATCGCCGCGACGACGCTGCTGTCCGTCTGGGGGTACATCGACGCGTACACCAACAGCGTGATCGTGATGGCGAACCCGCCCGCCAGCGCCGCGAAGAACAGTTCGCGCGCGCCCGAGGTTATCTCGTGGTCCGCGTCGGCGACGATCCGCTGGAACACCTCGTCGGAGGAGAAGCGGTCCGGAACGACCGACCCCGACTCCGGAACGCCGTTGTGGTCCGTGTGTTCCCGACCGTCGCCGTCGTCGGACGGCGGGTCGTCGTACGGAGTGTTCATTGTCGGTCCCACCGCCACCTGGACAAAGAAGCTTGGTTTCCCCGAACGATCCGCGCCCATGTCACTGATCCGAACAGTAGACACTCCGACCACGACCGCGGCGGGTGCCGCGTCCGGACGATCACTCGACCTCGCGGGACAGTCCGGCGTCAGTCCGCCAGCAGCCGACGGAGCCTCCCCCGGCGTTCGTCCTCACGGACGGCCTCGGCCGTGTGTTCTCCGCTGATCAGACACATCGGCACACCGATCCCAGGCGTCGTGTCGGAGCCGACGAGGTAGAACCCGTCCGGGCCCGCCCGGTGGCTCGGTCTGAGGGGACCAGTCTGCCGGAGGGTGTGCGCCAGCCCCAACGCCGTCCCCTCGGGTCGAGCGTAGCGCGCCGCGAACTCTGAGACACAGGCCTCCTCCTCGACCACGATCCGGTCCCTGAGGTCGACGCCGGCGTGCTCGGCGAGGTCCGCGAGGATCCGGTCGCGGAACCGAGCGCGCGCCTCCGCGTCGTCCCGGAGCCCCGGGGCGACGGGGACGAGCACGACCACCGTGTTGTGGCCCTCGGGGGCGACCGTGTCGTCGGTCACGGAGGGCGCGTTGACGTAGTAGGCCGGCTCGTCGGGCCAGCGCGAGTCCTCGAAGATCGCCTCGAAGTGGTCGTCCCAGTCAGTCGGGAGCACATGTGAGTGGTGCGCCAGCGGATCCACGTCGCCCTCGATCCCGAGGTACAGGAGGTACGCCGAGGGGGCATACGTCGCCGACTCCCAGCCGTCGGCGTCGCGGACCCGGTCGCCCGGGAGGAGCAGGTCGCGGTCGGCCGCCGCCGGCGGCACGTCACAGACGACGAGGTCGGCGCCCGCGTCGCGAGCGCCGTCCAGGGAGAGCGTGAAGCTCCCCCGGCGGCCGGTCACGCCGGTCACCTCGGTCCCCGTGCGGTAGTCGACGCCGAGCGAGGACCCGAGGTCCCGCAGCCCCTCGACGACGCTGTACATTCCCCCCTCCGGATAGCGGACGCCGAGGCCGTGGTCGGCCCACGAGAGCATGCTGTAGAGCGCGGGCGTGTTGTACGGCGACCCGCCGAGGAACACGAGCGTGTACTCCAACAGTTGTCGGAGCTTCGGGTGGTCGACGTACCGTTCGACGTGCTGGTCCATCGTCCGCAACAGCGGGAGCGCGCGACCCGATCGGAGCACGTCCACGTCGAGCATGTCCCGGAGTCGCGTGCGGTCCGTGTAGACGAACCGCTCCATCCCGAGCTCGTAGGACTCGCGAGCACGCTCGAGGTAGGCGTCGAACGCCTCGCCCGCGCCGTCCTCGTACGACTCGAACAGCGCCCGGACCGCCTCGCGGTCGTCCGGAACGGTCGCCCGGTCGCCGTCCGTCCAGAACACGCGGTACTTGGGGTCGAGCTCGACGAGGTCGTAGTAGTCGGAGGGCTCGCGCCCGAAGTGTCCGAAGAACCGCTCGAACACCTCCGGCTGGAGGTACCACGACGGCCCGGTGTCGAACGCGAAGCCGTCCCGCTCGATCCGGCCGGCGACGCCGCCGACCCGGTCGTTGCGTTCGTACACCGTCACGTCCGCCCCGTCGTCCGCCAAATAACAGGCCGTCGAGAGGCCGCCGACGCCGGCGCCGACCACGGCGACTGACTGCCCCGAGAGCGGCGCCTCCGGTTCGCGTGTCATCGCATATAAGCACGGAACGAGTTCGGGAAGGACCGACCCCGATTCCCAGCCGCTGGGAAGCGCGAGCCGACATTACGTCAGTGAACGACCCTATCGAACCTACGTATGTCGACCGGACTGGGCTCGTCGGTTCGGACGTGGCTCGCCGGCCCTCCGTCCGACGATGGGGAAGTGGAGCGGGGAGAACAGAGCGACGAGCTCGTCGCCGGGACCGCCCTGGCGCGGCGGGCCGTCCTCGGCTCGTGGGTCGTGTTCGCGGGACTGACCGTCGCGTTCGCCGCGTTCGCGGCGGCCGATGTGGCGGTCCCGCTTCGCTATCGTGCGCTGGCGTACCTCGGGCTGATGGGGACGATCAGCCTCTATCACGGCGGCTTCGAGCACGTCGTGAACCTCCGCGGTCGCGGCCAGGGGTTCCGGTTCCGCTACCTCCTCGCGTATCTCGCGCTCATCGTGATCGCGTACGACCTGTTCGTCCTCTCGCCCGTCGTCGGGCTGGCACTTGCGCTCTCGATCACGGCGCTGAAGGCCGGGCACGGCGGTCTCGCAGTCCTCGACGCCGTCGTCGGGACCGACCACCTCCGATCGCGGGTCCAGCGCGCGCTCGCGGTGGCCGTCCGCGGCGGCGCCGTCCTGATCCCGGCGTACGTCGTCGACCCCGGCCTGTACGCGATGTACGGCGGCTACATGGTGAACGTGTTCGAGCCGGGAGCGCTGCAACCGTTCCTGTGGCTGTTCGCCGACCCGACCGTCTCCCTGGTGGGCGGCGTGTACGCCGGTGCCGTGGGTGCACACCTGTCGCTCGGGGGGCTCCGCGGCCGCTTCAGTCGGTCGTGGCGCGTCGACGCCGGCGAGACGCTCCTGCTCGTCGCCTTCTTCCTCACCGTTCCGCCCGCGCTTGCCATCGGGGTGTACTTCCCCTGCTGGTACGCCGCCCGCGGCACCGCCCGCCTGACGGCCGGCGACGACGGGCCGTCGACCGCGCGGGCCGTCATCGGCCGCGTCGCACGCGGCGGGGCGCTCCCGTGGGTCGGGGCGCTCGTCCTGTTCGGCTTGGGCGCGGCGTTCCTGGCACGGACCCCCAGTTCGGCCGCCGGCTGGGTCGGCTTCTACAGCGTCGCGATCTCCGTCATCGCGGTCCCACACGTCGTCGTCGGCGCGTATCTCGACCGGAAGCGAGGTATCTGGTCGATCTGAACGGGAGTAGATCCGAGCGGCGGGCCGGTCGACACGAGTGACGGGGTCGTCGAGGTCCCCACGAGGACTCGGCGATCAGTTCTCGTCCTCGTCGTCGCCCTCGTCGGGCGGGGTGAGCGGCCGGATCGAGAGCGCGTCGATCCGGCTGTCGTCCATCGCGGTGACCTCGACGGTGTGGCCGTCCACCTCGAGCGAATCGCCCACTTCCGGAACCCTGTCGAGGCGATCCAGCACCAGTCCCGCGAGCGTCTCGAACTCGTCGCTGTGGAACGACGTGCCGAGAGCGTCGTTGACCGTCCGCAGGGCGACCGCGCCGTCGGCCCCGTACCCGCCGTCGGCGCGTCGGCGGATCGACGCCTCGCCGTCGTCGGCATCGAACTCGTCGCGGAGGTCGCCGACGACCGCCTCGACGACGTCCTCGACGGTCGCGATCCCCTCGAGACTCCCCCACTCGTCCACGACGCCGGCCATCTGCTGACGCTCGTCTCGGAACTGCAACAGCAGGTCGTCGACCGACGTCGTCTCCGGGACGACGAGCACGTCGCGCGCGATGTCGGCGGCGGTCGTCTCTGCCGCCGACTCCGACTCCTCGGCACGCATCACGTCCTTGAGGTCCACGAAACCGACGATCCGGTCGGCGTCGTCGGCGTCGACGACGGGATATCGAGTGTGCTCGGCCGACAGCGCGGTCGACCTGATATCCGCGAGCGTCGCGTCGGCGGGGATCGCTACCACGTCCGGACGCGGCACCATCACCTCCCTAATGACGGTGTCGTCGAGGTCGAACACTCGCTCGATCATCTCGACTTCGTTGGCGTCGACGTTGCCTTCCTCCCCCGCTCGCGACAGCACCATCCGGATCTCGCGTTCCTCCAGCGTCTCGTCCGTCTCGGAGGCAGGGGGGATGCCGATCAGGCTGGTGAAGGCGTTCGCCGTCCCGTTGAACAGGACGAGCCCCGGATAGAACACGTAGTAGAACAGCTTCAGCGGCGGCGCGACCAACAGGGCGATCCGCTCGGCTCGGGCGATTGCGATCGTCTTCGGCGCGAGCTCGCCGAAGACGACGTGCAGGAACGTGATGAAGGTGAACCCGAGCGCGAACGAGACGAGATGGAGGATATCGGGCGGAAGAACCGGCCCGAGAACCGGCTCGATGAGCGACGCCACCGCGGGCTCGCCGGCCCATCCCAGTCCGAGCGAGGCGAGGGTGATCCCGAGCTGCGTCACGGCGAGATAGTCGTCCAGCGACCCCATCGCCTGCTGGAGCGTGTCCGCGCCGGCGCGGCCCTCCTCGGCGAGCTGGTCGACGGAGGTGGATCGGACGCGGACGAGGGCGAACTCCGCGGCGACGAAGAAGCCGTTCAACACCACGAGCACCAGCGCCAGAAGCAGGCGACCGGCGGCGAAGACGACGTCTACCATCCGCCACCTCGGTGGCGCCGGAGACCGTGCGTGCCCGCGAGGACGGGGAGAGGAACTGACATACCACACCTCCACCACCGAGGCACTTAATTGCTCGATCCCCCGCGACGCCGTCTCCGTGATCCGGACGATGGAGGGCCTCAGCCCTCGTAGCCGGCGTAGTCCATCAGCGACGCGAAGATGTCGGTGTCCATCGCCTCCTCGTAGACGATCCCGGTGAGCATCCCGCCGGGGTAGCTGGTGCCGTTCATCACGTGGTTCACCTTGTGACAGTGCATGAGGTAGATCCCCGGCTCCGCGTCGGCGGTGAACTCGATGGTGTGGCGTTCCGCGGGCGCGATGTCGGTGATGTCCATCTCGTGGCGGGCCGCCTCGGGGATGGTACCGCCGTCCTTCTCGACGAGCTGGAACCGGTGGTTGTGGACGTGCAGCGGGTGGTTCATGTATCCGCCGTTGACGTAGTGGACGCGGACCGTGTCCCCCTGCGAGACGATCATCGGCGAGCCGTCCTCCGGGTGAAGCGTCCGCGGGGCTGCCTTCCCGTTGACCGTGAACACGTCGGGGTGGCGCGAGCGCGGCGAGTAGTCGGCGTCCTCGCCGGCCATCATCCGGGGCAGGCGCGAGTCCCAGTCCTTCACCGTCATGAAGTACTCACGGTCGGCCGGCTCGTAGCCCTCGGGGTCGACACGGAAGATGCCGTACATCCCCATGTCGATGTGGCGGTGGGTCTGGTAGTGGCAGTGGTAGACGTGCGTTCCGGGCACGTTCGCGGGGATCTCGTACTCGTGTTTCTCCCCGGGGTTGACCGTGATCCCGGTCGTCGTGGGGACGCCGTCGTTCTCCCACGTCTTCTGGGCGCCGTGGAAGTGGAGCGTGTGCGGCCGCTGGCCGTCGGTGTTGTCGAGGACGACCGTCATGTCCTCGCCCTCGGTCGTGCGGAGGATCGGTCCGGGCACCGAGGGGTCGCGGTCGTCGGCCTGGAACGCCCACACCTGCGGGAACTCGATGGGGCCGCCCATCGCCTCGCCCGGGTGAACGTCGTGGCGCGCCGGGAGCGTCTTCATCGTCACCGATCCGCCCTGCTCGTCGACGTTGACGACCTCGGGCGGCGAGGTGGTCGGAAGGTCCGAGTCGGTCTGCGGTGAAGCCGCGTCGGTCCCGACCGCCGTCCGTCCGCCAGCGGAGGTCGGTGCGTTACACCCCGCGAACGCCGCCGACGCGCCCGTCGCGCCGGTGGCCGCCAGGAACTCGCGTCGACTCATCTCGGATCCGGGTGCGCCGATATTCACCATGTACTTCGACGGTATGGGGGGAATATGTTAGGGGGTACTGCTGGTTTCCAATTACTGGGATTCGCGTGACCGAACCAAGCAACCTATACCACAGACCGAGTAACTCGCCCGTATGGTGCGCGACTCTCGGCCGGGGGCCGAACCCGGGCCGAACCTCCAGTCGGTCCTCGACGCGCTCGACGACGAGGACTGTCGGACGATTATCGAGCACCTAGAGGAACCCTTGACCGCGGGGGAGGTGTCAGAGGAGTGTGAGATACCCATGTCGACGACATACCGAAAGCTGGACCTGCTTTCCGAGGCACAGTTGTTAGCAGAGGGCGTTGAGGTCAGGCAGGACGGCCACCACGCGACCCGCTATCGAACGGACTTCAACGAGGTGATCGTCGCGCTCGCCGAGGACCGAAGCCTCGACGTGGAGATCGAACGCCCGGCCGAGGACGCCGCCGATCGCCTCGCGAGCATGTGGGGAGAGGTCCGCAGGGGTGCGGACCAATGAGCCACCTCACCATCGCCATCGCGGCGACCAAGACGCTGACGTTCGTCTTCGGCGCGACGATCACGTATCTCTCGTGGACCGCCTACCGTCGGACGGGCGCCGCGGAACTCCGCTCGCTGGCGCTGGGGTTCGCGATCGTCACTGCCGGAAGTATCCTGGGCGGCGGGGTCGACCTCGTGGGCGATCTGCTCCCCCTGAGCCCCTCGCAGCCGGTCATCCTCTATGGGGTGTTGGTCCAGAGCGCCCTCACCATGCTCGGGTTCGGGTTCATCACATACTCGCTGTACCGGGAGTGAGGTTCCCGAGGGCCGGTCGGCCGGCCGATCCCTGCGTCAGGTTCCATTCGCTCGTTCGACCCGTCCGATCCGACCGACACGTTTTCGAGCGTCCGGCTCACTCGCCGGCGACAGACGGCTCGAGGCGGATCTCCGTCGCCTCCACGTCCTCGACGAAGGCGCCCTTCCCGCCGACGGAGATCCGCTCGTCGTCGACCTCGATCGTCAGCGAGTGCTGGACCGGGAACTCGTTGTTCGCGGGCGAGACGAGTCCCTGACTGACCTCGACGACCTCGCCGCTCGTCTCGACGGGGTCGCCGCTGTCCGTTCGGCGGCCCGAGACGTGCGCGGCGACGGCGTCCGACGACCGACGGTGTAGCTCCGCCTGCAACACGGCGTGTCGGAAGTTCGTGTACGTCGCCGGCAGCGGCGCGGGCTCCGTCACGACCGCCTCGGCGGCAGCCGGCCAGTAGTTGCCCAGGAACGAGCCGACGATGACCGGACCGAGCTGCTGTTGGGTGAAGACGATGGCCTGCGTGCCGCTGTTCGTTCGTGCGACCATCTCCGCAGGGGCGACGACCCCCGTCCGCCCGTCGACGGTGAGCATCGACGGCATGGGCTGTCCCCACGTCCGAGCCGCGGTGGCGACGCCGGAGAGGCGTTCCCCGAGGTCGGCTTCGCCCTCGTCGGCGCCCGTGAGCAGTAACAACACCAGCACGCCCCGGTCGACGGCGTCCCGGAGGTCGTCGGTGACCTCGTCGAGGCGGTCCAGCGGGAACGACAGCGTCACCTCCTCGCTCGCCTCGGCGATGGCCCGACGGATCCGCTTGACGACCGTGACGCGGGACTTGACCACCTCGAACGGCTCGGTGGCGGCCTCCTCCCGGGAGAACCGGGCCTCCAGCGCCGGCCGCATCGACTTGGCGTCGTTCGCGAGGCGGTCGACGACCTCTCCGGGCGGGTTCGCGCGGATGGTTGTCGGCGTGACGTGGTCGTTGACGGTGACGAACCCCCGGGCCTCCAGCTCCTCGCTGGCGCTGTACACGTACCGCTTCGAGACGCCGGCCGCCTCCGCGACGGTGCTGGCCTTCGCCTCCCCGTGCTCGAGGAGCGTCAGATACGTGTCGATCTCCTTGTCGGAGAGTCCGAACCGCTTCAACAGCGCCTCCACGTCGACGTCGCCTGCCGCGTTCGCGCCGGAGAGGTCGCCGGGGCCCGTGGTCATAGCCCACACAGGCCGACGGGGAACCGTATAACTCCCGGTCCGTGCGCCCGCCCGCGTCGGCGTGTCCGCGCTATGGACTGGCGACTGTCTCCCCACAACGGTTCGGGTCTCACGGTCGTGGACGGCGAAGAGGACCGCGTGCGCTGACGCGGTTCGGAGCCACACGTGCCCCCGGGACCCGGTCAGTCCTCGCCGTTCTCGGCGGCGACCTCGGCCAGCGTCTCCCGTTCCTCGAAGTACGCGGGCGCGTCCCGTTCGACCTCGAAGGAGACGACTCGCGAGACGGCCTCGTCGGGGTCGGCGTCCCCCGACTCCAACGACTCGATCAGGTCCTCGGCGAGTTCGAGGTAGGCGGTCGACAGCTCCTGAAACAGCCGCATCCGCGACTCGGTCGCCTCGACCATCGCCTGTTTGCGCTGGAGGTCGGACTCCGCGTCCGCCAGCGCCGCCGCCATGTCCCCGTCGTCGCCGCCCGATCCGATCTCGCTCCCGTCTCCGTCGCCGCCGGCGACACCGTCGGAGACGTCACCGTCCGCCGCATCGAGATCCTCACGGAGGGCCGCGATCTCCTCGTCGATCTCGTCGATCCGGTCGGTCGCCTCCTCGGCCATCGTCTCGACGCGGCCCGCGAGCAGTCCGGCCTGAAGCCGACAGTACTCGACGAGTTCCCCGACGGTTCGGGCCGGCTCGTCCGGCCGCCCCTCCTCGCCATCGTCGGTGACTCGTGAGTCATCGACCGTGTCGATCGCGTCAGCCGTGTCTATCGCGTCGCCCGTGTCGACCGGGTCTGCCGCGTCCTCCCGATCGTCCGCCGGGTCGTTCATGGGGTCGACTTCGGCCCGACGGGGAAAAGGGAGTTCGGTCGGCGCCCCGGTCGGGAAGTTCCGTGTTCAACGGAGCCGGCACACGACGACGTCGTCGACGCGGACGACACGGGTCGAACCACCCTCGACACCGTCCTCGGAGCCGTCGTCACCGTCGGCACCCACGTCGTGTCCCGTGATGAGGTCGGTCGGATCGACCGGGTCCGCGAGCTCGACGGTCGCCTCCCCGGCGCCGAAGTTGATCGCGACTGCGAGTCGCTCCTCGCTCGACTCACGAACGTACGCGGTGACCGCCTCCGCGCCGGCGCCGCCGGCTCCGGCGCTCCCATCGTCGCCGCCGACGATCCCGAGGGCGCCGCCGGTTCCGTTCCCTGCTCCGACGTCGTCGCCACGGACCTCGTAGCCGATCCGGGCGACCGTCCCGGCGCGCAACGCGTCGTGCTCGCGGCGGGCAGCCGCCAGCCTGCGGTGGTAGTCGGTGAGTTCGGTGTCGCCGTCGTGCCACGACATCTCGCCGCGGTAGTCGGTCATTCCGCGCTCCTGTCCGTAGTACACCATCGGCGCGCCCGGGAGCGTGAACGTCGCCGCCGCAGCCGCCCGGAGCGCCTCGGTTCCGCACTCCGCGCGATACCGGTCCTCGTCGTGGTTCTCGACGTAGCGCATCTGGACGGCCGCACGCGGGAAGCCCTGCACCGCGGAGGCGTCGATCGCGTCGAGGACGGCGTCGGCGTCGACGTCGCCCGAGCCGATCCGGCGGAGCGTGTCGTACAGGGTCGTGTCGTAGTGCATGTCGAACTCCGCCTCGTGCATGAACGGATCCCGCGGGATCGTCTCGTCGAGCAGGAGGAACTCGGGGCTGCGCCTGCGAAGGCGCTCGGCGACCTCCTTCCAGAAGCCGTGCGGGACGCCCCACGCCACGTCGCACCGGAAGCCGTCGACCACGTCGGCCCACTCGTCGACGACCGACAGCATCCACGCGCGGACTGTCGGCGAGTCGTAGTTCAGGTCGGGGATCCGCTCCCAGTTGAAGCGGAACGAGGGCGTCCCCTCCCCGGCCCACTCCACGTCGGAGGGGTTCTCCGCGGCCGGGCGACGGGGGTACTGTTCGGCGAACGCGTCGACGCCGGCCGAGTGGAGCTGGAACGCGGGATGGTCCCGCGAGGTGTGGTTGATCACAAGGTCGAACACCACCCGGATCCCGTGGTCGTGACACGTCTCGACCAACGACTCGAACTCCGCGCGCGTGCCGAGGTCGTCGGCCGTCCGGGAGAAGTCCGTGATGTGGTAGCCGTGGGTCGTCGGGCTCTGGAGCACCGGCGTGAGCCACAGCACGTCGACGTGGAGGGAATCGATGTACGGCACTCGCCGCTCGATCTCCCGGAACGTCGTGTCGGGCGTCTCACCCGCGAACGACCGGACGAACACCTCGTAGATCGTCGGCGACGACGCCCACTCCGGCGGGTCGTTGGGTCGGACCGCCGTCGTCGAGTCATCCCCGTGGGATCCGCCGTCCGTCGCGGAGAGTTCGACGGTGTCCATCACGCCGTACCGGTCGGCGACGGGCACGGCATGGACCCGCGCGACGCCGTCGGCGGGGAGCGCCGTCCGGTCGATGCGCACCGTGTCGCCGTCGATAGTGACCGACTCGTGGTCGGCCGAGAGGCCGTCACGACCGTCGAACAGCCATTCGACGGTCGGCTGCTCGCCTTCGGGGGTCGCCGCCGGATCGGGACCGCCGGGCGCCGCCTCCGCGTCCGCGGAGACGACGACCTCGTCGCCCTCGTCCGCGGCGTCGAGGTGGAGTCTGGGACGGCCGGGACCGGGGACGGCGTGTTCGCCCATCACGCCGTCCGCGAGCCGGTCGTCCAGCGCGAACGAGTAGAGGTGCTCTCCCGGCGGGAGGCGCACGTCGATCGCGAGGAACTCGCCGTCGTCGTACGGCCGGATCTCGGCGACGTTCCAGTCGTTGAACGGCCCGGCGACAGAGACCCGATCCGGGGTCACGCGCGCCGTCGGCGCGTCGAAGTCGCCTTTCCCGACGCGCAGCGTCGCGTCCGCCCGCTCGTCCGGGTACGCACGGACCGTCTGTTCGTGGGCGCCGTCGGGAGCGGTCAACTCGACCCGGTAGGTGCCGGGAACGTCCGGCGCGAAGTGAGTCACGGCGCTGTCACCGGCGGCCTGGCCGGATGTGTCGGCGGGGTCGAGTGACGCATCGCTGTCGGCCGGCGCGTCGACGATGACCCACGAGAACCGCCCGTGTCCGTCGTTCTCGGTCGCCGCCCCGTCCGGCCCGACGTCGACGACGGCGTCGAGGTTCCGCGGCGCGAGCTCGATCGACTCGCCCACGCTGGTCGTGCGCGGCGGCCCGGGATGGTGCGTCGGGTCGTCTGGGGCTGGGCTCGGACCCCCTCCGTCGCGTGCGGCGGAGTCGGCGTGTTCGGTCATGGCCGTGTGCGCTTCCCCGTGGTGCTTGAGCGTTCCGGAATCGTGAACGATTGAAATAGGATTACAACAAGTATTATGACCCGGGACCCACCCGATCGCAACATGCGACTACGTGACGCACTCGACGACCACAAACGCAACCGGGATCACCCGACCCGGTTCCCCGGCGAGCGGCGTACCACCGCCGGGCTGTTCTCGGGCGCCGGCGGCCGCCTGCTCCACGTCGCGCCCGACGGGGGGGTCCGCGACTTCGGGTACCCGCTGTCCGGGCGCTTCGGCCTCGCCGACTCCCGGTTCGCGCTCCGGATCGATGACCCGCCCGCGGATCTCGACTGGGACGACGACGCGGTTCGGCGCGCCGACGACGGGACCGCCGTTATCGAACCCGGCGAGGGCGAGCAGTCGTATCACGCGTCGACGACGCTGGTCGAGACCGTTCACGAGACGCCGGTCGGCGGCGTCCGTCGGTTCGACCTCGCAGTCGAGACGGACGCGGGCGAGGCCCACGTGACGCGCGTCGCGTTCGACGACGCCGAACTCGCGGACAGCCTCGACGCGTCGCTGCTCGTCGGCTGTACGTTCGCCCCCGAGGGCCGCGACGCGCGAGTAGGGCAGCTCCATCACTCGCGCGCGGTGGAGGTGTTCCACGACCGCGAGCGCGACTTCCTCGCGGCACCAGACCTCGACGTGATCGGCGGCGGGCTCCCGGCCGGCCCCGACGCCGTGCTCGCCCCCGAGCCACACGAACGTGGCGCCGACTCCCTCGGCGATCGACGCGAGGAGGACCACCTCGGCGGCCACGTCGTCGCGTCGACGGGGTTCGCCGACGGCGTCGCCGCGGTCGCGACGCTGCTCACCGACGGCGTTGAGACCGACCGCGAGGCGGCACTCGAGACCGTGGACGACCTGGTCGAGGACGTCGCCGACGTGCAGAAGCTCCGAGACCTCGCAGTCGACGGCGACGCCGCAGTGACGGTCCCGTCGGGCGTACCGCGCACGAACGCGGCCGTCGACGACCTCCGCGTGCTGTCGCTGCTGTCGGCGCCGACCGGGATGCGGATCGCCGGCCCCGACTTCGATCCGCACTACGTCCACTCGGGCGGGTACGGCTACACCTGGTTCCGGGACGACGCCGAGATATCCGGGTTCCTGCTGGACGCCGACGCGGCGTTCGACCTCGGCCTCGAGGACTGGCACCGCCGGAGCGCGCGAGCGTATCTCGACACGCAGCTCCCCGACGGCACCTGGCCCCACCGCGTGTGGCCACGCAACGGCGCGCTGGCGCCGGGGTGGGCGAACGCCCGGATGGAGGCCGGCGAGAACGTGGAGTACCAGGCGGACCAGACAGCGAGCGTCGTCGCGTTCCTCGCTCGACTGCTCGACCGCCTGCCGGAGGACGACCCGCTCGCCGGGGAGATCGCCGGGGCCATCGACGACGGTCTCGACGGACTGATCGCGTCGGTGGCCGACGACCACCGCCCGGTCGCCTGTCAGAACGCCTGGGAGGACGCGGGGGGCCGGTTCACCCACACCGCCGCGCGCTTCCTCGCCGCGTTCTCCGCGGTCGCGGCGCTGGGGGCGGAACGGTTCGGGCGGGCGGTCGAGGCGGCCGATCGCGCGGCGCTGCTGTACGACTCCCTCGACGACCTGTGGGTTCCCGACCGCGGCGCGTTCGCGGTGCGCGAGCGCGACGACGGCAGCCTCGACGGACGCTACGATTCGGCGACGTTCGCGCTCGCCGACGCCCACCGCGCGTACGCCGCGATCGGCGATGTCGACGACGTCCGTCGCGACCGACTCGTCTCGCACGTCGACGCGACGGTCGACGGCCTGTTCCACGATCCCGACGCGAGCGACGTCGCCGGGTTGGTCCGCTACGAGGGCGACGGCTGGCGCCAGCGCGGTCAGGGGCACGAGAAGATCTGGACCGTCTCGACGGCGTGGGGCGCGAACGCCGCCGCGGAGGTCGCCGCGCTCCTCGCCGACGCCGACGACGCCAGATCCGAGGCGTTCGTCGACCGGTCGCGCGAACTGCTCGATCTCGTCGGGCCGGACGGCCCGCTCACGGTTCCCGGCGGGTTCCTCCCCGAGCAGTTCTTCGACGACGGGACCCCCGACAGCGCGACGCCGCTGGGCTGGCCTCACGCGATCAGGCTGGCGTCGACGGCGCTGTTGAACGATCTCGGCGCGTTCGCGGACCGCGACGAGGACCCGGTTCCGGCCGACGACTGAACCGGCCGCTCGGGACCCACGGGCCGCGCCTCTCAGAACGGAGGGAGGAATCGAGTCGGTCTATTCAGTACCCGAGCTGCTCGCGGACGAGCACCACTGTCGTCCGGTCCTGCTCGAGTTCCTGCCGGAAGATGAGCTGTTTCGCGATCTCGGACTCGACGCCGTACGCCTCCTTCGCACGTTCGTTCTCCAGCGGATACGCAACCGACTCCAGTCGGTCGAGGGCGTCGTCGAGCGTCGGCACGATCTTGTTGACGCCGCTGACGATGAGGACGTTCCCCGCGGCGAAGGGGTACGCGCCGATCCGGCTTCCGGAGCGGTCCGCAGCGACGAGCTCGCCGGTCCGGGCGATCGCGTTGATGCCGCCGAGGAAGTAGTCCGCCGTCTGGGACTTCCGTCGGGCGGCCTGCCGCTCCTCGTCGTCGTCGATGCCCCAGATCTCGTCGGCGAGGCTCTCCCACTCGTGGTCGCCCTCCGAGAGGTACTCGGCGAAGCCGACCTCCTCGAGCGTCGTCGAGTGCCCGTTCATCACGGAAGCGCCGGCGGGGATCCGTGACTGGATCGTCTCCAGGGCCTCGTCTGCGGAGTCCACGACCACGACCTCGAACCCGTTGGCTCGGAGGTTGTCGGCGGTCTCCTCGATCGTCCCCTCGTCCGGGAGTTCGTCGAGCGTCGCGTCGAGGTCGGTGTCGTCAGCGTAGTCGGATTTCTCTTGAGACATGGTCGAAATCGGCTGTGTACGCGTAGCGTCGAGACCGGCATAAGCGCTCGCGGACATCGATGACAGGCGGTAACTCCGGTGTCACTCATCGGATCGGCTGACAGGTCGATCGTGGAGAGGCCTGTCGCTGTCCACGGAGACTCGGTAGCCGCCGCCGAACGGTCGGAGCCGTCAGTCCGCGGTCGGCTCGGCCTCGGCGGGCGTGCTGGCGTCCGAGCCCGCGACGGCGACGCCGTGAGTGAGCGACTTCCCGGTGCTCGGGTCGAAGAGGTGGACGTCGGTCTCGTCGAACGTGATCTCGATCCCCTCGCCGGCGTCGGGCGTGATCCCGCTGGCGACGCGGGCGATGAACTCCGGGCCGAGGTCGAGGTAGAGGTAGTTGTCGGAGCCGATCGGCTCGACCACGTCGACGGTCGTGGCGATGCTGGCGTCGCCCGCCTCCGCGACGCGGATGTCCTCCGGACGGATGCCCATCCGAACCTCCTCGACACCCTCGAGGACGTCCGCGAACTCGGGGGAGAGGTCGTAGGCGAAGTCGGCGGAGACGCCGCGGATGGTGACCCCGGCGTCGGTGTTGTCGACGACGGCGTCGAGCACGTTCATCGACGGCGACCCGACGAAGCCGCCGACGAACTCGTTGGTGGGGTCGTCGTACACGTCGGTCGGGCGGCCGGTCTGTTGGAGTTCGCCGTCGTCGAGGATAGCGATCTTGTCGCCCATCGTCATCGCCTCCTCCTGATCGTGGGTGACGTAGATCGCCGTGATGTCCAGTTCGTCCTGGAGGCGCTGGATCTCGGTGCGCATCGAGGTTCGGAGCTTCGCGTCGAGGTTCGACAGCGGCTCGTCGAACAGGAAGACGTCCGGCTCGCGGACGATGGCGCGCCCGAGCGCGACGCGCTGTTTCTGCCCACCGGAGAGCTCGCTCGGCTTGTCCTCCAGCAGCTCCTCGATGTCCATCATCTCGGCCGTCTCGCGGACCCGCTCGCGACGGTCCTCCTTCGAGAGGTCGGTGCTCATCCGGAGCCCGAACTCCATGTTCCCCATGACCGTCTTGTGGGGGTACAGCGCGTAGTTCTGGAACACCATCGCCACGTCTCGCTTGCGCGCGTGCTGGTCGGTTACGTCCTCGCCGTCGATGACGACGCTCCCGCTGGTCGGGCGCTCCAGCCCGGCGATCATCCGGAGGGTCGTCGACTTCCCACACCCGGACGGCCCGACGACCGTGAGGAACTCCCCGTCGTCGACCGACAGCGAGAGGTCGTCGACCGCGACGAGCCGGCCGCTGTCGAAGGTCTTCCGCAGGTTCTCCAATCGGACGGTGGCCATGGTCCGATGTGATCGGGTACCACGGTTTAGCTCTTTCCCTCTGACCGCGATTTGTGAAGTGGTATTTCGTCGTTCTTTTTACCTATGGGCGTGGGGTGGCACGTCATGACGGGACGCGACACGGAGCGCGACGAGACGGAACCGGGCAGTCGTGGCGCCGATCGGGAGGGTATCCCGGCTCGCAGGGAGTTTCTCGCGGGCGCGGCCGCGACCGGGCTCGGGGGACTCGCCGGCTGCGGCGGGTCGGGCTCCGAGAACGCCGGTACCGGCGCCACGGATTCGGGTGAGGGGACGCGGACACCCTCCGACGGCGGCACCTCCACTCCGCGACCCGAGGCGGACGATATCGAGCTCGCCCCGTTCTGGACGACCGGCGAGAAGGTCGGCGTCGGCACCGCGGTCGGCAACGGGTCCGGTGCCGGCGCCGCCGGCGGCGACGACGACGGGCGAGTCTGGTACACCCTGACCCGCGGCGCCCTCACCGGGGTTCGGTTCCCGCGCGTCGACCTCCTGAACGTTCGACGGCTCGACTTCCTTGTCGCCGACGGCGAGGGGTACGCCGCCCGGACCGCCGAGTTGGACCGGCGGGTCGAGGATGACGTCAAGCGAACGGTGGTCCCGACCGCCGACGACGCGCTCTGTTACCGCCACGAGTTCGAGTCCGCCTCTCGCGCGTGGACGCTCGACGTGGAGTACGTCGCCGATCCCGAGCGAGACGCCGTGGTCGCGGACGTGACATTCGACGCCGGCGGCGAGGACCTCTCCGTGTACGCTGTCTGTCGTCCCGCCGTGACGACCGGCACGGCCGGGGACCGCCACGCCCGGGCGACCGCCGACGGCCACGCCGTCCTGTCGGTGACAGACACGAGCGACGGCGGCGTCGTCCGCGATGGCGACGGCGACGGGTACGACGTGTCGCTCGGCCTCGCCGCGGATCCAGGGTTCGAGTGGGCCACCGTGACGCCGGTGGGCGATCCTGCGACCGCGCGGCTGTTGCGACGTGGGATCGAGAGCGAGCGCTCGCGCGAGGCGTCGGGGAACGCCGCGTTGGTCGGGCGGTTGGGGTCCGGATCGACCGACGCGACCCTCGCGCTCGGGTTCGCAGAGGGACCCGATCCGACCGCCGCCGTCGCAGTCGCGCGCGAGTCCGTCGCCGACGGGTTCGAGGACGCGCGGGAGTCGTACCGCGCCGGGTGGCGCTCGTGGCTTGACGGCGTCGACGTGCCCGACAGCGTCGCCGGGGACGCGACACTCGAACCGCTGTATCGGACGAGCGCGATGGCGCTTCGTGCCGCCGAGGACGCGACGTATCCCGGCGCCGGCGTCGCGAGCCCGTGTGTCCCGTGGGGCGAGGTCGTTCCGGCGACGGATCCGTCGGACGTGGGCTATCATTACGTCTGGTCGCGGGACCTCTACCAGTCGTTCACTGCGCTCGAGGCGATGGGGAAGCCGGAGGCGGCGATCGCCGCGGCCGAGTACCTGTTCGACGTGCAACAGCGGGAGGGCGGGTTCGTTCCACAGAACACCTACGTCGACGGTCGAACTCGGTGGGGCGGCGAGCAACTCGATGAGGTCGCCTTCCCGCTCGTGTTGGCGCGGCGCGTCTCCGGCGAACACGGGCGCTCGTTCGACGACCTCGCGTTCGGCTACGCCGACGTGGCCACCTCCGCGGACTACGTCCTCCGGAACGGACCGGGTACCGGGCAGGAGCGCTGGGAGGAGGAGGGCGGACTGTCTCCCTCAACCATCGCCGCCGAGATCGCGGGGCTCGTCTCGGCCGCCGACGTCGCAATCGAGCGGGGAAGAACAGCGGACACACTGGTGTGGCTCGCGACCGCCGACCGCTTCCGCCGAGGGGTACGGGAGTGGTGCGTCACCCGCGAGGGAACCGACCGGCACAACCCGCCGTACTACTTCAGGATCAACGGCAACCGCGATCCCGACGACGGAACCGAGCGGTCGCTGGCGAACGGCGGTCGCACGTTCGACGAGCGGAACGTGATCGACGCCGGCTTCCTCGAACTCGTCAGGTTGGGCGTGTTCCCGGCAGACGACGAGGTGATCGAGCAGTCGGTCGCCGTCGTCGACGAGGACATCCGCGTGGAGACACCTCACGGACCGGCGTTCCACCGCTACACCGGCGACGGCTACGGCGAGGGCGAGAACGGTGCGCCGTTCCCCGTTGGAACCGACACGCACGGTCGCCTGTGGCCGCTTCTCACCGGAGAACGCGCCGAGTACGAGCTCGCCGCCGGAACCGAGTCCGGACCAGACCGCCCGACGGCCCTGCTCTCGACGCTCGCGGGCTTCGCGAACGAGGGACGACTGCTCCCCGAACAGGTGTGGGACCGCGAAGACGGAACCGACTACGACTGGGCGTTCGGTGAGGGGACGGGTAGCGCGACGCCGCTGTCGTGGAGCCACGCCGCGTTCGTGCGCCTCGCCAACGGCATCGACGCCGGCCGACCGTCCGGAACTCCGGCGGCCGTCCGAGAACGATACGACTACGGTCCGCCGGAGGAACCGACGCTCGACGTGTCTCTCCCGGACAACACCGTCGACTCCACGGAGGTGACGATCGCTGGCGAGACGGACGCTCCGGTCGTCGCGGTCGCCGTCGACGGCGACGCCGAACTCCTCTCCGTGAACGGCGGGTCCTTCGAGACATCCGTGTCGCTCGATTCCGGTCGCAACACCCTCGTCGTCGCCGCCGGGGATCCCGGTCAGTCCGCGGCGGAAACGGCCGTCGCCGGTGCCCGTGCGGTCGTCTCGGTCGTCGAGTGACACGGGAGAGTAGGACGATCCTACCGATCCTGCACGGTCGTACCCGAAGGTTTAAGGTATGAACTACTTATTCATCGGGTGTTCACACCATGACAACAGATCGCAGGAGGCTGCTGAAGATGGGCGGCATGGCGGCCGTTGCAGCGCTGGCGGGCTGCGTCGGCGTCGAGGAGCAGGGGACCCCGACGGCGGGTGGATCGGACGGAGGGGACGGCGGAGACGGTGGAGACTCGACGGCGACACAGACCACCGAGCCGGCCGTCGACCCGGGTACCGCGACCACGTGGTACGCACGCTCCTCCGCGGAGGGTGAGACGCTGAAGGGGCTGATCGAGGAGTTCAACTCGCAGTCGCGACACACCGTCGAGGGGTCGGACCTCTCGGACCTGGAACAGAAGACCCAGTCGGCGATCCCCGCCGGACAGGGGCCGCAGGTGTTCGAGTGGGCACACGACTGGGTCGGCGACTACTACCAGCGCGGGTTCCTCTCCGACCAGAGCGGGAACCTCTCGGTGAGCATGGACACGTTCACCGATGCCGCCGCCGAGGCCGCGCAGTTCGACGGCGCGACCGTCGGGCTCCCGTTCGCCGCCGAGACGGTCTCGCTGCTGTACAACAAGGAGTACGTCGACTCGCCGCCGGAGACGGTGAGCGAGATGGTCGACGTGATGGAGGAGTACCACGACCCCGACAACGGCACCTACGGACTCGGCTACCCGCTCAACGCGTACTTCATGAGCGGCTTCGCCCAGGCGTTCGGCGGCTACTACTTCGACCCGGAGGCCGATGAGATGTTGGGCCTCAGCAACGATGAGACCGTCAAGGGCTTCCAGTACATCCTCGACACGTTCGTCCCGTACATGCCGAACGACACGCAGTACGGCCCGCAGGCGGCCGCCTTCTCCGAGGGGAACGCGCCGTTCGCGATCAACGGCCCGTGGTTCCTCGGCACGGCACGGGAGAAGGGGGTCGACGTGGGCGTCACGAGCTTCCCGACCGCCGACGGCTCCGAGCCGAGCCCGTACACCGGGATCCAGCTGTGGTACTTCGCGAAGGGGATGGAGAAGTCCGAGTCCGACGCCGCGGCCGCACGCGAGTTCGTCGAGTGGTACGTCACCAACGAGGAGCAGCTGCTGGCCGACGCCGAGAGCCACGGCTTCATCCCGGTCCACGAGAACCTCGCCGGCGATGACGACCTCCCGGCGTCGGTGCAGGGCTTCTCGGAGGCCGTTCAGCAGGGCGTCCCGATGCCGACCCATCCGCGCATGGGCGACGTGTGGGGGCCCCTGGAGACCGGGTTCGGCAAGGCCCTCGACGGCAACATGTCCGTGAGCGACGCCATGGTCGAAGCGGAGGAGACAATCCGGAGCAACTGGGAGTAGGTCCATGAGCACCACAAGCCGAATCGCCGACCGGGCGGCCGCGATCCCGGCCATCGAACGCGAGGACGTGTCGCTGCTCCTCGTCCTTCCGGGGTTGTTCCTGTTCGCGGCGTTCATGTTCTTCCCGATGCTGTACCTCCTCGGGATCTCGTTCACGAACGCCCGGCCGTCGAACCTCTTCGCCGGCGGCGGGTTCCTCACCTTCGGCGAGGCGACGTTCGTCGGGCTCCAGAACTACGCGGCCGTGCTGTCGGACGGGAAGTTCTGGAACTCCCTGGGCACGACGTGGCTGTTCGTCGCCACGAGCCTCGTGTTGAAGATCGGGCTCGGGCTCGGCGTGGCCCTCGTCGTCACGAACCGGCGCGTTCGCGGGGCTCGGTACCTCCGGTCGCTGCTCATCGTTCCGATGGGGCTCCCCGCGATCTTCACGATCACCATCTGGCGCGGGATCTTCAGCTCCGCCCAGTTCGGGCTCGCGAACCAGCTCCTGAGCTGGCTCGGCGCCGGCACCGTCGCGTGGCTGAACGAGCGCTGGGCGGCCTTCTTCGCGTACAACGTCACCGAGATGTGGCTGGCGTACCCGTTCATGGTGATCATCACCGTGAGTGCGCTTCAGGACGTGCCGAAGGAACTCCACGAGGCGGCGATGGTGGACGGTGCGGGCTACTTCTCGCGCTTCCTCCACGTGACGTTGCCGAGCGTGAAGCGGCCGGTGCTGTTCGCGTCGATCCTGACCGCTGCGGCGTCGTTCCAGCAGTTCCTCATCCCGTACGCGTTCAACGAGGGCGGCCCCGCCAGACTGAACGAACTGATCATCGTCTACGGCTACCGCGAGGCGTTCCAGTTCAGCCAGTACGGGCAGGGCGCCGCGATCATGCTCGTCGCCGTCGCGTTCATCGGCGCGTTCATGTGGCTGAACGTGAAGAAGGGTCGGCTCGCAGACGGGGTGGACGAGGCGTGAGTCTCGTCTCGCTCGTCGCCGAGAAGATCGCCGACGACCTGCGTACCCTCGCGAACACGCCGCGGGAACTCGCCGTCGAGGCGCGGTACACCGTCAGGGCGTATCGCCGTGGAGAGCTGTCGGCGCTCCAGATCGGACGGACCGCGGGAGCGACGGCGTTCGCGATGCTCGTCGTCGCCCTCCTGTTGTTCCCCATCTACTGGATCGCGATGTCCGCGATCTCTGGCACTGGCGGCAGCGTCTACGCCGCCGGCGGGTTCAGTTTCTTCCCGGAGAACCCCTCGATACAGCCGTTCGTGTGGGTCCTGGGAGACCTGATCGTGCCGGCGTTGACCATCTCGCTGAACGTCCCGTTCAGCGATCTGGCGCTGGTGTTCAACACGCCCGAGATCGCGTTCCTCGACGCCAGCGACCACGGCGTCGACAACCCCTCGGACTTCAAGCAGTACTTCGTGAACAGCGTCATCGTGTCGGTGCCGACGCTCATCCTCGCGATGTGCGTCATCGTCCCGGCCGCGTACGCGCTGTCGCGTCGGAAGTTCATCATGCGCCGGAAAGTATTGTTCGGGTACGTGCTGTTCACGCAGGTGGGCGGCGGCCTCGGTATCGCCTCGCTCATCGCCCTGTACGCGATGTTCGTGCAGGTGGGGCTGAACAACAACCGACTCGCGCTCGCCGCCTACTACGCGGCGACGGCCGTGCCGTTCAACACGTGGCTGCTGAAGACGTACATGGACGGCATTCCCGTCAGCTACGAGGAGGCCGCCCTCGTCGACGGCGCGCCGCCGTGGCGCGTCGTCACGGAGGTCATCCTCCCGCTGTCGGCGGCCGGACTGGCGACGGTCACGATCTTTACCTTCCTCACGGGATGGATGGAGTTCGTCGTCGCGCAGACGATGCTGTCGGCCGACAAGTTCACGCTCCCGGTCGGGTTGTTCGCACTGATCGACGAGTACTCGATCCCGTGGGCGCGCTTCTCGGCGTTCGCGCTCACGTTCGCGTCTCCGGTCATGCTCGTGTACCTCTTCGCACAGCGGTACATCGAGGGCGGGCTCTCCTTCTCCGGGATGGAGGGCTAGCGGCCGGTCGGGAAGCGCCGTCGGGATCCCCCGACGCTCACTCCTCGACGGCCGCCTGAAACCCGAGCCAGTTCACGACGGTTCCGGCGCGGTCCGTGACGGGGACGAGCGTCACGCGGTTCCGGAACGTCGATCCGTCCGCCCGGTAGTTCGTCACCGTCGTCGTCACTCGATTCCACGTCGACAGCGCCTCGCGAAGCTCCGACACGGGTTCGGGGTCCGTGTCGGGGCCCTGCAACACTCGGAGGTTCTCTCCCCGGAGGTCATCGAGGGAGTAGCCCGTCAGCTCACGGAGCGTCCGGTTCGCGTACACGACCGGGTTGTCCGCGTACGCCGGTCCGGCGAGCGTGATTCCCACCGACGCGTCGTCGAGGACGCGGATCCGGTCCACGTAGGCCCCCTCGTGAGCCGCGAGCGATCCGGAGTCGCCATCCACGACCGCTTCGTGGTCGGGAGGTCTCGAGTCCCCCAGTCGGTCGAGCCGCTCGGTGTCGTACTCGTCGACGTCCAGGACCGCGGGAACGCGGGTGCGGAAGCGGTCGTGGTCGAGTTGAAGCAGGTCGGCGAGGTCCTCACGTGGGAGCATCACTGGCGCCGATGTGGATCCGGGAACCGACGGACAAACGTCTGTCGGCAGCGGGTCCGAGCACAGGGAGACGGAGGCGGAAACCGAACGGGAGATCCCACCCAACCCGTCGGCTACGCGGAGGCCGGCTCCGTGCTGTCGCCCGCCGCCGGGACCTTCCGACGGTTTCGCACCGCCAGCGCGACGAACACGATCAGTCCGGCCGCACGGAGCGTCAGGTCGAGCAGGAGCGCGTTGACGGTGACGGTCACGCCGACGAACCCGAGAAGGTCGAAGACGGCGGTCGAGAGCAGTCGCGGCGCCATCAGCAGGAGGGAACTGAGCCCGAACGCGGCGCGTTCGACCCGGCCGATACGTGTGTACATCGTTCCGATGACGGTCCCGCCGAGCGCGACGACTCCGAGGAAGACGCCGACGACCGGGATCAGTATCTCCGGAACCGAGTAGGACAGCTCCGCGAGATCCGCGAACCCGACGACGCGGTACTGCTCGCGAACCGGGAGGTTCGCCGCGTCGGCCTTCTCGCGCAACAGGACGACCCCCGGCGCGAGCACGAACGCGAACGGCACGATGGCCTTGTTCAGCGACAGCGAGAACGCCTTCACCCCCGTCTCGAACGGGTCGGACTTGGCGACGCCGCTGGCCGCGTAGGCGGCGACCGCGACGGGCGGGGTGATGTCGGCGATCACGCCGAAGTAGAGGATGAACAGGTGCGCCGCGAGCAGGGGGATGCCGAACTCCACCAGCGGCGTCGCGAGCATCGAGATCAGGATGATGTACGTGACGGTCGTCGGCATCCCCATCCCGAGGATGATGCTGGAGATGGCCGTCACGACCAGCATCACGACGATGGAACCGCCCGAGAGCGCCAGCAACAGCGAGGTGAGGTTCGGGCCGAGCCCGGAGACGCTGATGACGCCGGGAATGATACCCGCGGCCGCGACGGCGACCACGACCGGCACGGCCGTTCGGGCGCCCTCCTCCATCGAGGTGACGACGAACGTGCCGACCCGGAACAGTTGGTTGTCGCCGAGGTCACGTCCCGTCCGCTCACCCGCCGACTCCGCCGCGTTCTGCACGGTCGGGTTCAGATCGAGCACCTTCGACTGCACGTCGCTGTGTATCAGCATCGTCAGGATGCCCGCGAGCATTCCATACCAGCCGATCCGACCGACGAGCGCCGAAGCCGCCTCCGCGGGTGGGAGTCCAGCTCCGCCGTCACCGCCGAGGAGAGCGATGACGGGGACACCCGCGACCACGAGGCTGGCGAACTCGGCGCCCACGAGGACTGCGAGCGTGGCGGCGAGGGTGACTCGGGTCTCGTCGCTGTAGGCGGCGATCACCGTGATCAGCGCGACGAGCGCGACGAGGGTGAACCACGCCGACCGCGAGACGGAGAGGCGCTCGATGATGAGGTAGTACAGCAGGAGGAAGATCGGCACCAGATAGAACCACCCGTGCTTGAGGTGGTCGACCATCGATTCCTGGTCCGCATCGGGGATGCCGCCGATCCCCTGCTGGACCGCCTTGAAGTGAACCATCACCCAGACGCCGAAGAAGAACACGATCGCCGGGATCGTCGCGAGGATGATGATCTCCGCGAACGGCGTCGCCGTGTACTGGACCATGAGGAACGCCGCCGCGCCCATCACGGGCGGGAGGATCTGGCCCCCCGAGGACGCCGATGACTCGACCGCCCCTGCGAACTCCGGCGAGTACCCGGATCGCTTCATCAACGGGATCGTGAACGCGCCGGTCGTCACCGTGTTCGCGATCGACGAGCCCGAGATGGTGCCCATGAATCCGCTGGCGAGGATACTCGCCTTCGCCGGTCCGCCCTTGCGCCCGCCGGTTGCGGCGTACGCGAGATCGATAAACCACTGGCCAGCGCCGCTCATTTCCAGGAACGACCCGAACAGGATGAAGATGTAGATGAAGCTGACCGAGACGGTGACCGGTATCCCGAAGACGCCGTTCTCCGTGTTGTACCAGAGGTTCTGGACGATGTCGGGCCACGTCAGCTCCGGGATCGCGAGGAGGCCGAGAAGCGGCGTGTTCCCGCTGATGAGGTAGCCCCACCGCGCGTAGACGATGAACGTCGCCACGATGATCATCAGGGGCAGTCCAAGCGTCCGTCGGGTCGCCTCGAGTACCAACAGGACGCCGGCGATGCCCAGCGCGAACGCGTAGGAGAACTCGTTGACGACGGGGACGCCGCCGAGGACCGGCTCGAGGAACGGGTACACCTCCGTGACTGGGCGCCCCGCCTCGAGCCCGAAGAAGCGGATGTCCCGGATCTCCGAGAACTCCGTCATGAAGTAGATCGCCGTGAGAATAGCCGTGGCGATACAGACGACGTCGAAGGGAGTGACTCGGTCGCGATCCGGGTCGACGAACCCCCACCGGAACCCGCGCCGAACTCCATCGAACCCGCGAGAGGCCGGGTTGTCCCGTCCGAGACGGTTCCCGGTCCCCTCGACGGAGCGTCCCAAGGTACGGGCGACGAACCCGTCGCCCATGCTCGCCGGGAACAGGAGGAAGGTGAGCACCAGCGCGAACGCGACGTGGATCGCGTTCGCCTGGAGTAGTTGCAGCGACACCTGGATGTCCGCCACGAGCGGGAGCGGGATCGTGAAGGTGAAGCTCCGTGCCGCGAGGTACAGTTGGAACACCGAGAAGGCGATCCCGATGACCGACACCGCGACGGCCGCGACGCCCGACAGCGACCGTCGGCGTTCGATCTCGTCGATGAGTTCATCCGCCTCCTCCGCGGAGAGCTCCTCGATCTCCTCGTCGGTCACGGGCTCGGTGCCGTCCGTCCTGTCGTCGTTCGGTGGGTCGTTTGTGCTCATGGGGGTCCGTCGTTCGGGCTCATGGGGGTGTCAGTCGTTCGTGCTCATCCGAATACGTCCGCCAAGGTGCGCCGCTCGACGTGGATCCGAACGTCTCTGGCGTCCGTTTCGGAAACCAAGTCGTACTGTCGTCCGTCGACGATCAGCGTGTGCCCGGCTATCCGACCGGGGGATACCAGCAGCGTCTCGAGTTCGGTTATCGGCTCGTCCGGCTCGTACACCAGCGTCCCGTTCCGGTTCGTGACGTTCGCCCCGGAGGGCAGGCCCCAGCCGTACGACTCGAACTCCATGCGGGTGTTCACGAGGGACTCGCCGTCCACACGGTACTCGTCGTACACGCGGGACTTCTCGACGCTGTGCATGTATTCCAGAGCGACAGTGCTCCCGTCGTCGACGGGGTGGGTGACGTAGTGTTCGCCCGTTTCGGCGTCCTCGACGATCAGAACCAGTCCGGTCGGGGGCGCGGCGGCGGCACCGACGACGACCCCCGCGACGACGAGGGCCGCCGCTATCAGCAGCGCGACGCCGTGCCGTCGGAGGGTCCGTGTGTGAGTCACCGATTGGATCGAGTTCGATCGTCTCGTTGTCGGCACCGGTATGACGGTCTCCGCCGGGGTCGGCGGACGGGGCACGTCTCATGCCCGCGCCCACGCCGCCCCCGTCGCGACCACGTGCCGACTCCGGGTCGAGTCAGTCGCCCGTTCAGGCGTCGAAGTACGCTGCTGCCCCCTCGTGGAGTTCGATCGACATGCCGTCCTGAGCGCTGTCGACGGTGATGAAGTCCGTCTTGATCGACAGCTCATCGAGGTTGTCGAAGATGGCCGCTGTGACCGCCTCGACCGTCCCGGCCTCGACGCCGGTGTGAGTGGCGATCATCGCCTGAACCGCCACCGTCTGGACGTCCTCGTCGACGCCGCTGTAGGTTCCGCCGGGGATCGTGTCGTCGGCGAACCAGGAGGCGTCGTCCTTGACAGCCTGGCGGTTCTCCCCGTCGATGGGCACGAACTGGACGTCGTTCGTGTTCGCGAGGTCCTCGATCGCCCCGACTGGCCAGCCGCCGACGACGAACGCCGCGTCGATGTCGCCGTTCGCGAGCTGTTCGGAGGCCTGTGCGAACCCGGCGTTCTGCTCGGTGTAGTCGGTGATGCCGACGGACTCGAGGATCTGGTTCGCATTCACCTGCGTCCCGGATCCGAGGTCGCCGGTGTTGATCGTGGCGCCGCTGAGGTCGCTCAGCGTCTCGATCCCGTTTCCTTGGAGCGTGACGATCGTGATCGTCTCGGGGTAGAGCGTCGCGACCCCTCGGAGGTCCTCGATCGCGTTGTCCTGGAACACGTCGATGCCGGTGCCGTTCTTCGCGAAGTACGCGATGTCGTTCTGGATGAGCGCGAAGTCGGCGGAGCCGCTCGCGAGGCTCCCGACGTTCTCGACGCTCGCGCCCGTGGACTGGACGTTCAACGAGAAGTCCGTGTTGGCCTCGACGATCGTCTTGATCTCGTTGGATAGCGGGTAGTACGTGCCGCCCGTGCCGCCCGCGTGCCAGCTCAGGCGACCACTGGTTCCCCCTCCATCGCTGTCGTCTTCCGTGGGCGTCTCGGTGTCGCCGTTTCCGCCGCCGTCGCCGTCGGCCTCGGTGTCGCCGCTTTCGTTGCCCCCGCCGTTGCCGCCACACCCGGCGAGCGCTGTGATACCGCCGACGCCGGCGATGCCGGTCGTCCGCATGAACGTCCGCCTTGTCTCTTCAGATGGCATACCATTTCGAGGAAACACGTCCCACATTATATTTCTAGTTCAATTATATTTGAATTTTGTTACAGTATTTCATATAAGATAGTGGTTGATAGCCGATCACTTCGTTTCGGATGCAGTTTGTTGGATAGCAGATTGCATTCGGAAAGTATCGTCTCGGCTCTGGTTCGTGGATACTTCAACTCCGATTCCGGATCGTAGCCACCCGGTTCGGACGGGGTTTCGTCCGGTTCTGCCGAGTTGACTATCGGATCTCGGTAGAGTATCCACCGGATTTCGGCGGTTTGCAGTTTTACGACAGGCCCCGTGTGCGACGTACACGTTCGCTCTCGGCGGTCAACAGTCCTCCAGATAGTGGGACGACTTTCGGGTTCGGCCGTATTCGAAGCGGATCACGTCCGCATTCAGAGGTTCCGTCGTTCAATTCACGCCTCGACTGGCTCCGACGGGGACGTGTCCGATATCCGCCGACGGGGGTGGGTTGCTCCATACGGAACTGTCTCAGTGCCAATAAGTGTAGAATAACTGATAGCATGTCCGCAGGATCGAGAGTCGTAGGAGGAACGTTGCGAACGAGGATCCGGACGCCCGGCTCACAGCGACCCATCGGCGGGCCCTGACGTTACTCGTAGTGGTGCCGTTCGACGCGCTCGACGACCTCCGCGAACGCGACGTTCTGCTTGACACTCGTGACTCTGATCTGTACCCGTTCGCCCTTCTCCGTGTCCGGGACGATGATAACGTACCCACGGTCGACGCGGGCGATCCCGTCGCCTTGATCGCCGATCCCCTCAATGTCGACGGTTACCTCGTCGCCTCGATCGACCGGGGGCTCCGGCTCCGCCGTCCGTTCGGTGTCGCTCGTACTGCCGGACGATCGCGCTCCCTGTTCGGTATCCTCTCCAGGGTTCGACTCGGGTCCCGTGTGATCCGATCGTCCGGTCGCCGCTGAGTCCATTCCCTCGCTCCGCTCCGCAGCGGGAGACGATGAATCGATCGCCTCGGCGACACCTTCCTTGCCGCCGTCCCCCTTGTGTCCTCCCAGAATGGCGACGCGATAGACACGGTCGGGACGAATCGTGTCGAGTTCGACCTCCCGCTCCGGCACCTCGACGACGTACGTCCCGTTGCGACGTTCCACCTCGCCGCTGAATACACAGCGTAGATCCTCTGATATCTCCATTCAATCAGGATTCACGCCGCAGTTATGTTAATCCTACCTGTTCGTAAAGCAGGGACCGTTCAGTGATTCGACCAGAAAGCACACTACCCGGTTCCTTTCGTCGGGGAGACATCACGTTCTCGTTCGGGGTCGATTCCTCCACCGGTTCGTTGCCTACACCACAATGTCCGCAGTAACTGGGGTTCCGTGATCGAAACTCTGTTCGACTGAGGAAGCCGGGGAGGAGTTCACAGAGACCCCACGATGTCCGCAGTTCCATACGAACACGTCGGATCGATTTCACGGTCCACACCTCTCAGTCGTTCCGGATCCACCGAGATTGGTGCCAACTCCGATCGAGACTCGACTGATGGGCGGATCGAGACGATCAGGCCCCCGGACTCAGTGGAAGCTGGAGTATAGCTGCGGACACGGTGGTGTTCGAATCGGACACTAGATGCCGCATCAACGTTCGACCGAGACACCGGAGAACCATCGGACTGCGGCGGACGTTGCGAAGAACACACCACTATGTCCGCTGTTCTATCGGCTGTCGTGTCGGGAGAACAGCGGACATGGTGGTGTTCTCTCGGAGGTTCGAAGGCTGGGTGGGAAAGCAACAGACGATATCGGCGTTCTCACGTCATCTGGAAGAGTTGTTCACAGTCGAAGCCACTCGAACACCCTCCCCCCACTATGTCCGCTGTTCGAGTGAGAGAACGGACGGGTCGACCGTGTCGCGGAGTTCTTTGCCGTAACTTCCGAGAGAAAGATCGAGGGATCCCCGAATCGGTCGTGTTCGCTCGCTCTCAATCTACTTCTGCCAAACCAAATGATACTACTAGGTTGTCGTACGGACTAGCTCTCACAGATAGGTATTAAATATTTCTATTTATTAAGGCTCCGACGCCCCCTCCCCCGGCTTCGATCTCAACAACTGCGGACATGGTGGGGTGGGTGTGTGATCACGGGCCTTTAAGAAGTATTTAAGTAACGTCGGAACAGCGGAAACAGCGGACGCTGCGGACACGGTGGTTTTATCACTCATCCCATGTATCGTTTGACAACCACCAATGGGGATGTTCGAGCGGGACACAGACATCTACCGCGACCGCGACGCACTCCGTGAGGACTACCAACCCGAGCAGTTGGTCGGTCGCGACGAGGAGCTCGACACCTACCGCGCCGCGCTTCAACCCGTGATCAACGGGGAGCAGCCGAACAACGTCTTCCTCTACGGCAAAACGGGCGTCGGGAAGACCGCGGCGACGCGGTACCTGCTGGAGCACCTCAAGGAGGACGCCGCCCAGTACGACGACATCGAACTCACCGTCATCGCGCTCAACTGTGACGGGCTCACGTCGTCGTATCAGGTCGCGACCAGACTCGTCAACGAGTTCCGCGACGACACCGAACAGATATCCACGACCGGCTATCCGAGGGCGAGCGTCTACGAGATGCTCTGGAACGAACTCGACGTGTGTGGCGGCACGATCCTCATCGTTCTCGACGAGGTCGACCACGTCGAGGACGACTCCATCCTCTATCAGCTCCCCCGCGCTCGAGCGAACGGGAACCTCTCGACGGCGAAGGTCGGCATCGTCGGCATCTCCAACGACTTCTCGTTTCGCGACGACCTCTCCCCGAAGGTCCGATCCTCGTTGTGTGAACAGGAGATCCACTTTCCGGCCTACGACGCCACCGACCTCCAGAAGATCCTCGAACAGCGCGTCGAGGTCGCGTTCCACGACGGGGTCCTCGATCCCGGCGTCATTCCGTTGTGTGCCGCCTACGGCGCGAAGGACGCCGGCGACGCTCGCCAATCTATCGACCTCCTGATGAAGGCTGGCGACCTCGCTCGCGACGACGAGACAGAGCGAGTCGCCGAGGAACACGTCGAACGTGGACGACGGGCGCTCGAGCGGGGTCGAATCAAGGAGGGGATAACCGGCCTAACCCAACACGGGCATCTCGTCCTCTACGCCCTCCTCACGTTGGATCTCGAGAACGAGGCTCCCGTTCGCTCACGAGATATCCGTCCGCGATACACGCGCTTCGCCGAGATGGCCGATCGCGATCCCCTCGTCCCCCGTCGGATGCGGGATCACCTCTCGGAACTGGCGATGCTCGGGATCATCTCGGTGACCGAACGGAACGAGGGCCGCCGCGGCGGTACCTACCGCGAGTACGCGCTCGACATGGACGTCGACCTGCTCCTGGACGCGATGGCGGACACCGTACAGGACGTCGGCGTCCACCGATCGGTGAAGGACTTCCTCGCCGACGATCCGAGCGACGAACTCAACGACGTCCGCATCACCGACTTCGTTTCGGAGGACTGACTTGACTATAGTCAGGCGTCCCTGATTTCGGTGATAGAACGCCTCCCGTAACGATATACACTACGAACCTAAATCTAGATCCTACCTCTCTCTGAGTCCATCACTCGTAGTCAGACCTGCTGCTCCCCAAGGGGACCCGTGCCCAACAACGGCGGACGAGCTGGTGTCCAATCGAATCCGGCTGTCCCGACTCGAACGACTATAACGATGGATTCGATGGGGTCGACGACCCGGGTAAACGGCGGACACCGTGGAGTCGACGACCTGGACAAACGGCGGACACGGTGGAGTCGACGACCCGATCGAACGGCGGACACGGTGGAGTCGAAGACCCGGGCAAACGGCGGACACGGTGGTGTCGACGACCCGATCGAACGGCGGACACGGTGGAGTCGAAGATCCGGACAAACGGCGGACACGGTGGGGACGATGACACGGTCGAACAGCGGACACGATGGTGTCGTCTCTCGTCTCCGTCCGAACGAGGGCGTGCTGAGATCCCTTGTCGGACACGATAACGGTTGCTTCCGACGGTCTCGATACTCTTCACCGTGGTATTCTGTGATAACCTGTCCCGGGTTCCTCGGTCGAACCCCTCTCGAAAAAACACCACTCCGTCCGCCGTTCTCGCCATCGGTATACAGTAACAGCGGACACGGTGGTGTGATCCCCCACCGGTCGTGACTGCGCCCCCGGCTCTACACTGTGGTGATCAGATCGCTAGAGGTGGTTCGTTCGTACTCCGGACATCGTGGTGTCGCTAGCCTGCGACCTGAGAGCGTGCCGACTCACTGCCGATCCACGGAAACCAACAGGTAGGAGGAGGTCCAAGGGTGACGTATGGACCACGACACTCTCGAATCGCGCAGGGTTCCCGAGGAGTGGATCACGCTCCTCGAACAGATGATCGACGAGAGCATCGAACGTGAGGGCGGGATCCAACTCTCGGCCGAGGACCTCCAAGTGGACGTTCCCTTGGCCTTCGGCGAGGACGCCGACCGCGCCGAGTGGGGATTCGATGGATCGGTAACGGTCGAGACGAAAGGGACGCGCGGATCGCTCGCTGAGTGGTTTCACCTCCATCACGAATCGCTTCCGGCCCCCGGAGAGAACGGCCTACGCCGACCGTCCGACACCGGCGATTCCGACGAGTAACGGCCCGTCGTCCAGTTCATGTATGTCACTGTCGCCGGGTGAGACCCCCTTCCGGTTGAACCACGACTATAACCGTGCGAACCGATCCTACGTGTGTGACTGATGTCGTTATCGTCGGCGGCGGCCCCGCCGGCCTGACCGCAGCGTTGTTCGCACAGAAGAACGGACTGGAGTCGACGGTTCTCGACACGGACGGGACGTGGATGCACAAGGCTCACCTGTTCAACTACCCCGGTATCGGGTCGATCGACGGCTCCGCATACATGGAGACGCTCCGCGAGCAAGTCGACTCGTTCGGAGTCGATCGGCGTCAGGGAACCAAGGCGACCGGCGTCGAGGAGACCGATGACGGCTTCCACGTCGCCACCGACGGGGACGCGGTCGAGGGACGGTATCTCGTGCTCGCGACCGGCGCGAACCGCGATCTCGCGGAGTCGCTCGGGTGTGCGTTCGACGGCGACGTCGTCGACGTCGACGTGACCATGGAGACGAGCGTCGACGGCGCCTACGCGACGGGTGCGATGGTTCGCATCGAGGAGTGGCAGGCGGTCATCTCCGCCGGCGACGGCGCCGCCGCGGCACTCAATATCCTCTCGAAGGAGAAGGGCGAACACTACCACGACTTCGACGTCCCGAGCGACGCGGAGGCAGTCTTCGGCGGGATGGCCGACGAAGCGTAACGGGTCCCCGATAACCGCCCGAGTACTGCCCGATCGACGTACGGTGGTGTGTTCGTTCATATGCTCTCTGCGAAGTAAATAGACTCGAGGGTCCCGCGATCGCTTCGCGGCTACTTGCCACAGGTCAAGCTACCGGAACCGTTCCGAAAGACTGGCCAATAGCGCCCTGAATCGACCGCACGAACCGGGGGCCGGTCAGACCTCGGTACCGTTCACGCCTCGAGTTCGACTTCCGATCCGTCGCCGACAGTTGCCCCGGCGTCGGTCAGCGAGTACACGCGCTTCCGAGCGTCGCGAAGACAGATCGACTCGTCGACCAACCCGGCGTCCTCGAGTCGACCGAGTGCCGTTCGAACGGTGCGTGCTGACAGTGCGGTTTCGTCGACAAGCTGGGTCTGAGTCCGCTCGTCGTCACGGTCGAGAACGAAGTGTACGAGCTTCGCACTCGGCGGGAGATCCGCGAACGGTTCGGAGTCCGATGCGGACGTATCGGTGGTCGCCTCCGTCGTCGCCGCTCCGTTCTCGGTCGATTCCGTCGTCGATTGCGTCTGATGGGTTCCGGTCATTGATTCGAATGTCCGCCGTCCGGTGTCGGACAGCGGTTGGATAGGAGTTCTCAAGGACGACTACGACCCGAGACGACTTACCCGTTTCCGGGCGTTCACGTCACCCAGTTACACCCGTGTTACCGCCGTCGGAAATCGAATCGACACCGCAGTCGACCACCGTGGCTCGGGGATCACAGACTCGAACGATGAGGCGAAGACCTTGGTCCGTCTATCAATCACTGTCGCGATTAACCGAACGCTCTCCGTGATATTGGGTTGAGACGGAGGAATACCCGTTTATATAGTCGTTGAATTGTTCATCCACACTTGAGACTCGACCAATTCGCTGGTCTACTAAGCAGTGGATTCTGATCTTGTACCTATGTAACATCTCACCGTCGCAGTAGACACAGCGACCTGCGAATTGCTAAGACTAGACGAGGGACTTGGCAGACGCCGAAGAGAAAGTAGAATATTTAAAGTCAAACACATAAAAACTTCATTTCATGAGTGTATATTCGGTACCGAAACACGTTGTTGACGAGAAAGTGGGGATAGCCGTGTCTCTGGTAGGTATCTTAACGGTTTGTACAGCCACCTATCATGCGGCGAAGACAGGGAGCTGGGAAACGTTGTCGGCGACATCTGCTGGACTGGCACTTGTCGTCCTGTGCGTCACGTCTGAGCGATAAGCACCCCTACTCATCGGTACTTCCTATATTTCCGTTCGAAACAAACACAGAGATTCTGCAGAATTCACCCTTCAGGTCACTACTGAGCAGACATCCACCTCGGTCGCCGACAGTACGGACTCAAGCAGCGGGAGACAGACGCTGGCCTCAGCTTCCATCATTTCCTCTCGCAGGCCCGCGAGCGGGACACCGACGTGATACTCATCCCAGGTGACCAGTTTGACTCTCGGAATGTTCGTCCGCAGACGCTTCAGAAAACACTCGAAACCTACGTGAGATCGGATGTCAGACCGCAATTTGACCTGGCAGACACGTTAACGAACCAGTAAGGGTATCGCAGTCGGTTCGCTCGTCGTCCATTCAAAATCATTGCATTTTATTTTGTCTAATTGTCAGTAAGAAACAATGTCTTTAGGTCCTCAGGGCTGAACAGAGACCAGTTGTCGTTGAGTTGATCGGCAATCCCCTCGGCGAAACCACTCCTTGAGAAGAGGGCGAACTCTTCGTCCCGAGTAGGTGGTCCCCACAGGACGCGGTCCGCTTTGTCACGCAGCGAGCTGACGAGTGAGTGGCCGACCGGTTCAGTCGTCCATTTGCACTCGGCGAGCAGAATACGATCATCGTCTGGAGCAAGTCCGACGATGTCGATTTCGTCTTCTCCGTACCACCACCGCCCAACCTCAGCGTACGGTCCAAGTTCGCTACGCCGGATCGCTTCCCACACGCCTTCTTGACAAATATCCTCAAATGTCGTTGCGACGTGATCGGGGAAATTTGGTTCGATTGTCCCCTCGTAGACGATTTCTGGGGCCTCTTCGATACTGGAGCGATTCGGTTCGACGAAACGGAACCAGAACCGAAGGAGCTCGTCGGCAACCCGGTACCGCGACCGCTTCGACTGCTTTGCCGAAGCAGTCACAGGAACGTCGCGGTCGATGAGACGCAGACGCCGGAGCGTTTGGAGGTACTTCGATAAGGGACCGGAACCGATTCCGGTAGTACCGGCGATCTCGTTGGGGGTCGTATGCCCGGTAGCGACAGCCTCGAGGATGCTCATGTATCGGGCAGGATTGCGCAGCTCAGTCCGGAGCAGGAACTCGGGTTCGTTGTAGAGTACGGCTGTCGGCGAGAGGATCTGTGTTCTGATGTTCTCATCGAGGGATCGGTCATAGTCGATGAGTGTGAGATACATCGGCGTTCCACCTGTGACCGCGAACGACCGGATCGCGTCCTCGATATCGTATGCGATTACGTCTCGGGCTTGCTGGAATGAGAAGGGCTGCACGTCGATCTGCCCCGTTCGCCGACCATACAACGGGCCCTCGTAGCCGAGTACCTCCGACTCCATCGTACTCACGCTGGAGCCACATAGTACCAGCATCGAGTCCGTATCTTAGAGTTGCTCATCAACGAAGGACTGGAGGTAGGACGGAAGCGAGTCGTTCTCATCGACTAGGTAGGGGAACTCGTCGATGACGACGACGTGTCGTTCAATAGCGAGTTTGTCGCCGAGAGTAGTCAAAGGCCTCGTCCCAGCCGTCAATGCGGGGGACGCGGTCGTCGAAGTAATCAGCAACCTTCTCAACGAACTTCTCACGCTGTCGATTTTCAGCCTCCTGGGACGCGAGGAAGTAGATGTGCGGCCGGCCGGTACAGAACTCTTTGAGGAGTTCCGTCTTTCCGACGCGGCGGCGACCGTAGACTACGTAGAAGTCATGCTTCGGTGATTCGAACGCCGTTTCGAGGGCGTCGAGTTCACCGTGCGGTCGTAAAAGGTCATACTCTAAATAATGATTACCGCGATAATGACTTACAACTTCTCCTCAGCGAGGTACACCGTCTTCATGAGTTGGTGATAGCATTCTACCGTCATGGCAAGTGCGGCGTTGCCGATGTCGGAACCGCGCGTGCTGGCGCACACGAAGCGCTGCCTGTTCCCCGCCGACGCCGAAGACGAGTACGTAGTCGTCGATACATAGTTCTCGTCCGACCAGTGGCTCGCTCACGAGTCCATCGATTCGGCCATCACGGACGAACTGGCGCCCTTCAACCACGTCCAACGTCCGCGTCGGCTCCAGCTACCCCGACCTCGTCGGCATTCGACTGCTAAGTGACGAGTTACTGACCGTGGACCGCCTCGGTGAGATCCGCCGCTGGTGGTCGTCGAAGCGAAAGGCCACACGAATCGAAGGGTCGCCGACGTCGAGTGTGGGATCGTCCAGGCATACGACCGACTCCACGAAACAAACGTCGCGAACGATGCAGCACCAGCCGACACCGTCTCAAAGTCCGTGCGGACGCTAGCCCGTGAATTGAACGTCGGCATCCTGCTGTTCCACGACGCGGGCAACTCACCGGCGGCGACGGCAGCATTCGTCACGGCCGTACGGGATCGGGGGATCGAGTTGGGGGACCGCTGAGACTCTTGGAGTGACCCGATCCCAGCGCGGATCGTGCGAGGCGAACGTGGGCTCCGATCACTGAACACGGTTTCGTCGGTGAGTGTCGGTGACTGCGAGTCGGTTATCGCCGACTCGACTCCGCGCACGTCCGTTCGGGTCGGTGCCCGGACTCTCCGGCTCGGTCTCGGGGACGAAACGGGCGTTCTCGGTGGACATTGGGGGATTCGATACTGAATTCCTTGGTACAGAGCGGACATGACGAACACAGGGATGAGATCTCACAGAGATAGCGTATTCAACGAGGTGGACGAGATTAATAGCGGTAAAGGTGTACCCGGCAGGTATGAACAACCCGTTGTTGATTCGGTTCCTGATATTCGCTGTATTGTTGGTGAGCCTCGGTTTTGCCATAGGGGCCATGCTCACTCCTCCTGACCCGTTCACGCAGCTGCTCACCGTTCCAGTCATCCTGCTGGTAACGATTCCGCTCTCGTACTGGGTGGTCTACAAACGGGGGCTTCCTGTCTGACTCGGGGGTCGGTGGTTGCCCTGTACGTAGCGGTCTGTGGTTCGTCTTAACCAACCGACATCGCAATGTTATCGATTTCCGTTGATGGAAGTGCGGCTGAGGGCTTTGTATATTCAGCTGGTAATTATTCTACTAATGCTTGGATATGATGTCAATAGAGGGCTCTAATCTCTGTTTTACCGCGATACGTAGAACTGCCTAATCTGATAGGTCGTAGCTTCATTTCCATCGAACCATTCTGTAGAAACAGGCAGTCAACCACTCAGCCAACACGTTGCCAGCCACCCCGTGTGACAAAACGATCATGACACCCACAGCCATGAATTTCCAAACGACCGCGCGGAGCCTGCGCGGACTGACAGACGACGACACATATGACGTCCTGCGATCCGAGCGACGGCGCTTGGCACTAGCTGCCCTCGATGAACGGTCTCCCCCCATGGATCTTGGAAATGTGGCTGCGGAGATCGCTGGCCGAGAAGTCGATACTGATCACCCCGACGAGGAGAACGTAACACACGTGGAGATCTCTCTCCACCACAATCACTTCCCAAAGATGGACGAATTGGGTGTACTCGAGTACGACAGGGATTCACAGCAAGTCATCCAGGCAGGATAAATGATGAGTTACAGACCGTGGGTCTCCGAACCCGCACGTAACGGGAGAGTATAATGCCGGGAGCGTTCAAAGCGGAGAAGGAGCGAGTCATTGTTCGGTGCAATGGGTGCAACTCAGCCTATACAGCGTGGATGTGGGAGGACGGGCGGGTGAGTATCATTGGGATCAGTGGCTGCCACTGTGGGTCGGAAGAACTGAACGCCTTGACTGGTAGGGTGACTAGTCCCTCCGCCTGAGCAATACAGTGTACGAACGTACCACCGAATTGCTCCCGGTATCGTGGACCGTCACTGAACAGACTGATTCACGGATCGAGTACAAGCGGCTGGCCGAGTACGGGGCCGAGACAAAGGCCGTCCGAGTTTCTGGCAAGCGAATCTGCTCCGGCGGTCAGAACAACGTCGATCCGAGATGGGTACTCGGGCTGACGACGGGGATGTATGAATTCGAGACGACGGATAGATTCGATACCGCTTGCTGTCGCGAGGACGCCGATAGGAAACTAGTGAACGCGATGGAGGTGATCAATCGAGTACTTGATCGTTCCGACGACGGATACGTCAGCCACAAGCGCATGGTAGAACCTCTCAATACCCGTCCGTCGGTTCGTCTCAGGTGACTCGGCTGAAAACCGAGTGATCTCAGTAGAACCTACACTGTCCCCCTCGCGGGACTCTGAGATTACTGCGGCGATAGGTGGGTACAGAAACAGAAGACCGATTCTGCGAAGTGGGTCTGCGCACGTAGCGAAGAGATTTGCCCACAAAGCACCGTGGAGACATATGAACAAGCGTCCACGGACTATCGTCAACCACGTCGTTGAGTTCGTGGCGGAGACCAGGCGTCGTCGTCTACTCGTGATCGTCGGCGTTCCGACGGTATTCGCAATACTGTTCGATCTCATCGCCAACTACGGGATCCTTATCCCTCTACTCGCTGTGGGTTTGGCTACAGTTCTCTACACCCGATCGACAGCTAAAGAGACGATCGCAGCCAGTCTCTATGGGGTTGGAGTGATACTGATCGGTCTGTTCCTACTCGAACTGTATTGGAACGGAGCGCGAGGTAGCACAGAGCCGTTGGTAGGCACGGCTACGCGAGTTCTCTGGCGGGCAGTGGCGGGAGTTATACTAGGCGGACTCGGGTTGTGGGTTCGGCAAATCGATCGCTGATACACTCGCCACCGAGACTATCTGCTCTTAGCTTTCGCGAGCCCCTAGCTCTACCGCGGTGATGAGATCTCACAGAATAGCGGACTAGAAGACTGGAAGTTCTACTAACTTGGTGAGCTCACTTACCGGTCGAGCTCTCGCTGAGGAAATTGAAACCTGCGGCTACGGTATAGTGTACTCGTTGAAGTCCACGCTCAGTTCACAACCGATAGCGTCCGCATGCTCCTCTAATTCGACAGTGTGTTCACGACGTGCATGTTCACTAGCGTTAACGAGGACGGTTCTCTCAGCGTCAAGATCCGCTATTGTGGCTTCCAGTCTGTCTGCCGGGAGGTGGTTGTGACCGACGAAGGGTGATCCCTCACAAACGAAGAGGTCGATATCCGTTGTCGGCGGCTCGGTGACGAAGCTTTCCATATCTGGCGCGTATGCGATAGGCTCGGTCGCGCCGCAATGATATATCGAAATGAGGTACATGGGCGGGTGGCACAGCGGCCACCGTGGTTCGAACTAACGTGACCTTGGTCGAACACTATCTCTGAGGATCGCAACAATCCGGTCAAACAGCAGAAACCGCCTCACGGGCCTTCGGGGTGGGCGCGTAAGTGAGAACGACATCGACGGCGACATGGTTCGTTCTTAACACCTCCAGGGTTTGCCCTCAACGACTCCATCGAAACAGCGAACGATCCTATCTGACCACACACCTCGAACGCAAACCAGGATCGCCAGCGGAGGTTCCACCGCTACATGCGCGAATCGATCGCGGATGTCATCGGTCCACTGATGAGCCATGACTCCATGCACCCCCGTGAGTTCTTTCAGCTCCTGATCCGAGGGGGGCCCTGTTCGACACCAAACCTCCGGTCGGCCCCGTGTCCATAGCGTCGATGACGATCTGACCACGGAGTATCGAGAGCGGAATCGTTGACTGCCTAACTGCGATCCGATGTCGGAGGGGTGCGAACCGAGACGTCCGAATCCTGACCGTCAGTTGGAACCCGTTCCATTCGAACCACATGTTCGATTCCCGAGCAGCTACAATATCCATACCTGGAAACTATTCTCCAGTGTCTCTCTGAGCTAAGGTAGCTAAGGTACCTGAGATAGTAGAAATAGTTAGGATAGCTGCAGAGGCGAACTGCCCGAACGGATCAGTCTCTCGGTTCTGGAATCGCTACACCACCTACCATACCAACCGCAGATAGCGTACCTATCTCAGCGAACTTAGCTAAGGTAGGTGGCTTAGGTGAGGTACCTATATTATCTGGTTCAGATGTCTTGCGTACCTTCTTGTAGGATGGGCCGATACTCCCTGATACGACTCGAGAACCGGCTGGTTCGACGGGAACCGACTACACCGGACAGCATTGAGACGACAACACAGACACCTACCGCACAATAGGTAGCTATCGTGAGCGAGCTGAACTACCTCGCTCAGGAGCTGTCACGGCACGACACCGTCGGCCGGTAATCGACGAACGACCCACCATGTCCGAACACGACACACAACCGCGTGCCGTCGCGGTCGGCGTCCTCAAGGGCGGATTCGCGAAGACGACGACGGCGATAAACCTCGCGCGCGAACTGGCACACAGGAACGAGTCCGCCCTGGTCATCGACCTCGACGACAACGGACACATGACACAGAATCTCGGCTTCACCGAACAGTACGAGGCCGAGACGAACCACGTCCATGAGGTACTCCTCGACGACGGGGATCCGACAGAGGCGATCGTCTCCGTCGTCGACGGGCTCGACCTGCTCCCGGCGCATCGGGACCTCGAGGACGTCCAGACCCAGTTGAAGAACGCGATGGGCGGATCGACGAGGCTGGATGCCCGCGTCGTCGAACCCCTTCTCGGCGACGAGTACGACTACATCGTCGTCGACTGCCCCGCGAACCAGGGGAAACTCAACGAGAACGCCCTGTACGCGACCAACAACCTGATCATTCCCGTGCGTCCGGAGACCGGGTACGATTCCGGCATTTACAACACCGTCAATCGACTGGTCAAGGAGGCACGGCAGTACTTCGAGCTGGACATCCTCGCGGTCGTCCCGTCGGGACTGTCACAGCGGCTGGATCAGGATCGCCGGGACCGTGCGCTGCTTGAGGAGATCAACTCGATGGGGATCGCCGACTCCGTCGTTCCGAACTTCTGCCGGATATCCGAGGACGACTGGGCGGCCATCGACGACGGGTCATACGACGGGCCGCTGCCCGGGATCCGGTATCGATCGGCCATCGACGACGCCAACGACGCGGGACTGCCGCTTCGGGACTACGACGACAGCTGCGACCAACTCTCCTGTTACGGCGAGTTGGCCGCGATCGTCGAGACTGGCGGGGTGGTCCGTGAACGCGAGGTGACGGTCTGATGGCGTTCGACGACCTCGATCAGGCCGAACAGGCTGAGCAGGCCGAACAGGAGGAACAGATCGAACAGATCGAACAGGCCGAGAGCGACACGTCGGATACGCGGGACGAGACCGAGGATCTCGACGGACCGGATGCGTCGGACGCCGGACCGATGTCCACCGATGTCGACGCCGATACGACCCCGCGAACCGGGGACCCCGATTCGGACCGTACGGACGGTTCGGCCACCGGGACGCCCGGCGGTGACGAGGACGACACCGCGGTGACTTCGAAGCCGGCGTTCGGATTCGAGAAGGCGAAACAGCGGCCGCTGTACGCGCGACAGGGTGCGTGGGACGTGTTCGAGGACGCGCTCGCGATCGACGTCGAGCCGACGTTGCGCCGTCACGACGTCAGGGACGCCTCGAAGCGAGAGCTCCACGACGCGGCGCTGCGAGTGCTCGCCGATCACGCCGAAGAGGTCGCCGACAAGGTGCTGGAGGCCCGAGGGGTCCGTTCGGATACCGACGAGGGGTGAAATCGATACACCCTCATTCGATATACGAAGATCGTGGTCGGGCACGTGGAAAGCGCACGCTTGGTTTGACAGGAGTCCGTGGTAACCCGAGCCGTTCGGCGATCGAACTCACGGACGTTCCGACCATCCTCTGGAACTTGTCGTCCGGGTCCCGGAACTTCCGTTCCGGTAGATGAGGGACCCCGGTTAGTCGTCCCCGGCGGCGGGAGCGACCGGTCTTTCGGGTGGGGATTCGAGCAGCTCGTGTCCCGACACCCACTCCAGCTCCTCCTCGTAGTGGAACGCTCGGTGATCCCGTGTCGGATCGACGACCGTCAGGGAGAGCCAGTCGTTGTCGAGTAATTGGGTCAGCTCCTCGTGGTCAGCAAGGACGCCGGTCACGCGGTCGACTGGCGCGTGGACGACAGTCGAGAGACGGAGCGGTTGATGGAATGGCTCGTCGTCAGCGGCCATCAGGGACTGCAGCGGGAGCCCGGTCATCAGATCGCCCCCGTTGCCCTGATAGACGCCGACGTTTCCGACGGGGTTCTGCGTCACCTTCGAACCGCTCCCGTAGACCGCGTTGTCGACCGTCGAGAAGTAGTACTGGCTATTGATCCACTGGGTGACGACGAGCGGCCCGGTGAGGATTCCCTCCAGCGCGTCGCCGTCAGGGTCGGTCGACCAGTCGTACGAGTGGAGGAACGCGCGGCCGTCGAGGTCGACGTCCTCGGTCAACTCGCGGGGACCGACGACAAAGCCGGCGTTGCCGGCCAGTCCCCACTCGGGACGCGTCTCGGCCCAGTCCGCAGCGCGCCGATTCGTCTCCCCGACGGCCCTCGAACCGTCGGATCCCATCGTTTCGGCGCGCTCGGCGGCCGCGTTCTCGCGGGCGCTTTCGAGGTCGGAACGCAACTGGTCGAGGTCGTCCGCGTGGCTCTCGGGCACGTCGGTAGCGTAGAGTTCGACCTCGTCGGTCGTCGTGTTGTGTTGGCCGGCGAGGAAGACGGTGTCGTCGGGAACATCGAAGCCGCGCTCGCGGAGTTGGGTTTTGACCTCGGCGTCGTTGCAAACCGCCGCCATCACGCGGGCGTTCGGGCCGCCCGGGTTACCGGCACAGGCACCGCAGTCCAAGCTCGATCCGTAGGGGTTGTTGGCCGTCTCGCTCGCGTGGCCCGCGAAGACGACGAGCCGACCGAACTCCTCCCAGCCCATCAACTCGAAGGCGGTGGCGGCATACTCGACCTTCTCCTCGGTGGTCAACCCCACCGGGAGGTCGCCGGAGTACGTGTGTTGGTGGTCGACGAACGGGCGACAGAACTCGTGACTGTCGGGTACCAGCCCGGCGGTCGTGTCGAACAGGTCGCGGACGCGCCCGGGAACGAGCGTCCGGGCGGCCAGCGAGAGGGCGTAGCCGCTCCCGGCAGTCTCGACGTAGCCGTAGGCCGTGGCGGCGTTGGCCTCCAACATCTCGATGACTTCGTCGGCGGCATCGCGGATACCCGACCACCGGTCGTAGCGTTCCTTCGTCTCGTCGTCGATCGAGAACTCGGTGATGTAGTACTGGGGATCGAGGATCGGTGGGCAGGCGTCGACCGACTCGTCGGCGTCGTATCCCCGATACTCCATCGGGATACCGAAGAAGCCGGCGTATCCGTGGGTCTCGTAGTCGCCACTCGCCTCGATGTGGCGACGGATGACCTCCGAGCGGGTGTCGATACAGAAAACCATTTGCGCGTCCGGGCGCTCCGAGGTATCTCCGTCGGTCATCGACCGGCTCTGCGCGGCGACGGTCTCAACGAGTTCACTGCGATAGGTTGCCTCCCACGCGCGCAGGAACGCCGGAGCGGGTTCGTCGCCGGGCTCGGCGTCGACGACATCGTTCCCCGAGGGATCGAGGTCGCCGCCGACGGCATCCAAGAGTGCCAGACGCGCCGCGAGGTATCCTTCCAACGAGATCGGGTACGTCGACTGCCACTCGCCCCCGTCGTCGACACGACGCTTGATGAACCCCGTCCAGCCCGGGAGGGCGGCCAGTTGCTCCTCGAAGATGGATTCCCACTCGCGCTCCGAATACGGCTTCAGCACCGTCTCGATGGTCTCGATCGGTGTCTCGGGGAGGTCGGCCATGATCCCGTCGTCAGGGATATCGCCGTCGTGGTCGGCCACTCCACGGAAGGCGGCGTAGAACCCCGCCTCGCGGTTCGGCATCGACCAGTGGGCGCTGCCCTCCTCCAGGAACGCCGACAGCCACTTCGTCAGCACCCGATCGACGTGGGCTGGGACCGCGTCCGCGTCACCGGCCCCGTCGGCGGCGGCGACACCGTCCTCGGCGGATGTGGTGTCGCTGGCGTCGGCCATCCGATCGAGGAGCGTCTCGGGGGAGTCCTCGAATCCCGCATCGACGAGTTCCGCCTCGAGAATCTCCGGATCGATCTGCCCGCGATCCAGCGCCGTCGCGAACGTCTCGGCGCTGGGGTACCCACGGCCGCCCAGCAGTGCCGTCGCCTGTTCGATCGCCTCGTCGAACGGTTCGTCCTCGAATCCCGAGAGGGGATTGGCCGTCACGAACGAGTGGATGGGCCAGAGGGAGCCGACGGTGGTCGCCGCGTCGTCGATACTGTCGCGGATGGCGGGTTCAGTACTCATTGTACTCCTCCGTGGATGTCAGGACCGTCGCCGACGACGGTTGAGTCGCGTTCAGCAGTGCCACGTACAGACGCTGGCTGTGTTCATGAACGCCGGTCTCGATGGCCACGTAGATGGCGACGAAACCGACTGCGATGACACCGTGGAGCAGGGTCAACTCGGTCGTCGCCGTGCCGACCGCCAGAAGCCCCGTGACGCCCTCGTACACGACGGCGTAGACGAGGATGGCCGGGAAGAAGACCAGCGGGACGGCCCCGTAGCGGGCCGTCCGCGAAAGCGAGGTGTGTTGAACCGCGCTGCGAGCGGCGTGCAGCGTAGTGAAGACGACGAAGAACGTCAACAGGAGGCCGCTGTCGACGGTTGCCCCCTTTCCGGTCACCACCGTGAACACCACGCCGCCGCCGAGACCAGTCAGCAACGCCACGACGAGGCCACGGACATCCGTGATGCCGCCGATCGTGTGCTCGGTCGTCTCACTCGGGCTCGTGTGTTCGACCTGTTCGCCCGAACTGAGGAACTGGTAGGCCTTGTAGAACCCGTGAAGGACGAGGTGGGTGATCGCGGCCCCGAAGAAGCCGAGGCCGACCTGCAGTATCATGAAGCCCATCTGGCCGACCGTCGAACAGCCGAGTTTGCCCTTGACGTCCGTCTGGACCGACTTCAGCAGCTTCCCGCCGCTCGCGCTGGCCGCGCCGACGGCGACCACCGCGAGCATGAGCGTGGAGTCGACCGTGATGACCGGGGCGAAGCGGGTCAGCAGGACGCCGCCGGCGTTGACGAACCCGGCGTGCATCAGCGCCGACGCGGGGGTCGGTGCGGTCATCGAGGAGAGCAGCCAGCCGTGGAACGGGATCAGGGCGGACTGGATCATCGCCGCGATCACGAGCGCGCCGGCGGCGACGAGCCACACTGGGCCGCCGAGCGTGTCGGCGGCCGCACCGATCCCGGAGATCGTCGTCGACCCGGTCGCCCACCACAGCGACGTCAGCGCGACACCGAGGAGCGCGCTGCTGGCGAGGAAGTACCTTCGCGCGACGCCGGCGGCCGCCCGCGCTTGGTTCCAGCCGCTGACGGTTCCGATGAGGGTCGCCATTGCCAGCCCCATCGCCAGCCAGAGGAGTCCGAACAGGGCGACGTGGTCGGCCGCGACCAGTGCCATGACGGACGCCGTGAAGGCGAACATCGTGGCGAAGAACTTCGTCACATGTTCGCTGCCGGCCATGTACCGGCGGGAGTAGCTGTGGACGATACCGCTGAAGAAGGTCACGACCACCCACATCAGAACGGTCAGCCCGTCGACGGCGATCACGCCGGGGACCTCCCACGGTCCGCCGATCCGGGATCGAGCGATGAGAAGCGCGACGCTGGCCGCGAACAGCGACCACACCACCCACGTCAGTACAACGGGCACGAACGGCGATTCCACCGTCGTGTCCGGCAGCGCTCCGACCGTCGGTTTCGAACTCCGTCCTGACATCGTCTGATCCATCCGAGCGACCGAGACGGGACCGGATCCCGTTCTCGTTCGTCTCTACGCCCCATGAGAACAGATTGCCTAATAATCCCTTCTATACTCACAAAACGTTCGAATATCTTGTATTATAGAACATTATGGTTTCGAGGGCGGTACTCTTCGTTCGCTACCGAGGCTACCACAGGAGAGCTCCGTCCGGGCGCGACCGTCCGTCCGGGGAACTCTCCATCGACCCCTCGGACATGACGCTTCGAACCCCGAGGCGGTTACCGGACCGTTCGCGCTGTTGATTCAGGAACCCATATCGTTATTCGACTCGGGTGTATCGGCATGGAGGAACTCTCGGGGACTGTTCTCGCCGGGCGGTCGTTCGAACCGGTCCGTGGACGGGTCGTCGTCGAGGACGGGCGGATCGAGTCCGTCGAGGAGACGGGAACGACGTCGACCGACATCGTACTGCCGGCGTTCGTTAACGCACACACGCACTTGGGCGATTCCGTCGCGAAGGAAGCGGCCGTCGGCCTCGGGCTCGAGGAGGCCGTGGCGCCGCCGGGGAGCCTGAAACACCGACGACTGGACGCGGCCGATCGGTCCGAGCTCGTGACGGCGATGCGCCGGACGCTCCGATTCATGCAGCGAACCGGGACGGTCTCCTGTCTCGACTTCCGCGAGTCGGGGACGCCCGGAGCCCGCGCGCTTCGCGAGGCCGCAACGCCGCTGGACATCGACCCGTTCGTGTTCGGCAGCGGCGATAGCTCCGTGCTCGATGTCGCCGACGGATACGGCGCGTCCGGGGCGAACGACAACGACTTCGCCGACCAACGTGCGGCTTGCCGGGAGCGGGGCGTCCCATTCGCCATCCATGCCGGCGAACCCGACGCGACGGACATCCACCCGGCGCTCGATCTGGAGCCGGAACTCCTCGTCCACATGGTGCACGCGGAACGGGAGCATCTCGAACGGGTCGAGGAACGGTCGGTGCCGATCGCGGTCTGCCCGAGAGCGAACACCGTGCTCGACGTCGGAACGCCACCGATCCGGGAGTTACTCGATCACACGACTGTCGCGCTCGGGACAGACAACGTGATGCTGAACCCTCCGTCGATGTTTCGGGAAATGGCGTACACAGCGAAACGGTTCGACGTGACTGCCCGGGAAGTGCTACGGATGGCTACCGTGGCCGGCGCTGAGATCGCCGGACTCGACTGTGGCGTTATCGCCCCGGGCCGGCGTGCCGCGTTCATCGTCCTCGACGGGGATTCGGACAACCTGGCCGACTCGGTTGATCCGGTCGAGGCGGTCGTCCGGCGCGCGACCGAACTGGACGTCGAGCGGGTCGTCGTCTAGGCGTCGTCCGTCGTCCGATCGGTGGCGTCGAACTCGCCGAACGGGGTCGTCTCGTGGGTTCGCACGAGGACCTCGTCGGCGACGGTGAGTCCCATATCGATCAGCTCCTGTGCGACGGGCGTGACCTCGCTGTCCGTCTCGCCGACGACAGTCACGAGGAGGTTCTGTTCACCGGTGACCAGCTCCTGGACCGATACAACGCCGTCTATTCCGAGGATATCGGGGATCAGGTCGCCACGTTCGGAGATCGTCGCGGTACAGTAGAGCAACATTCGGAGCGGATAGCCCGATTTCTGATAGTCGACGCTTGCGCTGTATCCCTTGATCACGCCGTCCGACTGGAGACGCTGGATACGCTTGCGGACAGTACTGTCCGAGGTACCCGTTCGCTCCGCGATGTCTCCGGACGACATGTTTCGAGCGTCCTCCTGGAGTGCGTACAGGATCGCCTTGTCCACGTCGTCGATGTCCACGTCGGCCATACCGGGTGTCCGCGAGGGAGGCACTTGACGTTTGTACGTCGACCGGGAGTCACCGAGTTCTCCGTCGTCGGCCCTCGGCAGAGCCAATCGTCGACCATACCCAGTCTGTACTCTCGTACACGCGGTCGACCCATCACCCGCCGAAAGACCGACCCCCCCGCGACACTCACAACGGAACTCGACTCTCTACATTGCCGATGATACCGATCCACTACGGACAAATTCTCTCCGTATAACGAAGCGACTCAGGTTCGAGCGACCGGTGTGAGTCCATACGAGTCAAGCGAACCGGACCCGGGGTCGACCCGTCGGGCCGTCCTCCAGGGACTGACGGGAGCGGTAGGGGCCGCCGTCGCGGGGAGCGGTCTGCCGGTAGGCCGGGCGGCGACGCCACCGCAAACGACTGTGCTGACACAGAACGTCTATCTCGGACTCGACTACTCGAGGCTGCTCGGTGCGTCCTCGTATCGGCAGCTTCGCCGTATCGTCGGCCAGTTCCTGACCGAGATCGAGCCCGCGGAGTACCGGGCGCGGGCGGACGCCGTCGCCGCGGCGGTGGCGGCAACGGACGCCGACGTGGTCGCGCTGCAGGAGGCGTCGCTGTTCAGGAAACAGGAGCCGGGTGACTTCGCGTCGACTGGTGGGGACCGCGCCTCCACCGAGGTCGTCGACCTCCTCGCGGAAGTCGAGCGGGCGCTGGAGGCGCGAGGCCTCCGATACGATCGCGCGGCGGTGACGGCCACCTCCGACGCGGAACTCCCCGCTGAGACCAACGACGGGTCGGTCGACCTGCGCGTCACCGACAGGAACGCGCTCCTCGTGCGGGCCGGCGTCGACGTGAACGACGTCGTCACGAAGTCCTACGATATGGACCTCTCGCTGACGGTTCCGGGCACCGAGCAGGAGGTCGCACTCCGCCGGGGATACGCGCGGGCCGATGTCGCGACGGACGGGGCCGAGTTCACAGCGGTCTCGACGCATCTGGAGTCGGTGTCGTCGTTCCTCCGCGTCGTGCAGGCGCGCGAGCTGCTCGACGGTCTCCGGGGATCGAACCCCGTCGTCCTTTGTGGTGACCTCAACAGCGGCCCGGGGTACGAGCCCGCCGCGTACGACATGCTCACCGACAGCTTCACCGATTCTTATGACCGGGTCAATCCCCAAGCGAAGGGCAACACGTGCTGCCAGTCGCCGGACCTCCGCAACGATCGGTCGCAGTTGAGCAGACGGATCGACGCGGTCCTCCGACGGGGCGACCTTCGGGCCACGGACGTCAGCCGGGTGAACCACAGGCGAACCGACCGCGTCCGGGTCGACGGCGACAGCAACGGTGACAGCGACGGCCGGAGCGGCTCAGTGTGGCCCTCGGATCACGCCGGGATCGTGGCGACGTTCGAGGCGACGTAACGGGGACAGCTCTGTAGAAATCCTAATAGTTCGACAACTGTCCTGCTGAACCTGCCGGTTGACAGAACAGCGAATGTATCGCCGTAGATTTTGACAGATTTTGTTGATTTCACGCGAATCTGCTGCATTCAGGGTGCGTCTCGGCCACGGGCTTCACGTTTTGAGATAGACGGCTGAATCGGTCGATACAGAAGCCAGCTCTAACGCGTGGCGGTAGGTTGAACTGTCAACGGCGTCAACGGGCGTATATGGGAACGAAACAGATCCGGATCAGCGAGGACCTTTACGCACGGGTGAAAAGCGAGAATAAGGAGGGAGAAACCCTCTCCGAGACGCTTGACCGGCTCGTTGGCGGATACTCTCTTACAGACTTTGCGGACGACGCTGCCGAACTTGACCTGAATTTCAGTGTCGAGGAGGCGACAGACGGAGCCGTGGGTGCGACGTCACCCACGCACGAATGATTCTGGATACACAGTATCTCGGGGCACTCGTTGATCGGAACGAGAACGCGAGAATGAAAGCACTAGAACTTGAAGAACAGGAGAAGCCGATCCGAATCCCAACCGCTGTCATCTGGGAGGCGTATACTGGAATCGGGAACGCAGCTGACCCCGAAACGGCCGAGCAGCTGCGGATGCTCTACGATCGACTTATTGCGAGTCGATCCAAGTTGGATCTGACCCCTCAAGTAGCTCGCCGGGCGGGTGAGTTGAATGGGAATCACATCAAGTCCGATTCAGCAGCGAAACTCGACGGGGCAGATTCCGTTGTCGCCGCACATGGGCTTCTACTGGATGAACCCGTTATTTCGAATGACACTGATTTCTATGGCGTCGACGGATTAGAAGTCATTACGTACTGAATCAGCGCCACGGTTAGAATTCTCTTTCACAGGTTCTCGTCTGAAATTTCTGATAGAAAGTCAGACCCTTCCTATCGGCCAGGCCACTTGCTTACCACTGAAACGAAGGATAGTAGGCTACTACATCCGTCCTCTATATTTTTCTGCCGAGTTTCTGATACTATCTCGGTGGGTTGGCGGTTTGGGTCAATAAGTGAGTCATCTCTAACTAAGGGCTGTTTCAGCGGGAATCGTGTCGGACCAATATGATTTCAACAGAGCCACGAGGACGGAGCGGTGAGGGACATGATCGGGGTCCCGGCGATCGTCGCTCGGTTTCCGGCACCTCGGATGCGGTTCCCATTCCGCCGGGTCCGGGACCACCAACCCCAAACGCCCCGGGAGCGGACGGTGGAGCGTGACAGACTGGAGTGAACATCCCGGGTACGGCCGTCTGTTCGCCAGCGACGATCTGACGTTCGGAACAGGATTCCCCCTGACTGACGCTCGCGAGTCGCGCCCCTCCGTTCACGAGGAGATGACGCTGGCTGCCCACGCCGAGTCGGTCGGGTTCGACGGGCTGTGGGCACGCGACGTGCCGCTGTACTGGCCGCGGTTCGGCGACGCGGGCCAGACGTACGACACGTGGCCGTGGCTCGGCCACGTCGCCGCCCACACCGACGAGATCGCGATCGGTACCGCGAGCGTCGTGCTCCCGCTGCGACACCCGCTGCACGTCGCCAAGAGCGCCGCGACGGTGGACCACCTCTCCGACGGGCGGCTGGTGCTGGGCGTCGCTACCGGCGACCGCGACCCGGAGTTCCCGGCGTTCGGCGTCGACATCGACGAGCGCGGCGAGCGGTTTCGCGAGTCGATCGACCTCCTGCGGACGGTCTGGAGCGACGACTTCCCGGAGGTCGACGGCTCGTGGGGAGAACTCGACGGCGACCTCGACGTGGTCCCGAAGCCCGTCGGCGAGTCGATCCCGATGCTCCCGACCGGATTCGCACGGCAGTCGATCGAGTGGATCGCGGACCGCGGCGACGGTTGGTTCTTCTATCACCTCCCGGAGTCGACGCTGGAGTCGTACCTCGACGACTGGCGAGCGGCCGCCGGCGGCAAGCCGTACGCGATGGCGGTTCGGACCGAACTCGCAGACGATCCCGAAATGGACCCTGAACAGCGTCACCTCGGCTATTGTGCCGGCGCGGAGTGGTTCGTCGAGTACTTCCGCGGGCTCGACGAGATGGGCGTCGACCACGTCCTCGTCTCGCCCGCCGGCGGCGACGACCCCGAGGCGGAGCTGACGCGGTTCGCGGAGACGGTGATCGAGCGAGTGTGAGCCGCTCGATCGAGCGCGCAACGGTGCCTGCGGACTGTCCGGTCCTGATGATTGATTAGGTGGGGCTCGTATCGACTCGCATGGACATCGACACGGAGGAACTGCTCACGTCGCTGACCAAGCGTGAGGACAACGCCGCGATCAAGTCGTACCAGAACACCGTTGCGGTCGCGTGTCCCGCCTGCGGCGACCCGTTCGACGACCTCGTCGTCTGCAAGCAGAATCCCACGAGCCTGGATCTCTCGAAGCAGTTGGACCTCTGCGTCGGCGTCGACGACGGACAGGCGTACATCTTCACGCACAGCTGATCCGGCCGGGACGAGAACCGCCGATCGGGACCGCCGTTCCGGCGACCCACACCGGCGTGGTTATGCCTCGCCAGCGTCACCTACAGCCGTGACTGACTGGCCTCCGGTCGACCCCGCCGATGCGGACGCGGTCGCCGACCGACGCGACGAGATAGTCGAGGCGGTCCGCGAGCACGCAGGGCAGATTGCCTACCAACTGGCGCTGCTGCAGGGCGGCGACTACGGCAGCCGGGACGTCGACACCGACCGCGGCACGTGGACGGTGAAATACGAGGGCGGCGACTTGGAGTATCTCCTGTTCTCGCCGAAGAGCGGCGCGGACGTGTACGTGATCTCGACGAAGCGCGACCCGGAGCCCGAACCCTTGGCGACGGCGCTCGCGGACTACGACGCGTTCGTTCGCGGCTTCAACGACTACGTCGCCTCGCTGGAGGGCGTCCTCGACGACGTGTCCACGGAGTTCCCGGATGCGAGGACGACGGAGACGGCGGTCGCCGAACGCGACCGCGTGCTCGACGCCGTTCGCGACACCTGCGACCGGATGGCCGGCGAACTGCACCGCTACGAGGGGGGTGACTACGGGACATACGCCGCTCGCGTCGACGGCACTCGCTGGGAGTTGAAGTGGGACCGGGACGGCGTCTCGTATCTCCGTGCGGGCGGCAGCGGCGGCGTCTACCTCCTCTCGCAGTACGAGGCGCCCTCCGCGGCCGACGTGCGGAAGTATGCCCCGAAGTTCCGCGGCTTCGTCGAGGCGTACAACGAGGAGATCGCGGAACTGGAGTCGGAACTGGCGGCGATCGAACTGTAGGTCACCGCTGTCACCATCGTTGTCGTCGCCGCTGTCACTATCGACGTCGCCGTCGGTCCCCGAAAGACCCCGTGAGATGGCCGAACACGGAAGAATAGGTAGCTATCTCAACTTAGGTACGTAAGGTAACTTGTGCAGCGAGTTCTCACGACCGAGCAAAATCGTCGAGACGAGGAAGTTCCGCGATCCGGGTCACAGGCCGGCGTAGGGGCCGCCCTTCGCCTCGGTGAGTCGGTCGACCTGCTCCTCGGAGAGGTCGATGGTCGCGGCCGCGAGGTTCTCCTCCAACTGCTCGGTCGTTCGGGCGCCGACGATCGGCGCCGTGACGCCGTCGCGATGCATCAGCCACGCGAGGGCGGTCTGTGCGGGCGAGGCGTCGACCTCCTCGGCGACGGCGTCGAGCTCGTCGTGTACGTCGAAGTTCTCCTCAGTGAGGTACGCGTCCGCGAAGCGGCCGGATTCGGCAGCACGCGACTCGCCGGTCAGCCCCTCCTCGCGTGTGTACTTCCCGGTGAGGAACCCCTGCCCGAGCGGGCTCCACGGACAGACGGCGAGGTCCTCGTGGCGTGCCATCTCGAGGTAGTCTCCCTCGATCTCGCGGTCGACGAGGTTGTACCGCGGCTGAAGCACCGAGAACGGCTCCCAGCCCTCGTTGCGAGCGATCTGGTTTGCACGTGCGACCTTCCACGCGTCGGGTCGCAGCGTCGAGGCACCGAGGTAGTGGACCTTTCCGTCCTCGACGAGGCCGTTGAGCGTCTTCATCATCTCTCGGGCGTCCGTCTGGTCGTCCCAGCGGTGGATGTACAGCACGTCCACGTAGTCGGTGCCGAGGCGGTCGAGCAACGCGTCGATCCGATGGCGGATGTTCTTCCGGTTCGTGCCGCGGCTGTTGGGGTCGCCGTCGCGGATCTGCCAGAAGATCTTGGAGGCGATCGTGTAGCGCTCACGGTCGCGGTCGGCGAGCCAGTCGCCGATCCAGCGCTCGCTCTCGCCGCCGCCGTACACGTCGGCGGTGTCGATATAGCGTCCGCCGGCCTCCGCGTAGGCGTCCAGCAGCTTGTGGGCGCGCTTCTCGCCGATCTCGACGTTGCCCTCCTCGGTCTCCTTGCCGAATCGCCACGTGCCGAACTGCAGTTCGCTCGTCCGGATGCCCGTGCCGCCGAGCTGAACGAACTCCATGTCGATGTCCGCGAGGTCTGTCATCGAGAGCAGGTTCGTCGCTTCGAGTGAAAAGGGTTCAGCATGCGGCACGCGACGAACGGGGACCTGCCACTACTACGTGTGACTCGATTCAACGGATCCCCCATCGGTAGCTCGCCGGGCGGCCGAACTCATCGCATCGTCTCGCTCACGACGAACGCCCCGAGTTATCGACATTGACAATCGTTCACACAGCGTTTTGGGTCAGTTTCCGATAGAGTGATAGCGTATGTCGGTGCGAACACTGGGAACCGAGGACGCCTATACGGTGAAATGGGACTCGAATCTGGACCTCCCGGTCTTCAAATGGAAGCGGTTCGTCGCCGGCGACGAGTTCCGAGAGTACTCGCGCCGGTTCATGGAGATCATTGCCGACCGTGGCGCCGAGAAGTACATCGATGACACGCGGGAGATCACCGCCCACGACGATGCCGACAAGGAGTGGCTCGCGGAGAACTGGGTGCTCCAACTCGTCGAACACGGGGTCCGCCGTGGCGCCGGCGTCTACGGTGAATCGACGATCGCCGCCATGGAGATGGAAAACGTGGAGGAGAACATGAGCGCCATCCACCCGGATTACGAGTTCAGAGTCTTCTCGACCGAGGAGGAAGCGAAGGACTGGTTGGCGACAGCGTAACTCGTGGCTGGCCGGCGATCAGACGTCCGACATCGAGTCGGTCCCGTCGTCGCGGCGACTCCTGTGACCGAACCGGGTACCGGCCGGAGCGATGCCGTCTTCATCCCCGGAAGCCGGGAGCGACCTCCGACTGCGTCTGTTCTGAAGATCGCTGGGGGTCACCGTGGCTCCAGAACTCGACGGACACGGCTACGAGTCGAGCGCTCCCTCCGCGGCCTCGCGGAGACGCTCGACGTCGTCGTCGCGATAGCTCGCGTGCGTCGTCTCCACCGACTGGTGGCGAAGCACCTCCTGGGCGAGTTCGGCGCTCGTGTCGTACAGTTCGTCGCCGAGGCCGCGCCGCGCGCCGTGCGGGAGCAGCGCCTCGCCGTCCTCGGTGACGCCGCTCTCGGCGGAGAGGCGCTCCAGGAGCGTTCGCGCGCCCGCCGTTGAGATCGCCGGCGGGACGAGGTCGTGTTCGCGCAGGAGTTCCCGGACGGTGTCCTTCGTCGGTTCGGCGTCGACACCGTCGGCCTCCCGAACGAGCCGGTAGAGGCTCGGGAGGTGGCCGGTCGGAAAGACCGGCCACTCCTTGCTCGGCGGATCCTGGCGTCGATAGTGTGCCCGAAGGCGTCCGATCCCGGGCTCCATCAGTGGCGTCCGCTGCCACTCCTGAGTCTTGCCGTACACTCGGAGCGTCCCTCCGTCGAGGTCCACGTGGCGCCACCGGAGCCCGCCGCGTCGGTCGTTCTGGGGGTCGCGAAACAGTTCGGCACCGCGAGCGCCCGAGTACGCGAGTACGGCGACGAGCGCCCGGTCCCGTGCCGCCCGAGCCGGGTCCAGCCACCCGTGATCGATGGCGTCCTCGGCGCGCCAGTCAGTCCAGCGGACGATCGCCTCGCGGGTGCCCGCGCTCCAGAACTGCTCGCGGTCGTCGTCGCGAACGCCGACCGACCGATCGGGGAGCGCGTCCGTCGCGACCGTCGACTTCGCCGGGTTGGTCTCGAGGGCGTCGCGTTCGTGGAGGTACGTACAGAACGAACGGACCAGCGCGTAATACTGACGGGCCGTTCGCCCCGTGATCCCCTCGTCGGGATCGTCCTCTCTGGCCCACGCCCGGCGCGCGAGGTGGGCGGCGTACGCCTCGAGCAGTCTGTCCGAGAGATCACTGGCCGTCGAGACGCCGCGGTCGCCCGCGAGATCGACGAAGTCGCCGACGACGCGCTCCACCTCGCCCCGGTGGCGACCCGAGTCGCCCTTGCTCACGTGGGCGACGAACGCCGAAAGCGCGTCCTCGAGCGGGGTGGTCGCTCCAACGTCCGCCGGGACGCCCGTCCGATCCGGCTTCGGGCTCATCTACGGGAACATAGACGCTCCCGGCGTCATAACTCCCCCGCACGCGGCGAACGACAACGGTCCCCCGAACGACTGTTCCGCGAGCCTGACACCCGACACGACAAGACTCTTGCCTACGTGTTCCTTGTCTTCTACACTAACTTGGCTTCCGAGACTGTTCACGAGATCGTCAAAACGATCGCCGAGCGGGACGACACCGCACCCGAACAACTCGAACCCCCACTCTCGGCCGTCGTCGACCCGGACGCGCTGACGGCGGTTCTCCGCGACACGTCAGGGTACGTCACGTTTCGGTATCGGGGATACATCGTCACCGTCGGCGACGACGGCACCGTGACGGTCGAGGAGTAGCGACGGTCGTGATCCGTCGGTCCGAGTGACCGGCGGACAGCACGCGACAGCTGTCGAATCGGAGACACGTTTATGTCGCCGGTCGCACGTCCCCGAAACGACATGTCGACGACATCGGTTCGAGGGACGATCGGGGGACTGGCACGGCGCGGGAACCCAGCGTTCGCGGTCGCAGTCGTGGCGGTTCCGTTGCTCGCGCTCGGCTACGCGCTCACCGGAGCCTCGGTCCAGATCCACACCTACGTGCACGTGATGGCGGGGCTCATGTGGACGGGAACGGACATCTTTATCGGCGCCGTGCTCGGTCCGGTCGTCGGCGGCCTCGACGAGGAGCAAAGCGCGGCGGTGTTCGAGCGACTGACCCCGAAGACGGCGTTCCTCCTTCCGGCGTTGGCGTTCACGACGATCGCGGGCGGGATCACGCTCGCGCAGCGGGTCGGCGTGTTTCCCCACGCGGACTCGTGGCTCCCGCTGTTCACCGCCGCGAACGTGATCCCGATCCTCCTGCTGTTCGGCTATCGGATGAACGTCTTCGGCGACCGTCGCTGGCAGGCGGCCTTCGTGGTCGGGACCGTCGGGTCGCTGGCGTGGGTCGCGACGACGATCGGCGGGTTCCGGATGACGACCCCCGTGATCGCGGTCGCGCTCGGGATCGTGACGGTGCTGTCGGTCCAGGGGTTCGGATTCCTGCTGCCCGGGGAGATCCGGATGTACAAGCAGATGATCTCCGCCGAACCGGACCCGGCCGTCATATCGGCGATCGGCCAGCAGAACGCGAATTTGGGGCTCGTGCAGGGACTATTTCAGCTGTTGCTTATCGCCGACATGGTGTACCTCCGCTACGGCGGATTCTGAGTGGAGGTACGGCCCGGCGTTCGTCAGTCGTCGGCCTCACCTTCGGCCGGCTCCGCCGCCTCGGCTCGCGGGACCGTCACGTCCGTGAGCTGTGACTCTATCTCCTCGCGGCGGCCCTCGAACTCCCCCGGCAGCACCAGCCTGCCGCCGAGGTCCTCGAGCGGCTCGTCGCTGTCGTAGCCCGGCTCGCTCGTCGCGAGCTCGAACAGCACGCCGTTGTGCTCCCGGAAGTACACCGAGCGGAACCAGTGGCGGTCGATCTGCTGGGTCGGACGCAGCCCCTCCTGCTGGACGGCCGAACGCATCGCGGACTGGTCGTCGTCGGTGGGCGTCTGGAAGGCGACGTGGTGCACGGTGCCGTGGCCCTGTCGTCCCGCCTGCACCGTCGGCAGCACGTCGACATACGTGCCGACCGGGCCGGCGGCCGCGAACCGGGTTCGCTCGTCGCCCGGCGTGTCGCCCGGCGACTCCTCGGTCGCGACCTCCTCCAGCCCCATCGTCCGCAGCAGGTCCATCGTCGCGTCGGGGTTCGCGAGCCACAGCGTGACCGAGTGGAAGCCGCGGATCGCGTGTTCGGCGGGAACGAACTCGGTCCACGGGACCGTCGGGTCGTCGTCCGGGACCTCGACCTCGACCAGCTCGACCGGAAGGTCGTCGGGGTCGCGGAACGGCAGGACCGTCTCGCCGAAGCGGTCGACGCGATCGTCGTAGTCGACGCCGTGCTCGTCGAAGCGCTCCTCCCAGTAGTCGAGGCTCCCCTCGGGCACGCGGAACGCGGTTCGCGACACCTGGCCGGAGCCGACCTTCCCTTGCGAGAGATTCTCCCAGGGGAAGAACGTCATGCTGGTTCCGGGGGTCCCCTCCGCGTCGGCGAAGAAGAAGTGGTACGTGCCGGGGTCGTCCTGGTTGATGGACCGCTTCACGAGTCGGAGGCCGAGCGTCTCGGCCCAGAAGTCCATGTTCCGCTGTGGGTCGCCGGCGACGCAAGTGACGTGGTGGATTCCCGGGGTGGGCGTGACGGTTGTCATTACACCATCCACGGGCTGGAGCGACTTGAACACGCGCTGACGTGAGTGTAACCGGGCCGGGGTCGGAGCTGACGGTTTGGAGGCCGGGGCGCCCGAACCGACTCTCCTCGGCTCACTCCGGGTCGACCGTCTCGACGCGCTCGGCGAGCCAGCCGATCGCCTCCTCCACGGCGTCCGCGTCGTCGCCGCGGACGGTCAGCCGGTTGTGGCCCTCGGTGTCCGGGTAGCTCCCGACAGCGGCGTCGAAGCGATCGCGCGCACGGTCGAGGGTGTCGACCATCGACCCCTCCGGCTGTGGGGTGTACAGCGTCCGTGCCACCCCGTCGCCGGCGAACTCGTCGGCGACGCGCCCGAAGATCGCCCGCACCTCGCTCGGCACGCCCGGCATCGCGTACACGTTGCCGAGGACGAATCCCGGACACAGCCCCTCGTCGTTCGGGACGTAGCGCGCGCCCGCCGGGAGCGACGCCCACGCGGTCACGTCGATGTCCAACTCGTGCGCCTCGACGAGGTCGGGGTTCGCGTCTCGGTAGGCGGCGACCGTCTCGACGACGGCCGACCGCACCTCCTCGCGGACGGCCAACTCGCGTTCGAAGGCGTCGGCGATCGCGTCCGCCGTTACGTCGTCGTGCGTGCCGCCGAGCCCGCCGGTGACGATCACCCCGTCGTAGGCGTCGCTCCACGCGCCCACTCGCTCGGCTATCGCAGCCCGATCGTCGGGCATCGTGAGTATCCGTCGGACCCGGCCGCCGCGAGCGGCGATCTCGCCGGCCAGCCACGAGGCGTTCGTGTTCGTCGTCTCCCCGGCGAGCACCTCGTCGCCGACGGTGACGATGGCAACGTCCATCGAACGCACCGAGGCAGTCGGTCGACAAAAGCTCCCCGACGGACACGTCGACGACGCCCGCGGGGCACGGAGCGACGCCGATGGTGCGACTTACGGATCTGGAGGGTCATGGGTTCGATATGTCTACCGGCGTCCTCGTCCGCTGCGACGACTGCTCCTACGAGGAGTCGTTCGGGTCGCTTCGGGCCGCACGAACGGCTCTGGACGACCACGAACGCGAGACGGACCACGGGCTCGATTGGTACATCGGCGGGATCTCGCCGGGCGTCGAGCGCGCCGGCGACGACGCCGGCGTGTGCGGTCGTGACGGCTGTGCGAACCCCGACACCCCGCTGCTCGATCGCGACGGGGCGGGGTCGACCGGTCGAGGGTCCTCCGAGTAGTCCGGTCCCGGTGCGTGGGCCCGCGCCGGCGGCAGGTGTCCCCGTGGCTCCGGAGGTCGGTACAATAGCGGCCCTGACGGCTGGAACAACCGAGACCCTGCCGTGTCCCGCGGTGAACCATCGACGGACGACCGACACTGTCAACACCGCCGACACCACGACCGCGTCGATGCGGGTCGCGACCGTCGACCGAACTCAGACAGGCGGCGAGTCGAGTTCCGCGCGGTCGACGGCCAGTTCGTACTCGACCTCGCCGTACTCGTAGTACAGGCGATCGATCGTCGCGTCCGACGGGAACTCGGAGACGGCGGTGACGCACCTCGCACGGGCGCCCGGCCTGATCCGGATCTTCGCGTACCAGTGCGGCGGGAGCCAGCCGACGGCGTGTGGTCCCCCGAACCCGGCACCGATCGAGTCGTCGGTGGCGTACTGGAATCGGTCCTCGTCGAGCACGTCGTGTTCGTCGTACCACCACTCGACGGGCTCGTCGCCGACGTTCTCCACCTCGAAGAACAGCACCGTCGCCGTTCCGGGGTCGTCGTCCTCCATGAACCCCCCGCCGCCCGTCTCGACGTCGTCCGCGATCGCGACGAGTCGGACGTCGAACTCGTCGGTGATCGCACGGTTGATCGGACTGCTACTCACGGGTGTCCTCCGCCTCCGTCTCGGATCTCGACCCCGACTCTCGAACACCGGTCCTGACTGGCATCGGCGGACGATGTGAACGAAATTACATAACATTCATCCCGGATCGCCAGTCGATGACACGAGCGTATCGGAGCCGTTCCGCTATCGCGAACGATCCCGGTAGGACACGCCTACTCGGCCGGCATTCCCGTGTCCGTCGAGGTGTTCGGAACGACTCGGTTTCTCCTCGACTCTCATATATGAAAAATACGGTCAACTGTTTTATACATGTGCCCGTGTGTGGCAGGTAGTACATGTCTAGAACCGCGCACGGGCAAACGGTCGCGTGGGGTGCGGCGGGTATCCCGCTCGTGGTCGCGCTCGTGCAGACGTTGTTGGCGCTGTTCGGCTACACGTCGAACTCGGCGGGGCTCACGCCCATCGCGGATCCGGTGTTGTCGATCCCGGTGCTGTTCGAGGCGGCGGTGGTGTTCAAGGACAGCTCGGCGGTCGTGATGGGGCTGTTCCTGCTCATCGCGCTTGCATGGGGCGCTCAGGGCGGCGCGATGCTGATCGTCGAGCACCGCGAGGCCGCGTACGGCGCGGCCACGCTGTCGGCGGTGCTGTTCTTCGCGCTGTTCTTCGGCGTGTACGCGCCGCTGGCCTCCGCGGACATCCCGCTCATCCAGCTCGGCGCGTTCTACGCAGTCCCGGTGTGTGCGGCCGCCCTCCAGCTGTACGCGGTGGCGACGTACCCGTGGAACGAGGTCGTGCTCGAGGAGACCGGCGGCGACCTCGGACGGCTGGAGGCCGAGGTCGCGAACGAACGCTCGGCGTTCGACGCCGCCTTCGACGCCCGGTTCGAGGGGCTCGAGACGCTCTCGAACGTCGCCCCCGGCGGCGTTCGCGACGTCCGGGACGGCGCCGAGGAGTTCCGCGACCGGCTGGACGGGATCGACGACGACATCGAGGAGATCCGGACGATGTCCGACGGCGAGGCCGCCCGGGCGGCCCGCGCCGGCGTCGAATCGGAGCTGGCGGGTCTCGACTCGGACGCACGGATCGAGGAGCTCGCCGACGGGTTCCAGGGGGCGCTCGCCAGCGGGATCCGAACCGAGTACGGGGAGTTCGTCGTCCGGTCGGAGTACGGCGAGCGCTATCGGACCGTCAACCTCCCGACGAACCACCGGGAGCTGTCGATCCCCGGCGGCGGGGACGCCGTCCACCTCGACCACGTGGACGAGGAACTCGAGTCGCTGGCACGGACGGGCGACTCGTTCGGCGCCGTCGCCACGGCCGTCGAGGCCGTCGACGAACATCGACAGCGCGTCCGTGCGCACGTCCGCGAGCGGGAGGCCCCTGTCGTCGAGGCGATCTCGACTGCGGAGGACAGACTCGACACGCTCGACGGACAGCTCGACTCGATGGACGTTCCGTTCGGTGACCGGCTCGGCGAGGTGTTGGTCGACGGCCGCGACCCGGACCTCGACGGCGCACGCGACGTGCGGACCGAACTCGACCGGGCGCGCGACTCCCTCCACGAGTGTCAGTTCGACGAGGCACGCTCGACAGCCGAGTCGGCCGCCGAGGGGGCTGCTACGCTCGTGACGACCGCCGAGTTGCTGTCGACGCTGGAGGCGAGCATCGACGCTCGCCACGCGTCCGTCTCGATCCCGGCGGAGATCCCCGACGGGTACATCGAGGCGATCGTTCCCGCAATACGGGCCGGATACGACGGCCTCGACGCGACGGTCGCCGCCGGCGGCGACCGGATCTCGTTCACCTACGACGACGGGACGGACGAGGCGGGCGGCTCCACGGACGCCGGGGCCGCGCACGACACATCGCCGGACGACACGGCCGACCGATCCGGCCGGTCCGACGCGGTCGAGTCCGGCACCGGCCGGGAGTCCGTTCGCGTCGCATCGCCGGAGGAGGTCGTCGACGGGGTGTTGTACGCGTTTCGCGAGTTCGAGGACGGCGCCGACGGCGACGACCGGATCGCCCAGTTCCGACTCGAGGACCTCCCCGACTCGGTCGCGACGCGGGACGTGCTCGTCAACGTCGAGCGGTTCGCCGGACGCCAGTCCGACCTGTTCGAGTCGGTCGACCTGCAGAGCCCCGAACCGCCGGGGTTCATCGAGTTCACGCCCGCCGACGGCGAATCGATCGAGCGATCCATGTCGACGGCGCATCGACGCTTCCGCGAAAAGTACACGTAACCCCACCAACTGAGTACACAAAATGCCTGAATCCTGCGAGATCTGTTATACCGCTCCGGCGGACTGGGAGGCGGACAGCATCGAGGAACACGTTCTGAACACCCACGGCGACGCACAGGCGTCGGTTCGAGCCATCTACGGCGACCGGTTCACGCACCTGTTCGAGGAGGGCGCGGACGCGGCCGCCGACGCCGACGGCCCCGACCCCTCGGGCGGCGGCGGTCCGGACGACCCGGGCGACGGCGGCGACCTCGGCCCGGTCTCGATGGACGACGACGACGGCGAGATGTACGGGCGCAAGTGGTTCCTCATCGGGATCGGCGGCGCCGGGAACAACATCGTCGACGCGGTGCTGTTGCGTCGGGACACGCTCGCGCGCAACCACGAGGACCGCGCTCGCATCTGGCAGGGCGGACTCGCCGGATACGGGCTGCTCAACACCAACATCGCCGAGTTGGAGCAGACGTACTACGCGAAGGAGCTCAAGGAGTACTCGCGCAATGACCTGCTGTCGAACTCGATCATCGGGTTCGGCAAGCAAGGCTACAGCGGGATGGGGTACCGCTGGAGCAACGGTGCCAAGGTGGCGGAGGCCGACTTCGCCGACGGGAGCAACCCGTTCCGCGACCGCTGGGACATGACGAGCCAGGACATCCGCGACGCACAGGCGGTGATGCTCGTCCACAGCGTCACGAAGGGCACCGGCTGCGGCGCGACGCCCGTCATCGCCGAGAAGCTCCGCGAGGAGGTCCAGGAGTCGGGGCTCGTCATCGACCAGGCGATCCTCAGCTCGGTCGTGATTCCCTCCGAGGGGGGACAGCAGTCCGCCGTCGGCGGTCGCGCGAAGACGAACGGCGTGATCGGGCTGTCGCGTATCTCGCGAACGGCCGACGCGATCATTCCGTTCAACAACGACCACCTCCGGCGTGCGAGCACCGACATCCACCCGCGCATCGAGGGGATCGAACGCTACAATCCCCCCGAGTTCGCGGAGCTCAACAAGCCGCTGGTGGCGTTCCTCGAGGCGTTCACGATGTCGTCGACGCCGCAGCTCACCGACCGCGACGCGACGATGAACATCCGCGGCAGCGTCTTCGACGTGGCCGACAGCTTCCGGCTGGTCGAGGACAAGTACCCGCACGACATGGCGCCGGAGGAGCGGCCCGCCGTCGTGCTCGCGCCGGCGCTCGGGCGGCTGCGCTCGGACGACATCTCCGAGTCGAGCCTGGAACTGCTCACGCGCAACACGCTGCTGCAGAACCGGCTCGCCGACTTCGACCCCTCGACGGCGTGGGGCGGCAACTTCATAATCTACGGACCGGAGGAGCAGATGGCCGACGTCTCGGAGTACGTCACCGACGGGACGCTTCAGGGGATCCTCAACGGCGAGGAGTTCCTCGACGCCGACTCGCGTTCGGGCGTCGAGACGGTGGACGTCCAGCTGAACCAGCTCGTCATCCCCTATCTCGACGACGTGTTCATGTGGGGAACGCTGTGGAACCCGCGGATGCCCTCGCTGGAGTCGATGTACGAGCACGCCAAACGGCTCAAGGACGAGGGACAGAGCGTGCAGGCGGAGCAGATCCGCGACGTGTGGGACGAGGTGCAGCCGCTGTTCGACTGCCTCGGCCGGTCAAACATGCTGTGACCCATGTCGGGACCACCGATATCCACCGTGTTCATGGGGCTGTTCGGCGGCTCGGACGACCCGGACATCGAGGCGATCGCAGAGCAGCTGGGCGCCCGCCCCTCGGAGGGGGACGTCAAGCGAACCCTCGGCGAGCTGGAGGAGTCCATGGACCGACTGGCGGCGGCAGCCGACATCGCCGGCCCGGACGGCCGCGTCGAGAACGACGCACCGCCAGCAGCGAAAGCTCGGGAGCTCGCGACGATGGTCGAGCGCGGACAGATCAGCATCGATCGCACCGCCGGGGGCGGCGCAGCCGCATCCGCCGGATCCAGCGCGGACGGGTCCGACGCCGACGGCGTCGTCGCGTCCGTCGCCGACGACGTGTCCCGATCGAGGCGGCCGGCCGGACACCGCGCGGCGGCGCTGCTCGACGCGCTCACGAGCCCGCGCTCGACCGGCGAGGGAGACCTGCGCGAGACGCTGGAGGCGGCCGTCGACCGGTTGGAGGTCGCCGACGACATCGACCGCGCCGTCGAGTTGGACGACCCGGAGCGAACCGCCGGCCGGCTGACCGGCGTCGACGACGACCTCGCCGCCGACGTCGCCCGACTCGCCGAGTCGGCCGCCGACAGTGACCGAGCCGACGACGCGTCGGAGACGGAACTCCGGGACGCCCGAGTCGCCGTCGACCGCGCGCTCGCGAGTGCGGCGGGCCACCGGACGCCGGACCCCGACGCCTCCCTGACCGAGCGGGTCGAACTCCTCGCGGAGGCCGTTCCCGACGACGGAACGGACGGGGACGACCCCGGGTCCGCGGCGGCACGCAGGGTCCGCTCGGCGAACCGCGCGGAGTGTGAGCCGGCGCGTGACCTGCTCGACGGCGTCGCCAGCGGGGATGAGGACGACGTCGCCGAGGCGTTGCGCTCGGCGGTGGACGCGCTCAACGGGGCGGCGACGGTTCGAAACCTCACCGACGACGTCGACGTCGACGACGTGGGGGCCCGGGTTCGATCGCTCGGGGAGACCGTGAGCGGGATCGACGGCCCGGTCGCGTCTGCGCTCGCCGACCGCGTCGACCGCCTCGGCGCGATGCTCGACCGTGCGGACGCGAGCAACGCAGTCGTTCCGTACGCGGTTCGCGAGGAGGTGCGCTTCTACGAGCGGGACCTGCTCCCGGTCCTCGAATCGAGCGTGGCCGCCACCGGCGGGAACGAGACCGGCTTCGGCGCGAACGAGCAGGGGGTCGACGCCGCCGGATCCGGTGCGAACGGGAGCCAGACGCGGGAGGCGGACGCTTCCGGCGCCGAGGCGGCCGTCGACGCGCTCGAGGACCGCCGTGCGGAGATCCGCTCCCGGTACGTCGACTCCCGGACGGATCACAACCACAGCATTCCCATGTTCTTCCTCTCGCTGTCGGAGTCGTTGGAGGACCGGGCGCGCGACGCCCTCGCCGCCGGCGAACACGACCGCGCCCGCGGGGTCGCCTCGGCGACCGACGACCTCCTCGAACGTGTCGAGGGACTCTACGAGCGAAACGAGTACAGCGTGATGCTCAGACGGCTCCGGGGATAGTCGAATCAACCGCTCCAGTTATCGCAATCTGTACATGTGACGGTAGAGTTATATCTCCCATACCGAAAGGCGGTGACAGGTAGACCATGCCATATCTCTTTGTCGGCGCGGGTCAGGCCGGGTGTTCGTTGGTGGACTCGGTCTTCAGTCACCAGCGGGTCGCCCAACTGGCCACGCCAGTCGCGTTCAACTCGACGATACGGGACCTTCAGAACCTCTCGAACATCGAACGGGAGGCGTGGTACGGCGTCTCCGAGGGGAGCGGACTCGTTCCCGGTACGACGGCTGGATTCGAGGAGGAGGTGACCGGCGGGTTCGGCCGCGACCCGGAGAAGGCCGACGCCGCGATCGCGGGGCAACAGCCGCAGTTAGTCGACGCCTATCAGGAGCGGTTCGGCGAGGGCTCGCCGCCGTTCGCGTTCCTGTTCCTCGGGCTGGGCGGCGGAACCGGATGCGGGATCGCCCCGCACCTCGCGGAGGCCATCACCGAGTACGGCGGGCCGTCGACTGACGTCATCGCGGTCGCGGTCCTCCCGAACACCGCGGGACAGGTGACCGGGGACGACGGGCCGAGCGCCACCCGACAGGCGACGAACGCGATGTACGGCCTCGACAGGTTGGAGGAGCACGTCGACGGCGTCATCCTCATCGACAACCAGCGGCTCGCCTACGAGGACGCCGCGGAGGGGCGCTTCAACGAGTACAACGACTACGCCGCCTCGGCGATCGTCGACCTCATCTCCGGCCCGATACTCGAGCGGATCAACCCCGGCGAGTACGACGACCTCGACGCGCCCGTCATCGACCTGCAGGACGTGGTCACCTCGCTCACGCTCGACGACGGGGGGGTCGGCTACGCGACGCTGGGACGGTCGGTCACGATGACCCGGTCGCTCCCCGGCTACATCCTCCCGTTCGTCGGACGCAAGTCCGTGGACGGTGCGACGCTCTCGCGGCTGGCCGTCTCGAAGCGCAGCGTGGAGGACGTGAACCCCGCGGACGCGGCGAAGGCCATCGGGCAGGTTCGCGCGCCGGCGCCATACCTCGTCGACGACGACTATCGGATCCAGGTGTCGGTGATCCGGGGACTGCTGGACTCCTACTGTCCGGAGGTCAACATCGGGATGACGCTGACGAAGCGGAACCTCGCGTCGTTCACGACGCTGTTGACGTTCGCGCGGGAGGACATCTCCCGGATCGCCGAGATCGAGGACCTCGCAGCCGAGCACGCCGCGGGGGTGACGGTGTGAGCGGCTGCGGTCGCACCCGCGGCGTGACCGTCCTGCTCGCGGTCGGACTCGTTCTGCTCTGTGGCGCGCTCGCGACGACCGGCCTCGCGCAGGACACGGGCGACGACGACCGATCGATCGGCACGCTCGTCGACGACATCCGGGACCAGTACGAGACGACCGAAACCGCCGTCTCGATGGCGTCCTCGCCCGTCTCGCCCGCGCTCCTGGGTGGCGGACTCGGCGTCGGGATCGGCGCCATCGCGGGCGCGGGCTTCGCCTATCGCAACCGGGGGATGCGCTGAGATGGTGGGGACGCACACCAACGCCGCGCTCGCCGTCGCGATAGTTGCGGTGGCGCTGGCGGTCGGCCCCGGCGTCGCCGCCGGCGCGGCGAGCCCGGATGCCCCGTGCGCGGGCGTCGGCGACAACCGGCTCGTCGCGTACTACGACACGGAGGAACGCGTCGGGGACGCGACCGTCTACCCGGGAACGACGCTGACGCTGTTCGTCTGCTCCGGCGACGATCCGGAGCCGTACGGGGTGGCGTGGGGCTTCGATGCCGGCGCTGTTTCGGGGATCGAGGTCGAGTCCGAGCGCGAGGCGAGCGTCGTCGTCAGTGTGACGGCCGACGGGGACTCGATCGCGCCCGCGGGGGCGGTCACCCAGAAGGCGAACCTCGAGGGACCGGTGATCGGGGTCCAGCGGGGGTACTCGACGACGACCAGCGTCGACGGCGAGTCGGTGACGCTCCAGTTCGGGTCCCAGTCGGACCTCGACACGTACCGGGACGCGAACTCGACGTTCGAGACGCATCGAACGGACGTGACGAACGCCTCCGCGACGCTCGCTGCGGCGGCCGACGACGGGAACGCCCTCGAGGTCGACCCGTCGGACCGGTTGGCGACCATCGAGGAGACGAACCTGACGACCGCCGGACAGCGGCTCGAACGGGCGACGTTCGCCGCCGCCGAGGCGGGGGACGCCGACGACGCGCGCACGGTGATCGAGGGCGTTGCGAACGAGCGCTCGGCCGCCCAGGAGACGACGCGAGAGAACCTGCAGGCGTACCTCGGCGCGCTCGAACGGCGCGAGGGGAACGCCGCCACGACCGTTCTGCTCGTGCTCGTGGGTACGCTGATCGGCGGGTTGGTCGTCGGCGGCGGGACAGGGTACCTGCTCGCGCGGCGGACGCTCTCGAAGGTCGAGATCGATCGCGGCGTCTCCACGGCGACACAGTACAGCCTGAAACAGATCGCGGTGCCGCTGGCGATCGGCGTGCTCGCGCTCGTCGTCGCTGCGGTCGGCGCGGTCCTCGGCGGCGGCGACCTTCTGGCGGTGATTCTATGAAGCGACAGTACAAGGCAGCACTCGGCATCGGTGGTATCGTCCTGGCGACCGCGCTCGTGGGCCTGCTCTCGTTCCTCTACCTCGGCTCGCAGATCGGCGTGTACGTCATCGGCGTGGGCGCGCCCCTCGCCGTCGTGCTCGCGATCGGACTGTACGTTCGTGGCGTGCTCACTCGAGACAACACCAGTCAGGGAGACTTCGTGCAGGAGGCCGCTCGCGCGGCCGCCGAGTCCTTCCGCGACGAGCTGACGACGTACAACCGTCTCACGCGGGAGCACGACCGGTGGGACCCGGGCGAACTCGACACCAGGGCCCGACAGATAGCTGACGACTTCGGGGACGCCGGCGTCGCAGTCGACGTCGCCGCGGCGACGATCTCGGTCGACTCGCCGGGACGCGTACAGGAGTTCGACAAGCTGGAGGGCGACGTCCGCGCGTTTGCCGACGACCGGAACCGGTCGTTCGCCGAGTTCGGACGGAAACAGATCGAGCACGCCCGTCAGGGCGCGCGCTCGGTGAACGAGTCGGTGCTCGGCGGGAGCGACGTGCCGGTCTCGGTGACGTCCGACGACGTTCCCGACGGCGCCGCCCCCGGTGAGACGGAACGGGTTCTCTCGACGGCACGGGAGGAGGCGGCCGCGGTCTACGGAGACGCCGTCGACCGCATCGAGTCCACGGTCGCGGAGTACGACGGCGACGACGCGAGGATCGAGTCGCACCTCGACACCGCACGCGAGTGCATCGAGGACGCCGACTGGGACGGCGCCAGCGCGGCGATCGACGACGCGCAGGGCGACGCCGAGTCGGAGGTGAGCGCCGCGTTCAGCGCCGACCGCGACAGCATCGACAGGCTCCTCTCGACGGTCGACTCGGTCGGCGTCGACAGGTACGCGGAGGACGCCGACCTCCGGACGTTCGAGGAGGCACGGGAGACGCTCGCAGGCATCGACTCGGCGCTCGCGAGCGACGAGCTGGACACGGTCGGCGAGGACGTCCGACGGGCCGCCACGAACGTCGTCGCGACCCTCGAATCCGAGCTCGCGGCCGACGTCGACGTGATCCGCGAGGCCGACGTACCCGTGGGGTTCTACACGGCGCCGCCGGCGGTCGCCACCGACTACGAGGCGCGGCTGCGGGAGGCGGCGGATCTCGACGAGTTCCGCGAGGAGTGGCTCGCCGCGGCGGGCGAACTGACGGAGGCCGTCGAGGCGGCCGAGACGAAGGCGTCGGTGGCCGACTCCTACGGGATGGTTGAGGACCGGATCGCCGACGGCGTGCGCACGGACGGTCGCGTGACCGCCGACGACCTGCCGGTCCGCGACGCGGAGCCGTTCCTCGAGCTGTACGCCGACGGGAACGGCGCGGTCGAGTTCGACCCGTCCGTCCCGGCCGTCGTCGCCGAGGGCGGCGGCGAGTCGTACACGGTGACCGCCACGGCACAAATGGCGACCTCGACCGGGGAGGAACACGACCTGACGGTCGCGCTCTCGGGCGACGGGGTCGACGAGCGCGAGACCGCGACCACGTACGTCGCCACGGAGGCGACGTTCGAGGAGATCCCGTACGGGGAGTACACGGTGTCGGCGACCACGCCGACCGAGGAGTTCGCGGACGAGGAGACGACCGTACAGGTCGCGGACGACGAGTCCGTCAAACTCGAGCTCGCTGAGATCGGCCTCCGCGAGCGCGTCTGCGGTGCCGACGTCGACGACGTCGAGAGCCAACTGCCGACGGTGGCTCCCAAGCTGGAGGAGGGCTTCGCGGCCGAGGAGTACCTCACGCCCGACTCCGACATCCCCGTCGCGGCCGAGTACGTCCCCTGTCTGCTCGTCCTGTGGGCTGAGGAGGCGGGTCACGAGGCGACGCTCGACGACGGACGCGTCCTCGTGTACGACCACGACCAGTTCCGTTCCCGACTCGACACGATCACGACCCACAACCTGAGCGAGGGCGACACGATGACATACGACGAAATGCGGCGAAAGTTCCTCTCGGTACCGGCATCCGACGACCTCATTCGCTCGACGCTGCGTGACCTCGACGCCGGCGTCGACGTCGGAGAGACGGAGGTGAGCGCCTGATGTCGCAGCGGGACACGTTCACTCGCTGGGGCGTCATCTCCTCGGGCGAGGGCGGCGGCCGCATCGCGGCCCAACTGCTCGCCCGGGAGGACAACCCCGGGATCGACGACCGCATCGCGCTGTTGAACACGAACCGCGCGGACATCCTGAACACCATCGAGCGGGCGTCCCTCGATGACACCTCCGAGTTCACGACGGTGTTCGGGTCCAAACGCGGCGTCGGAAACAACTTCATCGCGGGCGAGCAGTGCGCCCGCGAGGACCTCGACCTCATCGTCGGCGACATCCAGGAGCGGATGACCGGCGCCGACGCGTTCATGCACATGACGACGCTCGGCGGCGGCACCGGAAACGGGTCGATCCCGTACCTGATCGAGCAGCTGTCGGGCGGGTCTGACGCGTCGAACCTCAGGCCGTGGATGGACAGCGTCGTCCACGTCGCGCTCGCGGCGTGGCCCTACTACGACGAGCCCGCACAGCGCCAGTTCAACGCAGTGATGGGGCTGTCGCGGCTCCTGATGAAGCGGAACGGCGAACAGAACGCCGACATGGTCCTGTTGGCGAGCAACTCCCATCTCAACGACGACGGGACGCAGGGCAGCTACGACGAGGTGAACGACCGTATCGTCACCGCGATCGACCTGTTCATCAGCGCCGGCCGCGAGGCCCGCGGCGTCATCGACGTGGAGGACTACGTCGCCCAGCCGTCGAACATCGGCGCGTATCACTTCACGCCCGCGGTCGCGACCGGGCTCAACGGGCGGATGCTCGAGTACGAGCTGCTGTTCGACCGCGCGGCCGAGCAGACGTTCGTCCCGATGGACGTGACGACGTCGCGGGCGGCGTACGCGGTCGTGCGCGCTCCCGAACAGCTCATCGAGTCCGGCGACATCACCGAGACCGGCGTCCAGTCGGCCTTCGGCGAGTGGAAGCGCGACAACGACATCGGCGGCGCCGTCGGGATGACGACCCTCACGCCGAAACAGACACGCGGCAACGACGTCGACGTGCTGGTGTTGCTCGGCGGCTTCGACCTGAACCCGCTGCTCGACCACTCGCGGGACGCCTTCGAGACCCACAAACAGAACGTTGAGGCCGCCAGACAGCTCGGAAACGCGTCCGACGACTCCATCTCCGAGGCGCACGTGGCCGACCTCTCGGAGAACCTCGAACGCTACGTCTCGATCAACGCGAGGTGAGCCGGATGGGGAACACCACACACCGACGGCTGTTCGTCGCGCTCCTCGTGCTGGCGCTCGTCGTCGGGCCGGCGACGGCGACCGCTACGGTCGGCGCTCCCGACTCCCCGACGGTCGGGGCGCTGACGGCGTCGGGATCGACGATGGCAGCGGGGGATCTGCGTCAGACAGACTCCGGGGCCCTGCGATTCGAACTCGACGCCGAACGCGTCGGAAACGACTCGGCAGTGAACGTCCTGATCGAATCCGGCGGGGAGAAGAAAACGATATCGGGCGTCTCGCCTGACTCCGAGGCCGACGGGGTCTACACGTACACGGTCGCGTCCAACAGGCTTCCCGAGTTCTCGCTGGCGAACGCCACCGTGCAGGTGTACCAGGGATCCGAAGACAACCGGACCGACTTCCTCACCGAACAGGGCGTCGATCTCCGGCATCTAGACCTCGGCGACGGAGCCGGCTCCTTCGACGAGGAGGGACGGCTCACCCTGACAGCGACCAACGACACCGCCGGGCTCGACGGCGCGTCCTTCGAACTGGCCGCGACCGCGAACGGCGACGATCGCTCGGAAACGCTCTCGGCGACGCTCGAGAACGGGACGGTCCGGATCGACCGCGACGAAGCGTTCACGGGGCTCCTCGCGCCGCCCGCGGACCTGAGGCTTTCTGCGGCCGACGGGGGACCCTCCGTCACGGGTGAGACGGCCGTGTCGCTCACGAACGCCGCTCCCGACCCGAGGGTCCTCGTGTCTCCCGGTCGCGTGACGGTGGAGTCGCCGTTATTGGTCGGTGGAACGGAGTACGGTGTCCACCTCGAAACGAACGGACCGGATGGTGAATACGCCGTGTTGACGACCGCACGGGAGAGCGACGGCGTCACGTCGGTGGTCGTCGAGAACGAGAACATCGCCGGGATCGACAGCGTCACGATCGACGTGACGACCGAGGGATCGGCGGTGCTGTCGACGACGTACAACGACACCGATCCGGAGTCCGCGTCCGTCGCCGAGGGGAACCGCAGCGTGACGCTGGATACCGGCACGTTCGAAGGCGACGAGGTCTCGTTCGTCCTCCTGTCGACGTCGAGCGAGGTCGGCGTACTGAGTAACGCGTCGGTCGACGGCGCGACGCTCTCGCTGCTCGGGCTCTCGAACGAGTCGGAACTGAACCCCGAGGGGTCCTACCGGATGGTCGTCGCGTTCGCCGACGCGCGGGCGACGACAGTCTCCGTCGGCGACGGCGAACCGTCGGCACTCCAACCGGCGACCGACGAGTCGGACCAGGGGAATACGACGACTGCCGTGGGCCCGGACAATCAAGAGGGTGACCTGTTCGGCTTCATCCCCAGTGTCGGTTTGCCCAGGTCCCTCGAACTCGGGCTGGTCCTCGGGTTCCTTGTGCTCCTCGTCGGGGGTGGCGGAGTTGCGGTCGGGAAGTTCGTGCTCGGCCAGTCTGACGGCTCGGGATCCGGAGCGGCCGCGTCGACACGGACGCGGGACGTGCGCGTCCGGATCGCCGACGGGTTCGCGAACGAGCAGCTCTCCGACGAGGTGTACCTGACCGCGCGACCGACGGGCCAGCCGTTGGGGTCGTCCAGCGGCGTCAACCGCGACGGCGGCGGCCGGGAGGAGACGGTCGACGGCGGGGTCGTCACGTGGACCCTCGACGCCGAGCCGTACGAGTTCACCGCCTCGTACAACGGCGCGACCGTCACCGAGACGGCGGAGGTGGGTGACGACCGGGTGACGCTGAGCTTCCAGCCGGCGTCGAAACGCGTCAGCGTCATCGACGAGACGGGCGAGCCGGTGCGGGACGCGACGGTCACCGCGACGTTCGACGGCGAGCGGGTCACGGAGCGGACCGACGAGAGCGGACAGGTGTCGCTGACGCTCCCGATGACCGCCTCCGGCGTGGAGGTGACCGCGGAACACGAGCGATACGAACCCGACACCCGAGAGGTGACCGACCCGAACGACGTCCCCGAGGAACTGCGCGTCGTCGGGAAGACCGGAACGCTCCGGGTCGAAACCGCCATCGGCGGCGAGCCGACGGACGATGTGAACGTGAGCCTCGAGACCGACGACGAGTGGCTCAAGGAGCGACTGCGGGAGTCGAGCCCCACCGATCGTGGCGGCGACGCGGTCGGACTCCCGGCCGGCGAGTACACGTTGGTCGGCTCGGTCGACGGCGAGCCGTTCGAGGACGTCCGTTCGCGTGTCACCGTCCCCGAGGACGACACGGCGACCGTCACGCTCGACGTGCCGTTCGCGTTCGAGCTGTCGGCGACCCAGCGGGAGTCGCTCGAGGCGCTGCGCCGCGAGGCGGACGACCTCCTCCCGGGCGGTCGGCTCGATTCAGCCGTTCACAGCTACTACGCGAGCGTCGCGCGCTCGCTGGGCGACGCAGTCGAGCGAGTCCCCGACTCCGGAATCCGGTTCGCCGAGACCGGGGTCGAACCGGACCCCGTCGTCGACGCGATGCTGTCGGCGGGTCGCGGCTGCGTCGAGGGCGTCGACAACGCGATGAACACGAAGCACAACGTCGACCTGTTCAGCGCGTGTGCGGACATGCGCGAGGTCTCCGAGGAGTGGCGGGCGGACTACGACCTCGACGACCTCTTCGAACTGGCGGCGGCGGACCGCGTGAGCCAGCGGGCGGAGCTGAAGTCGCGGCTCTCGGAGGCCGAATCGACCGTCGAGGACCACCGCGGCGAGGTGAACGTCGTCTCGCCCGCGAGCGACGTCCTCGAGGAACTACAGGCGTACGAGGGCGAGACGCGGGAGTCGGACGAGGTGCGGAACGCGGCGTTCGTCTTCGCCGTCGCCGGCTTCGTCGAGTCGGTCACGGAGCTGTTCGAACACCCGCGCCTGCTCGACCGGCTCAACAGGACGATGTACTGACGATGCTATCCAACCGACCTACCCAACCGATCGCAACGCTCGCCGTGTGTCTCCTGCTCGTCGTCGGCACGGTGCCCGTCGGGGCGACCCAGACGGACGCCGAGACGGCAGACGAGTTCCTCACGGAGCTACGGCAGTACGAGGACTCCCCGGCGCTGTCGACGTACTCCGAGTTCGAGGTGATGCGCGGACAGGCCGTCACGGACGTACAGACCGGCGAGTTCACCGAGGCGGACCGCGAACAGATGGCCGCGGTCGTGACTGTCCTCGAGGAGTTCACCGCGGCGTACGGCGCCGCACAGAACGACAGCACCGACGAGAGCCTCGCGCGGGCCGACGCCACCTCCCAAGCCATCGAGCGGCTCGAGGAGGCCGGCGGCGACGGCTACGCGACGCTGGCCCGACTCGGTCTCGAGCGGTTCTACCAGCAGCGCGGGGAGGTGCTGTACGAGCGCTCCCGGGAGGCGACGAACACCTCGGCCGAACTCGACGACCTCGAGAGCGCCGCGGCGGCGTTCGAGGCCGCCGGCGCGAGCCAACGGTACTCGTCGGTGAGTGCCGAGGCGAGCCGCGTCCGCGCGATCTACGAGTCCGACCGCGAGCGGATGGACTCCGCGTTGAGCGCCGCCGGGGCGTTCGTCGACGACTGCGGGGACGCCTGCGGCTCGCCGGTCGCGGCGATAACGACGCTCGGCCCGGGCGTGTTCGGGACGTACACCGACGCACGCTCGGCGACCGCCGACGCGGACGTCGCCGCCCAGTTGGCCGAGAAGCACGGCCTCGAGGCCGAGAGCGAGCGCGCGAACACCCTCGCCACCGCGACGAGTGACGCGCTGTTCTCGCTCTCGGTGGCCGCGACGATCCTGTCGCTCGCGTACGCGCTCCTCGTCGGACTCGTCGCCGCCGCGTTCGGCTGGCGGATCGCGACGTGGGCCGACGACGTGGACGGGTCGAAGGTGGGACGGATCGTCCCGCGCGAGCCCGTGGAGGTGCCGAGCCAATGAGCCGAGCCGTCGGCTCGGTCCGGTTCATCGCCGTGCTACTGGCGGTCGTCGTCGCGCTCGGCGCGGCGACCCCGGCTGTCGGCGTCTCGACCACCGTCGAGAAGGACGCCGCGCTCACGGACCAGACGGTTTCCGATGAGCTGTCGTTCGAGTTCACGGCCGACTCGAACGACACGGTGGAAGCGACAGACGAGATCACGCGGGCGAGCGGGAACGTGGTCTTCGCGTTCGATTCCTGGGAACAGGTCGGCGGAACCGCGAGCGGTACGTCCAACACGTGGGACCCGGTCGCAGGCGAGGAGTACCGCGTCATCTACGACGTATCGGTCACCGGAGACGTGGACGAGCAAACCTACTCGGGGACGGCAACGATCTCGGGTGGAACGTCCTACTCGGAGGACCTCGACGTGTACGTCGACCTCCTGTATCCCGACTTCGGCTTCCCGGATGCCGGCGACCCGAAGCTGGTGTTCGACAACCCCAACAGTCAGTCCCAGTCGACCTCCTTCGACGTGACCGTTCCGAACACGGGCGACGGAGCGATGGTGATCTCGGAGGCGACGTTCTCGAACGTCCCCTCGGGCTTCTCCGTCGACACGCAGTCGATCCCCGACACGATCGACGCGAACGGCGAGGGTGACGTGGGGATCCAGGTCACCGCCGACGACGAGGTCTCTGCGGGATCGTACAGCTTCACGATGACGCTGACGGACAACCTCGGGAACACGCGGGACACCACCGTCTCCGTCGACGTGGTGAAGCCGCCGATCGCCTCGGTTTCGGGCGACGAGGTGAACGTCGGCGACGTGCTCGTCGGGTCCTCCAGCACGGTCGACTTCCGGGTCGACGAGATCGCCGGCAACGACGGCATCAGCGGACTCAATGTCGAGGTGATCGGCGCGGAGACCGACGGCAGCGTCTCGTTCAACGATCTCCGGTCCGTCTCCACGACCGCCGGCGGCAGCGACACCGCCTCGGTGACGATGAGCGCTCGGGACACGGCCGACCAACACGAGGAACTGGAGTGGGACGTGAAGGTGACGCCGGAGGCGGACGACGCACCCAGCTACACCTTCACGGTCTCCGGGCGGGTGATCTACCCCGCGAACCTCGAACGGGTCGAGGCGTCGGACACGACGATCTCGTTCGACGAACCCAAGTCCTCGACGTCGACGTTCCAGGAGACCACGGAGGTCGGCATCGTCAACTCCGGCGACCTCGAGATGAACGTCGTGAACGCCGACGCGTCGATGGTGAGCGGGGGCGAGTACATCACCGCCGACGTCGCCGACGTCCCGAACACGGTCGACGGGCTCGCGACCGGACAGGCGACGCTGGCGCTCACAGCCGACGACGACACGCCGGAGGGCGAGTACGACGTCGAGATAACCGTCCGGACGGAGGACGCGGGTACGCAGACCGTCACGCGGACGGTGACGATCACGCAGGAGCCGGAGCTGTCGGTGTCCGGATCGGTCGAGTACGGCGACGTGACGATCACCGAGAACCGCACGCAGACGATCGACGTGGCGGAGCGACTCGGCTACGAGTCGATCGAGAACGTACGAGTCGAACAGGTGGAGGGTCCCGACCGATGGCTCACGGTCGTCAGTCGCCCGAGCGGCACCGTCGGCGCCGGCGAGACGCAACCGCTGGTCGTCGCGCTGCGGTTCGACACGCAGGCGGAGCTGTACCAGCAGTACCGCTGGCAGTTCCGCGTGACCGGCGACGGCGTCGAGTCGCGGACGATCAACGTGACCGCGACGGCGAAGCCGTACAGTTTCGACCGGATCACCGAGCCACTCGGCGAGTACGACTCCCAGGAGCAGTGGAAGAGCGACACCGCGGGGCCGATGAACGAGATGCTCCTGTCGATGGAGGAGCGCCTTCGGGGCGACGCCGGGGTTCCCGGCTCCGACCTCTCACGGGGGCTGGCGGCGGGCCGCGCGACGCTGCTGTTCGTCGACTCCCTCGACGCCGCCCGGACGGCCCAGGAGAACGGGAACTACACGCAGGCACAGCGATCGCTGGGTAGGGCGGCCGTCGCCCGCGACCTGATGCGGCAGTACGCCGACTCGATAGAACAGGACGAGCTCCGATCGACCGCGCAGGGCGGGGTCGGCGCGGCCGACTCGGCGTTCGAGGAGACCGTCGCCGCCCAGCGCGACCACTACACCGACGTCGTGGAGGCGAACGAGTCCGCGATCGAGTCCGCGGAGGCACACCGTTCGCTGATGCAACTCGCCGACTACACGGGCGACGAGGAGGCGGAACGGCGACACAGGTCGAGCTACGAGGAGGCGTCGGCTCGGTATCGAGCGCTCGTCGAGGACGCCGCGACCGACCGCGCCGCCGGCGACTCAGCGTACGCGGCGTACCGATCGAACGCCACGGTCGTGCTCGCGGGATACCCCCTCGTGCTCAACCCGGCGCGGGCGGACTCGGTGCTCGGGGAGATCGACCTGATCAACAGTCGGTACGACGACTCGATCGACGGCTTCGACCGCGCCGGCGCGACCGACGAGGCGAACACCGCGGCGGACCGGGCGGCGACGGTCGAGAACCGCCTGTCGATCAGCCGATACGGGCTGTTCGGGGCGATCGGGGCGTACGCGCTCGTCGTCGTGCTCGTGCTCGCCCGCGTCGGCTTCCGCACGTACGCGTACGTGCAGGACGCCGAGGCGGCCACGACGGGGGAGTTCCTCACGCGGACCTCCACCTGAGGCGCTGCCGGCTTTCCGAGAGGCTGTCAGGGCGGGACACGCCTCGGGATCGCGCTTCCGTAATTCTTCGTGTGACTGTCGCTGTTCGCGGTGATAGCTCGGTCTCGGGGCGACGGTCGGGCCCGTTCTCACAGAAGCCGCGAGCGAGGAACGCGGCCGCCGTCCGGGTCGTGGACGGGCGTTACTCGTACTGCGTCGAGAGCCGGGACGGCCCGCCGGATTCGTCGGTCTCGACATCGAGGGTCCAGTCCCCCGACTCGACGGCTCCGTCCTCGTCGGCGACTGCCGAGACGGTGGCGTGCGTGGCGGCCTCGCCGGCCGTCACCTCGGCGTCGACGACGACCTCCTCGCCCGCCTCGACGCCCTCGAGGTCGACGAGGTACCGCAGCGACGACCCCGGAGCGATCGTCTCCCCGTCGTCGCCGTCCGCGTACATCGCCTTCTCCACGTGGGACCCGTCGGCGTCGACGGAGACGCCGGCGACCGGCCGCGAGCCGTCGTTCGTTATCGAGAGGAAGACAGACCCGAACCCGCGCTCGACGCGCGAGTCGGATTCTACCTCGACGCTCAGGTCGTCCACGCGGTCGTCGTCCCCGTCCGTGACCGACTCGTGGACGACCAGCGTGTTGATCTGCTGTACGTCTCCCTCTGCCGCCCGGCTGTCGACCCGACGCGCGCGAACGAACGCCTTCCCGACCTCGTCGCGGAGCGTGTACGGGGTGGTGACCGTGACTTGTGCCGGCGAGTCTGGGCCGACGCGCGCGTCGATCGGCGCCGACCGCTCGCCGCCCACGACGGCGTCCTCCACCTCCCACGTCCCCTCGTCGCTCTCGAGCGACAGCGAGAGCTCGCCGCCGTCGCGGGCGTCGTCCCGCCGCCACGTGATCGTCGCGACGAGGCCCCCGTCGTCGACCGACAGATCGGTCTCCGGAAGCGACGCGACCCCTCCCTCGTGTTCCAGTTCCACCCTGGGAAGCGACAGCGTCGACTCCAGCGGCACGTGGTACCTGGTCCCGACCGCCTGCCCGCTCCCGCGGACCTTCAGTCGCTGTGCGTAGGCGCCGTCGTCCGTTCGCAGTTCGAACTCGACCGGCTCGGCCGACTCGTTCGACACCACCAGCCGCTCCTCGAACACGACGCCCCGACGCGGCGGTTCCGACGGGAACTGTCGGTCCATGGAGACGGGCACTGCCTCGTCGCCTCCGGCGACGGGTCGGGACCCGGTCGACGACCGTCCCCGCGATCGGGTCGCCCCTCGACCGTCACCGCCGGCGCCCGTTCGACCGGCGTCGCCGCCGGTCGCGGGCTCCCCGAGCAGTGAACACCGCGCCAACGAGAGGCGCTCGGAGACACGTCCGCCGCTCGTCTCGACGGTGACGGAGCGCTCGCCGGGCGACGCGACCGGGAGCGCGAGTCGATAGGCACCGTTCGCCGGGATCGAGACCGGCATCGAGAACGAGCCGTCCTCGTCGGGGACGCCCTCGACGGTGACCTCGTCGTCGACGGCGACGGGCGTCTCGTTGCGCAGCGTCACCGAGAGGAAGCCGTCGGACTCCGCCTCGAGATCGATCGCGGTCGGCGTCGTCGGCACGGCCGTCCCGGCCTCCAACGGGTCGACGCCGTCCGCGCGGACCGCCACCGCGCCGCTGGGCAGGTCCTGTTCGAACGGGACGCGCTCGGCCTCGCCGGGGTCGAGCGTCCCGACGGTCCTCTCCCCCACGGTGACGCCCGTCACGCTCGACTCGCCCTCGTTCTCGACCTCGATCGCCGCGGACAACACGCCGTTCTCGACCCCATCGAGCACGGCGTCGACGCGGAGCGCGGTGGTCTCCTCCTGCACCTCCAGGGTTCTCTCGACCGACGCCTCGCCCGCGGTCGCGGCGACGGTCACTTCCTCGGCCGACAGGTTCTGCAGCGAGACGCGCCGACGCTGGGTTGCGTCGGCGTCGATGGTGGCCGACACGGTCGAGGAGGCGACCTCGGCACCCTCCGACTCGACGGTGGCGTCGACTTCGACGGCGCGGTCGCCCTCGTTGGTGAGCGCGAGCACCACCGTCGGGTCGGCGGGACGCACCGACTCCGACTCGATCCGGACGCCGACGGACTCGTCACCCTGCCCGACCGCCGCGTACACCGTCGCCGTCCCGCTTCCGACCGTGCACACCAGATCCAGCGCCGGCGTCGCCGCGATCGGCGTGCCGCTCACCCCGTCGAGCGGGCGCCGGTCGCCGTCGGTGTCCACCGCGTAGTCGCTGCCGGCGACGCGGGCCGCCAGCGCCGCGATCCCGGCGTCCGCCAGCCAGGAGACGTCGCCGTCGACCCCCCACAGCCGCTCGTCGCCCTCGTACCCGACGAGCTGGCCGTCCTTCAGAGAGACGACCGCACGCCCCGGGAGCAGCCCCACGTCGGTGACCGCGCCTGAGAGGGTCTGCTCGTCGAGCAGATCCCCTGACGAGTCGAGCACCGTCAGGAACGACCACGAGGCGACCGCGAGCCGGCCGTCTGCGGCGGCGACCGCGGGCGACTCGGCGACCTCGGCGTTCGGCTGGTCGAACCGGCCGGCCTCGATGCCGGTCCGCCCCTCGAGGACGACGAACTCCCCGTCGCCGGTTCGGACGTACACCCGGTCGTCCTCGGGGTCGGCGTCGACGGAGCGACCGTCCGTCACGTCGACGCCCCACACGCGGCTCCCCGCGTGGGAGAACGCCTCCAGTTCCGTGTCGGTGAGCGCGTACACCCTGTCGGCGACGGCGACGTCGATCACGCCGTCCCTGCGGGTGACGCGCCGCCGGTCGCCCGACGTGATGAGGTCGATCCGGCCGTCCGCGGTCGCGACGGCGATGACGCCGGGGCCCGCGTCCGCCGCCGCGACCTCCGGCATGTCGAAGGCGTCGACCTGCACGTACCGGTCCGGAACCGTCGCCTCCTCGGCCGGGTCCGTCTCCGACCCGTCGGCGTCGGCGTGGGCCGTCTCGTCTGGCGTCCCATCGTCCTGCGCTACTTCCTCGGTCGCGGTGGCGTCCGGTTCATCGGATACGTCCGCCGCGCCCGGCACGTCGACGGGCTCGGAACCGGGGTCGGCTGAGCCGTCGCCCGCCCGGTCGCCCCAAGCGTCCGAGTCCTCGTCGGCGGGGGAATCGCCCCACTCCTCGGAGTCCGAGCCGGCGTCGTCCACGGCTACTCGGCCCCCGTCCCGTTCCCCGTCGCCGCCGGAGCGTCACCGTCGGGCGCCGCGGACGACTCTCCGCTCGCGGCGTTCTCCTCGCGGATCTGCTGGGCCTGCTCCTCGAGGTACCGCTTCATCTCCGGGTACCCCTCCAGCTCGGAGGCCTGCTTCATCGTCGAGGAGACGTACTGACGGACGGTCTTGGGTTCGGACTCCTCGAGCTTCTCCATTAGGTACTCCTTGTCGGGCGTGATCGCGTCGCCGTCGATGACGCTCTCGATGAGTTCGCGTTGGAGTTCCGAGCCCAGTATCCGGTCCGCGATCTCCGCGGGGGTGTACCCGACCGAGGCCTCGCCGAGTTCCGCGATAGCCTCCTCGCCGAGCTCCTCGCCGATGCGGCCCAGCGACGTGCGCCACACCTCCGACATCACCTCCGCGTCGGGTTGGGGGATGAACTGCTGGATCGGGAACCGGCGGGTCGCCGCAGGGTCGATGCTGAACGGCATGTTCGTCGCGCCGATGACGAGGAGGTTGTCCTCCACGTCGTTCATCTCCTGCAGGAACGCGTTCGTCAGCGCCCGCTCGTGGCGCTGAATGTCGTCCGATCGGTCCGGGATGAGGGTCTCCACCTCGTCGAAGAACAGCACGGCGAACCCGTCGCCGGCGGCCTCGTGGGCCTGCTCGAACGCCGCGCGGACGTTCTTCTCCGACTCGCCGGAGTACTTGGAGACCACGTCGCTGCCGCGGACCTCGAGGAAGACGACCTCGCCGTAGCTGTCCTCGATGTCGGTGTTGTGCTTCGCCTCGTAGGCGATCGCCTCCGAGACGAGCGTCTTCCCGCAGCCGGGCGGCCCGTACAGCATCATCCCGCCGCCGCGGTCGGCGAACTCCTCGCCGTACCGCTCGACGACCTCGTCGCGGACGTCCGGCTCGAACAGCGACAGCATCATCTCCGCCGTCCGCTTCACCTCCTCGAGGCCCGCGACGTCCTCCTCGAAGCTGGTCGTCGGGTTCTGGGGCGTGATGTCGATGTTGGCCTCCTCCTCGTCGGCCCCTCCGCCGGCACCGCCGCCCGCTCCGCCGCCCCCGGGTGCCCCGCCGCCGTCCGATCCGCCCGCGGCGGCGCCCGCCGGCGGTCCCGTGCTCGTCGGTGGCTCGTCGAGGAACTCGAACTCGGTGTCGTCGTCGACGCGGAGCGTCGTCGCCCGCGGCTCCAGTTCGTCGACGACGAACTCGACCCGTTCGCCGCCGATGTCGGCCACCTCGTGGATGGGGTGCAGCAGGAACTGTCGTTCCGCGAGCGCCGACGTCAGCGCCTCCTCGTTGACGCCCTCGGCGTAGATCGTCGCGCGCTTGCACGCTCTGATCGCCCCGAGGGACACGTCGGTGTCGACGTAGAAGTCGTTCGTCCGGTTGATCCCCCCGAACAGGGTCGCGACGTTGTTGTTGAGGTAGACCTTGTTCTTGATCGTGCTCGCGAAGCCGTCCTCCTCGGTGTCGACCCGGAAGAACGCCTCGCGGCCCGCGTGGCGGACGCGGACGACCTCCGCGCCCGGTCCCACCTTGCTCTCGCCCACGGTGACGTGGGATGTCGGCTGGTCCTCTTTCGTGATCGGCGTGAGATTGACACTCGTCATGCGACTGGGTTGTAGGCGTTCATCGTTCGGGTCACGTACTCGCGCACCCGCCGTTCCTTCGCGTCGATAAGGCCGTCGGGCGGATTGAGCCACAGCGTTCGCGTGGCGACGTTCCGCACCGTCGCGACGGTGTCTCGGAGGGCGCCCGCCACGTCCCGCAACGCGGCCGCGGAGTCGCGGCGGCCGTGGAGTTCCATCCTGCCGGCGCAGCGTTCGACGCGCTCGGCGGCCGCCTCGAGTCGGTCGGCGAGGACCGGCACGAGCACGAACCAGTTCGCGACCGGATCGCCGACGGTGGCCAGCGGCACGGCGCGCCCGTCCGCGGGGTCCTCGCCGAGGCGGCCGGTCTCGCGTGCGGCCTCGACCGCCGCATCCGGCGGTTCCTCTCCCTCGAACGCCGCGACGAGCACCCGCTCGACCGCCTCCGCGACGCGGGGATCGTCGGCCGTGGCCGGAACCGGAAGCGGCAACGCGTCGGCGAAGAGGTCGCCGATCCCGCGTAGCGCGGCGTCGAACGCCGCGACCTCGGACCAGACCTCGCCGGGGGCCGGCGGCTCCGCCCACGAGAGGACCCGCTCGCTCGTCTCCTCGACGACGGCGACGCGGTCGATCCACGGACCGGCGCTCGTTGGACGTGACACTGTGTTACCTCCCGCCTCGCGCTCCGCTCCCGACGCGGGAGTCGGTATCCCGACCCGACGGGTCGGACCCCGCCGTGCGGACGACCGCCGGTCGCGACGGAGCCCCGACCGTCATCCTCACTGCTCCGTGATCGTCTCGGCTTCCGTCTCGCCCTGGGTGATCTCCTGGGAGGACTCGTTCATCTGTGCGAGCTCGTCGGAGTTCCCGCGGAGGTCGTCGAGGACGTTCTGGGCGTCCTCCTCCTCCATCCGCTGTTGCTTCGGGACGACGTTGCCCATCGCCGACAGCACGTTCGTGAACTGTTCGGAGGCGGCGACCGCGTCGGTCGGCCACAGCTGCTGGGTCCGGATCCGGTCCCTGAGGCGTTCCTGCTCGATCGAGAACTGGTCCTTGGTCGACTCGAGCTGGTTGATGATCTCCCCGAGGTCCATCTGGTCGGGGTTCGGGTTCGGGATCGTCTCGCCCTGCTTCTCCTCCTGCTCGACGAGGTTGTCGTAGTGGTAGTACTGTTCGCGGGCGTGGTCGAACTTGCGACGTTCCTCCTCGCCGAGGTCGTCGATGTCGCGGTCGCCCGCGATCGAGAGCATCTCCTGTTTGTACTCCTCTCGCGACTCGCGGAGGTTCTGGAGGTGTTCAGTCACGTCCGTCGTGTCCTCCGCGCGCGAGTTCAGCCGCTCCTGCGCCTCCTCGACGCGACCGACGGCCGTCTCGATCCGCTCGGTCAGCGTGTCGAACGCCGCCGCCCAGTTGCTGTACATCTTCACCGCCCGATCCATCTCGTCCTCGTCGTAGGTGTGGGGCGGCCGCAGCACCGTCACCGTCGACTGCTCGATCGTGACGATGTCGTTGTGCCCGAGGTAGTCGATGATGGCCCGTGCGGAGTCCTCGCTGCGGGCGTGTTCGCTCTCCGCGAGGGTCTTCGCGGCGTCATCCACGTCGATCACCGCGTTGCCGTCCTGGTCGATCGAGAGGTCCTCGCCGCCGAGGACCTCCTCCATGAGGTGGGCGAGCAGTTCCTCCCAGTTGCCGCTGTCCTCGTCGGCCCAGTCGGCGAAGCCGTGTTCGAACCTGACCGCCGAGTCGGTCTGGCTCTTCGGTCGGGCGACGACTGTTCCGGACTTCTCGTCTTCCTCGAAGGTAGTGTAGCGCATTGGATTCAGTGAGTGGTGGTGGATCGGTGGTCAGAACCGCTCGTCGATCAGCTCCTCGCCGCGTTCACGGACCTGCGTCCGTGCGTACGCGTTCCCGGCGTCGCTCGTCGTGAGGTGGAGCTCCTCGATCTCCTCGCGGAGCTCCGACTTGAGCGAGTCGGCCGTGGCCGCCGTCAGGTCCTGCAACAACGGCCGCGTCAGGTCCTCCGCTCTCGCCTCGACCATTCGGTCGAACGGCTCGGCGGCCACCGCGAGGCTGCGCGCCTCGAGCACCTCGATGTGCGGGTCACCGCCCTCGCCGTACTCGTCCTGGACGGCCTCCACGACGTCCCGCTTGTCGACGTCGGCGCCGCTGGACCTGACGTGCGCGAGGACGTTCGAGCGGACCTCGATCTCCGACTCGATCAGCGAGTCGTACTCGCCCGTCGGCATCACGTTGCCGGCGTCGTCGAACGCCCGGCTCACGTCGTCGCCGAGGTCGTCGGCGAGCTTCTCGGCGAACTCGTCCAGCGCGCTCCGGACGAGGTACTCCCCGTCCATGTCGATGATGAGCCCTTCGCCCTGAAGGTAGCCGATCACGTCGGAGGTGGCGGCCACCGAGATCGCCTCCTCCAGCTGACCGTGCGAGAGCTTGCCGTGAGTCGATCGTCGCTTGAGTTTCCCCTTGAGGTCGTCCTCGCCGGTCTCCTCCTTCAGCCGCGAGCCGACGGAGTAGTAGTCCCGGCTGCCGGCGGCGATGCGCATCACGAGGTTCTGTCGGCGCAACTGCGAGGCGAAGAAGTCGGCGTCCTCGTGTGCCAGATCGAACGCCTTCCGGAGGTCCTCGGTGGTGACGACCATCTGGTCGCGAAACACGCCCTTGAGTCGCTCCGTGATCCCCGTGCGCGTGCCGCTCCCGAACGGATCCCAGTAGAACACCCCCGACCGGATCCGTTCGAGGCTGTAGTTCTCGTCCTCGGCGAGGTCCCGAAGGGCCTCCTTCATGTCCGAGTTCGACAGCTTCGGGGCCTTCAGGCGACGTTTCTCTCTGCTCTGATACTGGTCCTTCAGGTCGTCGCGGACGCGGTCGACGTACAGGAACCCGTAGTTGGCCTGCGTGATGTCCTGTGAGATGTCCTCCAGAACGTCGCGATCGACGGGACGGAGCGGCATTGACCGATATTCTCCACTCATACGTACTAAGTGTTATCCCGCTAGTATCACGCGGCGAAACGTCCGACACGCGCCGGTCGAAACCGACGGACAGGTCGAGAGTAGGAAGCGCCTGTTCGCGGAAGCCGGAGACGGTTCGCCGGATCCGAGCAGGGCACGCTGTCGACGCGAGTCGTACCCCAGCCGCCGAGAGGGCTCAAAATAAATAAAAACAGAAATACTCGGAAAAGCACAACGAACGTTTGGTATTTGGTGGATACAGATACTAGGACACTTACTAAAACCGTACACTATCATCACTTCTCTCGAAAGTACTATGTGTGCGTGGATCGCCGTTCGTAGTATGACCGGTGGACGAATCTGTCGAACGTTCGGGGATCAGTTCGCCAACGTAGCGACATGGGGCCCTAATATCTCCGTAACGAATAGATGTATGAGGATATGCGAAACGAATGTCGATATCGGATCCGGCGAGATATCCCCTCAGACGGCTCCGTTCTCGGGGGGATCGCCGTGACGGCGGAGCCACCGGGTGAGGGCGGCTCGACGGAGACGCCGGTCACCAACAGGTACGATCGGATATCGCTCGGCGACGACGGCGTGATCGTCTACGATCGCGATCGGGTAGACGCCTGGATCCATTCGAGCGTGGCGTACGAGCTCCCGCCGGGCGAGCCGACTCCGGACGCGAGACACGCCGATCACGGGGACGACGCCGGATCGGGGGCTGAGTGAGCGTGGCGGCCGAACGCCTCGCGGGTCGGGCGGGCACGGACGACAGCCGCGGGACCGGGCGTCCCGAACGGCTCCGATCGAATTCGGTGGAGCTGATCCGGAAGACGGCCGACACGCTCGACGCCGAGAACGCCGTCGTCTGCCTCTCCGGCGGCGTCGACTCGGCGACCACCGCGGCGCTCGCGGTCGAGGCCGTGGGTGCTTCCGAGGTGACGGCGTTGATCATGCCGACCGATACGACCGACGAGCGACACACGAGCGACGCGCGTTCGTTCGCCGACTCGCTCGGCGTCGACCACGTCACCGTCCCGTTGGAGCCGGCGCTGGACGTGTTCAAGCGGTACGTCGCCCCGCGGATCGCCGCCGATGGCGACGCCGTCGCCGTCGGAAACCTGGCCGCGCGCCTCCGGATGGCGTGTGCACATCTCGTCGCGGACGCGTCCAACGGGATGGTCGTCGGCACGAGCAACCGCACCGAGCGGCTGCTCGGGTACTTCACGAAGTACGGCGACGACGCCGCGGACCTGCACCCCCTCGGCGAGTACGACAAGACGGCGGTACGGGCGCTCGCGACCTCCCTCGACGTGCCGCCGTCGATTCGCTCGCGCCCGCCGACGGCGGGGTTCTGGTCCGGACAGACCGACGAGTCCGATCTCGGGGCGTCCTACGAGACGCTCGACGGCGTTCTCGAGACGCTCGTCGACGCGGACCCGGACGCACCGCCGGCGCCGATCGACGAGACGGCGGGCGTCGAGCATGAGACGGTCACACGGCTCCTCGACCGGGTTCGTCGGACCGAGCACAAGCGGGAGCGGCCGCCGGTGCCGTCCCGCCGGGTCGAGGACACCCCCGTCGGAACCGGTGACGCCGGGGCCCGGTCGCCCGTCGGTGGCGACCGTCGGGCGTCGGCGATCGCCGTCCGTGCCGTCGACCTCGTTCAGTCCCGCGTCGACACGGCCGACGCCGAGGGAGTCGTCCTCGACCTCGGTGCCGGACGGGAATCGAGCGTCGCCGCCGCGGTCGCGGTCGAGGCCCTCGGACCCGGGCGGGTCCGCGGACTCCATCTCCCCTGTCACAAGGCCGCCGGTATCGCCGATCCGGCGCCCCAGTCCATCGCCGACGACCTCGAGATCGAACTGGATCGCGTGACGATAAGACCCCTCGTCACCGAACTCGAGGCGGCGCTCCCGGTCCGGGTCACCGAGCGGGCGGGCGCGGCCGATCTGGCCGAGTTCGTCTCACGGGTCCGGACGGCGTGCCGGTACTACGTCGCGAACGCCGACGACAGGCTCGTCGTCGGAACGACGAACCGGACCGACGCCCTGCTCGGACGCGTGACTCGATACGGCGACGCGGCGGCCGACCTCCGGCCGCTCGGCACCACGTACGCGAGCGAACTGGCGGCGATCGGCCGACAGCTCGACCCCTCCGTCGCCGTCCCCGACCTCTCCGAGCGACGTGACCGCGGTCGCTCGGGAGCCACTTCCCCCGATGACGATCGAGAGGCGCCGGAGGGCCTCACTGCTGATACACTCGATGCGATCCTCGCTCGGCTCGTCGACCGCGACCTCGGTATCGGGTCGACCGCCGCCGCGGTCGACTCGGATCGCGAGACGGTCCGGCGAATCGCCGCCCGACACGTCGCGTCCGAGCGGACCCGCGCGCGCCCGCCGACGACTGACGGCGACGACGCTCGAAGCTACTTCCACGAACTCGAACTGAAGATAGACCCGCCGACGCCCGGCTCCCCCTCGCGGACGGAACCGAACGCCGACGACTGACGGGCCGACGAGAAGCCTCCCGCTACCGCTCCAGCGGCGCTTCCATTTCGGCCACGTCGAGATGGAGGACGTTGCGCCCCTCGTCGGTCGCCTCGACCTGCCCCGTGATCGCGAGCCCCGACTTCGGGGTCGGTCCGACGATCACCGGATCGCCCACGTTGAACCGGGCGACCGACTCCCGAAACGTCACGGTGGCGCGACACTTCTCGGGGTGGTGAACGTTGGTGAAGTCGATCGACTCGACGGCGACGGAGACCCGGTCGTAGTCGTGGGCGAGCCCCAGCGTCTCGCTGTTCTCGTTCCCGTCCGGGTCGCGGTCCAGCGCCGCGAAGGCGGCGTCCGTCGGCACGTATCCCCCCTCCGATCCCGGAACGCCCTCGACCAACCCGAGCGACTTCATCATCTGCATCAGGTTCCGGATCGTCCCAACGTGCCGGTCGCACACCTCGGCGATCTCCGTGGCCGGCATCGGGGAGTCCGTCGCCTCGTACCCGTTGACGAGGGTGTTCAGGATCTCCCGTTGACTGCTGGTCAGGTCCATCTGCGTCTACCGTGAACTCGACTCCGCCGTTCAAATACGTTTGGTTCGTCTCATTCGCCCCCCCCGGACCCCGTGCATTCATCCGCACACGAACTCGATTCCGGAAAGAACTGTTCCGTATCCGGATCGAGAGTGTATGAACGTCGATATCTCGAACGACCGGAACGGTCGGTCACTCGTCGGCGGCGGTCGCGACCGCGACGCCGGCGAGGTTGACGATGTCGGCGGCGTCGTCGCCCCGCTGAAGGACGTGCACGGGCTCGGCCATCCCGACGAGCATCGGACCGACGACGGCGGCGCCGCCGAGGCGGTGCAGCAGCTTGTAGGCCACGTTGCCCGCCTCCAGGTTCGGAAACACGAGCACGTTCGCGGGCGCGTCGAGTTCGGCGAACTCGTAGTCCTCCGTGAGGAGGTCGTCGACGACGGCGGTGTCCGCCTGCATCTCTCCGTCGACTGGGAAGTCCACCTCGGGGTCCTCGCGGAGGCGGCGGGCTGCCTCCCGGGGCTTTCGGGTGCCGTCGTTGTCGACGCTCCCGAAGTCGGAGTACGACAGCAGCGCCGCCCGTGGCTCGACGTTGAACCGGCGGGCCAGATCGGCGGTGTGTCCGGTCACCTCCGCGAGCACGTCGGCGTCGGGGTCCTGATTGACGGTCGCGTCCGCACAGAACACGACGCGGTCGTCGAACGCGAGCATGTAGACGCCGGCGGCGAACTCGGCGTCGTCGGCGGTACCGACGATCTGGAGCGGCCGCCGAAGGGCGCTCGGGTAGTGGTGAGTCCGACCGGTGAGCATCGCGTCCGCGTCGCCGGCGGCCACGAGCGCGCTCGCGAGCGCGTCGTTCTCGTACAGCAGGTCGCGCGCCTCACGGCGAGTGACTCCCTTGCGCTTGCGTCGCTCGTACACCAGCTCCACGTAGGGGTCGAGATCCGTCTCGGCCGGGTCGACGATCTCCGGGGTGAAATCGAAGCCCAGTCCGTCGAGCGTCGCCTCGATCCTGTCGCGATCGCCGACGAGGAGCGGCTCGGCGATGCCGCGGTCGACGAGTTGGTGGGCGGCGCGGACGACCGTCTCGTCGTCCCCCTCGGCCAACACGAGCCGTTTGGGATCGCGCTTCGCCTCGGTGAGGACCGCGCGCATCGCCTCCCGGCTGCCGCCGAGGCGGTCCTCGAGCTCGCGGACGTACGCCTCGCGGTCGAGGTCGCGTCGGGCGACCCCGTCCGCGACGGCCGCCTCGGCGACCGCGGGGGCGACCCGGAACAGCACGCGCTCGTCGAGCGGCTTCGGGATGACGTACTCGGGACCGAACTCCAACGGCTGGTCGCCGTAGGCTCGCCTGACGGCGTCGGGAACGTCCTCGCGGGTGAGATCGGCCAGCGCCTCCGCGGCGGCGACCTTCATCCCCTCGGTGATATCCCTCGCGCGTGCGTCGAGCGCCCCTCTGAACACGAACGGGAAACACAGCACGTTGTTCACCTGGTTCGGGTAGTCCGACCGGCCGGTCGCCACGACCACGGTGTCGTCGCGGGCGGCTCTCGCCTCCTCGTAATCGATCTCCGGGTCTGGGTTCGCCATCGCGAAGACGATCGGGTCGTCCGCCATCGAGCGGACCATCTCCCGGCTGACGATCCCACCCACCGACAGGCCGACGAACACGTCCGCGCCCTCGATGGCGTCCGCGAGGTCCGTGCCGCCGATCGCGTCGGTGTCCGTCGCGAACTGGCTGACGTGTTCGTGCGGATCCCCCGCGGCGGCGCGCTGGGGCGTGATCACGCCGTCGATGTCACACATCGTGATCTGGTCGGCCGGAACCCCCAGCGAGGTGTAGAACTTCGCGGTCGCGGTGGCGGCCGCGCCCGCGCCGGAGAAGACGACCTCGAGGTCGGCGAGCTCCTTGTCGACGATGTCGACGGCGTTGAGCAGCGCCGCGCCGGTGATGATCGCAGTGCCGTGCTGGTCGTCGTGGAACACGGGCACGGCCATCCGGTCGCGGAGACGCTCCTCGGCCTCGAAACACGTCGGCGCGGCGATGTCCTCCAGGTTGACGCCGCCGAACGTGGGCTCCATCGCGGCGACCCGGTCGACGAACGAGTCCAGCGACCCCGTGTCGAGTTCGAGGTCGAACACGTCGATGTCGGCGAAGCGCTTGAACAGGACGCCCTTCCCCTCCATGACCGGCTTCGAGGCGAGCGGGCCGATGTCGCCGAGACCGAGCACGGCCGAGCCGTCCGAGACGACGCCCACCAGGTTCCCCTTGGCGGTGTACTCGTATCCGCGGTCCGTCTCCTCGGCGATGTCTCGGCAGGGCACGGCGACACCCGGAGAGTACGCCAGCGACAGATCCCGTTGCGTGTTCGTCGGCTTCGTCGTCGATATCTCGAGCTTGCCCGGCGGGTCGCGACGGTGGTACTCCCGCGCGTCGTCGTCCAGTCCCATGCGTCACGACTCGATGGGTGATCCGAGTCTCTTTCGCTCCGACACACGGTCGCCGGCGGATCGGGGGCGACGCCGTTCGATCAGGCGGACGACGACTGCGTCGGCAGCTTCGGGAGGAGCCACGAGAGGAACGCGTCCTGACTCCGGGACTGGAGCCACACGGTCCCCGAGCCGGCGAACTCGCAGACGAGTCCCTCGCCGCTCGTCAGCGTCGAGCGCAGCCCGCCGACACGACGGACGGTGAACTCGGCGGTCTCCTCGAAGGCGACGACGTGGCCGGTGTCGACGACGAACGAGTCGCGCTCGTCGAGGTCGATCGCCTCGATCGCGCCGTAGCTCGACACGAACAGGGGACCGTCGCCGGCGACCCGCAGGAGGAACAGTCCCTCGCCGCCGAGGAACGTGCGAGCGCCGCCGAAGTCCGTGTCCACGTCCAGGCCGGCGTTACCCGCGAGGTACGACCCCGACTGGACGAACACCGTCTCTCCCCGCAGTTCGAGGTGCTCGATGTCTCCCGGGAGCGGCGGCGCGAACTGTACGTCGCCAGCCTCGGTCGCGGTGAAGGTGTTCTGGAAGAAGCTCTCGCCGCCGAACGCACGCCGGACCGACTTCAGGAACCCGCCGGTCGCGTTCGTCTCCATGTCGACGCCGCGGTCGTGGCTGACCATCGCGCCCGACTCCGCACGGACGGCCTCGCCTCGATCGAGCGAGACGGTGAGCAGCGCGAACGCGGGTCGGGACGTGATCTCGTGGTCCATGTCGGTCGTTCGTCGAGCGGCGACATGAACGTCCCCGTGGGATATCGCACATCGGGAACACTGAACGAATGGATAGCCGTGATCGCGAATCGGCGTTTGACCCGGTGTAACGCCGTTACGGCGATCTATGTCTCGGGAGCTGTCTATGAGCGAATATGTTCGTGGATTGGATTTATATGAAAGTCTTGATTTCGGACTCGTGATGTCCACACGAGAGGTCACGCTCCGGAGCACGGTCGCAGGCTACACCGCCGAGGGCAAACTGCACACGCTGAGCGTCTGGTTCATTCTCGCGCTCAGGCTGATGATGGGGCTGGCGTTCCTCCAAGCGGGTCTCGGGAAACTGACCGGCGAAGGATTCAGCGCCGCGGGGTATCTTCAGAACGCGCCGTCAGCAAACGGGAGTCCGTTGGCGGATCTGTTCGTCTCGATGGCACAGACACCGTGGTTCATGGACTTCGTGAACGTCGCCGTCCCGTGGGGACAGCTCCTGATCGGGCTCGGCCTCGTCGTCGGATGTCTGACGAGGCTCGCGGCGTTCTTCGGGGGGTTCATGATGGTCCTCTTCTACTTCGGGAACTGGGACGTCTCCCACGGCTACATCAACGGCGACTTCGCGTACATGCTCGTGTTCCTCTCGGTCGCCGCGTTCGGTGCCGGCCGGATCCTCGGACTGGATAAGTACATCGAGGCGTACGACGTCGGCGGCGAGCCGCTCGTCGAGCGGTATCCGTGGCTCCGCTACGTGCTCGGCTGACGGCCCACGTCCCCGGTTCGCGACGGACGACCCCGACGAACTGACGTCCGGAAGACACTTGCCGTGAACGCCGATCGGTCGAGTGTGGTCCCCCTCCAATCGATGGCCGACACGGCCGGCGGCTGGCTGCTTACCGCCCTCGTCTTCGTCGCGCCCGGCGTCGTCGCGACACTCTTGTGGGCGCCGTTTCTGGTCGCGAAGCGAGTTCGGGCGCTGTTCGCGGCGCTCCCGCCCACAGACTCGGTCGTCCCCTCGTACGCCGTCGTCGGCGTCACCGCGTCGATTCCGTACGTCGCGGGGGTGCTCGTCGTCCTCGCGACAGTCGACCCGGCCGACGCCGGGCTCAGCAACGCGGTCCTCGGGCTGACAGTCGCGCTTTCCGTGCTGTACGTCGCGGGTGCGCCCCTCCTCGGCGTCGTCGTGCTCCCGAGCCTCGGCGTGGACTGGGACCGGACGGGATACGGCGCGTCGACGTGGGTGCTGCTGGCGGCCGGCGGCGGCTGGTACGCGGCGGTGTTCGCGGTCCCGTTCGTCCTGCTGAGCGTCGTGTTCGCGCTGCCCGGGGGCTACTGAACGACCGACACCGCAGGGCGCTCGACCGCGGGCCGCCGCTCAGGCCCGGACGACCAGCACCGAGAGGTCCGAGAAGGCCGTGTCGTCGGCGCCGTCGCCGCCGGCACCGTCCGCGAGCGCTCCCAGGTCCGTCCGGGTGACCTGTTCGTCGGCGTGCGTCATGCGTTCGAGCACCAGCGCGTCGAGGCTTGGATCGGCGCCGTCGGCGATCAGGCGCGCGGCGACGTCCTCGGGCATCCAGTCGTACGGTCGCGGGATGACGATCAGGTGCCGGGCCCCGGCGTCGCGGCTCAGCCGCTCCAAGTCAGCCGACACGTCGCCGCGGACGTGGAGGGTCACGAACGTCGAGCCCTCCAGCGGCGTCCGCGCGCGGCTCGCGGCCACCTGCACGCTGGAGACACCGGGCACCACCTCGACCGGGGCGTCGACGGCCGACTCGACCTTGCCGAGGAACTGGTAGCCCGAGTGGTTCGGGTCTCCCATCAGGACGGCGACGCCGCGGGCGCCGTCGTCGACACGGGCGGCGAACCGGCCGAGCGCCTCGGGTTCGTCGCGGTAGCCGCAGGTGATCAGGTCCGCGTCCGTCTCGTCGGCGACGTAGTCGACGACCGTCTCGAACCCGACGACGACGTCGGCCTCGCGGAGCAGCCGACCCGCGCGCCGGGTCAGGAACTCCGGGTTGCCGGGACCGATCCCCACCGCGTGAACCGCGATCTCGCTGTCGGCGTCGCCGTCCGCGGCGAGGCCGGCGCCGCCCGAGTCGCCGCCGGCGTCCCGATCGACCCGCGGCGGCTCCGGTGCCGCGCTCGCCGTCTCGGCGGGACGGTCCGGGAGGTCGGGGGTGTCGGGCACGTTCGGCTCCTCCCCGCTCACAGGTCGGCCTCCCCGTCTCGCGGCTCCGCGTCCCCGCCGCTCGACCGTTCGGAGGTCTCCACGGAGACCTCCCCCTCGCGGGCGTCGCTGGCGACGTGGACGAGTTCGTTCGTCAGGCCGGCCGCGAGGCCGCTGCCGCCGCGGCGGCCCACGTTCGTCACCGCGGGCACGCCGTGCTCGGCGCAGACCTCGCGGATCCGCTCGCGGGAGTCGGCGGCTTTCACGAAGCCGACCGGCGTCGCGACCACGACGGCCGGACGGGTGCCGTCCTCGATGCAGTCGGCGAGCGCGAGCGCCGCAGTGGGCGCGTTGCCGACGACGGCGATCGCGCCGTCGTAGACGCCCTCCCGGTCGAGCTCCAGCACCGCCGCGGCGGTCCGGGTCATCCCGGTCTCGGCGGCGAGTTCGGCCCCGTTCCCGATCGCCTTTCGCACCGGGCAGTCGTGGCCGCGACCGGTGATCCCGGACTTCACCATCGTGATGTCGGTGACGATCGGCCGCTCGTCGAGGATCGCTCGGGCGCCCGCCCTGATCGGGTCATCCTCGTCGTCGCCCGTGAACCGGACCAGGTGTTGGAACTCGGGATCGCCGGTGGCGTGGACCGACTTCGCGCGCACGCGATCCGCCAGCGTCTCCTGTGGGACCAGCTCGTGGACGCGGTCCATGCTCGTCTCCGCGATGTCCATCGCCGCCTCGGTCGTGGCGCCCAGGTCCGCGTACGCCTCGCGCTCGCTCGATGTCTCGTCGTCCGTCCCCGATGCCGTCTCGGTCGCGTCGGATGTGTCGTTCATGGGTGGTATGCTGTGGTGTGGTCTGATATGGTGTGGTCTGATGAGGTGTTGCGTCGTGGTGGTCGGATCAGTCGTCGTCGCCGGCGCGCCCCGCGAGCGCGTTCGCGTCGCCGTCGCGGGACTCACGTTCCTCGATGGCGCCCTCGGCGCGGAGGTTGAGGTCGCGCAGGCGTTCCTCGGTTCCCGCGTCGGCGTCCCAGAGGCCGCGATCGACCGCCTCCAGCAGCGTGTCCGTGATCGAGTCCAGCGCCCAGGGGTTCACGTCGGCCATCCACTCGCGGCGGTCCTCGTCGAAGGCGTACGCGTCGGCGACGGCCTCCCACAGCGTGTCGCTCACGACGCCGGTCGTCGCGTCCCAGCCGAGGACCACGTCGACCGTCGAGGAGAGGTCGCCGGCGCCCTTGTAGCCGTGTTCCTCCATGGAGTCGAGCCAGCGGGGGTTGAGCACCCGCGAGCGCATCGCCTTGCGGACTTTCTCCTCGTTGGTGTAGACGCGCACGTCGTCCGGGTCGGAGGAGTCGCCGACGTAGGAGGCGGGCTCCTCGCCAGCGTGCTCCGTGACGGCGGTGATGAACCCGCCGTGGAACGCGTACCAGTCCGAGGAGTCGAACTCGTCCTGCTCGTCGGTGTCCTCGACCTTCACGGTCGCCTCGACGCCCGAGAGGCGCCGAGCGAAGGCGTCGTGGGCCTCGCTGACGCGTCCGCGCGAGCCGAGCGCGTAGCCGCCCCACTGCGTGTACACGTCCGCGAGATCCGACCGGTCCTCCCAGTTGCCCTCGTCGACCGCCTTGTTCGTGCCGGCGCCGTAGCCGCCGGGCTTGGTCGTGAACACGCGGTGGCGGGCGGCGGACTCGGGGTCGTCGACGCCCTCGGCGGCCAGCTCCTCGGCCTCCTCCTCGACGTGCTTCTTGACGTAGTTCATGTCGTGCGGCTCGTCGAGGTCGACCACGGCGTCGACGGCGTCGTGGATCACCCCAGCCGCGGCGGGGAACGCGTCGCGGAACAGCCCCGACACGCGCGTGGTCACGTCGACCCGCGGGCGACCGAGCTCGTCAAGCGGGATCGGTTCCACGTCGTCGACCCGGCCGGCGTCGGTCCACACCGGCTCCACGCCCATCATCGCGAGGACCTGTGCGATGGTCTCCCCGCGCGTCCGGACGGTGGGGGTACCCCACGCGACGACGCCGACCTCCTCGGGGTACTCGCCCTCGTCGTCGAGATGGCGATCGAGAACGCCGTCGGCGACCTCCCGACCGACCTCCCAGGCGGCACGGGCCGGGACCTTCCGCGGGTCCAGCGTGTAGAAGTTCCGCCCCGAGGGGAGCAGGTCGACGCCCCCGCGGGTCGGCGCGCCGCTGCCGCCCGGCGGGACGTATCCGCCGGCGAGTGCGTCGGCGACGTTTCCCACCTCGGCGCGGGCGCCGCCCACGCGGGGCGCGGCCTCCTCGCAGACGTAGCGAAGTACCTCCCGGAGGTCGTCGTGGGCGCCGGACTTCGCACGAGCGTCGCCGACCGTGTCGATGTCGACGACGAGGAGGTTCATGTTGACCTCGTCGTCGTCCCCTCCGTCCCGCTCGGAGTCGGGCACGTCGAAGCCGTGTTCCGCGAGCGTCCGAACGAGGTCACAACTCACCTCGTGGACACGGTCGGCCGCCTCCGAGTATGTCATCCCGAGATCCTCGTCGTAGGCGCCCGGCTCCTCCCGCATGCGGTCGTAGTCGACGCCGAGGACGCCCGCGACCGACTCCCGGAGGCTCGGCGCGCCGGGGTTCTCCAGCCGGGTGAGCGCGACGAGGTACTCCACGAGTCGGTCCTCCGCGGGCGGCTCGCCGAGCGTGTGTAACCCCATCCGGATCTGGGTCGTCTTCACGTCCGTGAGGTACTCGTGGATCCGTTCGACGAGTTCGTCGACGGCTACCTCGTCGCCAGCGACCTCGCCCTCCGCGAGCGAGGACCCGGCCTCGTCGGGACCGCGCACGTCGACCGCCTCGTCGATGTCGCCCGCGACGCCCAGCTCGACCGCGAGGTCGAGGTCGTCGACCGTCTCGCGGATCCGGCGTTCGAGTCGCTCGCCGTCGTCCGGGCGCGCGTCGGTCGTTCCGGCCTCGCGGTACTGGTCGGCGAGCTCCTCCAACTCGGCGAGGTCGTCGTACGTGCCTGCGTTGGCCATCGGCGGCGTGAGGTGGTCGACGACGGCGGCGTACGAGCGCCGCTTCGCCTGCGTCCCCTCGCCGGGGTTGTTGATCACGTAGGGGTAGACGTTCGGCAGGTCGCCGACCAACTGATCCGGTGCGGACGACGAGTCCAGCCCCACGGTCTTGCCGGGGAGCCACTCCAGCGACCCGTGGGTGCCCATGTGGACGACCGCGTCGGCGTCGAACGACTCCCGGAGCCAGCCGTAGAAGGCGACGTAGTCGTGCGGGGGCTGGAGGTCCGAGTCGTGGTACACCTTCGAGGGGTCCATCCCGAACCCGCGTGGGGGCTGGACCGTCACGAGGACGTTCCCGAACTCGACGCCCGGGATCGCGAACGGACGGTCGGGCGGGTCGCCCCATTCCCCGAGCACCGCCTCGCAGAAGCCGTCGTCGAGGTCGTCGAACCACTCGCGGTACGTGTCGGGTGCGACCGTGTCGACGCTCAGATCGCGGACGTCCTCGGGGGCGACCCAGCGGTCGTCGAGGGTGAGCTGGGCCGTGAGCGCGTCGATGAGGTCCGCCCCGTCGACCGGCGGGCCGCCGCCGACCGCGGCGTCGTCGGCGCCGTTGGCAGCGGCGCCGGCGGCACCGTCACTTGCGCCGCCGAGGTCGTACCCCCGCTCGTCCAGTTCCGAGAGGAGGTTCGCCGTGCTCTCGGGCGTGTCCAGCCCGAACGCGGTGCCGATGCCGTCGTCGCTGGGCGGGTAGTTGTGGAGGACGACCGCCACGTCCGTCTCGTCGTTCGGGAGGTGCCTGAGTCGCGCCCAGTTGGCCGCAAGCGACGCGACGTGGTCGATCCGGTCGTCGATCGGGAAGTGCTGTTTCGGCGCCGAGCCGATCCCGGCCTCGTCGTCGGTGCGCTCCTTCCCCGAGATCGGGTGGGTGATCACGTTGCCGTCGAACTCCGGCAGCGCGATCGAGAGCGCGAGCTCGAACCCCATGACGCCGGTGTCGCTCGACTCGTACCGCGACCGCGAGCGCATCGTCGTGACCGTCTGGAGCACGGGGACGCCGAGGCGGTCGAGGAACACCTCCTCGGCGCTCGCCCCCTCGTCGTCGGCGTCGCGGCCGCGCTCGTCCATCGAGAGCGCGAACATGAACGACGAGCACATGGCGTCGACGACCGGGTCGCCGTCGTCGTCGAGCAGCCACTCGTCGGTGACGCGCTCGGCGTCCCAGCCGTCCTCGTCGCCCGCGGGGTTGCAGAACACCGGGAGCGCGTCGACGCCCCGCGCCTCCAGCGCGCGCACCTGGGCGTCGACGTACCGGGTGTTCTCGTGGGTCCAGTGGGACTCGTAGAACCAGACGCCGACCGTCGGCGTGTCGGGGTCGAACGTCGCGACCAGTTCATCGTAGTCCGCGCCCGGATAGTCCGGATGGTACACCCCCTCGGAGGGGAGCGCCACCGGGTCGTCGTACTCGTAGCCGCCGGTCGGCTCGTCGCCGTCGGTTCCGTACGTGTCCGCGAGGTACCGCAGGAGGTTCGCGAGGTTGGCCGCGCCGCCGCGATCCAGGTACTCGCGAACTCGATCGGTCACCTCGTCGTCGGCGGTCGTGTCCTCGTCGGCGAAGGCGTCGCCGGTCGCCTTCACCACGAGCGGCGTCCCCTCCTCGCGGAGTCGTTCGACGGCGCGCTCGTAGCCGGGCATGCTGTCGGTGCCGCCGTGCAGCCACAGCACGACCGCCGCGGCGTCAGCCTCGGCGAGGTCCGACAGGAACGCGTCCACGTCGGCGGGGTCGTCGAGGTCGCCCTTGGAGCGTGCGATCAGGTCGACGTCCGTCTCTGCGGCCGCCGCCGCGACCGAGCCCAGTTCGTTCTCCGTCGCCGTGTAGAGCCCGAGTGTCGTCATAAGCTTTGTAAATCCTCGTTGTTGTAAGTCAAGCGTGATTGATGAAGGCAGGGACAAAAACCCACCGACGCCGGCCGACGGCTTCGCCGACGTGGTGGGGCAGGACGAGCTGAAGCGGGCGCTGCTTTCGGTCGGCGCGCACGACGACCTCTCGGGCGTGCTCGTGCGCGGCGAGAAGGGAACGGGGAAGTCCACGCTCGCCCGCGCGCTGGCGAGCTATCTCCCCCAACGGCGTGTCGTCGCCGACTGCCCGTTCGCCTGTCCGCCGGGCGACCGCGACCGACAGTGTCCCGAGTGTCGCCGCCGGGCGAGCCTCCCGGTCGACACTCGGCCGGCCCCGTTCGTCACGCTCCCGCTCGGGGCGACGCGGGAGGCCGTGGTCGGGTCGCTGTCGGTCGCGGGCGCGCTCGACGGCGAGGCGACCTTCGAGCCGGGTCTACTCGCGCGGGCGAACCGGGGTGTGCTCTACGTGGACGAGGTGAACCTCCTCGACGACCACCTCGTCGACGTGGTGCTCGACGCGGCCGCGGCCGGCGTGAACACGGTCGAGCGCGACGGCGTCTCCCGGCGCCACCCCGCGGAGTTCACCCTGATCGGGACGATGAACCCCGAGGAGGGCGACCTCCGCCCGCAACTGCGCGACCGGTTCGATCTCGCGGTCGACGTGACGGGACTGGCCGACACCGCCGACCGCGCCGCCGTGGTCGACCGTGCGCTGGGCCGGGACGGCGACGCCCACGAACCGGACCCGGAGTTCCCCGACCCCTCTGCGGCTGTCGCCGACGCCCGCGAGCGGCTTCCGGAGGTGACGCTCCCCGACTCGTTCGTCCGCGACCTGGTGGATCTGTGCCGGGACGCCGGCGTCGACGGCCACCGCGCCGACATCGCGGCGGCGCGGTGCGCCCGGGTTCTCGCCGCGCTGGACGGGCGCTCTCGCGTCATCGAGGGCGACGTGCGCGAGGCGGCCTCGTGGGCGCTCCCGCACCGCCTCCGCACCGACCCGTTCGAGGAGGCGGCCGACCCCGAGGACCTGATCGACGACCACCTCGACGACGGCAACGAGACGGGCGACGGAACGGGATCGGACGCCGAAGACGCGGACCCGGACGGCGATACGGAGACTGGCGACGACAACCGCGACGACAACGACGCGCACGATCGAGGAGAGAACCCGGCCCGCGACGACGCCGATGGGAGCTCGGGTGCGGACGCAGATGGGGACCCGGGTGCGGACGGCGAGGGCGACGGCGCCGACGGAGGACCCCCGGATACCGAGGCCGACGATGCCCCCCGTGAACCGAATCTGACTGCGGGCGGGGCGGGGGACGGCGAAGTCGACGGCGGCGGCGAGGGGTCATCGCCAGAGGACGCCGGTGGCGACGACGGTCGTGGTGAGGACAGCGACGACGAAAGCGGGAGCCCCGGTTCCGACAACGGGAGCTCGGACGACCCCGACGCGGCGACGCCGGTGGTGCCCGGGTCAGAGCGCGCAGGCGTCGGCGACGCCGTTGCGCCGGAGGTGGAGGCGCCTGACGCGGGCCGGGAGGCCGCGGGCGACGGGACCGGGAGGGGGAGCGCCGCCCCGTCCACGCGCGGGTCGGGGCCGCGCGTTCGGACGGAGCGAGCGAGCGCGGACGACCCGGTCGACGCGGGCGCCTCGGTCCGGGCGGCTGCGAAGCGCGGCGGCCGGGCGGTCGAGGAGCGGGACCTCCGTCGCTCGGTCCGCGCCGGCGACGCGGAGGCCCTCGTGTGCTTCGTCGTCGACGCCTCCGCCTCGATGCGTGGGCCGATGCGCGCCGCGAAGGGCGCCGCCGTGGATCTGCTGCGCGACTCATACGAGCACCGCGACGCCGTCTCGCTGGTGGCGTTCGCCGGCGACGACGCGGCCGTGTTGCTCCCGCCGACCGACGACGTGGGCCGGGCCGCCCGGCACCTGAAGGACCTGCCGACTGGCGACCGCACGCCGCTCTCGGCGGGAGTGAACGCCGCGGCCGACACGCTCGCGCGCGCCGACGCCGACGTGTCGCTTGCGGTCGTCGTCACCGACGGCGGCGCCAACGGCGCCGAGCGCCCAACGGCGGCCGTCCGCGAGGCGGGCGGTCGGCTCCGCGAGGTCGCCGACCGGACGCTCGTGGTCGACGCCGGCGACGCCGAGGGGGTCGTTCCCACGCTCGTCGAGGCCACAGGGGCCGAGCGCGTTCCGCTGTCGGCGCTGTCGGCCGGACGGGTCGACCGAGCGCTCGGCGGGACGGTAGGGGACGGGTCAACCGAGCGGTAGTTCACGGGGGAGAAGCTCTCGGGGGAGGGGCCCGCCGCGTTGCGTCCGCTTACGACTTGGGGGTCAGCGCTGCCAGCGATGCAGCCGGTACGCGCCGCGTTCGTCCGCGTCGTCGTCGTGGTATGCGACCGGTTCCTCGACCGCGGCGACGCCGTCTCCGTCGAGCGCGACCGCGGTCGCGACGCCCTCGGTGTCGACGACGGTCCCCCCGCCGGACCGGAGGTCGAACAGGCGGACCCCGTGGATCGAGGGGTCGCGTTCGCGGAAGTGCTGGGCCGTCGGAACCGCGAGCGTGTCGTCCGTTCCCGCGACGTGGTGGGCGAAGCCGCCCGCGTCCGCGCGCCAGCGCTCCTCGCCCGCGGGGTCGACGCCGACGGCGGTGTGTTCGGCGGGGTGGCGCGCGGCCGTCTCGCGGCCCTCCTCCGGGAAGGTGTTGCCGACGACGAACGCGACGCCGTCGGCGCCGGCGTGGACGTGGTTCGGGTAGGCGTACACCCGGTCGGTCGCGTCGGCGTCCGACCCGGAACCGTCACCGACCCCGCGCTCGACGGGCGTTCCGAGGTCGAGCGACGCGCGGACGGCGGCGTCGCGGTCGAGTAGGTAGCCGCGGTAGTCGGCGTGGCTCGCGACCGCATAGCCCTCCGGTGTGAGCGCCACGTCGCCGACTGGGCGGGTCGCGTCGGCGTCGGGCGCGCGACGGGGGTCCCATCGGAGTCGGACCTCACCGGAATCGGGGTCGAGCACGACCAGCCCGTCGTCGTGGGCGGTGGGTTCCGGGCAGCGGTTGTACGCGACCGCGACACGGTCACGGTCGGCCGCCACCGCGATGGGCGAGGCGCGGACCGCGTACCGCCAAGCGACACTGCCGTCCGGATCGAGCGCGTACACGACGCTCTCGAAGCGCCGGGCGCTCGCGTCGTCATCGTCCCCGTCCTCGGCACCGCGTCGCCGTTCGTACCGGCGTGCGGCAACGTACGCCCGGTCGCCGTGGGTCTCGATCGCGGCGACGAACGGGTACCAGAAGCGCGTCGCCTTCACGGGCGCCCCCACGTCGTCAGCCGCGTTCAGTCGCCAGCGTTCGTCGCCGACGGCGTCGACGTGCCGGATCGCGCCGCGCTCGCCGCGGGTACCCGCGAGGACGCCGCCGTCGAACGGCGCGAGCGCGACGACCGGCTCGTTGCCGTCGAGTCGCCACCGCTCCGGACCGAGAGTGTCGTCTCCGCCACCATCGCCGGCGGTCGTTCCAGTCCGCTCGAACGCCCGGAGGTCGCCGTCGGCGGTCCCGACGACGACGGAGTCCTCCGTCAGCGCGACGGCGGTGCGCCGTCCTCGCTGGCGCGAGCCGCCGGGATCGAGGTCACCCAGGGGGGCGACGGCATGGACGGCGAGCCCGGGCGCGGTCGGCCCGCTGTCGCCCCCGTCCTCGCCGTCGCTGTCGCCGCCGCCGACCGCCTCACTCCTCGACGGGGAAGGCATCGTGCAGGTCGTGGTGGGTCTCGCCGAGGCCGTCGAGCAGGCCTTCGCCCTGTGTCGCCAGACGGCCGAGGCTCCGTTCGGCGTCGCGGACGGCGACGAGGCGGCCGCGGACGTAGTCGGCTTCCGGATCCTCGGGGTCGAGCGTCGCCACCTCCTCCTCCAGGTCGACGAGCGCGGCGTCGAGGTGCCGGCGGAGCTCGTCGAGGGTGGCGGCGGTGGCGAGCCCCTCGATGGGTCCCTCCAGTTCGCCCTCCAGTTCCTTCTCGGCATGTTCGCGTGCGGAGCGGTCGTCGGTGCCGAGGACGTTCATCAGGCCGAGTCGTAGGGCTTCGAGTTCGAGACAGCTCATTGTAGGGTGTCGTGGACGAGGTCGGAGACGATGCGCTCGCGGTCGAGGTGCGAGGAGACGATGCGGTCGGCGTCGGCCTCCTCGACGCCGCCGTACCAGACGCCGTCGGGGTAGACGGCCACCATCGGACCGTCGCCGCACTGGTCGAGACAGGAGGTCCGGGTGACGCGCGCGTCGCAGGCGTCGGAGTCGCGGACGGCCTGCCGAAGCCGTTCGAGGACGGCCGGCGATCCGGCGGCCGCGCAGGTCTGGTTGGTGCAGACGGCGACGTGGTTCGCGGGGGCGTCGTGGGCGTGGGGGTCGTCGTCCACGTCCTCGCGGTCGGCGTGGGCGGCGCTGTGGTTCAGGGCGCGCAACATCGCCCGCGCGCCGCCCTCGTCCTCCTCGTAGCCGTCGAGTTCGACCTTGTACTTGCACGTGTCACAGGACATCTCGACGCTTCCCGTCCGGGCCTCCTGCCAGCGGTCCGAGAGCACGTCGAGCAGGCGCGGGTCGGTGCCGAGCGGCTCCCCGTACGACGCCTCGACGTACGGGTACTCCTCGTCGAACTCCTCGGCGCCGTCCTTGATCCGACCGGTGAGGACGCCGTCGCCGAGCATGTACGGGAGGACGACCACGGCGTCCGGACGCTCGCGAGCGACGGCGTGGAGGGTCTCGTCCAGCGTCGGCTCGGTCACGCCGATGAAGGTGGCGCGCACGTCCGCGAACTCCCGTCCCTCGTACAGCAGTCGGGCGAGCTTGTGCACGTCCGCGTTCGCGTCGGGGTCCGAGGAGCCCCGTGCGCACAGCACGACCGCCACCTCGTCGTCCGCGCGGTCGACGCCCAACTCGCGCTCGACGGCCGCCGCCCGGTCGTCGAGCAGGTCGATCAGCGCCGGGTGGACGCCGAGGTGCGAGCCGTTCCGGATCTCCAGGTCGGGGTGCGCTGCGCGTGCGCGCTTCACCGCGAGCGGCACGTCGTTCTTGACGTGGCTGGCCGCGAACAGCGAGAGGTGGACGACGGAGACGCGCGAGACGGCGTTCGCGAGCCCCGCGACGGCCTCGTCGATGGCCGGCGAGGCGAGTTCGAGGAACGCGGCGTCGACCGGGATGCCGAGTCGGGATTCGAGGTCGGCGGCCAACTCCCGGACCTGCTCGTTCGACTTCTCGCGCCGGGAGCCATGGCCGACGAGCAACACCGCCTCGTCGGACAGTGACGACGGCGTGGGGGCGGTCTCGCTGCTCATTCGTCGCCTCCCTCGTCGCCCTCGCGGACGCGCTCGATACTCCTGCGAGTCTTTCGCCGTCGCTGGGGGGCGAACAGGCCCGACTCCTCGCTCCCCTCGTACAGCCACTCGCCGAGGGCGGGGCCGGCGTCGTCGGCGACGCCGAACCAGTAGCCGCCCGAGGAGGACTCGTTCAGGTCGCCGTAGGGGGCGTCGACCGGCGCCGCGTCGAGGTGATCCCGGACCGTCGCGAGCAGCGCCTCGTCGTCGTGGACGAACGAGATGCCGACCGCGTTCGCGTCCGACTTGTAACACACCGTGCCACAGCCCTCGACGAGCCCCCGGAGCAGTTGTCGACGGTGGTCGTCGAGCGCCGAGAGGCGGTAGCCGCCGGACTCCTCCCCGTCGGTCGGGAGGCCGAACGCGGCCGACGCTCGGCGGGCCGCGGGCGTCTCCGCCGTGACGACGAACTCGTCGCTCGTGCGTGTCACGGCCGTGTTATGGGCGTACTCCCGCTCGGTCACCTCGCGCTCGCGGTCCACGTCGCGAGCGCCGAACAGGGCGGCGACGCGCTCCGCGGCTTCCGCGTCGCCCACGCGAACGCTCACCACGTCGCCGGCGACCGAGCCGTCGGCGGCGACGCGGCCCCACAGGTACGCGGCCTCGGGCGTCGCGGCGAGGAGGTCGTCAGGGGGCTCCGGGAGCGGCGCGCCGGTCGTCCGGTCGGAGGTGTCCGCCTCGGCGGACTCGCTCATCCGTCGATCACCCCCGGCGTCTCCGCGGTCTCGACCGTGATGGCGTCGAGCGGGCACGCCTCGGCGGCCTGCTGCGCGTCGTCGATCCGGTCGTCCGCGAACGTCGCTGTCACGCTCGCCTCCGTCCGCTCGACCGCCTCGGCGTCGTCGGCGTCGATCCCCGCGAGGCCGTCGTCGTCCTCGACGAACCGCGGGTCGCGGACGAGACACGCGAACACGCCGTCGCAGGCGTCGCGGTCGACCGTCACCGTGTAGCTGGCTGGCCCGCTCATCTCAGTAGTCGTACTTGCTCTCGTAGCCGCGCGGGGTGACCATCCGGTCGTCCCACACGTACGTGTCCTCGTTGCCGACGACGACCGTCGTCGTCATGTCCACGAGGTCGGTCTCGCCGTACGACTCCAACTCCCCGAGGGTCGTGATCTCGACCTCCTCGTCGTCGCGGCCGGCGCCGTGGACGATGCCCACCGGGGTGTCGTCCGCGCGGTGCTCGCGGAGGATCTCGCAGGCGGTCTCCCAGTTCTCGCGGCGCTTGCGGCTCCACGGGTTGTAGATGGAGATCGTGAACCCCTCGCCGGCGACGGCGTGGAGGCGCGACTCGATCTCCTCCATCGGAGTGAGGTGGTCCGACAGCGACACGGACACGGAGTCGTTGACGAGGGGCGCGCCCAGCCGCGCGCCGCACGACTGCGCCGCCGGGACGCCGGGGACGACCTCGAAGTCGACCATCGAGGCGGTCGCGCCCTTCGACTCCAGGATCTCGAGGGCGAGCCCCGCGAGCGCGTACACGTTCGGGTCGCCTGAGCCGACGATCGCCACGTCGTGGCCGGCGAGCGCGCGGTCGATGGCCTCCTCGGTGCGCGAGACCTCGCCGCACATCGGCGTGTCGTACAGCTCGTCCGCCTGCTCTGTGATCTCGTCGGGGATGAGGTCGATGTAGGTGGTGTAGCCGACGATGTGCTCGGCGTCCGCGAGCGAGGACTTCGCCCGCGTGGTCATGCCGTCGGCGTGGCCGGGGCCGAGCCCGACGGCGACGAGCCGACCGGGGTCGGCGTCGAAGTCGTCGACGGTGGCCTCCACCTTCTGGTCGGTCGCGCTCTTCGAGCCGCCACAGGAGGACGACCCCGAGGAGTCCGCGGACCCCGACGACGCGCCGCACGCCGACGACCCGGAGGAGGCCGCGTCGGACTGGGCCGTCTCGGCGGCCGTTCCGCCGTCGGTCTTCGCGCCGCAGGCGCTCGTGCCGGTCTCGGTTTCGCTGCTGTTCGCCTCGTCCGTCGAACCGCCGCAGGTGGTGTCGTCGCTCATTGTGTGTAGTGTGGTGTCGTATGACTCAGAAGTCCTCCACGTCGCGCCCGCCGCGGGGCGTGACGAGGTAGTCGCGGTAGTCGTTCTCCCAGACCTCGGTCTCGTGGGTGCCGACGAGGATGGAGGTGCCCATCCCGCCGACCTCCTCGTCGTGCTCGGTCGCCTCGCCGAGCGTCGTCAGGGTGTACGTCTCGCCGTCGACGTTGCGGCCGGCGTCGCCCCGGCCGGCGTCGTTGACGATGGCGACGGGCACGTCGTCGTGGCGCGCCTCGCGGATCGCCTCGATCGCACGCTCGTAGTCGCGCCAGCAGTTGTACAGGACGATCACGAAGTCCGCTGTCGCCGCCGCGTGGAGCTTCTCCTCGATCTCCTCCCAGCCGCGCCACTTGTCCGACAGCGAGACCGTGCAGAAGTCGTTCGACAGCGGCGCGCCCAGCGTCGCGGCGAGGCTCAGTCCCGCGGTGACGCCGGGAACGATCTCGATGGGAACGTCGGTCGCCTCCTCCGCCTCGGCCATCGTGAACAGCAGGTCCGACTTCCCGTACACGTTCGGGTCGCCGCCGGAGACGTGCGCCACGTCCTGCCCGTCGCGGACGCGCTCGAACGCCTCCCGCGCCAGTTCGACCTGCTTGCCCATCGACGAGCGGACCAGTTCCTGATCGCTGTCCTCCTGCTCGTCCTCGGGCGGGAGCGTGCCGTCGTCGCGGAGGAACGCCTGATACAGGTTCGAGGCGATCACGCAGTCGGCCTCCTCGATGACTCGGCGGGCGCGATCGGTCATCTCGCCCGGCAGGCCCGGGCCGATGCCGACGACGTACAGCGTGCCGTAGCCGTCGGGGGCATCGCCCTCGGGGTCGCCGCCGGCGGCCGCGCGGGAGTCTGTGAGGAGCGACCCGGAGGGGGCCTCGCCGCTCATCGGCCCACCGCCACGGTGACGCTGTCCTCGTACCCGATCTTCTCGACGACGAGCTCGTGCTCGCGGCCGCCGGCGATGGCCGACGCCTCCGAGATGCCGGGCCAGCCGATCAGCTCCTTCGAGCGCGACGGCGTCGGCCCCTCGTGATCCTCCAGCGTCTCCTTCTCGAAGCTCACAACGCCGAGATCGCGCGCCTCGGCGGCCTCCAGCAGCCCGGGTTCCTCCTCCTTGCGGGTGCCGGTGGCGACGAACTCCACGTCGTCCCAGCCGGCGTCGGCCTCATCCAGGGCGCGCTCCCAGGCCGCCTCGAACTGCTCCGCGGTCGCGCCGGAGACGCTGCCCGTCCCGAGGACGACGCCCTCCTCGGGGTCGCTGTTGCGCTTCAGAACGGTCACGTCGTCGCCGACGAGGACCGCCCGCGGGCCGTCGAGCCGCTCGACCGGACCCAGCTCGTCGTCGAGGACGGCGAGGTTCGTCGCGACCGTCGAGTCGCCGTTGACGACGTGGGCGTCCAGCGCCTTCGCTCGCTCCTCGACGCCCTGCTTGCCCGCGGCCTCGCTGGCGGTCGTCATCGCCGGCACCGCCCCCAGCGAGGCGAGGTCGTCGGCGACCTGGTTCGCGCCGTGGTGGCCGCCCGTGAGCGGGATCGCCCACGTCAGTTCCTCGTCGACGACGACGACCGCGGGGTCGTCCCACTTGTCGTCCAGCAGCGGCGCGGTCTTGCGCATGGCGATGCCGCTGGCCATCAGACCGCAGAACACGTCGTACTCGCCCCAGTGCTCCTCGAACACGTCGCCGTGGTACTCCAGCAGGTCGATGCGCTCGTAGCGGTCGGCCAGCCCCTCCTTGATCTCCTCGGCGGTGTCGCGCTTGCGCTCGAAGGTGACGATCCCGAGCGTCTCGGCGACCTCGCCGTCGGAGTCCGGCGTCGAGCAGTGTGCGCCGCCGGAGTCGGAGTCGGTGTCCGAACCTCCCGCGTCGTCGGTCGATACGTCCGTGGTGTCGTCGTCCGTGCTCATGTCGTGGTCCTCGCTGTCGGTGTGTGTCAGTCGTCGCCCTCGGCGGCCTCCGCGTCCCGGTCCGCCTCGCCGCCGTCGTCGCTTCCGCCGTTCGCCCAGTCGCCGTAGAGGTACGAGCGTTCGTAGCCACCGCCGGTGACCGCCTCGCCGATCACGACGAGCGCGGAGGCGCGGTACCCCGCCTCCTCGACCGCGTCGGCCACGTCGGCGACGGTGCCGCGGATCACGTCCTCGTCGGGCCAGGAGGCGTGGTACACGACCGCGACGGGCGTGTCGGGGTCGACCCCGTCCTCAAGCAGGCGGTCCATCGTCTCGCGGACCGCGTGCGTGCCGAGGTAGATGCACGTCGTCACGTCGCCCATGCGGACGAACTCCGAGATGTGGTCCTCCTCGGGACTCAGGGTCTTCCCCTGCGGCCGGGTGAACGCGACGTGGTTCGCCACCTCGTTGAGCGTGAGTTGCGTGTCGAGCGTCGCGCTCGCGGCGAACGCCGAGGTGACGCCGGGGACGAAGTAGGTCGGAACGCCCTCCGACTCCAGCGCGTCCATCTGCTCCAGCGCCGCGCCGTAGATCGACGGGTCGCCCGAGTGGAGCCGGACGACAGTCCGACCCTCCTCGTAGGCGTCCCGCATCAACGGGACCAGCTCCTCGAGGTCCTTCCCGACGGAGTTCACCTGCTCGGCGTGGTCGCAGAAGGCGTCGAGCAGTTCGCTGTTCACCAGCGACCCCGCGTGCACGACCAGGTCGGCGTCCGCGAGGAGCGCCCGCCCGCGCACCGTCAACAGCCCGGGGTCGCCGGGACCGGCGCCCGCGAACGGGATGCCCTCGCGGTCCTCCAGCACCTCGGTCGCGGGCTCCGGGAGGTCGTCGGCGTCGGTCATCGGTCGCCCCCCGTCGCGGACTCGCCGCCGTCAGTCTCCGTGGCCTCGGTCGCCGTCGTGTCGCCGTCGGCGAACGCCGCGGTCGCCGGCTCCTCGCCGGCGTCGGGGCGGCGAGCGTACGCCAGCGTGTAGTAGTCGCGGTCGGCGATATCCTCCGGGTCGTCGGTGACGACGGTGTCGCCCTGCTCCATGAACAGGCGGCGGCCGTAGGTCACCTCGTAGCCGGCGTCGACGAGCCCCTCGTGGGTCGCCGGCGCGTCGGTCACCTTGAACAGGACCATCCGGTCGGGGCCCGTCGGCGACCGTCCGGCGTCGGCCTCCCGGAGCGCCAGCCCCGCGCCGGCCTCCACCTCGACGCCGAGGGCGGTGGTGAACGCGGTCGTCGCGGAGACGCCCGGTACCGTCTCCACGTCCACGTCTGGGTGGAAGGCGTCCAGCGTCCGTCGGAGGTGGCCGAACGTCGAGTACACGTTCGGGTCACCGAGCGTCACGAACGCCGCATCGCCGTCACGGGCGACGGGCGCCACCGCGTCGGCGGCCTCCCGCCACGCGCGACGGAGTTCCTCGGGGTCGCGCGTCATGGGGAAGTCGAGGTCGCCCAGCCGGGACTCGGGAACGTGCTCGACGGCGACCGACCGCGAGAGTCGTCCCGGCGTGTAGACCGTGTCGGCCTCCTCCAGCGCGCGTTTCCCGCGAAGCGTGATCAGGTCCGATGCGCCCGGGCCGAGCCCGACGCCGTACAGGGTCACGCGTCGCTCACCCCGGATGCCTCGGCGTCCTCGTCTCCCGACCCCTCGTCGTCCCCGGCCCCGCCTGCGACGAGGTACACCGGGTTGTCCGAGTCGAAGCTCGTCGCGCCCGCCAGCTCGTAGCCGTGGCTCGCCTGGAACTGGGCCACCTCGTCGAGGATGCCCCGGTCGCGGAACGCCTCGACCGCGCGCCCCGCGACCTCCAGCCGCGAGACGTTCATCACGACGCGGTCCACGTCCGTCTCGACGGCGTGATCGAGGACCGCCTCGAAGTTGCGCGAGCCGCCGAGGAACAGCGCGTCCGCGTCGTCGGGGAGCCCCTCGGGCGCCTCGGCGGCGACGAGTTCCACGTCCGCGTCGCCGACGTCGTTCGCGGCGAGGTTCTTCCGCGTCACCTCCAACCGCTCGGGCTTCCGTTCGAGCGCGGTGACGCGCCCCGCACGGCGCGCGGCCTCGATCGTCACCGCGCCCGTACAGGAGCCGACCTCGACGAAGTGGTCCGCGGGCGTGAGCCCCAGTTTCGAGAGCGTCACGGCCCGAACTTCGGGCTTGGTCGGCCCGGCCTTCGCGTCGTGCGGGAGGCGTATCGACGGTATCCGAGGCATCGGTTCCACGCCCGGCGCCTCGGGTAATAACAATTTGGTTTGTTCTAAGAAAAGTGAGGTTGAACAACGGATCGCGGACCGTCGGCTACCCGTCCGCGGCGACCCCGGTGGAGTCGCGGACGGCGGGGCGGTCACCCAAAGCGAGGCGTCGGCGGTACGGTGATCGAGGTTACCCCAGCGGGGGACCGGTCGCGTCAGCCGGGACGCCGAGTTCCGATGCGTCCGGACCGAACACCTGCGCGAGGAGGTCGGGTACGTCCGACGGAACCACGTCGGAGAACCACCGCCCGCGCGGGTGGACCGCGACGGCGGTCCCGTCGGCGCTGCAGAGTCCGAGACAGCTCGTCTCGGCGACGTGGACGCTCGACCAGAACACGCCGCGGTCCTTCAGCCACGACTGTACGGCGTCGAGCACCTCATCGCCGTGGGCCTCCGCGCAGGCGGCGTACTCCGAGTCGCGGGCGTTGGTGCACACGAGGACGTGATCGGTGAAGCCGCCCTCGGCGATCTCGGCGCTGCGCTCCCTCATCGCTCCCCCGCGGATGCGGTCGCGCTGAGCCGAGTTCTCTCGGGGTCGTCGACCCGTTCGGCGCGGGCGGAGCGCTCCCGAAGGCGGGCGTGGGCGCCGGCCAGCACCAACCACAGCAGCGCCTGTCCGAAGACGACCACCCCGGTCAGTCCGGTCGCGAGACCCGCCGGTATCCCCGTCGGCGTCGCGACCGTGGGCACCCCGACGAGGCTGACCGCCGCGGCGGCGAGCATCCCCCACGGGGCGACGCCGGCGACGCCGGCGACGAGTCGGCCGTGATCGGGGCGCGTCCTGGTGTACGCGTACATCCCGAGGACGGAAGCGACCCCCCCGGCGAGCGTCGCGGCGAGGTAGACCGCCGTCGCGGCGTTCGGGTCGAGCGTCCGCTCGACGCCGGGTACCGCCGGTGGCAGCACCAGCCACGGCGCCACCGAGACGGTGAGGAACCCTGCAGCGCCGAACACGTAGCTTCGAGCGGCGCCGTCCCCGGGCACGATCGGTTCGAGGAAGTAGAACGCCGCCCCGAACACGGCTGTCCCGAGGAGGACTCCCCAGAGGACACCGGAGACGACGCCGACGGCGTCCGTCACGACTGACGGGAACACGCCCTCGGTCCCGGCCCCCTCCGCGGCGTGATCGTGATCGTGAACGGCGCCGTCCGCGTGTGCGCGATCGTCGGCGAACGCCACCAGCGGGTTCGCCACGAGCGCCACGAACAGCCCGAAGACGACGCCGGCGACGAGTCCCGCCTTCACGCCCCTGACGAGGTAGCCGGCGAGCATCTCAGTGGCAGACGATGCCTGCGGCGTGACGGAAGTTGTGCATCGCCTCGTGGGCGGCCGGTTCCTGGAGCGCCAGCAGCGTGAACCCGAGCGCCGCGATCGAGAGCGCCGCAGCCAGCGCCTGTGCCGGGGTGATGGTCGTTCGCGCGTGGTTCCATCGGCCGTGAACGGAGTCTGTCGCCGTCATAGGCAATTCAAATTGTCCGAAAACAAGCAGGGTTGTAAAACTTTCCTGCGGCGAGCGTCGGTTCAGAGGCCATCGGTTCGGATGCCGTCGGTTCAGAGGCCGTCGGTTCGGAGGACTCGTGGGGTCGTCACGGTCGCCCGCCGATCGAGGTGAAGCGTTAACACCGATTCGCCCATGATCCGGACGATGAGCGACGACCCGGACGACCTCGGAGGCGTGCCCTCGCCGCCCGCCGTCGCCGAGGGGTCGGCGTGCGTCCTCTGGCACCGGCGTCACCTGCGGGTCCCGGATCAGCCCGCGGTGACGTACGCGACGCGGGAGTACGAGACCGTCTGTCCCTTGTTCGTCTTCGATCCCCACTTCTACGGCGAGGACGCGCTCGCCTGTGACGCTCGGCGTCGGTTCCTCCACGAGTCGCTGTCGGATCTCGGCGATCAATACGCCGACCGCGACACCGCTCTCGTGTACGCTCACGGGGACCCGCTCGACGTACTGGGACGGTTTCGCGACGCCGGGTGGGACGTCGTCGCGACCGCGGACGCGACGAGCCGATACGGGAGGCGCCGGGACGACCGCGCGGCCGAACGGCTCGACGTTCGGTACGTCGACGGCGACGGGATCCGCAGGGGAGTCGACGATCCGCGCGACGGGTGGGCCGAGCACGTCGAGTCGTACCTCCGGAGCGACCCGCTGACCCCCGACGATTCGGGGTTCGGAAGCCACGGCGTCGACGCCGCGACGAGCGTCGAGGCTATCGAGGGGAGCTACGACGTGACTCCCGCGAAGGAGTCGGTCCCCGTCGGCGGGCGGTCGCCCGCGCTCGCGCGCCTCGACCGGTTTCTGGACCGGATCCACGAGTACCCGGAGTCGATCTCGGCGCCCGCGGCCGCCGAGACAGGGACCAGTCGGCTGTCCCCGTACCTCCGGTTCGGCTGTCTGTCCGTCAGGGAGGTGTTCCAGCGTCTCGAACGCGACGCGCCCGACGGCGCGGGCAAGGAACTGTTCCGCGATCGGCTCTACTGGAACCGCCACTACACGCAGAAGCTTCAGGACTGGCCGGGGTGGACCGATCGCGCGGTCAATCCGGTCTTCAGGTGGCTGAACCGCGACACGCGCGACGAGGAACGCATCGACGCGTGGAAGGAGGGGCGGACGGGCTACCCCATGGTCGACGCGTCGATGCGCTGTCTGCGCGAGACGGGGTGGCTCAACTTCCGGATGCGCGCGATGTGTGCGTCGTTCTTCGGCTTCCTCCTCCGGCAACCGTGGCGCGTCGGCGCCGACCACTTCTACGAGCACCTCGTCGACGCCGACCCCGCCATCAACTACACGCAGTGGCAGTACCAGACCGGGCTGACCGGCGTCGCAGCCGTCCGAATCTACAACCCTCGGAAGCAGGTCCGTGAGAACGATCCCGACGGCGCGTTCGTCCACCGCTGGGTCCCGGAACTGGCGGACGTCCCGCCGGAACACCTCGACAGGCCGGAGAAGCTCCCGCTGTCGATGCAGGCGGATCTGGGAATCGAGATCGGGGAGGACTACCCCCGACCGATCGTCGAGTTCGAGAGCGCCCGGCGGGCGGCGCGAGAACGGTTCGACGCGCTCGCGGACCGGGCTCGGGAGGCGGCGAACCACCCCAGGGTCCGTGAGCGACTCTCGCTATCGCGGTCGGGGCGAAGCGACGACCCGGCGGAGCCGGACGCGGAGGGTGGTCCCGACGGGAACGCCGGTCAGTCGAGTCTCGACGCGTTCGAGTGATTGTCGGCTGTGACCGGAGCCACACGTCGGATCCGATTGCGGACTACTCGTCGGACCCGGCACCCGGGTCGCCGCCGATAAGCGCGTCCACGTCCGCGTGGGTCTCCAGCAGCTCGCGCATCACCTCGACCGTCCGCGCGTCGCGGGTCCGGCCGCTGCGGATCACGTCCTCCGCGCGGTCGACGGTCGTGAGCGTGTCCGAGGGAACCGACAGCACCGGAAGGCCGGCCTCCTTCGCCTTGCCGAACACCGACCCGGACGGCCGGTGCCCGCCGGTGAGCACGAGACAGCGGACGCTGTTGGCCTCGACGGCCGCCGTGGCGATGTCCGAGCGGTCGCCGCCGGTGATGACCGCGGCGTCGCGGGCGCGACGGAAGTGCCGCAGCGCCTCCTCGGCGCCCATCGCGCCGACCATGAACCGCTGGACGAGCGCGTCGCCGTCGCCCTCGACGAGCGTCTCCGCGCCCAGTTCGTCCGCCAGCGCCGACACGGTCACGCCGGCGAGTTCCGGGCTGCGCGGCAGCGCGCCGAGCGTGTCGACGCCGCGGCTCGTGAGGAACGGGATGACGTCCTGGTCGACGTCGTCGTACACGGCGTCGTCGACGCGGTTGAACAGGACGCCCGCGAGGCTGTCGCCGATGTCGTCGACGGCCGCGAGCAGGTCGTCCACGTCGCCCGGCTCGCCGTACTCGGCGACCAGCAGTACGTCGGCGTCGAGCAGTTCTGCCACGTCCGGGTCGGTGAGGTCGACGACGCCGCCGGTGCGGACGTTCCCGCCGCCCTCGACGAACATGGCGTCGGCGTCCGCGGCGAGCCCGTCGTACGCCTCCGCGATGCGCTCGCGGAGTTCGTCGGGGTCCTCGCGGCCGCGGATCGCACCCTCGATGAACGTCGGCGAGTAGACGATCGGCTCCATCTCGTGCATCTCGGCGTCGAGGCCCAGCAGCTCTCGCGCGAGCATGGGGTCCTCGTCGAGCGTCTTGCCGACGACGCTCTGGAGGCGCGTGCCCTTCGGTTTCATGTAGCCGACCTCGCGCCCGCGCTCGGCGGCGATGCGCGCGAGCGCGAGCGTGACGGCCGTCTTGCCGGTGCTCTCGGCGGTCGATGTGACGAGTAACGGGTTCATGACTGGGTCTCCAGCTCCTCGGGGTCGACGGTGAGTCGCAGGTCGACGGCCCGGACCCCGTCGGGCGTCGCGACCAGTGGGTTCACGTCCAGTTCCACGATGCTCGGGAAGTCGGCGACCAGCTGCGAGACGCGCCTGACGGCGTCGACGACCGCGTCCAGGTCGACCGCCTCGCGTCCGCGGGCGCCCCGCAGGAGCGGCGCGGCGTCGATATCCTCGGTCATCTCGACGGCCTCGTCGTGCCCGACGGGCGCGAGGCGGAAGGTGGTGTCCTCCATGATCTCGACGAACACGCCGCCCAGCCCGAACATGACGAGCGGACCGAACTGCGGGTCCGTGTGGCTGCCGACGATCGTCTCGACGCCCTCGTCGAGGTCGATCATCTCCTGCACCTGCACGCCGAGGATCGTCGCGTCGGGCTGGTAGTTGCGCGCCCGCGAGACGAGGTCCTCGTAGGCGTCGGCGACCTCCGCGACCGGGACGCCGACCTTCACGCCGCCGATGTCGGACTTGTGGAGGATGTCCGGCGAGACGATCTTCATCACGACCTCCTCGCCGATCCCCTCGGCGACCCGCTCGGCCTCGGCGGGGTCGTCGACCACCGCGCCCTCGGGGGTCGGGATCCCGTAGGCGTCGAAGATCCCCATCGCCTCGACGCCGAGGCGGTTGTCCGACCGCTCGGTCACCGACGAGAGGATCTCGCGGACCCGCTCGCGGTCGGCGTCGATCGGCTCCGGCTCGGGGTACGAGCGCCCCCGAACCTCGCGGTACTCCGCGAGCGACTCCAGCCCGCCGACCGCGCGCGCCGGGTCGAAGTACGAGGGGACGCCGCGGTCACGGAGCACGTCGCGGGCGTCGGCGAGGCGGCCGCCGCCCATCAGGCAGGCGGCCATCGGGACGCCGTGCTCGTCGGCGGCGTCGGCGATCATCTCGCCCAGTTCGCCGAAGTCGAGCGTGGCGGTCGGCGCGGTGATCACGACGACCGAGCCCACGTCCGGGTCCTGTAGCGCGATGTCGAGCGCCTCGCGGAACCGGTCGACGCTCGCGTCGCCGATCACGTCGACTGGGTTGTACACGTTCGCCTCGTCGGGTAGCGCCTCGCCGAGGCGGTCCACCGTCCCCTCGTCGAAGCTCGCCAGCCGGAGGCGCTCGGCGTCGCCGACGGCGTCGGTCGCCATCACGCCCGGGCCGCCGGCGTTCGTCACGACGGCGACGCCGTCGGAGTCGGGCACGTCCCCGCCGGAGAGCGCGCGCGCGGCGTCGAACAGTTCCTGTACGGACTCCGCCCGGAGGACCCCAGCCGCGTCGAGACCCGCCTCGTAGGCGCGGTCGGAACCGGCGATCGCGCCGGTGTGGCTGGAGGCGGCCTGCGCGCCGGCGTCGGTGCGCCCTGACTTGACGACGGCGACGGGCGTGTCGTCGGTCGCCTCGCGGGCGGCGTCGACGAACGCGCGACCGTCGACGATGCTCTCCAGGTAGCCGACGACCACGTCGGTACCGGGGTCGTCGCCCCACGCACGGACGAAGTCCGTCTCATCGAGGACGGCCTTGTTGCCCAGCGAGACGACGTCCTTGAAGCCGATACCCTGTTCCTTCGCCCAGTCAACGACCGCCGTGACGAACGCCCCCGACTGGCTCATGAACGAGATGCCGCCAGCCGGCGCCGCATCGGGGCCGAAGGTGGCGTTGAGCCCGCGAGGGCTGGACATCACGCCGAGGCTGTTGGGCCCCACGAGGTTCAGGTCGTGCTCGTCGGCGACCGACCGGAGCCGTCCCTCGCGGTCGGCTCCCTCGGCTCCGGTCTCGCCGAAGCCGGCGGTGAGCACGACGACGTTCCGGACGCCGGACTCGCCACACTCGCGGACCACGTCGATGACGGCCCCCGGCGGGACCGCGACGACCGCCATGTCGGCGTCGGCGTCCGCGACCGACGCGACGCACGACAGTCCAAGCACCTCCTCGCGGCTGGGATTGACTGGGACGACCTCGCCGTCGAACTCGTCGATGAGGTTCTCCGTCACCGCCCGGCCGACCGACCCCTCCCGGTCCGTCGCGCCGACGACCGCGACCCGATCGGGGTCGAACAGCCCGGCGAGCGCGGCGCCGCCGTCGACGGCTGTGTCCTCTGGGAGCGGTTCGTCACCCCAGAACGATTCTTCGCCGTCGACGTGGCCCTCCGTCGGGTCGTGATCACCGCTCATCTCCCACCTCGAACCGTGGTCGACCCGGACCGACGGCGGTCCCGCTCGCGAGCCGCGGGGGCCGGTCGGCCGATCGCGTCGGAACTCGTCTCGTGTACATCGTCACCGCCCGGCGATTCGCGGTCGCCGCACAAGAATCCATCCGCCGTTGTCGGCGACCAGGGTTCAGCGATCGTCCGCATCGACCTCCCTACCGGCGGTTCTTCCCGATCGATCACTGACAGTGCGTCGTCGATCGGGAGAGATCATCGCCCTCACGGTCACCGTCTCCGAGTGGACTCGGTGGCCGTCTCAGCACCACTCGCAGTCGCAGTACCGGTCGCACACCGGGTTGTCGCAGTCCGCGTTCCGCGCCGCACAGTGCGTCCGCCCGTGCTCGATGAGCAGCACGTGCAGCGGATACGTGAGTTCGTCGGGGATCGTCGCGTCGAGCACGTCGTGGGCACGGGCGTTCGACGCCGACTCGGGCACGAGCCCGAACCGCTTCGACACGCGCTCGACGTGCGTGTCGACGGCCATCGTCGGCTTGCCGAAGTGGAAGTTGAGGACGACGCTGGCCGTCTTGGGGCCGACGCCCTTGATCTCGGTGAGCCACGCCTTCGCCTCGTCGGTCGCCATCGCGTCGAGGAACGCCAGGGAGTACGCGCCGCCCGTCTCCTCGCGGATCGCCGCGAGCGCGCGCTGGATCCGCTCGGCCTTCGTCTCGGCCAGCCCGGCGACGCGGATCGCCTCCGCGAGTTCGTCGAGCGGGGCGGACTCGATGGCCTCGAAGCTCCCGTACGTGGAGAAGAGGCTCTCCGCGGCCCGCTCGGTGTTGGCGTCCGCGACGTTCTGCGAGAGGATCGTCGTGATCAGCTGTCGGACACCGTCGCCCGGATCGGGGTCGCTCTCGGCGCCGTGGGCGTCGGTCGCGCCGACCGCGCCGTACTGGTCGACGAGATCCCCGTGAAGGTCGCGGACGGCAGCCTCGTCCCAGCTCGCGTCCTGACTGGACATGCGGAGCTGTCCGGGCCGGCGCGGCTAAAACGCCGCGGCCCCGACCCGGGTCGGCGGGCGCCGCCTGTCTCGAGTCCCCCGGACTGCGTCGGAGGAAGTAGCAAGATTTACCGTTGGTGGCGAGAAGCTATCCCCGGGTCGACACGATCCACGCATCGATCGACGGTCGGCCCGGTTGACACCACCGCTGGACGGGGCGATCGGCCGTCGCCCCGGTCCGGTTTCTCACGCGGGACGGTTCGTAGGTGTCGTCCTCGCCGGTTTCGACGAGCACTCGACGCGGCGGCCAGCGGGACGCCGATCGCGACGGATATCGGACCGAACCCGAGCCTCTCGACGGTGATGCGGAGTGGGGCGATCCGCCAACACGCGTCGTCGACGCACCCGTTCCGGTCGTCGCAGGCGGTGGCCGTCGCCGAGCCGTCAGCGTTCGTCGTCATCGACGCCGGTCACGTCGAACCGCGCGCCGCCGTCCTCGCTCTCGGAGACCTCGACAGCCCAGCCGTGCGCCCTCGCGATCTCCCGGACGATGTACAGCCCGTATCCCGTGCTCTCGTCGTCGGTGGTGTGGCCGATGTCGAAGACGGTCTCGCGCTCGGCCTCGGGGATCCCCGGGCCGTCGTCGGCCACGTAGAACCCGCCGGGAACGTCGCCGACGGCGACGCGAACGTCGTCGCCGCCGTGTTTCACCGCGTTCCTGATCAGGTTCTCGAGGAGCTGTTTGAGCCGGCTCGGATCGGCGGCGACCGTCCGGTCCGTGTCGACGACAAGCTCCGCTCCGGCCGTATCGGTGTGCGCCCAGCTGTCGGCGACGGCGGACGCGAGGTCGACGAGTTCGACGTCGCCGTCGTCGTGTCCCCGACGCGCGATCGCGAGCGACTCCTCGAGCAGCGAGATTGCCCGGTCGATCGCGCTCGCCGCCGAGTCGAGGTGGTCGCTGTCCGTCTCCTCGCGGGCCAGGACCAGCCGGCCCTGGGCCACGTTGAGCGGGTTACGGAGGTCGTGTGAGACCAGCCCCGCGAACTCGTCGAGCTGTTCGTTTCTGCGACGGAGTTCCTGTTCCCGTTCTATCCGATCGAGCGCGGCGACCACCGCCGTCGCCAGGACCTCGCTGAACGTCTTGTCGGGTTCGTCGAACGCGTTCGGTTCCGTCGAGGACACGATGAACACGCCGTGCCCGTCGAGCGGGTAGACGATCACGCTTCGACTCGGCGTCTCCGCGGCGAGCCGTTCGCGCGTTCGGATGTCGTCGATGTATCGTGGCTCGCCGCTGTCGAAGGCGTCCCAGACGACGGCGGCGGCGGGGTCGTTCTCGGAGTTCCGTTCGTACACCGGGAGCTCGTCGAAGGACGTCTCGACGGAGTCGGCGTGGGCCGCCAGCTCGAGCCGGCGCCCGCCGTCGCGGACGAAGTGGACCCCGCTCAGCTGTGCGCCGAGGACCTCGTTGGCGGTCTCGACGGCGACCTCGGCGATCGCCTCCGGCGTGGCCGCCTGCATCAACCGCCGGGTCCGGTCCTGCAGTTCCTCGAGCACGTGCTCCCGCTCGATCCGGTGTAACACGGCGGTGGCGTGCTCCGCGAGAGTCCGCGCCATCGACACGTCGAGGTCGTCGAAGGCGTCACGTTCCGGCGACCCGACGAGGAGTACGCCGTGATCGGCAAGCGGGAGCGCCATCTGGCTTCGTATCGCCGTTTCCGGGTTGTACGGTTCGGACGCGTCGGAGATGTCGCCGTACACGCGGGGCTCGCCCGCCTCGTAGGTCCGGCCGGCGATACCCTCTCCGGGGGCGATCGTCGGCGGCGTGCCGACGACCTCCTCCGTCTCGCTCGTCCACGCGACCGGGACGAGTCCGTCCACGCGATCGTCGTACAGGTGGACGCCGTTGTACGGCAGATCGAGCACGTCGCGGAGCGCGTCGGCGGTTATCTCCCCGACTTCGTCGGCGGTCTCCGCCTCGACGAGCGCCCCGGTCGCGTCGTGAAGCTCCTCGATCGCGTTCGCCCTTCGCTTGCGTTCGGAGATGTCGACGTGCCACACGTACCACCCGTCGGCGCGGTCGCCGTCGCTACCCCACGGGATCCCGCTCAACAGGAACTCCCGTTCGCCGTCCGCCGTCTCGCGGACGACCTCCGCGAGGATCGACTCGCCCTCGGCGATCTGTGACCGGAGCCGACGATGGTCGTCCACCCGCTCGGGAGGAACGACCACGTCGGCGATGTCCGAGCCGACGGCCTCGTTCGGGTCGTATCCGAACGTCTCCTCGAACGCCTCGTTGACGGAGCGGATGCGATGGGTCTCGCCCTCGTCGAGAACCTCGCCCTCGATGACCGAGTTCGGGGCGTTCGAGAACAGCGCCCGGCGCCGGTCGGCCTCCTCGCGAAGGCGCTCCTCGGTCTCGAAGGAGTCCAACGCGTGTGCGGTGTCGTTCCCCACCCGCTCGAGCAACTCCCGTCCGGACCGGTCGATCACGTTCCCGGCGTCGGCCGTCACCACGAGCGCGCCATGTACCGTGTCCGCCGATGCGATCGGAACCGCCGCCACCTCGTCGCCATCGAACGGGTGCTCGTCGCCGCCCGGCCACCCGCCGTTCGGTGGCCGACCGCTCGACCCGCCCCGCTCGCGCTCGTCGGACTCGTCCGCGGCCGCGTCTCCCTCACGACGGCGATCGGACCGCACGACGACGCCGTCCGCCTCCAGTGCCTCCCGTGCGAGGGCGCTCGCGACCGATCCGAGCGTCCCCTCGTATTCTTCGGGTTCCGTGGAGTCCTCGGGGGTCGCCGACGTGTGGTGTTCCTCGAGCGTGAGGTGTTCCAACGCGGCGTCGTCCCCGTCGTCCTCGAGCGTCGCGACTCCGGCCGACGAGAACGGGCCGCCGTCGACGAGGAGTTCACACACACGCTCGAGCGCGTCGGCCCTCGCCGTCGCTCGGAGGAGCGCCTCGCCTACCCCGCGAGCGACACCGTGCGGTCGCTCCGTCGCGGCCGATCCTCCGGCGGCACGGAACCGCTCGACCGCGGCCACCACCCGGTCGACCACCCGGTCGCGTCGGTCGGCGTCCGCGTCCGTCGAGAGGCAGTCGGTCGCGCCCGCCGCGAACGCCCTGCTCGCGAGCGCGTCGCCGTCCTCGTCGGTGTGCAGCACGAACGGGAGCAGCGGACGGTCCACGCGGACCCGTTCCAGGAGGTCGATCCCGGTTCGGTCCTGCAGCGCGTACTCGGCCACGACGCAGTCGACCGCAGTCGACGCCAGCCTGTCCAGCGCCGTCTCGGCGTCGCCGACGGTCTCGGTGGACACACGCCCCGCGCGTTCGAGCGAGCCCACGATCGGCGCCGCGGACTCCGGATCCGGGTCGACGTGGAGCACGCGGACCTGGTCCGCCATACTATCAGAACAATGTTCCGTTGCTACAATATATACGTTCGGTTACAGTATCGAATTTGATTCCCCCATGGCCGATGTCCGTCGGGCGCATCGTCGATCCGTGTCGGATCACCACTCGTGCGTCCGGCGATCGGCGGACTCGTCTCCGGTGAACAGTTTCAGCGTCGCGACGAACGTCACTGTCCCCTCGGAGACCGACCGTGCGACGGGCGTGTCCGGCACCGCGACGGCGTAGGGGTCGACTGCGTGGCCTGCGGCGTCGGTCAGATCCTCGTACAGCGCGTCGTGTGCGGCCGAGAGCGAGACGAACGCCGTCGGCGTCCCGCCGTCGTCGACCAACGACGGGGCGTCCTCTCCCGCGCCCGGGACGACCACGGGTCCCGGGAGCTCGTGCGCGTCGTACCGCAGTCGGATGTCGATCCGGTCGGCACTGACGACGAACGCGACGCTGCATGCGGGGAGTACGGCCCACTCGTCCACCTCGATGCCGTCGGCCCCGTAGGCGACCGCGCGGTCGACCGTTCGGGTGATGTCGTGTTTCTCGGCGTCCGACAGCGGCGATCGCTCCCGGGCCTCGATCGGCGCATCCTCCCGATCGGGGGACTCCATACTCGTCGAACCCGGTCCCGATTGAAAACCGTTCGTCCCCGAGTATCACCCACGAAACCGGCACCGTGGGGGGTCCGATCCGTGTCGGTTCGATGTCCCCGTCTCGTGAGCGTCGTTGATACCGGGGTCGGCGGGAGTTTACCCCGTCGCATCCTCTCGCCCGTCCACATTCTCGGTGTCACCGTCCGGGGCGATCTCCTCAAGGTTGACCCGGTTAATCAATACACCAGCTCACCCGGAAATTCGGTGTCGATATTCTCCCGGCGATCGTATCATCCGACGAACGGAATGGTCGATCCCATCCACAGCTCGGAGATGGCGGAGCAGGACCCCGACGACACGGCCGTCGGTACGATACTCGAGCGGGTCGAGCGATGCACCAAGGACGTCAGCCTCGGGTTCGACCGATGGGACGATCCAGTCGCGCGCGGACCCGGGCTCTACTTCATCATCGAACGGGAGTCGATCGCCGAACTCACCGACCCGATGGGGTCGAACCGGTGGCCGGTCGAGGACTGTGCGAGCGTCCTCGACGGGACCGACGTGCTCCTCGAGACCGCGGAGACCGTCGCGTCGTCCTGCGATGGCGCGATCGTCGTCCACAGCGACGGGACGATCGACGAGGCGATGGTCCGAGTCAAACAGCTCTCCGAGGCCGAGCGCCGACGCGTCGGTGACCTCCCGTATGCGGGATGGATGGGTGCCCGTCACATGAGCGCGCTGGAGACCTCGACCCGCGAGGAGGTCGTCGCGGCGATCACGCTCAGCGAGGAGAACGGTCGGGTCACGGTCTTCGCAAACGGCAGGTTCGAGGAGCGGCGAGCGGCACCCCCGGAGTGAGATCGCCCGTCGTCTCAGGGATGCGAAGGGTGCGGTGCCGGGGGCCGGGCCCGCTCTCATCGCGGTATCCCGACGCGGGCTCCGACCGGTTTTATCCGGGCGTATCCTGACATCCGTCACCACACGCATGGTACTCGGCGGTACTGCTGTCCACGTCGGTGTGCTCGTCGCGACGGTCGCCGGGCTCTGGATCGGGGCCCGTCTCCTCGTCGACTCCGTGGTCCGGCTGGCGCGTCGGATCGGGCTGTCGGAGCTGACTATCGGCCTCACCATCGTCGCCGTCGGCACCTCCACCCCGGAGTTGGTGGTCACCGCGGACGCGGCGGTGGCCGGGTTGGGGGCGATCGCGGTCGGCAACGTCGTCGGGTCGAACATCTACAACCTCGCGTTCATCCTCGGCGTCGTCTCCCTGGTCCGAATCATCCCGATCAACCGATCGCTGATCCACCGCGACGGCGTGGTTCTGGTGGCGAGCACACTCGTCGGTGCCGCGGTCCTGCTCGACGGCACGGTGACTCGCATCGAGGGCGCCGCGCTCGTCGTCTCGTTCGTCGCCTACGTCGCGTACCTGCTCCGTACCGGCTCCGGTGCCCCGGACGCGGACCCCGCCGCCGAGACCGACACCATCCCGACGGAACTGACTGAGCGCGTGAGCTTCCGCGGCCGCGACGCGGTCCTGCTGATGGTTGGTCTCGCCGTCGTCCTCGTGAGCGGCGACCTGATGGTGGGGGCAGCCTCGTCGCTGGCACGGACCGCGGGCGTGCCCGACTCGGTCATCGGCGGGACCGTCGTCGCCGCGGGAACCTCGACGCCGGAGTTCGCCGTCTCGCTGGTCGCGATGCGGCAGGGACAGATCGGCGTGTCAGTCGGCAACGTCGTCGGGAGCAACGTGTTCAACATGCTCGGCGTGTTGGGGCTGGGTGCGGTCGTCCGACCGTTGTCGTTCGGGACCGTCGCGCTGGAGTCGGTGGCGTGGCTCACCGTCGTCACCGTGGTCATGGTCGCGGCGCTGTGGACTGGCCGACGGCTCTCGCGACCTGAGGGGGGGTTGTTCGCGGCGTCGGAGGTGGGGCGGTGGGTGCTGGGACTGCTGGGGTTGGTCGGCTGACTGTCGCCCGCTCCACCTTCCGTGTCGTGGGTTCGTGGTTCGTGGGAGCGACCTCCGGTGTGGAGCCCTCAGTCCCGGTCCTCGGGGTCCTCGCCGCCGAGCCGCCACGTGAACACCGCCTTCAACACGACGACCAGACCGTTGCCCTCGCCCTCGCCCCAGATGGCGGTCTCCGACTGTGGGTCGGACGGCGAGGCGTCGGGCCCGTCGGCGATCACGCTCACGAGGGTTCGCCGTCCGTCGACCATCATGACCCGCCCCGCCGACGTATCGGACCAGACCCACAGCGACTCGAACGTCTCCGCGCCGGGGATCTCCTCCTGGATACGCTCCTGGACGTCCGGCGAGACGCCCCCGAGTTTGATCGAGACGCCCCGCTCCGCGGCCTCGCTCAGCTCGTCGATCAGGTCCTCGGTGAGGACGTCCTCGACGGTCATGTAGACGATCTCCTCCTCGGCGTTCGCGAAGAACTCGATGACTCGTTCCGTGATCGCCCGCCGCCCGTTGACCGTCCAGACCCCTCGCTGTTCGGCTCGTTGTTCGACTGGCTCGAGTTCGCCGAGCGCCGTCCGCAGCACGTCCGAGCGGTGCCGGAGTTCGTGCTCGAACGTCCGGCTCGCGGTCTCGGCCGAGACGGCGTGGAACTGCTTCGGCGAGGACTGGAGGACGTCGACGAGCCCTCGGTCCTTTAGTTCCTCGATCGCGTCGTATACCCGGGTTCGCGGGACCGTCGACACCTCGCTCACGTCCTTGGCGGTTCCCGACTCCAGACCCGAGAGGGCCACGAACGTCCGCGCGGCGTACGCGCTCAGCCCGAACCGTTCGAGTTGCTCGATCGCCGCCGATTGAGGGTCCGCAGTCGTGTCTTCGTTCATTCGATAACCCGTGTTCCGAAGGTAGATGGCCCGGCCACCTCGTGGTGAGGTGACCGAGTTAGCACGCAGCAGTACGGTGGTTGGGACACTGAACTGGTCTGCGCGCAGATTGGCAGTAGTGTTCCACCTCATTATCTCTTTTGTGATTAATCGGGTGAGTATCGTATCCGGTCGCATCGTTCGAACACGGGCACAGAGCGGACCGGCACCTGACCGTGACTGGTGGAGTCACAAATCGGCTCGGACGCCTACGGCCGTATGGCCGATAGCGGTGTCGAGGCGCCGAATCTACGGACAATGGGTGTCTTTGTCATGACGAGAGTGACAATACCTATCTGTCCGGGGAGTAATCTTCAGAGAAGTCCCGGGGTAGACCCGGGAGGTTGGGACACATGGACACACCAGAACACGTGGAGGAGGCGATCGGCGTCCTCCAACAACTCGGCCTGAAGGAGTACGAAGCTCGGTGCTTCGTCGGATTGACGCGATTGAACACGGGAACCGCGAAGAAGCTGAGCGAACTCACCGAGGTCCCTCGGACGCGGGTGTACGACGCGATACGGGTCCTCGAGGCGCAAGGGCTGGTCGAGATTCAGCACTCGAGCCCACAGCAGTTCCGCGCGGTACCGCTCGAGGAGGCGACAGAGACGCTCCGCGATCAGTACGAGGAGCGCGTCGAGCGACTGCAGAACGCCCTCGAGACGGTCGACGTCGTCGAGGACGAGGACGAGTCGCCCGTCCAGCAGATCTGGGCGTTGGCCGGACGGGACTCGATCGAGAACCGGGCGGATCAACTCCTCGAGACGGCCGAGGACGAGATCGTGCTCGTCCTCGGCGACGAGTCGCTGCTGACCGACGAACTCGTCGAGACCCTCAACGAGATCCCCGACGGCATCGAACTGATCGTCGGAACGTTGACCCCCACGCTCCGGGACCGCGTCGAGGCGGCCGTGCCGGAGGCGAAGACGTTCGTCTCCGGGCTGGAGTGGTTACACGGGCAGGACGCGACCGATAACGAGACGGCGATCGGTCGACTCCTTCTGGTGGATCGCTCGACGATCCTGGTGAGTTCGATCATGCCGGACTCGGGGAAGGAGCAAGCCATCTTCGGCGAGGGGTTCGGGAACGGACTCGTCGTGATCGCCCGACGGCTCATGGCCCACGGACTGATTCCCGCTCGCGACCAGTTCCAGTAGTCACATGCGGGACACCTTCTCCCAGGCGTCGGCGGCACGTCGGTCACGATGACGTAAACGATCCAGAGCGCCGATGCGGGGAGATCTGTGGACAGCCCCGCGCCCGAACGGGGTCAGCTCGCACGTTCTCGCCGCTCCCGCGCGCTGGTGCCCGGCGGACACACCGCCCGTTGATTATTGTACCCGCTCGTCGACCTCGGACCTATGGACGAAGTCGACTTCCTCGTGATCGGATCGGGCTCCGGACTCGACGTGGCGAACGCGGTCGCCAACCGGGGGCAGTCGGTCGCCGTCGTGGAGAAGGGACGGCTCGGGGGGACCTGCCTCAACCGCGGGTGCATCCCGTCGAAGCTCCTGTTGTACCACGCGGAGATGCTCGAGACCGTCGAGCGGGCCGACGAGTTCCACATCGACGCCACCGTCGACGACGTGGACTTCCCCGAGATCGTCCACGAGGTCAACGAGGAGGTCGAGGGCGACTCCGAGTCGATCAGGGAGGGGCTCCGGTCGTCCCCGAAACACGACCTATACGAGGGCGAGGGTCGGTTCGTCGACGACCACACCATCGAGATCGTTGGGGGCGAGGACGACGGCACACAGATACGGGCCGACACGGTGCTCATCGCCGCGGGAACGCGCCCGTCGGTCCCGCCCGTCGACGGGATCGACGACGTGGACTACCTGACGAGCACCGAGGCCCTCCGGTTGGAGACGCCCCCCGAGCATCTGGTCGTCGTCGGCGGCGGGTACATCGCCGCCGAGTTGGGCCACTTCTTCGAGACGTTCGGCAGCGAGGTGACGATCGTCGGCCGGCGGCCGAACCTCCTCCCCGAGGCGGACCCTGAGGTCGCCGAGGCGTTCACCGAGCGCTTCGCCGACCGGATGACCGTCCACACGGGGCACGCCGCGACCGCAGTCTCGCAGTCGGACGGGAGCGTCACCGTCGAGGCGAAGCCCTACGAGTACGGCGACGACGGCGGGGTCGTCGACGACGAGGGCGTCTCGGTCACCGGCGACGAACTCCTCGTCGCCGCGGGCCGGACGCCGAACACGGACACGCTGAACTTGGGGGCGACCTCGATCGAGACCGACGAGCGCGGGTTCGTCGAGACCGACGAGTTCCTCCGGACGACCGCCGACGGCGTGTGGGCGCTCGGCGACATCGTCGGCGAGTACCTGCTGAAACACAGCGCGAACCACGAGGCGCAGGCGGTCGTCCGGAACCTCCTCGGCGACGAACTCCAGCCCGTCGACTACGACGCGATGCCGTTCGCCGTCTTCGCCTCCCCCGAGGTCGCGGGAGTCGGGGCGACCGAGGACGAACTCCGAGCGGCCGATCGCGAGTACGCGACCCGGACCTACCGGTACGACCAGACGGCTCGCGGCGGCGCGATGAAGGCGGAGGGGTTCCTCAAGGCGATCATCTCGTTGGAGGGGGAGATCCTCGGCTGTCACATCATCGGTCCGCAGGCGTCCACCCTCATCGAGGAGGTCGTCGTCGCGATGAAGGCCGGATCGGGAACGGTCAGCGACATCCGCGAGTCGGTTCACGTGCACCCGGCGCTCTCGGAGGTCGTCCAGCGCGGGTTCTCCGGACAGTTCAGCCGCGGCGACGACGGCCACTCACACTGACTCGCACCGACCTCCGACGATCGGTCGACCGGAAACGGCGGTTCGATCCGTCGTGTCGAACCCGGCCGTGTTCGGTGTCGGGGACGGCGACCTGCCCCGATGACAAACTAATGTTGGCTGATTCGATAGCAGGTTTGGATCGAGCGAAGAGTTCCATCCGGAGAAGACAATATTAACATACGAGGGTGGCAAGGATCGGTCGATGACGAAGTCCAACAAGGACTGGTGGCCAGATCGACTGGACCTGGAAATTCTCGACCAGAACGGCCGCAACGCGGGGCCGCTGGACGACGAGTTCGACTACGCCGAGGAGTTCAAGACGCTCGATCTCGAGGAGGTGAAGGCGGACCTCGAGGACGTGATGACGTCGTCCCACGAGTGGTGGCCGGCGGACTACGGGCACTACGGTCCGCTGTTCATCCGGATGGCGTGGCACAGCGCCGGGACCTACCGCGCGAGCGACGGCCGCGGCGGCGCCGCCGGCGGACGCCAGCGCTTCGCCCCGATCAACAGCTGGCCGGACAACGCGAACCTCGACAAGGCCCGCCGGCTGCTGTGGCCTGTCAAGCAGAAGTACGGCCGCAAGATCTCGTGGGCCGACCTGATGATCCTCGCGGGCAACGTCGCCATGGAGTCGATGGGCTTCCAGACGTTCGGCTTCGCGGGCGGCCGCGAGGACGCCTTCGAGCCCGACGACGCCGTCTGGTGGGGTCCCGAGAGCGAGTGGGAGACGAACGAGCGCTTCGACGAGCCCGGCGAGATCGAGGAGGGCCTCGGCGCGTCCGTGATGGGGCTCATCTACGTCAACCCCGAGGGCCCCGACGGCCAGCCGGACCCCGAAGCGTCCGCGAAGAACATCCGCCAGACGTTCGACCGCATGGCGATGAACGACGAGCAGACGGTCGCGCTCATCGCCGGCGGCCACACGTTCGGGAAGGTCCACGGCGCGGACGACCCCGAGGAGCACGTCGGGCCCGAGCCCGAGGCGGCGCCCATCGAGGCGCAGGGCCTCGGCTGGGAGAACGCGCACGGCTCCGGGAAGGGCGACGACACGATCACCAGCGGCATCGAGGGGCCGTGGAACGCCTCCCCGACCGAGTGGGACATGGGCTACCTCGAGAACCTGCTGGAGTACGAGTGGGAGCCCGAGAAGGGTCCCGGCGGCGCCTGGCAGTGGACGCCCGTCGACGAGGACGCCGTCGAGAAGGCGCCCGCCGCCCACGACCCGGACGGCGAGCAGACGCCGATGATGCTCACGACGGACATCGCGCTGAAGACGGACCCCGAGTACCGCGAGATCGTCGAGCGGTTCCAGGAGAACCCGATGGAGTTCGGGATCGCGTTCGCGAAGGCCTGGTACAAGCTGACCCACCGTGACATGGGCCCGCCGTCGCGGTTCCTCGGTCCGGAGGTCCCGGAGGAGGAGATGCTGTGGCAGGACCCGCTTCCCGACGCGGACTACGAGTCGATCGGCGAGGCGGAGGCCGAGGAACTCAAGGAGGAGATCCTCGCGACCGACCTCTCGGTCTCCCAACTCGCGAAGACCGCGTGGGCGTCCGCCTCGACCTACCGCGACAGCGACAAGCGCGGCGGCGCCAACGGCGCCCGGATCCGGCTCCGTCCCCAGCGCGACTGGGAGGTCAACGAGCCCGCCGAACTCGCGACCGTCCTCGACACGCTGGAGGAGGTTCAGGCGGCGTTCAACGAGTCCCGATCCGACGACGTGCGCGTCTCGCTTGCGGACCTCATCGTGCTGGGCGGCAACGCGGCCGTCGAGCGTGCAGCCGCCGACGCCGGCTACGACGTCGAGGTGCCGTTCGAGCCCGGCCGCGTCGACGCGACGAACGAGCACACCGACCCCGAGTCCTTCGAGGCGCTCAAGCCGAAGGCCGACGGGTTCCGCAACTACCTCCCCGACCCCGAGGAGACGGACCGGAAGGCGGAGGAGCTGCTCGTGGACAAGGCTGACCTGCTCGGGCTCTCGCCCTCGGAGATGACCGTGCTGGTCGGCGGCCTGCGCGCGCTCGGCGCGACGTACGGGGACACCGACCGCGGCGTCCTCACCGACGAGCCCGGAACGCTGAGCAACGAGGTCTTCGCGAACCTGCTGAGCATGGACACCAAGTGGGAGCCGGTCTCGGAGTCCCGCCAGGTGTTCGAGGGCGTCGACCGCGAGACGGGCGAGGTCGCGTGGGAGGCCACTCGCTTCGACCTGATCTTCGGCTCGAACGCCCGCCTCCGCGCGATCGCGGAGGTCTACGCCAGCGACGACGGCGAGGAGGAGTTCGTGCAGGACTTCGTCGACGCGTGGAGCAAGGTCATGCGGCTCGACCGCTTCGACCTCGAATAGCGACGGAACCGATCGGGGCCCCGACTCCGTTCTCGTTCCCTTCGATTCGTTCGACGAACGATCGCGCCGCTCACTCGTTCGTCGTCGCCGCCGCGACGTACACCCCGGGGATCTCAGTCTCGTCGACGCGGAGCGTCAGCTCCTCGCCCTCCGCCGCCGGCTCGTCGGTCACGACGGTCACCGCCTCGACCGGCTCGCGCGCGAGGAACGCTCGGAGCCGATCGAGCCACGACTGGCGTCCGCCCCGGCGACCGACGACGACGTGGCGGGAGTCGGCGATCTCCCGAAGCGCCGGCTGCAGATCGGCCTCGTCGAGTTCCCCGGACGCGACGGTGTGCACCACCTCGATCGTGATCGTCTCGGTCACGGACGTGTGTTCGGCCGGCGTCGCATCCCGTTGTCGGTCCCCATCGCGACATGGGTCGACACTCTCGCCGGATCGGAGACCGGCGACAGCGGAGAGTCAAAGGCCGGTTTGACCGTACGGCGTGCTTAACAGCTCACCCGACAACGGTCACCCATGCAGAACAGACGCGCCCTCCTCCGTGCGGCCGGCGTCGTCGGCCTCGCGGGACTCGCCGGCTGTGCGGGACTCGCCGACGGCTCGACCGACGGACCGCTCCCGGACGGCGGAACCGGGACCGACGGCGACGACGATACTCGCCCCTCCGATCGCGACCACCCGCCGGATGCGACCCACGAGGCGAGGATCTCCTCGCGGGATGCCCCGCCGGAACTCCCCGTCCGTCCGCGCGTCTCGCTCGCGAACCCGTACGTGACCGACGGGTCGCCGCCGGTTCTCAGGGTGGACGTCGGGAACGCGACCGACGAGTCGGTCGTGATCGGCGAGTATCGACCCGTCGTGTTCCAGTACGTACGCGACGTCGACGGGACGTTCGTCTGGTACCCCCACTCCGACCGGTCGACGGCCGGCGAGCCGGACCGGGCGGTCCCGGATCTCGATCTCGCCGACGAGGGGTGCTGGCGGCTGGCGTCGGGGATCGCCCAGACGATGGAGTACGGAACCGTCGAGATCCCCGCGGGGGGAACGCTCACGGCGTTCGTCGGACTGTACGTCGCCCACGACACCCTGAGTTTCGGCGGGTGTTTCCCGACGGGGACGGTCCGGTTCGAGACGACGTACGCCGACCACACCGACGGGAGCGTCGGCGGCGACGACGTGACGACGGCGGAATGGGGCTTCGATCTGACCGTCGAGGCGATCGACTCCGCCTGATCGCCGCCGTCGTCAGTTGCCGCGGCCGGCCGGTTCGCGCGGCGGCTACTCCGCGTCTCTGACCGTTATCACCGGGACCGGGGCCGACCGCACGGTACGCTCGGCGACGCTGCCCAGCAGTACTCGCTCGGTACCGCGACGGCCGACCGTTCCCATGACGACTGCGTCGGCGTCCGACTCGTCGACGCACTCCAGGATCTCGGTGGCCGGGTGCCCGTGTTCGAGGTGCCGAACGACCTCGGCGACGCCGTGTGCCTCGGCCCGTGAAACCACGTCGTCGATGGCGTCGGTCGCGGCCCCCTCCCCGGCCTCCGCCGAGGTGGCCGCCAGCGTCTCGAGTTCGGGCGACGAGGTGTCCACGACCGACAGCACGTGGACGGTCGCACCGAGCGCCGAGGCGAGCGTCAGCGCGTGTTCGACCGCGGGGGTGACTCCGGGGCTTCCGTCCGTCGGAACGAGGACGTCCTCGTAGGGGAACGCGAGCCGCTCGTCCGGCCGCATCCGGGCCGTCAACACCGGAACCGACGACAGGCGGACGACCTTCTCCGTCACACTCCCAAGGAGGTACCGGGAGATCCCCCGCCGACCGTTCGTCGGCATCGCGATCAGGTCGTGGCCGTATCGCTCGGCGTACGCGGGGATCTCGGCCGCCGGATTCCCCTGAACGACGTCCGTCTCGCAGTCGACGCCGGACGTCGCGAGGGTCCGTTCCGCGTCCGCGACGACGGCTTCCCCGTGTTCAACGAGCGCGTCCACGGGCTCTCCGCCGATCACGGTCATCGAATCGCGTGTCGTGTCAGCGACGAACAGCACCTGAACGGTCGCGTCGTGGGCGGCGGCGATCTCGGCGACGTGATGCAACACCGCCGTCGCGCCGTCGCTGCCGTCGAACGGGAGGAGGATGTGATCGTACATGGCTGGTGACATCCTGTTCTCGGTGCAGTTGATAATGGTTTGTCCTCGGTGCCGTTCGGACGGTCTCGGGAGGGAACGGACCGTTCGCCGGCAGATATATATCTGACGTTCGTGATCTTTCGAACGTGGGGGGTGACAACTATGTACACACCGGCGGCGGGCGAGGGAGATCGACGGTCCCCTGACCGTCCCCCGAACCGACCGCGAGCGAAGGCGGGTACGACGATGGGACACGCCGGCTGCGCTTCGGTCGGCTTCGTCGTGACGGTCGCGCTCGCCGTCACCTTCTACCCGGAGTTGGTCGCGACGGTCGGCCGACTGGAGCCGGAGTTGTTGACCACGACCGTGCTGGTGTTCGTCCTCTTCTGGCTGTGGACCGGCTTCTGGATCGTGGCCGAGGTGGCGTGGGGCTGGCGATCGGGAGGGGGTCGTCCAGAACGGTAAGCGTCGGACGGACCGGGACCCGTCGCCGCGGCTCGGCGACACCCGTTCGGAACGCCACCGTCGACCGCTGTTCGACGCCCCACGCCGGTGTTGTTATGGTGGCCTCGCGGCCAGATCCGGTATGGCGAGAGACGAACGGCGGGTGAGGGTGACGGTCGACGGTCCCGACGCCGCTTCCTCGGACGCCACCGAGCGGGTCGCGGTCGCGTGTCTCCGTGCCGGCATTGAGGCGGTGCTCCCCCGGGCGGTCGTCTCGGAACGGGTCGCGCTGGACGGGTCCGTGCTGCGCATCGGCGACGACGCCTACGACCTCGACGGGTACGACCGGATCGTCGTGGTCGGCGGCGGCAAGGCGACCGACGGCGTGGCGTCAGCCCTGGAGTCCATCCTCGGCGACCGGATCGACGCGGGCGTCGTCGTCGTGGACGAGGCTGCCGGCTCGGAGGGCGACGACGATTCGCCGATCGAGCGGGTCGTCGGTGGACACCCGGTCCCCACGAAGGCGGGAGTCGAGGGAACCGCCCGCGCGGTGGAACTGGTCCGGGAGGCCGGCGAGGAGACGCTCGTGCTTGCGGTGATCACCGGCGGCGCGAGCGCGCTGTTCGCGGCGCCGGTCGACGCGGTCGGCCTGTCGGCGCTGCGCGAGACCACGGACGCGCTGTTGGGAGCGGGCGCCGACATCGACGAGATCAACGCCGTCCGCAAGCACCTCTCGCGGGTGAAGGGCGGACGACTCGCGGCCGCGGCCGCACCCGCGACGGTCGTCGGGATCGCCTTCAGCGACGTGGTCGGCGACGATCCGAGCGTGATCGGCAGCGGGCCGACCGTGCCCGACGACTCGACGTACGCGGACGCGCTCGACGTGCTCGAACGCTACGCGATCGACGCCCCACCGGCCGTGCGCGAGCAGCTCCGGCGAGGCGCGCGCGGCGCGGAATCTGAGACGCCGACCGCCGACGAGTCGTCCCTCGACCGGGTCGACACGCACGTGCTCGCCAACGCGGCGACCGCGCTGGAGGCTGCGGCGACCATCGCCGCCGACCGCGGGTACGACCCGCTCGTCCTGTCGAGTCGGATCCGGGGTGAGGCACGGGAGGCGGGCGTGACGCACGCCGCGATCGCCGAGGAGATCGTGGGGTCGGGGAACCCGATCGCGCCGCCGGCGGTCGTCCTCTCGGGCGGCGAGACGACGGTGACCGTCAGGGGCGGCGGTACCGGCGGTCCGAACCTCGAGAGTGCCCTCGCGGCCGGGATCGAGTTCGCGCGTTCCGGATCGCCGGTCGCGGACCGATCCGTGGCGTTTCTCGCGGCCGACACGGACGGTCGCGACGGCAGCACCGACGCCGCAGGCGCGCTCGTGACGCCGCGAACGATCGGGGACACGGCCGACGCGGCGGACGCGCGCGTCGCGCTCGACGACAACGACTCCCTATCCGCGTTACGTGAGCGGGGCGCGCTGATCCGAACCGGCGCGACCGGGACGAACGTCAACGACCTCCGCGTCCTCGTCGTCGAGGAGTGAGTCGCCCACGAGGCGGACCGATCGGCGGGACAGGACGGCGACGGCGAGTGAGCGAGGCTATCGCTCCAGGGCGCCGCCGAGCACCTTCGCCGCGACGAGGACCGGGTCCCAGACGGGACTGAACGGCGGGGCGTACGCGAGGTCCAGTCCCTCGACCTCCGCAACGGTGAGCCCGCCCTCCAGCGCGGTCGCGACCGTGTCGATGCGGACCGCCGCGCGGTCCTTACCGACGATCGATCCGCCGATGAGCCGCCCGCTCTCGCGGTCGGCGACGAGCGTCACCGTCGTCTCCTCGTTGCCCGGGTAGTAGCCGGAGCGCGATCCCGCGGTGACCGTCCGCGAGACCGGGTCGAAGCCGGCCTCGCGTGCCTCCTCCCCGTCGACGATCCCGGCCCGCCCACACTCCTCGTCGAACGCCTTCACGACCGCCGTTCCGGCGATGCCGCCGGTCTCGGTCGGCGTCCCGGCCAGCGTCTGTCCGATCGCCCGGCCGGCGCGGTTCGCTGTCAGTCCCAGGGGGATCCACGCCGGCTCGTCGGTGACGACGTGGCGGTCCTCCGCGCAGTCGCCGGCCGCGTACACGCCCTCGACGGCGGTCTCGCCGTACTCGTCGACGGCGATGGCGCCCGAATCCCCCAGTTCCACGGGCGTGTCCTCGACGATCTCGACGTTCGGCGCGACGCCGACGCCGACGACCGCCAGTTCCGCCTTGAGGGTCGACCCGTCTCCACACCGGACGCCGGCGACACTCCCGTCCTCGCCGATCAGTTCGTCGACCTCGGCGCCGAGGTGGAGATCGACCCCCCGCTCGCGGAGGTGGTCGGCGACCGTCTCCCCGACCGCCTCGCCGAACGTCGGGATCGGCAGCTCGGAGCGCTGGAACAGGTGCACGTCGACGTCCCACGCGTCCAGCGCCTCCGCCATCTCGACGCCGACGTACCCCCCGCCGACGATCGCGGCGGTCTCCGGCGGCTCCATCGCGCCGTAGCGGGCGACCATCTCGCGGTCGACGTAGCCCTCCCCCCCGAGGTCGTCGACGGAGAACCCCGCCGGCGGCGTCAACAGCGCGCGCACGGCCGCCGCCGAGTCGAGCCCGTGGATCGTGAACGCGCCGGTCAGCTCGCTTCCCGGGATCGGGCCGGTGCGAGCGCGCGCGCCGGTCGCGACGACGAGGTCCCCGTACGGCTGTTCGAACGAGCCGTCGGCGCCCTCGACGGCGACCGTCCCGGCGTCGGTGTCGACGCCGACGACCTCGTGTTCGCGCCGGAGGTCGATCCCCCGCTCGTCGATCTCCGCGGGCGACAGCGACAGCAGATCGTCGAGCGTGTCCACCTCCCCCTTGACGAAGTACGGCTCGCCGCAGTGGGCGTACGAGACCCACCTGCCGCGCTCGAACACGATCACCTCGCGCTCGGGATCCTCGCGGGAGAGCTTGCTCGCCGCGCTCAGCCCCGCGGCGTCGCCGCCGACGATTACGACAGGATCTGTCACACGAGCAGTCGACCGGGAACCGACTTACAGCTATCGCCGACGGTTCCGTTGGGCGCACGTCCGTGGTTCCACCCGAGGGTCGACGCCTCAGGAGAGCCGCTCGTTCGCGATGGCGGCGCCCTCGTCGAGCGCCTCCAGCTTCGCCCACGCGATCTCGGGATCGACCATTCCGAGCCCGGCCTGCGTGCCGAATCCGCAGTCGGGTGCGGCCGCAAGCGGCGTCGAGTCGTCGACCGCGTCGGCGACGCGCTCCAACCGGTCGGCGATCGTCTCGGGGTGGTCGATGACGTTCGTCTTCACGTCGACGACGCCCGGGATCAGCGTCCAGCCGTCGGGCACCGGCTGCTCGGCGAACGCCCGGTACTCGTGTTGGTGACGGGGGTTCGCCTGCTCGACGCTGAGTCCGGTGATGTCCGCCTCGTAGACCTCCGGGAGCATGTCGACCAGGTCCGTGTCGAGGTGGTGGGGCCCCTCGTAGCTCCCCCAGCAGGTGTGCAGGCGAACCTGCTCGGCCGGAACGTTCGACAGCGCCTCGTTGAGGGCCTGGACGTGCAGACTGGTCGCCTCCGTGATCTCCTCCAACGGGGCGTCGGCGTACGCCGCGGTGTGGCCGATCGTGAGCAGTTCGGGCGCGTCGATCTGCAGCGTCAGCCCCGCGTCGGCGACGAGTTCGTACTCCTCGGCCATCGCGTCGGCGACGGCGAAGAGGTACTCGTCGTAGGAGTCGTAGTGTTCGTTGACGTGCGTGGCGGTGACGACGCTCGGCGACGCCGCCGTCATGAACGTGTCGTCGAAGTCGGCGTCGACGGCCTCGATCGCCTCGCGGAACCCCGCGATCTCGGCCTCGGCCTCCTCGCGTCCGGTGTACTCGACCGGCCCGGTGACGACGGGGTGCATCGAGAGGTCGATGACGTCCGTCCTGAACGTCTCCTCGGCGTAGTCGGGGAACTCCTGGAGGTCGGCCCAGAGCTCCTGCTCCTCCGTCCCCTCGATGCCGCTGAGGCGGTCGGCGACGTACCAGTTGAACGAGACGCGGGACTGCTCCCCGTTGTTGGCCGCGTCGATACCGACCTCCGCCTGTCGCTCGACCACGTCGCGCGTGGCGTCCGCGACGGTCCCGTCCCACTCGTCGGCGTCGACTGACTCGCCGTTCTGGCGGGCAGTGAGCAGGTCGAGGAGTTCGGGCGGCCGAGGGAGACTACCGATGTGCGTCGTCGGAATACGCTCGTCGTTCGCTGTCATGCGTAGCCGAGTGAATAATATATTCGAATGATAATATAACTCATGGTACTCACAACTCGGGAGAGTGGACCTGTTCCGCTCCGTGTCGCCGCTTACCGGGCGTCGGCCGTCTCGACGTACCCGCGGATCACCGACGCCTCGGCCTTTCGAACGAGTTCGCCCGCGGTGCTGGTCGAACAGTCGAGCACGGCCGCGATGTCGGCGATCGTTCCCTCCCGCGGGACCTCGTAGTACCCCGCCGAGACGGCGGCGTCGAGCGCCGCTCGCTGTCGGTCGGTGAGCCGTGCCGGAGGATCCGCCCGTTCGAACTCGTGGACGCGCTCGATCGTCAACTCCCCGAGTTCTGCGAGCCGATCGTGAAACGCGCTGAGGGCCGATCCGTCCCCGACGGCCTCGAACCGAACGCGACCCGTGTCGAGGAACACGACCGGCGGCTGGAACAGCACCCGGGCGTCCGCGATCGTCTCCAACAGCGCCGCCGCGAACTCGTACTCGTCCTGCCGGAGGAAGGCGTACGTGCCGTCGGCGCCGTCGACGAGGTGTGAGCCGAGGAGGGAGTCGATCCCCTCGACGGCCGTCGCCGTCGCGTCCCGACCACCGTCACACCAGACCAGGGTGGTCGCGTCGGCGGTCGGACTCCACAGCAGCAACTCGGCCCGCGTGATCCCCGCCCCATCGATGATCCGACGGTGGAGCGGGTGGACGAGCCGATCGGGGTAGGCGATCGAGAACCGGATCCGTTTCATGTTCCCTACGGACCGCGGTCGGCGGGCCGACATATCAAGCGTTCCACTCGGGCGGATCCGTCGCCTGGCGGCGGATCGAACGGCTGAACGCGATCATCGGTCCGCCGCCACGACAGCGGGAACGCTCCGGACGAGCGTCCGGAGGTGATCCGCACCGTCGAGCGCGTGTAGCTCGGCCGTCGGGATCGCCCGTTCGAGCCCGCGAGCGTGAGCGAACGGCACGTTCGTGTCGGCCGTCCCGTACCACAGGTCCACGTCCGTCTCGATCGCGGTGAGGTCCACACCCCAGTCCGTCGACGTGGTTCGGAACTCGGTGACTGCACCGGATCGACCCTGTGCGAACGCCTCGACGAAGTCCGCCTGCACGGTTTCGGCGACACGGTCCGGTACCGGTTCGGTCGCGTTCGACGCGGTGTACTGCCCGACGACGAACGAGGGGTCCAGCCGCTCCGCACACCACGCCTGTCCACGAAGGAGTCCCCCGAGCACGCGCGGTGCCCGTGTCGCCAACGTGCCCAACAGCCGCTGGACCGCGGGAGCGTCTCCGCCGACTCTGGGCGGCGTCGCCCCGGCGATCACGTCCACACGGTCGACCCGGTCCGGGCGCGTTGCCGCCGTCGAGAGCGCGTACGGGCCGCCACCGGAGAACCCGGCGAGCCTCGCGGCGTCGACGCCGGCGTCGTCGAGCACCGGCGTGACGAACGCGGCGGCGTCGGCGACGGATCGCTCCGGCCACGGCGACGAACGGCCGTACCCCGGTCGCTCGGGCGCGAGCACGCGCACGTCGTGGGTTCGAGCGGCGTGATCGAGCAGTGCCCCCAGGCGGCGGGACCCCGGGGTCCCGTGGAGGAAGACGAGCGGAGTTCCGTCCGGTCGGCCGTACTCCGCGTAGGCTATCTCGCGTTGTTCGTCGACGCGGACGACGCTCGTCTCACAGCGGTTTCGGTGCCCCACGTGGCTCGACGGAGCGGACGTCGTCATCGGTCGGTGGTTGTCACGGCTCTCGCGTGTCGATGGTGCCGGACTGATCCGGTACACTAACAGAGAGACCGTGGTCGCCGCTCACTGTCGCCGCCCCGCTGGGATCGGTTGCCGGATACACTACCCGAACGGACCCGACGCGAGAGAACTGGTCGCCCGGACGCGGGAGCGGCCGACGTGTCGGGTACTCTCACGGTACGTTCAAACGCGTGGGGCTCGTGCGCTCGGGCATATGATGCTCCCCACCCACGCGCTCGCCGGGGCCGCCCTCGCGGTTCCGCTGGCGGCGCTCGCGCCCGAGGCGGCCCCCCTCGTGCTCGCTGCGGGTCTGTTGGGCGGCGTCCTCCCCGACATGGACCTCTACGTGGGGCACCGCCGGACCCTCCACTTCCCGGTGTACTACTCCACGGCGGCGGTCGTCGCCGTCCCGGCCGCGCTCGTCGTCGGCACGACCGCGAGCGTCGCGCTCGCCGCCCTCCTCATCGGCGCGGCCGCCCACTGCGTCGCCGACGTGTTCGGCGGGGGACTCGAACTCCGCCCGTGGGAGGCGACCGCCGACCGTGCGGTCTACGATCACTTCAACGGCCGCTGGATCGCCCCGCGCCGTTGGATCCGCTACGACGGCGCCCCCGAGGACCTCCTGCTGTCGACGACGCTGGCCGCCGGGCTGTGGGGCGTCGCCGGCGGCGAGTTGCGGATCGTCGTCGCGGGCGCGCTCGCGATCGCGGCCGCCTACACGGTCGTCCGGCGCGTCCTCCCGAGCGTCGTCGAGGTGATCGTGCCCGCGCTCCCGACGCCAGTCGTCACGTCGCTTCCCGCGCGCTATCGAACCTCGCTACGGGCCGATGCAGCCGCCGACTCGGAGACCGGTCGCGCCACGCGCGACGGGAGATAGCCATGCACGACGCGGCTCATATCGCCGCCATGCTCCTGCGGGCTGGAATCGTCGTCGGGGGGGTGGTCGCGCTCCGACGGTCGGACGCGGCCGCCGCGGTCAACGCCGCGTTCGCGCTGGCGGTCGCGCTGCTTCCCGCCGGGCTGGCCGCGGCCGCGCCGTCGGCGGTCGGGGAGGCGATGTCCGCCGCCTCGGAACTGTCGCTGTGGCTCGCACTGGCGGGATTCCTCCACCTCGTCGGGATGCTCGGCTGGTATGATACCGTCCGGTGGTGGGACCACCTCACACACACTGTCTCGGCCGCGCTGGTCGCCTCGTTGGTGTACGGGGGACTGCTCGTCGTCTCCCGCTCGTCCAGCGGGCTCGGACTTCGGACCGGTGGAATCGTCGGCGCGACCCTCGGCCTCGTGTTCGCGATCGGCGTGCTCTGGGAGATCGGCGAGCTCCTCGCGAGGGACGTGGCTGATCGGCTCGACATCGAACCGGTGTTGGTCCACTACGGCCGGCGCGACACGGCCCTCGATCTCGTGTTCGACGTCGTCGGCGCGCTCCTCGTCGTCGTCGTGGACGTTCGACTGTTCGTCCCCGTCGCGGCCCTGTCGCCGTCGACGATCAGAACCGCGCTGCTTTGGGTCGGGTGGTCCGTCGGCGGCGGATCGCTGCTGCTGGCGACGGGTCTCCTCCTCTCGCGCGGCAGGGGCGAGTCGAGCTAGAACACCGGCGGCGTCACGGACGTGAGTGTCCCGAGAGCGACGGTCACGGAGACGCCGACCCTGCGCCGCCGAGTCCCGTGACGGACGCGGTGACCGCAACGGGCCGAGATTCCGCCGGAGCGACGGCGCCGTCGCGGCCGTCGCGCCCGGTCGACCGAGCCGCTCACAGCTCGGGGCTCGACTCCTTCCGCCCGGTGAGGCTGTCGGGAACGAGCCGGTAGAACTCGAACTGCACGTCCGCGGTGGGCCGGCCGAACGCGTCGACGAGCGGGATCCCCACCCGATCGAGTCCCGCCAACGACTCCGTCGAGATGTCGGCGTCGGTGGTGGATTCCAGTCGACCGGACGCGACGACGCTGTGCCACATGCCGTCGACGGTGTCGTAGGTGACGAACGTGACCGCACGGTCGGTCAGGGGCGGCTTCCCGCTGTCCGCGCCGACGGCCAGCCGGAAGTAGAACGTCTCCTCGCGCCCGTCGTAGCCGTACGAGACGGGAACGCTGTGGGGCGGTTCGTCGGCACCGCTCTCGGAGGCCAGCGACATGACCCCGACCCCGCCGGTTCCGAGGAACACGTCGCGCTCGTCGTCCGCCATCGTCACCGTGTCGGGAGCACCCATACCGCTAGAGATGTCACCGAAGGTGAAAAACGGGTCGGCGGGTCGGGCCCGTCGGCTCACCGCCGGACGTGACCCGACCTCGGCGGCGGCCACGGGCGTCGTATCCGAGGCTACGCCCCCTCGACCGTACGGGGGGCTGTACCGCTGAAGCGAGGACCGACGACCGCTCACGATCGCTCCGCCACCCCCTCGTCGGCGGACGCCAGTACCGACTCGGGGAGGTACGCCGAGACGGTCCAGTTCGGCGCGTCGACGACCTCGTTGATCTTCAGGTCGACCGCGGCCGAGCACAGCACGTACGCGTCCGGCCGGGAGAACCCCCGGCGCTCGTGGAGGTGCGTGATCATGTGACTGACCGCCGACTTCGTCGCGTCCATGAGGTCCGGCGCGATGCCCGTCGTCGCGTACATCCGCTCGTCGTGCCCACTGGGGGTGAACGGCCCGTCCGTCTCGAGTTGCGGCCCGTCGACGGGGTAGTCGTCGACGAGATCGAACCGGGCGGTCACGGTCATCGGGGCCTCGATGCCCGTGAGGCACACCTCGCCGTCGCCCTGCGCGGCGTGGCAGTCGCCGATCGAGAACAGCGCGCCCGCCGCCTCGACGGGGAGGTAGAGCCGCGAGCCGGCCGTCAGGTGCTTCACGTCCATGTTGCCGCCGACGCGACGGGGCGGCATGGTCGAGTGGGGGCCGTCGTCGCCGGGGGCGACGCCGAGGTTGCCGGGGAACGGGGCCAGCGGCACCGACACGTCCGGGGCGTCGTCGGCGGCGAACGTCGCGACCGGCGTCCCGTCTCGCCGCGCGTCCAGGTCCCACTCACGGACGTACGGGTCGCGGAACTCCTCGGGCAGCAGGCCGCCCTCCCGCTCGCCCGGCGGGACCGCGGTGACGCCACGGCCACGGTGCTCGAACGCTAGTAGGTCGACCGCGAGGGTGTCGCCCGGCTCGGCGCCATCGACGGCGACCGGCCCCGTGAGCGCGTGGCCCTCGGTGTCGACGGCGAGCAGCTTCTCGACGGTCGCGGGCGGGTCGAGCTGGCCGTCGTACGCGTCGCGACAGTCGAAGCGAACGACGCTCCCCGGCTCGACGGTGAGCGCGGGCTCGATCGAGGCGTCCCAGCGGTAGTGGACGGCGTCGTCCGCGGACAGTTCGTGGTCGGGATCGGGCGCGTCCGGAACGGCGAAGCGGCGCTGTGTCATGTGTAACCGTGGCGTTCCCGTCGGGATAAGTCATGGAGACGGGACGGATCCGAGTCGAAACCTTCAGCCTCGCCGGCGGCGGACGACAGGTGTGACTCGGTATCGAACGTTCGGCCTGTTCGTCCTCCTCGCGGCGGTGTGGGGGTCGGCGTTCATGGCGATCAAGGCCGGCCTGGAGTTCTTTCCGCCGGTGCTGTTCGCGGCGATCCGGTACGACATCGCGGGCGTCGTGATGCTGGCGTACGCCGCGTACGCGACGGACAGTCTCGTGCCCCGCGGGCGGGCACAGTGGACAGACGTCGCCATCGGCGCGGTGCTCCTCATCGCGGCGTACCACGCGCTGTTGTTCGTCGGGCAGACGGACCCGACCGTGACGAGCGCGGCCGCCGCGGTCGTCGTGAGCCTGAGTCCGGTGCTCACCACCGGGTTCGCACGGGCGTTCCTCCCGAGCGAACGCCTGACGGCGCTTGGAGTCGTCGGGATGGTCCTCGGGCTCGTCGGCGTCGCGGTGCTCTCCGAACTCGACCCGGGCAACCTGCTCGCCGGCAGCACGGTCGCCAAGCTACTGATCTTCGGCGCCGCGGCCGCGTTCGCGCTCGGCAGCGTCCTCTCGCGCCGCGTCGACTCCGACCTCCCGATCGCGACCATGGAGGCGTGGGCAATGCTCGGCGGCGCCGTCATCATGCACGGGATCTCGCTGGCGCTGGGCGAGTCGGTCGGGAGGGTCGTCCTCACCGGGGAGGCGATCGCCGCGCTCGCGTACCTCTCGCTCGCCGCCAGCGCGGCCGGCTTCCTCGTCTACTTCGAACTGCTGGAGCGGCTCGGACCCATCGAGATCAACCTCGTGAGCTACGTCGCGCCGGTGTTCGCGGCCCTGGCGGGGTGGGCGTTCCTCGCCGAGGTGCCGACGGTCGCGACCGCCGGCGGGTTCGTGCTCATTCTCGCGGGGTTCGTCCTGCTGAAGCGCCGCGCGATCCGCGCCGAGGTCTCCGCGCTGACCGACGGCCGCATGCGGACCGCGGACTGACCGCCACCGAACGGCACCGCGGACAGAACGACGCCGCTCCCGTCGCCGGCTCCGGCGGAGTTATTGACCGCCGTGGCGACCCGTCGACACGATGGACACGCGACTCGGCGAGTACGTAGACGACTTCACCCGACGCGACTGGCAGACGCTCGATCCCGACTCCGTCGAGGACCCGGTTCGACTGGCGCTCGTCGGCGCCGGCTGGTTCACGAGGGACTGGGCGCTTCCCGGGATCGAACGCTCGGCGTTCACGGAGGCGACCGTCGTCACCGACGTCGACGCCGACGCCGTCGACGCCGTCGCGTCCGAACACGACCTGACCGGTGTCACGCCGGAGGCGTTCCGCGCGGGCGACGTGGCGGACGAGTACGACGCGGTGTACGTCGCGACGCCCAACGCCACGCATCTGGAGTACGTGACGGCCGCGGCCGAGCAGGGGAAGGCGGTGCTGTGTGAGAAGCCGATGGAGGCGACGGCCGAGCGCTCCGAGCGCCTCGTCGAGCGTTGCGAGGACGCCGGCGTCCCGCTGATGGTCGGCTATCGGATGCAGTCGGACCCCGTCGCCCGCCGTCTGAAGGACCTCGTCGATGCGGGGTTCATCGGCGACCCCGTCCACGTGCATGCGACGATGTCGCAGACGATGCTGGGCGAGCTGACCGGGGACCCCGACCAGTGGCGCCTCGACCCCGACCTCTCGGGCGGGTGCGCGTTGATGGACATCGGTATCTACCCGCTCAACACGACGCGGTTCGTGCTCGACGCCGATCCGGTCGCCGTCTCCGGTCACACCCGTACGGAGCACGAGGCGTTCGAGGGCGTCGACGAACACGCGGACTTCCGGCTGGAGTTCCCCGACGGCGTCGCCGCGACGTGTTCAGTCAGCCAGAACGCCGCCCACGCGAGCAGGCTGGAGATCACCGGGACAGAGGGGCGGGCGATCCTCGATCCCGCGTTCTACGAGCGCGAGGAGCGCGAGCTGGCGGTCGAACGCGGCGGGGTACGGATGGACGTCGAGGTCGATCCGGCCCATCAACTGGAGGAGGAGTTCGCCTACTTCGGGCACCACCTGCTGACGGACACGCCGTTCCACCCCGACGGTCGACACGCCCTGGTCGACTCCCGGGCGCTGGAGGCGATCTACGAGTCGGCGGAGACCGGGGAGACCGTCCCGCTTCGGCGGTGAGTCGAACGGGTACCCGAACGCCTCACGTCGCCACGTCGGCCCCGGCCCCGACCTCGATTCCACTTCGGCCACAGTCAGGCCATGTACCCGCCGTCGACGACGAGCGGGTGCCCGGTGACGAACGAGGAGTCGTCCGAGCACAGCCAGACGGCGGCCGCGGCGACCTCCTCCGGTTCGCCCATCCGGCGGAGGGGCTTCGCCTGCACGACTCGGTCGATGTTCTGCCCGCCCCTCCCCTCGCTCGCGCGGTCGATCATGTCCGTGTCGATGACGCCCGGGCAGACCGCGTTCACCCGGACGCCGACGGGCCCGTACTCCGCGGCGGCGATCCGGGTGAGCCCGACGATGCCGTGCTTGCTCGCGACGTACGGTGCGCCGCCGGCGGCGCTGAGGCCCGCGATCGACGAGGTGTTGACGATGGCGCCGCCGCCGTTGTCGGCCATCACGGCGAGCTCCTCGGTCAGGCAGTTCCAGACGCCGGTCTGGTTCACCTCGATCACCCGCTTCCAGTCGTCGAGCGACTGGTCGGTCAAGCGCTCGCTGCTCCCCTCGACCCCCGCGTTGTTGAACGCGAAGTCGGGGACCCCGTAGGTATCGACCGTCTCCTCCACGAGCGCCGCCACGTCGTCGGCGTCGCTCACGTCGGTCTCGACCGCGACGGCCTCGCCGCCGTCGGCGTCGATCAGGTCGACGGTCCCCGTGAGACCGTCCGCGTCGATGTCGGCGACGACCACGCTCGCGCCCTCCGCGGCGAACCGCCGCGCGGTCGCCCGTCCGATTCCCGCCGCTCCGCCGGTGACTATCGCCACGCCGCCGTCGATTCCGTCCATCGAGGATCGAAACGTGTCAACGAAGCCGATCGGCAAATAGCCACCGCCGCGCGTCGGCGATCCTCCCCGCCGATCCGCGACAGGTCGCCCGGAGTCAGGTCCGACGGATCGTCGGCCGGACGGTCAGGACCGCGACCGAGAGGACGTACGCGACCGTGGCGAGGAGGTAGGTGCCGCCGGCGGCGGCCGACGCCGTCCCGAGGCCGAACCCCGCGCCCCCGAGGGCGCTCCCCACGGCGGCGACGACGGGGAGCGCGCAACCGGCGCAGGACCCGATCGCGATCAGGCCCCCGACGCCCGCGGAAGGCCCGTACTCTGCGACGTCACGCACGGCCACCGAAACGAGATACGCCAACGTCGCGTAGCCGACGACCCGGTAGGGGAACAGGAACAGCGAGACGAGCGGACCGTCGTAGCGGACCATCGGCCCCCACCACGGCGGGAGTAGCACCACGTCGAACCCGGTGACAGCGCCCGACGAGAGCCCGACCGCGCCCGTCAACCACCCGAGGACGAGAGCGTAGCCGGCGCCGACGACTCCGGCAAGCGCGAGGACGGCGCGACCGGACTCGGGGCGGTCGGCGTGGCGAACTCCGACGGCCGCGACGGTGATCCAGACGAACGGGATCGCGAGCGTCCGCGGCGACGCGAGCCCGGCGTCCGTCACTGCGAGGTACGCGAGCGCGAGCCCGGACTGCACTCCGAGCGCGAGTACCGCGGTTCCGACGTACCTGGTCGGCGAGTCGACCGAAAGCCGCGTGACGAGGCGATTCATGACGGCTCGTCCTCCTCGGCCTCCCCCATAGCACCGGGTGATCCGTCGGACCCGCCGTCGGCGACGGTCGGCCGGCGCCCGTCGCGCTCGCCGTCGGAGTTCGGATCCGGCGTCAGCGACGGCGACGTCTCCCCGTTTTCGGTCCCGCTCCCCTCGATCTCCTCGTCGTCGGTGTCCGGGTCCGGGCCGAGCGAACGCGCGGAGTTGCCGACGACGAGGAGGCTGGAGGCGGCCATGGCCACGGCCGCCAACAGCGGCGTCACAACCCCCAGCACCGCGGCGGGGACCGCGATGGCGTTGTAGAGGAACGCCCACACGAGGTTCTCGCGGACCCGCCGTCGCGTCGCCGCGAGGGTCTCGAGTGCTCGGTCGACCGACCGGAGGTCACGACCCACGAGCACCGCGTCGGCCGCGTCGGCCGCCAACTCCGTTCCGGAAGCGACCGCGATGCCGAGGTCCGCGGCCGCGAGCGCGGGCGCGTCGTTGCTGCCGTCGCCGACCATCGCGACCGTCCCCGACTCGCGGAGTCGACGGACGGTCTCGGTCTTCGCCTCCGGGGGGAGTCCGGCGTACACCTCGTCGACGCCGCCGACGTCGCGGAGGTGGTCGGCGGCCGGCCCCTCGTCGCCCGTGAGGACGGCGACACGTCGATCCTCGCCGAGCGCCGCGACCGCCTCGCGCCAGCCCGGACGCGGCTCGTCGACCGCGACGAGCACGCCGCGGACGGCGTCGTCCCAGCCGACGAAGGCGGCGAGGTGACCGTCGGCCTCCGCGGCGTCGTATCGCTCGCGCAGTTCGGTCGGCACGTGGACGTCGTCCTCGTCGAAGAGTGACTCGCCGCCGACGGTGACGCGAGACCCGCCGTCGACGCGACCGGAGACGCCGCGACCGGGATGGGTCTTGAAGCCCGTCACGGTCGAACCGGGGCCGAACGCGCGCTCGCCGTCCGGACCAACGGCGTCCGCCGACTCGGCCGCCGCATCGACGACCGCGGCGGCGACGGGATGGTCCGAACGCGCCTCGACGGCCGCGGCGCGGCCGAGGAGCTCGCGTCGGTCCGTTCCGTCCGCGGCCACCGCCTCCCGGAGCGCCATCTCGCCGGTCGTCAGTGTCCCCGTCTTGTCGAGCGCGACCACGTCCACGTCGTCGGCCGTCTCGACGGCGCTCCCGTCCGTCAACACGACGCCGTCCGCGAGCAGCGACCGCGTCCCGGCGGCGATCGCCAGCGGCGTCGCCAGTCCCAACGCGCACGGACACGAGACGACGAGCACGGCGAGGCCGGTGAGCAGCGCCTCCGCCGGCGCCGCCCCGAGCGCGAGGTGGACGACGAACGCGAGCGTCCCGAGGACGAGGACGACCGGAACGAAGACCGTCGCCAGCGCGTCGGCCAGCCGCTGGGGTGCGCCCTCGCCCCGGACATCCCACAACAGCGAGACGACACGGTCGAGGGTACGCTCGGCGCCACTGGCCGCCTCGACGACGAGGCGACCGTCGGAGACGACGGTTCCGCCCCGGACGGTCGTGCCGGGCCCTCTGCGGACGGGCAGCGACTCGCCGGTGACGAGCGATTCGTCGACGGCTGCGGTCCCCTCGCGAACCGTCCCGTCGACTGGGACGCGCTCGCCCGAGCGGACGATCACTCGATCGCCGCCCTCGACGGCCTCGACCGGCACGGTTTCGGCGCCCTCGGCGGTGGCGCGCCGCGCTTCGGCGACGCGATCTCGCGTGAGATCGGTCAACTCGCCCACCGCCCGGCGCTTGACGCGCTCCTCGTAGTACGTCCCCACGGTGACCGCCATGATCACGACGACGGTCACGTCGAAGTACACCTCGACGCGCCCGAGCAGGATCCCCAGCGTGCTGTAGAGGTAGGCGGTCGTCGCCGCGAGGGCGACGAGGAGGTCCATGTTCGGCCGCCGGGTTCGAACCGCGACGTATGCGCCACGCAGCAGCGGCGCGCCGGTGTATCCGAGCACGACGGTCACCGACACCCAGACGTTCGCGAGGAGGAAGCTCCCGGCGTCACCCCGGAGATCGAACAGGAGCGCCTCCGCCGGCAGTCCGAAGTACGTCGGGTACAGGAAGAGGACGTACCACAGCATCGCCATCATCCCGAAGAACCCGCCGACGAGGAGCCGCCCGATCGTCTCGTCGTCGTCGCCGTCTCCCCCGTCGGTCGTGGGTGCCGCCGTGTAGCCGACGCCCGCGACCGCGTCGGCGACGGACTCGGGGTCGGTCCGATCGGGATCGTACCGGACCCGCATCGCGTCCGCCGGGAAGTTCGCGTCCGCGGCGGCGACGCCGTCGACGCCGCCGGCTCGCCCCTCGATGAACGCCTCACAGCTCGCGCAGTGCATGCCGTCGACCCGGAGATACGCGGTCTCAGCGCCGTCGGGAACGGCCGAGTTCGCGGGACCGGCGTCGTCGCGGGGCACGCCCCCGACCGACGTGCGAACCGCCTCCCGGGCGTCGTCCGCGTCGACGGCGGCCGGGTCGTCGAGGGTTCGTGCGACCTCGAGACAGCCCCGACAGCAGAAGGCGCCCTCGACGGCGGCGTCGGTCACTGGCGGGTTCGGGGTCGACAGCCCGCACAGCGTGCATCCGTCGCTGTCACCGGTGCGGGTCTCGATCCCGTCGCCGCCGGTCTCGCCGGTGCTCTCGCCCGCGTCGCTCATGGCGACGGCACCTCCGCGTACTGCGGGAGGGTGATCATCGGGACGGGCACGCCGAGCAGTCCGAGTCCGTGCAGCAGGGGGATCAGCCCGAGCAGCAGGAACGCGCCGCCGAGCACGCGGTGGACGCGTCCGCGAACCGACGCCGGAACGGCGCCGAGGACGGTCGCGTACCCCACCATCGCGGGGGCGGTGCCGACGCCGAGCGCGCCGAGCGCCAGCGCGCCCGCCGTCGGCGACCCCCGCGCGAACGCGTAGAGATACGCCGGGTACAGTAGCGGACAGGGGAGCAGCGCGTGCATCGACCCGAGGATCGCGATCCTCGGGCCGTCAGCCCACTCCCGGGCCCGATCCCCGGCTACCCGGGCTATCCGTGCGAAGGCGGTCGAGACCCCCGGAATCGGGATCCGGCCGGGGTCCAGCGGTCGGCCGCGGACGTAGCCCACCCCGACGACGATGACGGCGAGGCCGGCGACGACGCCGGCGACCCCGCGGACCAGGTCGGCACCCGCGAACAGGCTCCCGCCGGCGATCGCGGCGCCGCCGAGCGCACCGAGCGCGGCCCCCACGAGCGCGTACGTCCCGACGCGGCCGAAGGTGAGCAACCCCTGTTGGCGAACGTCGTGCAACGTCACTCGTCCGGACCCGCCGCCGGCGTGCCCCGCGTACGAGGTGACGAGCGGTCCACACATCCCCAGACAGTGTGCGCCGCCCAGCAAGCCGACGAGAAAGAACGCGCCGAGTTCGACCGCCCCACCGAGCGCAGCGGTCATCTCACCGCCTCACCGGGGCTCGGCGTTCACGTGCTCGGCTGCGCCCTCGTGCGGACCGAATACCGTGTACAGTGTCCATGCCACGAGGAGGACGCAGACGGACGACGCGAGCGCGACGTACAGCCCGCCGTGCACGAGCATCGCGTACGCCCACACGGGGACGAGCGCGCCCAACGAGACCGCGACGAGCGTTCGTGGAGTCATATCCGTACGCCCCGATGTGCTACCGGAAATATATTCGGGCTACCCGATTCTCACTGGCTGGGAAGGAGTTAGATTTATTAATTGTGTTTGGGGTAACCGGCCCCTTATGGTACAGCAGCGAGACAGTTTTACCGGTCCAACTCGCCGGCGGGTGTTGGCCGCGGGCGCCGCGGCTGCCAGCGGGGCGCTGCTCGGTAGCGCGGCACCCGCGGCGGCCCAGTCGGGAGCCGGCTTCGACGGCTGGTTCGACGACGTCCCCAACTACGACGGCGTCGTCGACCGGACGGGCGAGTCGGAGGTCACCGTGGAGGTCGGCGTCGACAACGGCGGCGACCCGTACGGCTTCGGCCCGGCTGCCGTCCGTGTCGATCCGGGAACGACGGTCGTGTGGGAGTGGAACGGCGAGGGCGGCTCACACAACGTGATCGCCGAGAACGACCCGTACAGCTACGAGTCCGAGTTGGTCGCCGAGGCCGGTCACACGTTCAGTCACACCTTCGAGGAGGAGGGCGTCTCGAAGTACTTCTGCCAGCCGCACCGCGCGCTCGGCATGAAGGGTGCCATCGTCGTCGGCGGGAGCGGCGGAGGCGGTGGCGGCGGCGGAGGATCGGTGTCCGAACCCGACTTCGACGGCTGGTTCGACGACGTCCCCAACTACTCGAGCACCGTCGACGAACGGGGGCAGTCCGAGGTAACCGTGGAGGTCGGCGTCGAGAACGGCGACGGGCCGTACGGCTTCGGTCCGGCGTCCCTCCGCGTGGACCCGGGCACGACTGTCACGTGGGAATGGAACGGTCAGGGCGGCTCACACAACGTGATCGCCGAGAACGACCCGTACAGCTACGAGTCGGAGTTGGTCGCCGAGGCCGGCCACACGTTCAGCCACACCTTCGAGGAGGAGGGCGTCTCGAAGTACTTCTGCCAGCCGCACCGCGCGCTCGGCATGAAGGGTGCCATCGTCGTCGGTGACGTCAGTGGCGGCGGAAGCGGTGGCGGCGGCGACGGGGGCGACGATGGGTCGGACGAGGAGTCCGGCGGAACGTCGCTCATTCCGGGCGATTTCAACGGATGGTTCGCGCTCCTGTTCGGCGGCACCATCGCGATGGCCGTCGCCGGCGTACTCGGCAACGAGGCGTTGATCGCATATCGGGACCACGCGAGCGCGGAGGAGGCCTACGTCCGCGACGCGCCGGTCGAGGCGGTCGAGGAAGTATCGGAAGTCGAACACGACGAGGAGTACGACCCGGTCGGGACGGCTGCCCTCGTCGTGGGATACTTCGTGTTGATCTCGGCGCTGTGGATCTTCATGTACTTCGTCGAGTACATCGGCGGCCCGACCATCACTGGGTAAGTCATGCACGTTCATCGATTCGAGAAACTCTGGTTCGGCGCATCGCTCGTCCTGATCGTCGCGTTCATCGGGACGATCGTCTACGGCGCGATCGGCCCCGGGGTCGCGATGGTCGGCGACGACGGCGGAACGATCAACGCCGCGACGGTCTCCGACGGCGACTTCGAGGAGACGGATAACTTCCGTTCGCCCGGCGTGTACGAGTCGAGCGACGGCGAGGGCGTTGACGTGTACATCGTCGCCCGACAGTACCTGTTCAACCCCGGGACCGCACAACCGATCGAGGTACCCAGAGGGGAGGAAGTCACCTTCCACGTCACCACCGCGGACGTGACGCACGGATTCAACCTGGCGGGCACGAACGTCAACACGATGGTGATCCCCGGTCAGATCGCCCAGTTCGACGTGACGTTCGAGGAGACCGGGGAGTACGGCATCGTCTGTCACGAGTACTGCGGGAGCGGCCACCACACGATGGCGGGGCAGTTGCACGTCGTTCCGCAGTCGCAGTTCGACACGACCGCGGGAGGTGACAACTGATGGCGACAGGACACCCGGACGACACGGACGCGTACAGTGAGGACGAGTACGTCGAGACCGAGGACGGCACCCGGCACCGTCGCGCGTTCGTCGATCGGTACCCCGACGCCGCGCGGATCGTCCGTATCTGTCTCGGCATCTCGTTCGCCGCGTTCGGCGTCGGCGCCCTGTTCGGGTTGATACAGGCGCTCCACCGGACCGGCGTGTTCCGGTTCATTCCCTCGTCCGACTACTACACGCTCCTGACGGGGCACGGGGTCCTGCTCGCGTTGGTGTTCACGACGTTCGGGATCGCCGGGCTGTTCCAGTGGGCGAACACGCGAAGCCTCGGGGTTTCACCGCAAAGTTCCACGCTGACAGCGGCGTGGCTCGGAACGATGACGCTCGGCACGCTGCTCGCCGCCGGCACCATCCTCGCCGGACTGTTCGATTCGATCCCGGCGAGCGCGGACGTGTTGTTCACGTTCTACCCGCCCCTGAAGGCCCATCCGTTGTTCTACGTCGGCGCGGCGCTGCTCATCGTCGGCTCGTGGCTCGCCGGCGCGAGCTACTTCCTGCAGTACCGCGAGTGGCGGTCGGCGCACCCGGACGCGCGCATCCCGCTGCAGTCGTTCATGGTGCTGACGACGATGCTGATGTGGTACATCTCGACGCTCGGGGTGGCCGTGGAGGTCGTCGTCTTCCTCATCCCGTGGTCGCTGGGGCTCATCCAGCAGGTCGACCCGCTGCTCACGCGGACGCTGTTCTGGTACTTCGGGCATCCGGTCGTGTACTTCTGGCTGCTGCCTGCGTACCTCATCTGGTACACCGTCCTGCCGAAGCTGTCCGGCGGTCGCCTGTTCAGCGACCCGCTCGCGCGCGTGGTGTTCGTGCTGTTCCTCATCCTCTCGACGCCGGTCGGGTTCCACCACCAGTACACCGACCCCGGGATCGCCTCGGGGTACAAGTTCGTCGCGATGACGAACACGTTCTTCCTGCTGTTGCCGTCGCTGTTGACGCTGTTCACCGTCGTGGCCAGCATGGAGTACGGCGCCCGCCAGCGTGGCGGATCCGGCTACCTCGGCTGGTTGAAGGCGCTGCCGTGGGAGAAGCCGGCGTTCGCGGGGATCGCCCTCTCGGGCATCATGTTCGCCGCCGGCGGCTTCTCGGGCATGATCAACGCCGGGATGAACATCAACTACCTCATCCACAACACGCTGTGGGTGCCCGGACACTTCCACCTCACAGTCGGGACCGCGTTCGCGCTCACCCTGATGGCGGTGTCCTACTGGCTGGTACCGCAGGTGACCGGAAAGCGGCTCCAGCTGTACGGCGTCGCCTCGCTCCAGCCGTACGTGTGGTTCGTCGGGATGGTGTTGATGTCGAACGCGATGCACCGTGCCGGCCTGGCGGGTATCCCCCGGCGGACCGCCGAGCCGCAGTACGACCAGTTCAGCTTCCAGGCGGTCGCGGGCAGCGTGGGAGAGATGCGCATCCAGATCGCCATCGGCGGCACGCTGCTGTTCATTGGAGCCGCGATGTTCCTCGCGGTCATGCTGGCGACGTGGACGATGGGCAAGCCGAACAGTCAGATCCGGGTGAACGGGTTCATTCCCGACCCCATGTCGGGGGCGACGGACTCGCCGCGGGTGCTCGACAACCTGAAGCTGTGGGTCCTCGTCGCCGTCCTGCTCGTGGCGCTCGCGTACGGCCTCCCGCTGTTCGATATGGTCGCCGACGGCGTGCTCAGTCCGGGGAGCCCCCCGGTGCCGGCGTAGCGCCTCGGCGATCCGACGCACTCGACGTTCGCGCGAACTCTCGATTCGATGACCGACGACAACCCAGACACGGACACGGACGATCCGACCGCGCCGGGCGGGTCCGCCGTCGCCGACGACTCACGCCCCCCGGGTGACCCCGCCGGGACGGACTCGGCGGACCCTGACGAGGACATCGACCGCCGCCGCCTGATACGGTGGATAGCCGTGCTCGCGTTCGCGGTCCCCGTCGTCGTCGAGGTGCTCACGTTCGGCGGACTTCTCGGGAACACGTTGATCCCCGGCGGCGGGGAGGAGTCGAGCGAGGACGGTTCCGCGGCATCGACGACGAGTTCCCGGGACGACGGCGTCGGCATCGGCGACGAACTCCTCCCGGAGGCCCCGCCGGTCGAGACGGTCGAGGTCTCGGAGGTCAGAGGCGAGTCGGCCGACTCGCGGACCTACGTGCTCCGCGTGGCCGTCGAGAACACGACCGACGGACCCGTCGAACTCCGCCTCGCTGGCGTCACGCTCCGCGACGGGCGGTCCCTCGAGAGCGTCTCAACGACGGGATCGATCCCGGCCGGCGGGACGGGCGAGGTGACCGGCGCATGGGGCCTCCCGACCGACTCGATGCCCGTCTCCGTCGACGCCGTCCTGCTCCGGGACGGGACCGAATCGATCGCGAGGTCGGTCCCCCTGAAGCGACCGCCCATCCGCGGGTGATCCGGTCGCGACGTGGGGAGCACCCGCGGGACCACACACTCGGTACTCACCATTGGATCGGAGCGATCGGGTCGGGTCCCGTTCGGTATCCGTCGACTGTGTCATTGGCGTTTCACACCGCGGCGACGCGGGCGTCGAGGCCCGTGAATATCGCTCGAACGGCCACGTCTCAGGCCGGACCTGGCTGCCGCTCCCGTGCCACGCTCGGTGTCGGAGCGTCGGGATGTCGGCGAGGATCTGCCGCGGCAGCTATCCGGCCCCACCCGTACGCGGGGACCGAATGTGGGTGGTCGATCGACCGCCCGTCGGCCTCGCGGAGGCTCGAGTGTCAGGAGTCTGTCTAGGCGAGTGAAAAATCGAGGCGGTCAGGTCGAACCGTCGTGTCCGTCCGTCCCGTTACGCGTCGCCGTCGGGCGTTCCCGTCGCGGTACCGTTCGGGGTTCCAGTCTCCGTCCCGTTCGGAGTTCCGGTGGGGGTACCGGTCTCGGAGCCGTTCTCCGTCCCGTTCGGGGTCCCGGTGGGGGTACCGTTCTCCCCCTCGTCGCCGTTCTCGCTGCCCTCGCCTTCCTCCTCCTCTTCCTCTTCCTCCTCTTCCTCTTCCTCCATGTCCTCGCTGACGATGAGCGGGCCGACGGCGGCGAGAACGTCCGATTGGGCGGCCGGATCGTCGACCACGTTCGGGTACGGATCGCCGCCGCCGGCGGCGGCCACGACGGCCGCGTGCCGGGCCTCGACGCTGTGGACGCCCAGGGCGGTCCGCAGGAGGTCCGGACTCTCGATGGCGGGAGCGGCCCCCGCGTACGCGGCGACGCCCGTGTTCTCCAGCGTCGACGCGAGCGACATGAACCCCGCGACGTCCTCGACGCCGAAGTCGTACTCGGCCTCCTCGACGGGTGTTCCGCCGAGTAGCTCGACAACCTGGGTGAGCAGGCTGACGTGGGCCGCCTCGTGTTCGCCGATCGTCTCCAGGTTCTCGTACAGCACCTCCGCGTCCTCCTCGGTGGAGATGATCGTCGCGTCCGACTCGAGGAAGTCCTCCGCGTCGAAGGTCTCGAGCCCCATCCGGTAGAACGCGTTCTCCAGGTGTTCGAGCGTGAGCGCGTAGTTGAGCACGTCCACGTCGGTTCCCTCCTCGTCGTCGAACAGCGGACTCTCCTCCTCGTCGGCGTCCTCGCCGTCCTCCTGTGCCATCGACAGGCCCGCACCGCTGCCCAGCGTCAACAGCGCGCCGCCGGCGATCGCCGACCGACTGAGGAAGCGCCTCCGCGAGCCGTCGTCGTTCTCCGCCACATCGATACTCTCCAACCGCTCGTCCATGTCGTATTCGTCTTCTGTCATTGTGTTTCCTGTCGGAAGTGCCCGACGGATGGGACTACTGACCCCCGACGGTTTGTTACGCACAACGGTGGCGTTCGTAGACCGATCGTACGGATCCGGCTCGAACGGCACCGATCTCGAACGGCCACCATACATCGGGTACGGCGGGTCTACGACGAGTCGACCCGAGGGGACCGGGGACGTCCGGTCCCACGGTGGTGTCCGCCCTCCACGCATCCAGAATGAATGGGAGGCGCTACCCGGGGAATCGACCCTCCATACCGCTGATTCGTCGGCCTCGCCATCCACTTCGGTGTCGAGTACCGATCTCGCAGTCGGTCCATTTATTGGAGAATAATATATCTTTACCAACATGAACCTGGACGCAGCGTCGATACGCGAGGACTTTCCCGTGCTCGATCGGCGTGTGAACGGCCACCCGCTCACCTACCTCGACAACGCCGCCACCACGCACACGCCCGCACAGGTGTACGACGTCTTCGAGGAGTTCTATACGAGGTACAACGCGAACGTCCACCGTGGGATCCACGAACTCAGCCACGAGGCCTCGCTCGCGTACGAGGAGGCACACGACCGTGTCGCTGCGTTCCTCGGAGCGGAGGGCCGCGAGGAGATCGTCTTCACGAAGAACACCACCGAGAGCATCAATCTCGTCGCGTACGGCCTCGGTCGACGCCTCGACGCCGGCGACGAGATCGTCACGACGGAGATGGACCACCACGCCTCGCTGGTGACCTGGCAGCAGATCGCGAAGCGTTCGGGGGCGACCGTCCGCCACGTCCCCGTCACGTCCGATGGACACCTCGATATGGAGGTCGCACACGACCTCGTCACCGACGACACCGCGGTTCTCAGCGTTCCCCACGTCTCGAACGTGCTCGGGACCGTCAACCCGGTCGAGGACCTCGTGGATCTCGCGCACGACCACGACGCATACGCGGTCGTCGACGGGGCTCAGTCCGCGCCCACCCGCCCCGTCGACGTCGGAGCGATGGACGCGGACTTCTTCGCGTTCAGCGGACACAAGCTCGCAGGCCCCACCGGTATCGGCGGGCTGTACGGGAAACGCGAGATACTCGAGGACCTCGATCCGTTCCTGTTCGGGGGAGAGATGATCCGGAACGTCACTCTCAGGAACTCCACGTGGAACGAACTGCCGTGGAAGTTCGAGGCGGGCACCCCGCCCATCGCGGAGGGGATCGCGCTCGGCGCCGCCGTCGACTACCTCGACGACCTCGGCATGGAGAACGTCCGCGCCCACGAGAACGACCTCGCCCAGTACCTCCTCCGCGAACTCGAAGCGCGGGACTTCGTCGAGACGTACGGCCCCGGCGTCGGCGAGGAACGCACCGGACTCGTCTCGTTCAACGTCGAGGGCGTCCACGGCCACGACCTCTCCAGCCTCCTCAACGACCGCGGGATCGCCATCCGCGCGGGGGACCACTGCACTCAGCCCCTCCACGACCGACTGGAGATCCCGGGCTCCGCCCGCGCCTCCGTCTACGTCTACAACACCCGGACGGACGTCGACCGCCTCCTCGAGGTCGTGGACGCCGCCCGCGATGACCTCGACGACTACATCGCCTCGGAGCGCTACCACGACCTCATCAGCGAACACTACCACTCCCCGCGAAATCGGGGGGGTCTCGCGGATCCGACGTTCGTGAAGTCCTCCGAGGAGACGACGTGTGGCGACGACGGCGAGTTCCACGTCGACATCACCGACGGCCGTATCGCGGAGATCGCCTTCGAGAGTCGCAGTTGCGCGGTCAGCCGAGCCGTCGCCAGTCTGCTCTCGGAGCACCTCGAGGGGATGCCGGTCGCCGAGGTCGCCGAGCTCGACGGCTACGTCGCCGACGTCCTCGACGGCCACTATCCGGACCTCCGACGCGAGTGCGTCGAGGGCCCCGAGGACGTCATCCGAGAGGCCGCCATCGAGTACGTCAGGGAGGAACGGCGGGCCGAGTCGTCCGCGTAACCACGGCGGGATGTCTCTGACGGGCGGTCTCACAGCGACGGTTCGGTCCGGTACCGCCCGATCGAGTAGCCTCTCCCACGTGTCGACGATCACCTCGGCGTCGCCGCGTCGCCTGCGAGCCGACGTCGAAGTCCCAGTCCGGGGGATGGGGAACGATCCCCGACGCCCGCCGTGTCCTCACTCGTACACTTCGCCGCTCCGTTCCCCGGAGGTCATCCACGTCCCGAGGGTCAGCCCGAAGACGGCGTGTCCGACATGGAATATCGCAGCCTCGTCCGACTCGAGATCCTCGTCGAGGAGGTATCGGAACAGGACCCGAGTTCCGAAGACGGAGAGCCCGAGCCCGTAGACGAGGGCGAGTCCGATCGTGGCGAGCCGATGTCGCCGTTCGTTCCGGAAGTCCAGCAGATGGACTCCGGCACCAAACAGGCCCCCCGCGGCGCCACCGTACAGGAAGTGGAGGAGGAGTCCCGCCCCGAAATACGATTCGGGGTCGCCGTCCCCGACGTACTTCGCCCAGAACTCGGCGGTCGGCGGCAGCGCGCGAAAGACCGGGTATCGGTACAGGGTCATGAGCACCGTGGCGATCAGGCCACCGACCACGCCCCGACCCGCCCCACGGAGGACGCGTCGCCCGGTGTTGGTGGTGGCATCGCGGCGGGTGTCGGTCCGCCGGTCGATCGAGTCAGATGGCTGATCGGTCATGTCTGGATGTGCGTCCTACGTGGGGATAACCGTGTTCCGGATCGGCGATGGTGGGAACACCCCCGTCGGAACCGGATGTGTCCCGCCGCCGTTCGAACGGTCACCGTGGAAACAGTGGCCGCTCGGTGCCATCACAGCCCCACCGTCACACGCCCGGGACTCCGAAGGCGCCGATGCCCAGTCCGAGGACCGCGTTCAAGACGAAGAGGATGACGAGCGCCGACACCCAAGCGACCAGCCCGACGAGCACGGCCTCGACCCAGCCGCCCGGGTACCGCCAGTTGATGACCGCTATCCACACGATCAGGGCGATGATGGGACCGATAAGCGGGATCCAGGACGTCAGTGCCCAGGCGATCGCCCCGATCAACGCGGTGACGACGGCGTGGCCGTAGTCGTCGACGTCCGCGATCACCCGTGCGCTGACATAGATCGCGAGTCCCCCGATCAGGAGGGCGACGACGAACGTGATCACCGAACCGACGAGTCCTGTTACCATGCGTCCTGTCTGTCGGCTGTCCTTACTATGGTCCCGACGACTTATATTCGGATACCACCGTGTACGGTTCAGGTACCTGTGATAACGCTGTTCTCGAACCGGACTGTCGCTTGTGAATCTCCGATCGGGCTCCCGGATACCTCCGAAGCTCCTCCTGTATCACCTGAGTACCACTCTTCTCCGAACCTCACCACACAGGTGACGAGACGGGGCCCGAGGTCCGCTATTTCAACGAGAAGATCCCGCCGGAGGCAGTCACACGCGAGACGGTCGAGAGCCGAAGCATGTAGGCGGTCAACACGAGGTAGGGAGCGATCGAGACCGTGAACGCGACGGCCACGAACGTCTGAAGCGGGGGGATACCGAGGATCACTCCGTCGGGGAGCACCTGCCCGTTGATCGCGATGATCGTCGAGGCGTTGTAGAGGATCGCGGGGAGCGCGACGAACAGGAGCGTCTGTGACAGCTTCGATACCTCCCGCGTGTAGTACAGCGTCTTGAAGTACTCCTTTCCGACGGCGAACAGTTCGAACGCGTCGACGAGGTCCTCGAACCGCTCGTGGGAGGTGCCGCTCGAGGAGGCTATCGTCCGCGACTGCTCGATGTGTCGGCCGTAGTCGAAGCCGAGCGCCTTCCAGAGGAGGGCGAACTCGGCGCCGGACGTCTCATCGACCTCGCCGAGCTGGTCGGCGGCGGCCGATACCGACTCGGAGAACTCGTCGAGATCCTCCACGAGTTCCTCCTCGACACCGTCCAGATCGTCCGTGAGAGTCTGTGCCCGGATCGAGATGATACGAGACATGACTCCGAGAAACGCGGAGAGGTCCGACGGGTTCTCGCCGCCCTCGGTCAGTTCGCCGAGCTCTCGGCGGAACCGGATCGCGCCCTGAACCCGATTCTCCTGGTTCTGGACGGACGTCATATCGTGTGAGAGAACGATCGAGTTGATCGAGACGACGATGGACACCAGGAGGATCATTCCGCTCAGCAGCGTGTTGAGGATCGTCTGAACGGTGGAGGTGTCCGTCAACAGCGTCTGCATCTCGAAGGTCCACAGCGTCGAGATAGCCATGAACGTACCGAATACCAGGGTGAGCAACGCCCCGGTCACCGCCAGCCGATCCGCCTCCAGTAGTACCCACCGAGTCAGGGCGAACCCCTCGCTCCGGCTCGGAACCGGGAACCAGTTGCGTACGGCTCTGAATCGGTTACTGATGCTCATGTCACGGTCACCCCCGCGGCACGAGTGGTACTCTCGTCCGCGAATCCATCCACTGATCCGACAGCGACTCCATAGCGACAGGACCCTGTAGGCGTGATAGCATATCGCTCGCGCCCCCGATGCGATCGGAGCGTCGGACGCCGCGATCGCGGAACGCGCGGCGTCGGCAGCGAGCTACGGTCGATCACGGAAGATTCCGAGGTGGCGGAGCGCCATTCGGTTCTCGATACCCCCAGCCAGCGTGCCCGACAGCACGCCGAGCGTGCTGATGAAGCCCCAGACGGCGATCTCAGACGCGACGGCGTCGCCGACGCTGTCGCCGCTGGCCGATGAGTCCGACGCTCCGTTCCAGGCACCCCCACGGGCGGCGACCGCTTCGAGGTTCCGGTCGGGGTCGGGATGACCGGAATCGGACGGTCGAGCGTCGGTCATCGCGTGCGGGTATCAGAGGTACGCATCGTCCCACTCGTCGGCCAGGTGCACGTTCCCACAGTTCCCGCACTCGAGGCGGTCGAGGCTGTCGGCGGAGACGTTCGTACTGCCGCACTCCGAACAGAAGTACCCGTACGGCTCCTCCTCGTTCTCCGCGGAGTACACCGTAAAGAACGGGGCGTCCCTCCCCGGAACGCTGTCGTCCTTGTCGAGGAATCGGTCCGCACCGTCGACGGTGACGGACTCGGGGACCGCGACCGTGGGCTCGGTCGCGGTCTCCGTTCCCTCACCCTCGGTGAACACGGTGACACCGAACTCCTCCCCGCCGACCTCCAGTTCCTCGTGGTCGCTCTGTTCGAGGCCGAACTCCTCGAGGAACTCGCCGCCCTCGACGGCGTCCTCGAGGATACGCGCCGTGATCGGCACCCCGGCCTCCTCGCGGACGTGTTCGATCAGCGCCGTGGCGATGCCCTCGCCCCGTGCCTGTGGATCCACGTGGAGCCATCGGATCGTCGCTCCCGTCTCGACCTCGACGGTGACGAACCCGAAGACCTCCCTCCTGTCATCGACCGTCCGCTCGACGACATAGACCGTCGTGTCCGGATCATCGAGCAGGTCGGTCAGCGCGTCGTCGTCGAACTCCTCCTCGAGTATCGTCTCGATCTGTCCCGGACTGAGCGAGTACGACGACCGCAGCGAGTCGTGGGCGATCGCCTCGATCCGTTCCCGGTCGTCCGACTCCGCGGAGCGAACGTTCATACTAGTGAGTATCGTGATGTCGCAGTTCGTTATCCGCGTTCTTCTGCGATCGCAACGGAGCCCACAGGGACGACTGTCGGGCCGAACCGGGGAGTCCGGCGGACGATATCACCTGTTCAGGTGGATCTCGTCGTCGGAGACGCGCTTGATGTTCGAGCTGTCGAGACGGTAGTTCTCCACGTCGTTCTCGCCCCAACCGAGTTTGGACCGGATGGTGTCCGTCAGGCTCGGGTCGGGGTCGACGTGTGCGTTCCCGTGTTCCACCTTGACGACTCGGCCGATCTGGTCGCCGTCGGCGTTCAGTACGGTCTTTCCCTCGTCCTCCTCCGTCAGCGTGATGTTGTCGCGCATGGCGGTCCATTCAACGACGCCTCCCCGACTGAGGCTTCTGCTTGCCTGTGCCGGGTGTATTTCACTGCCCCACGAGATCGACACGTTCGGGCGTCGGGAACCCCGTATCCGGTTGAAACAGCCGATTGATCGGCGCGCACCCGGGGCGCCGGCACGTGGCGGCCGTTCAGACTGACTCGGACTCGCTCGGATCGGTACCGTCGGAGCCGCTCCCCCCGCGGTCGCTGTACCCCTCTCTGCCGACCGCGTCGTCGCTGACCATCGTGAACACCGCCTGTCGGACGCTCTCCACGTCCTCGTACTCCTGTTCCAAATCCGGGGAGAGTACCTCACGCAGCGCGACTTGGTCGTCGCCGAGGCCGAGTTCGTGGTCACCGTACCGGTCCAGGAGGGCCTCGTGGGACAGCGGATACGACTCCCCCTCGAGGTCGGCTGTCAACCCACCGAACTCGATCCCCTGTTCTCGGGTGTCGCCGGGGTCGTTCGCCATGGTACCGCTCGCCGTGACGGGAGCTAATGCCTTCTGCAGGCATATGCAAGTGGGTATGCTCGGGCCGCGAACACGAAAGCCATCCACCGAGCGTCGACCGTCGACCCTGTGGGCGGGCGATATCCGATACTGAACAGCCCCATTCGATCTCGGTATCCGGTCGCATTGTGACATCGAGTTGGGTTCGAAACGGACACTCACATCAAATTGATTATGTGTGAGGGAGAATGCCACATCATGGGAGAACAGAACCCAGTCCACAGTGCGTCGATCGAACCGGGCGAGCTCGTGTACGACAGCGACGGACGATTGGTCGGGCGCGTGAGCGGCATCACCGACGACGGGTTCGAGGCGGAGGAGGTGGAACCGGGCGAAACCGAGGTCGGGGAGTTGCCGGGCAAGGAGTTCGGCGAGGGGTACCTGATGTGGGAGTGTACCGAATGCGGAAAGATGGGCGAACTGGACGGGGGGCTACCCGGATCGTGTCCGAACTGTGACGCTCCTCGCGAGGCGGTCTCCGCTGTACGGGAGGACTGAACGTCGTCCGCCCGCGTTCCGGAATGCGGACTGACATCCACCGGGAGGATGACGCGTCAGCGGAAACGACGCGGAGAAGTGTGCTGACGATCCGTCCGCCGATGTCCGAACGTTGGGACCGTCCCGGGAGTTTATCGGTGCTCTCGTCATGTCATCTGTATGGCATCCGAGCCGCAGACGGCGAGCACCGTCCGCGAACCCGACGGAGTCCTGGAGCGGGTGGCGGAGTGGCTCCTGTTCGGCGGCGACCGACGGGCGGTCGCGGCCTGTCTCGTCGTGGCAGCCGCGGGGACCGTGTGGGCGCTCGTGTCGGTCGGCCTCCTGGCGGTCGGACCCGACAGCTCCGTGGCGGGGGTCTTCGGGAGCGGGCTCACGGCGGGGGTCGTCACGCTCCTGACCATCGCCCTCTCGATCAACCAGCTCGTTCTCTCGCGTGTGTTCGGGTCGATCAACGTCCTGGTCGATCGGCTCGACGGGTCGCGGGAACTCAGGGCGACCGTCGAGTCGATCGCCGGGGTACCGTCGAGTCCCAACGACCCGGGCGAGTTCCTCTCGCTGATCGCAACGACCCTGAGTGAGAGGGCCGCCGGATTGAGAGCGCCCGGCGGCGACGCCGACTGGGATCCCCCGGCGAGAGCCGCGAACACGTTGGACGACATCGCCGCGTACGGGGACAGTATCGACGACCACCTCGAGGCGAACCAGCGCATGAACGACGTCCTCAGCGTCGTCCTCGGGCCCGAGTACGCGCTGAACACGGCCGCGATCCGCCACCTCCGAAACGAGCACGCCGCGACGATCCCCGAGGGAGTCGAGGCGGAGTTCCGAGCCGTCGATGAGCTTCTCGAGTCGATCGCGGTCGTCCGACAGTTCTACAAGACGATCGCCATCCAGCAGGACCTCGCGACGCTCTCTCGGCTGCTGGTCTACACGGGTATCGCGGCGCTGGCGAGCGCGGTCGCGGTGACGCTCGTCTATCGGACGGGATCCGTCACGGTACCGGTGTCGACGCTCCCTCTCGTCGTCAGCGTCGGGATCGGCGTCGTCGTCGCTCCCCTGGCACTGTTCGTCGCCTACATCCTCCGGGCGGCGACAGTCGCCCGAAAGACCGTCTCCGTCGGTCCGTTCGTCCCGCCCAAGGACCGGTGATGTTCGTCACGGACGCGGACGAGGCCGTCGAGCCACCGACACCGAGTTACGATGGGATGATGTCGAAATAGGGCGACAGTATTCGGGTGTACACAGCGGATAGAGCGGCGCTCGGCCGCATATAGTGATCGAAGGGGCCAGAGGCCCCTACGCTGGCTATACCAAAGTCCCCGTGTGGTCACCTGCGGGGCATGGAGACAGTCGTGGACGCCACTATCCCGGACAACAGGTTCGTCCTCGCGGAGACCATCGAACGGGTCCCGGACGTCGAGTTCGAGTTCGTCCGGTTCGCCATCCACAGTTCGTCCCGCACGTCGCCGTTCCTCTGGGGATCGGCCGATCGTCCCGACAGACTGGACGCCGCCCTACGGAGTGACCCCTCGACGGAGCACGTGAGTCGGCTGTCCGAACGTGACGGTCGGGGCCTGTATTCGATCACGTGGAACGCGCGCGCGGCACGTCTCATCGACGGTGTCGCCGAGATCGAGGGCTCGGTTCTCGACGTCCGCAGAACGACCGATCGGTGGGCGCTCCGGTTCCTCTTCCCGGACCGTGCGACGGCGTCGGAGACGTTTCAGGCGTGGCGTGACGAGGGGGTCGACGCGACGCTGTCCCGGATAAGCACGCTCTCCTGCCGCGAGGACACCGCGCTGGGACTGTCGGCGACACAGCACAACACCATCGCCAAGGCGTTCCGAACCGATTACTACAGCGTCCCACGCGGGACGACGCTGGAGGAGTTGGCGAGGGACTTCGACGTCTCACACCAGGCCCTGTCGGAGCGCCTCCGTCGAGGACACTCCCGTCTCGTCGAACGGATGCTCTCCGAGTCGGCGCCCCCGGTGGAACGTCGCCAGTAAGCGTTCCAGTTTCCCGAGAGCGGTCTCGTCGCCGTTGTCACCGATCCGCCCTCGGTTCGTCGAGTGTCCGCTTCGTTGGTTCCGGAGCTATGCGTCATCGAACACGAGGGGTTGATCCGGACCATCTGCACGTCCTCATGGAAACCGGCACCGACCGAGAGTTCCTTGCATTCGAAAGGTCAAACACCATACGTGTTTGACACGTACCTGTGTAGCCCCGTGATGAAGACTCTCGATCAGATCAGCCTCGTTTCCGACGATCACCGGACGAACTTGACCGACGGGAAACTCAAGATCGGCCCCGATTACGCATGCATCTACGTGCCGGAGCTACCCGCACCCGTCCTCCCGGACGGGGACCTCCGTGGGTATACGGTCGTCGGCTCCAGTTCCGGGACTGTCCAGTACACGGGAGAGATCGTGGAGATCTCGGCATACGATACCGCTGACCGGTCCAGAACGACGTTCCGCTGTACGCCGGCCGAATCGTCCGGATGACACGCCCCGCGACCGCCGGTTCAGTCCTCGGCGGGGCTCTCGCGGGGTCACGCTGCGAGCGGTCGTGGTTCGGATGGGGGACCAGCCCGGCGTTTCGGGACAGCGGCATCGAATCGACAGCTCGGTCGCCCCTCCATGAAGCGGAGCGACCTTCCCCCACGGAGTCCGGACGGTCCACCGATTCCGTCGCTCTCAGTGGGGACCTGTTCTGTTCGGTCGAGGCGATCGTCTCGCGGTCACGATTCGGGTGCTGCGACACCGGCGACCTCGAACCGAGCACCGCCAGCAGCGCTCTCCGTGACTGTGAGATCCCAGTCGTGAGCCTCGACGATCTGCACAACGATCGATAGCCCGAAGCCCGTTCCGTCCTCCGCGGACGTGAAACCGGCCGTAAGCACGTCTTCGCTCACATCGGCAGGGATCCCCGGACCGTCGTCGGCCACGTAGAACCCGTCCGCCAGTTCACCGACCGTCACGGTGACGCCGGCGCCACCGTGGTCGACCGCGTTCTTCAGCAGGTTCTCGAGCAGTTGGCGGAGGCGGTCGCGGTCGGCGTGAATCGTCCGTTCGGTGTCCACATCGAGCGTCGCGTCTGTGGGTGCGAGCGGCTCCCAGCACTCCTCAGCCAGCGCGCCGATGTCGACCTCGGTCAGCGTAAGCGTCGCGGCGCCCGCCTGTGCGAACAACAGGAGATCGTCGATGAGGCGCCTCATGCGGCCGTGGGCATCGGCGATCGCATCGACGTGCTCGTTCGAGCACTCCTCCGCGAGCAGGTCCAATCGTCCGGTCGCGACGTTCAGCGGGTTCCGGAGATCGTGACTCACCACGGACGCGAACTGGTCGAGCCGCTCGTTCTGTTGCCGGAGCTCCTGCTCTCGGTCGAGCCGGTCGAGCGCTGTCGCGGTGTGACTGACGAGTAGTTCCGCCAACTCGATGTCGTCGTCGTCGAACGCGTTCGGCGTCGTCTCCACCGCCTGGAAGACACCGTGTTCGCCGACGGGGACGCTGATCCCGGATCGATACGAGGCATCGGCCGGACTGGTCTCGTCCGTCGGAGTGACCTCGTCGACCGTGTAGGACTCGCCGGTGCGGTAGGTTTTCCCGGCCAGTCCCTCGTCGATCCGCATCCGTCGGCTGCCGCCGGGCGGCGCCTCCGCGGACGTGGCGTACGGGACGAGCCACTCGCCCTCGCGGATGACGACGGTACACTGGGTGAAATCGAGGAGGTCCGCCGCCGCTGAGACGGTCCGCTCACAGACACCCGTCGCCGTCTCCTCGGTTTGGATCGTCGTGGCGACGTCATGAAGGGTCTCGATGACGGCTGCTCGTCGACGACGCCCCATGATAGTTTATCACATCCCGACTGTAATGAAGGTCCACACATCGGCCGTTTTTGATCGCACCGCGGCCTCGGCGTGTCAACTGAACCCTCCACCGATGGGTTCAATCCCCCGGACCACCATCCGGACCACTCACGATCTCACATTGGCGGCGATACCACAGCTCTCGACTCGACTCGGATCGCGTGACAGCGGGGGTTCGACTGAACATCATCGGGAGAAGGGTGTTGCGTTCGTCCGTCGTGTTCCGTACATGGTCGAAAAACCGGATCGCTATCGCGTCGGAGAGCACCCGCGAGAGGCGGTCGAACACGAATGGGAGATCTTCGTAAGGGAGGAGGAACGGGACCCGCTCCGTCATGTCGGAAGCGTCTCGGCGCCGTCCGCCGACGTGGCCTACGAACAGGCCACGAAGCTCTTCGCATGGTACGCGAACGATCTCTGGGTCTGTCCGGCGAGGGCAGTGCACCGGTACACGACGGACACGCTCGACGACGACGCCGAGTTGGTCGAACTGGGCTCCGGCGACGAGAAGCGAACGCACGAGCCATGATATCGGTCAGCAAGCTCCTCTGTGATCTGGACGCGGAAGGTGACGGACTCCGCTATGACGCCGCAGACGGGTCCTCGAAACCGCAGATATCTCGCGTGAAGCAACGCCGGCCGGTCGTCGTGTGGAACCTCACCAAGCGGTGTAACCTCCACTGTTCCCACTGTTATGCCGCCGCAGACACGGAGGTCGCACCCGGCGAACTCAGTACGGCCGAGGGAAAGCGTCTCCTCGATGACCTCTCCGACTACGGCGTGCCGGTGGTCCTTTTCTCGGGGGGTGAGCCACTGGTTCGTGACGACCTCTTCGAACTCATCAGGTACGCCGACGACCGCGGCATCCGCCCGGTGCTCTCGACGAATGGGACGTTGATCACGGACGAGAGCGCGGAACGACTCCGTGATGCGGGTCTCAGGTACGCCGGCATCTCGGTCGACGGGCTCCCGGAACGCAACGACGAGTTCCGCGGGAAGTCGGGAGCGTTCGACGCAGCCGTCCGTGGGATCCGAGCCTGTCTGGACGCCGGTCTCAAGACCGGCCTTCGGTATACCATCACCGAGCGGAACGCGAGCGACCTCCGCGGCGTCGTCGAACTCCTCCGAAACGAGGGTGTCGATCGCTTCTGTTTCTACCACCTAGACTACGGTGGACGTGGGGCGGACATCACCGATCTCGATCTCTCGCCCGAGGCGAAACGAGCCGCAGTGAAGGAACTCTGCGATCTCACTCGAACGTATCACCGGCGGGGCGAGGAGATCGAAACACTCCTGGTCGGAAACTATGCGGACGCCGCATATCTTATCGAGTATGCCCGTCGGTACATCGGTTCGGATGCGGCCGACCGCGTACACAGCTACCTCCGTCGGAACGGTGGCGATCCGACCGGTGAGCGGGTCGCGGACGTCGATTACCAAGGAAACGTCCATCTCACGCAGTTCTGGCAGGGGTACAGCCTCGGCAACGTGCGAGATCGGCCGTTCAGCGCGATCTGGGACGCCGAGTCGAACCCGGTACTTCGTCGACTCCGTGAGCGCACGGACCACCTGACCGGTCGGTGTGCGGACTGTCGGTACCAAGATATCTGTCGGGGAGGATCGCGACTCCGGGCACTCACTGTCCATGATGACCTGTTCGCCCCGGACCCTCAGTGCTACCTCCGAGACGAGGAGATCGCGCCGTCCTCACCGCCGGAAACGAGCGCCGACTGAGTGAACGACCCCGTCGAACCCCCGTCGGTTGGACACGGCCCTCCGTGAACCCGTCGCCACGTGAACCGCCTCGGGATCAAAGCCCGAAGCACTCGACGTGATTATCCGTCGAACGGCCGCTGTTCCGTTCGACCGCTGTCCCCGTGTCTCAGCACCCGGCGAACAGCTGACGATCGAACCGACTACGAGCTCGGATTGTAGATCGAGGTGTCCTCGGGTCCGTCGACGGAGACGACCGCGAGCGCACCCTTCCGGGCGACGCGTGAGAGCGCGTGGTCGACGAGTTTGATGTCGCCGGGGACGGGGAACGACATCGTCGCGACGCAGGTGCTCCCCGGAAGGACCGGGGTCGTTTGCACGAACCGGTCGGGCTCGCTGGCGAGGGCGCCCTGCCGCCAGACCTCGTCCCAGACGCTTCCGATGGGGTGGAAGCTCGAGAACAGGTTCGGCCCCCCGACGCCGAAGAACACCCTGGCGGTCTCGTCCGTAGCGACGCTCATCTCGGCGTAGTTGTCCGGCGTGATCGCGTACTTCTCACCGTTCATCAGCACGTACGTCGGATCCTCGAGGGCCATTCGTCCGAAGTCGAACTCATGGTGGCCCTCCTGGCCCGTCGTCCCGCTCGTGTACAGCTCGTGTTGGCCGAGGTAGAACTCGTGATCGACCGCCGGGAGCCCCTCCTCGGGTTCCACGAGAATGATGCCGAACATCCCCGCGGAGATGTGGTAATCGACGTTCGCGACCGCACAGTGGTAGATGAACGCCCCGGGGTAGGTCACCTTGAACTGCAGGCGTTTCTCCTCGCCGGGAGCCACGTTCGTGTCCTCAGCACCCCCGCCGGGCCCGCGGCAGGCGTGGAAGTCGACGTTGTGGACCATCGAACTGCTCTCGTGGTTTCGGATCGTCAGGTCGACCGTGTCGCCGACACGCGTCCGGACGAACGGGCCGGGTACCTGACCGTTGAACGTCATGTACGTGAACGTCACGCCGGGTTCGACTTCCGCGACGAGCTCTCGCGTCTCGAGTTCCACCTCGACGGTCGCGGGCTGTGATCGCGTGATAGGCGCGGGAACGTCGCGTGGGTCCGCGGCGATGCGGTCGACGTCGACCGCCTTGGCGTCGTCGAGAGCGGGCTCCTCCGTCCGAAGGGGTACCGGGCTCGTTTCGACGCTGTCGGTCGTCGGTGCGCCGACCGTGCACCCGGCGAGTGCCATCGCTCCGCCGATCCCGGCCGCCTGCAGTACGTGTCGTCGCGTCGTGTTGTAGGTCATACTCTCGGTCTCCACCTACACGGAGGACGGACTGTACGAACTAGAGGCAATATGGTTCTCAGATTCGAAGACTCAGCGTTTCGGGCTATCTCGTCGTGTCTCCTACACACTACTATGACCACCACACCTTCCACCCCGACGATCGGGCGACGACGGTTCATACAGGCCTCGGCGGCGGTCGCCGTGGGAGGGGCCGCACTATCGACCCCACACCCCGTCAGCGCGCAGTCCGACACCGACTTCGAGGCGTGGTTCGGGAACGTCTCCAACTACGATGGCGTCGTCGACAAACGCGGCATGAATACGGTAACCGTCACGGTCGGTGCGCCAGGTAACGGCGGCGGCTTCGCGTTCGGTCCCGCCGCCGTTCGCGTCGACCCCGGGACCACGGTCGTGTGGGAGTGGACCGGCGAGGGCGGTATGCACAACGTCGCGGCGACCGACGGCGCCTACGAGAGCGCGTTGTCGTCCGATGCGGGAGACACGTTCGAGCGGACCTTCGACGCCGAGGGCATCTCACGATACGTCTGTACCCCCCACGAGCCGATGGGAATGAAGGGTGCCGTCGTCGTCGGCGACATCGAGGTCGGGGCGGAGACGGCGGCACCCGAATTCGTAAGCCGTGAACCCGACTACGACGGGTGGTTCGACGGCGTCGGGGCGTTCGACGGGACGGTCGATATGCGCGGCCGTGAGGAGGTTCGTATCGGGGTCACCACCGACGACGACGCACCCGGTTTCTCGCCGGCAGCGGTCCACGTCGACCCCGGAACACGAGTCATCTGGGAGTGGTCCGGTCACGTCGAACACCGGCTATCAGCCGAGGACGGAGCGTACGAGAGCCCCGAGCAGGCGACCGGGACGTGGGGACTCGTCTTCGACGGTACCGGCATCAGCAAGTACGCGAGTTCCGCGGACGGGGCGACGATGCGCGGCGCGGTCGTCGTCGGCGACGTGTTCGGAAGCGTCCACGAGATCTCGACTGCCCAACTCACCGTGGCGGGAGGGGTCGGACTGGCACTGGTGTCGCCGCTCGCGTTCGGCGCCTTCCTCTGGTCGCGTGGTCGAGAGCACCCCCCGAACGCGGACGCCGCTCTCGAGAGGGAGCCTGTTGACGCTCTACAGTCGAAGCCACGGATGTGACTACGACTGCGAACTTCCTGCTCCTTCTCGCTGGGGAGTGGTTGGATCGGCGCCGTACTCCGTACCTACTGTACAGCGGTTGCTGACAGCCGGTACTGTCCACTCCCGGTCTACTCGACTTCGACGACGTACGATTGGTGCGCCCCTCGCGTCCGCATGTCGAGAAAGTGATGGCGTGTGGTATCGCCGACGCTCCCCGCGAACGACTGCCCCTCGCCGTCCGAATAGACGCCCTCAGCACCGCGGAGATCGTGATCGGCGAGGTGCTCGATCACATCGGCCGGAACCTCGTCGCGCCCCTCGATGTCCACGATCACGAGCCGGTCGGTGAAGCTCTTCGCGATGAACGCGTCCGCGATCGCGTCGCGAGCCCGCAGATCGGAAACCACGTCCTCGAGTTCGTCCCTCCTGTCGCCCATCGGGTCGACGGTCACAACCGACGAGGAAGTCTCTGACCGCGAACGTGTTCGGGCGCTTCCTGATCGATCCAGCTCGGCTTCCCCACCGAAACCAGAAGGACGTCCTGAACGGCGTCGGTGGCGGTCTCCCGGCGTCAGTCGTCAGTGCTTGGCGTCCTGTCGGACGATTCCGCCTCTACCTCCGTCCCGCCATCGACGAGCGCAGTCTCTCGATGCCGCTGGAGCCACCCCCACTCGTTGGTGAGCAGTCCGTGATCGTCCAAGTCCCAGGGGTCGCTGCCCTCGATCGGCCGTCCCTCGATCCACGAGGAGACGAGGTTCCACACGAAGATCAGTTGGCCGATCGCGAGCACGAAGGCGCCGAGCGTGGCGAGTTGGTGGAGGTCGGCGAAGTAGCCGACCGGGCCGACGGTCAGATCGTAGCCGGCGTACCGACGTGGCATGCCGCCGTAGCCGAGCAGGACCATCGGGAAGAACGTGAGGTTCGTCCCGACCATGGTGAGCCAGAAGTGCCACTTCCCGAGCGACCGCTGGTACCATCTCCCGGTCACCAGTGGGAACCAGTAGTAGATCCCGGCGAAGATCGCGAACGCGATCCCGCCCATGATGACGTAGTGGAAGTGGGCGATCACGTGGTACGTGTCGTGGAGTACGAGGTCGACGGGGATCGCCGCCTCGAAGACGCCCGTGACGCCGCCGATGATGAAGTTCGCGATGAACCCGATGCAGAACAGCATCGGCGTCACCAACCGGATCTTCCCGTTCCACATCGTCGCGATCCAGTTGAACGTCTTGACCGCGCTGGGGATCGCGATCGCGATCGAGACCGCCATGAACGACGCGCGGAGTCGCGGGTCGATCCCCGTCGCGAACATGTGGTGTGCCCACACGCCGAAGCTCAACACCCCGAGCGCGAGCGTCGAGTAGACGACGAACTTGAACCCGAAGAGTCGCCGGCTGGCGAACCGGGGGAGGATGTAGCTGATGAGTCCCATCGGAGGAAGCACGAGGATGTACACCTCGGGGTGACCGAAGAACCAGAACAGGTGCTGCCAGAGGATCGGGCCGCCGCCCTCGACCGCGAAGAACGTCGTTCCGAAGTTCCGGTCCAACAGCAGCATCACGAGCGCGCTCCCCAACAGCGGGAACGCGAAGAGGATCTGTCCGGACTGGACGAGGACCGTCCACGAGAAGATATCCAGATTCGCCCAGGTGACGTCCTCACCGCGCTCGGTGAAGATGGTCGCGATGAAGTTGATCGCGCCCATCGTCGCGCTCACGCCCGTCAGATGGAGGCCGAGGATCATCAGGTCGACACCGGCGTTCGTTTGCTGGACCGACAGCGGAGCGTAGAGCGTCCACGCGGTCTGGGCCCCCTCGACGCCGACCGAGAACGGTTCGAGGATCAGTCCACCCCAGATGAGTAGCGCGCCGGGCGGCAACAGCCAGAACGCGATAGCGTTGATCCGTGGGAACGCCATGTCGTCGGCGCCGATCAGCAGCGGGATCAGATAGTTCGAGAACGCGGCCAGTATCGGCGTCCCGAACAGGAACAACATCGTGATCCCGTGGGTCGTCATTAGTGCGTTGTACAGCGGTGCGCTGAGCAGATCGACCGGCGGCGTCGTCAGTTCCGCCCGCATGAGCAGGACGGCGATCCCGCCCCACGCGAACGAGAGCACCCCGAAGACCCCGTACATGAGCCCGATGTCCTTGTGGTCGACAGTGGTGATCCACCGAAGGAGTCCGCTCGGTTTCTCCACGTGCTCCGGTCCGTGATGGCCGGACTCGGATCCACCGGCGGAGACGGAATACGACCGCCAGTTCTCGACGCGGACCAACCATCGAACCACAAGAAGCAGTAGCACGCTCATTACCCCGGTGAGAGCGAGCTGCGTGGTCCCTACGTTCATGAAACGCGGATCCAGGTACTACATGGTAAACGCCACCGCGAACATCTTCGATCGGGGCGGAAAAGGGGACAGTACGGACCCGATCCGGTGTCGTCCGACACTTGTCGGACAGAATACGGCGGGAGAGCTCAATTCGTCTCCGCTCGCCCACACAAACGAAGATGTTCGGGTGAAGGTTCTCCCTGTTATGTACGGGAGCAATGATGTGCCATCACCGCCGTTCGTGCCACGCTATCTCGGACTCGAGCTGGGGATCCTCTCTGCCGTCGTCGGACACTCGCTTCTCGGACTGGAAGGCAGTGTCCTATCAGCTCTCGTCGGGTACTTCGGTGGGAAGACGCTCCAGAGCATGACTCGGGTGTTCAGTGGCGACCACACCTCGTGAACAGACGATCCGTACCGTCGCGCGGATGAAAGCGTTCGAGGAGGCATCTCCCAGGCCCACAGATGCACGGTCGGGACGCGGCTGTAATCCTACAGCTCTCGCCACTTCCCTGTTCGGCAGTACGCCTCCGATATCGATCACTCGCGTTCCGACTCCGTCACGTCGGGGCTCGCGATCGTATCGTCCGGTTCGAACCCGAACACCTCACCGTAGAACGCGAGTTCCAGTTCGTGGGCCATCCGTCGGGTGTCCGCTTGTCGGAACCCGTGTCGTTCGTCCTCGAACACGTGGAGGTCGTGTGGCACGTCGTTCACGGCGAGCGCATCCACCATCGCCTCCGCCTGCGCGATGGGGACGACCCGGTCTGCTTCGCCCTGCAGCAGGAGAACCGGTGCGTCGATGGCCTCCGCATGGTGCACGGGAGACCGTTCCTCGTACGTCTCTGCGGCCTCCGGGTACGGTCCAACGAGTGTATCGAGATACCGGGATTCGAACTTGTGGGTGAGTTCGGCGAGTCGTGCGAGGTCGGCGACACCGAAGAAACTCGTTCCGGCCTCCATCTCGTCGTGGAACGCGAGCGCGGAGAGCGTCGCGAACCCTCCGGCACTGCCGCCGCGGATCGCCATGCGATCGCCGTCGACCCGGTCACCCTCCGCGAGATAGCGAGCGACGTCGAGACAGTCCTGCACGTCGAGTACACCCCATTCGCTGTCGAGCGCGTCCCGATAGGCACGTCCGTATCCGGTCGACCCGCGATAGTTCACGTCCGCGACGGCGAACCCACGGGTGGTGAAGAACTGCTTGCTGAGGTCAAAAGTCGACGACGTCGCGCTCGTGGGGCCACCATGGACGAACACGATGAGGGGTGGACGTTCGCTGGCGGGCGCGGTCACGTCCGGATTGGTCGGCGGATACACGAAGGCATGCGTTTCCGCGCCGTCTCGGGTCGGGATAGTGACGTGCTCAGGTGTCGACGTGTAGGCGGGATCGAGATCGGTTTCGTCGCTCTTGCGGAGAACACTATATCCGACTCCGGGCGTCCATCGAACCAATCGGGACGGTGTCGCCGGGCCGCTTGCGATGAACGAGAGCGCTCTCCCGTCGGACCGTAGCTGCGGGGACCCGCGGACTCCGAACACCGAAAACGGCACCTCGACCTGCTCTCGTGACCCTTCGGGGCAGAGCAACTCGAGGGTTTGTTCACCGTCCCGGGTGACGACTGTCGCGACGCGGCCGTCATCGAGGAACGCGTACGTCGCGAGGCCGAACACCCACTGCGGAACGCCGTACTCGGCTTCCTCCTCCCTGTATGCGATCCACTCGTCGCTCTCTCGACGATAGAGGTTCCACCAGCCGGTCCGATCCGAAACGGCGTGCAGCGTCCCGTCGTCCCGCCAGGCTGGCTGAAACACCGACTCCTCGGACCCACCCAGAACGACGCGGTCGTCGGAGAGCGTCCCATCGTCATCGACGTCTGCGACGTGCAACTCGGTCCCGTCCCACGGCATTCGTGGATGGTCCCACGTGAGCCACGCGATACGGTCGCCGTCGGGAGAGAGAGTGGGAGCTGCGTAGAAGTCGTACCCCGAGGCTACTACTCGTGGATCAGCGCTTCCGTCGGCTGCGAGTTTCACGAGTGTAGTCTCCGGTTCGCCCGTACCGTCGTCGCCGGCGGCGTCATGATCCTCCCGGACACAGTAGATCGATGCTCCGTCCGCCGAGGGTTCGAAGTCGGCGTACCTGAGCCCGCGTTCGGACTCGGGTTCGGGAGTGATGGGGACCGGTTCCTCGCTCGGCGACTGCCGGTAGACTCGTTGGTCGTCGAACCGCGAGAAGATGACGGTACCGTCGATCACGGCGAAGTCACCGCCGCCGTACTGGTGGACGAGGGTCCGGACGTCGAAGTCGTCGCCGGTCACGTCCGTGACGGTGTCGCCGTCGTGGCGAACAACGACACCGCGGCCGTCGTCGTCCGGTCGTTGTTCGCGCCAGTAGACCGTATCATCAGCGACCACCGTATGGCCGAAGTCGATCCCCGAACGAGCAACCGTCTCTGACGAGATCGGGGACGGCCACGTTCCGTACGGGGCGGTCGTCTCGCTGGAGTCGTCCATCGAAACGGGGAACCCCTCAGACTCCGTCGTCTTAAGCATATCCGTGCTGTCGTGACCAGTCCTCCATCGTGACCTTCCATCCGGTAGAAGCATCAAACGAGCTTTGTAGAACGCGGCCGGTTGGAACCGATATCCGATGACGGAGATAGTCAGTCTGGGCAGCATCAACCTCGATCGCGTCCATCGCGTCACGGAGGAGACTCTGACCGAACTCCGCCGGGAGTTCGATCGGTTTCCGGAGTCCGGAGACACGGTTGTTGTCGATGAGATCCCGTCGGCGTTTGCCGATCTCGCTACGACAGTCACACACGGCGGCAAGGGCGCCAATCAAGCTGTCGCCGCAGCAGCAGCGGAGGCGGACGTTACACTCCTCGGAAAGGTCGGTTCCGAACACACTGACCATGATGTGCTCGATAGGCTCCGGCGCTCCGGGGTCCGAGTCGATAGCGTCGGTGTCGCCTCCACGCAGACAGGCACGGCCCATGTCTTCGTCACGGAGGACGGAGAGAACCGGATCGTCGTTCATGCCGGAGCCAACGCCGCTGTCGACGGCGCATACATCGCTGATCAGTATGAAACCGTACGTGCGTCCGACATCCTCCTCCTCCAAAACGAGATCCCCGTCGATCCCGTGTGCGAACTCCTCCAACGGCTCGCGTCAGCTGCCTCACGACCGACCGTGATCGTCGACCCGGCGCCTGTTGCCGGAGCGGAGCGATTGTTGGACTGTCCTGTGGTGGATATCGTGACGCCCAACGAGCGTGAGTACTCGCAGGTGGGCTCCTCGCTCGAGGAGTTCGATGGGACGGTCGTTCGTACGCGAGGCGGACAGCCGGTCCACATCGACGACGGGACGGGATTCAGGGTCGCGCCGCCGGATCGCCAGCCTATCGACACCACTGGTGCAGGTGACGTGTTCGCCGGCTTCCTCGGTGGCCGACTCGCCGCGGGAGACTCGCTCCGGGAGGCAGTCCAGGCGGCGACGGTAGCCGGGACGCTGTCGACACAGGCCGAGGGGGCTCGAGGCGCGGTCCCGTCGTACGCCGCAGTGGAGACATGGCGAACGACTGACCGACACTGAAGGCGCGAGATGCGGCGAGATACGGCGATGTACGGTTTTCAGATGAGACCCCCAGGCGTCCGAGCCTGTCGAACTATCGTGGGAGCTCCCACGGGTGCTCGAACCGCCGAACCGGGTACCAGCGTCGCGACCGCCTCCGACAGAGGGGTCGTCGTTCCGGAACGCTGAGCACTGAGCTCTGGAGCTATGATACGCCGGAGGCGACGTGAATCCCGAGCAGGTCGATCCCGACTGCGGCGGCGGATTCCGAAGGAAGGCGACGGTGGACAGTTCTCCAGACGGCTATAGGTTGGACGTCCATGGAGTATCAGTCGGCTAACTAACTATTCAGCGCCCCTACAGGACGTATGGTATCCGCACAGGTCGTACTCGACAACGTCGCGCTCAGTCTTCTCCAGTTCGGAGGCGACCTCATCGGTCTCGCGATCGTCTTCCTCGTGCTGGCCGTGATCGCGGCCGTGGTGGGAGCAAGCGGCGTGGCCGGGGTCAGTATGGATATCGCGAAATGGCTGGTCATCATCTTCATCGTACTCGCCATTGTCACGTACATCCTGTAGGCTCACGACGATCGCTACCGAGTCCGGTCGGGATCGGGGCCAATGGTAGACATAACGGGCCATGTCGCGTTCGGATTGCTGTTCGCGCTTCCGGCGTGGCAGTTCTGGACCGGCAGGACGAGCGTCGCGTTCGTCGCCATCGCGGCAGTCGCCTCGCTGCTCCCGGATATCGATCTGTGGCTCGCAGTTCTGTTCCCCGGGGTGATCCATCACCACGGGGTGACCCACACAGTGGTGTTCGTGACCTGTGCGGCGCTGGTCGGCGGGGCGATCATCGCGGCGCTGGTCGCCGAGCGATTCGACGACTGGACCGGCGGCGAGCAGTTCGGTCGGCGTCGACTGTTCCTGTTCTCGTTCCTCGGGTTCCTTGCCGGGGGGCTCGCTCACGTGTTCGCGGATATGCTCTCCGCGCCGGACATCTCGACGCCCATCGAACCGCTGTGGCCGTTCCTCGACGGGTCGTGGGGTATCGACCTCGTCTGGTACAACGCCGGATGGATCAACGTCGGCTTTCTCGCGGTGATGGTGGTCGTTCACGTCGCGGTGGCGTATCTCACTACAACGGCTGCCCAACGGCGCCGGCTCTTCCCACGATGATCGTATCACGAGTCAGTACCACGTGTCGGAGTGGGACTGGTCAAGTGCCGGAGGTCCTCGTCGCTCAAAGAGTCCTCGCCCGGCGCTCGTGGAACCGTTGGATCCCGACCTGGGGGCGATCCTCGTGCCGAGCGGCCGCCTCCACCGTGAACGGAAGCGGTCGGAGGTGACTGTCCGATGACGCTATCAGTCCGCAACGACGTGTTCTGGTGGATCTACGTGGCGGCTCTCGCGGCAGCCGCCGTGTTCATCGGGCACTCCTTCGTCGGCGTACTCGTCCTCGGGCTGTTCGGGTACTACGCGACTCGTCCGATATGTAACCGCTTCACGGCGGCCTTCGGGTCCAAGCGGCTCGCGGCGGGAGCGACTGCGCTCGCCGTCCTCCTCCCGATCGTTCTGCTCTCGCTGTACGCGGGGGTTCGAATGGTTCAGCAGATCCGGCGACAGTTCGACGAGACCGTCTTCTCGATGCTCGGCTCGCGTGTCTCGGGGGTCGATATCGAGGGGGACGGTCCGGGTTCGTTGCTCAGAGATCCGCCATCGATCGACCAACTGACCGACCTACTGTTCGGGTCCGCCCTTCAGCAGGGATTGAACGTCCTCGATGCCTTGTTCGGGACGATCCTCCTGTTGTCTCTCGCGGTAACGCTGTCGTATGCCCTGCTCGTACACGACGAGGCGCTCTCGGGGGTGTTCGCGGAACTGGTCGGGGGTCCCGACGAGACGGTTTACTCCTACACGAAGGCCGTCGACGTCGACCTCCAGTCGATCTTCTTCGGCAACTTCCTGTTCGCGCTCATGATGTCCGTGATAGCGATGGCAGCCTACGCGATTACCAACCTCGTCGCGCCGCCCGGGGCGCGGATCCCGATGGTGTTCACGCTCGGGGTACTGACAGGCTTCGCCAGCCTCATCCCGATCATCGTCGGCAAGGTCGTGTACGTCCCCGTCGTCGCGTACCTCGCGGTCGCAACGACACGTGGAGGGGACGGGCAGTACGTCTTCGTCGGGGCCGTCCTCGTCGCGTACGTTCTCGTGCTCGATATCCTCCCCCAGTCGGTGATCCAGCCGTACATCTCGGGCCAGAAACTCGACCCGATCATCCTCCTCTTCGCATACATCCTCGGTCCCATCCTGTTCGGCTGGTACGGGTTCTTCCTCCTCCCGATCGTGTTCGTCCTCATGCTCGAGGCGGCCCGGATCGTCCTTCCCGAGCTCCTACACGGCGACCCCGTCGAGTCGGACCCCGAACTCGCCGAGGGGACCGGCGCCGACGTTGATGAGATACAGGAGGACGATGCCGACACGGCTTCGTCGGATAGCGATACCACGAGCACGGACGAACAGTGACCTCGTATTCAGGGGTCTGGAGCTGGTTGTGAGGAGTTCATTCCATGACGCTGCCCGCCACGATGTCCGGAGGAACCACGTTCGGGAATCCGTCCATGATGGGTTCGGGTGTCGACTCGACTGCCGATCTCACGATCACGACCTCGACCGTGATGACCGGCCTGCCTGTCACGATCGCGGCTCCGACGTGACCCGCTGGAGCGTCGGATACCCGTGAGATCGGCCACTACCTGTCGCGATCGCCGAGCCGAAACGTTATATATTACATTCATTTTAGGGCCGGGTATGCCAGGACGGAGGCGACGATCCCGAGCCGGTGGTGGGGGATCGAGTCGCCGCCGGTTCCTCTATTTGCTCGGCGGTGCGGCCGTTTCGGGCGCGCTCATCTCGTCGTCCGGGGCCTTCTCCACGTCTCGACTCTCGCGGCCGGTCGACGTTCAGTCGGCGTCGGATCCCAACGCGCTGCTGGGTCTCTCAATACCGCCGTTCGTTGACGCGGGTCAGAGCGGTCAGGAACTCGTCACGGTGACGAACAACGCGAGCACACCGCTCACCGTCTCCGTCGAACTCCCGGGAGCCTCGGGCACGGTGTCGCCGGCCAGTCGAACGATACAACCGGAGGAGTCCCGAGCGTTCACCGTCACCCTCTCCGCGGACGCTGCGGGCGGCGAGAACGCCCTCACGTTCGATGTCACCGCGACGGCTGGATCGTCAACGAAGATCTCCCTCAGTCGAAGCCTCGGGGTCCGAAACTTCCTCCGCAACCTGGAGGACCGCACGACGAACAACAACGCGTTCTTCTACCTCTCCTACCGGCTCCAGAACGTCGATACGTTCCAGTCGTTCGAGGTGGTCGTCAGGAACCTCGACCGGGGGTGGATCCCGACGCGGACGTACACGAGCACCGACGTCGAACACGTCTTTCGGATCCCGGAGTCCGGCTCCGACGGCGGAACAGCCGGGTCGACCTACGAGTTCGAGATGCGGGTCTACGACGCGGACGGCCTCGCACTGCAGCGGGTCCTGACGGACGTCGCGGACGGGAATAACCCGCAGGACAACGACGCTATCGGCGGTGGCCCGAACGACCCCGTCGTCGTCGGCTTCACGATCACGGACAACGAGCAGTACACCAACGCCCACTACGTCGTCGATTACGAGGTAGGGAACACGAGCAGTCTGCAGGAGGTCCGCGTCACCTTCGACAACCGATCGAACAGTTGGGCCGACGAGACCGAGACGAGTACCGACACGCCAACTGGAACGGTTACCTACGATCAGGGCGGAGTCGGCGGCGATACGTACGACATCACGGTCGAGGTCGTCAACGAAAACGGTATCGTCACGGACTCACTGACGAAGACCGATGTCGCCGACGGGGCCGATCCCTGAACGGTGAGTACTCTCGGTCAACGACATCTCGAACGCCCCCGCCGAAGAGAAACGGACGAATCTCTCGGGTCGTCCTTCACTCGCTCGCTGTCCCCGGTCACGTTCGAAGCCCCCGTCACTGCGCGACGACGCCTCAAAGAGCCAGATACTGCCTCGGGGGAGCGAACGCGGCCTGTCCGTCATTCTCGATGTGAGCACCATGGCTCACCTGAGGGCTTGGGGTCGCCACATACCACTTTTGCTTACTGGACTAAGCCAAAGTGGTTGTTGGGCCGCAGTGTATTGTCCCGTTTCGTCGTTTGGAGGGAGCCTGACCGGCGTTTTGTGGCGTACATACTCCGGGTAAACTGCATAATGATATATCGAACTGACCGAATGGGCTGTTGAGAACATTCAGGAGATCGTCGAGACCCTGACCGACAACGCCGACGAATTGAGTAGCACAAGCAAATCACTCAGTGCGAATAGTGAGGAGGTTACTGCCTCGATTCAGCAGATCGATGCCTCTTCGGTCGAACTTGCAGGGGGAGCTGAGAATCTCGCTGAGGAAACCCAACAGGCGAACGAGAACGTCGATAATCTCTCCGCGTCAATCGAGGAGATCACCGCGTCTATCCAGCAGATCGACTCACAGTCGGAGGAGGTTGCTGACATCGCCTCAAATGGTGTTGATGATGCGATGGAGACAGTCGATCAGATTCGTGATGCCACCGATGCGACTTCGATGGTTGCACAACGAATTGACTCTCTCGAGGAGAGCATGGAGGAAGTCGGCGAGATTATCGACATGATTGCAGAGATTGCCGACCAGACGAATATGCTAGCGTTAAACGCCAACATCGAAGCGGCTCGTGCTGGCGAAGCTGGCGAGGGATTCGCAGTCGTTGCCAACGAAGTCAAAAACCTCGCCGAGGAGTCACAGAAATCGGCTGACGAGATCGACGGGATCATAACGAACGTACAAGAGCAAACAGCAGATCTCGTCGAGAGTATTACTGAGGCCAACAGTGAGGTCGCAGATGGCGCCGACGAAGTGGAGAGTCTCGTCGAACGCCTCGAACGGATCGATGAACGGGCAAATGAGACGAGTACGGGACTCAAAGAGATCACTGACGCCGTCGAGTCTCAGGCCGAGAATGCCGAAGCGATCAGCGGCGTGATCGATGATACAGCGAGTATGAATGAAGAAATAACAACGTCAATCCAGCAAATCTCTGCTGGGATCGATGAACAGTCTGATGCAATGGAAGAGGTTGCGGCAAACGCCCAGCAACTTAGCATGATGAGCGATCAGATGTATAACCTTGTCGACGTGTTCAAGCTCGCTACTGACGAGAACGCCAATCTGGCAGATGCGAAGTGAAACCGTTACTCATGGGATGATACTTATTTGAATTCCAGTAGTTTCTATCAGATTTTGTTAATGTTTTCTCGGTTCTACTGTATCTGTCGCTCTGAAAGAATGTGAACTATCTGCTGCATATCTTGAACAGGGTTGTCAAATGCCCACCCGGCGTGTGTTTTTTATCCAGACGCCGGTCGCTCTACGTTCGTAAATTCAAATCGCGCCCCACCGTCTGTTCCCTCAATGGCCCGCACTTTCCATCCGTGGGCGAGGGCAATTTGGTGGACGCTCGTAAGACCAGTTCCCGTGCCGCTCTCCTTGGTGGTATATCCTGCCTCAAACACTGTTTGTCGGTCATCTTCGGCGATTCCCGGGCCATCGTCTTCAACGTAGAATCCGTTTGGGAGAACACCAAGGCGGATGGTAACCGTCTCTGTTCCGTGTTCCAAGCTGTTGCGGATCAGGTTCTCGAACAGTCGTACCAACGCGGTTTTGTTTGCGGTGATGTGGATAGGCCCCTGAACGTCTTTTGTAGCCTGTTTCGTCTCTTGTGACTCCCACGCATCAGCGAAGACTGCCGAAGCATCAACCGCGTTCACCTCATCGACGAGTGTGCCTGCTTTGATAGCGGTCGTCAATTCCTTTAACATCGCCACTGCTCTCGTCAGCGACCTCTCTGCCGGTTCGAAGTGTTCATCCTCACCCGTTTCACGTGCTAATGCAAGCCGCCCCTGCGCAATGTTCAGGATATTTCCGAGGTCGTGAGAGAGAACGTCCCCGAAACTTTCCAACTGCCGAATAGTCTGCGCCTGCGCCCGCTCGTGATCCAGTTTTGCCGACTCGTCCGAGAGGACTGCAATCACATGCTCAATGGAATCTGCGTCCTCCCAGAGTGGGGCTGCATTAATTGAGAGCCAGACTATCTCTCCATCGGGGCGACGAATTCCGTGTTCGACGTCATAGACTGGTTCACCAGTGTCTAGCACTTGTTGGAAGGGGAGTGCATCGTCGGGAACTGGATTCCCGTCTGCATCCACGATTTCCCAGTCTGCATCTTTGAAATTGCGGGTCGTGATTATGGCTTCCGAGAGGCCGAGCGTCGTCTCGGCCAATTCGTTCGCACGGATAATGCCCCCATTTCCGTCAAGCACGACGACAGCAGCAGGACTCAGACTCAACACTCGATCGAGGAACTGTCGGCTTCGTTCGAGTTCGTGCTGGGTTCGAAACTGATCGACGCTGTTGCGAATCCGGTTGGCTAACACGTCGTACTGGTCTGTCCCACCACCTTTCTGCAGGTAGTCAGTGACGCCTTTACTGATAGCCTCACTAGCGACCTCTTCGCTACCTTTGCCAGTAAAGAGGATGAACGGTATCTCTGGATATGGCCCTCGAACCGAGTTCAAGAACTCCAACCCGTTCATTTCTGGCATATCATGGTCGCTCACGATACAATCGATGCTATCGGATTGCAGACGGGCAAGCCCATCACGCGCACTTGTCTCGGTGATTACCTCGAAGTCGTCATCTTCGCGTTGGAGAAACGTCTGAACGAGATCGCCAAATTCTGGCTCGTCATCTACGTGTAAAATGCGGATAGCGCTATCCCTACCGCCATCGATGACACTCATACATCGTCACAGGACTCAATTCAGATTAATGATGGTGCTGAATACACCGCCTATCAACTTCCATAAGAGTCCTTATATACTTGAGTTGACTGTAGGATACTGGCGAATAAATTTCGCCTACCCAACACATGATGTGTACCGGACTTCTCCGGTACATCTCGTGGTTAGTATTTCTAATTGACATCCTCTCCGCCCTGAAGGGCAGAGCCTTCTCCTTGAATTTCCGCAATCCACTCAATGAGATGCTGAATCATCTTTTACCAGTACTACCCAGATTGGTATCACTTGTCACTATGGATTTATATACTTACTTCGCATATATCTATATAACATACAAGTCACTGTGAGGCATTATTTGCAGCACTAACGCAGTCTCACTAGGATGTCGTGTGTTGGGTACACAAAATGAACATCAAACAAGTCTTTACAGATGATCGTGCAGTCTCGCCAGTTATTGGTGTGATTCTAATGGTTGCAATTACGGTTATCCTCGCAGCCGTCATCGGATCGTTCGTCCTTGGGTTAGGGAACAGCGTCCAACAGACAGCACCAAATGCGAACTTCCAATTCGACTTCGAAGAGAATAGCGGCGTCTACAACGTCACGGCTACGCATACGGGTGGCAACACGATCGCAGGTGGGTCGACAGTGACATTAAACACCACTGATACCGCTGCCGTCGTAGTCACGCAGTTCGATTCATCGGTTTCAGCAGGCGACTCTGCTGAACTTGGGAATGTCTCCAGTGGATCTACTGTCCGTGTGATCTGGTCTTCGGGATCTGGAGAAACCACTCAGACTCTCGCGGAAAGAACTACGCCCTGACCTGATTAATACTCTGTATTCTTCTAACAGAGCGTTTCAGCCAGATTACGTTCGCTTCTCTCGAATCCCATGTTTTCCGCGTGTCTTGTCCTCGCAACTTGGACAAATCCGTGGCTCAGTGATTCCTTCGGGAGTGAATACCCGGGCATATCGCTCGGTTACGTGAGCCCCACAGTTTTGACATTCAGGCATGGAAACAACCGCGTGGGAACCAGTAATAGATTCTCCGGTCATATCTAAACAATTGATAGAATAATATTGTAGGTGCCTCATGCACTCTATTTCCGACTAGCCCAGAGCTGAATCTCTGAGAAGTATTCGATTACGAGGTCTTATATTTGCCACTACGTAGTTCCCGTATGGTCTCCTCTCCAAGTGCTGATCTTCTAATAACCGCCTTGGATGTATTCCCAGCAGAAGCAGCTGTTCTGGCTTCTGATGGAACGATTCTTTACACAAACGACCAGTGGCGTGCGTTCGGTTTGGAGAATGGGCTCGTTGGTGAGGACGCCGCCATGATCGATGAAAACTATCTCTCAGTGACGACTGGTGCAGATGAAGCACCTGCCCAAGAGGCTGCCGATGGGGTAGAAAAAGTGCTCGCTAACGAGCAGGCCCAGTTCACTCTCGAATATCCGTGTCACTCTCCCTCTGAACGTCGGTGGTTCCTGATGACAGTACAGGGATTTGAGTATCAGGGAAATCGCTTCGCCGTGATGGGCCATCTCAATATCACAAGCCGCAAGCTCGCCGAACTCGAGGTTCACCAGCAGAACACGTACCTCGAAGGACTCCACAGAGCAGTCAAAGACCTGTTACAAACCGACTCGCAGGAGGAGGCCGCTGAGCTTGCCATCCAGTATCTCGACCGTATCCTCGACTTTCCCATCGTCGGGCTTTGGCTCTACGATGACGCCCGCAACGCTCTAACGCCCGCGGCGGCCTCAGAGCAGAGTGACGCCCTCCTCGGTACGATCCCAACGTATCAGGAGGGCGAGGGCCTCTCGTGGGAGGTGTTCACCACGAAGGAATCTCGCGTGATCGATGACCTGACGGACGTTCCGGAGCGGTACAATCCTGAGACACCGCTCCGGAGCGAACTCGTCCTGCCGCTGGGCGAGTATGGCGTGCTCAACATCGCGGCGACCGAACCCAACTCGTTCGACGAGACGGACGTCACGCTGGCTGAAATCTGGGCCGGTACCGTCACGCAGGTGCTCGCCCGAGTTGACCGTGAAGCGCAACTTCGCGAGCGGGAACGGGAGTTAACCCGGGAGCGCGACCGCTTGGAGGAGTTCGCAGGGTTGGTGTCCCACGACCTCAGGAACCCGCTCAACATCGCGACTGGCCACCTCGAACTTGCCGGAGAGGACTGCGAGAGCGACCACCTCGAAACCGCTGCCCGGGCACTGACCCGGATGGAGCGGCTGATCGAGGACATGCTCGTGCTCTCCCGGCAGGGCGAGGTCGTCGGCAGCCGTGACGCGATCCATCTCCCGTCACTTGTCGAGGACTGTTGGGCGGCCGTCGAGACGGGTGCTGCGAGCCTTACCGTGACGACCGACGGCACGGTGGTGGCCGACGAGAGTCGGTTGCAACAGGTGTTCGAGAACCTGTTTCGTAACGCGATCGAACATGGGGGCCCGAGCGTGAGTATCACGGTGGGAGACCTCGCTAACGGATCGGGGTTCTTTGTGGCGGACGACGGTGACGGCATCCCGGATGCCGAACGCGAGGACGTGTTCCAAGCTGGCTACTCAACGACAGCCGAGGGCACGGGCTTCGGGCTCAAAATCGTCCATGACATCGTGACAGGGCACGGCTGGGAAATGTCCATCACCGACAGCACAGAAGGGGGCGCCCGATTTGAGATCACAGATGTTGAATTCCTTGAAATGTAGGTGCTCTACTCAGCGACTTGTGGATCGTTACCGATTAACGCCTCGTAATCTCCTCACTGAGCCACAGATGCATGGCGGCATCAAGACGGAGAAGGCGGTAGTAGGCTGTCAGTCATCAGCTTCTACCTCAGCTTCCGGATCGACTTCGGCATTTTCACCGGGACGGTTCTGACCGCGTCGTTGTCCGGTTTTGGTGTGTTCCGATACATTGTACTCTCGGAGTCGTTCATCGGCTATCTCGAGTGGAGAGACCTTCTTTGTGACTCTGAACGTCTCTGTTGGACTAAGTACGGCCCAGAACGCTCCTGCCGAGTGGATCAGCGCAACGACGGGAATGGTAATAAACAATAGAGCAAGTATCCAAACCCGCTCGGCGAAGTACCAGTACCCGAGAAATGCCCAACCAAACAGCCCCACCAACTGGAAGACGATGATGTACCAATAGTATGTGGGAAAGAACAAGTTCTCGATCGGCGTCACCAGTGGTAATGCGAGGGCGGGCGAGACAAACACGAGCGCCCATGCGGCGTTTCGCATCAACGAGAGAAGTCTATAGCGCAGCGGTAGCAAGTGGGAGTCGCGTGCGGCCCCCGAAATCCAGCGGCGACGCTGGTGAATCATTTCGCGTATTGACGGCGGCGCCTGATTCATCGCTTTCACGTCGAGATACTGAAGGTCGTAGTCGCCTGATCGTGCTGCCCGCCACACGAAATTCGTGTCCTCAGTTACCGTCTCTACGTCCCACGTCAGTACATCCTCAAGTTGCTTCCGAACGGCAAAGCCGCCGCCCCACGCATACAGCGGGTAGCGGAACTTCGGAAACGTCGCCTGCTCCAGTTGGAATCCCATCCGAAACATTTCGGCCAGATACGTGAGCCACGACGCGCTGCGGATCGGCCGCTCCGCCAATTGGATCATATCAGCGTCGGGGAGTCCGTGGAAGTCCCCCAACAGCGTATCCTCGTCGATGTACAAAACGAACTCACCCACACACTCCACCTCACGACGTGCCCACTCCACAGCCCGCGCTTTCCGTATGGCTTCACAAGTGAAGTCATCGGGGACGATGTGGACGCTCGCACCGAGGATGTCGATGTCAGTTTCGGCGACTACCCTTGTCGCCGCGAGGTTGTCGGGGAGTGAATTGACTGTGCCTTGGACGACTGCCTCGGCATCACGAGTCAGAACTCGCACCTCGACTGCAGAAGGGGGGTGCTCGATGGGGCCCTGAGGTGCGCGGCCGACAATCAACATTTCCCCGAGCCAGAAGAGTGTAGCACCGAAAAAAATCAACAGTATCGTCCAGCCAAAGACGGAGAAACCGAGACTGGCATACCAGATCGGCTCCATATAACACCAGAGCGAGGGATGAACGTATAATGGTAACTATCTGGACATAGTAGGTTGAGAATTGATTAAAATATAGTAATATTCTTCGGATAACAATTGTTCAAATAGTGAATTATAGTGGAAGATGTGTACTCAACTCAATCTAAGCACCGAGTTGAACCGTTCCAAAAGAAAGAGGAAAGTCACCGAATTCGTTTTTGTCTCTGTGGTGAGAGCTGTCTTTGCAGTTGCGTTCACTAGGTCAGGGGATTGCGAGTGAAGTCGCTCACCTGTACCTCTCGGAGATGCCTGTTTTTGCGGAACGTTGACCATCTTCGCCTCGGTGTACGCGTTCGAGAGGAATCGCTATCGAACTGGTCTTCCGCGGCTACGAGTTAGTAGGTACAACAGACCGAGAGGCCTAGTTGTGAAACGCGTAGCTCCGTTGAACTCCTCGGCAGCTGATATATTCTGCTCTGGTTCCGATCAATACTGTACATGCATCGAACTTGTTGCTTACTGTAGTTTTCGACAGGCACACTCACTCGAATATCCCCGAATATCCGACTTCCACCCGCTCAACGTTCGGTGTCCGGTCGGGCCCGGACGCCCAATACCGGTATCCGAGCGTCACACCGATGTAAATACACGCGGCGCCGACCCAGAAGGCCACGAGCGCAGTTCCCGCCCAAGACGTCCAGTCGATCACCAATGGCCACGTATTCCCAAGCCCGTGAAATAGGGCCACAAGATACAGGTTGTGGGTCAATTCGTAGAGGACGCCGAACAGAACGGCGGTGATAGCGGGTAACGCTGCGGCCCCGAGAGCTCCCTCGACACCGGCGCCGGCGACCAACGCACCCGGCGTGTGAAGGGCGCCGAACACGACACTGGTGAGCAGAATCCCGAACGCGACGTGGAGGCGAGTATCGTCACCGAGGAGAGCGATCATCTTCGACTGGAAGTACCCCCGAAAGGCAGCCTCCTCGACGAGTCCGATGACAAGGAAATTGAGGAGGACAAAAATCAGCCACGGCGTCGGCAGCGTCCCGAACTCCCGAGTGACTACCTCGGGGAGGTACCAGATCAGAGAGATGTCCCACTGATTGCCGACGACAACAGCGAGCCCGATTCCCAACACGTTCAATGCCACCCAGAGAACCCCGAAGGTGAAGACTGCCGGCACAAACTGGCGACGCGACAACCCCAGCTCGGGCACGCTGACGTTGTCGATATGGAGGAGTACCAGAACGGCAGCTCCGAGAACTGCGAACTTGGCGATCTCGGACACCAGTCCAATCCACGCCGGGGCATCGGAGACGGCCGCAGTGAGCGGCACCCATACCGCAGTGACGACAGCAAACGCGACTGCGAAGCCGAGGATCGTCCGAACACCTCCCCGGAATATGATTTTATTTTGACGCATGACTGCCGCGTGTGATCACAATTATATAAACATCTCGGTGATGCCTAGGCCTTCATATACCCTATCTTGACCGATCCAGTTTGTTCGCGTCTGTAGCGGTTCCGTGCATGATACGCACGGTGGATCTCGGGGGGTACTGGAACATCCACTTGAACCGATAGAACCCTCGATGGTCAATACGCACCAGCTATCTAACGGCTGTTTCATTTAGACAGCAGCCGAACAAAATACCAGAGTCAACCGCTACTGAAGTTCCTCAACCAGTGAGGCAACAGCCTCGTCAACGAGATCGCTGTCAAGGCGACCCTGCCAGAAGTCGATATCCTCGTGGTCAATCGATTGGACTCCCCACGGAGCGATCCGACTCTTGCTCGGAGTCCCACCACGTCGCCAGCTCTCCTCCGGTATCTCGATTAGCCCGTCCATCCAGGATTTCGTTGTCAGTGTCACTGCGATATACTGGTCGCCGTGGAACGGACGCCCTTCGTGATTCGAGAGAATGAGCCAGGGCCGAGCGTCTTCCTCGCTTTTGAACGGATCATCTCCGTAGACGACGTCGCCACGCTCGAAAATCAGGGTCTCTTCGTCGGTCACTGGTCGTCCCCGACACTCGGGTGGGGTTCCTCGGGTGCGTGCTCGCGCCACGCTTCCTTGTCTTCCTCCCCGAATCGTTCGTTGAGCAGAGTGGTCACTCGCTCGTAACCACTATATCTTTCGAGGCGATTGACGTCGTCGGTCACCGCCCAGTACGTCGCCTTGTGCTCGACGAGGTCGCGGTGCTTCAATCGCGAGAGAGCGGTGCTAACCGCGCCCTCGTCGACGCCAATCTGGGAGGCGATTTCGCGGGCTTTGAACGCCCGATCCTCCTTGGCGACGAGGAATCCCAGAACCTGATCTGGGACAGAAAGATCTGCGAGCTCGTCCTCACTTGTGTTATCGAAGGTGTCTCGGTCGATAGACATCGTTGAATGGAGATACGGTATGTACTGTAAAGAGTGTTAGGAGTGAAAGCTACGAAAATACTGGAGTTTAATTCTCTGTTGACCATGAGGCGGTTCGAGGATCGCATGCATTGAGAAGGCCAGCCTCAACTTCTGGACCGAACTCTACACTTGAGACTCGACCAATTCGTAGATCTACTCAACGACAGTTCCACTCCGAGTCCGACCGCGAGAACTCGGCTCAACGTGGTGGACAGCTTCTGTAAGTACGGGACAAGAGCTAATCAGTATGAGATTCAGTGATAATATGAAATTCCGTCAAGCCAGAAGCGACGACGCTACTGCCAGCGTCGATGAGCTCTGAATGCCGTTTGCCAAAGAGATGGAGAATCTGGATGACTACAACACACTCGCGTCTGACATCAGAACGGATGCTATCGATCACCGAGGGAAGAATCTCTCTCAAGCGAACTACTGTGCTCAACTCGCCGTCGAACATGATTCCTTTGTCGGATTCACAACAGGAGTGGTTCGACCCTCAGCACCGGTATTCGAGCGTGGGGCGACCCTCGCTATCAGTGAAGCATATGTTCGGCCAAACTGGCGTCAGCAAGGTATCGCATCCGCGCTCTTGAGGACACTCGAAGCGTGGGCGGATGAACGAGGATATGAAACGGTGTATCTTTCGGTTAACAAGAACAATCACGCCGCGAAAGCCCTCTACGAGCCCTTCGGCTTCGAAGCCAAACGTCTTCAGATGGTGAAAGCCTCCAACTGATGGATCCGCAGTTCTACTGACCGGCTGATTCATCCGAATCGGTGTGAAATTACCGATGGCCCAATGCTGAGTTCACAGCAGTAGAATGTCATCCCTTATCTGAACCCTATGAATGCCGAGGCCTTTCGAAATGGTACCGTCACATTAGAGGGGTTTGAACTACGTTGCGTTCTTTTATTTTATCATCCGTCATGAATTTGAGTAATTAATACCTTTGCTGGTCTGATGGGTCCACTGGATATTCACCAGCAGTACTCATATCAGATCGGCGTCGTAACAGCTTCTTAAATTTGGGTTTGCACCCTCCCTGCTCTCTCGTGTTGAACATCCCGCTCTCGCGGTTGCACAGAAAGACTACGGGTATGCCAACCTGCCGATATTCAATCTCCTAACGGAGGACTCTGAGTTATTTTCGGCGGATATTCACCGCACCGTTCACGTCTGCGTTCATTGTCGTCTCGCACGATAAATCTACGAAGCAATACAACAACGAGCCAAAATCGGGAAAACAACTTATACCAGCGTCAAGCACGAATCGAATATGCTTCCCCTCTCCACGAGTGCCGGTTTTCTTCTCCAGATCGTGACCTCTGGCTTCGGGTGTGACTACTACATCCCGATGGCTTACTCGATCACCACCAACGCGATGGTCACGTTCTTTCCGATGTTCGTGGGCACGCCGTTTCTGTTCCTCATATTCCTTCACAAAGCGAAGATCCCGAAGTGGAAACTTACGTCGTATCGGGTGCTCAAGTGGGGAATCCGAGTAACGGGCTCGCTAAGTGTGGTCTCTGTCATTGCTTTCGCCCTCATTCATCTCTTCGTTGGTCCAACCTGTCGCGGAACATTCTGGATATTCCATTTCTGACAACCGGGCCACCTTTGAAATCGGCGAAGTTTTACAAATGATAGCAGACTCCCTCTGACCAGTCACAGATGAACCTCCCATTTCTAAACAGCGGAGGGTACCAGCCCCTTCAGGTTGACGAGGAGCTCTATAGGTCGCTTCAGGATCGGACTCGCGATGAAGGAAATATCCTCATGCAGACTCGGCCCTACAAGGAAGGGCCCGGTCACGAGTACGCCGTCGAGGTGATCAAAACGTTCCAGCGTGGGGAAATTGATCGAGGGTTCCTGTCGCGGCTCTTGGGCAACGAGGAGTACCCCGGACCATTCTCCTTCGAAATCTGGTACGACGAAGGCCACATCAAGTTCGTCTGGTCCGTTCCCAACGACTACTGGTACAACACCCACCGAGAGATGATGGCCGCGAACTACCCGCGGATCCACATCCAGCGAACCGACAAAGCATTCCCCGGATTCACACCCGGCGACTACGTGAGTGGCGGCTACCTCACTCCTGACCGGAATATCTACCATCCGTTCAAAGGTATGGGACAGGGCGCACACGGGCAATTCGAGGACGACAAGAGCCCGTTCCGTAATATCACCTCGGCACTCATCGGACGGTCGGGAACATCGGCTGTCGCTCAGGTCATCTTCACCCCGGCAAACAGCGACTGGAGAGAGCGTCGTCCCGGATGGAGAAACGCCGGGAAGGTCTCCAGACACCTCAAAGAAGGCAACTTTGTTCACTCGTGGTTCAACCCGAAGATCGAAGATCCCACTCAGAAACAGCTGCGGACGGCCAACGCCATCGAAGATATGGCCGGAGAACCAGCGTTCTACGTCAACATTCGCTACTTCGTCTTTGGGGAAAACGAAGAATTCGTCTCACAGGCAGCAGGGCAAATCGGCAACGCCTACGTCGGCACCTATCACAACCCCGACTACGATCAGCAGTTCAGAGACGTCCCCGTCTCAGGGAAGTCGCTCAAATGGCTTCTCGAGCAAGCGGTCGGCCGCGAGTGGGAACGGGAAACCGGCCGTCCACAAGACGACTTCCAGAACTTCCCCCTTACGCCTCCGGAGCTCGGCGCGATCGCTCACCTCCCGAACAACGCTGTCGAGACACCCAACGTCCAGTTCACTCGGCGTGGGCTTGGCTCGCAGGCGCCAGCGGACGCCCCCCGAAAGGTGAAAGCGGTCGATGCGCTCCCCTTCGAAGACTACACTGTCGGTCAAACTGCCGCCAATGGAGGCCTCTCAGCAACCCGTACTGGACTCCAATCCGGCGATTCAGTTGACCCAGCTCCGGAGGACGCCCCTGCCCTCGACGGCGACGTCGACGAGTCCATTCCAGAACCCGAACAGGGGGCGTGGGAAGAAGGTGGAGCCGCTCAGCGCGTGATGGGCGAAGCCACGTTCGACAAGACCCTACAAGAACCGGCCGAGCAGTTTGAGGGCGAGCGGCGTGAGGGGTTCCTGAAACTCCACGACCGCTATGAGTCGGACAACCTCACAGTCGAAGACCTCCGAGAACACGCTGAAACCGACGAACAGGCAAAGCAGTACATCCGTCTCCTCGAAGCTCAGAGCGAGTATGAGCGACGGTATGACCCGGACAACCCGTATCAGGGAGGGCCGGACAACCTCCCTGCCCCCGCTCGCGAGATGGACGAGTCCGCGATCACGCCTGATAGCGTGGAACGGGAGTGGTGCTTCGACCCTCACACGAACGAGGATCGCGCCTACGAGGTGAAGGTCCACGACGAAGACGGGAACGTCTACATGGGCCAGGACGTGAAGAACGAACTCATCGACGTCCACGAGGAACACCCGGACTCCCCAATCTGGTTGGGCTACCTGAAGGACAACCGCGTCGGCTTCCACGAGATCGGGATCGAGAAGAGCTCCTGGTTCCGCCACATGACGATGTTCGGCATGACGGGGAACGGGAAGTCCACCGCTCAGAAGAACATCCTCAACCAGATCGCCCGGAAGGGCTACGGCTTCTGTTACATCGACCCGAAAGGGGACACCGTCGACGAGTTGATCACGGAGATTCCCGAGAACCGGATGGACGACGTCATCTGGATCGAGCCCGGGTCCGAAGACTTCGATCAGGTCGTCGGGATCAACTTCCTCGAGGCGACGAAGGAGCCGGGCACAGTCGCCTACAACAAGGAGGTATCGTCCATCGTCGACGACCTCGTGGCGATCCTGAAAGGCGGCGACTACTGGGGCCCGAAGATGCAGGGGATCACCACCAACATCGCTCGGGCGATGATCCGGTCGCCGAAGCCCTTCACGCTGACCGACATGTACCACGTCATCATGTCTAAGCAGTCCCGGCGGGCGTTCGCGGACATGATCAAGCGGGAGGGCCGCCGCCTCATGGACGAGGAGGGCCTCGACGAGGACAACAAGGAGGCGATGATGAACATCCACTCCTACACCGAGAAGATCGCGGAGATGGATGACGCCGAAGTGGACGCCGTCGTTCGGCGTATCCAGTCGTGGGTTGAGGACCCGCTGGCCCGCGGCATCGTTGCCCACCGCGAGGGGACGGTTGACCTCGCGGAATCGGTTGAGGAAGGCAAGATCATCCTCGTGAAGATCCCCATCGAGAGTGAAGACCTGAAGCGGGTCGTCTCTACCGCGGTGATGCGCCGGATTTGGTCGGCAATCCAATCCCGCCGCGAGGAAGAGGAGCTTCGCGAGCCCTACTTCACGTTCATCGACGAGTTCGATTGGGTCGAGAGCGAGGAGATGGACGTCGAGGCCATGCTGTCGAAGGCCCGCTCCAAGAAGATGGGTGTTGGGCTGGCGAACCAGAATCCCGGTCAGATCACCGAGGAGACCCGCGACCAGATGTTCGCTAACAGCCGGACAATGGGCACCTTCGGGATCGGCCTCCCGGAAGACGCACGCCTGCTCGCCGAACGACTCGGTGAGCAGGTCGACGGCCCCGATATCGAGGACATCCCGCGGTTCGTGATGTACCTCCGCATCCTCCTGCAAGGAGAACACGAGGAGTACCTCTCGGATCCGATACCCGTCAACACGTTCGCGGACTACCCACCCGAACGGAGTCGTGACGAGGCGAAAGCCAAGCTGGTGAACTCGTTGGACGAGTACGGCGTCCCGCCGCTGGAGGCCAACATCAACGAGACGGCGATGCTCATCCACAACCTCGGGAACGACGAAGCAACCCAACGCCACTTCCTCCAAGCGATCCGGGAAGTGCAGTTGGAACGCGGAGCTGAGGCCGTCGCCCTCCGCCGGGTCGCGGAAGTGTTCGAGGAACGTACCGGCCGCTCCATCGACGACTACCCGAACGGTCTGAAAATCAACCCCGACCACTTCAACCGCTACGTCCAGATCAGCGAGGATGTCCAAGGAGAAGAGCCGGACGACGGCGTCTCCGTTCCGAAGGACGAACTACTCGAGAAGGAGACTCCCCCCGGCACCATCGCCTACACCGACGTGACGGAAGGCGAGGACGAACACCTGATCGCTGACACCGAGGGTGCTGTGACCATCACCGAGGAGGGAATGGCGTTCGTCCTTGCAGCCGACGAAGGCTCATTTGAGATGACGGACGTCCACCGGACGATACTCTCCCACGGGTTCGATTGGTTCTCCCGGGCCGGCTTCCAAGTCTCGATCCTCGCCCAGTCCAAGAAAGACGATATCAGTGACGCCGAGGGTGAGCTGCCCGGTGAACTGGACGAGTCCTCGCCGCGTGCGCTGAAGCAGTCCATCGAGCGGCTTGAAGAAGAGCACGAATTGGCGTACGACCTCGGAGACAGCAAGGACATCACCATCGAGGCGGAGGCATCGCTAACGAAGCCTGCGGGTCCGCTGCATAACCTCCAACGCGGAGTGAATCAGGGCAAGAAAGTGTTCTTCCTCACGCAGGACGGCCGCGTGAACAACCGCAAGCGGGAGCACGACGCAAGTACACTCCACGGGTATCTGACCGATCCGCCGCTCGCCAGCCGTGAGAACGTCTGGGAAGATAACGAGGGCAATGTTCACGAAAGCCTGATCCTCTACAACCGCACCGAATTCCTCGACTTCTCCGACGAAGACGAGGCCGACAAGTTCGCTCTCATCCGCAAGGGGAACCAGACCGTGTGGGAGTGGGACGGGAGCCAACTACGGCTCTACGACGGTAGTGGACCGGAATCCGCCGAGCGTGGTCGCATGGGAGCCGGCAAACTCGATGATCCATCAGTCAATACCGTCGACTCCTGGTGTCGCTACGACACCTACGAGGACGAGTGGGAGGTCTACAGCCACGACAACCGCGAACTCCTCTACGACTCGCTTGAGGAATTGGAAGAAGAGTGGCAGCGCGTCCGCAAGCCGTTCCTCCCCGAGTACGAGTTCGACGACCTGCCCACCGAAGACGACTGGGAGATCGTCATCATGCCGACCGACCCCGAACAGATCGAGAAGCCCGTCGACGCGATGCCGCGTGTCTACGACGGCGAAGAAACGAAGCCCCTCATCGACGAGGACTACTGGGAGCAATCCTTCGGGCAGACGTTCGAGACCGCCTTGCTCAGGGGCTTCGGGGAGTCATCCAGCAGCAACGGCCAGATAGCCAGCAGTCACCACCAGCAACTCTACGACACGGTGTCTCGCAAGTTCATCACCGCAGAGAAAATGCGTGATGAAGACGCCAGTCTTCCGTCGATCGAACGCAACCACACCGCCAGCGTCGATTACGGTGGGAAAGAACCACTGACTCGTCTCTTCTGGGAACAGGTCTGGAAGCGTCACGGCGAGGGTGTCGACCTTGACGCTCCCATGGACGCCAGCACGCTCAAAACCGCGATGAAGGGTGCCCACGCCATGACCAACAACCGCGAGGAGGCCATACAGGATGCTGTTCTCGCGGGTCACTTGATCTACACCGACATCGGATTCTTCCTTGCCCCACCGCGCGGAGACCGTGTGTCGCTGGTCCTCCGTAACAACACCGACGAGTACGTCCAGCGTGAGGCGTGGCGTGCCGTGTGGGAGGCGAATAACATCTCGCCCGGCGAGACGATCACTAGTACAGGCTTTGCCGCGAACGCGCTGAACCGTGGCCCCTTCACTGGCGACGACGCTGTCAGACCCCGCGTCCGAGCAGCGGTCAAAGCGTCACTCTCCAGGGGCACACTCGAAGAAGTCGAGGATGAAGGCCCCGGTGGCAAGACGATCGTGTCGTACCGGCTCCCAGCGCGGGACCCGCCCGAAGAATGGGTCCACGTCTGGAACTTCGCCCGCGTCGATCAGGAGGAAATCTTCCCCCGCCACGAGCTCCCCGGACTCGTCGAAAACGCTCACGATATCCCGCAGGATGTTGCCGAGGAACACATCGAGACAGCTATCCGAGCCAACGTGCTCCTCGAGGCAGAAGGGTTCGTCTCCTTGAACGACCCGCACGACTCGTCGACGTCGTCGATCGATTGGGACCTCTATCTCGAAGAGATGGGGGACGGCAACGATGACTCAGATGGCGGATCTGGTGGTGGACCAGACACCACTACACACGAGGACAGCACCACCGGCCAGCAGGAACAGGCTGGAGAAGCGACCGCCCCGACTGCCGACGAGGCAACTACTGGGCAAGCGTCAGCCAGTGGAGTGTCTGCAAGCGGAGACGCCACAGACTCGTCCACCGAAGCGCCGGCCACCGTGTCAGATGATGGCGACAATCAACAACCTGCCGCAGGTGCGAAGCAGGAAGAGACCGAGGAAGCAGTCGCACCACTCGATGTGGATACCGTAATTGATGCGTCAAGTTCTGTCGGAGCACACGATAACTCGCCCGGTGAGGATGAAGACGTCCAACTGACCGTCGATGACCTTACTCAGGAGGAGTCGATGGAGCGGTTCGCAGACTATCACATTACAGATAGTGCGGAGGTTGCTCCCGAACAAAATGTCGACTACCTACAAGTCCCATCGAGGACTGCGTACCATGCCTACGAGATGTTCTGTGAGAAGAACGACGTGGAGCCGCGAAACGTGCAGAACATCGGAGACATGGTCGATTACCTCGGCTGTAAGAAGGAAGTCCAACGGGTGAATGGAACGGCTGCCACTCGTCTAATCGGGGTAACTCTTGCACAGACTGGTGAAGAGTTAGCCGAGATGCACCCTGACTCAGACGACCAGCTAGAAATCTAAATCGGTCAGAAAATCAGAAACCTATCTGGATTCTGGTATAGTAGTTCGGCTCAATGTGTAGTGGAGCAAACGCTGTTATCGAGAGAGACTGATACTGATTCACTCTGTCCGATCTACACTCGATAATCATGCAGCGACTCAAGCGAAGTCAGCGGTCACTCTCGCCATACGATTCATCGTCGACAGGTTGGATCCTTTTCAATTTGGGTCGTTTGTGAGACTCGAACGACCAGAGATATTGGAATATTAATCATCATAATTTTACTCGAAATATAATATACATCTTTTGAATATGACACAGTAAAACATACTCGAGATTTCTCATTACGCATGACCACTTCGCTGTAGAGATATGACCCGGGTAGAGTCGACGATGTTGGTCCCACAGACTGAATGCTGGGCTGTGAATCTATTTCTGAAAGGTGATATGTGATATTACTAACCAGCGTGGATCGGGGCTTTGAGTCTACTCAGCCCGCCCGTTGTTCACCTCCAAGTCCGGCTCATACTGCCCCGCTAGTGGATAGGGGGTCAGGCCCATCGAGATCCAAGTTGCTCTCACTCTCCTACGTGTTGGGGACAAGGGAATGACTCGACATCACTCTCTGACCCAGCGTGTTAACCCACATATTGGAATGTTATCTCAAACCCAGTATCGCCGCCGGTTGAGAATAGCATCCTCTCAGTCCACATTGAACTACCAATTCTCGTATGAGTGTTAAGGGGTGCCCTGTACTGGTGGTAAGGGTGCTGTTAAAGGGTGGCCGAGGTTCCGAAAACCTGCAAAAAACCATAGTGCGGCGGGTTAAGATGATATTCTGGACCCCTTAACACTGCCATCGAGGCAAAATGTATTATTAATTGCTATACTGATTCTCAAATGGGACCTAGAATTACTGTACGTAGTCGTGTTAGAGGGTGCTGTTAAGGGGTGCTATCAAGGGGTTCACGTCAGACGATATAGCTAGATTTCGAGATTGCTTATTAACTCTCAAATTCTACTCTTAGAGGGCTTCTATCATGCGAAAACCGACGAACAATGGCTATCTGTTAAGGGATAGTTTATTTCAAGATTTGCGCCGAGGGGAGGGGTACATAAAGTCCGTATTGAATAACCCCCTATAAGACGTTACGGAGCACAGCTCCTGTCTCCAAGGCCGACAGGCCAAGTAGAATCGAAGACACCGCCAAGCGGCCAGTGGGGCCTTCGAACTCTCAGGGAGCTGATATAGGAATGAGCGGGTGTGGGTTGGCTATGACGGCAGCCGAAGATGGACGACTGGCCGATCGACTAGCAGGGGAGTGGCCCCGCCACAGCGGATCGGCAGTCGCCGATTGCGACTGAAGATGGAGGGTGAGGGATACTGGAAGTGGTGGAGGATCGGCAGTGATGCAACCGGACCGTGAGGCAATCGCCGCTAGGTGGAAGGGGAAGGGCAGACGAGCCCACCGGCTCTTTCCTGACCGCCAGTCAGAGAGGACCGCACACGCTGGAAGCTCTATCAGTATCTCGATACATCACCGACTCGCAAGCCGAGTAGTTGTCCGACATCCCGTGGGCAGTCGGCCCAGGAGTCACCACCGTCGACGTCGACCGCGACGACTCGAGCCGGGGGGACAACCCGTGGCGATCGGGCCGCACCGACGGCGCCGCGACACGCCGCGTCGACGAGGTCGTCACCCCAGCGCAAGTGGAGCCGATCGGCGCGGCTATCGACCACCCCATCGACCGGGGCTACGCACGGGAGAAGTCTGTCCGTGTGATCGACGAGTGACCATGAGAGCCCCATGGGGATGGACGGACAGTGAGGAGTGACCAGTGGGGGGCGAGTCGGCAGGAGCCCCATAGGGGCAGACGCAGATCGAACCGGTGGGACACCACCTCCAACGAACACCGACCTACCACATACTTGATACAGGAACACGACCGCGACAGCGACCGCTGAGTCGATCGTGGTGCCCCAGCCTGAGCCGGGAGTCGGCACGGTCGACCCGCCGCGCCTCGCTGCGCGCCTCGGCTCACGAAGTTCGCCTTCTGTGCTTGCGTCGGCGGGGCGGGTCGACCGCACCTCCCCCGGCTTCGAACCGTGACTGCGACCGCGCCGCATTCGGTTCCCCCGCCGTTGCTTGCAGTGGATCATGCTCGCTGCATAGTCCACTGCAACGTAGTCATCTCACCGTTAGCCCTTGCGGTCCTATGGCAGTGCCACTGGCTGGGAGCCACCCATAGCGTGGCCAGAATGTCAGCGAGCCGGTTCCAGGTACACGCGCGTTTTCGGACACGACGGTATTGTAGGAGAGGAGGGGATCGACTCGACGATCACACCCCTCGGCTGAGGATCGAATCTGGTGTCTCACTACATCGTAGTTGCTCCACGCCTCGCGACGGGTCCAGTACGGCTGCCTTGATGCCCTTCACTTCCGGTCGCAACTGACGACACCAGGAATAACCGCCCTTACAAGTGGAACCGCAGTTACCGGCCGCAAGCAGCCCTCCAAGCCGCGTTTCGGACTCAATGGGCTGTTCATTTTCACTTCCACTCCACACGCATGGCTGAGCCCCTTATGCGTGCTCTCCGTCCGATCTGATATGCATCGCGACCAGCCGCACGGTGGTGTCGAACTGCCCACCCTCGAGTCGGGCGTGACGCTGCTGGAGATCGACGCCGACCTCGGCGCCGAACCGTTGTGCGCGCTCGTCCTCGACCAGCTCCTGACTTCGGGGGACCACGCCTTCTGGGTCGACGCCGGTGGGCACGTGCAGACCTCTACACTCGCGACACTTGCTCCGCATCCCCAGTTCTTGGAGCGAATCACCGTCGCTCGTGGGTTCACGGCGTATCAGCATGCGTCACTGCTCGATCGCCTCCCGCGGATCGTGTCGAACGCGGCTCTCGAGCGTACCGACCCGGCGCTCGTGGTCGTTCCCGCGATGGACCTGCTCTACCGTGAGGACGATATCGCCCGTGAACACGCCCAGGAGTTGCTGGTCCAGCGGCTGGCGACGCTCGCCGGGCTCGCTCGCGAGCGTGACTTGCCTATCGTGCTCACTCGCACTCGCGACGACGAGCTGTCGGCGCCGCTCGAGGCTGCCGCTGGGGAGACGCTCACTTGCCAGTCAACGCCGTTCGGCCCACGGTTCACCAGCGACGATACCGAGTCCGACGCGGAGACGCTGGTGTATCGCACCGGCGACGGATGGCTGCAGACGACGCTCGCGTTCTGGCGGGAAATTCTCCAGCACCGCGCTCGCGCCGTCGACGCGCCGGTCGATACCGCTGGTGAGACGCCGAGCGCATCGTCGACGTCGACGACGTCGCCGGTCACCCCCGAGAGGTGGTGACCATGGGACGCACGAACCCGACGTTCCGCGATGTGCTCTCGCGGATGGAAGACGAGTGGGGCGACTTCCGGCGAGCGCTGCGCCGGAGGCACCAGCCGCTGTTTGATCGACTGTTCACCTACGCTCACGAGCACGCCGACGCCGCGAGTCATCTGAATCACCCCGATCGCCTTGCGCCGGTACTGGTGAGCATCGACCTCGAGCAAGAGGACCGCATCGACGAACTCGAAGATCGGATCGAGGTACTGGAGTCGCGGCTTGCGGACGACGACTAGTTCCAACAAAGCCTCCACCAATCTCTCTGCGGCCGTGGATACCAACGAAGCCGACGCAATGCCAACATACCAAACAGTCCAAACACCTATTTCACAACACTACCAACAGCAACGCATGTCGAGTGGCACCATCGACATCGATGAGTTTGAGGACGCCGATCCCGACGAATTCGATGAGCGGACCGACACAGCGCGCATCGTGCTATTCCTCGATGAGAACGACGACCGTGCGTGGAAGGCGGCGACAATCGCAGCAGAACTTGAACTGGATGCCGACGCCGTCAGTGCGATTCTCTCACGACTCAAAGAACGCGGGCTCGTCCGACACAAGCGTCCGTACTGGGCGATAACTGACGATGAGGAGCAACTGCAGGCCGCCTATCGGTTGCACCAGCACCACGAGACTGCAGCCGAGCAGTATGGCGAGGAGCACCTTGAGAACCTCCAGACCGACGATATTGAGCAGGTGCAGTAACAGCGTTCGATGACCTCGAACGCGGCGACAGCAATTGGACCAAGAGATCGACGCCTTGTATCGGTCGAGTCACTCCCCTTCGACAGCCGCCAACGCCTGCTCACGGAGATCACTAGAGATCCAAAAGCCAGCTTCTTGGAGCGCGTCAAGTTCGGTTTCGAGGTCGATAGCCCCGTTTTTCGCAGCACGAAGCAAGATCCCGATAGCTCCGGTTACAGAAAGCTCGTGGCGCCGAGCCACCTCACGGCCATCAGCTTCATCGATCAACACCAAGTCCGCATCAGTTTCAACTGCGTGGCAGATCGCAGCTGTTTCTCCGCGGTCCAGTTCATTTGCCAATTCGGTGAACAGGGGCGTCTGTTCGACACTAACCAGCGTGAACAGATCTCCTTTTCGGGCAGTTCGGAGTGACTCAGTTCCAGCCTCACCTGCTGTGAGTTCATCCCAGACCTGCTCTGGGACAAGTAGTGAGGGAAATTGTGTTTCAAGCAGTTCGAGCTGATCGATGAGCGCGAGATTGAGAAGCGGGGAGGTATCGGCGACGACGACCTGTTCAGTCGGCATATTCGAGATCTTCTGCGAGCTCCTCCTCACCGTAATGTCGTGGGATTTGCCGTTCACCGAGGAGTTGCTGGAACTCATGATGTGTCATGTCGGCGAGTGCGCGGGCCTTTCCGAACGAGAGCATGTCCTGCAAATACAACGACACAGCGAGTTCCCGCTTCAGGCGCTCAGATCGTTCTTGTTTCGGCAACTGCAGCGAATCATACACATCGTCGTCGATTTCGATGGAAACCATACACTACGATTGGACAACTCAGGGCTTGAGTGTTCGGGAGGGATGCTACACCCTTCGCAATGGGCGTGACATCGATGTAACGGAGAACATCTCTGGAAAGGTCTCTGTGGAGTTCACTTCCACCCGTCACTGGCACGGCACTACTTAATTGCCTGTTAGTCGGAGTATGCCGAGATAGAGTCTGTTGGACCTGTACATGCGACAATCCGAGACAATTCGGTCCGATGGACCACTTCCACCCTACACGGACGGCTGAGGCATATCCCCAGCCGCATCATGTCTGGACTCGTGACCACCGACACGAGATCACGCACGGATGTGCTTGTGGGTCATGAGCGATGGACCACTTGGACCGACAGTACTGCTACGGTCGCCGAGACGCCGGTCGAGCGTGAGCGATAGCGATGGTGCTCGCGATCGACTACGATGGCACCACGGTCGTCGAGTGGGGCCTCACGGCCTCGGGTGTCGAACGCACCCGCGTCGACGACTACCGACCCACGATGTACGTCGGGGCGCCTGTCACGGAGTTGTACGGCGAGCACGGCGGGCAGACGCCGCGAGTGCAGTTGCCGGCGCGTGGAGCGCTCACTGAGGAGCTTCAGGAGTTGCGCTCGTTCCTCAGGGGGCAGGCAGCCGTCAAGTCGCTCTCAGTGGACGTGTGGCGCCAGACGTTCCGCGCTGATGCCCGACCGGTCCTCCGTATCGAGTGTCGTGAGATCGACGACCTCCGCTCGGTCGCGCGGCGGGTCCAGCAGTTCGGTGCCGCGGACGCCTACACCTGCTACAACGTCGATGTGACGCGGCAGTTCCGCTACACGCTTGAAACCGGGACGGATCCAGCGCCCGATACGGATGTGCGGGCACTTCGAACGCTTGAGGTGGGGTTTCCGGCCCACGAGTCCGGGGTGGAGGCGCTGTCTCAGCTCACCGTCGACGGCGAGTCGGTGGGATCGACGCCGCGTGAAGTGGTTGCGGCCGTCGCGGAGCGCGTCGCGAGCGTCGACCCAGACGTGCTGATCGTCGATACCGCCGAGGTCGTCCCGCTGTTGTTCGAGGCAGCGAAAGAGTACGGTCTGCGGCCGTTCGAGCTTGGGCGAGAGTCGGGCTATACACAGTTGGCGTCGGCCTCGACGTACACGAGCTACGGGAACGTCGGTCACTCGCCGGCGCGGTATTCAGTGCCGGGGAGAGTGCTGCTCGATCGGTCGAACTCGTTCTTTGTGCACGAGGCAGGTCTCGAGGGCTGTCTCGATCTCGTTGAGCGGGCTGGACTGCCGTTGCAGGAGCTCGGGTGGGCGTCGATCGGGCGGGTGTTGACGGCGATGCAGATCCGGGAGGCACGGGCTCGCGGCGTGTTGGTGCCGTGGCAGGCATGGCGCCCAGAGTTCTTCCGCTCGGCGGCGACGCTCGATACCGCCGACCGGGGCGGGACGACGCTCGCGCCCGAAGTGGGGGTGCATGAGGACGTCCACGAACTCGATTTCTCGTCGCTGTATCCGAACATCATTCGGGAGTATAACATCTCACCAGAGACGGTGCGGTGTGGGTGTTGTGACAACGACGCGGTTCCGAACGTGGGGTATAGTATCTGTGAGCGGGATGGGTACCTCCCCGCTGTGTTAGGACCGCTTATTGATGGGCGGGACGCGATTAAGCAGCGGATTCGTGAGTCGGATGATCCAGAGGAGATCGCAGCGTTGGAGTCGCGCTCGGCGGCGATCAAGTGGATTTTGGTGTCCTGTTTCGGGTATCAGGGCTTCTCCAACGCGAAGTACGGCCGCATCGAGTGCCACGAGGCAATCAACGCGTTTGCCCGGGAGATTCTGCTGGATGCGAAGGAAGCGCTTGAGGCCGGCGGGTGGCGCGTGCTGCACGGGATTGTCGATTCGATCTGGGTGGCACCCGCGCCGGATGTGGACGAAAAAGAGCGGCGAGAATTGGATGTGATTGCTCAGGAAGTGAGCTCAGAGGTGGGTATCGAGTTGGAGTACGAGGGCGCCTTCGAGTGGGTCGCGTTCTGTCCACGGCGTGGTGGTGATGGGGGTGCGCTGACGCGGTACTTCGGGCGGCGTCGTGGAGTGGAGTTGCCTGACGAGGGTGTGGGTGAGGCGGTGAAGACGCGCGGGATCGAATGCCGTCAGAACGACACCCCGGCGTGGATCGCGCGGTTGCAGGCGGCGTTGATCCGGACGTTGGACCGAACCCACGATGTGGAGGCCGTCGTCGGGGAGTTACGGCGGTGGCTCAGTCGGTTGGAGGAGGGTGAGGTGGACCCAAGCGAGTTGCTCGTGACGCAACGGGTGTCGAAACGCGCCGAACAGTATCGATACGAGACGGTGACCGTGGCGGCGCTGAAGCGCGCGAAGTGGAAAGACTGCGCACTCGAGCCCGGGCAACGAGTGGAGTACCTTGTGGTAGACGATGCGGCGACTGGGTTGGGGCGAGTTCGGTTGGGGTATGAATCGTTAGGACGGTACGATGTCGAGTGGTATCGTCAGGAGGCGATACGGGCTGCCGAGAGTGTGGTCTCGCCGCTCGGGTGGGATCGCGAACAGATTCAGCGGGTGGTCTCAGGGGTTGTGGAGCCATCGCTGGGAGAGTATGGGTAGTGAGACAGAGTCTATTATCAGTGTCCGCACGACGAGGATTCAGAGACGTGCAAGTACGCACTACGAGCGCGTAAGTAAGTGCCCGTCCTCGGGTCGCCGCATAATATCCGGAAGAGTCGGGTGACGATGTAGCGGGACGACTGGGTGCAACGAGGTGTTGTGTTGGACCATCTCGTTGCGTCTGCGATTGTTCTGGACGAACATCGGATGTCTCTGCGTGAGAAAACAGCTCGTCGATGGAGGCGGATTCAGTGACGAGTCGAATTGCAGCTGGAACACCTGCGTGCGATTAGGCTGGGGTGGCGGCAGGGGCATCATCTAGATCCCTCGCCGATCAACAGGGTCAGCGCCTTCCCCTGCTGGTTTAAGCCCACGAGGGTTCGTCTGAAACCACCTGCAGACCGCCATCAGAGGCTCACCCCGAAGCTTCAACCGCACAGGGGTTCGAGTGTAGGTGGTTTTGGCGGATCTCGTTTAGGAGAGATTCACAGAGCCAACTGGAGTTATCCTGCGGTGTTGCCTCAATGACGCCCCGGGTAGCTCAGTTTCAGGGAGGTGGCGGTGGATTGTCTCTTTCTAGTAGTCTACCTGCTCTCGCACCTCGTAGTGGTGAGCCTGCTCGTCGAATTTCGCGAGTACTTCACGCGCCTCTTCGGGAACGTGAGCATTCTCATAATCTTCGCCTGCGAATTGCTTCACTGATTCAATCGATCTGAACCGCATGATCGTGACGAATTCAACTTCTTGTTGGTCCGAACGACGCAACAATCGAAACCCACGATACCCATCAATATTTTTGTCAGCAAAGCTGGGAATGATCTCTTCTCTCAGAAGCCGCTCATACTCATCCGCGTTCTTCGGGGTCGTCCATCCGTGCCAAATGCGTTCGATCATTGGAATCCCCGTCGTTATTCGATCCACTTCTGTCGGGTAAATATAGGTGTCATGAGAACCGCTTCAATTTGTAGCGGACCATCCAATGCACAGACGCCATTCCAATACCTCCGGACATTTGCATGCTGTACACGGATGACTCTCATGAGTCGTCATGGGAGGACCTGTTGCGGATAATCAGTCTTCACCGGCGGGTGTGACCGCCTCGGAGTGTGACACAGTCGACCGCGTCGGCGCCCGCAACAGGAGGGCGCTCAGGCCTGCGCTTACGGCCAACAGTGCGCCAATGGCGAACGCGACTGTCCAAGACGTGACCGTCACCACCCAGCCGGCGACGGCACCGCCAAAGATCCCGCCCCACATTTTTCCCGAGTATAACAGCGCGTAGTTGGAGGATGAGTGTCGTTCCCCGTAGTACTCGCCGACCAGACTCGGGAACAGCGTGTACTGCGGACTCCAAAAGAAGACCGATAGTACGACGCTTGCGATGAATACGAGCGTCGACCCGACCCTAGCACCAATCACCAGACCGCCGACACCGACGCCACAGAGAATAAACGAGACAGCCATAATGTGGCGACGGTCGAATCGGTCCGAAAGGTCCCCCATTACCAGTCGTCCGACGCCGGCGGCGATCGGGAGGATCGTCGCTGAGAGTGTCGCCGTGTTCGCAGTCATCGACATCGCCTGTGCGAAGGAGATGACCTTCGCAGTCACCATCAGCCCAGCCCCACTGACCGCGACAAACATGGCGTACATCAGCCAGAACTGCCATGTTCGGATTGTCTCCCCCCACGTATACTGCGTGAGGTGCACGTCGGCGTCTGTTGAGGACGTAGTAGTCTCCTCGGTTGTCGAGTCGCGCCAGTCGGCGGGTGGATCCCGCAACACGACCGCGGCCGACAGAACAACGACGAATATCACCACCCCCATGACTCGCAGGACTGTCCCATACGCGTCGACGGCAGCGTTCGCTCGCACGAACGGGACGAACAGCGCCGCCCCGCCGGCAAACGCCATCGTCCCGACACCGGTCGTCAACCCTCGCCGGTCTGGGAACCACTTCAGCGCCGTGTTCACAGCGACTGTATACACGATCCCGACTCCGATGGCTCCTAGCGAGTACAGCACGTAGAGGTGCCAAACCTCACTCGCGTACGTGATCCCGACGTAGCCTCCGCCAGCCAGAATAGCTGCGATGGCGGTCAAGAGCCGAGGTCCGTGTCGGTCTCGCCACCAGCCGACCGGGAATTGGGAGCCAGATTGGAAGATGACGAACAGCGTGAACACCAGCCCCAGCGTCGGGAGGGGAATACCGAGGTCAGCCGCGAGCGGGCCCTCGATCGACGACCAGACGTACTGATACGGGCTGACAACGCCCATGGCCCCGGCAGCGGCGATTACGAGCCACCATCGCGAGAAGCCTAACTGTTCGTGGGCGACACGTCCCGGGTCGTCCGCGGCGTCGTCCTCACCAGTCACCGACATCGCCATCGTATGGGCTTTGAGCACGCTGGTCGGCTTCGTCTCGTTCGACCCAGTGACACGCCGACCGATGGGTGGCTGTGTCCGCCGCAGGGTCGTCAGCGACTGGTTGAAGTTGAGGCTCGGTGGCCTCGCACTCCTCGTCGATGTACTCAGGACACCGCGTGTGGAACGGGCAGCCGGACGGCGGATCGATCGGACTTGGCGGGTTTCCATCGAGATACACCGTACGGCGCCCCATATCGCCGCTTACGCTCGGAATCGCGGCCAGGAGCGAGCGGGTGTAGGGGTGAGCCGGAGAATTGAAGATATCCGTAGTCCGACCCTCCTCAACGATTTTACCGAGGTACATCACAGCAATCCGGTCGCTGACGTGGCGGACTACCGAGAGATCGTGCGCGATGAACACGTACGAGAGGCCGTATTCCTGTTGGAGACGTTTCATCAAGTTGATGATCTGCGCTTGGACGCTGACGTCCAGGGCGCTAACGGGCTCGTCAGCGATGATGAGCTTTGGCTCGACCGCCAGCGCCCGTGCGATGCCGACGCGTTGGCGTTGTCCACCCGAGAGCTCGTGGGGGTACCGACCCCGAAGGTCGGGCGACAGTCCGACTTCTTCGAACAGTTCCATTACACGCTCGTCTTTCTGTGTGTCCGTTGCGATGTCGTGTACGGACAGTGGCTTGCCGACGATCTCGCCGACGGTCTTGCGGGGGTTGAGCGACGACAGCGGATCCTGAAAGATCACTTGGATGTCGGTGCGTAGCTCTTTCAGGCGCTTCCCATCCACAGCCGAGATATCTTCGCCGTCGAAATGGATCGTCCCCGCCGTTGGTTCGTACAGTCGAGACAGCGTCCGCCCGAGCGTCGACTTACCACAGCCCGACTCGCCGACGACACCCAGTGTCTCACGCTCCCCAAGAGAGAGGTCGACACCGTCCACGGCATGGACCCACTCCTCGTCGCCGAACAGTCGATCGAGGATCCCTTGTTCGACCGGGAAATGCTTCTTTAGGCCCATAGCCTGAAGCATCGGTTCCTCAGCCGGGTCGGTCGCTCCCTCTGGCGTTGCATCCTCGGTCGGCGGCGCCGAATGACTGCTCACGCGTACTCACTCCCGAAGTCGGGACGGTACGGCACGCCGTCGGCGGCTGCCGCGTACTCCTCGATGTGTTGTTTTGCCTTCATTTCGTCGACATGGTCGATCTCGTCGCCGTCCCGGGAGACGGCGTCATTATAAAGATGACACCACGTTCGATGACCGGACTTGCCGGCCGGATAGCCAACAAGCGGCTCGCCACACAGCGAGAACGCAGCCCCACAACGGTCGCTGAATGGACACCCGGACGGCTTTGCCGTCGGGTCCGGCACGTTGCCCTCGATGGCATCGAGCCATTCCCGGTCGTCGTCGGTCCTCGGAATCGAGTTGATCAGCCCCCGCGTGTAGGGATGGCGGGGGTCATCGAACAGGGTGCCCGCGTCGGCCGTTTCCATCAACTCGCCAGCATACATGACCGCGACGCGGTCGCAGGTCTCGCGCACGACAGCCAAGTCGTGCGTGATCAGCATGATCGAAACGCCGAACTCGTCGCGCAGGTCCAGCAGTTCATTGAGGATCTGGGCCTCGATGGTCACGTCAAGAGCCGTCGTCGGCTCGTCGGCGATGATCAAGTCTGGGTCACCGGCTAGCGCCTGCGCGATCATGACCCGCTGTTTCATGCCGCCGGACAGTTGGTGTGGGTACTCATGTGCCCGGTCGCCCGGATCCGGAATTCCGACTGTTTCCAGGAGCTCAACGGCCCGCTCCCAAGACGCACTCGACTCGCTGGTTCCCGTCACGTACTTGCGGCGTAGTTCCGCGAACAGCGACCTCGACTCGCCGATATCGTTGTGATGGCGAACCACCTCGGCGATCTGCTCGCCGACGGTCATCACCGGGTTCAGCGATGACATCGGGTCTTGGAAGATCATCGAGATATCGTTGCCCCGGATCGCACGGAGCCCCCGCTCGTCTTTCGCCAGCAGGTCCTCATCGCGGAAACTGACACGGTCGGCCTCCACGCGTGCTCCGTCAGCCAACCCAAGTAGCGACAGGGCGGTGACCGACTTGCCGGAGCCGGACTCGCCAACCACGCCGAACACCTCGCCTTCCTCGATCGCGAAGGAGACGCCGTCGACAGCCGGCACCTCGCCCCGGTCGGTCGAGAAGGTGGTGTGGAGGTCTTCAACTACCAACAGCGGGTCGTCACCTCCGTCCGTTGGTGAGGCTGTCGCGTTCGATTCCTGTTGTGCGTTCGCGTTCGGCGGTAAACTGGAGCTCATATCACGTCTCACCTGTTTCCTTGACGTCGAATGCGTCGCGTAACGCGTCTCCGAAGAGGTTGATTCCCAGCACCGTCACCATGATCGCAATGCCGGGGACGATCGATATCCACCACGCCTGCGTGATGAACCCGCGTCCCTGGCCCAGCAGCGCTCCCCAAGTCGGCGTGGTCGGCTTCACGCCCAACCCGAGGAACGAGAGCGTACTCTCGGCGAGGATGGCGCGGGCTGTGAACACCGTGAACTGGACGATAAGCGGTGCAACCGTGTTGGGGAACACCTCCTCGAAAATGATCTCTCTATCGCCGAGCCCCACGCTCTTGGCGGCCATTGTATACTCCTCCTCGCGAATCGACAGCACTTCCCCGCGGGCGAGCCTCGCGAAGTCGTCGATGTACGCGAAGCCGACTGCGACCATGACGTTCCAGAAGCCTTGTCCGAAGATCGCCACCAGCATGATGGCGATGAGCAGCCACGGGAACGCCCACATTACGTCGACGGCCCGCATCAGCACGTCGTCGACGTAGCCGCCGTAGTAGCCTGACACCAGCCCGATGAGAATACCGAGCACGGCGCCGAAGGTGACGGCTCCGAGCCCGACTGCCAGCGAGATACGAGCACCGAACATGAGCCGCGCCAATAAGTCGCGGCCGAACGAGTCCGTCCCCAACGGGTGGGCGCTGGTCAGATCTGGCGCCATGAGGACGCCGTACTCCTGTGCCATCGGATCGTAGGGAGCTAACATCGGCGCGAACACGGCGGCCAGTCCAAACAGGAGGACCACTGAGAAGCCGATTTTCGCCCGGAGGTCTCGGCTGAGCGTCTGCCCGAATCGCTCGAGGAGATCCGAGCGGACACCGAACGTCTTCCCTCCACCGCCGGACGCGCCGATGGTCCGCTTGAACAGTTCGGACACCGACATCAGTCGCCACCACCGTACTTGATACGCGGGTTGATCGATGTGTACATGATGTCAACGAAGAGGTTCATGAACACGAAGACGAACGAGATGACGATGACGGCTCCCTGAATCACGGGGAAGTCACGTCGCTCGATCGAGGCGATGAGCAATCGACCCAACCCTTGGATCCCGAAGACGATCTCGACGGCGACGACGCCGCCGAGCAGCACCCCCAAGAGGATGCCCGCGATCGTGACAATGGGGATCAACGCGTTCTGGAGCCCGTGTTTGAACAGGATGAGCCGTCCGTTCAGTCCTTTCGCCCGGGCAGTACGCATGTAGTCCTCGTTGAGGACCTCCATCATGGACGAGCGGGTCATCCGCATCAGGATCCCGCCGTAGGGCAGTCCGACCGCAAGCGCTGGCAACGCAATGTGTTCCAGCCACGGGATGATTCCCTGCCGGAACGACACGTAGCCGAACGCCGGGACGACCCCTAGCTGGTCGGCGAACACCATGAGTAAGACGATCCCGATCCAGAAGCCTGGCATGCTAATCCCGAGGAACGACACGCCCGTCGCGACGTAGTCCTCCCACTGGTACCGTTTGACTGCGCTGGTGATCCCCGCGGGGATCGCGATCAACAATGCGATCACCATTCCCAAGCCAGCGATACTCAACGTCGGCTCGGCAACACCCATGAGCATCTGAAGGACACTCTGGTCGCTGAACACCGACGTTCCCAGATCGCCTTGGAAGATACGACTGACCCACCGAAAGTACTGGACATACAATGGTTCAGTCAAGCCCATATCCTCACGGAGAGCGGCAATAGCTTCTGCGCTGGCGTCCCCGCCCAGCAGTACCCGGGCAGGGTCACCGGGAATAGCCCTGACCGCGAAGAACACGATCGTCGCGACGATGTAGATCACAACCGCCGCGTGGGCGACCCGCTTGGCGACGTAGCGTCGCATGCCCACTACGACCCACCCCCATCGGCCAGCGCCCAACGATCCCCAAACTGTCCCAACGCCATCTTACTGTTCGAGGAACGCCCGGTGGAAGTTGCTCAACCCAGTCTGGTTACCGACATTCTGCAGTGCAGAGACACTGCCCTTCGGCGTTAGCGGGAACGTCGTCATCGCGAACGGTGCGTCCTCCAGGAAGTATTGTTCAGCCTGCCGGATGTGTTCGATCCGTTCGTCTTTGTTCGGCGTCATGAACGACTGCGAGAGCGCCTCGTCGAAGTCCTCGTTGGAGTAGAGGTTCTTTTGCCAGGCACCCAAGGAGCCCTCTTCCGTCGGGGTCCCGAGTTGCTTCCACCACGACATCCAAGGGTCGATGTCGCCGCCGCCCCCGTACATCGCGAACATGTGGTTGTAGAGGTAGATGTTGTCCCAGTAGGAGGATTCCTGCTGGACGTCAAGCTCAGCCTCGATACCCACGTTCGACAGCTGCTCCTGAAGGACGGTCATCACCCGCTCATCCGTAGGCGTCCCGAGGATCCGGCCGCTGAACCGCGGTTCCCCGGTGTAGCCGGCCTCATCGAGCAGCTCGCGTGCCCGCTCAGGGTCGTGCATCTGCGCGTTATCCGGCTGTGCTTCGTAGGCCCATGCGATCGCGGGATTGATCAGGCTGTGGGCCGGTTCGGCGAACCCGAAGTACGCCTTCTCGACCAGTTCTTGGCGATCGATCGCCATCGCGACCGCCTTCCTGACCTTCTTGTTCGTCGTCGGGATCTCTTTGTCCTCCCAGTAGTCCGTCGGCTGGTCGTTGCCGCTTGCGTACGACTGGCGCGTGGCCCACTCTTCGGACCCAGGATCGTTGCACAGCATCGCCATACAGGACCACTCGCCGGAACTCACGCCCGCTACGTCGACGCTGCCACCGCCCCCCTGTGCTTGCCTAGCGTTCTGTGGCGGGAGTTCGTCGGCGTACTGGATCCCGTCGGTTGAGATGGCGCTCCACATCGTCGACGGCTCGGGAATGAGGTTGATCGTCACCTCGTCGAGGTATGGCAGGCTATTGCCCTCCTCGTCTGTCTCCCAGTAGTCATCGAACGCCGTCAGCGTCAGCGACTCACCCGTCGAGCGATCGGTGAGCTCGAACGGGCCCGATCCTACCGGGAAGCGACGGTAGGCTTCGGGGTCCTCTTCGACTGCGGTCTTGTTGACGATGGTGCCCGCACGCCCCGGTCCGCGCGTGAGGAAGGTAATGAACGGCGCGACTGGACTCGAAAGGTTGATGCGAAGAGTTGTCGCGTCAGGCGCCTCAACGCTCTCGATGTCGGAGACCTTCCCGATGTGGGGAGAATCATCCAGCCCCATCAGGCGCTCTATCGACCACTTGACAGCCGAAGCATCGAGGGTGTCGCCGTTGTGGAATGTGACTCCCTCACGGATCGTGAACTCGTAGGTCGTGTCGTCCGGGAGCGTCCAGTCGCTTGCTACGTCGCCGACGATCTCACCGTTGCGATCGATCTTCACGATCCCCGAGAAAATGTTCGAGAAGATCGTGATCTGTTGGTATAAGTCGACGTAGTGAGGGTCGAGTACCTCCACGGCGTCGAACGCCCAGCCGGCCTCGATGGAACCTCCTGTACTCTCAGGGGTGACAGTCGTATTCCCCGAGGTACTCATTTCGTCGCCTCCTTGGCTCGTCGACTGATCGCTTTCCCCGCCAGTACAGCCGGCAAGACCGGCCATGCCTGACGCTCCGATAAGTTTCGTCACCGTCCGGCGGTCGATCTGTGGACCTTCGAGGTCCTCCTTGTCAACACCACGCATGTCAATAATTCACTTACGTTCACTGGGAGTAATGGTTCGGCCAGACATATCTGGATTCGCTAGGATCACAGCGGTGACCGGCCTATGGTGTATGTGTGTTAATGACAAACTATATCCCCGAATGGTTAGAGAAAAGTCATGTCCAACGATGTGGGAGGCAGAACTGGCGATAAGACATCACGGCTGCCCGGTTTCGGACGTTTCCGCCGATCATCCGGCCGTACGGCTCGAAAATGTTTCCCGTGTCAGGGTGTCAGATGGCATCGCCAAGCGACTCCTCGCACTCGAGGGGGATGATGAGGCCATCGACGAGTTCGCGTGCGACTATCGCGACCACGAGGCCGCAGTCGGGCTCGAGCGTGTCTCGGCCGCCGACGCTCGACGAACGTACTTCATCAGCGAGATCGACTATTCGGCCGACAACCCCTCGATTCTTAGCTTGATCGACAGAACCGGCTGTTTTCAGTATTCGACCGTTGTTGTGGAACACGGTATCGAACACTGGATGGTGTACATGCAGCGGAAATGTAAACTCAAGAATCTCGTAGACCTGCTCGAGACCCGGAACAACAACGTCGATTTGGTCAGGAACGTGGACGTAGGTCCGATCACTGAGGAACACGCTATCCAGCATGAGGCGCTTCGGTCGGAGCTTACTAATAAACAGCTGGCTGCGTTCGAGACCGCGCTGAAATTGGGATACTATACTTCGGACGAACACGTAACGGTCGACGACATCGCGTCCCTGTTGGGCGTCCACCGGTCGACAGCCGGAGAGCATATTAAGCGCGCCGAGGAGACGCTGCTCTCGGAGATCGGTGCCTACATCTTCCCCGATATTGCTGATAGAGAGCTTCATCCCGACGTACCGTCACAGTAGTAAGCAAGCGCGGCGTGTCGATCACGTAGCAGGCGTGGCGCCCGGAGTTCTTTCGCTCGGCGGCGATCAAGTGGATCCTCGTGTCGTGTTTCGGCTATCAGGGCTTCTCGAACGCGAAGTACGGGCGCATCGAGTGCCACCAAGCAATCAACGCGTTTGCCCGAGAGATCCTGTTAGATGCGAAAGCTGCACTGGAAGCGGGCGGGTGGCGCGTGCTCCACGGAATCGTCGATTCGATCTGGGTGACGCCCACGCCAGAGGTTGCTGAAACCGACCAACGGGCGCTTGATACGATTGCCCAGGAGGTGAGTGCTGAGTGGGTATCGAGTTGGAGTACGAGGGCGCCTCGAGTGGGTCGCGTTTTGTCCGCGCCACGGTGGGGATGGTGGGGCGCTGACGCGGTACTTCGGCCGTCGACGTGGGGAGTCGTATCCGGATGAGGGTGTGGATGAGGCGGTGAAGGCGCGGGGCATCGAGTGCCGCCAAGACGACACGCCGGCGTGGATCGCGCGGTTGCAGGCGGCGTTGATCCGGACGTTGGACCGGACACATGACGTGGAGGCTGTGGTGGGTGAGTTACGGCAGTGGCTTAGGCGGTTAGAAGACGGTGAGGTTGACCCGTCGGAGTTACTTGTGACGCAACGCGTCTCGAAGCGCGCCGAGCAGTATCGCTACGAGACGGTGACGGTGGCGGCGTTGAAGCGTGCAGAATGGAAGGACTGTGCCCTTGAGCCCGGGCAGCGCGTCGAGTATCTAGTCGTGGATGATGACGCGACGGGCTTGGGACGGGTGCGGCTGGAGTTTGAGTCGTTGCGTCGGTACGATGTCGAGTGGTATCGCCGTGAGGCGATTCGGGCTGCCGAGAGTGTGGTCTCGCCGCTGGGGTGGGATCGCGAGCGGATACAGCGGGCGGTGTCAGGTGTTGTGGAGCCGTCGCTGACCGCATTTGAGTAGCGCCCACGTGAGTGGTGATGACGAAGCATCTATGTGTCCGTGCATACAATGTATGTACATGAGTACGAAGCGCGTCAATTTCAGACTTCCTGAGGAGTTAGTCACCCAAGCCGATATCGCGGCGGAAGTGACCCACAAGGATCGGACAGAGATTCTCATCGAAGCGCTTCGGCAGTACCTGACTGAGATGGAGTCTGAAGCGGACTTTCGGGAGGGAGTTATCGAGCTGTATCTTGAGGACCACATCGAGTTCGACGCGCTTGTCGATGTTATCGGGCGCCAAGACGCGGAGTCCGTCCGTGCATCCAAGCAAGTACTCGACCAAGGTGACGAGTTGGCTCAGAAACTCGCGGACCTGTAATGCTCGTTGTCGATACGAGCGCGTTTGTCTCGCTTGGCGTCACGTCAGTATACGGGTCTGTGTTCGCGGAGTTCGACGTTGCGACGACTGACTGTGTCCTCGATGAGCTCGAGCAGACTGCGGAGTATGCTGATCGCCACGGTACTGCCGCAACTGCGATCCTCGATTCTCGCGACTCGTTCGACGTCTTCGACAGGAGCGGAGAAGCCTTCACCACGAGCCGTATCGACGATGGGGAAGCCAGTTGTGTCGCCCTCGCGCGTGCACAGGAGGCCCCATTCCTGATCACGGATGATTATCGGGCGTTACCGGAACTCCGACCGCTCGTACCGGGCGACGTTGCCGTGTCACCGCTGATCCTCCGTGCGCTTACTGACCGTGAGGTACTCACCCAGTCCGAAGCGGAGGCTGCATTCGAGCACATGGCGTCGGAACGCGACTGGCTTGAGGCGCCAATCTACCGGTATGCCCGACGCGTGTTCGAGTGAATTCAGGGCAATGTAGTGTGAAGTACCTCGGGGTCAAGCCCCGAGGCACTCTGCCTTGATCTCTGTAGAGTTGTCAATGGTGTCGCCCTCTCGATAGCCGATCGAGTTCGTCGATCGAAACCGGATCGACAGTAACCGACGTAGCGGTCTGTGTGTAGAAGACAGTCGCCTGAATCGACCGGTCGGGGTACACACTTGCGAGCACGTGGTAGTACACACTCAGCTGCGTTCGGTACTCGTCGTGGGCCAGCCGGTCGGGGTCGGTCTTGTAATCGATGATCTCGACGCTGTCGGCCGTCACGTGGACGAGGTCGATGATCCCCGCGAGCGTCACCTGTGGGTCGCCGGGCAGCGGTAGCAACGCAGGCTCTTCCGGAATGAGTTCCCCATCGAGATCGTCGATGAGCGTCGCGACGGCGCGCTCGTCGTCGTTGCTCGGTTCGACGGGTTCGTCGAGCGCGTACGCCTCGGCGAAGTCGTGTACATCGGTTCCGAAGTCCGTCCCACGACCGCCGTCGCGCTCTTCGTAGACGCTGTCGTCCATGATATCGTGGACACTGAGGCGTCGCGGGACGGTGCTACTGTCGGGGATCGTCGTCTCGAACGGCGTGGCAGCGTCTCGATCGACCGTGACGTGTTCGGGTGCCGGCTCGACTGTCGTCGCGTCGATTGAGAGCCCGTCCATGAAGCGACTTGGGTCGTCCCCAGCGGTGAACAGGAGGTGTCGTTTCGCACGCGTCATCGCGACGTACAGCAGGCGCCGCTCTTCATCGTACGTCGACGGTTGTATCGACTGCAATAGCTTCGTCGGCCAATGCGGGTAGACGTGCGGATGGGCGCCCGCGTCGCTGTATGCCCGCGTTTGGCGAAGTCCCAACTCGTCATCGTAGACGATCGGGCAGCCGGGTGGCTGGCCGTAATGTGGGAACGCGCGGTCGTTGAGGTTTGCGAGCATGACGATCGGGTACTCGAGCCCCTTTGCACCGTGGATGGTCTGCAGGGTGACGGCGTCCTCGCCCGGACTTGTCTCGATCTCGACGGTGGTCCCCGCAGTGAGGTTGGCTTCGATGTACTGGATCGCCTCGCCCCGCGTGAGCGTGCTGGTCTCGTAGAGGCTCGTAAGGTGATCGACGAGCGCATCAGCGTACGCGCTGGTGCGTCCGTAGCGGTCGAAGACGCGTCGAAGGAAGCCCCCGAGCGTGTCGATCGCTGCAAGTTCCTCGCGGAACTGCACCATCGCGTCGGGATACGCTTCGGTATCCAGAATCGTCTCCGTGCGATCGAACGAGTAGCCGGCGCGCTCAAGGACGACGGCCCACCCACGACGGGCGTTTGATTCGGCGATCCGCAACCACGCGAGTGCGAGCTTCGCCTCTGGGGTATCGAACAACTCAACGCCGCCTTCGTAGGCGACCGGAACGCCGTACTCGTCGGCGACGGCGAGGAACTCCCGAGCGAACGCGCGTGTTCGGGTGAACACAGCGATGTCTCCGTACGACGGCGCACCCAGTCGCTCGCGCTCGGCTGCTTCCTGCTGTGCAGCGGTGGCATCGGGGTCCGGTTGCGGGTCGTCGGTGACCTCAACTGCGTAGTCGTCGTTGCCGACGACCAGCTGGATCCGATCGAGGAGAAGTTCGTGTTCGTTCGATGCGTGGTACGCGTCGATCCGTGCGTTGTCGACGTGATTCGTCGCCGCGAGCGAGCGCTCGCCCGCCAGCGGATCATCCACGTCTTCGCTGTACGTCGCCGGGATCGAGAGACTCTGCTCCGCGAACTCAAGGATCGAGGCCGAGGAGCGATAGTTCTCGTACAGCGGAATGGTGGTGACCGACTCGACGGGGTAGTCGATGCGGGTTCGGTCGGCGTTCAACTCGCGGGTGAACCGCTCGAGTCGGTCGTCGAACGCGGTGATGTTCTCGACGCTGGTGTGTTGGAAGCCGTAGATCGACTGTTTCCAGTCCCCGACAACACAGAGGTTGTTCGTGTCCGCAAGCAGCAGCGCGATCTTGAACTGGAGCTCGTTCGTGTCCTGAAACTCGTCAATCATCACGTACTCGTGGGCGACCTGCTCGCGAACTACCGGCCGGTCACACAGCATGACGAACGCCAGCGCCAGCATCAACCCCTGCGTGAGGTAGTCGTTCCGGAGCGCGTAGGCGAGATATTCGTGGTAGACGTCGTGGACGAACGCCACCAGCGCTGTCCGATCCTCGTCGTAGGCGCGTTCGATGACACCGAGATCGACCTGTGGATCGTCGTGGACCTCGGCTTTCGAGGGAGCGTCCGGGGCGTACTCACTCGCGTCCCACCCGCTGACTGACCCTCGTGCGTCGCTGTTGGTCGGACCGGAGGCCCCCTCGCCTGGGGCGTTTGCGTCGGCGACGGTGTCGAAAAACGCCTCGCGGTCTCCGTGGAGTGGCCCAGCAGTCGACCGGAACCAGCCGTCACGGGTGGGGATAACGCCTTTTGCAGCGAGCTCGCCGACGAGCGCGTGGAGCGTGGCGGGGTCACGGAAGATACGCAACATGTCTGCGTGTTCCGGATGGTCGTCGGCGAAGGTGGACATGAACCGTTGGAACAGTTGCCGTTCGCGAACTGGCTCCTCGATGAGGTCGATTGAGTCGGGGATCTGGTCGTCAATGCCCAGCGTCTCGGGGACAGTGTGCCCGTAGCGACGCAGCAGTCGGAAACAGTAGGCGTGGAAGGTGCTGATGGGCGCGCCTTGGAGTTCCCGGAGGTCGTAGTCCGTTTGTTGGACGATACGCTCGCGCATCTCTCGAGCGGCGTTGCGAGTGAACGTGACCAGGAGGATGTCCTCAGGTGTCGCGTCGGTTGAGTCGAGGATGTGGGCGTACCGCCGGGTGATCCCGAACGTCTTGCCGGTCCCGGCGCCGGCGTCGACACGATAGATCCCGTCGGTAGACTCGATGAGTCGCTGCTGGTTCTCGTTCGGAGTCGGCTCAGACATCGTCGATCACCAGATCTTGGGCGTCGACGCGATCCCAGTTGGGGCCGTCTTCGTTGGTGCGGATGGGGAAGCCCTCCTCCCGATAAGCTGCGAGGCGCTCGCGTTGGGCGGTAACGAACGCTTCGAAGGCGTCCAGGTCCTCCGTGAGGTAGCGCTCGCCCACGAGGCCGTCGATATCCTCAATGGCTGAGCGACAGCCGCGTTCGACGTATTTCGTGTCCTTGACCCGGGTTTTGGTGTACTCGATGAACGATTGGATAATGGCCTCCCGTCGCTCCGGGTCGACCCCCTCACGTGGAAGGTCGTGTGACTCGAAGAACTCGCGATATGCGTCGTACCCGAGCGGGTCGAGTGCTTTCACGCGGTCGTTGGAGTCGGCGTAGTCGGTGACCGCGTCGAACGCCTCGCGGCGGGCGGCGAACTCGCCGAACGTACAGGGCAGGTACTCGACCGTGGTGACCAGCTCATCAAGCGGGACAGTGTCGCCACGGGCGAGTTGCGTGTCATGTTCGAGAAGGTGGACGAATCGGATCTCCAGTGGCTGGTCGGGGGTTTCACGGCGATGTTGGGCGAGATACGCCGCCGCTTGGAAATTCGGCTCGTCATGCAGCGGGTCGAGTGCCGCCTGTTGGCGCAGCTTTCCAGCCGACGACTTAGAGCCGGTCTTGTAGTCGATGAGCGCCGTCTCCGAATGGAGCAGGTCGACGAAGCCGTGGAGTCCGATGTCCGGGGCTTGGAACCACCGCTCGGTGAGTGGAGAGTCGACAGTGAGTCCCAGCCGGTCGGCGAGGTTGTTGGACTGCGAGCGGTCGCTGTACGTCTCGTGCGGTGTGTCGGTCGGCGGACGGGCGTCGAGATATCGCTGTATCGTCTTGAGTGCAATCTCACACTGCGTTCGTTCGACTCGTTCGCGGGCCGTCGTCGCGTACGCACGAATCTGGTCGAGCATCGCGTCGACGACCTCAGTGTGCCGCTCGCGAACCGCATCCGGATGCGTGACACACAGCTCTGCGGCCTCGTGGATCACGGTGCCGCGAGCCATCGGGATCGTCGTCGGTGACTCGACCAGTCGGTGGAAGAACTCCTCACGGGGACAGTTGGCGAGGCGTTGGAGGGTGGACTGGCTGATCGTCTCCGGTGGCTCGGGGTCTGTGTCCGGTTTGTCGGGGGCGACGAACGGGGTCCCGACGCTCTCCCGCGTCGCGTCAGCACCGTGGGTCGTGTGCGGCAGGTCACTGAACGACTCGACGGAGTGCTCCACGAGGTCTTGGAAGTACACACACGGGGAGGTGTCTGCGTCGGCCTGCGATGCTTGGACGAGGAAGTGTCGCTCCTGCCCGTTCTGGAGGAGGATCTCGAAGCGGTCGAGGTCTTGCTGGACGTGTTCGACCGGGTCGATCCACGGTTTGTCTGGGGGTTGTTGTGCCCACCCGTCTCCTAAGCCGAGATAGAATACGACCGGACGGTCGACGTAGCTGGTTGCCGCGCCGTCGGTCAATAGTATTCCTTCGTTCGGCTGGTCGACCGGGATGTCGAATGACTCGATATAGTACCGGAGTTGGGTGAGTCGCTGCGGCGTGAACGCTGTCGAGAGGAGACCGAGCTTGGCACACTCCTCGCGAAGGTGGGTGAGTGAGGTCTCGGCGGCCAGTTCGTACGTCGATATTGCGTCGTCGACAGTGCCTGTGTGGAGCGCGTCGGCGAACTGCTCGTAGGCAGAGCCGATGTCGACACGATCGACACGACGGTGATCAGCAGTCCTTGCGAGGTCGATGCCAAGTCGTTCGATGAGCGGGCGTAGTTCGGCAACGCGCAGATCACTGCCGGTGAAGACCGCGTCGGAAAGTCGAAGGAAGGTCCGGACATCGGAGTCGTCGATGAATCCTGGGCCACCTTGATACGGAATGCCGGCGGTCTCGAGTGCGGACTCGACGAGCGGACTGAGGAGACTCGACTCGTCAAGGACGATCCCGACGGCCTCGGCAGTGTGGGCATCGAGTTGCGTGATGAGCGCGTCGACGATCGCCGAGGTGGAGGGGAAAACGTGAAACTGAGGGAGGGAGGTCGTGTCACCGGTGAAGGGGTCGACCTGCTTGTAGGAATTGGGGAGGAGAGTACGGTCGAGAGGGCTCAGTCCCGCCTCGTTGATCACCGCCACATCGGTGCTGTCGGGGAGCTTCGTAGCTTCGAGATCGTGGTAACTCGAATCGGCCGCTTGGAGGATGTCGCGAGTGGTATGGAATTGCGGCGTGTCGAACTCTGGATAGTCGGTGATGCTGTCGAGTGACCCCGTTGCGTCCCAACACTGGAGACACCGGTCGAGCGCCCGGTGGGCCTGCTTCCATGTGAGGCTCGTGTCGTTGATAAGGTGTGTAAACAGCCGTCGGCGGTCGCTGGGGACGAACTCGTTTGCGGCGTAACTTCGCGGTGTTGCACTGGCGCGGCCGAGGCGTGGGGTACTGGTGTGGCGGTCCAGTGCGAGTGTGAGTGGTGGATCCGCAGAGAGTGTGAGCTTGGCCTCGCGTGTGTCCGCAGCGAGGGTGTCGATGGATTTTGCCTCCCGAAGTGGCACGCATTTGCCTCACGGAGGCGCTGTTTCAATGTGTCGTCGTGGTGGACGCGTCGGGTCGACATGAGTCGCTGGGGGGCGGGTAGCAGATCTAGCACGATGTGATCCGGGCTGCCGAGAGTGTGGTCTCGCCGTTGGGGTGGGTTCGCGAGCGGATTCAGCGGGCGGTGTCGGGGGTCGTGGAGCCGTCGCTGGGGGAGGTTGGGTAGATAACCATCCTCTTCGTCGGAATCGCTCTTTTGGGACTGGGTAGTGTTGCGCCACACTAGGCCTTTCACCGTCGGCCACATACCGGGAGGTATGAGCAGCGACAGAATCGACGCCGAAAGCAAGGTGTCTGGAAACCAAGCAAATATCCCTGCCAGGATTCGTCGGGAGCTCGATATCGACGATGGTGATCAACTCCGTTGGCATCTCGAAGACGACGGGAGCATTCGGGTCCAAGTAATCCAACAGCAAACGGGCACGTTCGCCGACTTCGACGGCTACGCTGGTGAGCAGCAGACCGATGCCACAAGCGATCACGACGCCTGGGGCGTCGACGTCGAGTAAATGCCTCGTGCACTCATCGATACGACAGTCCTCTTTGCCGCCGCATACCGACGGGATGGATCCCACGATGCCGCGCTTCCCGTGCTCCACGGCATCGACAATGGAACGCTCCCGGAGGCAGTCGTCCTCGACTACGTACTCGCTGAAACGCTCAACGGCCTCACGACCCATGCCGGCCACGACGCAGCCGTCGATCTCCTCGATCGAACCGAAGAAAACGCCCGCTTCCACATCGACTCACTCACCACTGACGCCCTCGCGACAGCGAAGTCCTTCTTTCGCCAACACGAACTGCTTTCCTTCGTCGATGCCTGCATTATCGCGTATATGCAAACCGAGGGACTCGGCTACCTGTATGCATTCGACGATGATTTTGACGCAGTCGAGGATATCTATCGACTCGATACAGCAACGAATCCCTACGATCCGAACTGACGCTGGCAGACGCCACGTCTGGCGACGATGTTCGGTCTCAAGATAGTCGCATCTCGTAGTTAGCCGCCAGCTCCTGGAACTCATCCCACTCCGGGAGCCGGTCGGCGTCGAGTTCGCCGTGCGTCGCGAGGTAGCAGAGCAAGGCGTCGGATCGACGTGGCTGACCGCGCCACGAGCTAATCCTCCCTCCGCACAGAATGATCTTTCTCGCCGGTTGCAACCGCTACACACAGCGAACCCTCCTCCGCGACATTCACAATCGATTGACGAATCAAGCTGGGTGTGAGGACGTGCGCTATCGTCCGTCTCGACGCCGACCCTGGTACGTCATCGCGGATGTCGATCCGACGGCGTTCGCCCGCGCACCTAGCGGACCGTCAGGGAGGGGAGCACACCGCCGCAACATCGGGGAAAGCCAAGAGAAATACGGGAAAGACCTTTCCCAAGCGTGAACGTACACACACCCATGGCAACGAACACCGACGACCGCGGGCGAATCTACCTACCAAAGGACGTCCGCGAACGGTTCGGCGAGCAATACCGGATCGTCGAACTCCCGACACACGTCGCGTTGTTTCCGATCGCCGACGATCCTCTTGCGGCCGTCGAGGACGCCGTCGGCGACCGCCTAGAGGGAACGCCGTCGGACGAGCTGAAAGCCGAGGCGCGGCGGAAGGCTCGCGGGGAGGTCGCGACTGAACGCGAGGAGATCGACGCCGCGGGACAGACACGGTAACCCGGGATGTACGTCGAAAGCGATTTTCTGTTTGCGCTCGCGAAACCCTCTGATTGGCTGAAAGCGGACGCCGAGGCAGCACTCGACGAGTACGACGTCCACACGTCGATCGCGACCTATGTGGAGTTTCTCGTCTATTTCTACGACGAGAAGGACGCGGAGTACACGCTTCCCGTCACGCAAGTGATTCCGAACCTCCTGGAGCTCATCCCCGTCCAACCGGACGAGCATGAGGACGCACTCCTCGCAGCGACGGCGTTCATCGACGAGGAGGAGCTTACACCATTCGACGCTGTCCACGCCGGAATCGCCCATGTCGAGGGCGAATCCGTCCTTTCAACGGACCGGGCGTACGATTCGGTCGGCGTCGAGCGGATCCCGCTCGACGAGGTCGCCGAGGAGTAAGCGCTCCGAACGCACGCCCAACACAAGCAACGTAATTCGGCGCCGATAGCGCGCGTGTTGCAGAGAATAGACGTGGCTGACCGCGCAATGCGCTAATGCCGCTTCACGGCGGGTTTGATACGCTATTCAGCTGCTCCATGTCGTCGTCCTCGTACGCAGCCCGCCACATCGCATGGACGGCACGCGTCACGAGTGAGACCTCGGTCACGTCGATACAGGACGGTTCGGCGTCCCTTGTCACGGCTTCAGGCGGACGGTGGAAATGGATCTCAGGAGCGTGTGTATTCGGGTGGCGATCAAAGCGCCAGTTGACGTCGTCGCTATCGACGTACTGGAACGAATACATCTCCAGTTCGCTCCACTGGATGTCGAGCCGAGCACTGTCGGCGTCGCAGAGTCCATCTTCGAGATTGATCTGCAGTTCCGTGGGGGCGACGTCGTCGTCGTACGCTGTTTCGTCGACAAGCGGTTCGAGTTCGAGCCAGAGGCCACGAATCCGCTGGAGGGCCGGAAGATAGATCGGCCCGAACTCGCCGGCACGGTCGTCCTTGCTCATACGGCGAGCTGGTGGCTGGCCTCGTCGTAGGCGAGTGCGGCTTGCGCGACGGCAAGATTTTGCCGCGTCGTGCGCCAGGCGGTGAGGTCGTCCCAGCCGTCCGTCTCGTCGGCGTCGAGCTGCTGGGCGAGTCCCTCCGGCGACACCACGTCATAGCGGTCCTCGTAGCGCCGGATCTCGGCTTTCATGTCTTGGATACTGTCGAGTAGCTCCGACCGATCGACTTCCTCGCGCAGCTCACGGATCCGAGACATCAAGATCCGGTCGCTGTTGCGCTTGTACAGCGTTGTTTGGCCGTCTGGTTCCGTCTCGGCGAAGCCCGTGTTCACGAGCGTCTTGCAGTGTCGACGTGCGGTTGGCTCGCTCACGAGTGCGCGATCGGCGATCTCGGCGGCCGACTGCCCGTCGTGGGTCTGTTCGACGATTTCGTAGACCCGCTCGAACGGCGTGGTCTCTGATTTCCAGTCAGATTTGACCTGCTCGTTGACGTCATCCCACGTCTCGGTCATAGGGGAGTTAACGCATGGAGGAGTCAAATAGTTTTCTTGAGAAATTATTCATACTTCATCTTGTGCTTCGATCAGTCTACCTGTTCCTCCAACGTATCTTGCTGTGCCCGAACAGTCGCCGTTGAGGCGTTCGCCACCGCCGCGGCTACGGAATGGGTCAGCCATCGCCCTTCCTCGCGACTGGCCTGTAAACCGCCTCGAAGTCAAGACCCGAAGCCTCTCGCGGATTTGTACATGGACCTCCGGGCGCTGTACCCACTGAACTCTGAGATGTTTTTGTTGAGATAGATCCTGGGAGGGACCAAACAGTAGTATCGAAGAACGAGTGGACGCCGAGAGACTGCCTTCTTCCGTCTTATTCGGTGGCGAGTTCGTCGTAGATTTCCTCATGCTCGTCGAGGTCCTGGTGGCCAAGGAACCGCATGAGGTATTGCCGTGCCTCCTCGGCGGACATCTTGTCGGGAGTCACGGGCTGCTCACTTTCAGCGGCCATTCTTACGCCTCACTATGGGGGTCGTCGTCATAATCATTCGGTTCGTAAGACTCATGATCAACTGTGTCGTGCTCTGTTGGCAGCTGGACTGTGCCGTCAATTCGTGTCAGCCAGAGGTTGATGGTCGCCACGAACGCCGGCGTCTCGTCAACGACCGGGAAGCCATCTCCATCGACCACCTGACCGCCCGCGTTCTCGAATGCCTGTTCATCGACCGAAACGACCTTTCCGCTAAGCGTTTTTGCGAGTCGCGGTCGTCGAGCGCCGGGGGGCTTTTGAGGGGGTCCGAATTGGCGCTACCAGCTGTTTGTCCCTCCAGAAGGGGTTTACCACAGCGCTAGCCACAGGGGGTATGGTCCCGCTGACGCGTCGACAGCTCCTCCAACAGACGGCGGCCGGCGGAGGTGTTCTGTCACTTGCCGGCTGTACCGCACCGAACCTTCCCGGTCGCTCTGGTGGCGAGTCGGTTCCGAAACCGTTCACGAACGACGCATACACTGCGAGTTACAGCACCGCTGGCCGCTGGCTGCAGGACGGTCACGATGGTGGCCGAACTGGAAACGCAACCTCCACAGTCCCCCACGGCGACGTCGATGTCGCCTGGCTTCGCCGTCCGGGGACTGACCCCCATAGCGCAACGGCGCCGATCGCCGGTCCGAACCGGGTCTACATCGCCTATGTCGAATCGCCAGATGATGCCGAGCACTCGGAAGCCTACCTTGCAGGGTTCGGCGCCGAATCCGGCGAGCAGCAACTCGACGTGGAACTCGGAACAGGCCGTGTCGCGGGCCTTGCGCTCGTCAACGAGACGCTATTGGTTGTCACACGAGGGCCCGACTACGAGCAGGCGGTGCTGACGGCACTCGCTCGTATCGACGGATCGACCCACTGGACGGAGACGATTCCGGATGTAACTGGCTCGCCAGCAGTTGTGGACGGCACGTGCTACTTGGCGACACGAGATGAGGATAACGCAGTGTACGCCTACACGCTGGATGGTACCCAACAGTGGCGGACAGCCATTGAGGGGGAGTGCTACACAGCACCCTGCGCCGACAGCGAGGGGGTCTACGTCGGATTAACCGATGGGCGCATTGCCGCACTCGATGCGACGACTGGGGATCGACGGTGGAGCAACCAGATCGCCACCCCAGACGAGTGTTGTCCGGATATTCAGGGCACCCCGACGGTCGCCGACGGCCGCCTGTACGTCCCGGGCATCGCCGAGGAACTCGTTGCCGCCGATACCGCAGATGGAACCGTGCTGTGGCGGACAACCGTCGTCGACGACGACTACGGGAACGCGATTCCGTCACCAGCAGTCACAGGCGAGACGGCGTACGTGACTACCCATCACGGTGGCCTCGTCGCGATCGACATCGCTGATGGATCCATTCGGTGGCAATCAGACGAAACCGGAGACGACCAACCGCCTGCTGCCGGCGACGGTGGTGTGGTCGTCCCACGGAGTGATTCCGTCGTTGCCTACGAGACGAGTGACAGCCGGGCATGGACCATCGAAATCACCGTCCCCGATATCGGAATGGCGGGGTACGTGATGGACACAGAGGTCGCACTAGCGCACGGGATGTGCTATGTCGGGGTTGCCGATGGGCGAATCTACGCAATTGGGAGCCGCGAGTAACAGCACACGCGTGGCTGGCAAGAACCCCGTCTACACCTCGAACCGGCGGGCAACCGTGTAGGACATATCGATACTCAATTGATGAGTCTGCTACTATGCTTTCTGCTCGTGAGATTCCGGAGTCACGTTTGGTCCGCAGATCCACTGAGCGGCTGGTTCACCACAGATAGTATCTGAATCATAGGACCTCAACAGAGCTAGGAGGGTGAGAAGGACACGACAGAGTTCGTGACCGAGCCCCACCCGGCCGGCGTCGCGCTCAACCACGCCGAAGACCACTAATTCCAGACCCTCGAACGGTATCTTAGGAGGTAGGAGAAATGGTACGGGATCCGGAGCCGGTGACGGACGACGAGATCGAGGCCGCCCGCGAGAAGATGGGTGAGCAGCGGGAGGATATCCGTGAGTACCTGGCCGACGAACTCGGTGGCGACCCGAGTGACTACGACAGTCGTGCCTACTTTCAGGACATCGTCGACGATGTCGACGGAAGCGAGGGGCAAGCTGTTCCCGATGGCGGCGAAGGATCCGAGTGACGGCTCTGGTCACTGGCTGCTGAGTCCCTGATACGGATATCGAGCCTGTCACGTTCGTTCTACAGGGTCGTCATCGATCTGTGCCCCCGTGGAATGCGTCGATGTACGAGGTGGATCTCATCAAATCGGTAGTGGCCTTCGTTCCCGTTGTGTGCGTCTAGTTTCCGCAGCGGCGCCGTGCTGAATAGCACCGCGATGGTCGGGTCATCACACTAGTTGATCCGCTCGAAGAGGTCGCGGTGCTCCTCGGCCAGTTCGTATGCAGAACGCGTTTCAAAGTTCCGTCGTGTCGATCAGGGTGACGCCGGCGCCGGATATTGTTGCAACCGACCGGCAGGCGCTCGAAGCGATTGTCTAGGAGGTGGGCATCGAGTTGGAGTACGAGGGCGCCTTCGAGTGGGTCGCCTTCTGTCCACGTCGCGGTGGGGATGGTGGGGCGCTGACGCGGTACTTCGGCCGGCGACGTGGGGAGTCGTATCCGGACGAGGGTGTGGGTGAGGCGGTGAAGACGCGGGGGATCGAGTGCCGCCAGGACGACACGCCGGCGTGGATTGTGCGGTTGCAGGCGTCGTTGATCCGAACGTTGGACCGGACCCACGACGTTGAGGCCGTCGTCGGGGAGCTGCGGCGGTGGCTCAGGCGGCTAGAGGATGGGGACGTTGACCCGTCGGAGTTGCTGGTGACTCAGCGGGTGTCAAAGCGCGCTGAGCAGTACCGCTACGAGACGGTGACGGTGGCGGCGTTGAAGCGCGCGAAGTGGAAGGACTGTGCGCTCGAGCCCGGCCAGCGCGTCGAGTACCTCGTGGTGGATGATGATGCAACTGGGTTGGGGCGGGTGCGGTTAGGGCACGAGTCATTGGGGCGGTACGATGTTGGATGGTATCGTCGGGAGGCGATTCGGGCTACCGAGAGTGTGGTGTCGCCGCTTGGGTGGGATCGAGAACAGATTCAGCGGGCGGTGTCGGGGGTTGTGGAGCCGTCGTTGGGGGAGTTTGGGTAGCTTGCGAAATCCCAACCCATCGACTCTGTTGAAATCTTCAGTAATGGACAAATACAGCGTGTGAGATGCAGGACGCAAGTCGGTGACCGATTACAAATAAAGAACTACAATTCTCAGATTCTCAAACTCCGACCTGGCTAAACCTGACAGTGTCTCTGACCGGCAATAGTTTTAATTAGTACAGTCGTACTACTGTAGTACAGTAGTAGCAATATGGCAAACTACTCACTCCGGCTCGATGACGATCTGCGCGAGGAGATGCGTGAGGTTCCAGACATGGCGGATAGGATCCGGGACTTCATCGAGCGTGAAGTCCGCAACTACAAGCATGATGCGATGACCGAGGTAGAGGAGTTCTGTCATCAAGTCATCGACGAATACGGCGTTGTTGGAGCATACAGTCTCGAACAACTCAACCGACTCAATCAAAACCGCCGGTATGTGGAAAACATCGAAGCAAGGTTCTCCGGTACGGATGTTGACATTCAAGAGGCTCGACTAGCGGCAAAGGAGATTCGAGATGGGTGGGAGAATCTGCCCCGTCCAACAGAGGACGAAGTAGAGGAAATACTCGAAACTCGCGGGTTCTATGACGAGTTCTATGACCATGCTGTAAAGCAGGTTCGTGAGGCCGTTGATTCGGAAGCACCGGTGCGATGGGCCTACTGGACTGTACTACAGTTGGCGCGCACGTATGAGGAGGACTACTCCCGTCAGAGTGCATACAGCATCCAAACCCGGGGTATGTCGAACACGCTGGACTACCACGGCTTCACCGATGAGGATATTGAGGATGCTAAAGAACAACTCGTAGCCGTCGGTGGACTCCGCGACCACTACAACTCTAGAGCCTATTCGTATTGGTACGTGAAAGTTCCCGGATACCTCGTAGAGGCCCTATCTGACGGCCTTGAAAAGATGGAGAGAGGAGTAATGAATCGAGTAGAAGACTACTGCGAGGAAGACCCCTACCTCAATAGGATTTCGGACGTGACCCGAGGAGACAACAACCTGTTCAGAAAACAGGTGGGGGAAGAGATAGAGGAAACAGACCTTGAGAAATTGATTCAGCACGGCACTGTCGTACTGAAATACCGAAGTGGACGGTCCTCTACTGGAAGGCGTTCTTCACTCCCTTCCAGAACTGAAGCAGTTCTCTCGCCATCGGTTCGTCAAATCGTCGGTAACGCCTCCTACAGACGAGAAGTAGAGTAGTCAGGCTCTGCTGAAACCATCTCCATATCTTGCGATTTGCTGTGATACTAGTTTCTACCCGGATCGACGAAAAACCAGCGCGAAGAGCGGCTCTCCGCTATGTCAATTCCGAAGGATTTCAACAGAGCCAACCCACCTACTGTGGCTTAATTAGCGAGACTACCGGTTGAGGAGTCGACGCTTCGCTTCCTCAGTAGTCTCAATCTCGTCGTAGATTGTTGACTCGTCGAGACGATCGTACCATTTCCGATTCAGCTGAGGCATGTCCTCGTTCAAATCCTGCCTCCGCTCAGCAAGTTCTCGATACCTGCGCTCCAACTCCTCGTACTCAGTATCTGCGTTAAATTCAAGCGCGATGTAGTCCTTGATATCGTCTAATAACCGTAAGTACGCCTCACCTGCACGATAGTGCTTGCTCGCGGTCTGATCTGGATTTGTCATCGTTTTGTACGCAGATGCAACGGCAGTGACGACTGCAATCCCGATCGGAACGATGACCGGGGCCTGGTTCCAGATAAGCGCAACCGTAAGGATGGCAGCACCGAACGTCGTGACGAAATCAAGCTGCCTTCCACGGTCGCTGTATGTGTCGGCGGCCTCGAAGTGGCCCTTATACGTGTGCAGTACATTGTCCGCACAGTTCACAACACGGTCTTCTAGGTCTGTAGTGAGTCCAGAGTCCCCCTCAATCTCACCGGTCACTGGAATCCCTCCCCATACTCAGTTTTCAGACGCTGTTTTGCCGTTGCAGTATCCCCACGTTCTTTCGCCGCCGCAGCCTCGTCAAGCGTGTCTGCTGCAGACTCTGCCTTACGGGCAGCGGCCTCACGCTCTTCACGTGACATACCCCCATCGACCGCTTCGTCGTAGATTGGCTCTCGTGTCGTCGAACGGACTCGGTCAGGAAGCGACTGCATGAAGTCCATTGCGAGATCATGGTAGTTGCTGGGGACGCGTTCGCCGGTCCGGGCCTTCTCAGCGAAGTAGTTGTGGACCATGATCTCCATGTGGTACGACCGAACGGGGACCTCATTGTTGTCGGACCACTTTTTCATCATCCGCGTGAGGCCAGAGACACGACCATCGTGAGCTTGGTCACGCGCTTCGAATTCGTTCTTATAGGCACGAGGATTCGTCCCCATCCACGAATCGGACCCGTGTGTATCGGGGATCGCATAGCCATCGCTGGCGTCGTTGAATAGGTTGAACCCATCTCGTGGGTGCTCTGCGTGCGGGACCTCGGAGTAGTCAAACGCTGGGGCGATCTCCAGTGTCGAGTCGTGGTAGCGTACCTTCACCACGTTCTGGTCAATGGTCACCTCAGTATCGGCGAACCGCGGGTCGTTCTCGATACGCCGTTTGACAGCCCGCAGTGCGTTCGTGGCACCGTTGCGCTGAGTAGTCCATTGTCGATGCTCATCCGCGTCGAGCACGATCATGATATCTGCGTCGGAGTCCTGCTTCAGCGGCCCCACCATTGTCCCGCGAGTGAACGAGCCGATAAGTTGTGACTCTTTGATCGAGAGGTCCTCCTCAAGGATTGCGACGATGACATCCCGTCGGGCAGATATTGTCTCTCCTTGCCGGTCGGTGATTGTGGTGTCCTCAGCAAACTCATCGTACGCGTCGTCGACAGTATCGCCTTCGTCGACGAACGTGTCGATCCTCGTTCCAGATCCAGCGCCGGAACCTTGCCCGGACACTCCGCGGCCCCGAGTCTGGTACTCGTGACCGGTGGAGAAGCCACCGCCCATCATGCGGTGACCCCCGTATCCTCAACCCACGTCGAAAGCGGCATCTGACTCTCACCGAGGGTGGCGTTGACCTCCGATTTGAGTCGGCCATACTCTTCGTGAGTCTGTTTGATGGAGCCCTCACGAAGATCGCAGCGGGTCCGCCACTGATGCAACCCGCTGGCTGCGATGACCTGTGGAGGAAGCTGCTCGAGGTACGGTGGATACAGCAACCCGAGTAGGATGACTTCGAGATCCGGCATGATCGAGACTATCGTCATGATATCCTCCCTGAGAGGCCGCAGCCCCGCGCCGCTGCTGAAGTATTGGGTACCGTATATGGCGGTAACGTGGATGTCGTTGTGTTGGAGGAAGCGATGGTAGATTTGCCACTCCTCCTTGCAGGTGCCTTTTATCAATGGGAGGAGGCTGATATCCGTGTCAGCCAGTTCCGTTGCCACGCGGGCAGTCCCCCTGAGTTGCTGGCGGATCCGCTCGCGACGCTCCACACGCGATGTAGAGCGATACACAGGCACATCAAACGGGATGTGTACCGTGGGATCGAACGCCCGGATCAGAGCTGCCTCTCGTTGTACTGTAAGTTCGCTTAAGTATTCATCGCGGCACGTTGATGTCGTGATAACCGCAATGGAGTCTGGGAAGTACGAGTCAGCAGTCTCTCCCTGGTTTACGAGCCGCTCAACGTGTGGGAGTTTGAGCACGACCGAGTGGACGTTCGGATTATTTGTGAGGAACGCTTGATGTGCTGCCTGCGGCTCAACCAGCGGCAGGGCTCCACGAGGAGCGGAGTCAGGAGTAACGGTACAGCTGTCGATCGGGTGGGTCGCGGCGGTCATGTCGGACTCTCTGTCTCCTGCTTGTGTTCCAACGAGGCGGGTGTGTATTCAGGAGCCTCGGGTTTGACGGGAGACAGATTATCAGAGAGACACTATCCCAATAAATCTAGGGCTAGCTTCGCTCTGAATGCCGACTTTAAGCTGCTTAGCCGGTGGTATAGTGGATGAAAGGACACACGAAATCCAGGGTGATATACGGGGAACAAGCTCGTTTCACTTAGGAAGGCAGATTTCTCGAGCTATTAATCTATAGTACTGAATGTGCTCAGTCACAAGTAATTGAAGTGGTACAATATTAATCCGACGAGTCTTAGAAACAACAGTATACTGCCCTCTGATACGTGTATCACTACATTTACGCCAATGGCTAATACGATAGTTTCATCGAGTATATACTTAAATTAGTAGAAGTATCTTAGCGTCATTCAGTACAACTCCGGCATTCGAGACCGTTCGAAATCGTTTGAATCGGGTTGTGTTCAGAGAGCTCCTGTTCACACGCCGAACATCGGACAGTATCGGCTACACCGATCCCACTCCCGTATCCAAGAGTAACGGTTTGATTTATGTTACCGTCAATGAGTTCGAAATCGACCTCACCTCGCTCGTACTCGATTTCAGTCAGAGTAAGCGGCGTGACCTTCACGTCGAGTGAGTGCCTCTCTCGGATTTCTCGTTGTCGCTCGGGGAACCCACTATCACGACGCTCCCACAACTCGTCGAGCGTCTCGTCAAGTTCCTCGTACTCCGATTTGAGTTCTTTACGTTCTCGAAGTGCTTGAACGCGTGAGTCCTCGTCTCCAGTGTTGATCTTCTCACTTAGGTCGTCGATCTTCGACGACAAGTTCGAGTGTTCCTCCTGTAGTTCCTGGATACGCTGTTGTTGCATCTGGCGGTACTCTTCAACTTCTGAATCTGCAGCACGCGAGGCTTCCTGATGGATCTCGTCGAGTCGGTGTTGTATTCCGTCAAGTAGCAGATCACGAGCCGCATCGAGAAGTGGTCGTGCCTCCTCCTTTGCCAATTGTGAGTTGCCAGCGAAGACTTCGTTGGCCTCTATCGATGTTCGTTCGAGGAAACTCTCCGCCAATCTCGGCAGGTGCTCTTCCGACCGTGCGTCCACAGCGACGGCGCGGAGAAGCTCTTGCTGGTATTCACTGACGGTCTCGATACCGACACGAAAGAGAATTACGATAGCTGTACGGTCGTAGTACGGAGTGAACTGAGCGCCCTGTACCTCGACAGCGCCGTTTTGGATCCACCCCGGGATCTCGATGTCGGATTCACTCTCTATCGACAGCTTGCCAGAAGGTGACCGTTCACCCGCCTCACGGAGTAGCCGTTGAAAGAACGCACTCTCCGGATTCAGCCGTTTCGTGCTGTCATCCTCTGGAGTACCCTCCCCACGGACAAGTGTGTGTCTCCCGTGGGTGATCTCGGTGTCCGTATCATCGGGTACCGACACCACCCAGTGATCGTCACTTCGCTCGATGGAACAGCCGATAGAGCGGAGATACCGTTCTGTGAACTGCTCTACCACAGATTGCGTGACAGTAATCGAAGCGTCAGTCATCGCTCTCCCCCAGGTCAAACCCTTCGAACACGCCGCTATTGAACTCCTCAAGTTTGTCGGCGAGCTCGCGCTGTTCCTGGAGGTTAACAGCCATCGCATCGAAGTCGTTCTCAAGCTCGACTTCGGAATCAGCGTTCATTAGCCGCTCGAAAATTTGGTCTTCGAAACTTGTGCCCGATTCCTCCAAGCGACTCAAGATCGAGCTCAGTTCTCCAACACTCTGCTGAAATAGATCAATTTTATGATACAATCGCTCAAGTACGTACTCCTCGATCGTATCTTTCAACGCCATATTGAAGATGAAGACGTCCCGCTTCTGCCCGATTCGATGTATCCGACCGATACGCTGTTCGACACGCATCGGATTCCACGGCAAGTCCAAATTTACCAACATGTTGCAAAATTGTAAGTTTCGCCCCTCGCTCATCGCGTCGGTTGAAACGAGGATTCCACCCTCTTCTTCGAAATCCTCGACAATCTGTTCTTTCTCACTGCTGGAGTGACCGCCGTGGAAGGCGTGTACTGTGTATCCCTCTGAGACGAGTCTGTCGAGGATCTGCTGTTGGGTTGCTCGGAATTGAGTGAAGACGATGACTCTCCCCATCTCGACGTTGTCGCGGGCTTCTTCGACGATATCCAAGAGCCGCTCCTGTTTTGTCACCGTATCGATCTCATCGATCAGATCCAAGATGGTCTCCAGTTCGTCCGCGTGCGTGAGCTCCGACTGTTCGTAGAGTCGCTTCTCGATGGTCCGCTTAAGCGCGACCGGGCTGCTGACGACCTCCTTCTGAAGGAGCATCAGTACGAGCTTCTGTCCCTGGTCTTGACTGTACGCGCCTTTGACGTAGTCAGAGACTGCTTGGTAGAGTTCGCGTTCCTTTGGGGTAGGCTCGAACGTCCGTGTGTCGATAGTCCGGTCCGTGAAGTCGATGTCCGTGTCTTCCCGTCGGTTCCGGATCATCACTTTGTTCAGCCGATCCTGTAGCTCGTCTCGGTTGACGAGCGTCTCCTGATTGCTGTTCACGAAGTACTGGTGGAAGACATCGCGTGTGCCGAACAGTCCGGGGCGGAGTAGCGAGACGACGTTGTACAGGTCAGTCAGTTCGTTCTGAATCGGCGTCGCAGTCAGGAAGAACGCGTAGTTGTATGCGAGCCGGTCAATCAGGTCGTAGCGGTCCGTCTCTTCGTTCTTGACGTAGTGTGCCTCATCAAGTACCAGAACATCCCAATCGCGGTCGAGAACCGTCTGGCGGTGTCGCTCGCTCTTCGCAGTATCGATGCTCGCAATGATGTAGTCATGGGCGTCGAAGTCCTCGAATTCGTCGTCGTAGTTGCAGATGAAGTCGAGTCCGAACTTCTCACGGAGCTCTGCCTGCCACTGCTTGGCCAGTTGTGCGGGCGTGAGGATGAGGACGGACTCGTCCGTTTCACGGAAGTGCATCTCCTTGAGAATCATCCCGACCTCAATTGTCTTCCCGAGGCCGACTTCGTCAGCCAGGAGTGCTTTTCCGTCCATCTCGAAGAGGGCCCGATAAGCCGCATCCACTTGGTGTTCCAGTAGCTTGACGGAGTTTTCGTCCAGCTCTTTCAACGACCGAAGTTCGGAGTCCGGTTGGCCGGCTTGGAGACGCACAGCTTGGATACTCTGTAGATGGTCTCCCTCAGCACCGTCTTCAGACAGCGAATCCAGGAGATCGTCTGCAGACTCGTGTGTGACCTCGATATCGACGAGGTCGTACCCGCTCATACGTTCGTAGAAACAGGTGTGCGTAAAATACGTTTTGTGACCGACAATCGTGGATCGGTACGCAGTACTGTTGTTGAGCCTCCGGCTCTGTTCATTGGGACCATAGTGTTTATTGGGTGCCACTGAACTTTGTTTAAGTATCAAGATGGCACAGACGGGATCCTTATCAAACACTCTCGAAGACACGGTGACCCTCAGCCGTGAGCTTCGAGAAGAAGGGCAGATCGATGGACAGGTAAAACTCTACAACGTTGACGACGACGAGGAGTTCGAGTCTGATGCGGACCTCTTCTTCGAGCGGACGCTGATGACACAGGGCCTTCGAGAGGCCCTCGCCATCCTTCGTGATTCGCTCACTGGCGACGATCCACGCGGGACACACATTCTCTACGGCCCGTACGGCAGTGGGAAGTCTCACCAGATGGTGGCGCTGTACCACTGTTTCGATGATCCCGCGGCGGCAGGAACGTGGGCGAATGACTCGGTCGAAGGGTTCGACGCTGCACTTCCGGAGTCGGCGACGCCGATCACGGTTGCGATGCAGAACGAACAGTACGAGTACCTCTGGGAGCCGTTCTTCGAGGCGCTCGACTACGACCCTGGAACGTTCAACTCGGGTGGGTATCCCGATATGCAGACTATTCAGGAGGCCGTCGGCGACGACACAGTCGCATTTTTCGTGGACGAGCTGGAGGATTGGTTCGACACGCTGCAGGGCGACCGCAAGAGCGCAAACAAAGCGTTCCTCCAGTCGCTGCTCGAATCGACGGCGCTCTCTGATCTCGAACTCTACACCATTGTCTCGGTGCTTCGCGAAGGGTCCGAGGTTCACGACATTCTGAATCGGGAACAGGCGGTCGAGGTCAACATGAATAACCAGGTGGACAAGCGCGAGGTCCTCCGCCACCGCCTGATCGATTCCGTAGACGAGAGTGCTGCCCGCGAGATCGTCAATGGGTACTTCGACGCGTACGATCAGGCAGAGGGGCACGTCGATCTGCCTGACGACCTGCTGTCGGAGATGCACGACCTCTACCCGTTCCATCCCGTGCTTCTGGATGCGCTTGAGACGCGCTACTACGCCGACGAGGGGAACCAGAACACGCGCGGGATGATCTACCTCTTCTCGAAGGTCCTCTTGCAGATGCAGGATCAGACGGACCTGATCACGCACGGCGACATCGACGCCATCGAGTTCGAAGACGAACTGGCGAAGATCAACTACGAACGGCTGAACGCCGCCACCGGGGACATCAAAAGCCGTATTGACACCGATGAAGTGCCTCACGGTCGGCGCATACTGAACACGATTCTGCTGTACTCACTGAAGCCGAGCGAAGGTGAGGGCGCGGAGGTATCAGAGATCGTGATGGGTGCTTACCAGACTGGTGACCTCGTCTCCGACGTCGTCCTCAACCTCGAACGATTGCACGGCGTCGCGTGGCACCTCCATAAGCTCAACGGGAAGTACGCCATCCGGGACCGACAGAACCCCAACGCGCTCATCCGGAACGCAGCCGTGGACGTGTCGGAGACATCGGCAAAAGCCGAGATTGCGGACTTCATCACGGATATTTTCGGCTCGAACGCGTACCCGGTCGGGTTCCGGACAAACGACATGCGAGACATCCCGGACGACCGCGACGTCAAAATCGTCGTAAAGGACAGCCAGTGGAGCCAGGAGGAAGTGAAGAAGGTCATCACCAACGATGGCCGCGGACGCGAGTGGCGCAACACGCTCGTGTTCGTCCAACCTTCGGGCGACAAGGCCATCGAGTCAGGCACACGCTACATCGACAAGGCGCGGTATATCGAGGGTGCGCGGCAGGTACTCGCGGACGAGTCGCTCGATGACGAAATCCGGACGTCGATTCAGAGTATGAAGGAGCAGGAGGAGAACGAACTCCGTGAAGAGCTTCAACTCCTGTACGGCGAGGTGCTCGATGGGGATAACCTGTTGGATGACGACGAGTGGGCGAAAGTGGAGCCGATGGATCTCGATGTCTTCGTCCTCGTCGACGCCGAACTCGACGCGACGAACATCGGGAATTCAGCGGCTGCTGACCCGTTCGATCTTCAGTCACACGTCTGGGAGATCGCTGAAGACCTCTTGGATCGACGCGGAGAGATCTCGGTCGAAGACATCTACGAACAGTTCCTCCGTGACCCGGAGTTCCCGATCCCCGGAAGCGCGAACGACGTGTTGAACGCGACAGTCGAAGCGCTCGATGGGAAGCCGGTACTGGCGCGTGACTCGGGCGGGTTCCGTGACGATCTCTCCGGAAGCTCGCTCGACACCGTGCTCGTCCAGCAGGACGACGTGGACGTGTGGGGCGTCGATGACGTTGAACAGGAACTCCGACAGCGCTTCGGGAGCGGGACGACCGCGCTCGATATCGGAGACTTTGAACTGGAACTCGTTGAAGACGGCGAGATCTGGATCGACGGCGACAGCCACGACGTCGTAATGCGAGCTATCGGTCGCCTGAACCGCGAGGATCAGTACGTCATCGTGCGCGGCAATGAGATCCTCGACAAGCCGCAGTCCGACGCCACGGTCCGTGATGTCGGGAGCGCGACGGTCATCGGCGCGTCCTCTCTCGTGGACCGAATCGAAGCGCACATCGACGACGACGGCTACGCGAACCTTGACACGATCATCGGCGAAATACGTGCGGACGAAGCGGTATTCCTCCCACCGGACGAGACCGAGTCCGTCGCCCGCGAGGCGGTCAACGAGTTCCTCGTTGACGACTACGTACTGGAGGCGGGCGGCAGGTATCTGGCATCGCTGGGCGACCGTGAGCCGACGACGGTGAAGATCGTCCCGACAGTATCGGACCGGATCGGTGACCAGATACTCTCGTACATCGAGGATCTGGATCCGGGTGACCAGTTTACCGTGAACAAGGTCACCGACCGCTTCGACGACAGCGTTACTGAGTACATGGTGCGGACGTACCTGCTGGAGAACATCGGGAAGGACGAGGAGCCGGAGTACGTGGTTAACACGACCGGGTCGGACAAGGCCTCGGACTGGGTGCCTGGCTACCCGTTCCGGAAGGCCGACACGGAGGCTGACACGTGGCGCTTCGAGTACAACGGCGACGACGTCGCCGCGATGCGGAGCAAGTGGCGGAACGACCACCAGACGGGGAGCGTCGAATACGGCGACGTCACGTTCATGCTGCCCGACAGGGAGGGTGTTCCCGGTGCTCTTCAGGGGACCGCCGACGTCGAGCGCACACAGGTCAGCTTGACGTTGCGATCCGAACAGGACTACACGAAGGTGCAAGACCTCTTCGAGCGAATGCCGGAAGAGGCGTCAAGTCTGAAGATCGAGATCAGCTTCCAGAAGTAGCCGCGTCTTCTACGGTTCAGTATCGCCGTTTCTGACTAACGCCTCGACGAGGATCTCGTCACCGTCCGCCTCATCCAGCATATCCCTCAGAACAGTTTTCAGTCGTCTATCGAACAAACTGCGCGGATTCAGCGGTGTCAGTTCCGCCTCAAGCTCATCTCGACTCACCGTTCCAGAAATCACGAACTCTCCGTCGTCTCGTATTTCGAGCAAGTCAGTCATACTGGATCATCCGCAGCATACCGAATAGCCTGTTCGGTTACTTGCTAACTCGACGATATCGGTGGGAAATGGTCTGTCGGAGTCTACCTGTCCCAGTACTCTGCGTCTGGTTCCGGCCAAACGTCACTCGCTTGCGCAGCGAGCCACTCGCCACGCTCGGCAATCGTCTCCTCGTTCCATTCGTCGGGCCAGTCCGTAACCAAGTGCTTGTTCAGACGCAGGACGGTGTGTTCCTGAATCGCTTCTCGTTTGTCGTCCCAGGCTGCATTCGAGATAGAGGGGTTCAGCTTGTCGGTGAGGATCGTCAGGTTCCCGATTCGGTTCTTCGCCTCGTCGCGCTCGATTCGTTCGACTTCGGCAGGTCGTTCACCCGGAAGCGACCAGTGTGTGGACCACTTTTGCGGAAGGATATGTTCAATCTCCAGGTCCTGCGTGAACTCCACCGTTTCGCTGTATCCGGTGTTCCGTAACTCACGTTCGATGGCTGCGAACACCATCTTGAGGCGTCGCTGGTTAATGACGGCCCAGTATTCCATACTGACCATCGAGTCCGTCAGCTTCTCGTCACCAGGCCAATAGTCGCTCTCGCCCTCTTTGCTCCGGAAGAACTGGACGACAACGTCTCCGACGGGCTCGTCGTCTCGCTCCTTAAGCTCGTCCAGTAGTTCGATGAATATCTTGTTGTAGTTCTTCGACGTCAGTCGAGAAAGCATCCGACGCATCAGCCAGCTTTCGATGGCTTCGACGGCTTTCACGCGTTGTTGCTTCGGGATATCCTCGTGGCCGAAGATCCAGAGCAGAACCGGATACGGTGTCGTTGTGTCGAGGATGTCCAGCCGATGGAAGAAGATCCCCTCCCGAGACCCACGGTCTGGCTCAGAGATGGTCTCGTAGATGGACGCGTAGTAGTCGATGTCCTTGACGATCTCCTCGACAGAGTGGTCGGTCCTGTCGAGGTACTTTCGGAACGCCGGGAAGAGCTTCTTCGCGCGAACCTGCTGGCTCATCTCCATCGTGAGCCAGTGCATGATGAACACGTCTATCTTCGGACGGTCAAGACGCCCTTGAGAGACATCGACGCGCCACTCGTCCTCGTCGAACTGCTTCCAGTACTTGTCGTGCAGTTCACCTGGGTCGTTGTGCTGAACGGAGGCCTCCCGGAAGAGGTAGTTCTTGATCAGATCGGCTGCGAGTAGCGGTGTTCCACGAGCATTCAGCGTCTCGAAGATCACCTGTGCATCGTCGTTGGATTCGAGGTCGATGACGACGACGCGGAGCAGATGCCACATCGTCGTGACGAGCGCTTCCAGGTGTTCCTCGGTGGATTCGTTTCCGGACTCAGCCCACTCTCGAATTTCATCCCTGAAGTACCGGAAGCACTCCTCCAAGTTGTCGTCGCCGTCGAGTTCGGCGTGCTCAGACTCCGGGTCAGAAAGAGTCATCACGTCTATGAACGCGTCCTGATCGGCTTCGATGGGCCAGACCTTCAGTCGGTCTGTCTCCGTCCTCGTGAGGTCCTTGTCATTGTACATCAGCTTCTCGACCAAGGACGCCGATCCGTCGTCTTCGAAGTCCTTCGCTACGGAATGTGTAGCCGCCAACAAGACTTGGAGCGTAATCAGCCGCTGTTGCCCATCGATGATCTCCCGTGTCTCCAGCTTCTGCGTCGGCGTCGATTGTTGGTCGAGGACGATGGCACCCAAGAAATGCGGAGAGGTGTCCTGTTGGGCCTCTTGTCGTTCGAGATCGGTATCTGCATCCGCCTGCCGATCCATCAGCTCGTTCACGACGAGCTGGAGGTCCTCCCACAGGGGCTGCCAGTGTTCCTCCTCCTTCCACACGTACGGCCGCTGGAATCGTGGAACGACGTACCGCGTGTCTTTCCGAAAGATGTCCTTTAGATCGAGTGTGTCCGCTTTCATCGATAGCCAGATCTTCCAGCGATGGTATGATAAATGGTGTCCAGTAGCGGACAGCAGCATCCGTTTTGATCGCTACGCGTGGCGCGACCACCGTTTTCGAGCGATTGCCAGTGGGTGTCGGGTCTGGACTGAATGGTATCTCTGATGCACTCCTATCCCGAACGCACGTCGTTCACGATTCCCTGGGGCTATTACGAATCATTCATCGAAATCGATTCCTCTCGACTAGGAGGTATGTTGCCTGACGCGGGGTTTCGGGTATCTTTGCCACGTCGGGTTCGCTCGAATTCCAGTCGTCTCCGGAGTAGCAAATCGCTAAATTCTGGCGATTTAAACCCCGACCACGCATTTAAGCAAACTCCTGTGGGGAACATAAGCTAGCTGACTTCAAGGTTTAAAAGGGGTGGCGGTTGTAGTTGTTCGGGTTCAACCCATGCAAACAATGGCAATCGACCGAGCGAAGAAGATCGACGAATCGCTAGAGATTATCAGTGAGATTGAGGAAGTGACCGAAGTACCGTTGACAAAGAGCCGGCGAGCACTACAGGTGGCTGGAGAGTACGTCACGGATGACTCGCTGTTCGTGGAACGAGTGGTCCAAGCGATGACTGAAGCAGCCGGCTACGCCATCGAGACAGGTCACGATGACTTGGCGTCCACCGCCATCCAGAACGTGACTGACCTCGAAACGCTCGTCTCTGAAGAGGAGTAGGCGACTTCCTCGACGTTCGTTCCCCTTTCGAGACACCCCATGAAGATCGCTCACTGAGACGTTACTGCGAAGAACGTACACTTATGAGGCTGCTGGGTTATCGCTTCTACATACTGAATAATGTCTGAGCAATCTGGATCTTCACAGGGCCAGCAGGAGCGGACGGAACTCCCTATTGAGCGTGGATTCCCCATTGAGCGTGTCAACGAACTCGCTGAGAAAGAAGGTCGGGCAAAAATGTACTACCGACCGAACTACACGATGCACAAGTGGTGGGCACGAAGACTCGGTTGCGTCTTCCGTGCCATCTCTCTTTACAGCCTGCTTGACGATCCGGAAAAGGTCTCGGTGTTTGAACCCGGTCATGAGAGTGGGACACTAGCAGATTACGGCGACAAAGCCGAGAACGAAACCGTCGATATCGCATCGGTCATTGACGGAGTCAATATGTCGGATCCAGAGAGTCTGTGGGAACTCTACTCAAAAGACGTTCGCGTTGAGGACAAGAAGATTCTGGACCCATTTATGGGTGGCGGCACATCACTCATCGAAGCTTCTCGTTTTGGTGTTGAATGCCACGGTAATGATTTGAACCCAGTCGCATGGTATATAACAAGCAAAGAAATTGATGCAGGGACAACAAATGTTGAAGATCTAAACGAAGCTTTTGATAGAGTGAAAGACGAAGTCGCTGACGATATACAAGGTTACTATAAAACCGAATGTCCGAATGGGGATCATAAAGCAGATGTTATGTATTTCTTTTGGGTCCGTCAATTAGATTGTGTTTCTTGTCAAAATACTGTATCACTTTTTAAAGATTACCGGTTGGGGAAATCAAGATATGGGCAAGACGGTTATCAAGTACTCTGTCCAGACTGTCATTCAATAGTACATACGGAGGACTGGAGAAGCCAGACCTCATGTAACGACTGTGCGGCTAGTTTTGTGCCGCAAGAAGGAAATTATAATAGAGGTAATTATAGCTGTCCTGACTGTGGTCAAAAGTATCGGGTTACAGACGCAATTCAAGAACAAGGAGGGTATAATCAACAGCTGTGTGCTATCGAATATTATTGTAGTACCTGTGATGAAGAGGGGCTAGATAGACGCGATTATAAAAATTATAAGAGTGTAGATGATTTCGATTTGAAGTTGGTACAAGAAGCAAATCAGGAATGGAAAAGATCTGAAGTGCTAAAAGAATATGTCCCCAAAGAATCTATCCCTGAGGGGGCTATTACTGCAACTGTTGATGGAAGCCAGTCTTCGTCTGTGACCGGCAATAACGTCTTCCAACATAATTTCAATAACTGGACAGATATGTTTAATTCTCGCCAGTTATTGTCGCTAGCAAAAATAATGAAATCTATAGATGAAATTGAAAATCAAAATACATCTGAATTTCTCCTGCTCGCCCTGACAGAATCTTTGAACTATAACAATATGATGAGTGGATACCAAGCATCGTATAACAAAGCAACAAATCTGTTTAAATCAAACTCTTTTGAACCACCGGTTCTTCCAGTTGAAATAAATGTATGGGGATCAGAATATGGTGCTGGTAGCTTTTCAGCGATGTGGGATATGGTAGTGTCTGGAGTTGAATATTCGAATGCTCCCACTGAAAGGTATATTGAAAACGGTGAAACTCACGAGACTGAACCGTTCAGTCAGCCTCTTGGTAATAATTGCAAGGTTACATGTGGAGATATGAGGGAAATGTCTACAGATTCAGACTATGATGCGATAATCACAGATCCACCGTATTACGATAATGTTATTTACTCGGAACTGTCAAATTTCTTTTATGTGTGGCAAAGAGTCCTTCTAAAGGACGAGTACAAAGAATTTGAGCCAGAGATGACGCCACGACAAGAGAGTATTGTTGCTAATCCTGCTCTAAACAAAGGGGCAGAAGAGTTCGAGACCGAACTGGGGCAGGCATTTAGTGTTCTCAGAGACAGTTTGAAAGAAGATGGGGTATTGACATTCACATACCACCACAGTGATTCCGATTCTTGGGGAGAACTACTTACTTCTGTCTGTAACTCTGGTTTCATAGTTACTGCAACGTACCCGATTAGTGCAGACATTCAAAAGTTCATAAAAGGTGAGGCTGTTTCATTCGATATTGTAGTTGTGGCGCGTCCAATTAATGAAACAGAACCGGTATCTTGGAACTCCCTCAGGCGTGACATCTACCGCACAGCCCGGCGGACACGTCAACAACTCGAAGAGACACGTGACCTCTCACGGGGCGATATCGGCGTGATGGAGATGGGCGCGTGTTTCCGCGAGTACTCCAAACACCATGAGAAGGTGCAGCGCGATGGCGACATCATGAGCGCGAAGGAGGTCGTCCAGGAAATCTACGGCATCATTCAGGAGGCCAGCGACATCGGCGTCGAGGACGTCTTCATCGACCTGCTCGACACCGCGAACGTCTCCTACGACGACGTCAACAAGCTCTGCCGCGGGACGAACGCCACGCCAGAGGAACTCAAGGAGATGCGCCTGTACAATCAGGACGACGGCTTCGAACTCGGCACCTGGGACAACGAGAAGCGACAGGCGTACATCCAGGAGCGCGTCAACGGCGACGGCGGCGACCACCTCTCGAATCTCGACAAGCTTCAGTTCCTCCGCTACCGCTACGAGAAGGGACAGGCCGTCCAGAACTACGTCGAAAAGTGGGACGTCGATGACGACCTGCGCGAACTCGCGGGACGGCTCGCCGATGTGACCGGCGACGACACGTACACGCGGGTGCTCGGGGACCGAGACATCACGAGCTACTGACGACGGTTGTAGCTCAGTATCTCCGGTTCGGGCACGACCGAAGGTTTTTGAGCCGGGACTAAGTACACGGTACTGTAGAGGGCTTGAGCATGAGTAAGGAACTAGCCGACCGATTCGAACGCGATCTGTCCGCATCCGATGAGACAGCGGAGCGTGCACGTCGGGCACGCAGCCGCGGTGCAGCTCTCGACATAGATTGGGCGCGAGCGTTCGAGGTCTACTATGCTCAGGCAAATCTGGATCCGAAGAAGTTCATTCGATTTCCCGATAGGGAAGTCGATTTTCCGAATCCAGTCGTAACTGGTCGAGACTTCGGTGACGTTTCGTCGGACGATGACGAGCGGTACGAATCCGCCACACCCCGATAGCTCGCTTTTCGATGGAGGCTACGCTGGACGTTCTGGATACACAACTACTGGTCTATATGGCCAACGAGGCCGAGCCGTGGGCCGTTGAAATTCACGAAGAAATTCTGCAGGGTGAACGTATCGTGTTTCTCCCTCGGTACGTCGCAACCGAATTCTATCAGGTGATGGAACGAAACCGAGGGGAGGAGGGCGCTGACATCGCTTGGGAACATCTGACCACGTTGAGCGAGACTCCTGCTGCGGTTGTTCCTCATCCGAATCGGTTCCGAGTAGATGTACACGCAATTCGGAACCACGCGACGACGAGGACGCTCGCAGCTGTCTGTGATATGGAACCGAAAGACGCGCCGATCCTCGCCACAGCGTACCGCCTAACAGAATTTATTGAAGCATATGACCCACCGAACCACTCGCAGGAAGCGATCCCGAACGATCCTGAGGAGTTCCGACTGAAGCGGCTTCTCAACGAAGTTGGTGTCGATACCATCACCGCACGCATCTTAACCAACGAAACCAACTTCATCGGTGTTGATCCTGATTCAGTCGGCATTGATACTGTAACAGTAAAACAGATACCCGAGTAGCGACCCTCAGTTATTGACTAAGGACCTCAACGAACTGCCGAGGATCGTCTCCTCCCGAAATGTCCGCCGAGGAGGCCCGGTGGTATCTCATCCGATTCCTCGGGAGGCCGGACTTCGAAGACTACGAGAAGATCTACGATGAACTCGCTCACGAGTGATTCAGACAGACGGTACCGCCGATGTCACGTTCGATAAATTTCGTTTTCACCAATGCCTTCCCGTGAACCGACAGGTGTGCCTACGGAAAGTCAGAGTGCGTTTATGAGCGCAGCACCGGCCGCGAGAAGCAGACCGACGACGATTGCGGGTAGGGCGAGAGCCTGAACCACGTTAGAGATCCAGCTGACATCGCCGCCGTTACCGCCAATCCAGACAGCAGCGACGAGTGCAATGCCGACCACGATGATGAACGGGAGTGCGATCAGTTCCTCGGGCTCTGCCAACATACGATGACAAACGTCAGTTCGCGTTGAATACTTTCTCCCCCAGTTCGTGCGTCTGACAGCACAGTTACTTAATGAGCCGACGAGAAACGTATTTTAACGAATGGCAGGACCAGGCCAGATACCCGGACGATACAACATCATTGTCGAAGGCGAGTATGACGTGTTCGACCACCAGATGCCGGTCGAGGAGTTCGTCAAGCGCCTAGAAGATGACGACGTACCAGACAAGGTCAGCGTCGTCGGACTGGGTGACGCGTTCGAGGACGGCGACGTGGCAGAAGAGCTCGCTCGTGCAATGGATCGACGAGCGAACGACTTGGAATATCAAAGCCCGACCGTCCAGTTTGTCGTCGAAGGGACGTTCCACCGAAGCGGGAAGACCTACGACCTCCGCTATAACGATGCGCTGCACTCCCTACAGCAGGTCTTCGGTCCACAACTCGAACGGAAAGAAGAGGGTGACTGGCTCGTCGCACCGTTCTAGTCGGTAATCAGATTTGAGACACAACTGTTATTTTACCGGTACTGATTAGACGCTCCAGATAAGAGACGAAACAAATGGGTGTCTTCGAAGTCGAACCGCAGGAGTTCCCCGACCGGGTGAGCTTCAATCACTACCTGGCGGAACATTACGACACCCTCATCGAGAACGATCTCTACGTAATCGCCGGTCTGACTGAATACTCCCGAGAAGATTTCCTCAACCTTCTCAGGAATAACGGCTACGATATCGTTGAGAACTACGGAGGAATTCAAAAGATTCGCTGTGACTACGGCGGTGACCGGCCAGCGGAATTCTACCTCTCTTACGACGTTGAGGATAACGTCATTTTATTCTACACGGACATGCGGAAGACCGAGGAGGTAGAGAATACTATCGAACCATTCCTTGAGAACAAGCCCGGTGTCCACTACCTGTACATCAGTCCTAGCCTCCTCCAAGATATCCGGGAGAAGATCGTTTCCGAGGACCCCGCTACTGAGATCACCGAGTTCGTAGCCAAGCGGACAGAGCGCACTGATACAAGTGCACGATTCCGACCCGAGGAGTGGCGCACGATCAATTACTACGGCAGAGATGGGCTTGAGAGCCTTCGTGAGATGGAAGAACACTACGGGGTGCTCCCCCGTATTATGGAGTTCAACGTCCCCGGTGATCTTTGCTTCCGGATCAATCACGAGGGCGTGTTCAAGCTCAAGAACGGGAGCCTGAAGCGCCTCTTCAAGCACATCGAAACCTGCATCGAAGAAGCGCTCAAGGTGAAGCAGGCGTACGAGCGCACCGACTTCGAGATGATTACAGCTTCTGCCCAGCTCGAAGTCCCTACCTCCGAGCCAGCAGCAATCACACTAAACAATCGGATCCGATATCACGAACTTGACGGATTGAAGGATAGCATGCAGGATCGGGACTACGTGCTTGTTGGATCTTACTCCGAAGAGGGTTCGCTGTATTTCACCACCGAGGTTATCGACCAAGTCAAAAACAGCACGTTCCGAATCAAAGCAAACGAGGACCAAATCAGGATCTTCCCACAGGATGAAAGCGACCTCGGCACCTTCTACCGGTTTTACGAGTTCATCCAAGACAGCGTCGATGAGAGCGCCGAACTAGCACCAGCATAGCGTATGACGGTCGGTGAGTTGGACGATGAAGAGGTCCGCGAGCAATACGCGATTATCATCGACCGCGTTCCCTCTTACAAGGAACGAAAGGCAGAGTACGAAGATGAACTCCAGAGTGATGACGAGGTAGTTGAGAACGCGAGAAAGGAGGTTGAGGCAGGGATTCGAAACGCTCGAAAGCACGACAATCTCCTTACGTCTACAATCTCGGCGTTCCTCCCGAACGGTACTGTTCAACAACAGACGGGCTGGACGTTTCACGGAGCAGAACCACTGTCTGAGTATAATGAGCCGAATGCTGATGCCATCTTCTGTAATCCTGATCGGAACCTCGCGCTCATTGTCGAATGTAAGACCAGCCTCTCCTCACCGGGGAACGCTCTAACCCAAATCTATGACGCAGCTGACGCGGTCCGGGAATACCGTGATGAACTTTCAGAGAACATCGGGATGGAGATCGAGCAGCTCGAAACAGCAATTTGTGTTCCCGGTTACCTTGACGAACAATTAGCGCAACGAATTGAGCACGAGGAGCAGAACGGTGACGCTCGGGAACAGGTCTACGTGTGGAGGTGGCACTACCTCAAGGAGGGTGAACGGATTGATCTCTTCACCAGTTTTGACAACCGAACTCGTTCCGAGGCTACGCACGACAGTGAACTCACTCATGTTCTGAACTCGGGTGTCGAAATCACAAAGGAGAGGCAGGCGACACCATCGTTCTTCCCGTCTTCGCACACCTTCCACATTATGGAAGCGGCGCTCTCGCAGCTTCTAAAGAAGCGAATCAGAAACGAAAATCCGCTGAGAGAATTCACTGACACAGAGTTACACAACATCCTAACATCTCAGCGGCATCTCCCCCATTACAACGCAAACGAGATTGGTACACGGATTTACGATGGCCTGATGGACCGACTAGAGTCGGATAATCTGGTCACGACCATCGACCAGGAAGAAACCGAACTCACGGCGGGTGAGCAGTTCTATCGTTACCGGGTACGAGGCCGTTCCGTCGAAACAGTACTGAAGAATCTGCAGGAGAAATACCGAACAAAAGCGATTGACCGGAAGATCGAGATCAAGGCTATGAGGAAGGTCATCGAAGAGTTCGACGAAGACCAGAGTTCATTAGGCGACTTCGGATGAGCTGAGTTGAGTCACTACAGTAGCTTTAGAGGCCCTTCTTTTTCTACCTCACCGGATCCGTTCTGGAGGAAGTACAGGTCGATCCACTCTTGCCCGTACTCACGGCAGAACACGGGCACACACGTCGTCGTGTGTTCGTAGCGCTGTTCACAGCGCGTTTCGATCTGTTCTCGCGTCCAGTCGCCGTCTTGCTCTAAGTCGTACCGATTGCGGACCTCCCACGAATGCTCGTCGGCGGCAGCCTTGAGGACGCGGAGCGAGAAGTCCCGAGCGTCCTTGAACGTGAACGGACCACCCATCGACTTCGCGTCGTTCAGATCCGTCTCTTCGACGCCGTCGAGGCACAGCCGGTTCTCGGCAACAGCGCGAAAGGCTTCGAGTTCGGGTGACCTCGTGACGAGTACCTCGTGTAGATAGTTCTGGACGACGTCGCCGTATCCGTCCAGAGTGAACTCCTGCTCGGGTGAGACGATCTGCAGTTCGGCTCCAGTTTGGGTGACTCGGCGACGCTTCGGTTCGAGAAGCGGACACAGGAACGCAAGCCGATCAGAATGGAGGAGATAGGCGTAGCTGAACAGCCGTGACCGGGACGGCGATTCTTTCACCGGGTCGTGGCCTTCCGCGTAGTACTTCGAGTCCAACACTGCCAGCGTCTCGTCGCCCTCCTGTAGCGCGTGGTCCGGTTCGTGGTAGATCTGTCCCTCACCCTCGAACGGATTCACGGACGGTGACCGGACAGGAGTCACGTCGTCAAGGTCACCGAGGTGGTCGTAAGACTTGATGTACGAGAGTTCGCGCTCGATGACGACCTGGGAGTACTGCTCGAACAGCGACTCCATATTCAGGACGTAGTCCACGACCAGTTCTCGCGGGCCGTCGCGGAGTTGCTGGCCGAGCGACGACGACATCACCGCCTTGGCGACGTCGAACGCCTTCTGGTAGTACCGTCGTTGCTTCGGAAGGTCGCTGAGCGAGAGACGGCGATACGCGTCCATCCGGTCTAACCCGCTACTGACACCCATACTCTCCAGGCGCTCCACCTCTCGGTGAACTTCCGAGAAGATGCGGTCGTACGCGGGGTGATCGTTCTCGTGGGAGTTCTGCCGGAAGAGCCGAAGCAACGTCTTACCAGCGAAGTGGAGCAGCGAGTTCGCAGCGTTGTCGTACTCGGTCTCGTTGCGGATCCAATGTGGTTCCAGCGTCCCGCGCGCGTGGTTGAGGAGTGTCTGTTCGACGTCGATCTCTCCACGCCCGTCGAGACTGTCGAGCCGGCGGATGACCAAGTCACGGATGTACCCCTGCCGGTGAATCGTCTCTAACCCGTCGAGGTAGTTGATCGCCAGCACTACGAAGACATCGTCGAGATGGATGTCGTCGGAGAGGAAGTCCTGGAGCGGAATCCCGTGGTACTCGATGGACCGATTCTGGTCGTAGACGGCCAGCAGCATATCGAAGATGTACTCCCAGTCGATCTTCGGATCGACCTGGACCTTCGACGACGGTGTGAGGCTCACGACGCCGATGATGTCCGTCGCTTCGACGTGGAGTACCTCATTCTCGTCGCCGTCTATGGTAACCGTGACGACCTCGTACTCCTGTTCACCGTCGAGTGCTGCCTGGCTCTTCGTGAAGACGCCGGGACTCTCTTGTGTGAAGGACGCGCGACGAAGCTGGTCCCCGATGGACGACGGGCAGCCCTCTATCCGGATCTCCCCGCGCTCGGGGACGTTGAAGGTGTCCTGCCCGTACTCGTAGACTTCGTCAACGGTGCTCATTACTCGTAGGAGCCCATCTGGCGTCGTTCCTGTTCGAGTTCTCGTTCGGCCAGCTCAGCAGCAGGGGAAAGATCGAACTCCTCGAACTCGCCGTTCATCGCGCGGTAGTGCTCCGCGATTCGCTCGATTTGTGGGAACGCGGCGGCGTTCAGGAGTCGCGGAACGATGTACGTCCGGAACGCCTGTCCGACGGCGTCTGTCTGGTCGTACTCGTACTCCCCGCCTTCTCGACAGCCGACTCCAAGGAAGACAGCGATGTCGCGGTAATGCATCGGGCCGAAGCGCATAATCGATCCCTGCGACGTCGATTCGTGGCCGTGATTGATCCCCTGATAGTCTCGCTCGAACAGACGGAGAATCTGGGTTTCGCCGAGATCTGTGTGGTCGGTGATGTGCGTAGTGATCCAGTCTTTGAACAGTTGTCGGCGCTTATCTTCCTCGTACTCGTCCAGTTCGATCATAGCGAACCGACGGGTGATCGCGTTGTCGAGTTCGTTCACTGTCCGATCGGACATATTCATCGTACAGATGATGTTCACCCGTTCGTCAAGTTCGATTGTCTCCCCCTCGTCAGTCTCGAAAATGGTCTGGTGTGGATTCTCGATAGCGGTGTAGAGGGGACCGAAGATCTTCGAAATGTCCGCCCGAGTGATCTCGTCGAGGATGACGCCGTACTCAACGTCGAACCGGCGAGCACGCTGAACGGCTTCGGACACGCAACCGAGTTTCGTCCGGTAGCTTAGCGAGTCTCCAGTGTAGTCCGGGCTGATTCCTCCAATAATGTCCGACGGCGTCCACGACGGTGTCGCGGTGTTGAGGGTGTACCCGATGCCGGTCTCACGCGCGAGCTGCTTGGCGAATGTCGTCTTCCCTGTGCCGGTTGGTCCGTACAGGACGACCGGCTTACCGGATTTAAGCGCGACTTTTGCGTTGCGCTCCACGTCTTTCGGTACGAGTATCTCTCCGGGCGTTTCGTCACCGCGGAGACTCACGACGCGCTTAAGCCGGTCTGAGGCCAGCGACGACTCAAGCACGGCACGTCGTACCTGTCCTAGACCACGCTCCCCGTCGTGGATCACGTCGAGTTTCTCGTCCTCGATTAGGAACTCTAGTACGTCTTCGTTCTCTGCACTCCGGATCGCTTCGACGACGTCGTCGGTTACACGGCGAAGAATTCCGACTTCGTCTTTCGCATCCTCAAGTGTATAGTCGTCCGACGAGTCACTCATTATCGAATACAGGTAGTGGGGAGTATATAAAATCCCGTTCAGACATCGACAGCAAGAACTTCACCCCAAAGCTTGTCCACAAGACTATAATATCATCACCGATATCTAAGACACTAGTCAACAGGGCCGTCTCCGTAGTCCACTCTAGTCCTGAATTCACCGGTCAGATTCACCCTGTTCCCCGTCACCAGCAGTCGTTGTTTCGTTGTACTCAAAAGACCAGCAAAAATCGAATCAGCACCCGACTCAGATCGTTGCCGTCACGATCATATTCTCCGGCCCCTGCGGACTCGCATCCACCACAATCGCGCCGCCAGCTGCCAGCGTCCGCAACACACCGGTCGGAATCGACGCGCGATCCAACATCGCCTCGACGACCCAGCCATCGCGAGCACCGACACCAGGAGCGAGCACGTCGACGGCGACGACTGACTGATTCAACGCGAGCGTGTCGGCGAGTCGATCGGCCTGCCGGCGCTGCTCAACGCGGCAGTTACTCATCGGTCTGCAGGAACTGCGTGCTCGATCTCGCAACGCGAGCAGAACTGGGCATCGCCCTTCCCGCGAAGCATCATGGAGCCGCAGCCCACGCAGGTGACGCCGTAGACGCGAGCACTCACACCGACCACCTCGCTGCCATTGGGATGTGGTAGTCGTCGGTACCGTTTTCACCGCTGGAAGTCGTATCTGACATCGGTTGGTTCTCTCCTGAGAACAACCATCGCCCGCGTGTTGCAGCACGCGGGTACCTACGCCGTCAAGGCACCAATCTGGGATGGAAGTTCTCGTTGCGAAGTTGTTTCGGCACATCCATAAATCCTTTGTCCCGGAACAATCAATAGGCATGTATGAGTACTGTGGAAACCACCAGCTCAGACAAAACCAGCGTAGAAGAATTGTTTCGGAGACTCGACTGTCCAGTGATGACTACCTCAGATCTCATGGACGAATTCGAGATCTCTCAGCAAGCGAGCTACAAGCGACTGAACCGCCTATACCAGCAAGGCGTAGTGAAGAAACGGAAAGTAGGTGCCAACGCAGTCGTTTGGTGGTTTGTAGACGATTAGCTTCCAAGAGGAGGCAACTCACTTCGACCCGTATCAGTGATCCACCATACTCGGGCGCTCGCACCGACCTTTCTGCTTCGTACGAATCCTTTCTCTTCCAGCGAGGAAAGCCGGTTGTAGGCTCCCTGCTGGGACATGTCCAGAGCCTCCGCAAGCTCACTCGACGTAACTACAGGGTCTGGGGCCGAAGCTATCATTCGAAGCACTTCTTGATCGGGAACGTCAGGCTTCGGACCCGGCATTTGCTACTGATTTCTCACACGTTTGCAAAAAGAAGGGCGAATTTATAGCCCTGTCCCGGAACTATAGTAGTGCCGGAACAACTATAAGTAGGGGCTATCTTGAAATCAACATGCGACGCTACGCGGGTTACACATCGCCCACGGTTTGTGGCGATCCGGTGCTAGACCCACCGAACCGCCGCGTGGGGTCGCAACCACGGTAGAACGGTCAATTCCGCTCCAGCAAGCGACATGAGCACAACACGCCTCGCCCGGCTTCAACGTGCCGGACACGACGACGAACAACCTGCACATGACCCCGTCAGCGCCAGCCACGACACCCATAACCCGCTCACGGAGGCCGATCAATGACCAACTCACACGACGTCGACCCCGAAGACATCGCTTGGACCGACCTCACCGCCACCGAACGCACGACGCTGTCGCTCATCGACCGGCTTGAACGCGACCGCAGTGAGCAACCCGAGCACTCGTTCACACGGGGCAGCAGCCACCTTCCTACTGAGACGGACCCTGAGCCCGATCCCGACGAGGAGGCACTCACCGCCCTTACTGAGAAGGGCCTGCTCAGACAGACCGACACGAAGTACGTCCTCACCGACGCTGGCCAACAGCTCCTCCACGTGGAGTACACCCACATCGAAAGTATCCCCGATTCCTCGATTCACGACGTCGATGACTCCGCCCCGAGTTGCCCCAACTGCGGCGACCCAGTCAGGTCTCTGTCGGTCGCTGGCCCGGGCACCGTCCGGGCCGGCCCCTGTGACTGTCAACTCCCTGGGCCACTCGCTGCAGACCCACTCACAGATTGCCTCGGGAAGGCCCTCCACCTGACCGCAGACGCCGACGCACGGTATCACATCCGTCAAGCCATGCAACTCGCGTTCGCGCGCGCCCACCACTCGACCCAATGACCACACCCGCCGCACCCTATGCGATCGCCCCACTCACCTTCGAGGACCTCTGTGAGAGCTACGTCCTCACGTGGGACGGTCGCGACGACCCGGTCACTGTCGTTGCGATTCGCGGCGGCGACGTGATCGTCGAAACGCAAGCTGGAGACCGCATCCGGCTCACCAGCACCCCTGATGGCCTCATGTGCCCCGATGAAGACACCCCACTCGACTCGTTGACGATTCATGGAACTCGCAGCTGGCAGGACAAACGAGAGATCTGGAAGTACCTCACCGACACCTTCGAGTTCCCGACCGAGTTCTCGGCGGTCACCTGCGCAGCCGACCTAGACATGAGCGTCGAGGAGGTGAACCGCCGCCTCAGCGAACTTGTCCGGGAGCCGCGGTCGTCGCTAGTGCTGGTGCGCGAAAGCTATGATCGGTGGACCGCCTATCAGGTCGTCAATGAAACGCTATCCACCCAAGAATTCACAGCTGTCCTCGAATCCCAGACCCCGGTCACCGATGCAGACGGTGATGACGACGAGATCGTCTGCACGCTGCCCCAGGAAACGACTGTGGTACCAAAGTCTCTCGTCGATATCGCGTCGCACGCCCGCTGGGCGATCGGGCGCTTCGAGCCTGGAGACGGCGAACAGCCCGCTGAGTGCACACTGACGCCGCAGTGGGGTAACTACGAGTAGCCGCGCGACACCACCGCGTCCGCCGTTCGCCTGCTAACAAACCACCGTACACCGACACCATGAGTGACAACACTGATCAGATCGACACCGACGCACAGCCCACGAGTGAGGAGCTGGCCGACCTCGTCCGCGAGCAACGGGCCGTGATCGAGGAGCAACGCGAGACCATCGACGAGCAGCACCAGCTAATCGACGACCTCACTGACCGCGTCGAAGAACTCGAAGCACGCACGACTCCCACAGCCGACCTCGAGGAACGCGTCAGTAGCCTCGAGCGCACGGTCGACATCAAACACGACCGCCACCTCTCATGGGTCGACGAACTCCTTGTCGGCGACGAGAGCGGCTACCTCACCGATGATCAAGATGCGTTCCTCGAGGAACACGGCTCGCTCATCGACTGTCTCCAAGCCCACCCCACCGAAGCCGACGAAACGCAAGCAACCGATGGACGCCAGCGTCATGAGACGACCCGTCTCCGTCGGATCGTCGAATCCGTCGCCGATTCCGTCGGCATCGACACTGACGACACCCTCGGCGGTGCAGACGAAGACCGCATCACACGCCTGCTCAAGTATGGTCCACGCGACATCACCGATCGCGTGTACGCAGTGCACCATCGCTGTCGAGACCTCCTCAGTCATCTCGGCAAGTGGGGCAAGACTGCAACCGATGCCTACGGGCGGCGGATCACCATCACCGCAGCCACCGTCAAAGAGAAGCTCGGACTGAAACGCGACGAACAGCTCACCTCGACGGAAGTCCGACGTGTCTTCGAGAAGCTCGAATCGCTCGCGAGTGACTCAGCGCGGAAGGTGGTTGCTGACACAGGTGGCCGGGGACGCAACCGACTTGTGGTGTATCTCACAGACGAGGAAGCACCCCAGAGTGGCTGACAGTTGGTGGTAGCCCGCCTCCGCGACTCCCCTGTCAGCCGAGCCCGCTGACACTGACACAGACGGCTCCAACACACCTCACACTCGCTCGTCGATGCAGTTGCTCGCACTCCCCGTCCCACTTGCGTGGGTCGATTACTCGTGAGTGTACCTCGCGAGCGACGGATCGCGGCGACGATCGGGACGCCTGGTCACGGACCGCGCCACACACCAACTGTCAGGTTACCAGGGCAGGACGCCACCGATGACGTGTACCGCACGTGATCGACTCCTTGGATCATCCGTAGTTGCACGAGGATCGGATGGCAGCTTCTATATCCTCATCGACGACGACCTCTCGCTCGTAGTCCTCTGGCTCGAGTCCTGTTTGCTCAGCAACATCGTCACTCCGATTCCCGAGGATCAAGTTCTGGTTCGCGAGCCGAGCGGCAACACATTCGACTCGACGACACAACTGGCCGTCTTCCACCGTGGCTGGACGGCCGGCCGCGACGCCGACGCGGAAGGCGAGTGATGCAGCAGACCCCCGTCGGCTACGCGTTCTGCGACGCGCCGCCGGCACTGAGACTGGCGAGGCCCACACCTAGGGACAGGGCGAACGGGTCACCCATCCGATCTGCGTGGACTGCGCGATCCGGATGGAACCGGTCCCGACGAGCGCAATCCCATTACGCGGCACAGTTATTCGATCATGGTTCGAGCTCAGTTGATGTCCGTAAGGAGCGCAGTCTCCACAGCCCTGGTTCGGACGTCCCTCGCACCGATGCGGCGCTCCTAGGCCCGAATGAGCTTCATGATCCGTTCGTAGTACTCGCCGAACGACGTGTCCGACCGGGAGCGCGGGCGCTCTGTCTCGATCTCGACGATCTCTCGGACCCGTCCTGGGTCCGTGGCCATGACGACCACTCGGTCGGCGAGCTTGACTGCCTCCTCGACGTCGTGAGTGACGAACAGGATCGTCTTGCCAGTTTCCGACCAGATGTCGAGTAGTTCGTTCTGGAGCATTCGCTTGGTCTGTGCGTCGACGGCGCCGAACGGCTCGTCCATCAGGAGGAGCTCCGGGTCGACAGCGAGTGCGCGTGCCAGCGCCACTCGCTGTTTCATGCCGCCGGAGAGGTCACGCGGATAGCTGTCGGCGAAGCCGTCAAGTCCGACCAACTCCAGTAGTTCGCGTACTCGCCGCTCCTGTTCCTCGTGGTCGACGCCCTGCTTCTCCAAACCAAAGCCGACGTTGCCTGCGACAGTGCGCCACGGGAACAGGTGGTACTCCTGAAAGACGAGACCAAGGTTCGGTCCGGGCCCCTCGACAGGGTCGCCGCCGAGATACACCGTCCCCGAAGTGGCGTCTTCCAGCCCCGCGATGATGCGGAACAGCGTGGTCTTCCCGCTACCGGACTGGCCGACGATACAGACGAATTCGCCGGCCTCGACGCCGAAACTGACTCCCTCAAGCGCCTGGACAACTCCCTGCGGGCTATCGTACTGTCGCCCGACGCCCTCGATGCTGACCCGCGGACGCCGCCGACTGGAGTCTGTCAGCGCCACGCTAGCACCCTCCGTTGGATCGCTCGAAAGCCAGTGTCGACAATCAGAAACATGATGCTCAATACCAGGATGTACGTGATGACGACATCGACCCGGAGGTTGTTGGAGGCTCGGAGGATCTCCCGACCGATCCCCGGGACGCCGAAGATCTCGGAGGCGACGACCAGCATCCAACACCGGCCGATCCCCGTCCGGATCCCGGTGGTGATCTCCGGGAGCGATGCTGGGAGGACCACCGACCGGATCAGCTCAAGGTCACCCTGTACCCCAAGGCTGCGAGCCACGTCGAGGAGATCGTCGGAGACGCCCTCCACCCCGCCGTAGGCCGCGTAGAAGTTGATCCAGAACGCGCCGACGGCGATAATGAACGCGGCGCCCGTGTGGTTGATCCCCAGCCACGCGATTGCGAAGCCGATGAGCGCCAACGGCGGCACTGGCCGGAGCACGCGCACGACCGGGGCCGAGACGTCGTCGAGGTACGAGTTCCATCCAAGCGCGACCCCCGCTGCGATGCCGAGTCCGGTTCCGATCACAGCGCCGGGGAACCAGTGGACGATACTACTGCCGAGCGCCGTCAGCATGGCGCCGGAGGCGGCTTCGACGACGAACGTTTCGGCGACGATCAGCGGCGTCGGTAACACGTAGGTCGGCTGGGTCAGGGCGACGAGCCACCATAGGGCCAAGAACACGGCGACTCCGACGGCCCCACGGATCGCCCGCCGTGGGTCGACGTCGAACAGTGACAACCCGACGTCGTCCCCGTGGTTGACCTCGTCGCCGACGTCAATAGCCATCGTCGATTACCCTCGTCACACCGGTCATAGGTTGTCGTAGACGCTGTAGTCGAAGATCTGGTCGAGCGAGAGTTGCTCGTCGATCTGGCCGTTCTCGTTCGCGAACTGCGAGAAGATCTCGGTGCCGCTCTCGATTCCTCGCGGATCAGTGACGAAGTTCGATAGCGGCCCGTCAAGCGCTGCCCGCGCTTGGTCGGCTGCCATCCCGATCCCCGACTCGACGATGTTGGCGGTCGCGTCGGGATCGGATTCGATGAACTCCGTCGCCCGGACGTGCTGTTCGAGGAACTGCCCAGCGACGTCCGACGACCGGACCTCGTCGCTCATCAGCGTCACCGCGGCCGGCTGGCCGGGCATCACCTCGGCGGCAGTTCTGAACGTCCTAACGGGGACATCCGCTTGCGCCGCGCGGGTCGGCACCGGTTCCATAATCGAGGTGCCGTCGACTTCGTCGTTCGCGATCGCCTGCCATACCGCGTTTGCGCCGCCGATCTCGGTGATCTCGACGGTCGACTCGTCGATATCCTCTTGCTGGAGCCAGTAGCGCAGGAGTACGTCTGGGACCGATCCTTGCGGGAAGGTGCCGAAGCGGAACTTCCGGCCGCGCTCCTCCGCCCAGACCGCAAACGCGTCGCTGCCGTGTTCGTCCCACATGGCGCGGAGATCGTCGTGGACCATGATCGCCATCGGCTCCTTGATGTTTGCTGCAGTCACCTTCGCTGGGATCCCCCTGTCGATGACGATCATCGATGGAACGATTCCGAACATCGCCACGTCGAGCTCGCCGCTGGCGTACGCCTGGACGATCGCCGGCCCGTCGGTGAATTCGCGCCCGGTGATCTCTGCGTCGATCTCGTCAAGATAGCCCTCCTCTTCCATCACGTACCACTGGAGGTCTGGGAAGATCGGCATATGGGCGACAGTAAGCTCGTCGCCGCTGCCGAGGCCGAGACAGCCACTGAAGCCAAGTGTCGCTGCGGTGCCGGCTCCTGCCAGATAGTCGCGTCGTGAGACGCCGGAGCTGTCTACATTCATTGGCGCTTTTAGCCGCTCTGGCGTGATATATCATCCACCGTTGGCAAGCAGGACGTCTTTCAGTGAGGACCCGATCCGATGCTAGTTGACAGAATAGCCCTGTGGCACCCGTTTTTCTCGCAAACGAGCCGAAACAGCGCCGTCAGGGATAGCAGCAAATATTGCTCGGCGATGTGGCGTATTGATCTCTCCGTAGGACGTACACGCTGGTGCGAGACGGTCGTACGACTACCGCCCGATTTCATCCGTCGACCGCCAGTGTTGATACGTATCTGAGTATTCCCACTGTCGATTCGGGCGTCGATCAGGTACTCATAATGTTCCGCCAGCGCTGGGCGCATTCCATAGTCGCGCCAGCGCACGCTTCTGTGTCGAGGAGTAATATTATATCCACTCCGACACTCGCGATAGGCATCCTTATTCCGTTTACAAAGGCAAACTGCCGTTCTGGCATCGCTACGCTCTGCAGTACCCCCGTTGGGAGCCACACATTAGCGCGCTCACATCAATTGTTCTAATCGATGCTCGAACTCTACCAGTCCGAAGGCTGTCCGCACTCCGGCAAGGTCCGCGAGAAGCTCTCCGAGTTCGGCGTCTCGTATGTCATCCACAACCCGCGACTCCCTGGAGACCAAGGTGGCGACGTGACCAACGAACTCACACACGACGAGTTGGTGGCCGGCGGAAACGACCAAATTCCGTACCTCGTAGACATCGACCACGCTGTTACTGTGTACGGTAGCGACGACATCGTCAACCACCTCGAACAGCACTACCAGTAGCACCCTGGAGCTGTGCTCCCGGCATCGAGCCGCTAACTCGGCGTCCAACCGCTCCTCGCGGTTCGTAATCGTAAGAACAGTGCCGACCTTGCGCGGACGCGGATCCAGGAGAACACGCACGCCCTGCTTTATTTCGGCGTTGGCGATGACACCGAGCGGTCGAACGCGACGCCGAGGCAGAGGCATCTAACAACGTCGTTGGTCACTTTTGCGAGCTCGATAGCAGTGGGTCAACGCTCTATCCCGCCGCGTAGGAGTCAGGTGATTCGGGGGTGGTTCGTGACCGTTTGAGGTGCAGCAATCGAACGCCAAAAGAACTCGTCGACGTCGTCAAAGGCTACTCATCGCGTCATTCGAATAAGGAACAGTAGTCATCACAAGAGGCGGATCTGGGCGAACGGTTGTCCGCAAATTACTCCTCAAGTCGGCGACGACGCTCTTCGAATTCCTCTTCGGAGATCTCTCCACGAGCGTACCGGGAACGTAGCGTCGACAGTGCAGTATCCGTGTGAGTTTGCTCATTAGCCGGGGGACGCCCGTGTGTGTAAATCCCGTAGCCGACAATGAGAAGCACACTCAGTAGGATGAGTGACCAGAGAAGTGGCCACCAGCCGAAGCCACCCATTCCGCCGCTCATTCCACCCATCCCACCGGAGTGACCACTGCCGGCCTGTGCTGTGGCGATCCCAGTAAATGCACTCACTAAGATGGAACCAACAGTACCGCGAGCGATTGTGGTTGTGAGCTTGGATATCAAGGTGCAGATTGTTCCGGACGGGAATTCGCAGTAGCGGTCGACTCGCCTGCGTTATCGAGTGTCTCGAGGAACTCCTCGGCGTCGAGGGCAGCCATACTTCCGGTGCCGGCGGACGTGATCGCCTGCCGATAGCGGGGGTCAGCGACGTCGCCAGCAGCGAACACCCCATCGACGGCCGTCTGGGCTGTGGGCCGCCCAGCGTCGTCGGTCTGCGTGAAGATGTAGCCGCTCTCGTCCCGTTCGACGCCGGTGCTATCGAGGAACTGCGTGTTCGGCGTGTGGCCGACGCCGTAGAACACGCCGCCTACGTCGACCGTTTCTCGCTCAACGTCGACACCAGACTCGGCCTTCTTTCGAGGGTATCCGTCGGGATGAGAGACGAGCGTCGCACCGGTAACACCCTCCTCTTGTGAGCCGTGGATAGCTTCGAGTTCTGTGTTCCAGCGGAACTGAATGTCATCGTGTTCACGAGCACGCTCGGCCATGATCTCGGACGCACGCAGCTCCTCGCGGCGGTGAACGATCGTCACGGAGTCGGCGAACTTCGTGAGGAACAACGCCTCCTCCATCGCGCTGTCGCCGCCACCGACGACGAGGACGTCGTCGCCGCGGTGGAATGCGCCGTCACAGGTCGCACACGTCGACAGCCCGTGACCCATCAGTTCGTCCTCGTTCTCAGCGCCGACCCAGCGGGCGCTCGCGCCGGTCGCGACGATCAGCGACCGCGTGTAGATTGTGTCGCCGGTCGACAGCGATAGCTCCAGCGGCTGGCCGTCCAGGTCCGCGTCCTCGATGCGACCGTGTTCGAACCGTGCGCCAAACTGCTTAGCTTGCTCTTTGCCGCGCTGGACGAGCTCCATGCCGCCAACACCGTCGGGGAAGCCGAGGTAGTTCTCGACGTCGGTTGTCAGCGTGAGCTGGCCGCCAGGCTCGTCGCCTTCGAGGACGAGAGGGTCGAGATCGGCCCGCGCAGCATAGACCGCCGCCGAAAGGCCAGCTACTCCCGACCCGGCGATAACGAGGTCGTGGGTATCCTGAGTCATTTACTCGGTGTAGGTCTCGATGAGCGTTCGGAGTTGGTCTTCGCCCTGGAGACCGACAATTTCCTCGACCTGTTCGCCGCCGGCGAACAGGACAAGGGTGGGAACCCCTCGGACGCCGTACGCGGAGGCGAGTTGCTGGTTGGCGTCGACGTCGACTTTCGCCACAGTCGCGTCGGTCTCGGCGGCAAGCGTCTCGACAATCGGTTCGAGCATCTGGCACGGCCCACACCAGTCGGCGTAGAAGTCCGTAAGGACGACATCGTTCTCTGCGACGATGTCGTCGAGTTGGGACTGCCCGTCGACGTACAGCGGTTCAGTCGCGGACGCGGTGCCAGCGTCGGATGCAGTATCAGTTGCCATCACCAGTACGTATGCACCGGTGCTAATTAAGGGTTTTGGGGAATATATACAATACTATCCAATACAGGTAGTCGGCAGAAATACCGTTCGGAACCCGAGATCGCGCAAAATTCCGCTCCCGAGTAGAGTCTTAGAACCAGAGGTACGGAGAAATAGAGCGTTAGCTTTCGGCTGCAGGAGCCGCAGTTTCGGACTGCTCGTACTTGGTTTCGAACTCCTGGATGAGCTGGCCCATCTTCGCGTACCAGTCGTTGAGCAGGCGCTGCATGTCGTCGGCGATCTTGGAGGGGTCAGTCGGCGAGTAGACGTGGTAGTAGCCACCCTGGTCGTAGTTGATCTGGTCTTTCTCGATGAAGCCGGTCTGCAGCAGTCGTTGGACGGCACGGTAGGCCGTCGAGCGCTCACGATCGACTGCGTCGGCGATTTCGTCGACGGTCAGCGGTTCTTCCGACTCAACGAGCGCTTGGAAGCACTGCTTATCGAGTTCTTTGAGGCCGTGGAAACACTCCAGCAGCCCCTCACACTCCATGTCCCGACGGAGCTGTTCAGACATCGAATCTGGCATTGTTATCAAAACTACGTACGTACTGAGCCATTAAAAGACTTTTGCACGGTTCGCACAATTTCGCGGTGACCCTGGAGAGGTACACAGGAAAAGGCGGGAACAGTTACTCGACCTTTGGAGAGATCTAGAGAGTAAACAATCAAATTAACCCGACCGGGTAGCGGGTTGGCGGAAAACCAGATCAGTCGGTAACCGTGGTCCCCTGATGACGCTCCTGCCGGAGCGACGAAATCGTCGTGTACAGAATCGCGAAGGCGACGACGACCGCCGCGCCAATAACCAGTACCAGCCCGAGCAGTTCGAGAGTTGGGTTACCGAGGTAAGAACCGATCTCGCCGATACCCACGGCAACGGCACCGATCAGAAGCATCCCCCCGAAGTAGATCTTGATGCCGTCAGCGTCGACAACGGCGGTCGCAGCAGATCCAATCCGCGCCCCGAGTGCGCTCCCGAACAACAGCGGGGCAACAATACCGAGGTTCACGCCGCCTCCCTGTCCGTAGAGGTAACTCCCGAGACCGCCGGAGAAGACGATCTCGAAGAGGTCGGTCCCGACGGCGACGGGTACCGGGACGCCGATGGCGTAGATCATCGCCGGCATCCGGATGAACCCGCCACCGACGCCGAGGAAGCCGGACAGAAGACCAGTCGCGAACGCGACGGCCGTGATAACCCACACGGAGACACGGACGTCGCCGCGGAGCGTCACCATCGGCGGAATTCGAACGGTCTGCTGAATCGTTTTGGCGATTTCTGGGATCTCGTACTCGTCGAGATCCTTGTCTGCAGCCTCGTGATCGATACCACCGCCGCCATTACTCTTCAACGCGTCACGGGTTACCATCGCGCCGACACCGCCGAGCAGGACCACGTAGGCGACGCTGATGATGCCGCCCGCGAGCCCCAGCGACTCGAGGTAGTAGACGCTAGCGCGCCCGGCCTCGATTCCGATCGTCGTCCCGGTGATCATAATCGCGCCGAGCTTGTAATCGACCTGCCCGAGATCGTGGTGCTTCAGGGTCGCGATGACGGCCGTCCCGAACACGAACGCCATCCCACTCCCAACGGCGACCGACGGTTCGTAGTCCAGCATCAGCAGGGCCGGGGTGACGAGGAACGACCCGCCCATGCCGAAGAAGCCGAACAGAACCCCGACGACGAGGCCGAAGCCGACGAACAGCGCCAGCATCTCGGGACTCGTCCCCAGGATTCCTGCGCCGCCGAGGAGACTATCGAGCATCCGCGTCACCCCCGACGAGGAGCTTCATCAGATAGGGCCCGAAGAGCCGTTCGAGGCCACCGTAGCCCACGTACAGCACGATCGCTTCCAGTAGAATCGTGCCAATAAGCAAGGCTGTCTCCGGATCCCATGTGGGAATCTCTAGTCCTGCCATCGGTTCTCCCTCTGAGTTTCGAACGCGGGAATTCGCTGTTTGCACATTTCTGCTCGGTAGCCCCTACCCGCCTCGTGCCTATAACGGTTTTGGGATTACTATACAAGACTATATTCCAATAACCTCGACCAGAGTATCGATAACTTATACAAAACATACAGACGTTGGCAGCTCACATGACAGCTCAGCGGGAATTCCGTTATTGACTATTTTTACAAAATCGAACAAAACCATTTGTGGATACTGGACTAAAGTGTCGCTATGAGGGCCCTGTGCGCGACCGACCTGTCGGCTGCAAGTGAGGCCGCAATAGAGAACGAAACCTGCCTCGAGTGCTTGGGCCGTATCGGCGTCGATACGATTCACCTCGTGACGGTCGTTCTGGCGAACGTCCACTCCGGGATGCCCGGTGTGAATTTCGAAGAGCAACGTCGACGAGCGCTCGACCAGTATCGGACGGTCATCGAGGCCTCCGGATTCGACGTCGAGACTCACGTCGTCCGTGGGACCCCCTATCGACGTATCAACGGCATCGCTGAGGCCGTCCATGCCGATCTATCGGTCATCAGCTCACGGGGACAAAGCCCGTTAGAGAACCGGATCATCGGCTCGACAGCCCGCAACCTCGCACGGACGACTGTCGTTCCGTTATTGGTCAACCGCGTCGAACGAGGGACCGACGACCCTGAGGTTCTCCGGGAACACCTCTTTCAGCGAGTTCTCTTCGCGACGGACTTCTCTGAGAACGCCGACCGAGCGTTCGACGCCTTCTCGTACCTCCGTCACGCGAGCGAGGAGGTTACGCTCGTTCACGTTCGGTCGCCGAAAGACGAGGACGTCGACGACGATGCCAGCCCACAGGACCAATTGGCCAAGCGTGCGAGCACGCTGGAAAACTGGGGCATCGAGACGCAGGTCGAGGTCCGACACGGCGATCCCGCCAACGAAATCCTCGCCGTCGAATCTGAGGTGACACCGTCGACGGTCCTTGTCGGGTCGAAAGGGAGAAGCCGTATCCGACGGCTCCTGTTAGGGAGTGTCTCCGAGGAGATCGTCGCACAGGCAACGGGTAACGTCTTTCTCGTCCCGCCACCCCGGGCAGTCTGAGAGAGACAACGCCAGGGCTGCGATATCGTTGGGCGTCGTCAGCCCTTGCCAGCTCTCAGGGTGCGTGGGGGCCCACAAGACGGGTCCCCACGAAGCATTCAGTCATCAGTGACGCTTCTCCTTCCGGCCCTCGCAGGCGCGGGTGGCTCGTGAGTACCGAACTCGGGATGCGTCTCCTCCATCCAGAGGTATACCACCGCGCCGGAAACAAACATTAGACCAGCGGTCAGATAAAACGCGGCCTCAACGTTCACGAACTCCATTGAGAGTCCGATCAGGACCGCGCCGACAGCGTACCCGGAGTCACGCCACATCCGGTAGACGCCCATCCCAGCCGAGCGCCACGTCGGGTGGGCCGCATCGCTCGGGACCGTCATTAGGTTCGGGTACAGCAGCGCCATCCCCAGACCAGAGACGCCAGCCAGCACGGCCCACGGGAGGTAGCCATCGACGAGCACCATTCCGAGTACGCCCGCGCCCGCGAGGAACATCCCGGCGATGACGGGGGGACGGCGACCTATGCGGTCCGCGAGCCCGCCGGTCGCAATCTGGAGGAAGTACATCGCGCTGTGGACGCCGATGACGACCCCGACCGCCGCGATACCGAGCCCTTGGCTCACCAGATAAAGCGGGACGGCGATCCAGAACAGTGTATCGACGAAGTTCTCGATGTGGCCGGCCTGCGCCGCCGCGAACAGCGTCCGGTCGCCGTACGTCGCGCGCTTCAGCACCTCATTGAACGGGAGGTTCGCGTCGTGATCGTCGTCATCACCCTCGGCCTGCGCGTACTGAACGGTTTCCTTGATCAGGAAGATCGAGATGAGGAACGCCAGCACGACGACGACGCCGAGGAAGTAGAACGGCTCGGGCCGTAGACTCCACTGGCCGGCGATGACGCCCGTGACCCAAGCGCCGACGGCGACGCCAGTGTAGCCGAACGCCTCGTCGATGCCGACCGCGAGACCGCGCTGATCGGGACTTGCGAGGTCGATCTTCGCGTTAATCGCCATGCTCCAAGTCAACGCCTGGTTGACCCCTAGCAGAATATTCCCCACTGTGATCCAGCCCCAACTCGGGGCAAAGATGAGGATGATCGGCAGGGGGAGCGCTGTCGCCCACCCGGCGATGAGGACGGGCTTGCGGCCGTACTCCTCGCCCCACTTGCCGGCGTAGAGATTGAGAATCGACTTCACGACGCCGAACGAGACGACGAACGATCCGATCACGAGGAACGACTCAACGCCGAGGACGTCCTCCCCCAGCACGGGAACGACGGTCCGTTCGGAGCCGATGGTCAGGCCAGTCGCGAAGACGAGCAGGACGTGCAGCGAGAACTGCCCGAGGTGTTCGCGGATCCCTTGGCGGAGTTCAGTTGTCGTACTCATGGATTATTCGGCCGCACAGTTGTTCGGGCCCAGTTCCAGCTCTGCTAGTTCGTCTGCCGGGACTGATTCTTGCCCGACGTTCGTCATTTTGACGCGCTCGAAGTTCGGCGGATGATCCGGGATGTCCGACGCGAGCTCCTCGATGAACGCCTCACGATCGCGGTCGAGGTCGTCGTTCTGGTTCTTTACTTCCGCGAGGGTTTCAGTCACCGGCGGTTCCGGCGAGCCTGGATCGTGCGCCGGCAGGACCAACACGTCGTCAGAATGGTCCAGCAACCGCTGGAGGCTCTCGTAGAGCGTCGCGGCGTTCCCTTCCACGTCTGATTCCTCAATCCCGGCCTCAACGCCGAGTTCCACACGGCCGACGCTCTGGTGGAACAGCGTGTCCCCCGTGAGCAGCGCCGATCCGTCGACGGCGAACGAGAGGCTCCCCTCGCTGTGTCCAGGGGTGTGGATTGCTTCGACGTCGAGTTGGCCGGCCGTCAGGGTCTCGCCGTCCTCGATAGGCGTTGCGTCGATGGCGAGGGCGTCCTTCGGGTGGAGATAGTAGGGGACGTCGTGTCGGTCGGCGAGCTCCGCGCCGCCCGAGATGTGATCCGCGTGGGCGTGTGTGTCGAAGACGCCGACGAGTTCGCTGTCGTACTCGTCGAGAATCGCCTCGTACTCGTCGAGGTAGTGTGACGGATCGAAGACGACTGCTTCACCGTCGGAGACGAGGACGTGCGAGAGACAGCCCTTCCCTGGGCGCGCGACTTGGACGAGTGTACCGTCGATGTCAGCTGGCACTTCTGCGTGCCGGTGGACACGACTCCAGCCGTTCATCCCGTCCGTCAGTGTCACCGCGTCGTAGCCAAGCTCTCGGAGGACTTCTGTCGCAGTCTGTGAGACGACGCCTGCGGCACAGACGGTCACGAGTTGTCTGTCAGCGGGCAGATCGGAGAGCGGTTCTACGGCCTGTTCCGGGTCGTCAGACAATTCGTCGTAGACGTCGATGTTGCGGCTGCCCGGGATGTGCCACTCTTCGAAATCCCCCTGATGGCGGATGTCGAGGACGAGTGGTGCCTCCTCGTCTTCGTCCTGTAACTGTTCGCCCAGTTTCTCTGCCGAGATCTCCTGCATCGGTATTCACGAATAGCGGATATACCTGCATATGAGTACTGCCGGTCATGACCGGCACCGCTAATTACATCGAGTTCGAAACCATGCGTATGGGACTGTACGAGGCGTCGATTCGGGTCAAACACGAGTGCCCGTACCGGAAGATATCGGAGCGATACCCGGACTTGACGATACGTGAATGGCCGTTGAGCGATTGCCAAGTGCTCGAAATCACGACGGAGACAACTCCCACCGACGAATTACTCGACGATATTGACGAGATCGGGACCGTCCTGCACGAATCGGCGGACGATGATGGGTACCACGTCGTCACCCAGTCCTGTCTCTGTTCGCTCGAAGAGTCCATCATCGACCGTTTTGAGGAGCACAACTGTCTGTATCAATCACCGACGATCTACCGCCAAGGATGGGAGCACTACACGGTGGTTGCGTTCGACGGTGCAGATATTCGAGAACTGCTCGGGGACCTACGCTCCGACAGGGATATTGAACTGCTCTCGAAAACATCGATCTCGGACACACAGATCCCCCACAGCATGCTGGCACCGGCAGGTCAACTATTCGAGAACATCACTGACCGGCAGCTGGCAGCACTCCAGCTGGCCCTCGAAAGCGGGTACTACGAACAGCCCCGAAAGACCTCCCTTCGTGACCTCGCCGAGCAGACGGCCGTCGCCCGCTCGACGTACGAAGAACACCTCCGGAAGGCAGAGAACAAACTACTCAGAAACGCTGGCCAGTATCTGCGGCTGGTCACCGCGACATCGACGACCGATCCACTTGGAGTCGCGAGTCCACGACAGACGAAAGAGACTGCGGATTAGTTCACAAACCGGCGCAGCTACAACAGGAGTGATCCAGTAGCGTACGCGAGCGCGAACGAGAGGAAGAACGATCCTGCCCACGCCCCAACTGTCAGGAGAATTTTTCTGGCATCCACAGCTTCCCGACCACCAACGGCGGCACCGCTTCCGATGATAGCGCTGACGACGATCTCGTTGAACGAGACCGGGACGCCTAGCAGCACTGCCAGCTGTGCGATCAGGAACGACGGCACGAGCGCCGAGATGGAACGCCGCGGGCCGAGCGACGAGTAGTCTTGGGCAAGCGACTTAATCATTCGCGGCGCTCCCGTCCAAGAGCCAACGAGCATTCCGAGGCCGCCACCGACGAGCACGGCGAACGTCGAAACCATCCCGACCTCGTCGAGCAGCGGCAGCAACGGCCCGACGGCGAGCCCGACCTGGCTCCCGCCCGCGGAGAACGCCACGAGTGACCCGAGCGCCAGCAGCACCCGACGCAGACCGCCGCGTTCGTCGTGACTGACGTCCCACCAGACGACAGCCGCGACGGCTAGCGCTGCGAAGCCGGTAATACTGACTGCCGAGGCGGGCCCGTCAAATGCGAGCACCTGCTGTCCGAAACCGCGGAGTGTTCCTGACGTTCCCCCCTCACCCAGGAAGCTGAACTGGACGTTCATGAGGACGGCTCCAACAAGGCCGGCGAGGACAGGAATGCTGTACCGCTCGGGGACATCGGGACGCGGGAGGAGGCTCGCGATGCCGAACGCGATGCCGCCGCCGGCAAACGGCGTCAGTACCCAGACCGCGGCGATCTGGCGGTACTTCGGCCAGACCGGCGTGCCACCGAGAGCGAGGCCGACACCGATGACGGCGCCAGTCACGGTGAACGCCGTCGCAATCGGATAGCCGGTCGTGATACCAACGGCCATCAGCCCCGCGCCCAATATGAGCACGAGGATGACGCCGGCGATCGGCAGGCTGATACCGCCGACGAGGCCGTTCCCGACGGCTTCCGAGACGTTCCCCCCCTGCGTGACGGCACCAGCAAAGCCGAAGATGCCGACGAGGAACGCAGCCCGCATCGTTCCGATGGCGTTCGCGCCGACAGCAGGGGCGTACGGCGTCGCGCCGCTCGACCCGGCGCCGATGACCCACGCCATGAACAGGCTGGCGAGCGCTGCACCGACGAAGAGGGCGATGAGAGCGGGGTCCATAGAGGTGAGTTAGTCTGCGCCCGTTACGCCGGTGTCACCCGACCGGGTACGGCTCCGCCAGTAGCCCTGAGCGTACGCGCCGAGGAACATCCCGGCGAGCGCCCAGAGAATCGTAATGTTGCCGACGCCGAGGCTCGCGTACGCGGCGCCCGGGCAGATGCCGGACAGTCCCCAGCCGACGCCAAAGACGGCGCCGCCGACCAGGACGTTCCGATCGAACGGCTTCAGCCGGCGCTCGTATGGGTCGCCCGTGAGGGGGGCGGCATCTCGGATCCGTGGCAGCAGCGCGAACGCGACCCCGGAGACGATAGCGGCCCCGAACATGACGAACGGGAGGCCGAGGTCGTCGAACTGGAGGAAGTTCAGAACGACCTCCGGCCGCGCCATGTGACTGAACCCGAGCCCGAACCCGAACACGATGCCGCCGACGAAGATCAGCGGCTTGAACAGCGGGTGGCGGTCGCTCATGGACTCACCCCCAGCGCGGCGACAACCTGCGCGGTCCCGATGGCGACGGTCAGGAACGTCAGCACGCCGACCAGGGAGGTCTTCGACGCCGAGCCGACGCCACAGACGCCGTGTCCGGACGTGCAGCCCTTGCCGATCCGGGTCCCGATGCCAACGAGGATGCCGCCGACGAACAGCCGCCACGGCTGGACATCGGTCATCCAAAGCGTCACACCGGCGACCTCGTACAGCTGCCCGGTGGTCCCGGGTTTGTACAGCGAGCTCGTGACCACTCCAGACTGGAACGTCGCGGCGAAGGCCAGTGCGCCGAGGATGATGCCGGCCGTGAACACGAGCCGCCAGTCCCGAGAGCCGACGTACTGCTGGAACCGCGACCGATTGGAGACGTACGACAGCGTCGACTCCAGGAACGTGCTCGCTCCGGCAGAGATACCAGTCCCGATATAGATCAGGACGGTTCCGAGGCCGACGAGCAGTCCGCCAACGGCGTACCGGCTGATCCCGTTCGGGAACAGCTCGGCAGCCGCTTGGAGCAGTACTGGGTCAGTGACCATCGGCGTCGTTAGTCACCCGCAAGCGAGTCCTGGCTGGCGGCACAGTTGTTCGGCCCAAGCTCCAGCGTGAATGCTTCGTCGTCGTCGACGACGTTCTGGCCGAGGTTCGTCGCGATGATGTCCTCGTAGTTAGCCGGCCGCGGCGGCATGTCCGAGAGGATCAGGTCGACGAAGTCGTCCTCGTCCATCGTGAGCGCGTCCATCTCCTCGACGAGCTCGCCAATCGGGGCGGTGTAGGTACCGTCCGCGGCGGGCTCGGCGGCATCGCTGAAGTGCGCACCCCCCACGAGTGTATCGTCGGGCAGCGTTAGCACGCGCTCCTGCAGGGATTCGTAGAGCATGCGGGCCGCGTCCGGTGCCCCATCGTCACCTTCCTCGAGGTCGGGGCGGGCCACACTCTCGATGAACAGCCCGTCACCGGTCGCGAGCAGGCTGCCGTCGACCAAGTACGAGGTCATTCCGGTCGTGTGGCCAGGTGTGTAGACGGCCTCGATGGTGGCGTCGCCGACCTGGAAGGTGTCGCCGTCCCCGGCCGTGGTCAGCTCGTCCGCATACGTGACGCCGCGGTCGACGGCCGCTTCGGGGATGACGCCCTCGACGCCCGCAGCGTCGAGGTCGCGAACGCCCGAGATGTGGTCGGCGTGGACGTGCGTATCCAGCGCGTACTGCAGGTCGACGCCGAGATCGTCGGCGTCCGTGAGGTAGCGTTCGGTGAACGCGCGGAGGGGGTCGATGATCGCGGCTTCGCCGTCGTCGTAGAGGAGGTAGCCGAGGCAGCCCGAGGACGGCCGCTGGTACTGGAGGAGCGTACCCGCGCCGTCGTAGTCGGTGATTTCGACGGTCTCGTAGATGCTCGCCCAGCCGTTCATGCCGTCCTCGAGGTGGTTCACGTCGTAGCCGCGCTCCGCGAGCGTGCCCGCGACGTACTCGCTGGCGCCGCCTTTCGCACACAGGACGGTCACCTCGCGGTCGTCGGGAATCTGATCGAGGACGTCCTCATCGATGTCGTCCTCAAGGAACTCGAAGTACGGGATGTTGATCGACGTGACGTTGTCGCCGTCGATGTGCCACTCCTCGTAATCGGATTGCATGCGCGCGTCGAGGAGGGTAATGTCCTCGCCGGCGTCGATGCGGTCCTTCAGCGTTTCCGGCTCGACCGACGCGACTTCGACATCGGGAGTCGGGAAGTCATCAGCGTTCATGTTGTGCAATCACTTCTACCGGCCGGATGTACAAAAGCATTTTCATAGTATTTCCTCAACTCTACAATACCGCGTGGGAGAATATGCGTCAGATATGCTCAATACCCCCGATTGAACGTTATCAGGACTATTAGCGGGAGTCAACCCCCGTTTAGTAGTTTGTAGTAAGCACAAGAACCGACAATCTTTTAGTTGGGCAGGGGATATTGTGCGGTAGCTCCAATACAGACTAACGGAGCAGATAACCAATGAGTGCAGAATATGACATCGCGGAGACGCTTGACGTGAAGGGTGCATCGTGTCCCATGCCTGTGGTGAAGACGAAAGGCGCAATCGACGACCTCGCCGCCGGTGATATCCTCGAAGTACTGGCGACGGATTCCGGCAGCATGAGCGACATCGACGGCTGGGCGGCCGGCACTGAAGGCGTCGAGCTCGTCGACCAGGAGGAAGGCGACGACGTGTACAAACACTACGTCCGCAAGACGGAGTAAGAATGAGCACGGACACACCCGACGCGCCGACCGACGACCCGCCCTCACGTGTGGAGCTGGCCGCACGCGTCGACGAACTCGAGGAGGCGCTCGCCGAAGCCACGACCGACGACGAGAGCAAGAAGATGAGCATCATCGCGACGAAGGGCACGCTGGACATGGCGTACCCGCCGCTCATCCTCGCCAGCACCGCCGCCGCCTTCGGCTACGACGTGACAGTCTTCCACACGTTCTGGGGACTCGACATTCTCCACGAGGAACGCTCGAAGAACCTCAAGCTGAGTTCGGTCGGCAACCCCAACATGCCCGTTCCGAACGCCGTTGCCGCGCTCCCCGGCATGGACCGGGTGACGACGAAGATGATGGAGAATAAGATCGCGGACAACGACACCGCCACCATCGAGGAGCTCATCGAGACGAGCCTCGACATGGGTGTGGAGTTCCAGGCCTGTCAGATGACCATCGACCTGATGGACTACGATGAGGATGACTTCTACGATGGCGTCACCACGGGTGTCGGCGCCGCCACCGCCCTCCAAGACATGGCCGACTCCGACATCCAGCTCCTCGTCTAATCTCCGATGAACAAACTCGAGAATCCGATTCCCCAGATTGTCGAGGCCGTCGCGAAGGCGGAGGACGTCGAGCCAGTCACGCTTGAGCCACCGCTAGCCGAGGTTGTCGATCCGGATGCAGTAGAAACGTTAGTCGAGGATTCGACAGCGTCTGACCTCAAGATCCGATTCGAGTATCGTGGTCACGACATCCTCGTCGACGACAGCGGTCGCGTACAGGTCGATTGAAGCAGACAGAACTTCTCTTCGATAGCGGTATCCCACCGACTGTCACTCCAGCAGCGGCGTTTGATCTCAACGAGTAGGCCCGGAGAGACTGTCGTAGTGGGAGTCAGCGGAAAACAATAATTGCGTCAGTTCCACTCCGATGCGAGGACATCCAGCAGCCGCTCGATCTCAGCGCGAGTGTTGACCGCGTGGACCGACGCGCGGACGGCATCCGGCGTCGGCAAGGCCCGAACGACGATTCCCTCCGACGCGAGTCGGTCAACCGTCCCTTCAGGGTCATCCACGTCGATAGTCACGAGTCCCGAGTCGGGGTCCGCTGGACTGAGAACCCGGTTGTCTGGAATTCCATCGGCCAGCTCGCTGGCCAATTCCTGAATCCGACCAGCGATACGGTCAACTCCAACTTCATCTATCGCCTCGATGGCTTCCGCTAGGGCGACGTGTGGAGCCGGGTTCGCCGAGCCGACCTCGAATCGGCGGGCGCCAGCTGCGAACTCGTAGGGATCTGCAGTCGGCGTCTCGACGCTTCGGTACCCAACTGTGGTGGGTAGGAGGGAGTCAGCAACTGTCCGGTCGACGTAGAGGAAGCCGCCGCCCCACAGCCCCAGCAGCCACTTGTGACCGGCCGCCGCGACGGCGTCCGCACCCCAATCGCCGACATCCATCGGAAGCTGTCCCGGCACTTGCACAGCGTCAACGAGCGCGAACGCGCCAGCCTCGTGGGCGATATCGACGAGATCGCTGACGGGCAACTGAGTGCCGTGCGTCCACGTCACCGCGCTGAAACAGGCCAGGCGCGCGTCCTCGACGGCCTCGGTGAAGGCGTCGAGATCGACGCGACCGTTCTCCGTCTCGACGACGCGAACATCGATGCCTTTCTGTTCCAAGCGTTGCCACGGGAGCGTCCCAGCTGGGTGTTCAAGATCGGTTCGGACGACGGTGTCGCCGGGCTCCCAGTCAATAGAGGTCGCGACGGCGTTGATGCCCGCGGTCGTGCTCTCCGTGAGCGCGATCTCGTCGTCGTCCGCACCGACGAAGGTGGCGACGCGCTCTCGCACGCGGTCATAGGTGTCGAATGCAACCTCGTAGGGATCGTTTCGCGTGCTCGTCTCGTACTCGTGTGACCGTACGAACTCGTCAGCAGCCTCGACAACGTACTGTGGACTCGGCCCGTGAGCGCCGAAATTCAGGTAGACGTCCTCATGCAGGGCGGGCGTGTCGGCGCGGAGTTCTCTCGGGTTCATCTCGTTGGCGGTGAGTTAGTCGTGGTACTGGGCGATCAGGTCCCGGAGCGTCTGTTCGTTCTGGCCTCCACGGAGTCGCTTCACTGGTTTACCGTCGACGAACAGGACGAACGAGGGTGTACTCTGGGCACCGAATTCGATTGCCGTTTCGAGATTCGATTCGATGTCTATCGTCAGGATCGTCGCGTCAGTGTCTTCCGCGAGGGCTTCGAGAACCGGCTCCATCCGCTTGCAGGTGCCACACCACTCCGTGTAGAACTCCACGAGCGCGACGCTACTGTCTTCGACGACCGTTTCGATGTCGTCGTCACCAAGCGAAACCACGCTGTCCGTCCTCGCTATCTGTGTTTCCATTGCCAGACTCTACGCACCGAGCGTTTAATAGTCTTGGGTTTACTGTACAATACAATACGGTGCGATCACTCCCCCGTCTACATCGTCTGGGAGAGTGGTCCGACTCGGTGAGAGCGGTTAGTGTGACTTCTTGGTGGATTGTGCACGGCCGAGCGCGCCTGCAAGCGCCAGCAGGTAGCCCAACCCGTACTGGACATCCGGATCACGTAATCCGCGAAGCAGACCAACGGCTCCGACCTGCTCGGGGGAGCTCTGCTCCGCCTCACCGACGCTCTCCAGCAGCGTTTGGATGCCACCACGAGTATCGTCGTCAGCGGCCGTCTGCGCTACCTCGCCGACTGCAGCACCGGTACCGGCCAGTGACGTGACCATCTCGTCGTCGAGCGCCGCGGTCGCCAACGACCCTACCTCCGCGAGTTCGGCCAAGTCATCGAGCGTCCCGCTTTGGTGGAGCGCGAGCAACGTGTCAAGGGCCTCCCGCAGGTCGTCGCCGTTCTCCCCAACCGCCTCGGCCAGCGCCACGGTCTCGTCGGTCGCCAGCCCGTCTGCGGACTCTGCCAGTGTCGATCCCGTAGCCGATAGCTCCCGGACCATCTCGTCGTCGAGCGCGCTCTCACCGAGCGAGAGCACGTCCAGTAGCTCGTTGACGGCGTTGAGGTGCTCCACGAACTCGGCGACCGCCTCGGGGTTCCGTTCAATCGCCGCCTCCAACTCAGACGGCTCAGGATTCTGCGGTTCAGACATAATCAGAGCAGCCCTCGTGCAGTCAGCCAGTAGGATTCGTTGTACGCCAGCTTCGACCAGTGGAGTTTCTCCGAGGGCGGCGCCGGCGACGGCGGATTCTCGTAGTCGAACTCGACGAAGGACGCCGCGTCCATCCCCGTCTCGATGAAGCACAGCGTCTTCCCGTCGTAGGTCGCCGTCGCCGGGCGGCCGCGGATCTCGCTGGCGAGGCGCTGGCCGACGACGCCGGCCTGGTAGTGGGCGACGCTGCCCGCGTTCGGGACGCCGGTGTCGGCGGTGTCACCGAGCGCGTAGACGTTCTCGGCAGCCTCAGCTTCGAGCGTGTGTTTGTCGACGTCGACCCAGCCGTCGTCGCCGAGCCCCGCCTCTTCGATCAGGTCGATCCCGCCGTGAGGTGGAATCGTCACGAGGAGGTCGTAATCGAGTTCGGTCCCCTCCATCGACGTGATGGTCTCCGCGTCGGGGTCGACCGACTCGGCGTTGAAGAACGTCTCGACGTTGATGTCCCGTTCCTCCATGATGGGGCGGGCCCACTCGGCGATGTGGGGGTTGCCGTGGACGCGTTGGATCGGATACGTGTACGTGATATCGACGTCCTCGCGGAAACCGCGCTCACGGAGCCAGTCGTCGGCCATGAAGACGAATTCGAGTGGTGCCGCCGGACACATGTGGGGCGTCCCGATGACGCTCAACACCAGATCGCCCTCGGTGAACTCCAACAGTTCGTCACGCAGATCAGTCGCGCCCGACTCGCTGTAGTAGTTGTATCCGCCCTCCGTGAGTCCGGGGATCTGGTCGGGCTCCAGCATCGACCCCGTCGCCAACACAAGATGGTCGTAGTCGATCGACGGAACGCCGTCGTGAAACTGGAGCCGCTGGGCGTCAGTGTCGATATCGGTCACGCGGTCAATCCGGAGGTCGATAGCATCGTCGACGAGGTCGTCGAACGAACGGCGGCCGTCGTCCGGTTCCCGCTGGCCGAACGGCACGTACAGCCAGACAGGTTTGTAGACGTGATCGGGGTCGTCGTTGACCAGCGTGACGCGCACGTCGCCGGCGTCGAGTTCCGGTTCGAGCCGGTCAGCGAGATCGTTCGCGAGGACGGTGCCACCAGTCCCGCCGCCGACAATAACGACGTGCTCGGTCATGCTTTCTCTACGTAGAACGCGTTGTGATCGTCGAACTCCTCGACGACGAGCAGTTCGTTGCCAGCCTCCTCGGCCCATTCAGGTACATCTGTGAGCGACTGGTCGTTGTCACTCAGGAGTCGGATCACGTCCCCCGACTCGGCGCTCCGAATCTTTCCAATGAGGTCCATCAGCGGACCGGGGCAGGCTGCGCCCCTTGCATCGACGGTTTCGTCAGGTTCGATATCGGTCATAGACATCTCACAAACGGGAGTTGAGGGTGGGATCCACTTGTATTGTATAGTAATTCCAAGATTCTGAAAGTCAGCGAAATCGGAGCTAGTTGCTGGACAACGGTCACAGAACTGCGGGAAGTCCGCTTGTCTACCGATCGAACATGAGTGCGTAGTGATACGGCGGCAGATGACCTGCCGGTCCAGATCGAACACTACCGTTGAGAGTACCACATCCTCAGTTTCTCTGGGTGTCATTCGAAGTTCCGTCGGGGGTCCTCGGGGTACACCTCCGACAGTCGTCATCTCACGTGGACGTTCGCGCCAGTTGACTACTATCAGCCTCCCGTCGGGTTCAGTCGCTTGGTACACCTGATCGAGAAACTTCGGTTGGCTCTCCACGCCTTGGAACGTGTTCGCAACTACGAGCGTGTCAACACGTTCGGGGATTTCCCCGATCAAGTTCCTAGCGACACCTTGAATTGAGACGATGTTTTCGATATTCTGCTGTCCGGCAAGGCGATCGGGTTCCTCGAGAAGCGCCTCATCTAAGTCGATCGCGTATACTGGCTCAGAGTCGACGATACGGGCTCCTGGAAGCGTAAAGTAGCCGTTTCCACAACCGATCTCAGCGACTGAGTTGCCGGACTCGAGACCAAGTTTTCGGAGCGTCGCGCCAGGGGTCAGTCAGAGCTTGCTCCATCAGTCCCAGTCAGGCTGGTCAGTATTCTGGAACCGCTCCATCCTAATGGGAGCGTGACGTGTCGATCCCAAACAGACGGTAGAGGAGACAGACCCGGGCGAGTCCAGTCCCCACGAGAACAAGGCCCAGCAGCGTCACGACCGCGCCGACCATCATCCCGAGTCCCAATAGGCCACCGAGCGTCGCCAGTCCGACGACAGCCATCCCTAGCCCGATAACAATGCGAGTTTGTTTATCAGTTGCACCAATATTGCCCTTCATGCCCATAAGTATACAATACAGATACCTAAGTCTTTCTCGACAATCTGCCACCTGCCAGAACAGACAATCCGGAAACATCACTAGGTTTGCAGCTGCTACTGGTCGATCTGGGACTGCCACCTCGCTGGAAGTTGGGCGTAGACGACCGCGTTGTCGACGAGTACGTCCACTGGAACGTACTCATCCGGCGCATGGACGGTGTCGGTTCCGAGCGCAAACTCGACGGTCGAGATGCCCGCGTTCCGGAGTTTCTTGGCGTCACCGCCGCCCGTGGCACTCCGCCTGAAGACGCGATTACCCGTGATCTCCTCCGCGGTCGACGCAACTGCCTCGACGAGTGGGCTGGCGGGAGCTTCGGCCGTACCGACGCTCCAAGAGACGTCGGCTATTGTGATACCGTTACAGTCGGCAACGCACTCGCGAATCTCATCGATCACATCGGGCGTGTGGATACCTGCGGTCAGTCGCACGTCAACATCGGCGTGCGCAGACTGCGGGACGGTGTTTATCGCGTCCCCGCCCTCGAGGATGCCAAGATTGATCGAGGGATACCAGAACAGCTCTCGAGCGGCAGCCTCACCCATCGAGGGGGCGTAGTATTCAACTGACTCCTCGACGATCGGTGCCATGTCATCGTCGATTTCGAGTCGCTTGGTGCCGAACCGTTCGCGTAGAGTCTCGATGGCGTCGTAGAGTCGGTCGATAGCATTGACGCCGAGTACCGGCCGGGAGCCGTGGGCCCCCTCACCGCTGGCTTCAAGCGTCAGCCAGATGCTGCCCCGGTCCGCGACTGTGACCGAGTGGCGGCCTTCCTCACAGGTCGGTTCGTCAATCACGCATGCGTCAGCGTGGAGGTTTCCAGCGTCCAGTACCGCTGGCAAGCCGGCGTCACCACCCACTTCCTCGTCGCTCACGAACGCGAATTGAAGATCGACAGGTGGTTCTGTGTCGGTGGCTGCGAAGGCCTGAATTGCGAACAGCATCGACGCCACGGCACCTTTCATGTCGGTTGCACCGCGGCCGTAGACGTGTTCATCGACGCGCTCGCCGAGTGGATCGTGGGACCAGGCATCTGCGTCGAAGGGCACCGTATCGAGGTGGCCATTGTATAGCAGTGTGTGGTCAGACCCACCCGGTAGTCGAACGAGCAGATTCGGTTTTGCTGGATCAGCCGCAAAACGCTCCACGTCGACCGGAATCGGGTCGAGGAATTGTTCGATTTTGGCGACGATTTCGCGCGTGTCGCCGGGCGGGTTCGACGTCTCAATCGCGAGGAGGTCGAGGGCGAGCGCTACTAGTTCCTCTCGGTGTGCTCGCACGTACTCGGATGGCGTAGCGTCGCTCATTCGCCCGCTACCTTCCCCCCGAGGACTTTCGCCGCCGGGAGTATCGAGTCCCAGACGGGGCTAAACGGCGGGGCGTACGCCAGATCGGTGTTCCGGAGTCCAATCTCGGTCATACCAGCCGTGAACGCCGTCGCGACGAGTAGATGGTCGTAGGGCTGGTCGAACGTTTCGCCATCAGCCTCGACGGTGACGGATCCGGCCTCGGGATCGATGCCGACGACCTCGTGACCCGTCCAGAGGTCGATATCGCGCTCGTTGCGGAACTCCTCGGGCGTCACGGCGACTAGGTCCTGCAGGTCCTCGACCTCGCCTTTGACATAGTACGGCATCCCGCAGGCGGCGTAGGACACCCACTCGCCCTTCTCGAAGCCGACGTCCAGATCCGGGTCCTCGCGCTTGGCCTCGCTCGCGGCGCTCATCCCCGCGGCGTCACCGCCGGTGACCACGAACGTGTCGCTCATGACTCGGCGTTGGTGCGGTAGCGTCAAAAATATTTCGCGGAATTCACAATATTGCTAGATTCTCTTCGGTGGCCCAGAGCGACCTCACTCGGAGAGAGATTCCGTGGCAGGGCCAGTCACGGGGGTTCGCGGGGTCAGTGCGGTCCATAGGTCGACAACCAGGAACGCCCAAGCGACGGCGATCAGCAGGTAGCCGACGAGCGTCAGCAGGTCCGCGAGTCTCGCAAGTGGCGGCATCGCCGTGCCCCAGAGTGCGAGCATTCCGACATTAACGCTTACAATCTGAACCCATGATGGCCGACCGACGGTCTCGACGCCCACATCCAGCAGTGAGACGACGTCCTGCGTCTCATTCCCAAGGGAAACCACAACGGCGGGCAAGAACGCCATCGCTAGCTGGAGCATCCACCCGAACACCAGGCCGTCAATCGCCGCTAACTCGATTGCCGTCCCGGGAACGGTCTCCGGGAACAGCAACACGAGCGGCGCCCACGGGACCGGGAACGCTAGCCAGAGATACGCCCCGAGAACGAGCGCGAGTCTGCGAGTGTGAGTCCGGTCACCGGCTCGGTACGTCCCGATGAGGTTCGCCAGCAGCGCTACGGTTCCAATGACGTACACAGCCAGTCCGCCCATCGTGAGTTCGTGGCGCGCGAGCCACGGCCCGGCGACGAGTCCCGCCGCCCCAATAGTGACCCCCCAGTAGGTGACGCTACGGAGCCGTGGGTACCGGAGGTCGGCTCCGAACAGGTTCGGGATCGACGTGAGGAGTGCGCCAGCGGCGACGAGCGCGAGGAAGCCCCAGACGTTGGCGTGGACGTGTGCCTCGATCGACCCGAAGTATCCGCCGGGACCTTGGAGGTTCAACAACATCCCGAACGCGGCGAGGATCCCGACGACTAGGAACCAAGGTGCGGTTCTGAAGAACCGAGTCCCTCGGTCGCCGGACGTACTCGTCCGGAAAACCGTCACCAGCAGCCCGCCGAGGGCCGTGAGGACTAGCGTCGCACCGACCGTAGCGGTCGTCGTGTCGCCGGTCGCCATCCCAATCAGAACGAGCGGGTATCCCGCGTTCAGTGTCAGCCACTGGAACCACCTGTTCCGGGTGGTCACGGCTGTCGTCGCGGACGCGGAACCCGCGAGGGCCGGGAGTACGCCGAACAGCGCCTGTGTTAGCCCCCCAATGGTAACGAAGTGGATCGTCAACCAACGGAGCCGGGGCAACGCGTCGATTACTCCGAATTCGACACCCAGCTTTCCGATGACGGCCAGTAAGCCGACGGATAGATACAGACCGGCCATGAGAAGGAACGGGTTGTTTCGTGTTTGCATCGTCGTGAACACCTGCCCGAGAATTATCATCCGGTCCGTGTACCAGTTCGGACGAACCTGTCGGGTGTATACGAACATGTGAGTATAGCTCGAATATGTAAGGGGATAGTGCAAGGGATTCCAGTGATGACATTCCAGTATGCCCCGAGCCAAGCTCTCTATTTCCCTGCCGTCGGATGTCTGGATTCGCGATTTGTCGACGTCCTACGACGCCACGACGTTCGAAGTCGTTACAGCGCTTGCAGGTGAGGACGCAGGAATCGCACTCCTCCGGATTGAGAGTGCCGAGCTCCTCGACATCCTCGCGGACGTTCGGGGCCAACCGGACGTTGTCGATGTCGACTTGCTCTGGAAGCGTGAGCGGACTGCGCTCGTGCAAGTCGAAACGACGAGTCCGCCGCTCCTCTTTCCTCTATGGCAGGCAGGCGTCCCCGTCGAGTTACCGTTCACCGTCCTTGCCGGACGCGCGACGTGGGAACTGACGACATCGTCGGATCGACTGTCCGAACTCGGCAAGCACCTCAACGAGGCGAGCATCGAGTACGACATCGAGTCCATCGTCGAAATAGGCTCTTTGGAAGCCGACCGACTGCTGACACCTCGACAGCACGAGGTGCTGGCCGTCGCAATCAACGGGGGGTACTACGCCGTTCCACGCGAAGCCACGCTCACCGACGTTGCAGAGACGTTGGGCGTCTCGAAATCGACGTGCAGCGACATCCTCCACCGCAGTGAGAGCAGCATCATCACCTGGTTCGCCGCAGAAGAGTTTACGCAGTTCTGACGCGTGCCGACCGATATGCCTCAGGGTTCACTGTCGTCCTGCGTGCTACACGCACAGCCAGATGAGCGGACTCGATAGACGGCACCGAACACATCGACCGTTAGGGACAGGACTGCAGCGGCTGGTTCTCTTTGTCATCCGAGTCCCGACTATATCGATCTTCGAACTCATGGATGAGTTGTCCGATGTCCGCATACCAGTCGTTGAGTAGTCGCTGCATGTCGTGAGCAACTTCCTCGGGGGTTCGCGGACAATACACGTAGTAGTACCCGCCACTGTCGTAGTTTATTTGCTCCTGTACGACAACACCAGCCTCGTGAAGCCGGGAAACCGAACGATACGCCGTCGATCTCTCACAATCCAGTCGGTCTGCTATGTCATCGACGGTGAGTCCCCTTTCTGCCTGTTGTAGCAGCTGAAAGGCCATCTGATCCCGCTCGTTGAATCCGTGAACGCATCCTAAGAGATCGAGACACCCCAGATCGCGTTCAAGATCCTCACGCACTGAAGTGGCCATCATATCGGAAGATAGGGTGACAGAGAAGATTAAAGCTATTCCCGAACACCACAATACTATTTTAGCCAAGACTGTGGCATGGCGATTCAATTCCTGTTGCAGTGCTTTTTCGGGGACGTATCCGAAGAGTCTTTGTTCTGTAGGCCCAATATAATACACGAATGACGCTCCCAATCGACCCGAGCAAGATCGATCCGGAAGAAATCGGCGAAGAACAGGCGACCCTCGAGATGAGTCATGAAGATGCCATCGAACACGTCCGTGATGTGTTCACGGACGCCGGCTTCGGCGTCCCCGTAGAGTTCTCGCCCTCCGAGATGCTCAACGAGAAGGTCAACGCGGGCCGCGACCCCTACTACGTGTTGGGCGCGTGCAACCCAGAGGTAGCCGACCGTGCACTTGACGCAACCGACAACAAGCTCGGCGCACTCATGGCCTGCAACGTCGTTATCTGGGAGGAGGAGCCCGACAAGCAGGTCGTCTACCACGTCTCAATCATGCGCATCGCCCGCCTTGTCGGCATGGCGCCTGACAACGAGGAGATGTCGGACATTGTCACCGACACTGGCGAACTTGTCGACGAGGCGTTCGCCAACCTCTAAGATGGGACATCACACCTTCGACGCCGACCGCGCCGACAAACTCGAGGACGCACAGCGACGCTACCGCTTCCTCTCTGCAGAGGAACTCCTCTGGGCACTATCACCAGACGGCGCTGAGACAGTCGCAGACCTTGGTAGCGGAACCGGGTTCTACACCGACGACGTCGCGCCGGCTGTCGATCAGGTGTACGCTGTCGACATCCAGGATGCGATGCACGACTACTACCGGGAGAAAGGTGTCCCCGAGAACGTCGACCTCGTGACGAATGGCATCGACGACCTCCCACTCGATACCGACAGCCTCGATGCCGCATTCTCGACGATGACCTACCACGAGTTCGCGACCGAACAGGCACTATGCGAAATCAGTCGCGTACTCAGGTCTCAGGGGACGTTCGTTATCGTGGACTGGGCAGCTTCCGGGAGTGGAAACCACGGACCACCCGTCGATGAACGGTATTCCGCCACTGAGACAGCGAGTACGCTCCGTCAGCACGGATTCACAGTCGAGTTCGAAGCGGTACGACCAGAAACGTTTCTGATTACGGCAACCGCTGAGATAAGTTAATGGAGTTACGTTCGTTTTTCGCGGACGCCATTTCGGTCCCGAGTTTTATCCTCGCAGTTCGGACAGACGCGCGGGTTCTCAGCCGCGTCCGGCGTGAATACGCGCACGTAGACTTCAGTCACGTGGCTTCCACAATTCTGACACTCTGCCATATCTGTAGGACCATCTCCACCGGTCATAGGCTTTCTGTCGCCACTATACGACACCGATAGAACCGTCAGTGCGGCCATCATGGGATGTTATTGGCGTTTTTACCGCTTTTTAGGCGGTTTGGGGTAGTCCCAGTAATTATATGTCATTCGCCGGTACAGGTATGTTTATATGTCGCTCACACGCCGGCAGTATCTCGGCCGGGTCGGTCGTGCCGGCGGGGTGAGCGCTGCTGCAATCCTCGGTGGCTGCGCCAGCAATCAGCAGCCTGACTCAGAGTCCGTATCCGTTCGGATAGGATCGAAGCCATTCACCGAGCAGAAAATTCTCGGGTATCTAGCGTACCAGCGCCTACAATCAGTCGATTGGGTTCGAGCAGTCGACGAAATTGGCTCCGGGAATTCACTATCGAACTGGGAGGCGACGGCAGCGGGCGAGCAACACCTGTACTGGGAGTATACGGGCACGGCGTGGATGCAGCTCCCGCCGCGTCACGAGACACGAATCACGGACCCCAACTCACTCTATGAGCGCGTGCAGTCGGATGCTCACTCTCAGCAGCTCCAGCTGGCGGAACCGGCCTCGTTTTCGAACGGGTACGTTATTGTCGCCGACGCGACGTGGGCGGAACAGACGGGAGTATCGACCATCAGTGAACTGGCAACCCACCTCCGCAACGGAGATCGAATCCCGGGAATAGCGGTTAACGAGGAATTCTTCCACCGGCAAGACGGATGGCCTGGTCTTGCCTCGTATTATGATGTCAGTACGGAAGATAGAGAGAAACTTGAGGCAGAGACGTTCATTGTGACATCCATCGGACTGACTTACGAGCTACTTGAGCAAGGTCGAGTCCAGATTGCAAGCGGGTTCGCAACCGACCCCCAGCTAGACCGGTCCACGATTACAGTCCTCGAAGACGACCGCGACTACTTCCTTCCGTACCAACCGGCGCCAACTGCATACGCACCACTCATCGACAACCATCCGGAAATCTTCGAGGAGCTCGCGCCGGTGGCTTCAGCACTCAATAAACCGACGATGCGCGATCTCAACAAGCAAGTGCTAATCAATGGAGACCATCCGTTTGCGGTCGCGACACAATTTTTAGATGAGGAGGTAGCCGTCGATGCGTAGGTCACTGTCGGATGTTCCGGTTCTTGGTACGCTTCTCGACATCGGTCGGTCGTCGTTTCGGCGAAAGCTTGCAACGGCATTGCTCCTCGTGTTTCTGGTCATCAGTATCGGCACAGTCGGCTTATATGTCCAAGTCGGCGGATTGCTCGAAGAGAACGTCGAGCAATCGATGACGGCGGCGGCCGAAACCGAAGCCAACGAATTGAGGGAGTGGTGTGAAAAGAATCGACTCGTTGTCCGACTCCTCTCCGAGCATCCTGTTTACGAGGAGGGTGATCAAGCCGAAGTTCGAACGTATCTACAGGCCCAGAAAAATGAACGGCCAGACGCAGCGATCGTCCGCGCTTACGTGATTGACCGGCGGAACCAATCAGTCGCGACGAGCACCGACCCGGCGTTAGAGGGGACGACGATCGAAAATCTCAGTTGGAATGAACGGTTTTCCTTCCGAGATTTTGACGATGTCCAAGTCACCGAGCCGTACGCAGTAGCCAACGAAACGGTCATCGGCTTCATTTCCCCAATCCGCCGGACACCGGAACAGTTGCTCGTCGTGGAGGTGGATACTGCAAGCGTCTTCGAGCGATTCGAGCATCCTGTCGACAACGGGTTTACGCGAGTCGTCAATTCGAACGGGACTGTCGTATTTAGTGATGAGGCGGCGGCGACACTCACCCAATACCGAGATGGGAGTCGTCGCGCCCCAGTTGTCAGTAGTGGTCTCCGTGGGAGTTCCGGGTTCACCGAGTCACCAGCGTACGAAAATCGAGCAGACACGGACGGTGAGTATGTTGTGGCGTATGCTTCGGTCCCGAACACTGACTGGGTCGTTATTGAGCATGCACCGGCCAGCGACGCGTACGTGATTACTCAACAGGCGTTCCGGTGGATCGGCGTGATTGCAGTATTCACGCTATTCGCACTCGTGAGTGTCGTCAGCGTGCTCGGTCGGAATGTGACTGGTGCGCTTTCCCGACTAACTGATCGAGCAGAGCGGATCGAAGACGGCCAGTACGATGTCGAGTTCGATACTGATCGCCCGGACGAATTCGGCGATCTCAACCGGACGGTAGCGTCGACACGGGACGCCCTGCAACAGCGCATCGAGGAGATTCGCGAAACCAAGGCACAACTCGAAGCCTCGAATACCGCCCTCGAAGAACGGTCTGAGATGGTGGACGTCCTGAACCGTATCTTACGGCATAATGTTCGAAACGAAGTGAACATCATCACTGGACGTGCAGAATTGGCCGCATCCCGTGTCGACGATAAGGAGGCACAGGCAGATCTGGAAGCCGTACAGAATGCTGCGTGGGAACTCAGTACGATTTCGACACGTACACAGCGCATCAAACAACTGCTCGCTGAAGGGAAAGCGGACCCTGAACCAATTCATCTGAGCAAAGCATTACCATCGAAGCTCACAGACGTCGAGGCAGATAATCCAGGTGTGAGCGTCGAATTTGACCAGTGTACTAGCGACCCAATAGTCGAAGCGCCACAGACCTTTCCGACAGCGGTCGCTGACGTCGTCGACCAGATCGCGACACACAATGATGGGAATGTCGATATCACTGTTTCAGTAACCACCAAGAACACTAATTCAGATGGAGAATTGGTCGTTCTCCGGGTCGATGATGATGCCAACGGGCTTCCAGCATTAGATGTTGAGGCCGTCAAGTCAGGAGAAGAGACACCGCTCAATCACGCTGAGGGACTAGCGCTCTGGTGCCTGGAGTGGGCGGTGACGAAATCTGATGGGGAACTACTAGTCGCACCCAATAACGCGACTCTCGAAGTCCAACTGACCCGCTCCTCGGCAGCCGCGTAGCCTAGGTTGAGACCTACACTCGTTGCTTCTAGCTACAGTCCACCATCAGCAGGAGTGAAGGTGTGATTAAAACCCCTCAAAGATTAACCAACATTCTACGATTAGAGAGCGGCTCGTTGGTTAAGTTTGTGTGCGCCCGCTGAGGGGCGGAGGCGCGTTCTGACCTCCGTCGAACCATGACTGACGACTATCTCACAACGGTCCTCAAGGAAGCCGAGCACGTTGCCGAGCAGCATGACTAGGTCGCTCGAACGACAGACAACCAAGCCCACGAATACCTCCAATACGCCGTCCTCCGGTTGCTAGAAGGCGAGGCGGAACATCTCCCAGCAGACTGGACGCCGATCGACGGTGTGACGGTTGGCTACGGGAGCGGCGAGGCGATGTTCGATAGCTGGGGCTCCAAGGAAGACTGGTGAGAGACCGTCCCACCGCAGGAAGCGTGTACACGCTTCCGGGTGTTCTTCCCGGACGACCTCCAAACGGTTCCCCGTGACATCGTCCACGTGATCGCTGCGCTGGGCGCCTAGCGAGTCTGGACTGGGAGCGTAGCCGCCTACAGCTCCTACGACCATTGCGAGTACCGCGAAGTCCTGTACCTCTGGCTGGAAGGCTATCCGGTCGAAGAACGACATAACACTCACCCAGAGCTACAAACAGCGAGCACAGGATTCGGCCCCCGATAGTAGAGCTGTCATCGGAACAGGACGGCGACGTGTGCACCGTCTCCATTCGCGATGAGGGAGGATCGACGTTCTTTGTGACGCTGTCCGTCGAGGGTGGCGCCTGAGCGCGATGTCGTAACCGTGCGGTGGTAGTCAGACCGTATTTAGGTCCGGGAAGATACGTCAACCCATGAACGACGACGTCCCGGAATCGATAGCCGACATCCAGTCGCTTCACGTCGGGACCTACGAGAGCAACCCGGACCGCATTGAGTCCGACGCCGGGACCGAGCGGCAGGACCGCGCGGACTACGAGGGGCGGTTCATCTTCGAACTCCTGCAGAACGCTGTCGACGAGATGGACGAGACGGCGACGCCGGCGGTCAAGATCCGCCTCACCGACGACCGGCTGCTGGTCGCCAACAACGGCGCTCCGTTTACGATGGGGGACCTCTATGCGCTGACGCTGACGACGCGGACGACGAAAGCCGGGGACACTACGATCGGCCACAAAGGGCGGGGGTTCACCTCAGTGCTGGGTGTCACCGACAACCCCCGCGCCTTCTCGGAGTCGGTACAGGCCCAGTTCCACCGGGGGCGCTCAGCCGAAACCCTGACCCAGAATCGTGTGATCGCCGACGCGTTCGACGGGGAGGTCGAGGCGGAGCAGGTCCCACTGCTTTCACTCCCTCATTCGGCGGAGCCGCCCGCGGACGTCCAATCGCTTCTCTCGGAGGGATTCACGACCGTGTTCGAACTCCCACTCCGGGACACAGCACAGCACCACGGCGCCATCCAGCGGAAGCTCCAGTCGCTGAGCGCCAACACCGTCGCGCTCCTGCCGGAACTGGAGCAGATCGATATTGAGTGTCCGACCTGGGAACGGAGCTGGCGCCTCTCGCGGCAGGAGTTTCGCGACGCAGAGAACGCAACGCTCATCGAAGTGTCACGGGAGACCGTCGACGGTGGGTCGACGTCGGCAACGACTGACTGGTACTGTCTCTTCGAGCGCACGGAGATCGACAGCGACCACATCGCCGCGCGATCAGATCTCACCGACCCGGAGATCGACGCGATGGGACAGTTACGCGTCGGTGTGGCGTTTCGCGCGACGCCGGCGGTCGATGCACCGGGAGCCGAGGTGAGCGACTGGGCGCTCGAGCCCATCTACGGAGAGTCCCGGGACCGCCCGCCGATGGTCCACGTCTTCCTCCCCACGAAAGAGCGGAGTCCGATCCCGGCGCTAGTCACGGGGACGTTCCAGTCGGATACGTCACGGCGGAACCTGACACTCGATCACGATGGCAAACGGGGCTACGAGGGACAATTCAACGGCTACCTCTTCGAGGAAGTTGGGACGCTGTTCGCCCAGCGAGTACTGCCATTCATCCGCACGTCGGCGACCGCGCCCGAGACATTCGTCGACGCGCTCGATCCCTCGCTCGGTCAGCGCCGGGAGTGGTCGTTCACGCCCGGTGACGTCGACCACTGTCTCTTCGAGCAAGTGAACGATGCCGTCAGTTCGGTCCCGTTCCTTCCGAGCGCGTTCGGCGACGATCGGGTGAGTATCGACGCCGTCCGTCTCCCGCCGACGTCGACGGATTTGCCGACGCTGGGCGAGCAGTTCGTCCAACTCCTCCAGACCGGAGCCACCGTCCCGCAAGGGCTGGAGGCGCTCCCCGATGCGGTGCTGCTAGACCACCCGAAGACACGAGCGCTCGAAGCGTACGGCGCGAGCCGATACGACACTGCGTCAGTCCCCGAACTGCTCGCGGACGCGTCCGTCGATCCCTCACTCCGGCTGATCAGCGAGGAGGAGTGGGAGATTGCGGTCCCAGAGGACGCCGAGCCGTGTCGGCTCCTGATAGACCCTGTACTCGAGTATCTCGTCGCGGTGCGAAAACCCCTCGAGAGCGATGACGACCGCGCAGCGTTCGACGATGCTTGCCGTCGCGTGCCGCTGTTGCCGACGGCCGTCGAGTTCGACGACGAGACGGCGCGGGCGATCCGGCGTGCCAACCGGGACGGCACCGTCTTCATGCCGCCCGAGAACGACATCGCAGGCGGAGTACTCCCGAATATCCAGTTCTTCGCGAGCGAACTCTACCACGGCAGCGACCCGAACCGGGCCAAGCCGCTCAGGGAGGCAGCGCTCCCGGCGGAGTTCGCGGCGGACATCCGGACCGTCTGGAACATCAAGGAGTACCAGTTCACGCAGGTGTTCGACACAGCCATCAGCCCCCAGCTCCCCGGGCCGAACTCCCCTGATGCAGACCCGTCGACGCTGTATCAGCTCGAAACACTCGATACGATCCGTCGGATGGCCGCGGTTCAGTCGCCCGAAAACCCTCGGTCGCCGGACGCCCCGCTGCTCTATCAGTCCTCGCGGAAGCCGTTCTCCGCGCTCGCCAGCCTCCCGGTCCCGACAGTCGGCCCGGACGACTCCGTCGACTGGCAACCCGCTCACCGCGTCTACTTCAGTTCGGCGTGGCAGACCGCTCTCGGCCGGCCGGAGGAGGCGCACATCGAGGAGCTGCTCCGGGCGGTCGGCGACGTCACAGACTCAAATCGGTTCGAACCACGCTTCCTCGCACCGCCCGAGTGGTTCGGCCTCGACCCAACCGAGAGCGAGTCTCCCGACGAAGAGCATCTCGCCTGGGCAGCGTTCCTGCAGTGGCTCGGTGTCGCCGAACACGTCCGGCCGCTGCCGCTGTTTGCCCCGGACCCCGCAACCCGACACCGCTACCGTGAGACACAGGGACTCAGCCGTCCGCCGCGGTCGACGATCAGCTCGCGCTCGGCCCTCGAGACCGAGTCACCGCCGGTCGACCACCGCTATCGCGGGTTGACCGAGTCAGACTGGACGGCCTACCGCGAACAGCTCGCATCCCAGGTTGACCCGGAGATCCCTGACAGTAGCCAGCAGTACCTCTCTCAGGTCAACGCACTCGAATACGCCCACGAGCTGACGAGTGCGGCACGCGAGGAATCGGCAGTTGGCGTTCGGCTCCTGCGCCATCTGGTGTGCTGGTGGAACAGCGGGCTCTCGGCCCACCGCCACGCCGAGGTTGCGGCGTTCACCAACAAACAGTGGCGGGGGAGCAACCGCAGCTATTTCTTCACCACGGACGAGCGCGAGCGTCTAGGACAGAACCTCTGGGTCTGGCAGCTCCGGCAGACAGCATGGGTCCCGACGACGTTCGGCGCGGTCCGGCCGCCCGACGCCTGGCGGCTCCCCGACGCCGACGAGGAGCGGTTCACCCTCGATGTCTCAGGGAAACGCCCGTTGCTCCCGTTCGTCACGGCGGGGTTCCCGGCCAGGGAGACGGACGAACCCGAGGTAGTGTCGACACTCGCGGAAACGCTGGGCATCGGCCGGCGCCTCGATCAGGAGTCGTTCTCACCACAAGATGCCTACAACGCTGTCAATCGTATCGGAGAGCTGCTCGAGAGCTCCGAAGACCCTGCCCAGTTCGCTAGCGCCGTCGAGCTACTGTACACCCGCATCGCGGAACTGCTTCCTGGGCTCGAGCAGAGTGAGCCGCTCCCGGCAGCGTGGCGCCCAGACAACACCGGGCTGGGGGACGTCGACCTCCTCTGCCGGGTCGGCCAGGGGTACGAACTCGTCCCCGCGAGCGATTCGTACTACGTTCGGTCCCGCAGCAGCCGTGACCGGTACGCGAACCTCGGTGTTCCCATCCTGGCGCTGTTCAAGCCGGAGGCAGCGAGTTTCGGCAGCTACTGTGGGGCAAGGGACCTGCGAACGGCCGTCCGCAGGGAGCCGGCGTTCGAGGACTGTCCGCCGCTCCCTCTCTCGATCGGTGGCGCCGAGGTCGACCAAGTGTGGCTTGAGACGTTGCTGGCTGCGCTTTTGCTCCGGCTCCGGACAAACCGGCAGTCGGCGTTTCTGGTCGACCAAGACCGCAGCGCCACCCGAACGTTCTACGAGCAGCTGACGTTCGTCAAGAACCTCGACCTCCGGATCTCGTTGGCCGATGGGAGCTGGGACGAGAATCGGCCGCCGGAGTCACAAGCGTATCACCTCGAGCGTGATGGTGACCGTATCGTCCGGGTACTGGTGGACCAGACGCTGGACCGAGATGCGTTCGTCGACGCTCTGACTGGTGCGTTCACAGAACGGCTCGACATTCCCCAGTACTACGAAGCAGTGAATATGCTCGTCGACCACGCACTGGGTGAGCCAGAGCCCGGGGCGACGCTCGAGGCCCGCCTGCGGACCGTAGGGAGTGATGTTCCCTCCGGACAGGTCGAAGCGACTCGGAAGGAGCTGTTTGCCGACGAACGGGACGAGGCAGTCAACGAGGCGGAGGAAGCAGAGCCCGTTCCCCCTGAGCCGTACAGCCCGGAGGAAACCGAGGAAGACGACCAGTCGGAACACGAACCTGCGGAGCGGACTGGGAGCACAGGAACCAGTGGAACTGCCCACTCCGCGCAGGTGCCGGCTATCGAATCGGTGACGAGCATCGGAGACCGGCGCGTCGCGGAGTCGTTGCTTGAAGCCACTCCCACGACCGGTTCGTCCAGCGACTCTACAGGGCGACGGGCACAGACGAATGGAGGAGGTGGTGGCGGAGGGGCCGGCCACGGAACATCGCAGGAGTACCGGACCGAGATCGATGCGTTCGGGATGGAGCTGACGATGAAGGCCGAACGGGAGCGGCTCCGTGAGGCGGGTGAACGCAATCCGGCCGAGCAGGTGTTCGACGTTCACACGCCCGAGATCTACGAGCAGATGCGGAAGGAACACGCATCACTCGACGACGCCATCGAACGGTTCGGCGACGAACGAGGACTTTCCAGTGCGGAGAACCCACTAAATAGAGGGTTCCCCGGGTTTGACGTTCTCACGCTCCGCACAGACGCCGACGGGCGGGCGATCGTTGACCGCTGTATCGAGCTCAAAACGTCCGGCGTGAACACACGCAAACCTTCTCTCTCGTGGAACGAATGGAAGGCTGCCGGCGGTCCGCTCAGTGAGCACTACTATCTCTACGTCGCCCGGAACATCCGGACCGGCAACAGCGGTGACGCGGAGCTCCTCGAGATCCCCCGACCCTTCGAACGGCTCCGGAACCGGACCAAAGAAAAGAGGGAGCGGAACGTGCAGGTCGACCTGCGGAGCTTCGACTTTGACGCAGACCCGATTATCCGGCAGCCCATCGAGTGGGAAGAGTGAACGGTGACCCGGAATGCTCACCGACAGCTCTGTCAGGAAGCAAGATGGTCACCCCGCCGCGGCAACTACTCATAAGCCCGGACCCGGCTGGATCAGCGTCTGTCCGGTGAAAAATCGTGACAGCGTCGATATCGACGACGAGTCGTGTACTTGCCCGACTGGCAGCAGCGTTCACCAGAAGGTGGCTGCAAGCATCTGCGTCGCGTCGATCACGATATCAAACGAGGCCACGTTCCCCGACCAGACGGCTCCTTCCCACGATCTTAGAATAGATGTAGGTCCTCTTCTGGGATATTTCTCTTGTAGCACTAAGTAGTGTGGCGGCACACTAGACTTTTCCCGGCGGGTGACCTACCGTGGGATATGAGTAGCGACAGAATCGACGCCGAAAGCAAGGTGTCGGGGAACCAAGCAAACATCCCCGCCCGAATTCGACGCGAACTCGATATCGACGACGGTGATCAGCTCCGCTGGCATCTCGAAGATGACGGGAGTATCCGGGTCCAAGTCATCCAACAGCAGACGGGCACGTTCGCCGACTTCGACGGTTATGATGGTGACGAGCCGACCGATGTAACTAGCGACCACGACGCCTGGGGCGTCAACGTCGAGTAAATGCCACGCGCACTCATCGACACGTCTGTCCTGTTTGCAGCCGCGTACAAGCGAGATACTTCACACGATGCCGCACTCCCGATCCTCCGCGGTGTCGACAATGGAACGCTCCCGGAGGCAGTCGTCCTCGACTACGTGCTCGCGGAAACACTCAACGGCCTCATGACCCATGTCGGCCACGATGCAGCCGTCGATCTCCTCGATCGCATCGAAGAAAACGCCCGCTTCCACATCGACTCACTCACCACCGACGCCCTCGCGACAGGGAAAGCCCTCTTTCGCCAACACGAACCCCTCTCTTTCGTCGATGCTTGCATTGTCGCGTATATGCAAACCGAGGGACTCGGCTACCTGTATGCATTCGACGATGATTTTGACGCAGTCGAGGATATCTATCGGCTCGATACAGCAACGAATCCCTACGATCCGAACTGACGGTGGCAGACGCCACGTTTGGCGACGAAATTCAGTCTCAAGATAGTCGCACCTCGTAGTCAGCCGCCAGATCCAAGAACTCGTCCCACTCCGGGAGCCGGTCGGCGTCGACCTCGCCGTGCGTCTCGAGGTAGCGGAGCAAGGCGGCGATTTCGTCTTCGAGGCCATACTTCGCTGCCTGCGCTCGGAGGTCCTCTCTCCTCCGTGAAGTCTGCAACCATGCGTAGATCCTCGGGTTCGTCGCCGCCCGGTAGGTCTGCAGCCGTTACATCAGGGTCGAAGCCTCCGGGACCACTGCGATCAACTACGGTTCCACCGCCGTCAGTGAACCAGATGTAGTCGCCGTCGAACAGGTCACCGTCGTCGGCACCGCGCAGGTCTTCGACGTCCTGTTCGAGCGACCGTCGCGAGCGGCGGGTCATCGCTGTGCCTCCGTGGCAGCGTGGGTCAGCGACCGGAGAACAGCCCGACGCATCGGTGTCTCGCCCCATGCATCGATATCAACACCGGCTGCCGTGAGCCGCTCAGTCTCTTCATCGGTGAACGGGCGACTGAATTCGTTGTGGTCATCGCAGAGGTTGGCGGGACAGTCACCTCAGGCCTCCGATGTGCAAGCTCTGTGCAAACGCCGAAACGGTTATCACTCTATATGCAGAACTTGCACATAGAATGAGCGCAAGCGACGATCCCCGACGGGTCCACTTCCAGTCACCGGAGTACCTCGTCGACCGGCTCGACGCGATCGCGGAGCTCTTCGACAAGGATCGGACGGATCTGCTTGTCGAGGCCATTCGCGAGTACATCGAAGACACAGCCGACAGCGAGACGTTCCAGGAACTCGTCGCGACGAAGTACTACGACGACCAGCTTGAGTTCGAGACAGTCAAACAGCTGGTCGGCGCCGAGACTGCCCAGCGCCTCCGCCTTCTCAAAGCGGATCTCGAGGACGAGCCACTCGATCTCGCTGCGCCCGACGACATCGACGTCTACGATGGTGATGCGACGGCGGTCGAGCCCGCAGCCGACGACGATCGATGAGCGGCCGACAACTGCGAGCGGTTGTCGCCGACACCAGCGCGCTCGTCAGTCTCGCAGTCCCCCGAGCTGATGCGGCTGTCGACACTGACACCCCCGACCCATTCCAGTATCTCCTCACCTCGTGTGAGGTGTTCGTGCCGCCAGAGGTGGTCGCGGAGCTCCGTGATATCACACAGTATCAAGATATCCACGGGGCAGCCGCGAGTAACGTCCTCGCAGCCCGTGGCCACTACACGGTCGCAGACCCCTACGAACGCGAGGATACACCAGACTCGCAGCCAACGTTCGGGCTCGACGACGGCGAAACCGACGGTATCGTCCTCGCGAACGCGCTTGATGTCGACGGATTTCTCACCGACGAATTCGGTGGGACGAACTTCCCGCTGATTCACGCCGTGCTGCAAGGCCCGCGGATCGTCCCGACGCCGCGGCTCATCGTCGACTACGCCCGGAACGGACATCTCAGCCACGAGGAGGCTCGAACACTGATCACGACGATCAGTCCGCATCGGAGCTGGGAGAACAGTCCCTACGTCTCGCAATTGCTCCACCGTCTTGACGAGTAACCGGCCGCCGAGTGGCGACGCAAAGCAGCCAGCACCGGTGACGACTCCTGAAAGTCCTCAGCCGCTTGACGGCCCGCGACCGCCGCTGCGCGCCTCGTGCCTGCGGTGCTTGCGGGGTCGGGGGACGACCGAGACGGCCTCGCTCTTTCTGAGTCCACCCGGAGTGTTGATGGCCCACCGAGCGACGTGGCCGGCTGGATAGGTGTGTGCGTACCGGCCCGCCCCACACGCCGCTGCCGCCCTCCGCGTCGCTCGCGACCACCCATTCCGGGCGGTCTGGCTGCAGTAGCGGCCGGACTGCCAGGTTAAAGTGTATGTGCCCTCGCAACCGACGCGCTGTGGCAGTTACTGGACAGCGAGCCGATGACGCCGACCGTGACCGTCAATATTGCTGATCTGAACCTCTCAATTCAGCACTGATCGACCACATATCTGAACCGTAACGGCAGATCAACGAGTTACCGAATCCTGTCAACCATGACTGACTATCGATAGAACTTGTCTACTGAATACATAGCGCGAGTCTTACAGACTCGTTTTATTGACAATCTCTTGTGTATGAATACCTACCAGTTTTAAATCCTGTGGACGATTATGTCCCACATATGCGGGAGTCGGTAAGCGAGACGACTGGCACTATCCGGGTTCTTCATGTGGATGACGAGCCGGATTTCGCAGACCTGGCTGCGACGTTTCTCGAACGTGAGGACGAGCGGTTTGAAGTCGAGACAGCCACAAGTCCCAGCGACGGTCTTGATCGTCTCAGCGAGACTCCCTACGACTGTGTCGTATCTGACTATGACATGCCCGGCCAGAACGGGATTGAATTCCTTGAAGCTGTCCGTGAGAACAACCCAGAGATCCCATTTATTCTGTTCACAGGCAAGGGGAGCGAAGAGATCGCTAGCGATGCCATCTCCGCCGGTGTGAGTGATTATCTTCAAAAGGGTTCGGGTACTGAGCGGTATTCGTTACTGGCAAACCGGATCGGCAATCTCATTTCGCAGTATCGGGCGAAATCCCAACTCGAAACCCGCGCCAAACAACAACGACGCGTCGCTGAACTCGGCAACGAAGCTCTGGCTGGCGCATCGCTTGAAACGCTGTTCAATCGCGCAGCTGAACTCGTCGCCGACACCCTCGACAACGAATACGCCAAAGTCCTCGATTATCCACCCGAACACGAAGACCTCCTCTTGCGGGCGGGCGTCGGCTGGCGTGACGATCTCGTCGGTGAGGCGACTGTCGGAACGGATGAGGATTCACAGGCCGGCCACACGATCCGCTCAGAACAACCCATCGTCGTCGAAGATCTTCGAACTGAGGAGCGGTTCTGCGGTCCGCCGTTGCTGGTCGAACACAATGTCGTTAGCGGGATCAGCGTGATCATCGGCTCAGTCGACGATCCCTGGGGTGTCCTGGGCACCCATACAACCGAACACACCATCTTTACCGACGATGACATCACCTTCGTCCAGAGCGTGGCGAATATTCTGGCGAACGCTATCGAACGCAGAGACCACGAGCGGGAACTCGAACGCAAAGATCGGGCCATGGACGAGGCCCCAGTTGGCATCACGATTACTGACCCATCACAAGAAGATAATCCGCTGATCTATGCGAACGACCGATTCACAGAGCTCACGGGGTACGCCGAAGACGAGGCTGTCGGCTCGAATTGTCGCTTCCTTCAGGGCGAGCACACGGATCCGGACCCGGTTGCCCAGATGCGAGAGGCCATCGACGCCGAAGAACCCGTGACGGTCGAACTCCGGAACTACAGCAAGGACGGCACCGAGTTCTGGAACCGCGTGTCGATTGCGCCCGTCCGTAATGACGAGGGAGCGGTCACCAACTACGTCGGCTTCCAGCGGGACGTGACCAACGACAAAGAGCGTAACCGCGAACTCGAAGAGATAAACGCGATCCTCACGAGGCTGTTCGAGACCCTTCCTGTTGGTATCCTCGTCGAAGACGCCTCTCGAAATATCCTCACCGCAAACAAGCGACTGTTCGAGTTGTTCGAGATGCCCGGCACCCCGGATGAAGTGGTAGGTGCGGACTGTGAACGGATGGCCGACCAAGTCAGCGACATGTTCACCGACCCTGAGGGCTTCATCGAATGCATCAACAGGCTGGTAGTGAATCGTGAGACGACCGACAACGAGGAACTCGCACTTACCGACGGTCGGACGTTTGAACGGAGTCACCGACCGATCGAATTCCCCGGTGGAGGGGGTCACTTGTGGGTCTATCAGGACAGTACAGAGCGCAAGAGACAGGAACAGGAGCGCGTGACGACCATCGAGTTTCTCCAGACGCTCTACGGGATCGCAACCGATCGGGAGCTGACCGCAGACGAGAAAATCACGCGGGTGCTGGAACTCGGCCCGGAGAAACTTGGACTTCCACATGGGCACCTGACTCGCATCGACCGTTCCGGAGATGGAGAGGAGGACGGAACCCAGACCGTGATCGAAGCAAGCGGTGATCATGAGCTGTTACAGCCGGGGGCGACGTGTCCGCTCTCGCAGTCGTACTGTCGGAAAACAATCGAGCAGGAAGGGTTGCTGGAGATTCAGGACGCCCTTGCGGCGGGTTGGGCTGATGATCCAGCCTATGGGACATTCGAACTGGGGTGTTACATCGGTACTGCGGTCACTGTCAACGATGAGTTATATGGGACGGTCTTTTTCGCGTCGGACAGCCCCCGTGAAGACCCATTTACTGACGCCGAGCGAACGTTCGTCCAACTCATGAGCCAGTTGGTGAGCTACGAACTCGAACACAGACAGGCAACGAGTGAACTGGAACGTCAGAACGAACAGCTCGAAGAGTTCGCCAGTGTCGTGTCCCACGATCTCCTGAATCCATTGCAGGTCGCCGAAGGGCGGTTAGAACTGGCTCGGGAGGAACATGATAGCGAGCATCTCGACGCAGTAGCCCGTGCACACGAGCGCATAGACGCTCTCATCGATGATCTCCTGACGCTCGCCCGTGAAGGGAAGCAGGTGAACGAGCTGGAACCAGTTGATATGGGGATCCTCACTGAGAACTGCTGGCAAAACGTCGCCACCACCGACGGGACACTCATGGCCGATGTCGAACGGACGTTCCAAGCCGACCGGAGTCGCCTTCAGCAACTCCTTGAGAATCTCATGCACAACGCCGTCGAACACGGCGGCGGGGACGTAACGATCACTGTCGGGGAGTTAGACGGCGGCTTCTACGTCGAAGACGACGGTCCCGGTATCCCCGACGACAAACGCGACGACATATTCGAGGCGGGCTATTCCACCGCTGAGGACGGGACAGGTTTCGGACTGAGTATCGTCAAACAGGTGGCGGAAGCCCACGACTGGCACGTTCGCGTGACCGACGGCTCCGACGGCGGCGCACGGTTCGAGATCACCGGCGTCGAGTCTACTGCTGAATAGACGCTCTGTATCTATCACCAGCCACGATCTTAGAGATTACGACACTGAAAACGCTGTTAGATAGGTACTGCAAATGTACCGATGAGATTTCTGCCAGATTACGTTGATGTTCATAACAGCTTGCTGAATGCAGAGCGCGTATCTTGCACTGGTATCCACATACTAATAAAAAAGAAACCAAACAATTAGTAATAGATACTCACGTAAAGCGGGTCATGATAGAATCTGTTTCAGCTCAACTTGTACTTTCTATACTACTCTGGACTGCTCTCGCCGTGTATGGATTTTCATCTCTCTGGTGGCTTGTAGAAACGTTCATTCTTTCCCGTGGGTGGAAGCCAAATGACACTGAAGTATGGGGGCTAGATGATATTCAGGTTCGTATCCTCACGATTGACTCAGAGCCGGTCGTCCAACAGACCGTCAACGCGATACCGGACGAACTAGCCGATATTCGAGTCATTGCTGAAGGGGAGATTGCTATCGACGGGGCGACAGTCCATGTCGTGCCAGATGAGTTTAGTTGTGACGCAACGAACAAAGGGCGTGCCGTTGAATGGGCGCGGCGAAATGTGGGTTGTGACAAGGAGTATGTTCTCTATCTCGACGAGGATACCCTCGTCACGGATCTCACCGGACTTCCGGACGCCGACTTCATTCAATTCACGGAGAAACCGATATACACCGGCTCTCGACTTACGTACCTCTGTGAGGTGTTCCGGACTGGCTACCAGTTCGAGCAACTTGGGTTTCATCGACTGTCCTATCCGCTCTACGCGTGGGGCGGTGGCTTCGCAATCCGCCAGCAAATCGAACAGGGAATCGGATGGGACGTAGCGACGATTACCGAAGATACGAATCTGATATGGCGTGCCGCGAAAGAGTACGACCTGACATACCAAGTTGTTGATAAGCGCTTCCGAAATCAGGCCCCGCCCTCGGTCAAATCAATGCTCAAACAGCGGCGTCGATGGATGAGTGGGACTGTCAAAGACGACTATCTCCTTCCGTTATTGTACCGCCCGCTTTATTTCACTCGTGTCGTTGCGTGGGCGTTCTCCCCGTTCGTGCCGCTGTTGGCTATCGCTTCGTATCTGCTTCCCGGTACAGCCCCCGGCGTTGAACTCTACAGCCTGCTTTCGACGGCTTTGCTTGGTATCTTGTTCGTGTATATGTTCCTAGGCGTTATTGCGTATCGGAAACATCCGATACTCTGGCCCATCTTCTTGCTTCTGACACCGTTGGCTGTCGTCTTGCACGCTGTTGGGGCGCTGTGGGGCGTCGTTCGACCTATTGAAGAATTCGAGGTAACGGAGAAGGTAGCGGCTGATACCATCGAAGAAGTCAACCAGAGTCTCGAAGAAGGAGATCTTCAGAGCCACGACGGGACAGGACGGTTGCTCCGTGAATCGAGCAACGAGTACGAGACACACCTGTTCGACGATTGAACAGCCGTGCTGAATTCATCCTCTGTACTGCACGTTAGCTGAGTCCTCTATTCTCAGCACTTCATGGGTCCCTGAGTCTATTGCAACTGTGTGATTTCACAGAGATGCACGAGCGTAAAACCGCTTAGTAGATCTGCGCATGGAAAACCCGGTGTCGGCGTCGTAGCGGCCCGCTAACAATCCGGGATCGTCGTGTCCCTCAGAGCGACCGCGGCGAACTCCGGACCCACAGCCCTGGCATGAACTGATGTCCCGCCGCGGTCACTCCAGTCTGTGGAGGTTCCTTCCAAGTCGATAGCGGCGGAAGTCTTTCCAACAGGATCTCAGCATTTGGACCATCCAGCGGAGGTGTTTTGTCGTTCACCTAATATGGGACTGCTATGGGATATCACCTCCTGGACCCTGAGGAGCTTGACCAGTGGGATGACAGACCGACGGATGTCCGATCGCTTAGCGTCGCGGCCGGGTACGACTATCAGGACTCGAAGCTTGGCCTCCGCGTATACGAACTTGCACCCGGTGAGCAGTCCGGGCTGAGTTACCACTATCACGACGACCAGGTCGAGGCGTTCTACGTGCTTGAGGGGTCACTGCACGTCGAAACCCCAGACCAAGAGTACGTAGTCGAATCCGACCAAGTATTCTTCGTCGATCCAGGGAGCCCCCAGCGGGCGTTCAATCCCGAGACTGCCGATACATCGACACGGGTTCTCGCTATCGGGGCACCCTCGGTTGATGACGCACATCCCTACGAACCGACCAAGGACGACTGAGTCACTGTCCGAGAAGGGGATTGACCGCTCAAGCCCATGCGAAGCGGTCAAACGCAGCCAAGACGGGGCGCAAATCATTATGTTCGGCTCGGTCAAAAATTGATGTATGGAGACGCGTCCGCTCGGGAACACCGGTCACGACAGCACCGTCATGACGTTCGGGACGATCGCACTCAACTGGCTCGAACAGGAGGGTGCGAACCAGATGGTCGAGCACGTCCTCGATTATGGCGTCAATCACTTCGACGTGGCTCCGACGTACGGTGATGCAGAGCTGAAACTTGAGCCAAAGCTCCGTCAGCACCGCGAGGAGATCTTCCTCGGGTGTAAGACCGGGGAACGCGACTACGAAGGCGCGTGGCAGCGCCTCGAACAGTCGCTCGATCGCCTTGGCGTTGAGAAGATCGACCTCTATCAGGTCCACGGGCTCGAATACGACGAGGAGCTCGACGAGATCACTGGCGACGGCGGCGCGCTGGAAGCCTTCCGCGAGGCGAAAGCGGAGGGGCTGATCGACTACATTGGCCTGACGAGCCACAGCCGGCCGAGTCTCATCCTCAATGCTATCGACCGCATCGACGATCTGGAATCGGTGATGTTCCCGCTCAATCCCGTGGTCGCCGGGAAGGACGACGAGGAGCACGACTACGAGGCCGTGCTCCGGCGGGCCAACGAAGAGAATATCGGCACGCTGGGGATCAAAGCCTTCGCCGCAGAATCGTGGCCCGACACGGATGAGTTACCCGAGCGAGACCGTCCCTTCTGTAACTGGTACCGGCCGGTCTGTTCACCCGACGCGATCCGCGATCGGTTCGACTTCGCCGCCTCACAGGGGCTAACCAGCGTCGTCAGTGCCGGTGACCCAAAACTGGTAACGATGATCCTGGAAGCTGCCGCCGACTACGATGGCTTAGACGAGGCCGCTCAGCGCTCGCTGATCGAGGCCGCACGTCACGACGACAGTCCAGTCCCCGAACAGCTCCACCACTGACACCGGGATGGATATTCCTCGGACGGTCTCCGTAGCGCTCGCAGACCGGCCCGTCGAGGGGTCACGCTGTCTGGAGGCTGGTGCTGGTGTCGGAGCGACAACCGCGGGTCTGGTTGACGCGGGTGCGAGTCGCGTCTACGCGATCACGAACGACCGCGGGCACGCACTATCGACTCGAGAACGAGTCGGAGATGAGAGTGGACTCTCTGCTGCGCCCAACGGGAAGCGATCCGGGGCGGCCGACCGACTGGCCGTCCTTGAAGCCGACCTCCGTGCGATCCCCTTACCCGATGGGTCGGTCGACCTGATCACCGCCCACGGACTCTGTAACGTCCTTGACCCGCCAGCGCTGTCACGGATCGTCGACGAACTCCACCGCGTGGCAGCCCCCGGATCGCACCTCGTCGTCGACGACTACGATCCGCTCCCCAACGACGCCGCGGTTCGTGACCTGTTTGCCGTCGAAAACGCCGCGTCCGAACTAGCGACCGGACGCTCCGCGCTGACGTTCTACCCGTCGTCGGTCCTCCGGGATCTGTTTGTGGGCAAGGGATGGGCCTTCGATCGCGAGCGAACGCTACTCGATCCCGTCCCCTGGACAGCGAGTCACCTCTCGGCCCACGCAGACGCGGCCGCTTCATTCGCCGTCAACTGCCCTGATGTCGTTGGGGATTTGCTTGCCGCAAGAGCCGAGCGCCTCGCTGCCGAAATCGGTAACGAGTCGGTAGGTCGGATGTACAGTCTCGCCTTCCGGTTTCCAACCTGACGCTGCGGCGGGCTTTGGTCTACATCTCGTCCAGAAGGTCACCGAGGCCCACGGCTGGCAAAGTACGCCTTGTGACAGCGAGTGGTTTGACTCCGATTCAGTAGCCACTGATCTACGCTACAGATCTGCCTTCACATCCGGTCAACCATCCGATCTGCGTGGACTGCGACTTCGTCACGAGTCGGGGTCTCCCGACTGCCTCTCGGAGTTGCCTGAGAGACAAGTCCAGCCCCACAGCGAGCATCGTCGAGAGGTCGAAGACGGTCGTTCCGAGGTTGACAACCGTGTTAATCGTATCTCCTACCATCTATCTATTACCACAGTGTCAGTCGGTTCCAGATGCCCCGTGGGGCCCTTTCGGAGCATTCGATTTTGTTTGGGACGACAGATACCCGTGCAAGTACCTCGAATGGCGGTGCACACAACGCCACGGGCTAGAACCCAGCGCTACCGAAGCTAGGGCCACAGCCCACGCGCCTCGTGGGCCTCCGCAATCCGGGAGAGTGCGACGATGTACGCTGCATCACGCCAGGTCACATCCCGCGCTTCGAACTCCTCTCGGACGTCCTCCCAGGCGGCCAGCATCTCCGTCTCCAGCTCGTTATTGACGCGCTCCAGCGACCACGACCGCCGGTTGATGTCCTGCAACCACTCGAAGTAGCTCACCGTCACCCCGCCGGCGTTCGCGAGGATGTCCGGAATCACGGGAACGCCGCGTTCGGCAAAGATCTTGCTCGCCACAGTCGTCGTCGGACCGTTCGCACCCTCGACGACGATATCCGCGACAACTTCGTCGGCGTTCTCGGCCGACAGCACGTTCCCGATAGCAGCTGGAATCACGACATCCACATTCAGTTCCAGCAGTTCATCGTTGCTCACCGTCTGGGGTGCCTCGTGGCCCATGACGGCTTCCGGCTGTTCGTGATGCGAGGGAATCGAATGCGTGTCTAGACCGTTCGGGTCGTAGATGCCGCCGTTGACGTCGCTGACGGCGACCACGTTCGCCCCCCAGTCGTCAAGCAGGCGGGCGGCGTTCGACCCGACGCTGCCGTACCCCTGGATGGCGACCGAAGTCTCCTTGATGTCTTTGTCGTAGTAGTCGATCACCTCCCGTGTGATGATGGCGACGCTCCGTCCCGGTGCCCCATCACGGCCTTTGCTGCCGCCGACGATTGGCGGTTTGCCGGTGACGACGCCGGGGATGGTCTCGCCTTCCTGCATCGAGTAGGCGTCCATCAGCCACGCCATCGTCTGTGGATCCGTCCCCATGTCCGGGGCTGGGATGTCCTTCGTCGGGCCGATGACCGCCCGAAGCTCGTCGGTGAACCGCCGGGTCAACTGCTCCTTTTCGTCGTCAGTCAGTTCCTTCGGGTTCACGGCGATTCCGCCCTTCGCGCCGCCGAACGGGATGTCCATCACAGCGCATTTCCAGGTCATCCACATCCCGAGGCCGACACACTCCTCACGGGTGACGTCGGGATGGTAGCGGAGCCCGCCCTTGAACGGACCGCGGACGCTGTCGTGTTGCGCTCGATAGCCAGTATAGACCTCGACGTCGCCGCTCTCCCGCTCGATGGGGACAGTAACTTCGTGGACCTTCTTGGGGTGTTTGAGGCGTTCGACGATGTTCTGGTCGATATTGAGGTGGTCGGCGGCGTGCTGGAGTTGGCGGCGTGCGGTCTCCAGCGCGGACTCCTCCTTGGTCGGTTCCTCCGGCGGCTCGTCGTGGTGCGTCGTGGATGTCGAAGCCATAGTTATTCGATCGGCGTCCGTCGGTTCCGCATCTCTCCGCCACAGTCCGAACACAGTCCGGGATTGTCCTCAGCGAGCACGACATTCCCGCACTCGAAACACTCGTACGGCGATTCCTCGGTCGGGGTCTGGTCGACGTCTCTCATTGCTAATCGAAAGTCCCAGCTGAGTTGCGCGGGGTACTCTACCTCCCCATAATGAGGATATACAGGAGTATTCGGTAGTTGAACTCCGAACTCGATACCCAACGACGCGGTTTACTATACAACCAACGCCGAGGTACCGGCAGCAATGCTCGTTTCAGTTCCTCTCACGTACAATCCGTCTTCCGTGTCTGGGGGCGAAGTCAGTCAGCGTGTTGAGCGGCCACAGGCGTGTGGTCGTCGACGAGTGCCCCGAACAATTTGCGCTGGGCGGTTCTGATGTGCTGGTAGTACGCCTGTGGCGAAATCCCCAGCGAGTCCGCGACCGTTTCGCCGGTCACTTTCCGCGGCGATTCGAAGAATCCGCTGTAGTAGGCCGTTTCCAAGACTTCGAGCTGTCGGTCCGTCAGGCGGTCGAGGACGGACGCGTAGAACCCGTGTTCGGAGGCCTGCTTGCGGGTCTGCTTCGACGTGAGATTGACGGTGTTGAACTTGTCGGTGAGGAACTGCGTGACGTGCCTGACCTCGACGCTCGACGGCAGGTCGACGACAACCGTCGTGTCCCCGCCAGTCGCTGTCGCATTCCAGAGGACGGCGCCGTGGTCAGCCAGTTCAGTCGCGAGGAACGGCTCAGACAGTCGAAGACGCAACACGCCGCCGGTGTCACCACCCCGAATCTGCTGGACATCCTCAACGACCGTGAGGCCGTCCGTCGCGTCCACGACGGTATCGAGTGGCGCATCATCGACGGTGACGAACACGTAGTTGCCGCTGGCGGTCTGCTGGACGCCACCCTCGTAGGTCAGCGTGCAGTCAGCAGCGGCCGCCAGCTGCGTGAGCACGAACGAGGAATCCTCGATAACGTACTCGACTCGCGTCATCGACGTAGTGAGCAACGCCTGCTTGCGCTCGCTGGCGCTGATTGCGGCCGCAATCGTCTCACCCAGCTCCGCAAGCACCGTCTGGACCGTCTCGTCGAAGGCGTCCGGCGTCTCCGCGTACACGGTCAAAACGCCGTACGAGAGATCATTGTACATCAGCGGGACGCTCAACACCGAGAGGAGGTCCCGCGAGATGGCGTCCGACCGCCACGGAGCCGCCCGGAGGTCGGCCGCCACGTTCGAAACGTGAGTCACCTCGCCCGTGTCCGCAGTCTGGCCAGCCGGCTCCACGTTTGCCCCGGACGTCGCGAACGATTGCGTATCGAGGTAGCCTTGGCCGGTTCCGGCCCACGCCCGCGGTGTCACTGCCTCCTCCGAGTCGTCGCGCGTGCCGATCCACGCGAACCGGAACCGACCATCAGCGGTGAGCCGTTCACAGACCGTGTGGTCGATCTCCTCGCGGGTCTCAGCCGCCACGACAGCCTGGTCGATCTCGCGAATCGTCTCGTTGATGCGGTTGAGCGTACTGAGCTGGTCGTTCTGTCGCTGCAACTCGCGGTCCTGTTCACGGAGCTGTGACTCGCGGCTGACCCGGTCAAGTGCCGCCTCCGCGGTTGCCGCAAGCAAATCGGCGAGCTCTCGAGTGACATCGTCGAAGGCGCCAACAGCGGTCGACCCGGCGATAAACACGCCGTGATTCCCGAGCGGGATGTACGCGGCACTCCGAATATCGGTGGCAGGATTCGTGAGGCGGTCCGAGTTGTGTACATCATCGAAGAACAGTGCTTCATTTTCGACGAAACTGTGGCTGACAAGGTCGCGACCATCGGCGTGGACATCCGGAAGTGGGCCGTGTGCCTCCCGCATCCCCTGCGAGTGCGCGGCAGGCTGGAGGTGGTTGGCGTCAGTATCGAAGAGGTAGACGGCACTGGCGTCGAGCCCGAGTACGTCCGGCGTGTCGTCGACGATGTGCTGGGCGATCTCTTGGTGGGTCTCGGCGTATAGGAAGTCCCGAGCGGTCTCCTGGAGCGTCGCCAGGGCCTGCTCGCGCTGCTTGCGCTTCGTGATGTCCCGACAGCTATAGAGGACCGTCCCGTCTTGGATGTCGACCTCGCGGACGTTCACCAGTAGGGTGTGTTCGCGGCCGGCCTTGTCCGTCGCTGTCGTCTCGATGTTCTTCAGGACACCTTCTGTGGCGAGTTCCTCGCGGTCGAAGAGGTCCTCACCGAGTAGGTCCTTTATCGTGCCCAAGTCGCGGATCTCATCAGCGGTGTAGCCGAAAATGAAGTGGACGTTCGGACAGACGTACGTGTACTCGCCATCCTCGTCGGTCATCAGGACGGTATCCGTCATGTTGTTGAGCGTGACGCGGTGTAGCTCCTCGGACTGTCGGAGTTCCCGCTCGAGGTCGACGCGGTCGGTAATATCGACGCTGTCAGCGATGATGGAAACAAGCTCACCGCGTTCGTTCGTGACTGGCTGGACGGAGAGCTCGAGTACACGCTCGCCGGTTACGCCGTCCTCAGTGACGACAGCGTGTCCGAACGCGCCCTGTCGCGCCGTCTCGACGAGTTGGCGGACATCGTCGCTAGTCTGCGTGTCATCAGGCCACCAGGGGAGCGTCCAGAACGGGTCGCCGACGACCGCGTCGGCGTCCGCGTCGATCATGTCCCGGGCAGCTTGGTTGACGCGCGTGAGCGTACCGTCGGGATCGAGTACCCACGTTGCCGATCTGGTGTCATGGAATGTGGCATCGAACTGGCGAGCGCGCTCGCGCTGGGTGTCCGTTCGCTGTGCGTCCCGGAGTGCCTGTTCGGTTCGCCAAAGCGCGTCATCGACAGTCTCCTCGAGTGGGTCCCTGACTGCGATGTAGTCCGTAACGCCGGCTTCGATAGCCTCACTGGCGATTGTTTCACTCCCGTCGGCCGTCCCTAAGATGACTGGAAGCGTTGTCGTCGTCTCGCGGATATGGCGAACGAGATCGACGCCGTTCTGTTCGGGAAGTCTGTAGTCGGTGACGAGACAATCAACTGCGGTGTGTTGGAGCAGTTCACTCGCCGTGTCTACTGTTGAGGCCGTCTGGACCGTCACGTCGAACTGCTCTCGAAGTGCAGCAGTATACACTTCAATCCACTCAGTGTCGCCGACAACGACGATGGTTGACGCGTCGAGAATGGTCTTAGATGTGGAAGTCATATGAGGGGTGAAAATACACCAATCACGAATTTGACGGGCATCCGGCGTCCGCTGGTCATACTATCAACTACCCGCTAGATAGTGAAGACCTCTGTTGTTTACCATTCAACCATGGTATGATGGGAGCCTTATAGTCCAACTAGAATGGGATCCGACTGGATAATTGAGCAGCAAGCAATGATTGCGATTGTCTACTCTACCGGCTAGATTGTCCCGTCCTCTCGACGAACCCGGTCGAACGTTGTGAGATACGCAATCCGGGCCCAAACCTCGTCAGTATCCAGCTCCAGTTCGGCGGCCAGTTCGTCGACGGTCATCGACTCGTCGAGTGTCTGGAGGACTTCAAGCCCCCGGTAGTACCTGTTCGTGAGCTCCTGGACGCGCCCCTCGATCGGCGTGGTCCCCCCGTACCGCTCCTCGAGTTCGACCAAGGCTTCGTTCGCGAACGTGGCGAACTGATCGTCCCCCAGGCGTTCGATCTGGGCTTCGAGTTCTTCTCCGACGACGTCGTAATCGAGGCCGGCCTGCACCAGCATGTTCATGTCCTCGATGTCGTCGTCGCGGCCAGCGATCGCCTTGAACAGGAAGATATCCTCGTTGCTGACTAGCCGAACCGTCAGTCGATTTGTATCAAGGAACGGTTCGCTGCGCTCTTGCATCCCGTCGGTGAGCATGAGCTTGTTCGTGACCTGTTGGTTGAAGATGTCGAGGCGACACCCATCGTCGTTCTCGACGCAGCTTGTCGCCCCCAGCGCCCGGTAATCTGGATCCAGCGATTGAACCTCCGCATACCCGAGGTTCATCAGGACGGCCCACAGCTGGCCGTACGCGTCGCCATCTGGGACGACCAGGTTGGCAATGGTAGAGTCAATAGATATTTTTGAGATCCTAAACATATTCTCGGGCGTCATGTACGCTGCCCTCCAGCGCGTCCTCGCTGGCGCGTGTGCATTCGTACTGACCTACCTTGTCGTCGCCTTCGTCGCCGCATCCCGAATCGCTCGCTATCTCACCCCCGACTCCGGAAACGGCCCCACAGTCCTCGATGCCTACCGAGCAGCGGGTGAACCACTCTGGCAGGCCATCGGATGGCTGGCTCTCAACACGCTCGGCGTCCCCATCGGCGTCTCCGTTGAGTCCGGGTACGTAATCAGACACGCCAATCTCGTTTATGACGGGTCGCTGTGGTTCGGCGTCGTTCCGGGTGTGTTTGGCCTTGTACCGATGGTCACTTGCATACTGGCTGGTGCGGGCGTTGTCGTCCTGAGTCCCACACCTTCGCACGTCCCACTGGCCGTCGGCACGTACATGATTCCAGGCCACCTATCGGCCGTTCTAGTGGCGACGATCCTGTTCTCGGGTGCGGTCGGACCCGTTGAGGCGTCGTTCACGCTGACAACCCTCTACCCGCCGACAAAGTGGCTCATTCCCACTGTGGTCTCCCCGCTCCTGTTCGGTTCTGCCGGCGCATTTGTGGTCCAATCGCCCTTCGTCCAGTCGATTCTGAATCGGCTCCGGACGGTGTCAACTGGTCGATGAAGAACTTCGGCTATTGAATCTCTGTAAAACACTCAATGAATTATAGCTCTCAGCTGTGATGCTGAATACAGCCACTGTATCTACCAGTACGTCTCTCATCGATACAGCGATACACGGCTGAAGTAGGCGATAAGAGAGTGTTGTATATCTGTTATCCTCAAGTTTGCTGCACACACCCGCCAGGACCGGCGACCAGTACAGACCTGCGGCTACGGCTACCGTGCCGGCTCACCGCGAGTCCTACCATGGACCGAGAGAAGAATTGAGGGTCCAGATTTGGGGTGGCATCGACCACCCTATGTCTCCCGACGTGCTTCGTTCGTGTGCTGTCTCTGTGTCTAGTCACTGGCAGTTACCAGCGGCGAAAAGCCGAAGCACTGACTCGATGTGTGACAGCGACGGTATCCTGTGGTCTGTCGCTGGCTACGTCGCTACTACTGGTCGATACCGGCTTCCTGAGGAGTCGGCGACTCTTCGGCGTGGCGAAACGATCCTGTCCACAGCCGCAGCGGTTTCCGCGAGCGTCGAGACGGTCTTCCCCTCACCGTTGTGGATGGTAACAACGCCTTTGCTGTTGGAGGTTGTAGCAACAGTCGGTGACGGGGGATGAGGACAATAGTGCAACGCAAGTCCTCGACGTCCGCGAGCGCTTCTCTGCGAACGCGACGTACGTACAGATCAGCGCTCACCGCGTCCCCGCTTCAGACCGCTACCCCGATAACGTCAAGTATTCGATGTAGTATGGGCGCACGGACGTCTCTGAGGAGGACAACGGGACGGTCATCCGGTACGACAACTTCCCGGACCATCCCGACGCACCGCTGCATCACAAGCAAACAGAGGGCGGCAAGATCGACACAGTCGAGTTCGGCGGCTTGCGCGACCTCTACTGCGAGTTCAAACACGAGGTGAGAGAGTATGGAGAACCCTGGGACTGATCCCGACGAGACGACCGAGTACCGCATCATGCACATCCGATTCGGCACGGGCAACGCCGACCGAGTCGAAGAAACGCTGGCGGCGGTCGACCGTGGCGAGGAGCCGGCGCCGTACCTCGAGCGCGTCTACCGCGACGTTGAGAACCTCCATCGGGTGACGCGTCCGAAGAACCTCGAACTGCTCCGCGCCCTCGCGACCGAGCGACCGGAGAGCATCCGCGAAACGGCGCGCCTCGTTGACCGTGACGTCCGCCAAGTCCATCGCAACCTCGAGGAACTCGAGGAGTTAGACCTGATTACCCTCGAGAGCGAAGGACTAGGGAAGCCGACGCGACCACAGGTGTGGTACGACGAGATCGCCGTCGAGCTCCCGTTGACCACTGGTGACGGTGCGAACGAGGACTCCGTCGAGGGGTGAGCGGCGCTGACCTGAAAGCTGGAGAGCTCGACTTCTCAGGGGATGTGGGTACCGAGACTGCGTGGGGAACACCAGTGGTCGCAGGTGGCAGTTCTCACCGTAGTAGTCGACAGCGAATTTATACTTCTTCTTCGTTGCTCGTTCCTAGAGGGATGTGATACGTGATGACACATCCTCGGGGCTCGTTGTCGGACCGCTCGATCGTGCCACCTAACGCTGTGATCGTCCAGTACATCATCCAGAGACCGATACCAGTTCCGTGAGCGAGTTGTGTCTCTTGTCCGTCGAATATCACGTCCCATTCTTGATCGGGAATTCCGGGACCGTCATCCGCGATCTCGATACAGAGTCTATCAGCGGTTGCTGCTTCTGTGACTGTTACCGCAACGTGTGGTCGCTCATGATCACTATGGACGACTGCATTTTCGAGGGCCTCATCGATAGCTATCTGGAGTAGACTGCCGTTTTGAATTTCGCGGTCGTCTGCGACCTCCATCGAGAGATCGATCTGTGCCTCAGGGTGGCGTACCCGCTGTTGTTCCACGAACCCTACGATTGTTCCGACTTTTAGCGTGTGATGTTCGTGCCGCCGTCGAAAGAGTTCGCGTATATCTTGTGACCGCTGGCTGATCGTCTCCAAGTTCTTAGCTTGGCTTTGAATCACTTGGAGTACGGCCCTATCGTTTGGATCCTCCATCTTTTCTTCAAGCAGTTCAGCGTAGCCCTGAATCGCATTAACCGAATTACGAACGTTGTGTCTAAGGACGCGACTCATTACAGCAAGCACTTCTTCTGTGAACGCTTGTTCCGTAACGTCGTCTTCAATCGAGACAAAGTGCGTGATCTCTCCGGTATCATCGACAACGGGGACGATCTTTTGTTCGACCGTGTACCGCTCTCCGGATTTGCGCTCGTTCGTGATTGTCGCTTCCCACACCTCACCAGCTGTGATCGTCTCCCACAACTCCTGATAAAATGCTTCGTCCTGCGCGCCGGATTTGAGAATCCGTGGTGTCTGACCGAGTACTTCGTCGGCGCTATATCCCGTAGTCTGTTCGAACTGCGTATTGACGTACTCGATTCTACCAACCGCGTCCGTAATAAACAGCGATTTTTCGACGGCGTCGGCTTGCATCTCAAACAGCGCCTGTTCCTGTTCGTAGGTCTTCTGCGCTGAGATGTCCTCTTGGTATCCGAGGAAGTGGGTCACGTCGCCCTCGTCGCTGGTAACGGGTTGAATTGAGAGCCGGTTCCAGAACATCGATCCGTCTTTCCGATAGTTCCGGAGTTCGACTGTAACGGCTTCTTCATTCTTGATCGCGGACCGTATCTTCGCTACAGGCTCTGGTCTGGTGTTGTCTCCTTGCAGAAACCGACAGTTTCGACCGAGTACCTCCTCGCGAGAGTAGCCGGTTATCTCGACAAATCCATCGTTGACATAGATGAGTGGTAGATCATCTCGCTGAGCGTCTGCGATGGAGATCCCGATCGGCGATGTCTCCATCGTATTCGTCACCAGTTCGGAGGCAGCGAGTTTTGAATCAACATCGATACACAGAGTCTGTATGTGGTCTTGTCCGTCCCATTTGACAGGAGAACTGAGTGTGACCACTTCACGGGAGTACCCTGTTGAATCCGTAATCGTGATGGTGAGACCTAGCGCAGACGTGGAGCCAGCCTCGATCCGGTTGAACTGGTCAGCAAGAGCCTCATAGTCGCTAGTTGCGACATAGTCTCGTATCGATGTCCCCCTGAGTGACTCACGGGAATCGGTATTGAAAAGCGAGATGGCTGCATCAGTAACGTGGAGTATCTCGTCGTTGCTATGGACGATAACTGCCCCATTGGGAGCAGATATTGCTGAGGGAAGCATATATCGTCTTAGTTACTAACTGCGTTCGGTATGTATTATACCTTGAGACTCACAGAGGGTATCGGATAATGGGCTCGTCTCGGCCACGACACTCACTGTGGGAAATGACCGCTTGGGCCGGTTGATACAGGGGATCAGTTCATCATAGCACCGTGCTTTCTTTCATCACCTCACTTCTGAATCAGTTGCTCACTGAGCGTGCAGAAATATCTCCTTGAGAAGTCCGTAACGCAGATGTGAAGACCTTCAATGTAGCAATCTCTACCCACTAAAGTACACCACGTATCTCAAACCTTGCACGGCTAGTTGAACTCTCTATAGCCGTAATCTCTCATCTGTGTGTGCTGACGATCTCGGACACAATACTGAGAACAAATACCGTACTTCTTTTTCCTGATGAATACACGCAGTATGGATTATTGGATTCCGTCCGAGGGTAACAGCTACGTCCGGATACCTTATCCGTCTTCATGAAGTCAAAAACGGCAACAACTAGCAATGAGTCCTCAAACAAACTCAATCCATATCCTCCACGTAGATGACGAGCCGGGGTTCGCGGACATGGCCGCGACCTTCCTCGAACGGGAGGACGAGCGGTTCACGATTAAAACCGCTCCCAATCCAGAGGAAGCGATGAATCGCCTCGCTGACAATGAGTTCGATTGTATCGTCTCCGACTACGACATGCCGGGGCAGAATGGCATCGAGTTTCTTGAAGCAGTCCGCGAGGAAAACCCGAATCTCCCATTCATTCTCTATACGGGCAAGGGTAGTGAGGAAGTTGCCAGTGACGCGATATCGGCTGGTGTCACAGACTACCTCCAGAAAGAAAGCGGAACTAGCCAGTATACGGTGCTCGAAAACCGCATCAAGAATGCGGTTGAACAATACCATACCCAGACAGCTCTTACCGAGAGGGAACAACGACTCAATCTGTTTTTTGAGCAGTCCCCTCTCGGAGTTATTGAGTGGGATGACAACTTCAAACTCCGTCGTATGAACGATGCCGCTGAGGAGATCCTCGGGTATGAACAAAAGACATTGGCTGGTGGATCATGGGAGGTTATTGTTCCCGAATCTGACCGAGAGGCGGTACATGACGTTGTCTCTGAACTACTCGAAAACGCAGGCGGATATCTCAGCATCAATGAGAATGTTCGAGAAGACGGCGAACGGATCATCTGTGAATGGCACAACCGCGTTATTACCAACGACGATGGCGAGGTTGTTGCCGTATTCTCACTGTTTCAGGACATTACTGACCAACAGCAACTCAAACAGAAACGCGAAGAAATTATCGAACGAGTAACCGATGCAATCGTTGAGGTCGATGCTGATTGGCGGTTCACGCTCATCAACAAACAGGCCGAAGACTTCTACGACATGGCCGAAGAAGACTTGCTCGGTCGGAACTTTTGGAACGTCTTCGAGGCCGCGAAAGATACCCGTCTCGAGGAGGAGTATCGAGAAGTCATGGAGACTAGGGAATCGACTTCGTTCGTCGAGTATTTCACCCAACTCGATGGCTGGTTCGACATTGAGGTCTATCCGAAAGACGATGGTGGCATCGCGTTCTACTTTGTCGAAGTTACAGAACAACGCGAGCGAAAGGAAGAACTCAAACAGACAAACACTTTGCTCTCAACACTATTTGAGACACTTCCTGTGGGTGTACTTGCCGAAGATGCCTCCCGGAATGTGCTCGCGGTCAACGACCGACTGTTCGAGTTGTTTGGGTTCTCTGGCGCTCCTGAGGAAGTTATCGGCGCGGATTGTGAAGAGGTGGCTGAGCAGGCCAGCAGCATGTTCGTTGAGCCCGATGGATTCCTCAAGCGGATCAACGAGCTGGTAGCGAACCAGGAGCCGACGGACAACGAGGAACTCACATCGGCCGACGGACGGACGTTTGAACGGAGTTACCGACCGATCCAACTCCCAAACGGAGATGGACACCTGTGGGTCTATCAAGATATTACCACACGTACGGAACGAGAACAGGAACGCAAGGCGACGATTGAATTTCTCCAAAGCCTCTACGATGTGGCGACCGAGCGAAAGCTGACCACCAACGAGAAAATCACGCGGCTCCTGGAACTCGGACCTGAGAAACTTGGTCTCCCCTATGGTCACCTGACTCGGATCGAACGTACTGAGAACGAGTATGGGGAGGGAACGCAAACCGTCATCGAAGCAAGCGGTGATCACGACCTCTTACAACCGGGTGACTCGTGCCCGCTGTCACGCTCATACTGTCGGAAAACTATCGAACAGGACGGAGTGCTGGAGATTCAGGACGCGCTCGAAGCGGGATGGGCTGACGACCCGGCGTATGAGACGTTCGATCTGGGGAGTTATATCGGGACCCCGATCACTGTCGACGACGAGTTGTATGGGACAGTCTTTTTCGCCTCGGATAGTCCACGTCAGGAACCATTTGATGAATCGGAACGAACATTCGTCCGTCTAGTCAGTCAGTTGATCAACTACGAACTTGACCGCCGGGAACGGGAACGTCAGCTACTGGAGATTCGGGAACGATTTGAACTCGCCATCGAGGAGGCGGATGCAGGTATTTGGGAATTAAACTTGGAGACGGACGAGCTGTATTGGGACGAGCGGTTGCTGAATCAATTAGGCCTTACCCCTGAGGAGTTCTCCGGAACCATCGATGGCTTCAAGAATCGACTGCATCCCGACGACGAACAGCGGATCTCAGAGCAGCTTGAACATACATTAGAGACTGGGGAGCCCTATCACGTCGAACAACGAATACGACATACGGACGGCGGTTGGGTCTGGTTCGATGTTCGAGGGCAGGTGGCCGGTGAGCAGGACACAGATCGAATGGTTGGGGTTGGGTTTGACATCACCGAACGCAAAGAGCGTGAAGCCCGTCTCAGTGGCCTCAATGAGACGATGCAGCGGTTGATGACTGCTGACACGCGTGAGCAAATCAGCGAGATCGGCATCGAAGCGGCGCGTGACGTGCTGGGACTTGAACTGAACGCGATTCATCTGTACGACGATGAAGAATCGGCTCTCGTTCCGGTCGCAGCAACAGATTTCGTAGCCGATCTCATTGGAGATATTCCAATATTTACCGGTGGAGATAGTATCGCATGGCGTGCCTACGAGCAGGGTGAACCACTCGTTGTTGACGATGTACATGCTGATCCGGACGCATACAATTCAGAGTCACCAATCAAGAGCGAATTACATCTACCGCTAGGCGATTACGGGATCCTGATGGCGGGCTCAGAGGCATCGGAAGCGTTCGACTATCAAGACATCGTCTTCGGAGAGATCTTGGCTGGAGGGATTACTACGGCGCTGGAGCAAGTCGAACAGAGCGAACAACTCCGGATTCGTGAGCAGGAACTCAGCGAGACGAAGCGACGGCTCGAACTTGTGCTTGAAGGGACAGACACAGGGATTTGGGAGTGGGAGATAGGTACAGACGAAATTGGGTGGAACAACACGGTCGAACAAGTGTTGGGACTTGAGCCCGGCTCGTTTGAAGGTACATACGAAGCATTCGCTAAGCGTGTCCATCCGGATGACCTTGCCCGGGTCGAAGAAGCACTCGATCACGCCATCGAAACGGAGGAACTGTATCACTTGGAGTTCAGAATGTTACATGAAGATGGGGGCACAGTCTGGGTGGAGTGTCCGGGAGTCGTTGTCGACCGAGAAACCGAGTCTGATTGGATGGTTGGTCTCTATCGCGACATCACCGAGCGCAAACGACGCGAGGAACAATTAGAGAGGTTTGCTTCTATCGTGAGCCACGATTTACGGAATCCGCTTAATGTGGCAAGCGGGAACCTAGAACTCGCTCGGGATAACTGTGAGAGTGAGTACCTCGATAACGTCGAGAATGCTCATAATCGGATGGAGACTCTGATTGAGAATCTTCTCACCCTAGCACGTGAAGGCAACAAAGTTGGTGAGACCGAACGGGTTGCCTTGTCAGACATCACCAAAAATTGCTGGGAGAACGTAGCGACAGCAGAGGCGGTACTCACAATCGAGATTGATTGTGAGATACGAGCGGATCGAAGTCGGCTTCAACAACTCCTTGAGAATCTTATGCGGAACGCAGTTGAACATGGTGGTGAACTTGTGACGGTCACCGTTGGAAAGTTGGAGGATGGCTTCTACGTCGAAGACGACGGCCTTGGCATCCCCACAGAAGATCGTGACGAGGTGTTTGAGGCAGGCTACTCAACCTCGGAGGGCGGAACAGGATTCGGGCTAAGCATCGTCAAACAAGTGGCTGAAGCCCATGACTGGAAGATTCGCGCAATCGAGGGATCCAAAGGTGGCGCTCGGTTTGAGATAACAGGCGTTGAGTTTGCGGCTGAATAAAACAATATACTAATCGAGTTAGATAGATTTTGAATCACTGGCTCAGTTGAAATCTTCGTCACCGAAGGTTCTCAAACCCCGTGTTAAATACAGATGAAATAGTTAGCACTCCGTCGAACTGGTATCAAATTCGTTGTAGCACGCGGTCGTCCCACCAGTAGTTCTATCAAATAGTCGTCGTAAAACGGGGGTAATGAGACGCCGAGGTTTTCTCCGTACAGGCCTGGTAACCGGTCTTTCCATCGGACTTGCTGGCTGCAACGCGAACACAGACGATCCTTCAGACTCAGCTACCAGCACCCCGCCGACACAGGAGTCTGACGAACAGATATCTCAAGAGACTGTAACGCAGCAGGAAGACGGTACCGAGGAACAGCCGACTGAGGAAGCTCCCACAACATCGAACAGGTACTTCTTCAAGGACGAAACCGGCGCTCTCGGCCACCTCGCAGACGACAATATCCCGGACAACTCCAACCACGTCATCACCAACGAGATGACCGACGCCGAATTCCGGGAAATGCAACGCAACGACCGCCAGTACCCCGAAGGTCTTGAACAAGGCCAGATCACCATGTCGGTTGACAAGATGATAACGCGGGCCGAAGAAATCTATCAGAAGCCCACAGAACATCTGGACACAGAGCGCGCCGAGACACTCGGAGTCAACCTGACGGACGAAGATGACGAAATAACGTTCACACGTGCCCTGATCAAAGCCTCACAAGAGGCTGGAGTTGATTCATCTGGACTCGCAAATATCGTCGTCGCAAACATCGCGGAAGACGCCATCAACCAGATACAGCCCGGATTCAATGGATACAAGCTCTCAACACTTCCCGCCACAGAGGCGATTGACCCCGCCAGTCAGGGCCATGCGGGAGGAGTTAGAGAAACAGAGTTCGGCGACGAATATGGTAATTCAGGCTTTCGTCACATGCCCGCACTCCTCCAGTATCAGAAAAACGGCGAGACACAGCTCAAATACGCTGAACAAACCGACGCTATAGACGTCCGGCCAATACTCAAACATGCTATCAGAGACCCAGAAAACAGTATCTACAGAGCAAGCCTTGACCAAGAAACAGTGAACACCACCGGCGGGGGGAGAGGGATACGATTCCCGGAACACTACGTCACAGCACTTGACTATACCAAAGCCCGAGAATTAGAAGCAAGTGAAGAAAATGTCCTTGGATTCGAAAAAAATGGAAGCGGCACTCTAGTCGGATTAGGGGATCAGATAGATGAGGCACTTAGGCATCTCATCGATGACATGGGTGTTACAGGATACAATAACAATGAAGATCTTGACCTAGAGACCGCAAGACCTGATTGGGGAGGAACAATTGTTTCTGAAGAATTTGGTGATTCACTCGAAAATCATATTACTAATCCAGACTCTAAGGTTAGACAGTATACAGAAAACGTAGGAAGAGGACTTTATTTGATCAGGAATGAAATGGGGATGAGTACTTCACTAGCACTCATAGGTACCTTGGCAAATCCAGAATTTCTGCCGACAGATCAGGATACAGTAAACCAGATAAGACGAAAGCAGGCCTATGACGAAGTCAGAGAAAGAATTGTTGGGTGAATCCCGGGGCATACCCATATCGACTGGAGCACAACGGCCAGTTCGCTACTCTCTGCGACACCCCCATTACCTTGAGCTACCATCCTGCCAGAGTCGCAGAACCATCCTATCGCCTACTTCAGTCATGTATCGATGGATCGAAGACGGGCGTGCCGATCGATACAGATGGAGAGTTCAGCACAAGGGCCGATTGCTCTTGACGACGAAAGAGTGGAATTCGCTGTTCGAACGTCGTTGCGTCTCAACTCGGGGCCGGGGCCGAGATTGGGCTTGTCCACTACAGTTCTTTTTTCATCTCGACAACACGCCCCGTCACGTTGGTATCTTCGTGGCTGGAGAACTCGTGATTGTACTCAGTGACGCGGTCATACCCGTGTGCCTCGTAGAACGAAACCGCAGGTAGTGAGGCTGAGAGGCCCAATACTTCGACGTTCTGTTCACGAGCACGTCGTTCGAGTTCCGTGTAGAGTTCTGTCCCAATGCCCCTGCGGGCGATCGATGGGAGTACGTAGACGGCAGTAACCTCCGCGTCAACATCAGCCTCGTAGTCGTCCGGTACCTCCCATTTGAGAGATCCGAACCCCACAACGACACCATCGTGGTCGGCGACAACATAGTCGAGTCCATCATCGCCGATCGCTGCCGTGTAATCGGCAACGGCACACCCGCTGGCCCACGCCTTTACCTGTCGTTGATCGTACGCCTCGGGCCCAAGACCGATGATCGACGCATAGTGGACTGTCCGCACCGCTTCGGCGTCCACCGGCTTTGCATCACGAACGCTCATCCGTGGAAGGTAGCATGAGTGAAAGCTAATAACTTCGGTCGCCCAAACCCCAACGACAAAATCTGAGTTTACGTCGTACGGCACGACAGACTGACCCCCCCTATCTGACGACCTCTATCTTCCTGATCGAAAACCCGAACCCGCTGCATACGCAGCACCTTCCTATCGGCTACTTCAGCCGAGTATCGCTGGATCGATGAGAGACGTACTGGTAGATACAGATGTTATAGACACATCTCTACATGGGATTCACAATTTGTAAATATAGTATTGCTAGTCACGCCCGAGTACTCAGGAATGGCAGAGACACAGGATTTCTACTACGAACAGACCCGACTGAGCCGTTGAGTACTGAGGTTGTGGAGGCGATTGCACAGGCTCACGACGAGGATATAATTGAACAAAAGTGGATAATTAGTGAAGACATTAACACAGATTCCCTCGATGAACTGTCTCAAGATAATAATCTCGGCATGACTCTCCGGTTTGAAGCGGATACGACGACTGTTACTATCACCGCAGATGTAAACGGAACCCCCGAATCAAAGTTGAGTCACACCGGTAGGTATGCAACGCTCTTTGTGTACGCACTGCAACGTAACAGTACATTTCTAGAATTTCAACCGAGGCTGGGTCTCTTGACCAACTCGGTAGAACAATCAGATATCCGACCACTCAGGCGCGAGATCAGCCTGCTGTGATCCCGAGAGACTCACGCTCCTTCCAGCGTCAACGGGTATCGACACGCCAGTCACATAGCCTGCGTCGTCGCTGGCGAGAAATGCCGCGACGCCGGCTATATCTTCGGGTCTGCCCCACCGACCGAGCGGATCGATCTCCGGGTTCTGGTCTAACTCTTCCTCGTCGGGGTTGTCCGTGAGGATTGCCCCAGGTTGAATTGCGTTCGCCGTGATCCCAAGCGGCCCCAACTCGACCGCCATCGCTCTCGTCAGGCCGTCGACACCAGCTTTCGCAACGTTGTACGGGAAAAAGGAGGGCACCGTCATCTCGGCGTTCGTTGAAGAAGTGTTGACGATGCTTGATCCCTCTGGCATGTGAGGTAGCGCGTACTTTGTCATCAGCCACGCGCCTCGGAGTGACGCCGTGAAAACGGAGTCCCATTCATCGAGATCGGTGTCGAACAAGTATCCCTGACTGTTCACGCCGACATTGTTGACTAACACGTCGATCTGACCGTACTCACTAACTGCACTGTCCACAAGTCGTCGGATCGCCGTGGCGTTGCTCACGTCGGCTTCGACGTACAACGCGTCACCCGGTGCGTCAATCGCTCGGAGGTCTTCAGCGATCGCTTCCCCATCGTAGGCACCCTGGTCGTTGACGACGACCGACGCACCCTCATGTCGAAGGCGCCGCGCGATTCCAAGACCGATCCCATGTGTAGAACCGGTGATGAGTGCTGTCTGGCCCTCGAATCGTCTCACAGCGAGGCCTCCAGCGCGGACACTATTTCTCTTCTCACGTCTACACCGAACGATGGTATTAAAATAAATGTGAGAGAACTATGTTGACTGTTCAGCCATATCTGTATTTAGGATTCAAGACTTTTCGAGTTGAATATACAGGACCCACGTACCAGTGGTTTTCCAGATTTCTAACTCTGTAAAACAGTGTCTGGTGATAGATGCAGTGAGAAGATCTATCACCATATCCACCGTGTTTCTAAATTTATATTTATAGATCATTTGAAAGAATAGAATGGATATGGCGGTCAAATAGTAGCCTGTAATGTTAATTGTAAAATCTGTGGAAGCAGCACGCTTATTCCGATTTGGGTCCACATGGTAAACGTCGTTGGATACTCACTAGTCGCCTGGATCTGTCCAAGCCGATACTCCAGAGCGTCAAGTTGGTCCTGATCGGGTATCTCCGCGTTACTAATATCGTGTGGATTATCGATTAGGTCGTGGATTTCACGCTCTATCGTACGCAGCTGTGCTTTCCGCTCTGATTTCATTATTTTATGTATTTTATACATTGAATACGAAATTGTGAGTAACCCGAATAGCCAGAGACCAGAAAACATCGTTGCCTCAGCCACACCAGGGGCATTAGAGACACTTCCCTGAATTGGAGTGACGAATAGACCATAAAAGAATATCAAATAAAGCAACAAACCACCAGTATAGAAGTAGTACGAATTTTTTAACAAATTTCCAATAGGTTGGAACCCACCCATATTCTGTGGATCAAAAAAGAATAAACCGACATCTCCTCTGCTTAGCCAGTGCGGAATCAGAATGTGGAGAGTCATATACTCACTGATGAAGTCGATGGCAACCGGAAGATAGCAACCAGGTAATAACAAGAAAGTAAAAGCAACTCCAGCAATACCTTGGACTTGAAGAACTGTATCAACTCCAATCACGAATATTTGGTAAGAAAAAAACCCAACAAGCCCAACTGCATAGAACAGCAACTTGGAGCGGAGTGTCAGTGCATAATCATCTGCTTGTTCTGTATCGCAGACGCCTCGTTCTACTAGAACAGACATCGCGTCTGCGTGTCCGTCGTGCATATATTTGGCACCGACTGTTGCTAATAGGATACTCAAATACAGCGCAATGTGAAACGGATTCCGTACAACTGCGTGGGTTCCACCCGTCAAATGTGTATATGTATTCAGTATAACTGCATCAAGCAAAATGAAGACTGATACGTATAGGTACGATGGAGAATCGATAGATATTGGTAGTTTTTCAATAAGCCGATCGAATCGACTCGCCTCTGTAAGTCGCTCGAGGAGAGTTACCGAGGTATTTAATTGTGGGTCTCTCATTCATGTACCGGAAACATTTCAAATATCCATAAAGTCTTTGATCGACAGGTTTTGTTCGATACGTATTCCCCTGACTCCTGTCAGATAGCGATTCTCCCGTGACCGATTCGCAGATCTTTCCTGTCGGCTACCTCAGCCGTGTATCCCTGGATCGAAAAGAGACGTACTGGTAGATACAAACGCTCTCGTTACTGGTCTTCGGTCGAGGTTTTAATTGTGGCTCTGAGTGCCTGAGAAATCGCGCCAGAGCTACCGAAAAGAATCAACCCTGTTCCGAGAGTCAACACGATGAGTGGGGAGAAGAGTTCGGTGATAACCCAGTAGGCGTCGGTGAACGCCGAAGCAAGTTCTAAGACACCCCAGCTCAGGAGAACGAATCCGCCAGCAATTGGGAAAGTATAGGGCAGCGTTTGAATTGCGACACGGTATGATGGTGGCGGTGTTTCGGAGGGCACGGGTCGGATAGCTTCTTCAGAGAGTAATAATTCTGTTCAACCACCGACAGATACAGAGCAGCTACTAAATGACGGAGTTGATGGGAGAAATGTCGAATAAATAGGAACGTAATTAATCCATCAGACAGAACCAATTACTTAGATAAATGAATAGCGACCGGCTGCAGGCAGAATTCATGGATACCGTGTTCAAGTCTGCTGACCGCGATGATGTGGACTACTATGTAGACCGCGCGACGGCAGTCGACGGCCCTGTGCTTGAGCTGGGCTGTGGTACTGGTCGGATTTACCTCGAACTACTTGCAGAGGGCGTCAACGCTGATGGAATAGATCTCTCGTCGGACTCACTCACTGTTCTCCGGGAGAAAGCGAATGAGAGGGGCCTCGAACCAAGAGTCTGGCAGGGGGACATGACTGAGTTCACCAGTAACAAGGAGTACGCACTCGTGACCTGTCCATTCAACGCCATCCAGGAACTGACAACGATCGAACAGCAACAGGCACTCTTAGAATCGGTGTACGATGCTCTTGCTCCGGGAGGAACGTTCATTTTCGATACGTTTGTGCCCGACTTCCAATATATCGCAGAGGCATGGGACGAGTGGCAGCAGCGGACAATTGAGTTTCAAGACGAACCCATCGAGTACCACACCCGGACGCGTATTGTCGATGAAGTAGCCCAAGAGTACATCTCTGAAAAGAAAGCCCATACACAGGATGGCGACCAATTGTTCTCTTTTCAGGGTCGGGCAACCCTGCTCCCTTTCCGAGAGATCGAATTACTTGCACGTCTATCGCCGTTTGACGCCTGGGAAGTGACCGGCGACTACACAGACGAGCCACTTTCCGATGAGCATTCAGCGCAGGTATGGACGCTCGAACGAACGTCCCCATGTGAGTGAGTTCACGAGAAATCAACGGTAAATTCGCAGCAGGTATTTACCAGAACGGGTTCTCAGCGACATTCACTCTCAAGGATCGTAATAGGGAGTATCTCGGGGGCTGCTGTTACGCTGGCGAGTCGGGCATCCCCGAAGCAGAAAACACTTACCGAAATTGACGAAGTTCCAGACCATGCCCTCCAGACGGTCGGTTCTCACTACCCTATCCAGCGCCGTGTTTGCCGGATGTGCCTCAGAGCAAACATCCCCAACCTCAACAGAGACAGCGACCCCAACAACCACTCCTGCCTCCACCGCCTCAACAGGAACAGCGACCCCAGCAACCACTCCGCCCGCCGATCTCACGGGAGCGTGGACCCACCCCGACGCCGATCCACGCGGCACAAGATCGGTCTCCACTCGTGCTCCAGACTCTACGCCCGAGCGGGTCTGGTCGGCGGAACTGGGACAAGGCGCGACGCCCGTGCTGTTCTCCAATGGCGCGGTCTACACGGCTATCGCTGGGCAACTTACGAAACGTGACGCCCGGACGGGCAAGGTCACTTGGCGGACCACCTTTGGGGAAATTGACCTCGTCGCTGTCAGCGAAGACACACTCTATGTCACCACTGGCAAGAACACCCCAACGACCCGTGCGCTCTCCACCGCCGGCCCCGGGGAGGGGTTTGAGCGCTGGCGGGCGGAAGGAGTCAGAGTCCACCGTGCAACCAGCGACCTCATCGTCACCACCGCCAGCAAAACCCTCCGGGCGTACGCTCCCGACGGCACCGAACGCTGGCGCGTTCATGTGGACCATCTTGAGGGGCCAGCCGAACGGTTCGGGTCGATCGCTGTCGGCCCTGACCACGTCTTCACGACCGTCGAAAGCGGCGGATCGGTTGGGTGGGTCTATGGTTTCGACCGGGCGACGGGCGAACCGCAGTGGCACGACATTGGCCCGAATCACGCCGGGTTGTTGACTGTCACGCCCGACCTCGTCCTTTCAGGCGGCTTTCACGGCCAAATCCAGGCGTGGGGCCATGACGGAAGCTCCCGCTGGAAAGTCGGAACCACACCGCCCGTCGGCGATATCGCGTTTGCGAGCGACCGCGTCTACGTCTCCGCGAACACTCGGGGCAGCACATCGGACCCGGCGTTGGCCGTTCTCGATACGACCGGAAGCCAGGTGTGGACTCGAAAACAAGGGAAATTTACGGCGCTCGCGGACGATGTCGTACTCGTTGATACTAGTGACGGTCTATCTGCGCTAGACTCGCAATCGGGGAATGAGCGGTGGACGTGGAGTCATACGGATGCCATCGGCCGGGTCGTTCCCGCAACGGGTGCCCTCTTCCTCCAAACCGGAAAAGAAGGAACCGAAAAGAAACTACACATGCTCGTGTGATTCGGTCCGAGTTTTGTTGCATTCGTGCCCTCCCCTTTTGACGGCGTTCAGAAACCATGCGAAAGTTGTTAGCACTTTCGGTGGTCAAGTCGCATCACTTTCTCAGCCGTTACAAGAAGTACAGACTGTAATAAAATTAGGAGCAAACTTTCCAATTAGTCTATGTTCTATGCATTGAGACGACCGGCCTCAACTACTAGACTAAGCTGAGGTCGAAAGTGGTCGAGTCTCGGCGTTAGTCGTCGACCGGGCGATCACGACATGGGTCGATCAGGAGCGACGATTACGTGGCCGCGGATCATCCGAGCGACTGCCTTACAACTCTCTCCGACGATATCATTGGAACGAATCTAACTCCGTCTCCGTCGAACGCCGAGTGTGAGAACGTTCAATGTTACCGGTCGAGCGTACCGGCGGCGAGAGCGTCCTCGAGCAGGTTCTCCACCCCGCGTCGGATCCGCTGTGAGGCCGCGGTGTCGGAGATCCCGAGACGGTCGGCGAGCCCGACGAGCGTCACCTCCCGCGGCACCGCGAAGTACCCCGACTCGTATGCGGTCGCGAGCGCCTCGCGCTGTGCCGTCGTGAGTGCACGAGACTCGAGTGCGTCCCTCCCGTCGTCGTCTCGAACCCGTTCCACGGTCGGTCGAACGCCCCGATCGAGACAGCGGTGATAGCAGTCGGCCAACCTCTCGTGGCTGTGAAACCGGAGCGTGAGGTGCCACGTTCCATGCGTCGCGACCGCTCCGAGACAAGCGGCGTCCGCGTCGGAGAGCGCAGCGAGCAACGACGAACGGTGTTCCCCCCAACGGACACACAGAATCCACTCGTCGTCTCCCCGGTGAACCGCCTCGGTCTCGACGACGGTCGGCTCCGCGGCGACGAGATCACACACCGTCGCCGGGTCGTCGTCGGCCACCGTGAGGTACGGTGCGAGTCCGTTCCCCAGCGGCACCACCGGTTCGAGCGATATCCGCGCGTCGCCCGCGACGGTCAGCGTCCGACCGAGGACGAAATCGCGGGGCGCGACTCTCACCGTCGCGTGGACGCTCATTCGCGCGGACGTGAGTTCGCCACAGCGACTCAAATAATCACCCAGTGCCGGCCACGTTTCGGATGCGAAGGCGCCACAACGAGGAACGTACCTGGACCGAACAACACGACGAACCCTCCCCACCGAGCCGACGACTCCACGATAAACCCGTTGGATGTCGATAGTCAGCGTTCATGTGATGTGAACTCGATGATAGATCCGTGGGGTCGGTCGAAGGTCCGTTCGGTCTGCCGGTTCCCGCATGTGGGATCGACCGAGACCACAACCAGCGACAGCACTCATGACACGAAACTTCAAGAACGAGGACGAGGGGAAACGCGTTGTAACCGCCGATGGCGACGAGATCGGAACGATAGAGATGGCCTCGGGGTCGATGGCACAGGTGAAACCGTCGTCGAACCTCTCACAGAGCGTCCGACGCCGCCTCGGCTGGGCCGAGGACGGCGAGGACACGTACGAACTCCAGACCTCGAAGGTCGACAGCATCGAGTCCGACGAGGTCCGACTGAAGCAGAACCTCTGAGCGACGGCGCCCCTCCCGGTCGGGGGGTTCTTTTCCGCCGGGGAGTTGTCGCCTACCACCGAGTTGTCGAGAACCGAACCGTATCCGACTCTCGAGGCCGTGCCGCGGTATCAGAAACGGGTATCCGACCGTTGTGGCGTGTCGTCCGTCAGTTCTCCGTCGTCGACGCGTTCGTCGTCGGCTGCGCCCTCACCCGACGTGTCCGGAATCGTCTCCGCCGCGAGCACGACGGTCGCGTTCCCCTCCCCGACGATCGCGGATGTGTCGAGCGTGAGCCGGTCCCGTTCACGCCACGAGGGGGCGATCCACGAGTCACATCCACGCAACAGCCCCGGTTTCGGCCTGACCTGCCACTCGTCGTTGCTCCCGCGGCGAACCCAGCCGACCGGAAGCCCCTCGGTCGTCACCAGCCGCTTCCATTCTTCGGTCTTCCCGTGTTCGGTGGTCATTGATCCATCGTTATTGGCAGGCTCTCTCCGCACTGACGTCGTCTGTTGTCGGTTCGGGTCCGTCGATCGACCGCGTCGACCGTACGGTTCTCCGGCAGGTGCCGTAAGGGCGCGGCATGGACAGTCCTACCGTTTATCAGTCACGCCGTCTCTCGAGGTGAGCCGTCGCACCAATCCGTCGAGGTGGCTCATTCCGACGACCACCGCGACGTCACCCTCACGTCGAATCGATGCGACCCGAGCGGCCATCGTGGTCTCCCGAGTGGCATCGACGAGCGCCGTCACGGGAGGCGGGTCGACGACGCCGACGAACGCACGGTGCTGTGCGAGGTGTGTCGCCTCGTGTTCGGCCTGAGTCTCGGGATCGTCGAGCAGGGTGGCCTCGTAGGCGATGTGCGTGTACACCCGCGGCGTGTACGGAGTGAGCGCGGCGACGACGGCGCCGACCCGGCTCGCAACGGCCTGCATTACCCCACGCGCGAGGTCCGTGAGAACCGTCCGTCTGAGCGATCGGTCGTCCGGTCGATCGCGGAGCTCCCGGAACAACGACCGCACGTACGGCAAGTCGGGGGCGTCGATGCCGACCACTCGAGCATCCCCCGCGGCCCGGATCGCGGCGCTCATTTCCCCGCCGAGACGCGGCGGCGTGTCGGGACCGTGGGCGTAGCGGCGAAACAGCGGAACCGACAACGACGGGAGTTCCAGCGCGAGCGTGTGTGGCGGGAACCGCCGAAGGAGGTGGGACACGCGGAACACGCTCGCGGGGTGATCGTGGACGACACCGATGATCAGGACGGATCCGCCACCGTTGGCTCCCGCGAGACAGCGTACATACTTCGAGTCGACGCGTGGATCCGTGTCCGGCGAATTGACGTGCTCGGCTATCTCGTCACAGTCGTACATTGGCAGTCGTGTCGATCCCTCGGCGCGGAAACCGCCGCGGATACGTCCGAGGCGTCTCACAGCAAGGTGTAGCTGTCGACGATTCCAGTCCCCTGACGCCGCCGGGAGCGCCCGAGTCTCGATTCGGTTCAGGCCGCGTCGTCCGCGAGATACGACCGGGCCTGCTCGTCGGTGACCTGATCGAAGGTCCGGTAGAAGCGTCCGACCGCGCCGAACTGCGACGGCGCCTCCACACACACGACCTCGTCAGCCTTCCTCCCCAGTTCCGAGAGGGTATCCGGGGGCGCGACCGGAACCGCCAGCACGACTCGTGCGACGCCGCCGGCCGCGATCCGTTCGAGGCAGGCGTGCATCGTCGCGCCCGTCGCAACGCCGTCGTCGACGACGATCACCCGTTTGCCTGCCAACTCCAAGGGCGGCCGGTCGCCGCGGTAGCTGTCGACGCGTCCGCGGGCGGCCTCCCGCTCTCGCTCGCGATGCTCCTCGACGTACTCGTCGTCGATACCCGAGGTCGATAGCAGCTCGTCGTTGAGCCAGACGCTGCCGTCGCTGGCGACGGCACCGATCGCGAGCTCAGCGTTCCACGGCGCGCCGATCTTGCGTGCGGAGACGATGTCGAGCGGAAGCCCGAGCCGATCGGCGACGACGCGACCGACCGGGAGCCCCCCTCTCGGCGCCGCGAGCACAAGGTCGGCGTCGACGCCGCGCGCCTCGAGGAGATCGGCCAGTCGCTCGCCGGCGTCGGTTCTGTTCTCGAACATCTGTCGCAACACGGGCTGTCGAGCCACATTTCGGTTCGTGAGCCGATATATTGAACCTTCGCACGTAACCCCCGGCCCGTGCCGCGACGGCGCGGCTCGAACGAGAGCGGGTCACACGTCGGGGGCGTTCGATCGTCCCCCGATCACTGATCGTGTGGGAGCGACAGCACCGTCGCTTCCCCCTCGATGACGGATTCGCCGCCGACGGACGCGACGGTCTCGACCCGCAGTCGGTCGTCGCCGAGGTCCTCGCGAACGGTCGCGCGGGCCTCGATCGTGTCACCCGGACGGACGGGCGCCTCGAACGAACAGGTCTGATCGAGGTAGACGATGTCGCCCGGGAGCGATGCGAGCGCGGCGCTAACGACCCCGGCGCCGAGCATTCCGTGGGCGATCCGCCCCTGGAACATCGTCTCGCTCGCGTACGCCTCGTCGAGATGGATCGGGTTCTCGTCGCCGGTGAGGTCGGCGTACGCGTCGATCGTCTCGGTCGTCACGTCGATGCTCGCCGTCGCCTCGTCGCCGACAGTCGCGACTGCCATGCCCGTATCGGTGGGGGCGCGACCGAAAGCCTCGGGGGTTAACATGTGAAGCGCCCGCTTGAAGGTGGCCCGTGGACAGGCATCCTCCATGCAAACGGCGGATCACGACGGCGTCGCGATCGCCTACGAGGAGCGCGGCCGCGACCCCGCCGAGGCGGAGACGGTCGTCCTGTGTGAGGGGCTCGGCTACGGCCGCTGGATGTGGAACTGGCAGGCCGACGCGCTCGCGGAGTCGTACCACGTGGTGCTGTGGGACAATCGCGGGACCGGCGAGTCGGGCGTGCCGGAGGGGCCGTACACGATAGGGCAACTGGCCGGCGATCTGGAGGCCGTGCTCGTCGACGCCGGGGTCGACGCGGCGCACGTCGTCGGCGCGTCAATGGGAGGAATGGTCGCCCAACGGTACGCACTGACGTACGACCGGGCGCGGTCGCTCGCCCTGTTGTGTACCTCTCCGGGCGGTCCCGACGCGATCCCGACGCCCGAGTCCACGCTCGAGCGGATGTTCTCCGTTCCCGACGACGCCGACGAGCGCGAGGCGATCCGGTACAAGATGGCGCCCGCCGTCAGCGACGGCTTCTTCGAGGACAACCCGGATCTCGTCGAGCGGATCGTCGACTGGCGGCTGGAGTCGGACGCGCCGCCGAGCGCGCGGGAGGCACAAGGTGCAGCCGTGGAGGCGTTCGACGCCAGCGATGAACTCGGCGCGGTCTCGGTCCCGACGCTCGTCGCCCACGGCACCGACGATCGGGTGCTTCCCGTCGGGAACGGCGAACTGCTCGCCGAGGCGATCCCCGACGCCGAGGCCGAGTTCGTCGAGGGAGGCTCACACCTGTTCTTCATCGAGGAGTCCGAGCGCGTGAACGACCGACTTACCGCGTTCCTCGACGATGTCTGAGGGATCCGGGCGCCAGTCCGGAACCACAGGGGGCGCGCGACCGGCGGGTCCGGACTGGGTCGGCGACTGGTCGGGTCGTCGCGCGGCGCTGTCGCCCGAACGCGTCGGGCTCGTCGACGGGAGCTCCGGCCGGGAGTACACGTACGCCGAGCTAAACGACCGGGCGGTCCGGACGGCCCGGCTGCTGCGCTCTGCGGACGTGGGGAAGGGCGACCGTGTGGTGACGCTCTCGCGGAACCGACCGGCGCTCGTTGACCTGTTCTTCGCCACGGGGAAGATCGGCGCCGTGCTCGCGCCGCTGTCGCACCGGCTGGCGCCCCCGGAGGTGTCCGAACTCGTCGCCGACACCGACCCGACTGCGGTCGTCGTCGAACCGGGATCGGCCGATCTCGTTACCGACGCCCTCAGCGACGCCGACGTCGATATCGACGACACGCGGGTGTTCGTCGTCGGCGACGACACGGGCGCCGTCGAGACTGCGGCCGACGACCTCGACGGCGAACCGTTCGAGGAGGCCAGGTCGCGGGTCGGGACCGGAAGGGACACGACCGAGAACGGCGCAACCGAGGCCGACGCGTGCCCGGGGGAAGGCGACCTCGATCGACCCGAGGTGTCGCTGTCGGATCCACACCTGTTCCTTCACACCGGCGGGTCGACCGGGACGCCGAAGCAGACGGTGATCCCCCACCGCGCGGTGTACTGGAACTCGATGACGACGATCGCCGCGTGGAACCTGCGCGGGGACGATGTGACGCCGATGCCGTTCCCGCTGTTCCACACCGGCGGGTGGAACGTCCTCACCGTTCCGCTGTTCCACGTCGGCGGCACCGTCGTCATCGCGCGGGAGTTCGACCCCGGGCGAGTCCTCGACGTCGTCGACGACCGCGAGGCGACCGTGCTCGTGGCGGTGCCGGCGGTCCTGCGGATGATGTCCGAGCACGACGCGTGGGCCGACACGGACCTCTCGTCGCTCCGGTTCGCCAAGTCCGGCGGCGGCCCCTGCCGGCGGTCGGTGCTGGAGACGTGGTGGGACCGCGGCGTGGACCTCTCACAGGGGTACGGTCTCACCGAGTGTGGCCCGAACAACTTCGCGATGCCGGACGACTGGCCCCGCGAGAAGGCGGACGCCGTCGGCGTGCCCGCACCACACGTCTCCGCGCGGATCGTCGACGCCGACGGCGAACCCGTCGATCGGGGAGCGGTGGGCGAGCTCGAACTGTCGAGCCCCGCGGCGGCCGACCGCTACTGGAACGCGCCCGCGGAGACTGCCGAGACCTTCGGCGACGGATGGGTCTCGACGGGCGATCTCGCGCGCGTCGACGACGACGGCTACTACCACATCGAGGGGCGCAAGAAGAACATGTACGTCAGCGGCGGCGAGAACGTCTTCCCCGCCGAGATCGAGAACGCGCTCACCGACCACCCGAAGGTCAGGGAGGCGGTCGTCATCGGCGTGCCCGACGACACCTGGGGCACCGTCGGGAAAGCCGTCGTGCAGGGGGACGACTCGCTCACGCTGACCGAACTGCGAGCGTTTCTCGACGGTCGGCTGGCGGGCTTCAAACATCCCCGTCATCTCGCGTTCGTCGAGGAGTTCCCCCACTCCGGACCGTCGAAGATCGACCGAGAGGCGGTGCGCGAACGGTTCGGCGGACAGCGGTGATCGCTCAGTGGCGGGAGAGGGCGCTCCGTCGACTGAACAGTCGTCGCCCCCGGAATCGCGATCGGCGAACTCGGCGCCCGGAGTATTCGGCGGTCGCCACCAACACAAACAATTATGTAGGTATCGGCCAATCGTGCACCGATCGGAGGGAGCACCATGATCGATGTCACCCTGGACATGGAGCAGTACGACTGCCCGTTCATCCACGCCACCGAGGAGCACGACCTCGCGTTCTCGGCGGTGCACTGGGAGTTCGATACGGCGACCGAGTCACTGGAGACGCGGATGGTCGTCGAGGGCGACGACCGGGAGTCGCTCGGCCGGGGGTTGACGGAACTGCGCGAACACGACGGCCTCCGGGAGTACTCGCTCATCTCGAAGACGGGTGGCGTCGGCCACATCCGGACCGTCATCGACGAGACGGCCGCGATGTCGACCGTCCGCGACGGCGGCGGCTACATCACCGGTCCCTTCTACATCGCCGACGGCTCGGAGCTGTGGCACGTGGGCTTCGACGACCGCGGGGAGGCCGACGGGACGCTCTCCCGGCTCGACCGCGACAACGAGTACGAGGTGCTCGAACGCGATGAGCCGGAGCTGCCGGAGCTACAGAGCTTCATCCAGAACGCCGGCGCCGCGATGACGCTCATCGAGGGCTGTAAGGACCTCTCGGACGTCGAACGCGAGACGCTGGAGACGGCCGCCACCGAGGGGTACTTCGAGAGCCCACGTTCGGCCACGCTGGGCACACTCGCGGAGGAGTTCGACGTGTCCAAGCCCGCCGTCTCGAAGAACCTCCGGCGCGGGCAACGGAAGATGCTCCAGCGCGTCGTCGACGCGATGGGGGAGTTGGAGGAGTGACCTGTCCAGCGATCCCGTCGACCGATCCCCCGTCGCGTACGGACACCCCGTGACTCGGTGTGTGTTCCGGACTCAGTCGTTCGCGTACGACTCCACGAGGTCCGCGAAGTTCGCGAGCGTTCGAGTGGCGGTCGACTCCTCGAAGGAGCGGGCGGACTCCTCCCAACCGTCGTACTCGTCGACGATCCGGGGAGTGAACTCGGGGTGGTACTGGACGGACCAGACGGGACTGTCGCGGTGTCGGGTGGCGAAGTACTCGTAGTAGTCCGCGCGCCCGATGACCTCCATCCCGTCGCCGAGTTCGGTCACCACGTCGGAGTGGAGGACGGGCACGGTCGGTTCGACCCCGTTGAACAGGGGTTCGTCGTCGAACTCGGCGTCACGGAGGTGGAGACGAGTCGTCCCGCTGTCCTCGACCGCCCCGCCGAGCGCGGCGTTCAGGATCTGGTGGCCGAAGCAGATGCCGAGCGTCGGCACTCCCTCCTCGACGAGACGACGCGCCAACCGCTTCTGATCGGCGATCCACGGTTGGTCCGGTTCGTCGTAGACGCCGGCGCCGCTCCCACCGATCACGACGCCGTCAACATCATCGAGGTTCGGGTCGCCGTCCTCGTTGGGGTAGTTGTAGGCGCGGGCTTCGGGAAGGAAGTGTACGATCTCGCCGGCCATGTAGCCGCCGTCGACCGCGTTGTCGAGTACCAGTATCATGGACGCGTCATTGATGAAGTCATGCTGTCCGGACCGAGATATGGTCTTCGACGCGGGGCAGGGGCGTCTGTGTGAGGGCCACTCATGGGACCGATCGAGCGTTGTGAGCCACCGACCGGACCAATGGACCCGTACCTGTCGAAGTCAGTGTGTGCGAGCGCCCGCTCGTTCACATGTTAACCACGCAGTTCTTGCCGGATACCTCATAGTATCGCAGTGTATGAGTGAGCGTATCACACGGCGGCGAACGCTGGCGGCGCTGGGAGCGACCGGTATCGCCGGCCTCGCCGGGTGTTCGGGCGGTAACGGCGACGGAACAGAGACCGACGGGGATACCATGGAGACGGACACTGAAGCCAGCGAAGACATGGACGGTACGACAACAGACGGTTCGAGCGGAGCGTCGGGAACGGTGAAGATCGGCGTGCTCCAGCCCATCTCCGGGGACCTCCAGTACTACGGGCAGCAGGCCCTGTGGGGGTTCTCCTCCGGGATGGCGTACAAGGCGGGCGGGGAGCCGCAGGTGTCCGCGGAGACGGGGACCCAGACGGTCACGGTCGGCGACGTGGACTACGAACTCCTGATCCGCGACACGCAGTTCTCGGCTGACACCGCGCAGTCGCTCGCGACGAACCTCGTCACCGACGAGGACGTGGACATGCTGTTCGGGCTCACCTCCTCGGGGGCGGCCACGCGCGTGAGCCAGACGGTCGCCAAGCAGGCGGGCGTCCCGCTGATGATCGGTCCCGCGGCGTCCGCCTCCGTCACCTCCGAGTCGGAAGCCTGCGGGGAGCAGGTGTTCCGTGCCTCGGAGAACACCGCGATGGACGCGCGTTCGGGCGGCCGGTACGTCGCCCGGGAGTCGGACGTCTCGCGGGTGTACCTGTTCGGCGCCGACTACTCGTTCGGCCGCGCCGTCGTCAACAACTACGAGGAGGTCCTCACCGCCGAGGGCGTCGAGATCGTCGGCAAGCGCTTCGTTCCGCAGGGGTACAGCGAGTGGGAGGGCCTACTCGACAACGCCGCCGAGGCGGGCGCCGAGGGGATCGTCGGCGGCTTCACCGTCGCCACGCTCCCGGCGCTGTTCACGTCGTACCTCAACGGCGACTACGACTACACGGTGTTCGGCGGCTTCGCGACCGAGATCACCAACAACGTCGTCGGCGGACTCCTCCAGAACCAACTGGGCGAGCCGCTCACCCAGGAGAAGCTGGACGGCGCCGGCATCGGCCCGTTCACGACGCGCTACCACTGGAACCAGTACGACAACGAGATCAACTCCGCGTTCGTCGAGGGGTACGTGAACGCTTATGGGAAGGTTCCGGACCTGTTCACCTCCGGAACCTTCACCGCCGCCTCCGCCATCGTGCAGGCGGTCGAGGAGAGCGGCTCCACCGAGGGCGCCGACATCGCGTCGGCGCTGCGCGGGATGACCGTCGCGGACACGCCGAAGGGCGCCGACGCGTACACCTTCCAGGAGTACAACAACCAGGCGCGTTCGGAGATGACCGTCGCGAACGTCGCTCCGACTGCCGACGAGTGGAGCGATTCGTGGGGCGCGCCGATCCAGCCGAGCGACCCCGTCGCGCGCATCTCGGCCGACGAGACGACGATCCCGGCCGACAGCGACAGCATGAACTGCTCGCTGTAGATGCTCCGCACGAGCGGTCTCACGAAGCGGTTCGGCGGGCTCACCGCGGTCGACGACGTCGACTTCGCGCTCGAGAGCGACGAGCTGTGCTCGCTGATCGGCCCCAACGGCGCCGGAAAGACGACGTTCTTCAACCTCCTCACGGGGGTGCTGGAACCCACCGAGGGATCCGTCGAGCTCCGAACGGGAGCGGGGCGCGTCGAGGGCGACGACGGCGAAGGGGGTGCGAGCACGGGGGACGACGGGAACGGCGCCGACGGTTGGCGCGACATCACCGGCGCGGAGCCGCACGAGGTCGCCTCGCTGGGGGTCCACCGGTCGTACCAGGTGACCAATGTGTTCCCCAACTCGACCGTGCTGGAGAACGTCCGTGTCGCCGCGCAGGCCGCCGGCGGCGACGGGATGAACTTCTGGCGAAACGCCGGGCAGCTCGAGGAGTACATCGAGGAGGCGTACGCCATCCTCGATCGTGTCGACCTCGCCGATCGCGCCGACGAGCCCGCCAGCGCGCTGTCGCACGGAGCCAAGCGTCAGCTGGAGGTCGGCGTCGCGCTCGCGGGCGACCCGGACGTCCTCCTCCTCGACGAACCGAACGCCGGCGTCTCCTCGGAGAGCGTCGACCGCGTCGTCGACCTGATCGAGGACGTCGCCACCGACCACGCCGTACTGCTCGTCGAGCACAACATGGACATCGTGATGGAGGTGTCCGACCGTGTCGTCGTGTTGAATCAGGGCGCGGTGATCGCTGACGACGAGCCCGCGGCCGTCAGGGACGACCCCGCGGTCCAGCGGGCGTACCTCGGCGGGTACGAGCCCGGGAGCGCCGACGACGGCGCGTCGTCCGACGCGTCCACCGGCTCGAACGACGGAGGTGAACCGGCGTGAGCTCGGACGCGGGTCCGGATTCGAATTCTGATGCGAGCGTCGATCCGTCACAGGACACCGGCGAGAGCGCCGCCGACCAGTCGTCGGGCGACGGGCCATCGAGCGAGGAACGCGACGAGCCACTGCTCTCGCTGTCGGGCGTCGAGACGTACTACGGCGACAGCCACGTGCTCGAGGGCGTCGACCTCGACGTGTACGAGGGCGAGGTGGTCGCGCTGATGGGTCGAAACGGCGTCGGCAAGACGACGACGCTGCGCTCGGTGCTGCAGCTGACGCCTCCCCGCGAGGGATCGGTCCGCTACCGCGGCGAGGAGTTGGTCGGCCGCGACACGCACGAGGTCGCCGCCCGCGGTCTCGGGTGGATCCCGGAGGACAGGCGGATGTTCGGACAGCTCACCGTCGAGGAGAACGTCCGCGTGGCCGTCCCGGACGCCGACGACGCCGACGCGGCGTTGGAGCTCGCGTTCGAGACGTTCCCGGACCTCCGGGAGCGGCGCGAGGCGAAGGCGGGAGACCTCTCGGGCGGCCAACAGCAGATGCTCTCGATCGCCCGCGGACTCGTCGGCGACAACGACCTGCTGCTCGTGGACGAGCCCAGCGAGGGGCTGGCGCCGCTCATCGTAGAGGCGGTCGCGGAGGCGCTGACCGAGGCGGCCTCCGACACGACTATGCTGCTGGTCGAACAGAACCTCCCGCTCGCGCTCGACGTGGCCGACCGGTTCTACGTGCTCGACCACGGCACCGTCGTCGACGAGGGCGACACCGACGCCGTCAGCGCCGAGGGCGAACGACTCCGGAGGTACCTCTCGGCATGAGCGCCGGTGTCGCGCTCGCGTCGCTGGCATCGCTTGCACCCGCCGGACCGTCGATCCCGCTGCAGTTCGCGGACGCGTTGATCGAGTTCCTCTCGCCGACGACGCTCGTGGACGTGATCCTCCGCGGGATCGCTGAGGCGAGCCTCTACGTCATGATCGCCGCCGGGCTGACGCTCGTGTTCGGTCTGATGGGAGTCCTCAACTTCGCCCACGGTTCACTGACGATGCTCGGCGCGTACCTCGGCGGGCTGGTACTCGTAGTTGCGGTCGCACAATCGACCGGCGGGGTCGGGCGACTGCTGGCGTTCGGCGTCGCCGTCGTCGTCGCCTTCGGCGCGCTTGCAGCGTTAGGTGGTGGGATAGAAGTCGGACTCGTCAGACCGATCTACGACCGGCCGCCGCTGTATCAGATCCTGCTTACCTTCGGCGTGACGCTGGTCCTCGACGAACTGGCGCGCATCGTCGTCCTGTTCTACGGCCTGCAGCCGACGACCGTGTGGCAGGACGTGCTCGGGACGAAGCCGGTCGTTCTCGCCGAGTCGGTCGGCGCCGCCGGGGTCTCCGTGAGCGGGCTGGAGCTGTTCCAGATCCTGTTCGGTGTCGCGACCGTCGTCGGGGTGCACCTGTTCCTCACCCGGACGCGGTACGGGCTGTACGTGCGCGCCGGCGGCGAGGACAGCGAGATGCTGTCGGCGCTTGGCGTCGACGTGAACCGCGTGTTCACCGTCGTGTTCGCGCTCGGGACCGGCATCGCCGGGGCCGCCGGCGTGCTGCTTGCGTGGGACCCCTCGTGGGGCGCGTCGGTGCCGCTGGCCGCGGAGACGCTGCTGCCGGCGTTCGTCGTCGTGATCGTCGGCGGCCTCGGGACGTTCCGCGGCACCGTCGTGGCGGCGCTGATCGTCGGCCTCGTCGACTCGTCGATGACGTGGTGGTTCCAGAACTTCGTCGACTTCACCGGCCTGCCGGAGATGGTGGTGTTCCTCGTGCTCGTGATCACGCTGATCGTGAAGCCGCAGGGGCTGTACGGCGTCTCGGAGGTGGGGGGCCATTAGCTCCCCCGACGACGGCGCCGTCGACGGGGCCGGTTCATCCGAGACGGCTATCTGCGACGGCGGGGAAGCCGTAGACGCGACGGCAGACACCGAGGCCGGCGGCGACGCCGCGGCCGCGATCGAGCGGTACGGCGGCGGGACTGAGGCCGCGTGGTACCGGCAGTACGCGGAGGATCACCTCGTTCACCTCGTCGTGGTGCTCGCGTTCGCGCTGTACCCCGGCGTCTACGCCCTGCTCGCGGACTCCGGCCTGTCGACAGAGGTCGTCGCGGTGCTCCCGCGGATCGAGACGCTCGTCGTCGTGCTGTTCTTCGGGCTGTTCGCGATGTCGTTCGACTTCATCAGCGGCTACACCGGCTACCTCTCTTTCGGCCACGCGGCGTTCTACGGCACCGGCGCGTACGTCGTCGCGCTCGGAGCCAACGGGAAGCTGCCGGCGCTCGGCCCGGAGACGCCGTTCATGCTGCTGCTCGTCCTCGCGGGGGTCGCCGCCGCGGTGCTGGCGCTCGCCATCGGCAGCGTGTCGTTCCGACTGTCGGGCGTCTACTTCGCGATGATCACGCTCGGTTTCTCGCAGGTGCTGTACGTGTTCGTCCGCGACTGGGACTTCGTCTCCTCGGCGCCCCGCGACGGCGTGGCCGTGACGGGGACGCTGGAGGGGTTCCGGATCGGCGTCCCCGGCGTCGACGGCCTGAACGTGGCAATCGGGCAGCTGACCGGCGACTCGATCGAGGGGCTGTTCGGCTTCATCAACCTGTCGCCGACCGAGGTGTCGTTCTACGCGATCGGCGCGGTCGTGCTCGTCTGTTACCTCGCGATGCAGCGGCTCGTCCACTCGCCGTTCGGCCGGACGCTGATAGCGATCCGGGAGAACGAGGAGCGCGCCCGGGCGATCGGCTACAACACCTACGCGTACAAGCTCGGCGCGTTCGTCGCCTCCGGATTCTTCGCGGGGATCGCAGGCGCGCTGTTCGTCGGGTTCCGGCGCTCGGTGACGCCCGAGAACGGCTTCTACTTCCTCGTCGCCGGCGACGCGCTGCTGGTGTCGATCATCGGCGGCTTCGGCACGCTCGCCGGGCCGCTGTACGGAGAGCTGTTCGACGCCAGCGTCCGGGAGTTCCTCTCCAAGGAGGGAGGGGGCGGCGGCCTGCTCCCGTACCTCCGCGCGAACGTCGGCGACGCCACGCTCGCGACGGAACTCTACAACGGGCTCACAGTCGCCGAAGCGATCGACACGTTCCTGAACGGGCACGCCGCGCTGTACGTCGGCCTGCTGTTCGTGCTGTTCGTGTTGTACGTGCCCAACGGCCTGCTCGGCACCGCCCGCGACCGGATGGACGGGACGCTGGCGAAGGCCGTCCCGCGGCGAGTGCGGCGGTGGTTCGATGGCTGAGGGTCGGACCGTCGGCCTCACCGGCCTCGGCACGTACGTCCCCGAGGAGGTGCTCACCGGGGAGGAGATCGCCGAGGTCAGCGGGATCCCCGAGGAGGTCGTGGTCGAGAAGATGGGCATGCGCGAGAAGCACGTCTGCGAGCCCGACGCAGACCACGTCTCGGACATGTGCGTCGCCGCCGGGCGGGATGCGCTGGCGGACGCCGACGTCGACGCCGACGACCTCGACCTCGTCCTGTTCCACGGCAGCGAGTACAAGGACCACGTCGTTTGGTCGGCCGCCGCGGACGTGGCCGAGCGCCTCGGGGCGGACGACGCCTACGCCCACGAGTCGTATGCACTGTGTGCGGGAGCGCCGATCGCGATCCGTCACACGGCCGCACAGCTCCGCGTCGGCGACATCGACCGCGCGCTGTTGGTCACCGCGAGCCGCGAGGAGGACCTCGTCGACTACCGCGACGGGGACGCGAGCTTCATGTTCAACTTCGGCTCGGGCGCGGCCGCGACGGTGCTTGAGGCCGACCCGGCAGCCGACCGCACCCGCGCCGTCGTCCGTGAGTCGGCGGCGACGACCGACGGGAGCTTCTCACGGGACGTGGTGATGCCCGCGGGCGGGTCGGGGAGGCCGCCGAGCCGCGAGACCGTCGAGGCGGGCGAGCACACACTCACCGTCCCGGATCCGGACGACATGAAGGAACGACTCGCGGACGTGTCCGCGCCGTCGTTCCTCGCGGTCGCCGACGACGCGCTGGCCGATTCGGGGTACGAGCGCGAGGACGTGGACTTCCTCGCGCTCACGCACATGAAGCGATCGTTCCACGAGTACCTGTGTGGAGAACTCGGCGTCGACGAGGACGAGAGCTACTACCTCGACGACTACGGCCACGTCCAGAGCGCCGACCAGGCGCTCGCACTCCGGGAAGGACTCGACCGCGACCGCGTCGACGACGGCGACGTGGTGCTGTTCCTCGCGGCCGGTACCGGCTACACGTGGGCGGCGACCGTGGTGGAGTGGGCCGATAGCTGACTCGCCGAGTTCTGTTGAGAGGTATCGGCTGGACACGAACCGCGGTGAAACAGGTGGAGAGTCGATCGTTCGGATCCACCTCGGGGACAGAGGTGCGAGAACAAGTCGCTGCACAGCGAACGGACACATACCGTTGTGGTTGGAGATCGACGAGGGTCCCGCAAGCGATGCAGGGTTTATTTGAGCAGCCTCGCGGTGGGTAGACCAGTGACTGACGCGTTCGCAGACAGGAGCCTCGCTGAGCACCGGCGTGTTTTCGAGAAGATATGGTGGCAAAACCCCGAGCGTCAGAACGCGACTTCCTCGTCTTGGTGGTTCTTTCTCCTGTTCCCGGATGGCGAGGAAGGCTACGGCCCGAGACAGCTCATGTTTTCGATAGCCGCCTGTGTCGGTAACGAGTGCCGTGTGAACGACCTCCCGCCACGGGGGATGGACTCCGATCGTTCCGTCGTCGACGGCGTGGACAGGTTCAACGCGACAACGGTCGGCTGGAGCGGAGATGACGACGTGGTCCACGACCATGTCGTCAGGCAGCCGGCCGAGGCGGTACTCTCTCGCGAGGACCAGCGTCTCGAGGCCTGGGCGGACCGCGAGGACGGGAGCAGACGCGGGAGTGAGATGGCGGCGCTCTCGGACCGCCCTCTCGGGCTGCGAGCCCACGTCATCGGCGACGACGCCGAGGCGGAGTTCGAGGCGTGGGGAGCCCTGGACTCGAAGATGACCTCGCCACAGCTCTCTCTGGATATCGACACACCACTGGGTGGCGCCGAGGTCGTTGCGTGGCGCCGGATGGAGTTCGAAGGGGAGTTCGACCTGCCCGACGGGCCCGAGACGCTGTCCGGATCGTGTTACTTCCAGCGCGTGTGTTTCGACGTACCGCTGATGCCCTGGAAGTGGATCTGGGCGATCTTCCCGGACGGAACCTCGTTTTCGGTGTTGATCCCGTTCATCGGGCCGCAACTGTTCCGGCGGGGGTACGGATTCCTCTCCTCGAACAGACTGGAACGGTTGACGATACCCCTTCGACAGTCCGGGTTCTGGAACTGGGGCTCGAAGGACGGGCACGTCGAGTTCGATACGCTCAGTGTCGAGCCGCTACTGGGAACCGGCGAGCACCCTGATTTCGACGTTCGCGTCGAGAACGAGGACGGCGATCACGTGCGGTTCGTCGCCCGGACCTATGGCCATGCGCGAAACTGGCTCGACCGACCGAGACTTGGGGGCCGGTTCACGTCCCACTGGAGTTACAACGAGTACATGTTCCGGATGGCCGGACTCGCCGGACGCATCGGAAGCACGTCGATCGACGCCGAGTCGATGGGTACCGGATTCGGAACGTTGGAATACAGTACCGGGCTGGGTCTGTGAGCCACCAGGCGTTCCACTAGTTCGACAAGCGGCTCTGTTGTCCATGCAAGAGACAGATGACTCACTTACCGCAATAGCAGCTAGCAGAATTGGGGAAATTTTTAGCAATCTTACGCTTGGCTATTTTTTATTCGACGTCGGTCAGCGGTACGATTATATAGTGTTGGAACTTTCCGCGTTGTATGGATTCTGATAAGTTCGCTGAGATCCTCAGGGAGCAGCGAACCTCTAGGACCGCCAAAAGGTCGGACGGGCACAATAACACAATTATGAAAGAGATCAAACACAAGCCATACATTGAGTGTCCTAGGTGTTCGAATTGGAAACTTGCGGCTCACATTCGTAAAGAACGTGAAACAAAAGGAATCACGAAAACCGCTACCCGGTGGGAAGTCGTCAAACGGTGGTGGGAATGTGGTGAGTGTGCTGCGACGTTCGACGTAAATTCCTCTTAAGAGCAGGATGCTGACGACGCCAGTGACGACCAAGAACTATCGAAACCATAATTTCAGATCCATTAATGGAAATCGGCTGAGAATATTAATCATTATATAAGATGCATTAATCAGTATCATTATTTAAGATGTTAATTCAGGAGATGATTCCGTACGAGATACACGCATTGTATTCAGTAGAACCGTGTGAATAGCAACGAGATCTTGCAGAATCTACAGCGATGCAATTGCAGTACCTTCCTATCGGCTACTTCAGCCGTGTATCGCTGAATCGATGAAAGACGTACTGGTAGATGCAGGGCACGTGGCTCACACGCCTCTCGATTGATAGAAACAGTTCACCTACAAATCGCTCAGTAGTGAATGCCTCCCATTCTGCGGCTGAGCTATGAACGTGCACGCCACCACCACTCGAAAGGAGTATTCACTTGACAGTGTCGCGGATCTCTTTCAGAGCTGTTAGTACGGCGCTCCATTCGACAGGCGGTTCGAAAGTGGACAGTTCCTCGTCGAACACCGCCACGTTTTGATCGAACCGATCACGCCATTCCGGCCGGGAGAGCGTGTCGAGGCGGTCGGCCGCGGCGGCGAGTCGCTCGTCCAGTTCGTCGGTCCGCTCGCGCACCTCACGGTCCACTGGGTCGTCAGGATCGGCGTCCCTGCGGTCGTCGACCGTGGCGATGTCAGTGGCGGCGGCACGGATGTCGGCCGACTGAAGCGCCAACACGCGGCGGCGAATCGCGCAGTCGGACCACTGTTCGGCGTCGTCGGCTCCAGTCCCGGCGAGATTCGAAACGTCGTCCTCCAGTGCCGCGACGGCGGCGGCCAACTCCTCGGTGTCGGCCCGGAGTTCGTCGTGTCGAACCGACGGCCGCGTGAGCCACCGACCGAACGACTCGATTTCCTCCGTGAGTTGGTCAGCCTCGTTCTGGAGGCGGGTCGCTTCCGTGTGGATCCGTCCGTATTCGGCGGCGATCTCGTAGAGAATGACCGCCTCGTCTGCTGTCGGGGGCACCGCGACGTCGACGGCCTCCGTCCGATCGACGAGGGCGCGCAGGTCGTCGTCGAGGGTCTCGACCGCCGACTTAACCCGTTCGACGTCGGCGGTGTATCCGTCGAGGCGGGCCGCAACGCTCGGCACGTCGGCGACCCCGCTCGCGTCAGTTCTCGCCGATTCGAGTTCCAGTCCGGAGAACTCGATCCGTGTCGCGGGCGTCGAGACGACCTTCGAGAGCTGCGCCATCGCGGCGGTCACGCTCGCTCCGGTGACGACTCCCTCCGACGCGATCCCGCGCAGGGTCGCCGCGACCGCCTCGGTCTCATCGGCGTCGATCCCGTCGGCGGCAACGACCTCTTCGGCGATCGCCTCGACGGACTGGCCTCCGTCTCGGTCGCCGTCGACTCCCTCGGCGCGTTCCATCGTGGTCGGTACTCGCCGTGCGCTCGACAAATAGTTTCGGTAGTTGACGTGTATATATTCGGATACGTACGCGTCGCTACCGGACGGATGTCCTATATATCACACCGGAACTGGCACGAGCGGTACCGGGAATTCTGACTACGATGGTACGCTCGGTGGGAGTATCCCGGTCCCGGTACCCCTATTATAAACCCCTTTTTGTCAATTCGATGTCCGTCCAGGTGATGTCACAGGATACGGCGCAGGCCGGGCACGTCTCGCGGAGAAAGTTCCTCGTCGCCACGGGGGCGGCCGGCGCGACGGGGCTTGCGGGCTGTTCCGCGTCGAGCGACGACGCGAGCAACGACGCCTCCGGCGGCTCGGGTGGCTCTGGCGGCAGCGACGGTGGATCCAACGACGACAGCGGATCGGCCGATGGCGACGGAATGAACACATCCCTGCTCAACGCTGAAGGGTCCTCGACGGTGTACCCCATCTCGAACAAGGGAAGCTCCTACTGGAACTCCAACGCACCCCCGAGCGACGGCGAGTACTGGGGGTCCAACTCCGAGAGCACCGTCCCGGGCTGGGAGGAGCTGGGCCAGCCGGACATGATGATCGCGGACTACTTCGCGAGCCTGGCCGGCTTCGAGCCAACCGAACAGCGGTCGGATCCGCCGTTCCCGACGACAGTCGGACTCTCGCACTCGGGGACCGGCTGTGAGGCGGTCGTCGACGGCCTCGTCGACATCGGCAACTCTTCTGGCCCCATCACGGCCGAACTGGACTGGAGCGAGGAGCGTAGGGACGAGGAGGTCGTCGACCACGTCGTCGGCCGCGACGGCCAGCCCGTCGTCGTCAGTTCGGACGTGTCCGACGCCGGCGTCACCCAGCTCACCGGCGAGCAGATCCGGCAGATCTTCCAGGGCGAGGTCGACAACTGGAGCGACCTCGACGGCGTCGACTACGACCAGGAAATCTACGTCATCGGCCGCGCTGAGGGCTCCGGTACCGACACGGCATTCCGGCTCAACATGCTCGGCGACGCCGACGCGCCGATGGAGGTCGACACTCGGCAGGGCCAGAACCAGCAGGTCGCCCAGCTCGTCTCGCAGAACGACGGGGCCATCGCGTACATGGCGCTCGCGTTCACCAGCGAGGAGGTCACGCCCATCGGGATCGACTTCAACGGCACGCTGTACGAGCCGGACCCGGACGCGGAGAACACGATCTTCGACAGCGAGTACCCCCTGAACCGCGACCTCCACATGTACACGAAGATCACCGAGGACACCCCCAGCGGCACCGACCGCCGCGAGGCCGCGTTCCTCAACATGTTCCTGACCGACTTCGGACAGAAGCTGTTCGTGGAGGACGTGAACTACATCCCGCTGCCGACCGCCGACATCGAGTCCGAGCGCGAGAAGCTGAGCGACTGGATCGACTACTGAGTCGGCGGCGGTCGGCTCCGCACTCCCGCAACAGCGCGGAAGCGAACGACATTATTTAATTGAAATGACAGCAGACACGGAACGGGTAGCATCGGGCGTTCGGGGGGGCCTCCAGCGGCGGGTTCGCCAGGGGAGAGACTTCGTCGACGAGACCGAACCGGCGGCGCTCGCGGCCGTCGTCGTCGCGGTCGGGTCGATGGGCGCCACGTTCGTCGGGTTCCTGCTGGTCTCGTCGCTGACCGTCCTCCCGTTCATGGTCGCCATCGCGGCGATCGGCTACGGCTGGATCAGACATCAGGACGTCACCGCGCGCGTCGTGACGCTGATGATGACCGTCTCGACGATCCTCGTCCTCGCGCTCATCATCGTCTTCATCTTCATGGAGTCGATCCCGGTGATCGCCTACGAGAGCGCCACCGTGTTCGGCGTGAGCGTCCCCGGGCTCCGGATGTTCATCGAGCCGCGGTGGGACGCGGTGTCGGAGCCGGTCCGGTATTCGATGGTGCCGATGATCCACGGGACGGTGATGGTGACGGTCATCGCCACGGCGGTGGCCGCGCCACTGGGGGTCGCCGCGGCGCTGTTCCTCTCGGAGATCGCGCCCCCGATGGTACGGGAGGTGGTCAAGCCCGGCGTGGAGATCCTCGCCGGGATCCCCTCCATCGTCTACGGGTTCATCGGGTTCACCATCTTGAGCCCCTGGGCGTCGACCCAGTTCGACATCAACGGGCAGGGGACGTACCTCTTCGTCGGCATCGTCGTCGGGCTGATGGCGCTGCCGACGGTCGTTTCGGTCGCCGAGGACGCCCTCTCGAGCGTCCCCGAGTCGATGAAGAGCGGGTCGCTCGCGATCGGCACGACCGACTGGCAGACGATGACCTCGATCACCCTTCCGGCGGCGTTCTCGGGGGTCTCCGCGGCCGTGCTGCTCGGCGTCGGCCGGGCCATCGGCGAGACGATGGCGGCGACGGTGATGTTGCGCGGGGTACCCCGTCTCACGGACCCGCTGTACAACGTCTTCTACGGGCAGGAGACCCTCACGTCGATCATCGCGCGCAACTACGGCGACGCCGACGGCCTCCAGATGGACGCGCTGTTCGTCGCCGGCGTCATCCTCTTCGTCACCGTCCTCATCATCTCGATCGGCTCGCAGTACATCGAGTGGCGGATGAGGGAGAAGTTCGGGGGTGAGATCTGATGGCGGGCGCGACGCGAACCGAACTCGTCAGGCAGGACACCTCCGGAACCGACGCGGTCGCCGCCGTGGCCGTCGCGATCTCGGCGCTGCTGTTCGGGCTGTCGATCGTGGCGCTCGCGGACCTGGTGTCGATCACCGGTTCGGTCGCGGGCGTCCCGACCGTGTCGCTGCTGGGGGCCATGCTGGTCCTGCTCGGCGGGGCCGTGATGGCCTTCGGCGTCGGCTCTCGCCTCGAAGCGGTGTCGACGACCCCGGACACGACCGCCGGGCTGGTCGCCGGAGTCGCCGCCGGCGGCCTGTGGTTCGCCGTCGGCAGCGGTATCGGGAACGTGCTGGTCGGCGGTCTCGGAGCCGCCGTCGTCGGACTCCTCGTGGGTGCCGTCGCCTTCGCTGCGACGGTCATCCCCCGCGAGGACATCGGCTCGACGGTTCCGATCGGGGCGTTGCCCGTGCTGACCGGACTGGTGTTCCTGACCGGGACGCTCGGCCCGGAGTGGGTGTTCGATCTCGGCTGGGAGCAGGGCGCGTCGCTGACCGCCGAGTTCGTCATCCCGGTCGCGACCCTGTTCAGCGCGATGATCGCCGGCTGGGCGGCCGCGAAGGCGTACGGCGGCTTCGGCGCCCGCGGTCGACACTTGGGCGCGTACACGCTCGTCTACCTGAACGCGCTCTCGATCGTCGCGTTCCTGTTCGTCCTCGTCGCGTTCACCGTCGTTAAGGGGGTCCCCGGACTGCTCACGGGCGCCCAGTTCGGTCCCGGCGCCGGGCCGTCGACGACGCTCGGGCTGTTCGGGCTGGAGCTGAGCGTTCGGTTGCCGTTCTCCGTCCCCTTCGTGATGAACGGCGTCGCGCTGTTGAACGACTACCAGGGCGTGCTCCCGGCGATAGTCGGGACCGTCTGGCTCGTCGTGGGCGCGGTGCTGTTCGCGGTGCCACTCGGGGTCGGGGCGGCCGTCTTCCTCACCGAGTACGCCGAGCGCGGCCGCTTCACGCAAGCCGTCGAGGTCGCGACCAACGGGCTGTGGTCGACGCCGAGCATCGTCTTCGGGCTGTTCGGCTTCGCGTTCCTCGTTCCGCGGTTCGGGAACGGCAAGTCGCTGCTGTCGGGGATGATCACGCTCGGGTTCATGCTGCTCCCGCTGGTGTTGATCACCAGCCGCGAGGCGATGCTCTCGGTGCCCGACGAGTACCGCGACGCCAGCGCCGCCCTGGGTGTGAACAAGTGGCAGACGGTCCGCAGCGTCGTGCTGCCGGCGGCGTTGCCCGGCGTCGTCACCGGGGTCATTCTCGGCGTCGGCCGCATCGCCGGCGAGACGGCCCCGATCCTGCTGACGATGGCGGGTGGGACGTTCATCCCCGGCAGTCAGACCGTCGACGTGATCGGCGGCTTCGAGTTCACGGCGTCGCCACCGTTCGTCGCGAACCCCGAGCTGCTCCAGGCGACCTCCGCGCTCCCGTACCAACTGTTCGCGCTCATCACGGCGGGCGTCGGCCTCGGCGAGAACGTCGCGAACCCAGACGAGTTCCGGTGGGCGACCGCGCTCGTCCTCTTGATGGTCGTCCTGTCGTTCTACGCCATCGGCATCGCCGCGCGATACTACTTCCGGCGGAAGCTGCGGTACGAGTGACCATGAGTGACACACCACAGACACGACAGGCGAGTGAGGTCGACGAACCGGCTGAAACGGCGCCGACGACAACGACGACGACACGGACAACGACGACCGGCGAGAGCGACGAACGCGTCCGCGAGGAGTGGCGCGATCACGAGTTCGCCGGCCCGGCGAAGCTATCGGTCGAGGACCTGAACGTCCACTACGGCGACGACCACGCATTGAAGGACGTCTCGATCGACATCCCCGAGCGGAGCGTCACCGCGCTGATCGGGCCCTCCGGCTGCGGGAAGTCGACGTTCCTCCGGTGCCTCAACCGGATGAACGACCGGGTCAGTTCCGCCCGGATCGAGGGCTCGGTGACGCTCGACGACGAGGAGATCTACCAGGAGGGCGTGAACCTCGTCGAGTTGCGCAAGCGCGTCGGCATGGTGTTCCAGTCGCCGAACCCGTTCCCGAAGTCGATCCGCGACAACATCTCGTACGGCCCGCGCAAGCATGGCGACCTCGAAACGGGCCTGCTCGCTCGGCTGCTCGGCCGGGCTGATGAGGACGAGCGCGAGGAACTCGTCGAACGGTGCCTGCGCGACGCCGCGCTGTGGGACGAAGTGAACGACCGTCTCGACGACAACGCGCTCGGGCTCTCGGGCGGGCAACAGCAGCGACTCTGCATCGCTCGGTGCCTGTCGGTCGACCCGGAGGTCATCCTGATGGACGAGCCGGCGTCGGCGCTGGACCCGATCGCGACCGCGAAGATCGAGGACCTCATCGACGAACTGAGCGAGGAGTACACGGTCGTCATCGTCACGCACAACATGCAGCAGGCGGCCCGGATCTCCGACCAGACTGCCGTCTTCCTTACCGGCGGCGAACTCGTCGAGTACGACGCCACCGGCAAGATCTTCGAGAACCCCGAGTCCCAGCGCGTCGAGGAGTACATCAGCGGAAAGTTCGGGTGATCTGCATGGCAACCAAACACGGAAGAGCGATGGAGGGGTTGTGGGGGAAGCGCCGGCGATGACACGACGCAAGATCCAGCTCGTCGGCGGCGGCACCTACAGCGTCTCGCTCCCGAAAGAATGGGCCGAGACTCGAGGAATCGAGCCCGGCGACGAGGTGGGGCTGCACACCCATCTCGACGGCGTACTGGTCATCGAGCCTCAAGACGGCGACGGCCTGGACGGAGTTCCGGAACAGGTCGTCCTCGATGCCGACGACCTCGACGCAGCCCGCGTCCAACGGCTACTGATTGCGGCCTATGCCGCCGGTATCGATCGAATCACTGTCCGATTCGACGCCGGCGTCTCGTCCGCCCAGCGTCATGCGGTCGGGAGTGCCGCAGCGGAGCTGACCGGCATGACCGTCGTCGACGAATCCGATACGGCGATCACTGCCACCGTCCCGGTGGACCCTGCAGAGGTGTCGATCAGGCAGTCAGTCAGGCACTTTCTGTTCGTCGCCACGTCGATGCATCGCGACGGGACGGCGGCGGTGTTCGGGGAAACCAGTCCCGAGTCGGTGCTCGAGCGCACCGAGCAGGCGAACCGGCTGCATGCGCTCGTCGATCGACACTTCCGTCGGAGCCTCTCGAAGCTCGACGAGGTCGACGCGCTCGGGATCACGCGCGAGGAACTGTTTCGCCTCTGGACGGCGAGCCGGGAACTGAAACGAGTCGCAGAAAGCGCCGAAACGCTCGCAGAGACTGCACGAGACCTCGATTCCCCGCCGGAAAGGCCGCTCACCGCCGATCTCCGTGACGCGGCACAGACCGCGCGTAACTGCGTCGAGACGGCGACACCGGCCGTGGTCGATGGCGGGAAAGTCGATCCAGTCCGGGAGTCTATCGAGGCAGGGGAGCGGGTCCGCGGGCTGGTCGATGACCTCGATGCCCGGCTGTTCGATGAGGATGCAGGGGATCCTCGACTCACGCGAGCGACCAAAGCGATCGAACGGACGGCCGACAGCGGCACGGCGATCGCCGAGATCGGTCTCCGTCAGGTTATTTCTCGACAAGATTGCGCTGGAGGTGACGCCGACGCTATCGGTGGTATCCGGGTCGCCGAAAGTACCGACTGAACGTGGACCCCTCTCCGATCCGGCCGCAGTATATGCAGTACCTTCGTATCGCTTTGTTCAACCGTGTATCGCTGGATCGATGAGGGACGTACTGATAGATACAGGGGGCACAGTAAGCAATGGTCTGTACATACGGACTGGTCTGCGCTATCAGCTGCTCGGTGAGTAAGCAGTTCTTTTGCGCAGATATGTGCCGGTGCTTGGTGATCGGTTGGATCGGGTACGTTCGTACACCCTGTGAGTAAGCTGACCCCCCAGTTCGAGGAGTGGAGCATAACAAAGAGGCTGACGACTGTTCTATGGGGACGGAACGATCTGTGGGTACCAGATTGAGTTACGAGCAGAGAATGGTTCCAGCACATGAGAAAGATAGAACTCGTACATCTTCACGAACTTCTCTTATTAGTCCGCCATGAGTACGAACAGGAACTCGAACACGCTATCGACTGCGAAGAGTACGACCAACTGGAAACACATCCACACGCAATCGCTCAGGTGAAAGAAAAACACAACGAGGCCATCCGTACACTAGCATACGATCTTACGACGGACGCCGCAGCGCAATCTTCACCGGATACGGACACCGCTGCCGGAGCGCCCGCCTCGCCACGAGACATTAAAAGATTAGAAAGTCAGTTCCATCGCCGACAGTAGCACCAGAACATATACGCAGAAGATCTGCCCACCATATACGGTGAGGGGAGGCAAGCATGACGCTATGGATCTTCACCATCGCAAATCAAGCCGAACCCCTATTAGTTCAGACTAAGTAACACTTTATGGAGAGGTGCGGTTCCCCAACCGCCGTTCGAGCCAGGGAGCCAATCCATAGAGGGAGGGAACTTCCGACTTCATTCCCCCGGCACACAAATCCTCTCCACCCCTCTATGAAGCACACCTCACAGACAGATTCATCTTCAGATGAATCACTTACCACTACGTACGGACAGGGTATCTACTGTCACTCAGATTCTCACGACAACGCTTTACAGGGTGGGGTGTTGGTGGAGATATGAACATGCAGGGAAAAATGTCTGTCTACCGTGGATGTACACCAGTCGTTGATGCGGAATACGACTCTGAGAGTGAGCGTTCCGCTACAGAGGCTATTGTCTGGGCTCTGGCAGACGCTGTCGGTGTTGATCCAACTGATCTCCCTCCGCTGTTTGATTACGTTGACCCGGACGCTCTCAATGCGCTGTTTGAGTCTTCTGACAGAGGGACGAACGGTGATACCCTCCTCAGTTTTCAGGTAGACACGTGGAACGTGTTCGTCCGCTCTGACGGCTGCATCCGCGTCTGTGACGCGACTCGACCAACCGATCCAGAACCCGTTTTTGAGTCCACCACTGCCTAACACGGTTGCCGTGTGCCGCCAGCGGTACTGATTCATTCGCAGTACCTTCTTATCGCCTAATTCAGCCGTGCATCGACGGATCGAAGAGGGATATGCTGGTAGATACAGACGAACGCTCTATCACGAATGCAAACGAACTGATCGTGCTGGTCATCAGAGAGTTCGGCTAGTATACTTTCACGCGGATCGTCGTTTTTAAATGTTGGAACACACCGCGTCGACGCCACCAACATCGCGGACCACGCCAGGGAGGCACGATCGACCGTGTGGAACGGTACATCAGTCCGTCGCCGCGACTTCGACGCCGGCGGACACCCCACAGCCGCCGCACAATTCCGGGACAGTTCGGGTCCGCGTTCGCCGGAAGGGATCCAAACGAGAGGGCCCCGACAGAACACCCATGTACCCGCGTCCACAGGGGGAAGGCGTGGATCGAGAACGACGCCGGGTTCTCCGCGCTGTCGGCGCGGGTGCCGCCGCGGCGACGCTCGCCGGCTGCGGCGGGGCGAACGGGTCCGACGACGCTCCCGACGACTCCTCCGCCGCGACGGGAACGATTGACTCACCCACAACCGACCCCGGCGACCACGGCGGTTCCCCGCCCGGAGCGCGGTTCCGCCTTCGGGACGGGGCGTTTCAGGTCCGGAATGACGACGGCTGGAGCGACAGACTCCTCCGCGGGGTGAATCTCGGGATGGGCAAGCCGGGGACATTCCCCGGGGAGGCGGCGATCACGCGCTCGGAGTACGACCGCTGGCTCGCCCGGATACACGAGATGAACGCCAACGCGGTTCGGGTGTACACCGTCCACCCGCCGGCGTTTTACGAGGCGCTCTCGGCGCTCAACGAGCGGGTCGAGGACCCGCTGTACCTGTTTCACGGCAACTGGCTGCCCGCGCATCTCACCGAGGGGGAAACAACCGCGTTCGACGACGAACTCACCGCGGTGTTCGACCGGGGGCTTCGCGAGGCGATCGACGTGGTCCACGGGAACGCGACACTCCCCGACCGTCCGGGCCACGCCGCCGGGGCGTTCACCGCGGACGTCTCGCCGTACACGATGGGCTACGTAGCCGGGGTCGAGTGGGAGCCACAGTTCGTCCTCCGGACGAACGAGCACCACGACGGCGGCGCTACCGACGGCCGGTACGTCGAGGCGACGGCCGACGCCGCGGCGTTCGAGCGTTGGCTCGCCCGCCGACTCGACCGTGCGCTCACACACGAGGCGGAGGCGTACGGGACGACCCGGCCTGCGAGCATCTCGAACTGGCCCACGACTGACCACCTCGATCACCCGGCCGAACCGCTGGCGTGGGAGGACCGCGCGTCGGTGAACCCGAACGCGCTGGCGAGCACGCGGGCCCACTCGCCCGGGCTGTTCGCCACCTACCACGCGTACCCGTACTACCCAGACTTCCTCAACTTCAGCGAGGAGTACCTGCGCGAGGGCGAGGGCGCCGCCGGGTCGCGCAGCTACCGCGCGTACCTCGAGGACCTCCGCGAGAACCTCCGGCACCCGCTGGTGATCGGCGAGTTCGGTGTCCCCGCCTCGCGTGGCACCGCCCACGAGCAGGTCGACGGGTTCGATCAAGGACACCACACGGAGACGCGACAGGGTGAACTCGACGCCGCACTGTTCGCGGATATCGTCGAATCCGGGGCCGCCGGCGGGATCGTGTTCGCCTGGCAGGACGAGTGGTTCAAGCGGACGTGGAACACGATGCGGTACACCGACCCGAACCGTCGGCCGGAGTGGCTCAACGACCAGTCGCCCGAGGAGCGGTTCGGATTGCTATCGTTCGATCCCGCGGGACGCGTCACGCTGTCGGGCGACGCCGAAGAGTGGGCTGGCGCGACCATCGTCTCGACGGGCGGCCGGGAGCCGCGAGTCGCGCTCGACGACGGCTACGATGCGGGCCGGAGCCTCCGCGAGGTCCGCGCGACGGCCGACCCAGCAGCGCTGTCGGTCCGAATCGAGTACGAGGAGCTCGGCGAGACCGTCGACTGGGATCGGATGCGGACGGTGCTCGGGTTCGATCTCGTCCCCGATCGTGGGAACACCGCTCTCCCACGGGGACTGATTTTGGATCACGCGGGCCGAGCGGACGTCGTCGTCGAGTTGGCGGGTCCGGACGCCTCGCGGGCCTGGGTCGCGAGCCACGCTGATCGCTTCTACTACGAGTACGGCGAGACCGGGGGATACCTTCCGACGCGCCCGTACGCGTCGACCCCGGACAACGGCGTCTACCATCCGATACGGCTCGCGGTGTCCTACCCGCTTGATCTTCCGACACAGGGCCGGACTGTCTCGTTCCGATCCGTCGAGACCGGGCAGCTGCGGTACGGCATCGGAGACCCGGACTCATCCAAGTACGACTCCCTAACGGACGTCCATGTCGACGCCGCGGCGAACACAATCGAGCTCCGGCTGCCGTGGTGTCTCCTCGGCTTTCGTGACCCGAGCTCGGCCGTCATGACCGGTGACATCTGGACGGACGGACTGGGCGCGACCCGTCCCGTTGACGACGTGGGGATCGCGGCGCTCACGTACGCTCCGGACGCCGACGGCGACGCGCGAACGCTCTCGGGGAGACCGAACGCAACGGACACGCTCCCAGCAGCGGTGTCGGGGACGATCCCCGCTGACGCGGGGCGCTTCTCGCTCGACACCTGGAACGACCCGGAGACCGAGGAACGGCTGAAGGAGTCGTACGACGTGCTGCAGGACGCATTCGAGCGGTATGGCTGACTCTTCGGTTTGAAGCGGATGCGACGACGGTCACTATCACCGCAGATTTGAACGGAAACCCCCGGATCAAAATTGGGTCATATCGGTAGGTATGCAGCATCTTCCTATCGGGCAATTCAGACGGCTATCAGTGAACCGAAGATTATTGCGCTACTGCATACACTCGCTATATTCAACACCCAATTCCTGACAGTTCTGGAATACATCTGCGTTCGGCGTGAGACGGCGTTCGTTTGTCTCTGACCAACAAACCTCATAGGACCGGTAGCTTTCAACGATTTTAAACGAGTCTGTTTACCACCCCGGGTCGAATTGCGGCTGCCCATGGGGACCAAGCGCCACCACGTACGTACCCCGACCGACCGTCGCACCGGCGATCCGGCAATCGGCCGCGACCGAGCCAATACTTAACCACTGGAATGAGAATCGGTATCACATGACGATGTTCCCCGAGGACGAGGCGCTGGCGGGAGAGTTCACCGTCCCCGACGACGTGCGGCCGGTCGTCGATCGGGTGATCGACTTCATCGAAGACGAGGTGTTGCCCTACGAGGAGGCGCACGCCGAGCACGTCGGCGGGCCGCTGGACTATCTCGACGACGACGGCCTCATGAAGCCCGAGACGCGGGCGATGCAGGAGGAGATCCGGAAGCGAAGCGCCGACGAGGGGCTGTACGCGCTCCACCTGCCCGAGGAGGTAGGCGGCGGCGGGCTCTCGAACCGCGAGCACTTCTACGTGCAGGAGGCGGTGTTCCGCTACGGGACGGGCCACGGGTCGAGCGTCGCCCGCGCGATGATGGCGTGGACGGAGGGGCCATCGCCCGCGCTGTTGCACCTCGACGAGGACCAGCGCGAGGAGTGGCTCCGGCCGCTCGTCGAGGGACGGGAGACGGCCTGCATCGGCATCACGGAGCCGGGCGCCGGGTCGGACGTGACGGCGATCTCGACGACCGCCGAGCGCGACGGCGACGGCTGGGTTCTCAACGGCGACAAGCGCTACATCACGAACGGCCCGTTCGCGGACACCGCGCAGATCCTCGCGAAGGTCGAGGGCGCCGAGGGGCCGGCCCACGAGACGATGGGGATGTTCCTCGTCGACACCGACAACCCGGGCTACGAGGTCGGCGAGCCGAACCTGAACATCATGATGGACGGCATCACCTCGGACGTGCACCTCCGCGACTGCCGCGTCGACGGCGACCAACTCGTCGGCGAGGTGGGCGACGGGCTCCCGCTGGCGCTGTCGTGGGTGAACTGGCGACGGGCCGGGCGCGCCGGGATGTGCGCCGGGATGGGCCGATACCTCCTCGACAGAATGCTCACGTACGCGAAGGATCGGGAGTCGTTCGGGGAGCCCATCGGCAGCAACCAGGCCGTACAGTGGCCCATCGTCGAGACGGCGACGGAGATCCACGCCCTCCGCGAGTTCGGGACGTCCCTGTTGGGCGCCTATGACGCGGAGGCCAACCTCCACGACCTCGACCAGCCGGCGACCGCTCGACGGAAGCTCTCGATGCTGAAGTACTACCCCGAGGACCGTCTGTTCGACTGGGCCGACCGCGCGATCCAGGTGCTCGGCGGCTACGGGCTGATGCGCGCCGGCGGCGTCGAGCGCGTGTTCCGGGTCGCTCGAAACCTCCGCATCCCCGCGGGAACGACCGAGGTGCAGAAACGGACCATCGCGAAGACGCTCGGGCTGGACTGATGCGCGGGAGGGACCGCTCGATCCTCCTGTTGCTGCTCGACGGCGCGGCCGACCGGCCGGCGCGGGAGCTGGACGGCAGAACGCCGTTAGAGGCGGCAGAGACTCCGAACCTCGACCGGCTCGCGGCGGCGGGGATCAACGGCACGATGCACGTCGCCGACCCGGGCGTCCCGCTGTCGAGCGACCTCGCGCACACTCGCCTGTTCGGCTACGACCCCGAGGAGGTCCCGGGGCGGGGCGTGCTCGAGGCGCGAGGCTTCGGAACCGAGCCGCCGCCGGGCAGCGTCGTCTGCTCGGCGTCGTTCGCGTCGCTCGATGCCGAGACCGGGACGCGGGTGGCGAACCGACACCTCGGGAGCGAGGACGACGACTTCCCCGCGCTCGCAGAGCGCCCCGGCGTCGCCGCGGTCGACGTGCCGGTCGTCGACGGCTGTTCGGTCGAGTTCGAGTACACGTGGAAGAACCGGGGAACGGTGACGGTTACTGCGGACACGGTGGTGTCGCCGGCGGTCACGGACGTCGACCCGTTCGAGTCCGGACTGCCGGTCGTCGCGAGCGAGCCGACCCGCGACGCCACCGACAGGGGGGCCGCCCGTCGGACGGCGGACGCGCTGCGGACGTACACCCGGTCGACCCGGTCGACGATGGCGGACGAGCCGGGACCGGCCGACGTGGTGCTCTCGAAGTGGGCCGCGACGCCCACTCGGGTCGAGTCGTTCCGCGCGCGGCACGGGCTGGACGCGGCGAGCGTGACGCCCAAGCCGGTGTTGACCGGGCTCGCACGGACGCTCGGGATGGCCCACGTCGACCCGCCGGACGGCTACGACGCCCGCGCGGGCCGCGCGCTCGATGCGGTCGCGGACCACGAGTTCGTGCACGTCCACTACCCGGAGCCCGACGAGGTGTCACACGCGGCCGGGCCGGCGGAGAAGCGCGACGAACTGGCGGCGATCGACGCGTCGCTCGCGCCGGTGGTCGAGCGCGCGCTGACGGACCCCGAACTCGTCACGCTGGTCACGGCAGACCACACGACCCCGAGCACCGAGGACGTTGTCCACTCCGGTGAGCCCGTCCCGGTCACGATGGTCGCCGAGCCCGTCCGCACCGACGACGTGGAGGCCGTCGGCGAGCGGCCGGCCGCACGCGGCGGATTCAGGGACGTTCGCGGTCGGGAGCTGCTGAAGACCGCTCGGGCGGCGGCCGATCGGGTGATGCTGGACGGGCTCCGGCGGACCCCCGCGGTTCACGACTACCCGACGAGGGAGGTGAAGCCGTTGTGGCCGGGCGAAGAGTGATCCGCGGCCGCGCCGTCGCCGACGGCGGCAGCGATCGCGAGCGATCGGCGGGGAGACCTGGCCCCACGCCCGGTTTCGGCGCCGACCCGAGACGGTGCGGCTGTTCGGGGAAGACGCCGCTGGACAGGGTAGTGTTCCCCGCCCGTGACCGCGTCCACGAGGCGCTCGACGGGACGAGCGTCCGACTGGGTTCCGACGCCGACGCGGCGATCCTCGCGGACGCGGCCGACGACGGTGGGACCGAGCGAGCGGTCGACGTTGTCGCCCTCGGGGAGGAGCGGCCGACGGTCCCGTTCGACGGCGACGCGGGCGGGAACCCCATCGTGACGCTCGCGTGCGCGTTCGTCGGCGACGACCTCGCGGATGCCGAGCGCTTTGGCGACGCGCTCGCGACCGCGTACGCCGGGCTCGACGGACCGGAGGTGACGATCGGAAAGGGCCACGCCGTGCAGGTCCCCGGACTCTCGGGCGGACTCCTCTGGCTGGAACACTTCCGATCGACCGCAGACCCCGACTCCGCCGGAGCGGCCCGCCGTTCGTCGATCGCCGACCACCTCGCGGCGAACGTCGACGTCGTCCACGCGTTTCCGGGCCTCGATCCCCCCGAACAAGCACGGATCGCCGCACTAAACGCCTGCAACGACGTGTACGCCGCGGGAACGACCGCCGACCGCGTCGTCCATCCCGTCGTCGCCGCACCCGCCGGTGTCGACCCCTCCCCGTCGCGGGCGACCGACTGGTATCGCGCGGGGCTTCCGTCGGACGTGAGCGTGAGGCGGGGGTCAGTGCTTGCACACGGCGGGGAGGGGTGGCTCCTCGGCGCGAGCGTCACCGCCCGCGGCGGCGTCGGCTCGACCGAACCCCCGATCCCCGACGACTGCGGCGTGCTCGTGACCCGGCCGTTCGGCGGGCTGGCGGCGTTCGCGCTCGGTACCCTCGACGGCGATCGTGGCCTCCGCGAGTTGGGACGCGACCGGCTCACACGTGACGCCCGCCCCGTGGCGGAGGCGCTGGCCACGTGTCGGCCGGACCCGGGCGAGTCGTTCGACCCCGCACGGCACCTCGCTCGGGTCACGGACGTGTCCGGCGAGGGTATCGGTGGCATCGGCCGACTCGTCGCACGCGACGGGCGATCGCTTCGGCTCGAACGACTTCCGATCCTGTCTGGGGTCGCCGAGGCGTCCGTCGGCCACTGGAGGCTCCCCGACGTGACCGTCGAGACGAACGGGTCGTTCGCCGCGGTCGGAACGCCGAGCGCGCTGGCGCGGGCGACCGACCGCCTCCGGAGCGTCGAGCGCGCGGACCCGGTTCGGATCGGCGCGGTAGACGGCGGCGACGCGCCGATCCGGGACGCCGCCGACGGCGACCCGTCTCGGCTCGTCGAATCGGCCGCACGCTGGCCGACGGCGGAGGGCGAACGATGACGGTGGGCCACGTTCACGGCCGGTTTCAGCCGTTCCACGAGGGCCACCTCGCGTACTGTGAGTGGGCCGCCGGCGAGTGCGACGAGCTGATCGTGGGGATCACGAACGCCGACCCCGCCCACGTCGCTCCCGAGGTCGCCGACCCCGACCGCGACGACCCGCGAAACAACCCCTTCCGCTACCACGAGCGCCACCGGATGATCACGGCGGCGCTGTCGGACGCGGAACTGGGCGTTCCGGTCCGAGTCCTCCCCTTCCCGATCAACCGCCCCGACCTGTGGGAACACTACGCGCCGGCGGACGCGCTGCACCTCCTTCGGGTGCTGGAGGAGTGGCACGAGGTGAAGGCCGACCGGCTCCGCGAGCACGGCCGTCGTGTGACCACGATCGAGGCCGAGCGGACGGTGAGCGGGACCGCTATCCGCGAGGCGATGGCCGTGGAATCGGCGTCGACACGCCGCGAGACGTCGGACGTCGGGATCGGGTGTGGACGAGCGAGCGACCGCGGAGTCGACGGGTGGCGAACATCGGTTCCGTCGCCGGTCGTCGCCGTGATAGACGAGATCGGCGGCGTCGAGCGCGTGCGATCGCTGTATGGGGAGTGAACAGGTCGCGAGAGTCGGACGGACATCGGAGTCGGACGGGGGTGTCCTCCGCGTCTGGATCACCCGTGATCCGAAAGGGTCACATCCTCGTCCATCGCACGAGTTGTCAACACAGACCGAGTCGCCAGGCGCGATTACGACTCGGGAGCAGTCGGCGGAGCCCTCTGACGTTTCACCCGCTCCGCTCCCGCTCCCATGAGAGATTTCATCCGAACGGGCATATCCCCGTCGCGGTAGTGTGTCGGCCACGCGACATCCGATCCCCCGACGACGAAAGGGCATATAACCCGCACGCCCCTATCGACGTCCGTGGATTCTCCGTACGCCGTACTGGGAGTTGAGGCCGACGCCGACGACACGGAGATCGAACGGGCCTACCGCCGGCGGGTGAAGGAGGCCCACCCGGACCGCGGCGGGTCCGCCGAGGAGTTTCAACGCGTCAGGGCGGCGTACGAGGCGGCGACCTCGGGGACGGCCATCCCGCAGAGCGACGTGGAGAACGGAGCCTCCGGGTCACGGGAGGAGTCGCCACCGGAGGCCGACGACGAGAGTCACGGCGACCGGACCGACCGGAGCGACGGCGAACGCGACGGCACAGGGGGAGAGCGAACGCCCACGAACACCCGCGTCGAGTATCTGAACTACGACGCCGTCGCCGACCACGGCTGGGAGATCGACGACCCGGACCTCTTCGAGGCGGCGTCGAGCGCCGACCTCGACCACGCCGACTACGGGGTGTTCCTCGCGGAACCCGGGGAGACGCTGCTCGAGGCCGCCGAACACCGCGGGTTCGCGTGGCCGTTCGCCTGCCGCGGCGGGGCCTGCGCGAACTGCGCCGTCGCGGTCGTCGAGGGCGAGCTCGACAGCACCGTCGACAACGTGCTCACCGACGACCTGGTCGAACGCGGCTTCCGCCTCTCGTGTATCGGTCGTCCGGTCTCGGAGACGCTCCGGGTCATCTACAACGTCAAACACCTACCGGGGCTCGACGACCTCCGGCTTCCGGCCGACCGATTCGAGCGCGCACGAGCGGACGACTGACACCGCGCGTCGTCCGGCGGCGTCACAGGGTCAGCTTCAACACCGGAGCGTCATCGGCGTGCAGCGTCTGTTCCATCCCGAAGCTGACGACCAGCGTCTCGACCGGCCGGGAGTACTCGCTGGCGTGGTGGCCACCCTCGCTGACGCGGGTCGTCTCCTCGACGAGGGGGGTGTCGACCAGCTCGTTCACGCACCGGTACACCGTCGACAGCGGGATGTCCCCTGCTGCCTGCAGTTCCTTCGCGGTCATCGGACCGTCCTCCAACGCCTGTACGACCGCGCGACAGGCCTCGCTGTCGAGCGCATCGAACAGCCGAGCCGTCTCCGCGGGCGACGCGTGGACCACCGGGGTCTCGAGGCCGGCCGCCGGATCGGACGTGGTCGATCGGGTCACGGCGCACCCCGCTGGCGCGGGTGCTCGGAGCCGGTTCGTCGGGCCGGAGTCGGTCGACGACTGGTCGTGACCTGTGTGACACGCCACATACCACGGAATCAACCGAGCGCCCCGTTAGTTATACACCCGTACAACGTCGGTATCGTCTCGTTTCGACCGACTCTCGAACCGCGTTCGCCCCTGACGTCGTTGGAGAGGCGGTCTACGAGGGGCCGCCGTGATCGCGATCGGACGCGGACGGGACCCGGCACCTGTGGTTCTGCGACTGCATCACGCGTCAAAAGAGACGGCTGTTCGGGACGTTCATGTCGCGAGGGCCCGCACGAACGACTCTGCCGGTCGTCCGCGTGTGGTCCCCATCGAACGTCGTCCCAGTCGGTCGGTCGGTTTCCTGTCGGTCGGTCAGTCAGCGCCGCGCGAGCTCCTCCTCCTGATCGTCGGCGTCCTCCTCGGCCTCAGGTTCGAGGAAGTGCGGCCCGCGCCGGTGGCGCGGCGTGGCGGCGAACTTCCGAATCCGTTCCTGCTCTTCGTCGGTGATCCAGTTCGGCACACCCCGTGATACCACCATCTCCGATAAAGTAATACTCAGGGTAGACGTGAGTACCCCGCCATTAATCGGCGGAGAGAGGTAGTGTACCGCGTTCAGACGCCCGTTCCAAGCCCACGAAAACGATTCCCGTGGCGTTGTCGAGCCCCGTCGGGGGCGAGTGTCGAGCGGCGGGGTGTAGCAGTCCCTTACCCCTCGGGTACGGGCGACACCCGCGGCCGAGCACCGGCCGCTCAGTCCCCGTACTCGTCCGCCGATTCCGGTCGGGTGCGTCGCTCGACCACCCGAGCGAACAACAGTACGACTGCCGCGACGACCACGAACGCGATCGATCTCTTGCGCATTGCGGTCGGTTCGAGTACGGCGACTGCAATCGTTATACGCTGGCTAGAGATACGAGCCGCCGAACGAGGCGTGCGTACTGGGAGTACCAGCGAGCCGCCGGTCCGCGGGATCGGTCACTCCGGCCGGACGACCTCGTCGCAGGCGGTACAGGTCGCGAACATCGTCGGCCAGTCCCCGTTCCGGTAGCTGATCAGATGGGTACCCCGCGGGAGCGACCGCCCGCATCGCGGGCACGCGCCGAGCGCGTCGGCGCCGGGAGCAGCAGGTGCCATGGTGGTACACGATCCGGCACGTGCTTTGTTAGTTAACGACGAACCGTCCGATCGAGGTACCCGGTTCCGCCCGAACGGGTCCGGAGCGGCGAGCCAATTCGAGAAGCGAATCGATTCGAGAAGCGACCCACTCCGGACGTGGCGATCCGAGACGGACGCGCCTTGGGGACGACTCCGACGGAGCGGTTCGGCCGGTCGCTGCGATACGATCGACCGGAGTCCGCCCTCGAGACACACCGATCGACAACGACGCCGTCTGCCGTCCCCTCGTCAGGGAGAGTCACAGCACGGCCCCGATCCCGTTCCCCCGGCATCCGACACCTGCTCCTCACCACCCCCAGTTCTGACGGGCGGGGGGAGACGGTCACTCCGCCAGATCCTTCGTGCTGATGTCCGCCCACACCTCCTCTCCAGCGGAGGTGACACCGTAGACGCGTCCCTTCCGTCGGTCCTCGGGAACCAGGAGCTCGACGAGGTCCCGCTCTCGCAGCGAGCCCAGCGCGCGGGAGACGTGCGACACGGACAGCTCCACGTCCTCGGCGATGCGCGTGGGCGTCGCCGGCCCCTCCGCGAGGCGGCCCAGAACGACCACCCGGTGGTCCGAGCTGATCACGTACCCGATGACGTCCCAGTCGGTCGTCACGGCGTCTCACCCGAGTACGGTTCATCCCCGGCGTTCCGCGACGTGGTCGCGGCGCTCGTGGGCTGCACATCGGCGGTCGATGGACGCGCGTCGACGGTGCTGGCGTGTGTGTTCACAGTTGGTAAGTGGTTATCCGCGGGAGTGTTCGTACAGGTACTGTGCAGCGACGGCGACGCCGAACGCGGCGAACACGAGCAGTCCGACGACGTTGAGCGTCGCCTGCGGGATCGCGCCGGCGGCCAAGGTCGCGACGCCGTACACGACGAGCCCGACGACGGCGAGTCCGAGATAGATCGTCTGCCACGGTATCTCGCGTCGGTCCTCCTCCGGAAGGTAGGCGTCGAGCGACGAGACGTTCGACGTGAGCGACACCGAGCCGGAGTCCGAGTCGTACTCGACGATGCCCGACTCCTCGAGCTTCGGGATGTGCGTCTGGTACAGCGAGACGTACACCCGCTTGATCTGCTGGTCGGTCAACTCGTCCACGGGGAGGTCGTTCTCCCAGGCTGCGACGCGATCCGAGAGTTCGCTGAGTTGTATCGGCTCCCCCTCGTCCCGAAGCAGGTGGATGACGAACCGACGTCTGCCGTTGCTCAGGATGTCGTAGACCTCGTCCCTGCTGAGTGCGTCCGTGTGTGTGCTCGACATCTACGTGGGGGTCTCCGATGTTCACCACTCCGACCCGCTCGGGTCGACGAGCCCGGGGAGTCGCGACGGAACGCGTCCGACTCCCCGACTGTCGGGGGGCGGTCGGGATCGCCCTCGTCGTCGTTCGTGGGGGCCGATGCGTGTCGCGTTCACAGGTCCGCAGTCGCCTCCCGTCACTCTACCGTCACGCTCTTTGCCAGATTGCGCGGTTTATCGATCGATCGATTCAACGCGTTCGCCACGTAGTAGGAGACGAGCTGGAGCTGGACGTTCGCGAGGACTCCCGCGACGTCCGGATGGGTCTCCGGGACGGGCAGGAACTCGTCGACCGCGGCGGCGACGTGGTCCGCCGACTCCGGCGCGACGCCGATGACCGACGCGCCGCGCGAGCGGACCTCCTCGACGTTGTTCAGCGTCTTCGTGTCGTGTTTCCCGGTGAACACCGCGACGACCGGGGTGTCGGGGGTCACCAGCGCGAGGGGCCCGTGTTTGAGTTCGCCCGCCGAGAACCCCTCGGCCTGTTCGTAGGAGATCTCCTTGAGCTTCAGCGCCCCCTCGCAGGCGACCGGGTACGCGGCCCCCCGGCCGATGAAGAAGTGCTGGTCGCTGCCGGCGTACCCGTTCGCCAGCGACGACGCCGTCGAACGCTGGATAACTCGGTCGACCGCGTCCGGCAGTTCCCGCAGGGCCGACAGCACCGCCTCGCCCTCCTCGGTCGGTTCACCAGTCACGTCGGCTGCGATCCGCTCGCTCAGAAGCGTCAGCGCGGCGACCTGCGAGGAGAACGTCTTGGTCGCGGCGACCCCGATCTCCGGGCCCGCGCGGATGAACAGCGCCTCGTCCGCCTCGCGGGCGGCCGTCGATCCGACGACGTTCGTCACCGCGAGCGTCCGCGCCCCGCGCGCGTTCGCGCTCCGCAGCGACGCGAGGGTGTCCGCCGTCTCCCCGCTCTGAGTGACCGCGATGACGAGCGTGTCCGTCGAGACCGGCGCGGGCGTCGTCGCGTACTCCCCGGCGGTGAACGCGAACGCCGGGACACCGCGATCGCGGAGCAGCGCCTGAGCGTACATCGACGCGTGATGTGAGGTCCCACACGAGAGGAAGTGCACCGCCGAGACGTCGGCGAACGACCCCTCGGGGAACTCCTCCAGGTCGACCCGCCCGTCGTCCGTTATCCGGCCGTTGATCGTCCGCCGCAGCGCGTCGGGCTGCTCGTGGATCTCCTTGAGCATGTAGTGGTCGAAGCCGCCGCGCTCGGCGTCCTCCGATCCCCAGTCGACGGTGTCGATCGGCCGGGACACCGGATCGCCGTCCGTGTCGGTGATCGAGTGCTCCCCGGGCGTGAGCCGGACGAAGTCACCGTCGTGAAGATACACCACCCGCGAGGTGAACTCGACGAACGACGGGACGTCGCTGGCGAGGAAGCGCCGATCCCCGTCGACTCCGAGCACGAGCGGCGAGCCCTGCCGCGTCGCGAGGATCCCCTCGAACCCGTCGATCAGGACCGCGATGGCGTAGCTCCCCTCGAGGCGGTCCGCGGCCGCCCGAAACGCCGCTTCGGGGGATCTCCCCGCGGACAGTTCCTCCTCGATGAGGTGGGGGATCACCTCGGTGTCGGTCTCGCTGGTGAACAGGTGTCCCGCCGCCGAGAGCTCGCTCCGGAGTTCAACGTAGTTCTCGATGATCCCGTTGTGGACCACCGCGACCGAACCGGTGCAGTCGGTGTGTGGGTGCGCGTTCTCGTCCGTCGGGGCCCCGTGGGTGCTCCAGCGGGTGTGACCGACGCCGAACTGTCCGCGCAGTTCGACCCCGTCGATCTCCCGGACGAGCTCGTCGATCCCACCCTCGCGCTTGGTGACGCGAACGCCGTCGCCGTCCAGCGTGGCGATCCCGGCGGAGTCGTATCCGCGGTATTCGAGGTTTTCCAGCCCGGTAAGCACGGTATCGACGACGTCGCCGTCGGCGACGCAGGCGGTGATCCCGCACATCAGCGATCGCGCGCTCCCCGGCGGCGTACTCCGGTATTCTCGTGATTATTCGACGCGTGCTCCTCTCGAGGTCGTGCCGTCAGTTCGGCGGGATTGCGTGTGTGGATCATGTATCGGGCCGGACGGATGGCGTCCGGGGTAACATGCGCCAATCCCGTCATGCGGGCATTGTTATTAGGCTGTTATGTTCCAATACCGGATGTTAAACGCCTCTATCCCCGAAATATGTCGATTTCCGATCGGGTGTTGACTCCAGCGTCGACAGCGACCTCCGCGGGGAGGCCGGGTGGGTTGGCACCTAACCACACATATAAGCTCTATAACAATGCGAGTAGGTCCGTCAGTACCAGCCGGGTATGCTCGGGGTACTCGCATCGAAGGGAGCGGGTGAAACCGCCTACGCGCCGTCGACACCGGCGGTGGAAGTCTCGGTCGCCGGGGCGTCCGTCGCCGTTCGCGCCGCGGAGACGCTGGTTCGCGCCGGCGTCGACGAACTCCTCGTTGCGGGTGTCACGCCGGCTGTTCGGCGGATGCTACTCGATCGGTATCCGGAGATCGGCACCGCCACGGACCGGGCTGACGCGACGACCACGCACGACCGCGTGGTCCTGATGCCCGCGACGGCTGTCGTCTCTCCGGCCGCGCTCGGTGCGACCGCAAGTCGAACGGCGGCGGTCCTCCGGCGACCCACGGAGCCGTTCTCCCCGCTGGACGGGCCTGAGGTACGTCCGTTAGTCGTTCCCGGGGACGCGTTCGACGGACGCCGGCCGACGGCCGCGCTCGCGGTCGCCCGCGAGCTCGCGGCCGAGGGGTCGCTCGAGACGGTCGAACACGAACGGGTCGCCGACGTCCGTCGGCCGTGGGAGTACCTCGACGCTACCGAGTGGGTCCTCGCGGGGACGGACGACTCGGACGGGTTCCAGGGACTCGAACCCGGTCGCTCCGGCGACGTCCACCCGGACGCTGAGCTCACCGGACCGGTCGCGGTCCGGGAGGGAGCGACCGTCCGCTCGGGCGCAGTCATCGAGGGACCGGCCCTCCTGATGCCCGGCACGACCGTCGGTCCAAACTGTTACGTACGGGCAAACAGTTTTATTTCAGGTGACACGAAGATAGGAGCAGCCGTGGAACTCAAGAACAGCGTCGTCATGGACGGGGCGAGCGTCCCCCACCAGAGTTACGTGGGTGACAGCGTCGTCGGCCCGCGTGCGAACGTGGGCGCCGGCTCGATCGTGGCGAACCTGCGTCACGACGGGAGCCCCGTGACGCTGACCCACGCCGGCCGACGCGTGGGAACGGGGAGACGAAAGTTCGGCGCGGCGATCGGCGAGGGGGCGAACCTTGGGATCGGAACCCGCCTGAACGTGGGAACCGTCGTGGCGGCGAACGCGTCGACGGCGCCCGGAGAGATCGTCCGGAGGGACGTCGAGGAGGAGAGACCGTGACCGGTCGTTCGGAGATCGAAGCCGCACGAGGGGTTGGGACGTATCGAGGAGGAGCCGAGAACGGAACACGTCACGAGAAATGGCCAACACAACCAACACGACAGCGACGACAGGAGAATCGACGGTGACTGCAGAGTCGACGCCGCGGCCGGAGATCGACTCCGAGCACGCCGCCGCGGACGAAGACGGCGTGGAGCCGGACTCCGAGCCGGAGCCGTTGCCGCTGGATCTGACGTTCGAGATCCTGAAGAACCAACGGCGGCGGCTCGTGTTGAGCCACCTCCGAACGGTCGACGGCGAGTCGACGATCGGCGACCTCGCCGAACACATCGCCGCGATCGAGAACGACTGCGACGTCCAGGCGCTGGGGGCCCAACAGCGCAAGCGCGTGTACATCGGCCTGTATCAGTGTCACCTGCCGAAGATGGACGACGCGGGGGTCATCTCGTTCAACCAGAGCCGGGGAAACGTCGAGATCGAACCGGAGGCTGAACCGCTGTACCAGTACCTCGTCGACGACGACGCGGAGGCGGACCCCGAGGACGGCTCCGTCGATCCGCGACGGTACGGCGCGGCGACGTTCGGGATCGGCGCGCTCTTCGGCGTCACGCAGTTCATGGGGTATCACCTCCTCGCCAGCGTGTTGGTGTTCGCGTTCCTGGGTGCCGTGCTCTACCTCAGCAGGCGAGAGCTGACCGCCGAATAGTCCACGAGGACGGTACCGGCTTGTCGGCGGGGAGCGAGCGACGGACGGCTCGATCGTCACATCGTCGCCTTCTCGAACGACCGCGAACCGTCGAGCGACCGCGCCGCCCGCTGACCGACTTGCTGGGTCAACCGGCGACGAACTCGGGTCAGGTGCTCAGAAGAGGTACAGTGGATCCTCAGTAGCCGAGCGCCGACTCCAGCGAGGCCCGGGTGGCGACGACCGACGTGGCCTCGTCCGACCCACGGCTTCCCGAGACGCACGCGCCCGCCGAGAGGTCACAGCGCGGGCCGAGGACGACGCCGTCGAGCGTGACGCGAGGCCCGACCCGCGCGTCCGGGAACACCACTGACCGCGTCAGATCCGCCTCGGAACCGACGATCGCGTCCGCGCCGACGACGGTCGGACCCCGGATCACCGCACCGGATTCGACGGCAGCGTTCGCGCCGATCATCGCCGGCCCGTGGACGGTCGCGTCGCCGTCGACGGTGGCGCCGGGTGCGATGTGAACGTCGTCGCCCCTGCCGCCCCGGTCGCCGCCGTCCGTGACCGCGACCCCGTCGGCGAGCACGAGCTCGTTCGCGCGAACGAAGTCCTCCGGCCGCGCGACGTCGAGCCACCGGGCGGTCTCGACGGCCGCGACGTCGAACTCCGCGAGGAGGGCCTCGACCGCGTCGGTGATCTCGTGTTCCCCGCGGCTGCTGCGCGGGACGTCGAACGCGTCGCGCATCGATCCGGGGAAGACGTACGCTCCCGCGTTGGCGAGGTCCGTCGGCGGGTCGTCGGGCTTCTCGACGACGCCCGTGACGCGCGAGCCGTCCGTCGTGAGGACGCCGTACTCGCGGGGGTCGTCGACGCGGTGAGCCAGCACCGCGGCCTCGTGCTCGAACAGCCGGCCGATCGCGGCGGGCTCGAACAGGTTGTCCCCGTTGAGGACCGCGAAGCGTCCCTCGATGGACGGCGCCGCACAGCGGACCGCGTCGGCGGTTCCGGCGGGCGGATCCTGGACGGCGTACGTCACCGGGAGTCCGCGGTAGCTGTCGCCGAAGTACTCCCGGAGGTGTCCGTCGCCCTCGCCGACGACGAAGATCAGGTCGTCCGCGCCGCCGGCGACGGCCGCGTCCGCGACGTGCGCGACGAGCGGTCTGTCCCCGACGGGAAGCATCGGTTTCGGCGTGATCCGCGAGAGTGGCCGCATTCGGGTGCCGCGTCCGGCGGCCAGTACGACTGCGTGCATGTCGACCGATCGCTGGACTCCGTCACCCCTTGTTATGGGCAGACAACCATCCCGGGGCAGTCGACCGACGGGATTTCGGCACCGAGACGGTCGTGCGACTGGATGTCGGGATGTCGAGATCGTCGACAGGCATCGATCACGAACGCGACCGGATGGGCCGACTGTCGTCCCGACGGCCCCCGTCGCTCACCGATTTCGGGGCGGATCGAGCGTACGAACGAAGCCGGAGAGGACCGGAGCGCCGATCGGTGCCCGACGGTCCGTCCGGGCCGGGTGGCGGACTCGCGAGGAGCCGAACGAGCGAGCCGCGGATCAGTCGGACGCCGGAGCCGCGACGGCCCGCTCCGCCTCCGCGACGAGGTCGGTCGCCGTCTCGAACAGCGACTCCATCTCCGACTCGACGCCGGCCTCCGCGGTGACGCGGACGAGCGGTTGCGTCCCGCTCGCACGAACGAGGAACCAGCCGGCGTCGACGTCGACCCGGACTCCGTCGACGGTGGTGACGTTCGCGTAGCGGTCTGCGACGCGGTCGGCCACGTGCGCGACGAGGTCGTGTTTCGCGTCCGTCTCGACGTTCGCGCGGCGAAGCGGGACCGTCTCGACCTGCGCCACGAGCTCGTCGAGGGGACCGCGGCGCGCGACCAGCTCGGCGAGCTTCGCGGCCGCGAGCGGGCCGTCCGGGCAGCGAGCGAGGTCCGGCCAGATCCACGCGCCGCTGGGCTCGCCGCCGAAGACCACGTCCGTCTCGCGGGTCCGCTCGGCGACGTGGCCGTCGCCCACCCTCGTGTGATCGGTGGAGGCGCCGATCGCCTCAAGCGTCGTGTCGACGGCGATGCTGGTGTCTATCGGCACGGCGACCCGGTCGCCCGCAGTGGCGATGTCGCGCGCAAACAGCGCGAGGAGCACGTCCCCGGACGGGAACTCCCCCGAGGCCGTCGCCGCGCGCATCCGGTCGGCGTCGCCATCGTGTGCGATGCCGAGATCGGCGTCGGTCGCGGCGACGACCTCCCGAAGCGTCTCGCAGTTCTCTGCGGTGGGCTCGCTCGGTCTGCTCGGGAACGAGCCGTCCGGTTCGGCCGCCAGCGTCTGGACGGTGCAGTCGAGTCGACGCAGCACGTCCGCGGTGATCCGGCCGCTGCCGTTGCCGACGTCGAGCACCACGTCGAGGCCGAGGTCGCCGTCGACGGCGTCGACGACGGCGTCGACATGCCGGGACCGTGCGCGTCGGCTCCGCATGCGGCTGCCGTAGTCGTTCCAGCCGACGAGATCGAACGCGTTCTCGCGGATGCGCTCGGCGATCGCCTCCTGTGCGGTGCCGACGTACGCGGCGCCGTCGTCCGTCCACAGTTTGAGGCCGTTGTCGCTCGGTGGGTTGTGTGAGGCGGTCACCGAGACCCCCGCGTCGGCGTCGTACCACTCGACCGCCCGCGCGACCGTCGGCGTCGGCACCTCGCCCAGCGAGACGGCGTCGGCGCCGCACTCGCGCAGGCCGGCGGTCAGCGCGTCGACGAGCGCCGGGCCGGTCGATCGCGGGTCGCGGCCGACGATGACCCGCCGTGCGCCCTCGGAGGCGACGGCGCGGCCGACGTCGAGCGCGACCGAGGCGGTGACCTCGTCCCCGACGGTTCCCCTGATTCCACTCGTTCCGAACATACGTCGGCTACGCGCGACGAACCGGGTTTGTTACGACCCGGCTATCCGGGTGTCGGATCCCCCGTGCCGTGGCTACTCGACCGCGTCCTCTGCCGGGGCGCCCTCGGCGGGGGCGTCGCGGTCGGAACCGGACGGGGCGGCCTCCCGACCGCCGTCGGACTCGAGCGCCGAGCCGGCCTCCCGTGCCCGCCCGGATCCGTTCAGCCTCGCGTCGTCGGCGACGCTCGACGCGTCACCCGGCCCCGGTCCGGCCGCCGGTCCCACGGGATCGCCGCGATCGGGGAGGATCACCTCGTCCAAGTGGTCGTTGTCGCGCATGTCCATCGCCATCGCACCGATGAACGCGCACGCGCCGACGACGAACGCCAGCGAGGAGACGAGCCCGCCGAGCAGTCGAACGGAGGTCGCCGCGCCGCCGAGGCCCCCGAGCGCCGAGAGCGTCCCCAGCGCGCCAACCGCGATCGATCCCGCTCCGACCCCGTACGCGAGCACGAGCGGGTGGAAGTCGTACGCGAGGTAGTTCGTCCGGAGCCGCCACAGGAAGTTCCGGAACAGCATCCACGAGACGCGGGGGACGTAGGTTCGGTAGCGGATGTGGCTCTCCTCGTCTCCGTAGATGATCGGGTTCGGGAGGTCGACCACGCGCAGTCGCGCCACGTTGAGCTTCACGAGGAGGTCGTTGCAGTAGCCGTAGAACTCGTACATGTTCTCGATGTCGGCCTCGTGGAGGGCGCGACGGGAGATGGCCGTGTAGCCGCTCTGTGGGTCGCCCGTGGACCAGTAGCCGCTCGCGATCTTCGTCAGGGCGCCCAACACCGCGTTCCCGACGAAGCGGAGCCGCGGCATGTCACCGCGGTCGCGTCGCCCGGCGAAGCGGTTCCCCTTGACGTAGTCCGCCTCGCCGTCGACGATCGGGTCGAACAGCGTCTCGAGCACGTCGGGGTCCATCTGTCCGTCGCCGCCCATCACGGCCGTCGCGGCGACCTCGTCGTCGCGTGCGCGGAGATAGCCCGTCTTGATCGCCCCGCCGACTCCCCTGTTCTCCTCGTGTTGGATCGCGACGATACGATCGTCGAACGAGTCGTCCGCCCGCGGGCGTTCGGGGTCCTCGCGGGCCGGGCCGTCCTCACCGTTTCGTCGGATACGGGATCGTTCCCCGGCCGGTTCACCGCGATCGGATCGTCTGCGATCGAGCGCTTTCGCCCGCCGGATCTCCGCCCACGTGTCGTCGGTGGAGGAGTCGTCGACGACGTATATCCGGTCGACGAACGCGGGGACCGTCAGGATCGTCTCGCGGACGAACGGTTCCTCGTTGTACGCCGGGATGACGACCCCGACCGTATGTCCTCGATACATTGTGTAGGGCAACCGTGACCGTCGGCTGGTCCAACCAACCGACGGGACCCGTTTTGTTACACAGCGCCTGCCAGCTGACCGGCTGATCGTCTCGTGGCTCGGGACCGACTGGATGACCGAAACCGCTCCATAACAAAGCCGGATCTGACGGGAGTTGGCACGTAATGAGAGCGTACTCCGATCCGGCGGCGCGTCGTGTGGTGGTCGTCGTCCTGCTCCTCGTCGTCGCCCCCGCGGCGGGACCGCTCGCGGACACCGCGCGGGCGGCCGCCGGCGACAACCAGACGTACGCCGTCGCACAGGGGGACTCGTGTTACGTCGTACCGACCTACGAGAACGAGACACAGAACGTGACGACCTTCTACGACTACCGGAACCCGTATCCCTCGATAACCGGGCGACCGAACGCGTCGACGTTCAGCTCGTATGGCACCGGTGAGTTCCAGGAGACGCGACAGAGCGCCCTCCTGTTCTACGCCGGCCCGGACGACACCAGCATGGTGATCGTCCACGGGCGGCTCGGCGATGACGCCGGCGGGAGCACGACCAGGTACACGATGACGGGACTCCCCGCCGGGTCGTGGGTGGTGCGCGACGACGAGTACCCGAACCAGGACGACGACTGGTTTATCGGCGACACGACCGCCACGGTCGACTGGAAGTGGGCCTCGAACAGAACCGACGGCGGCGCCTACCGCGGGTTCGACTCGCTGTCGGGGACGGTCGTGATCGACCCGCAGTACAACGAGGACGCGCCCTCGTGGGGGAACTGGAATTACTCCGGAAGCGAGGAGCACCGGATAACCGACTGGGTCGTCTACGGCAGCGACGGCGCCGAACACTCCCTCGCGCTCGATCGCCGCGTGTTCGTCCACGCCGGCGGGTGTGTCGACGCCGATGTCTCGGCGTCCTTGACGCCGCCGAGCGACCCGTCGCCCGGCGAGAACGTCACGCTCGACGCGAGCGGCTCGACGGTCGCCGGCGACGTGGGCGGATACGAGTGGGACTTCGATGCGGACGGCGAGGTCGACGCAGTCACCCGGGATCCGACCGTGAGCCACGCGTTCGAGGAGGAGCGCGAGCACACGGTTCGCGTGACGGCGTTCGACACGTACGGGAACGCGGACTCCACGAACGCGACGTTCGTCGTGGGCGAGCCGGACGCGCCGGACGCGACGGTGACGGCGTCGCCGTCGACGGTCACGGTGAACCGGACGGTGACGCTGGACGCGAGTGAGTCGACCGACAACGGAACGATCGTTCGCTACGACTGGGACCTCGACGGCGACGGCGAGATCGACGCCAACACCACCGATCCGACGATCGAGACCGCCTATCCGACCGCCGGCGAGCGGGAGGTGAGCGTCACCGCGGTCGACGACACGAACGAGACCGGAACCGCGACGACAGTCGTCACGGTCACCCCGGACGAGCCGCCGGACGCGTCGCTGACCGCGCCGGGAGACGTGGCGGTCGGCGAGGAGGTCACGCTCGACGCGAGCGCGTCGACCGACGACGTCGGGATCGTTCGCTACGAGTGGGACCTCGACGGCGACGGGACGGCGGACGCGAACACGACCGATCCCGTCCTCGACACGACATACGAGGAGACGGGGACCGTGGAGACGACCGTCACCGCGGTCGACGAGGCGGGTCAGACGGCGACCGCGAGCGCCACCGTCAGAGTGGGGGTCACCGCCGCGCTCTCGGCTCCACCTGACGCCCTCGTGACCCAGACAGTCACCCTCGACGCGAGCGAGTCGACGATCGACGGGGAGAGCGTGACCTACCGCTGGGACGTTGACGGCGACGGCACCGTCGACGAGAACACCACCGAGCCGACGTACACGTTCGCTTACGACGCCGTGGGGGAGTACACCCCACGGGTCGTCGTCACCGACGGCACGAACGTCACCGACGAGGCGACCGCGAGGATCGCGGTCGAGGCGCGGGCCAACCTCTCGGTGCCTGAGACGGTTCCGGTCGGCGAGGGGGTCACGCTCGACGCGGGGGAGAGCGCCATCGGCGGTTCGAACGTCACCTACGAGTGGGACGTGAACGGCGACGGCGAGTTCGAGAGCGAGACCGCCGCGGCCACGTTCACACACACCTACGAACGCGGTGGCTCGTACTCGCCGACCGTCCGCGTAAGTAACGACGCGGGAACGACGCGGACCGCGTCGACGACCGTAATGGTCGAGTCTGGGGCGGCGCTTACGGCTCCCGAAAGCGCACTGGTCAGCGAGCAGATCACGCTCGATGCGAGCGACACCCGCATCGGCGGCGAGAACGTCACCTTCGAGTGGGACGTGAACGGCGACGGCGAGGTCGACGCGAATACGACCGACCCGACGCTCACGCACACCTACGAGCGGAGCGGCTCGTACGCGCCGACCGTCCGGGTGACCAGCACCGCGGGCGAGACGCTGACGGCGACCGCGACCGTGAGCGTCGAGTCGAGCGCGTCGCTTACGGCGCCGGACTCGGCGCTGGTCGGGGAGACAGTCACCCTCGACGCGAGCGGGAGCGTGATCGGTGGCGAGAACGTGACCTACGACTGGGACCTCAACGGCGACGGCGAGGTCGACGCCAACACGACCGAGCCGACGATCACACACGCGTACAACGAGACGGCGACGTACGCGCCGACGGTCCGTGTGACCAGCACCGCGGGCGAGGCGTTGACGGCGACCGCGAACGTCTCGGTGACGGAGCCGAACCCCTCGATCGACGCTGACACGACCGAGGCCGAGGCGAACAGCGCGATCACGTTCAACGCCGACGCGGGTGCCGGGAGCGACTCGTCGGTCTCGTACAGCTGGAAGTTCGGCGACGGGGCGACGGCGAGCGGTCAGTCCGTTCAGCACGCTTACGCGGGATCCGGGCAGTACACCGTGACGCTGAGCGTGCTGCTGGGCGGGAGTTCGATCGCGAGCACGAGCCTGCCGATGAACGTCACCGATCCGCCGGGGGATCCCGGCGGGGGCGGCTCAGGTGGGTCCTCCGGCGGGAGTTCCGGCGGTTCCTCGGGTGGTACCGCCGGCGGCAGCTCCGGTGGGTCCACCGGCGGGGGTTCCGGCGGGTCCTCGGGTGGTACCGCCGGCGGCAGCTCCGGTGGGTCCTCGGGAGGGGCATCCGGCGGCGCAGCGGGAGGATCCGCCGGCGACACCGCCGACAACGACGCGGGGAACCAGCCCCCGGCGGACCTCGAACCGGAGTACACGAACGTGACGGTGAACATCAGCGACACGGAACTCGTGACCGGCGACACCCTCGTCGCGACGGCGACGGTTGGAAACGTCGGGAACGGCTCCGGGACGAAGACGATCGAGTTCGAGATCGACGGCGAGCAGGTCGACTCCCGCCAGTTCACCCTCGAGCCCAACCAGACCCGGACGGTTCGGTTCACCTGGACGTTCGACGAGCCCGACGTGTACTCGGTCGAGATCGACAGGAACCACCGGTTCCTGGTGAACGTGACGCCGCCGCAGCCGAACCTCTCGGTCTCCGATCTGGACGCGAGCGCCGACGAGATCGACGCCGGCGAGGAGGTCACGTTCACGGCGACGGTACGAAACGACGGGCGCGCGGCCGGGTCGACGGCGGTCGCGTTGCGGCTGTTCAACGAGACCGTCGCGACCCGCAACGTGACGGTTCAGCCGGGGTCGAGCACGCGGGTGTCGTTCACGAGACGGATCGTCGCCACGGGCGAGCACGACGCGAGCGTCGGCGATCGAACGGTTTCGGTGTCCGTCCGCCCCGCGGACACGGCCACCGAGAGCGGGGACACCGCCACCGGCGAGGGCACCCTAGTGAACGCGCCGGGATTCGGGCCGCTCGCGGCGATACTGGCGATCGCCGGCGTCGCCGCGCTGCTGGCTCGGCAGCGGCGCCGCACCCGACGGCGCTGAGGCGGGAGCGCGCTCGGCGGTCGGGAGGGGTGTGGAGCCCCGATAGCTCCAGTGGCTGACGCGGATCGGAAGTAGCTGGGTCGATCGCTTCGCGGTACTCGTGGACGGTGATCGCGTCCCGGGCGACACGGGACCGTTCCCGTCGCAGCCGCCGGGCGATGCCGTGGAGACACGGGCAGGGCGCCGCTATGGGGACACGTTCATACCGATGCCGTCAGTTCGCGTCGCCGTCGCTGGTTCTCACTCGGGCGTTCGCTCGCCACGGATGACGACGCCACACGTCCGGGAAGAGATTGACCGTTGATAGGGGTGGCCGTCAGAGCCATCCCTCGGGGAGTTCCTCCTCGTGGTCCGCGAGCACCTCCAGGAGCGGGCGGATCTCGTCGAAGTCGGGACCCTTCGAGACCTCGCTTGTGTCCCGATCCCACGAGATGAAGCCGTACTCCTCCAGTTTCGGGAGGTGGACGTGCTTCATCGCGATGAGCCGCTCGAGCTCCTCGTCGTTCGATTCGTTCGGGTCGATCCTCGTCGGGTCGTCGTCCTGTGGGTTGTGGACGAGTAACGCACGGAGCAACTTCCGGCGCTGAACGTGCCCCAGCGCGTCGAGACAGTCGTCGAGCGTTCGCGTGGCGTGGACACTATCCATACCGTTCGAAGACGCCCCAAGCGGAAGTAGTCGGTCAGTCTTTACTCTCGCTCGGTGTGAGGACCAAGTGAGTGACACAGTACGGTGGCGGGGACGATCGAACAGCGCGATCGGTCGCCACGGACGTGTATCCGTACGACGGCTGATCGATGTCACGGTACACCGGGGCTCCGTGAGAACGTGAACACCACCCGGAGTTCGCTCGTGCATGTGACAACGGCTATTCCGGGACCCGGGGAGGCCGCTGACACTCCGGAACGTGCCCACGCAGTTCCGAACGTTCCCCGCTCTCACATCGGTCAGAGGTACCGAGCCACCGCCGTGCCGTGGGGTATCGTTGTCGGCCGACGCGAGGATCGGACACGCCGATGGAGCCGTCCGGCGTGAGCGCAGTGGTGTCGAAACCGCGTCGACCTGAGCGACCGTTGGCGACTCCCGGAGGACCGAACGCGGCCGGCACGGCGACGGCGATCGCGTCGGTTCACAGGCGATCGACGGCGCTCCGACGGTCGTCATCGCGGGCGACGGCCCGAGGGGAGTCGAGGGGGGACCGAAGGTGGAGGGCCGAGCGCGTCAGCAGGAGTTGTCGCGAACGTCGTTGCCGACGACGCCGAGCCGGACCTGCATGTCGCGGTTGGCGTTCCGACACACCGAGTTGTTGTGGACGACGTTGTCGGTCGACCCCCTGATGTCGAAGCCGTCGTCCCCGTTGTCGTGGAGTCGGTTCTCGGCGACGACGTTCCCGTCGGACTCCCTGAGGAAGAGCCCGTCGTCGAAGTTGTCGCGGGCCTCGTTCCCGGCGATCCGACTTCGGTTGCTGTCGTGGAGGTCGATCCCGTCGTCGCCGTTGTCGACGAGCGTGTTGTTCGTCACGGTGGTCTCCGATCCGCTCACGTACAGGCCGTCGTCGCCGTTGCCGGTGACGGCGTTCCTGGAGACGTTCGTCCCCCGGACGGCGGAGACCGCGATCCCGTCGTCGACGCTCCCGGTCACGACGTTGTCGGCGACCGACGCCCCGGAGAGGTTGAACAGGCGGATCCCGTCGGTCGCTCCGACGACCGTGTTGCCGGCGATCCGGCTCCCGTGGGCTCCGTCAACGAGCACCCCTTCGTAGCGGTTGTCCGCGAGCCGGTTGTCCGCGATGACCGTCCGCTCCCGGTCGTCCGCACCGTCAGCCGAGGCGAACAGTTCTGCGATGTCGCCGAGGCCGCCGCCGCCGAACAGCGGGAGCAACCACGCCGGGACGTTCGGGCGATCGACCGCCGGCCTCGACTCCGCGGCGACGGCGACACCGACCCCGCCGTTCTCGACGATCTCGCTGGCCCGTACCGTGGTTCCCGTCGAGCGCCGAACCGCCACGCCGTCGCCGGTGTTGTTCGCGAGTCGCATCCCGTCGACGGTCACGGTCTCGCTCTCGAGCACGGCGACGCCGTGCCCGCCGACGGCGACGACGCTGCCGTGGGAGAGCGTGACGCCGGTCGAGTCGCTCACCCGGACGCCGTCCGCGCTCGCGTTCCGCACGCTCACGTCGGTGACCGTGACGTCCTCGGCATCGACGACCCTGACGCCGTGCCACCAGCCGTCCACGTCGAACCCCTCGACGTGGACGTCGGACGCGCCGTCGACGGCGACCGCCGATCCGTTCCTGTTCGTTCCGACGACCGCGTGTCCGGCTCCCAGCAGCCGCACGTCGTCCGCCGTCACCGTGAAGCAGGCGTCCGCGCTCGTGCGCACGTCGCGATCGAGGATGTACGTGCCGGGGTCGTCGATCGTCGTACAGTGGTCGAGGTAGGTAGTCGGTCCCGGTTCGTGATCGTCGGCCGCGAACGCGCCCGCCGCGCTCGCCGCAGGGGCGGCCGTCGCGACCACCATCGCGGCGACGAGCGCAACGATGGCGCCCCGTCGGATCTCGCTCCGCCAGTTTGCTCTCATATCCACGACGTACCCAGGCGGTAGTCCCCTATTGTAAACGACAAGCTTCCATTACCGGTGTGCGACCGGGAGAGCGAGGAAGCGAACCGATCGGTGTGCGATCGCCGTCGCCACCCGGTATGGAGGGTGTAACAAAGCGTCGCCTGTGCCACCGAGCCACCACTCGATGCACGTGGATCGACGTGGGGCGAGCGACGGCGACGTACTGGGGCGGCGTGAACATGGCGAGGGCACTCCCGAACTCCCTGACGAATGGGAGGAGTGACGAATGTGGCCATGGGACCACGTCGCTGTCGCGTACATCGCGTACTCGGCGTACGCCCGGGCACGGGGGCGACGGCCGTCCGCGACGACCGCCGTCGTGGTGGTGATAGCCGCGATCGCGCCGGACATGATCGACAAGCCGTTGTCGTGGTGGCTCGCGGTCCTCCCGTCCAGTCGGTCCCTCGGCCACTCTGCGTTCACGGCCGCGGGCGTCGTCGCCGTCACTGGCGCCGTCCAACGGCGCGTCGGCCCGGCCGGTCTCACCCCTGCGGTCGCTATCGGCTATGCCTCACATCTCCTCGGCGACGTGGCGTACCCACTCGTGGTGAAGGGCTCGCTCAGGGTCGAGTTCCTACTGTGGCCGCTGGTGCCGGCAGTGGCCGACTCCACACCGGACCCATTCACACACGTGTCCGAGCTGTTCGCCGCCTTCCTCGGGTACCTCTCGACACCGGCAGGCACGGCGTACCTGGTGCTGGATCTCGTGCTGCTGCTCGGAGCCGCGGCGCTGTGGTTCAGCGATGGCGCCCCCGGTGTCGGACCGCTCCGGTACTGGACCGCCAGTTCCGGCGAGCGGTGACACCTCTCGACCGGGGTCCTGTCGGGCTATCGACGGGGGTACCCACCGCAGACCGGGCGGGTGCGTATCGCTGGCGTCCAAGCGACCTCGCGACATCCCGTCCTGCGACTAGCGTCTCCATAACAATCCACGGAACGGGGCAAACCGAGCCCATGGGATCGATCCACCATCTATCGGGACGGCCACGGCGGGGTGCGGGGAGATGAGTGACGGTGAGGGGAGCCGGCACGGCTGGCAGGGCTCCCTCACCCGACTCCCGGTCGACATGTTCCTCACCGCCACATACGCTGTTCTCGTCGGTTTGGCCGCCCTTACGGGGGCGATAGGGGGACCCGGGATGGTCATTCTGGTCGGACCGTTAGTGCTGTTCCTCCCGGGGTATGCGATGCTGTCGATATTGTTTCCGGGGACGGGCAAGTCACGGGCGGACCCCATTGACTCCCGGCCACTCGGGGGGGCGGGGATCGATTGGTTCGAGCGGGTGTCCCTGTCCGTCGGGATCAGTGTCGCCGTTCTCCCCCTTCTCATGGTGCTGCTGGCGGCGGTCGGCACGCAACCGACACGGGTGACCGTCTCCGTAACGGTGGTCGGGTTCGTCGTTCTCGCGTCGGCGCTGGGGGCGTATCGGCGGGTCGCGCTCCCCGAGGAGCGTCGCTACGAACTCCCGGTCCACCGGTGGCTGAGCGAAGTGCGGACGCTGAACGAGTCCTCCGGAGTCACGCGAGTCGATAGGGCCGGAGCCGTCGTGCTCGGTGTGGTGGTGATACTCGCGCTGGCGGGGCTGTCGGTGGGACTCGCCGCGCCTCCGGACGGGGAGTCATACACCGAGGTCGCGCTGTTGACTCCGGGCGAGGACGGCCCAGTCGCCGAGGGATACCCCAACGCCGTCGCGAGCGACGAACCGCTCGAGTTGGTGTTGTCGATCGAGAACAACCTCGGTCGTGCAACGGAGTACGAGTACGTTGTCGTCCTGGATCGCGTGTCGTCGGCGGCGAACGGCACGGAACTGACGGTACTCGAGCGGGATGTTCTCGAACGGCGGAACGTCAGCCTCGCCGACGGTGAGACGGCGACGCAGCCGCTATCGTTAGTGCCGTCGATGCTCGGCCGTGATCTCCGGCTGAGCGTGTTCGTCTACGAGGAAGCGGCGCCGGAGTTCCCGTCGCGCTCCAACGCTGATGAACACCTGTACATCTGGCTCGACGTCGAGGACCGTGGATAACGACGAAACACAGTCACGAAGCGAGCGCTCGTGTGAACACAGGGGGCCATGGGAACATTCGGAGGAGGAATTGAGACAGTCCGCGGCGACAGCTGAAAACGGATCGGACGACGCGGCGTCGGTCGTCGACCCGGTCGCGGAGTCGGACCCGACCCGAGTGGGCGGCTCATCGTCGGACGGCGCGGTCGGCGACGTGTTTCGAGCGATCGGCGCCTCGCTGTTCCGTCGCGTACCATCACTCCAGCTGCCACTCGTGATCGCTCGGGACCGCTACGCGAGGGCAGTCGTCCGACTTCGGACGCTCGCGCACTCGCGCCGGTACGCTGCACCGCCGGAGCCGTACAGGCTGATCGATGTCGAGCCGGCGGCGGTCACGCACGTCAGGCAGTTCAACCGGGCAAAGTACGTCCAGGCGGCGGTCATCGAGGACGGCGACTGGGACACTCCGCAGTGCGAGTTCACGGACCTGGATGTGTATCGGGCCTACCGCGCGCACTTCCGCGAGGGGGTCGACTGGAGCGACACGCCGTTCTACCGGCGGGTCGTCGACGAGATCGAAGCCGGAGCGGAGTTGTGGAACTGCCACAGCGAGACGGACTTCCGAAGGCGGTGTGAGGGCATCGACGAGCTGTACGAGCGTATCAGGGACGACGGCTACCGGACACAGGCGGAGCTGATCGACGGGGAGAACGACCCCATCGACCTCGACAGGCGGTCCCGTCTGCTCACCGAGCGTATGAAGGACGAGATCGCCGTTCACATCGGCGGAGACGGCGAGGTCCTGTTCGCGGACGGCCGCAACCGACTGTCGATCCTCAAACTGCTCGACCCGGGGGCCGTCCCGATGCGGGTTCTCAAGCGCCACGCGGACTGGCAGACGGTGCGCGACGCGTACGTCCGAGGCGAGCCTTGGGCTCGCTCGTACGACGATCACCCCGATATCAGCTATCTCAAGTTCGACAGCGTTCCTGAGGAGCCATTATCGCGCGAGGTTCCGACGCCGCGCTAACTCACCGAGTCCGGTCGTGAGTTCGACGCTCGGCTCGAAGTCAAGCAGACGGCGCGCCTTCGAGATGTCGGCACGGCTACGCTCCACATCGCCCACTCGGGGGTCGGTGTGGACGATACCTGCTGTGGTCCCTGCCACGTCGGTGATCAGCTCCGCGAGTTCACGGATCGTGACGCTGTCGCCGGTGCCGATGTTGAACGCCTCCCCGACGTGCGCTGTAGTCGCGGCCGCTAGGTTCGCCCGGACCACGTCTGCGACGTGGACGAAGTCGCGCGTCTGGGAGCCGTCGCCGTCGACGGTGAGCGCCTGCCCCGAGCGCGCCTGTTCGAGGAACGTGCTCACGACGCCGGCGTAATTGCCCGCCGACTGACCGGGGCCGTACACGTTGAAGTAGCGGAGCGCGACCGTCTCCAGCCCGTACAGTTCGTGATACACGCGTGCGTAGTGGTCGATCGCGAGCTTATCGGTCGCGTACGGGGAGGTCGGTCGCGTCGGGTGCGACTCGTCGATCGGAACCACCTCCGGGTCGCCGTAGATGGCGACGCTCGAGGCGAGCACGACCCGAGCGTCGACGGCGCGGGCGGCATCAAGTACCGCGAGCGTGCCGGCGACGTTCACCCGGTTACTCTCGGCCGGGCGTTCGACGGACTTCGGCACGCTGACCAGCCCGGCCTGGTGGAACACGATGTCGACGCCGTCGATCGCTTCGCGCAACACCGACTCGTCGAGCAGGTCGCCCTCGTACAACGTCGCCCCGTCCGGGACGTTGCGCGGTTGGCCGGTCGAGAGGTCGTCGAGCACGCGCACCTCGTTGTCTCGAACGAGCGCCCGCGCGATGTGGCTTCCCACGAAGCCGGCGCCGCCGGTGACCAGAACGGTTTCTCCCGCGATGTCGGCATCGATCGCCGCTGACCTCGTCGACCGGCTGGAGTCCGTACGCATGGTCGGAGGGTACCCTGCAGCGGGGTTTGTTATGGATCGGCATACGGGCCGGAGGAGGGCGGTTCAGGGATCTCGACTACCCCAGCAGCCGGGCGACTTCGTTCGGATCAAGCACGCCGCCGGCGATCGATAACGCGGCCCACGTCACCACCCCGAGCACGACCGCCCCGATCAGCGTCGGTATTCCGGACACGTACGGGAGCGTCAGCCAGACGACGATCGACATGCCGAGCGTGACCGCCACGGCGTTCCCGAGGGCACCGACGAGATCGCGGGGGTGCAGCGGGAGTTCCTGATGGATGATATAGAGGTTGGCGAGCGTGTAGAAGCTGAACGTGATCACGGTGGCCACCGCGGCGCCGACCACGCCCATGGTCGGGATGAGTAACAGGTTGAGCAGGACGTTGCTCAGCGCCATGATCGTCTTCACGATCGCCCGGGAGCGTGCTCGTCCGAGATAGTCGAGTCCATCGCTCGTCACCTTGTTGACTGCGTTTGCGAGGACGAACAGGCCGAAGATCTGGACGACAGGGGCGGCGCCGTCGTATCCCGAACCGAACACGTACTGGACCATCGGTTCGGCCACGAGGATCAGTCCCGCAACGGCAGGGACGTACGCCAGCAGGACGTAGTGGAGCGTCGTCTCGTAGATCCGTGCAGCCCTGTCCTCGCTCCCTTTGGACCGTTGTTCGCTCAGGGCCGGCGAGATCGTGTAGCCGAGCGAGGACGCCGGCATCGACACGAAGTCGGAGACGGCCTTCCCGATCGTGTAGAACCCGACGGCCGTCATGTCGACGATGACGCCGACGAGCACGGTGTCGACCTTCTTGTCGATGACGTTCGCGCTCCGGGTCGCCGTGAGCGGCACGCTGTACTCCAGGATCCGACGGGAGATGGACGCGTCCGGGTTGACGTCGGGCTCGTACGCGGAGTAGAAGCGCCGGTAGAGGACGACGCCCCCGACGAGAACGCCTACTGCCAGTGCGACGACGTAGCCGAACAGCGCCCCCGCCACGCCGTACCCCAGCCAGACGAACAACGCGACGAACAGTAGCCGGGAGAGACCCGAGATGATTCCGACGACCCCGCTCCACTCGACGCTGTTGAACGCCTGAAACAGCTGCCGAGTGTACGCCGACAGCGCGGTGGCGGCGATGAACAGCGCGCCGACCCCGACCACCGGCGCGAACGAGGGGGCCCCGAACCGCACGGCCACCTCGCCCCCGAAGAGGGCGGTTCCCCCCGCGATGAGCAGTGTGAAGAACAGGAGGAACCCGAGCGACCTGACGATGACGTGCGGCACCATCCCCGGCCGCTGCTCGGCGAACTCCGTGACGTATCGGGCCGCCGACTTCGGAAGCCCCAGCGTCGCGAGGATCGCGAGGCCGCCGAGCACCGACAGCGCGAAGTTCAACTCGCCGTACTGCTCGGGTGTCAACAGCACACGCGTCAACAGCAGGAGTAGGCCGGCTTTCGCCAGCATCGTGACGAGGTTGGCCGCGAAGATCGCCTGAATCCCGCGACTCAGTCTTCTCGCTAGGTCCATTCAGTCCGTGCCTCCAACGTCGGCCGCCGGATCGGCCGCGTCGGACGAGAGGTAGTACAACGAGAACCCCGAACTCGTGCGGACGCGGCCGACCCTCGGTGTGGTCTCCAACTGTTCGAACCCCTGCCGCGTGTAGCGGAGTCCGTCGTAGAGGAGGACCTCGCGCTCATACTCCGACTGGGTGATACCGAGGTACCGCGGCTCGTCATATGTCGACGTGTACGCCCCCGCGTTGAACACCTCCGGCGTGACTCTGTCGCTGTACCCGGGGAACTCCAGCGTCGTGCGGGCGTTCTGGGACCCGTAGTAGTAGTCGACGTACCGTTCAGGGCCGCCTCGCAGTCCCGTGAACTCGATCCCCTCACCTCGATGCTCGAACGAGGCCGCGTACCCGTCGAGTTGACTCTCGGTGACGTGGGACGTGGGCTGAAATATGTACGGCGAACTGTGGTACCCCATCGCGGCGACGGGCGACACCACCAACAACAACACGAGCGCGAGTGCCCGTCCGGTGCCCGGTTTGACCGACGCGTCGAGGCGGTCGACGGCGAGGGAGATCCCGGCGGCGCCCAGCACGGTGATGAACACCATGATGAACCCCTGATACCGCATGTACATGTCGCCGGCACCGATGGTGAATACGAGCAGGAACACGAGGAACGGTGGAACCAGCGCCACCGCCAGATACCGTACCGAGGTGTCGGTGAGGCCCCGCTCAACCCGTCCGAGGAGCACAGCGACCACGAGCAAACCGGCGATCAGCGAGAGGACAGCCCCAGCGAGGAACAGTCTCACTGACAGCGTAAGCAGGCTGCCACCCAACGAGAGCAGGGAGGCAGACTTCGCCGCGACCACAGTCCCGGTGGCCGTCTCGCCGGTGAGGAAACTGCCGAGCGTGAACGTGATCGTTCCGACCGTGCGCTCGAATCGAGGCGCCCACAGGAGGAACATCACGACGACGATCACGGCCTGGACGCCGAGCCAGCGATGACCGGTAACTGCCAAGCCGGGACGGAGCCAACTGAGGGCCAATTGCACCACGGCGATCGCTGCCAGCACCAGCGCGACGTTGAGCGCCTGTTGAGGGTGATACAACACGAGTGCCCCGGAGACCACAGCCATCACGACGCCGATCGCCGTCGGGCCGCTCCGCCAGCCACCGTCCGGGATCGCGCGCTTCGGGGACGGCGTTCCCTCGCTCGACGGGGACGGGACGGAGTCGGTACTGAGCCCGTACGTGTACGTGAGCGTGACCAGGATCCACAGCGGGACGAGCAGGATCGCCTGGCTGGTGGGATGCGCGACCGGGTGGACGCTGATGTTGTTGATCGGCACGAACAGCGCCGCTGCGGCGAGCCCGAAGGTGTACGCCCACGGCGTACCGGCGATCAGCCTCACGATCAGCGGGACGGTGACGAGGAACACCAGCGGGAAGACCACGAGTGTCACGTACAGCATCGCCTGTGCGAGCGGGATCCCGGTCAACGTCGCAACGGCGACCGAGAACGTGTGGATTCCCGGATACAGGAGGTCCGTCGCCGGGAGGGACCCGGCGGCGATCTCCCGAGCCCAGCCGAGGTGTGTGAGCGAGTCCCCGGCGCCGTAGAAGCGGTAGCCACGAAGGATCGGCATCGCGGTGAGCATGATCGCCGACATGCCGACGAGTCCGAGGCCGGCATGGTGGAGCCGGGTCGCCGGCCGTGTCGACAGCGCGGTCAGCAGCCCAGCCAGGGCGGCAACACCGAGGCCGGCCCAGACCACCGCAGGCGTCGCGGCGTACAGCGATAGCTCGTAGCCGGAGGCTGGCGACCGGTTGGCGATGACGATGGCCACGAGCAACGCGACGTAGCCGATCAACAGTCCGAACCCGACGGAACGGCGGTGCAGAGGTCTCATTGATGGGGGTACCGATTGGCGGAGGTCCGGAGCCTCCGGTGATTGTTATAGGCCGGGTACGGTTCGACGGGGCAGTTCGTCCGGCGGTTTCCGGGTGGCATCGCGCTCACGAGAGCACCTCCTCGTACACGCCCAACAGGCGAGCCCCGGTCTCCTCGGCGGACACCTCCTCGGCGGCCCCGCGGCCGTTCGAGCGCTCGCCCGCCCGAAGCGCCGCGACGACGCCGTCGACGAGCTCGGCGTCGCTTCGAGCGACTCGCGAGTGGGAGACCCCGTCGAGCCGTTCGGGCACGTCCCCGACGTCGGTGGCGACGACGGGGAGGTTGCACGCGAGCGCCTCCTTCACCGCGTTGGGCGACCCCTCGCGGCGGGACGTGAGCAGGAGCACGTCGGCGGCGTTCATGTACAGCGGCATCCGCTCGTGGGGCTCGCCGTTGACGGTGTGGAACACGACCTCGTCGTCGATCCGGTCGCGGACGCGCTCGACCACCCGCTCGGCGCGCGGGTAATCCTTCACCCCGCGGCCCGGCGGGTACGGGAACAGCACGTGGCTCGCGTCGGCGCCCCATCCCAACTCGGCGCGGGCGTCACCGGTCGGCATCGGCTCGAAGAGGTCGAGGTCGACGCCGTGGGGGATGACGTGACACGGCTGGTCGAGCTCTTCGGCCATGCGCCGTGACATTACGACGACGGCGTCAGCGTGACGGGCGCACGCCTTCACGACCGGACCGAACCTGCCCATCAGGTCTGTCCCCCACAGCGAGAGCACCACCGGAAGGCGAACCTGCGCGAGCGCGTGCGGCGCCGTCAGACCGTAGTTCGCGTGGACGATGTCGAACCCACCGAACGAGCGCCGAACGACTCGCGGGAGGAACTCGAGGTAGTCGATCACTGACCGCTCGTTCGTGGATCCGTTGTCGTAGGTGTGATCGCCGGGGACGGTCAGGGTGGTCTCGTCGACGCCCAGCGCGCGGAGTGTGGCCCGCTGTTGGCCGAAGAAGCGTGCCCGTTCGTTCGTGACGAGGTTGAGCACCCGCATCGATCACCTGCCCATCAGCCGGTAGGCGGTCTTCGCCGCGCGCATCCCCGCGCCCGCGGACTCGACGGTGTAGTACGGCACGAGGTCGGCGCCGAACTTACTCTTGTACTGACATATCCGCTCGGTGTTGGCGCCCATCAGGTCGTAGGTGTCGACCGACGCCCGTGGCTCGTCCGCGGCGATGTCGCGGACGATCCGCCAGTGGAGGGCGCTGTTGACCGTCGTGCCGTCGAGCGTCGCGATCGCGCCGCCGAGCCAGAAGTACGCGGCGTCGTCGGAGTACAACACGACGATCCCGCTGACGAAGTCGCCGTCGCCGTCGCGGACGACGTAGGGGCGACACCGGTCGACCGCCGAGAGCGCGTCCGTGAGGTCGCGCACGTACGGCCACGTCAGCGAGAAGTCTCGGTCCTGTTCGGCGTAGCGGTCGCGCGCCTGCTCGAAGATCCGGCGGACATCGGCGCGGTCCCCGACCTCGAACGAGCAGTCCGCGTCGTCGGCGTCCCGGATCTCGCGTCGGAGGCTCTTCGAGAACGAGCGCAACAGCGCGTCGGTGTCCTCGTCGATCTGGAGGTGGTAGGTGAACGTCGGCTCGACCGACAGCGACGACCAACGGAAGGGGCGTGGGTCCGCGTAGCTGGTCGGACACACCATCCGGAACACCGTCGTCGAGGCGTCGACGTCGATCTCCTCCAGCAGCCCCTCGGTGAATCGGCCGTTCACCCGCTCGCGCTTGCGCTGCTTCGGGCTGGTCGGCATGACGAGCGGCCCCAGTCGGGGGATCCCGAACCCCGGCGGCGGCGACAGCGCCGCCGTGCCGAACGCCTGCTCGCGAACGAACACCGGCGCGAGGCCGATCGGCTGCTCGCCCTTGTATCCGCCGTACAGTCGCATCTCTCCCCTGGCGTGAGCCTCGAGCGCCTCGAGCGCCTCGGGCGTGTGGAACACCTCGAACCCGTCGTTCGGGAGTGCCTCCTTCCACTCCTCGAGTGAAATCCGTCGGATCTCCATGTATGGGGACGGGGGGTCGAACGGGGGATTGTTATACGGAGGATACCCACGGAGACGACGGCGATCGGTGGCTACCGATCCTCCGACGGGTCGGGGGCCGTCCGGTGCGTCGTCCTCCCTCTCGTCGCGTCGGATCTCTCCGCGGCGGACCCGTCCGTGGCCGATCTGTCCGTGGACGCCCCGGCGGAGTTGCCGGTGTCCCCGAGATCCATCTCCTCGTAGAACGCGCCGGGCGAGCCGACCCACGCGCCCAGTTCCTGTGCCCGACGGATCAGCTTCCGGTAGATCCGTCGATGCCCGGGGAACTCCGCGGGCGCCAGGTGGCGCAGGTGCCACAGCACGCTCATCACGGCGCCCTCCTCGCGCGCCTCGCGCAGGAGGTCCTCGCAGGTCGCCCACGCGGCGTCGAACTCCGCACCAGGGTCCGGGATCGACTGCTCCATGATCGTCAGCGGGAACACGACGAACCCGTCGTCGGCGCCGAAGGGGCGCCTGATCCCGTGACCGTGGTGGAAGCCCGGCTCGGCGCTCGTTCCGAGGCTGCAGTCGTAGCGCAGGCCGAGCGCGCGCTGGTGTTCCCAGGTGTCGGGCGTCACGAGGTTGAGGTAGTGCTGACGACCGCCGGTGACGGGGTGGCCGACGATCGACTCGACCGTCTCCTTCTCGCTCGCGAGTCGTTCGGGGTCGTCGAACGACTCGTATGAGCCGTGCAGGCCGATCTCCCAGCCGCCGTCGTCGAGCGCGCGAAGCGCGTCGCGGACCTCGGGGTCCGTCGGGTCGTACCTGCCGGCGAACAGCTGCCAACCCTCCATCGTCAGCCACTCCGTGACGGGGCGGTCGCGGAACAGCCGCTGTTCGTCGAGCACGTAGCACGCCGAACGAACACCGAGGTCGTCCTCGAGGGCCATGAGGTCCTCGAAGCGCCAGTAGGGGTTCACCCCGGGGCGCAGCGTCGAGAGGTGGTACGCCCGGCGATCCGGCTGCGTCAGCGCGTAGTAGATCGACTGGTACGTCTTGTACGGCCGATCGATGTCGTGGGTGAGCAGGAGGGTGAACTCGTGACCGTCGGGGACGGGACGCTCCTCCGGGGGCTCGCGGCCGTCGGGCCACGTGAGGTCGTCGTTGCCGGGGAGGAAGTCGGGGCGGCTCACGGCGCGCCCACCTCCTCGACGAGTTCGACCATGAACGCCGTCACGTCCACCTTCTCGCCGAGCAGGCGGCGACGGCGACGACGCCAGCGGTCCCCAGCCTCCGGGTCGGCCGCGAGCGAGACCGCCCGCTCGACGGCCGCACGCTCGTCGGCGCGAGAGTCGACGAGCCCCCGATCCGCGAGCGTCTCGAAGTTCCCCATGTCGTCGTCGTAGGGGTCGTACCGGACCGACGGGGTCGCAAGCAGCGCCGCCTCCGTCGCCATCGTCCCCGAGTCCCCGACGTAGCAGTCGGCGTACGCGAGCAGGTCGAGCACGGCGTCGTAGGCGACGGGCGCCTCGTGCTCCGCCAAGTCGGGCGGGAGGTCGCCCTCGCTGGAGAGGTACACCGCTCCCGACTCCCCGAGCCTGTCGATCAACTCGCGGACGGTGTCCGGCCCGAACCCGGCGGCGCCGGCGTCGTGGTGCGCGGTCCACTCCACGAGTCTGACGACCGAGAACGGCTCGTCGGGGTCGACGCCCGCGTCAGTGAGCCGTCTCGGATCCGGGTCGAACCGGGCGGGATGGAGGTACGCGAGCTCGTGGTACCCCTCGTATCGGACCTGGTGGTCGCCCACGTCGCGGTCGAACTCGGCGGGCGTACACACGACCGACGCGAACGGCGTCGTCGCGCGGTCGAGCAGCCCGGCCTGCTCGGTGTCGTGGAAGACGACGTTCGGCGCACCGACCAGCCGCGAGGCGTACGCTGCGGTCGGGTTGAGCCTGCTGAGCACGACGTGCGGGCGGAAGCCGGCAGCGACGCGAAGGAGTCGGGCGCCCCGAGCGGTCCACTCGCGGGCGGTCTCGACGGCGCCGCCGGCGCCCTTCGTCGACAGCGGGACGTGGTCGATCCCGTAGGCGTCGAGTAGGTCGGTCGTCACGTCCTTCTCGCGGCTGACGACGCGGACCTCGTGGCCCCGGTCGTCGAGCGCCGCGATCGCGTTCCGGAAGAGGTGGACGTGCGCCGGGTGACTCACGTCGACGAGGACGCGCATCGCGGTCACTCCAGATAGCCCAGGTCGGCGAGTCGGGACTCCACCTCGGCGTCGTCCGTCTCCTCCCCGATTCGGTCCCCCGAGAGCGGCTCGCGCGTTCGTACCGGGCGCTCCGCCGGGTCGCTTCCGGGCGCGAACACGTCCAGCACCTCGCCGTCGAGGTCGTCGGGGACGGCCGCGCCCATCGCGTGCAGCAGCGTGGGCGCGAGGTCGACGATCCGCGCGTGCTCGGTGAGCCCATCCGACCGGAAGCTGGGCCCGGAGAACAGGAATACCCCGTCTGGCATGTTGCCGCCGCGCCAGACGCCGGAGTCGGCGATCGCCTCGTCGGGACCGATCGCGTCGCTCGTGTGGACGCCGTCGCCCTGATCGAGGATCAGGTCCGGCGCGTCGTCGGCGTAGGGGCCCTCGTAGTGCTCCTCGCCGCGGTGGACGGCCCGGACCAGCGGCGTCCCCGTCTCTGGATGGCGCAGCGATTCCAAGCCCTCTATCAGTTCCGTCCGCAACTCCTCGTAGCCGGGGTCGTCGGGCGACCGCGTCAGGTAGATCGGTCCCTGGTTGCTGGCGACGGCCTCCGTCTCGTCCCAGTCGAGGATCGACAGCACGCGCTCGCGTTTGACCCCCTCGTCCCACGGGACCACCTTCTGGATCCCCTCGGGAACGATCCTGCTGAGGGTCTCGACCATTCCGAACCGCTTGGCGACCGACAGCGCGCGCTCGCGAGTGATCCCCGCCTTCCGGAGCACGCCGTCGATGTTGTTCTCGACCGAGAGGTATCCCTGCTGCTGGAGCCAGACGTTCACGTAGAACACGGCATCCACGTCGCAGGTGCCGTGGTCCGACATCACGAGCACGTCGTGGCCCTCGTCGAGGAAGTCGCCGAGGTGCGCGTCGATGCGCTGCCACGCGCGCTTGACCGGCTCGCCGTCGTAGAAGTAGTGCTGGAGCGCCATGCTGTAGAACACCGTCAGGTGGAGGAAGTCGGGGTCCTCGCGCTCCATGAGCGCCTTCGCGGCCTCGAACCGGAGGTCCACCAGATCGAGGACGGCCTCGACCTCCTCCTCGCCCTTCTCCGTGGGGGAGATCATCGGTTTGGGGTGGACTCGATAGTCGAGTTCGTCCCTGAGGAACGTCTCGACGTCGTCGGGCGTCGCGAAGCCGCGCTCCAGCGAGCGGTACTCCGTCTCGGAGGCGTCGGGACCGCCGGCGACGACGAAGCCGTCGAGGTCCTTCGGCGGATACGTCGACGGCTTGTTGATGACGCCGGCGGTGTGGCCCTCGTCGTTGAGGTAGTCCCACAGCTCCGCGCTCTTGAAGTCCGTCGCGTCGTGGAAGACGTGCGTTCGGTTCTCGGTGTCGATCCGGTCGAACCGGAACACGCCGAGCTTACCGGGGTTCTTCCCCGTCGAGTAACACTTCCAGTTCGGAACGGTGATGGGTGGCAGGCAACTCTCGGAGACGCCGCCAACGCCGTCGTCGATGAGACGTTGGAGGTTCGGCAGGTCGCCGTCGTCGAGCCAGTCGCCGATCAGGTCCCAGTTCGCGCCGTCGAGGCCGATCGTGATCGTCGTCATGATGTGGATGAGGGGGGTGATGGGGTGCGGACGAGCCGCAGTCCGCGTTTCACGGCGTTGATGGCGCCGTCCTTCGAGCGTTCGACGAGCAGTTCCGGTACCGAGTCGGCCCAGCGTTCGGGGTGAACGAGCAGGCAGCCGCGCTCCACGGCGCCCGCGCGGAGGAGCGCCGCGAGTTCGGCCGTCTCGCCCGCCGAGACCGCCTTTGCGCTGTCGCCGACGGTGTGGTCCTTGATCTTCAGCGCGCCGTCGCGCCAGGTGCGGCCGGTGTCGGAGAAGTACGTCACGTCGACGAAGTCCATCGAGAGGTACGCCTCCCCGAGGAGGCCGTACCCGGCGAACTCGGGCGCCCCCGGCACGGTCCACATGTCGCGGTTGTCGTGGGGCGACAGCGGATTGCCGTGCATGCAGACGGTCTCCACGTCGCAGTGGCGCCGGAACAGCCGGAGATGTCGTGCGAATCGGTCGTGAGCGTCGTCGAGGTCGCCGTCGGCGCGGACGTAGTCCTCGTAGTGGTAGCCGACCTCGTGGCCGAGCGCCTCGAGCGTGTGGACGAACTCCGGATCGAACGTTCCGGTGCGGACGTAGTAGGTCGCCTCGACGCCCCGGTCAGCCTCGAGACGGGCCATCCGCGCGGCGTTACCGACCTTCCGGTCGACGTCATGTCGGAGGACGAGGAACCGCTCTGGACGGTCCTCGGGCGCCGTCGCGAGGTAGTCGGCGACCGTGAGGAAGTCGTAGCCGCCCTCGTCGGCCGCGTCGAGGAGGTCGAGGTACGCCTCCGTAGTGAACCCGTCCGCGATCACGCTCCCCTCCCGACGACGTACACGTCGCGGCCGAGTCGGTCGGAGTCGAGCACGTCCCGCGTGTCGATCAGCACCGTCGACGAGGGGAACGAGCGCCAGTCGATGGCGTCGAACTCGTCGTGATCGGTCGCGAGCACGACCGCGTCGGCATCGATGGCGCCCACCTCCTCCGGGTGGACCCACGTCGCTGGGACGCCCTCGGCGTCGACGAGCGGATCGCTCGCGTACACCGTCGCGCCGCGGTCGTCGAGCGTGCGGCAGATGTCGATCGCCGGGCTCGCGCGGGTCTCGGCGACGCCGGCGCGGTACGTGAGTCCGAGGACGACGACGGTCGACCCCCCGAGAGTCCCGTCCCGCTCCTCCAGTCTGGCCTCGAGGAGGTCGACCACGTGAACGGGCGTGGCGTCGTTCACGCTCCGGGCGCTCGCCAGCAGCGGCGCCGGCGTCTCCAGCCAGTTGAGCATGAAGTACGGGTAATACGGGATACAATGGCCGCCCACGCCCGGGCCGGGGTCGTGGATGTCGCAGTACGGCTGCGTGTTCGCCACGTCGATCGCCTCGCGCACGTCGATCCCGAGCTCGTCGGTGAACCGCGCCAGCTCGTTCGCCAGCGCGATGTTCACGTCGCGGTACAGCCCCTCGAACACCTTCACCGCCTCCGCCGTCGTCGTGTCGGAGACGGGGATCACCTCGTTCGTGGTGAGCTCGTCGTACACCAGCGCCGCCGCGCGGGTGCTCTCCGCGTCGTCGCCGCCGACGACCTTCGGGTGGGCCCCGCGGACGTCCGCGAGCGCGCGGCCGCTGGAGGTGCGCTCGGGACAGAAGGCGAGCCCGAACTCGTCGGCCTCAAGGCCGCTCTCGTACCGCAACAGCGGCGCGAGCACGTCGCGGCAGGTCCCCGGCGGCAGCGTCGACTCGACGCAGACCAGATCGCCCGGGGCCAAGCCCTCCGCGATGTCGCGGGCGACGCTCGTGACGACGGAGGTGTCGGGCTGGTGGTCCTCGGTGATCAGCGTCGGGACGATGACGACGTGGATCCGGGCGTCCTCGGCGGCCCCGACGGCGTCAGTCGTCGCCCGCAGCGACCCGTCATCGACCAGGTCGGCGACGAGGTCGTCGAGACCTGGCTCGTTACGGACGTGGCACTCACCGTCGTTGATCCCCTCGACGACCGACTCGTCGATGTCGACGCCGGTGACCGCGCCGGTCGTCTCACCGAAGACGCCCGCGATGGGGAGCCCCATCTTGCCGAGGCCGTAGACGGCGACGGGAAACGCCCCGTCGCGGAACGACGATCGCTGCGCCTCTTCGGGGCGGTCGCTGCCGTATAGCGGCGCGAAGCGTTCGGCGTGCTCGCTCATCGCGTCACCTCCTGGCGCGCAGAGATCTCCTCCTCCATCCCGATCAGGCCCTCGATCTGTCGAACGAACTCGACCGCGGCGAGGCCGTCCTCCATCGTGACCTCCGGCTCGGTGCCCTCGCGTATCGCCTCGATGAACGCCCCGAGCTCGGCCTTCAGCGGCTCGCCCGTCTCGACGAACGGCCGCTCGACGACGCTCTCGGTGCGGTGCCGAACGGTGCCGCCGGACTCGATGTACTCGGGCACCTCGCTCCGGTGGATCTCGACCGTCTGCGCGATGTAGTCGACGACGACCAAGCACTCGCGGGCGGTGATCTCCAGCCGCCTGACCTTCCGCCTGGTGACCCGGCTGGCCGTGAACGTCGCGACCGTGCCGTCCTCGAAGACGCACTGCGCCGTGGCGTAGTCGCCGTCGACCGCGCCCGTGGCGCCGAGCGTGCCGGGACGGGCGTCGGTTATCGCGCTGATCACGTCGATGTCGTGGATCATCAGGTCCGAGACGACGGTGCCGTCGAGGTCCCGATCGGTGGGCGGACCCAGCCGGCGTGCGTCCACCGCGAGCACGTCGAGGTTCGGGAGGATACGCAACAGCGTGCGCACCGCCGGGTTGAAGCGCTCGATGTGACCCACCTGAACGGTAACGTCGGCCTCCTCGGCCCGGGCGGCCAGCTCGCGTCCGACGGCGAGGTCGTCGACGAACGGTTTCTCGACGAGCGCGTGCACGCCGGCGTCGATGCACTGTTCGAGTACCGGCGCGTGCGCGCCCGTCGGGACCGCGACGCTCACCGCGTCGGCGACCCCGAGGAGGTCGCCGGTATCGTACGCGACCGTGCCGTACTCGCGGGCGACGCGCTCGGCCGCCTCCGTGTCCATGTCGGCGACGCCGACGAGTTCGACGTCGGCGAGCTCGCGGTAGACGCGCGCGTGGTTGCGCCCCATGCTCCCGACGCCGATGACGCCGACGGCGGTGGGACCGTCCGTGGCCGCCTCCTCGGCGGCATCGTCGGCGACGCTCACGAGTCCACCCGCTCCTCGGTCGCGGGCGCATCGGGCACCCGCTCGCTGTGCTCGAACCGTGCGACGGCGTCGGTTATCGTCCGCAGGTCGGACACCGAGAGGTCGGGGTGAACCGGCAGCGAGAGGACTCGCTCTGCGGCGCGCTCGGCGACCGGAAGCGACGCCTCCACGTCCGGATACGCCGGCTGCTCGTGGATCGGGACCGGGTAGTACACCGCCGAGGAGACGCCGTGGTCCGCGAGGTGTGATTCCAGCAGGTCGCGGTGGTCCGAGCGGACCGTGTACTGGTGGTACACCGGCGTTCGTCCGTCCGGCTCCACGGGCGTCTCGACCGGCGTGTCGGCGAGGTTCTCGGTGAGGTAGGCGGCGTTGCCGCGGCGGGCGAGGTTGTACTCGGGGAGCTTCTCCAACTGCGCGCGGCCGATAGCCGCACACAGGCTCGTCATCCGGAAGTTGTGTCCCACCTCGCCGTGCCGGTAGTCGACCGTGCGACCGTGGTCACAGAAACGGGCGGCACGCTCTGCGAGCGCCTCGTCGTCGGTCGTGATCATCCCGCCCTCGCCGCTGGTCATGTTCTTCGTCGGGTAGAACGAGAAGCAGGCCGCGTCGGCGAGGCTCCCGACGGGTTCGCCCTCGTAGGTCGCGCCGTGCGCCTGCGCGGCGTCCTCGACGAGCGCCACGTCGTGCTCGTCGGCGAGCGCGCGCAGTCGGTCCATGTCGGCGGGCATGCCGTAGATGTGCACCGCGAGGATCGCCGCCACGTCGTCCCGCTCGGCGAGCACGTCCGCGACGCGGTCCGGGTCGAGCGTGAGCGTCGTCGGCTCGACGTCGGCGAACACCGGCTCGGCGCCGGCGTGGACGACCGCGTTCGCGCTCGCGATGAACGAGAACGGCGTCGTGACGACCGCGTCGCCCTCGCCGACGCCGAGCGCCTCGAAGGCGGCGTGGAGGGCGGTCGTCCCGTTCGTCGTCGCCACCGCGTGGTCCGTGCCACAGTAGCGGGCGAACTCGCGTTCGAACGCCCGGACCTCCTCGCCGTCCGCGAGCTGTCCCGAGTCGAGCACGTCGACCACCCCGTCGCGCTCGTCGTCCCCGATGTCGGGGCTTGCCAGGGGGATCACTGGTCGTTCCCCCCCTCCAGCTCCTCGGGGAGCGGCCGGAACTCGGCGGGCGAGCCGACCGCGAGCGTCCCGGGGGGGACGTCCTCGGTCACGAGCGCGTCCGCGGCGACGAACGCGCCCTCGCCGACGGTGACGCCCGGGAGGACCGTCGCGTTCGCGCCGACCGAGACGTCGTCCTCGAGCGTCGGGGCCTCCAGGTCCGCATCGGTTCGAATCGGGTACGGGTCGTTCGTGAGCACCGCGTGCGGGCCGAGGAACACGCGGTCGCCGATGGTGGTACCGGTGGGGCAGTAGACCCCGGTCTGGATGCTGACGTCGTCGCCGACGGTGCAGTCGCCGTCCAGCACCGACTGCGTGCCGACGAGCACGTCGTCGCCGACGGTCGTCCCCTCGCGGACGACCGCGTGATGGCCCGTCGTGAATCGGTCGCCGACCTCGACGTCCGCGTAGATCACGGTTCCCTCACGGACCGTGGGTTCGGTCCCGAAGGTCGGCCCGCGGTCGGCATCGCGTTTGATCGTCGCGCCCGGATGGACCGACGCGTCCGAGGCGCGCTCGGGGACCGGGGTTCCCCCGTCGGCCCGGGCGTGTCCGTACGCGTCAGTCATGGTCACCCCTCCCGAGCGCCTCGTGCGTCCGTTCCCTGGCGTCGATCCGCACGGGATCGCTCCGGATCGGACGTTCCGCGTCGGGACATCCTGGGTGGTGCGTTGCTCCGTTCGTCGCTGCGTTCCTTCGTGGGGACATGTCTCGTGTTCCGCCGGTGGCGGTTGTCTCTCCATCCCCGGTTTCGCACATTGTTATGGGCGCGTTTGCGAGGTTACCCGGCCTGTGACTCCGAACGGGCGAGAACCAGGCGGCGGACGAATCCGACGGCTGAACGCCCGCAAGCGACGTTCCGAGGGTCGGCGGATCCGGTCGCCGATGGCGTCCCGCGATCGCGACGACCCTCCGGAACTCGGTGAGTATGAGTGGGTTACGGCGTCGGGTGTCGGTCCGCCGGTCGTTCGAGGCTGTATAACAATACACGTCCCCGCCCCGGTGCCCACGTATGCCAGAGTGTGTGACCTGCGGAACTCACGTCACGGAACGGTTCGCACGAGTGTTCGGGGACAACAGGAACGTCGTTCGCCGATGCATGGACTGCTCGCGAGCGGCGGACCTCGACGAGAGTCCCGGGCAGGAAGGGGGAGACGCGTTCGAGGACCGGGAGCTGCGGACGTGGAGCTGAGCGGCGTTCTAACCGTCGCTCGCCGGTTTCAGTCTCCGGAAGTAGAGTGGTCGACCGCTGAGCCGTCGGATCGACGGACCGATGTGTGCGGGCTCTCCGGGCACCGGAACACGGATCTGTTCGCGTTCGAAGATATCGCGGAGCGCGCCATCGGTCGGGTGGAACGGGGTCCCGCGTATCTTATATACTCGGGGCCGTCGTGATAAGGTGTATAGGATATATGTTATTAACTCCCGGGCGGAAAACCGTCAGTAGGGGATCGGGCGCGTGGGACGGTGGAACGGGCAGCCTACTCGTCGTGCCGGAACGCCCCGATATCTGACACTACCTGCGAGCGTATCGGAGCACTTATCAGCGGTAACTCGTAAACATCATTCGATCGGTTAGTATATATGACGGTTGACAACAGCGCCACGGGGGAAATGGATGTTGAGACACCGGCCCACCGCACCGACTGGACCGAGTTCGAGAGCCCGAGTACCGCCGTCGTCGTCACCGTCGCGGAGACGCTCGACGTCGAGGAGGACCAGCTTCCGGTCCTCAACGAGTACGTCGACGGGGACGCACTCGACACCCTTCTTCGACAGCCCGACTCAAAGGTCGACCTCTCGTTCACCTACGACGCCGTCGAGGTCCGCGTGTCCTCGGACGGCCGACTCGCCGTCGAGTCGCGCCAATAGTCCGAGTTCCGACGGAGCCCGGTTCGACCCGGGACGGACGCGTCACCGCAGTTTATCGTACAACGACACGGCCACGTCCATCGTCCGCGAGGCGCTCTTCACCCGGTAGTACGGCACGAGGTCGGGCGCGAACTTCGCCTTGTACTCGGCGATCCGCGGCGAGTTCGCGCCCGCGAGGTCGAAGGAGTCGACCCCTCGTTCGGCCGAGCGACGACAGTACTCCCAGTCGATCAGGTCGTTCGCCGGAATGTCACACGTGGGTTTCGCGGATCCGACCCATCGGACCGCGACGTCGTGCGCCTCGAGACAGACGGTCCCGGCGGCGAACTCCCCGTCGATTCGGCAGACGACGGGGCGGACCGCCCCGTCCGGCGCGGCCTCGTACAGGTCGACAACGAACGAGGAGTCGATCGGGAACGCCTCCCCCTGTTCGGCGTGTCGGTCCGCGGTCTGGGCGACGATCCGCTCGATGTCTGCGGCGTCGCCCTCGCAGATCTCGTAGTCCACGTCGTAGTCGTCGGTGACGTTCTGTCTGGCGTCCGAACTGAAACTGTCGAGCAGGTCGTCCTCCGACAGCTCGAGGTCGATCACGTACGTGTACCGCGGGTTCGCCTCGTACCCGTTCCACGAGAACGGGCGAACGTCGTCGTAGCCCGGAGCCGTTCGAACGTGGACGAACGCGGGGTTCACCGACTCCGAGATGCGGTCGATCGTCCGCTCGACGAACTCGTGGTGCTGACGGTCGAGCCGCCGACGCTTCGGTGCGCCGCCCCGCACGACGAGCGTCGGGCCCAGGTACGGGACCTTCAGGTCCGGCGGCGGCGAGAACACCCCGGTGACGGGGCCGCGGTCGACCTCGAACAGCGGGAACAGTCCCACCGGCTCCTGCCCCTTGAACCCCCCGAGGCGGTGGAGCGTCGCGTCCGCCGCGGACGCGAGCACGTCCAACACCGCCGCGGAGTGAAACGGGGTCGGCGTGGTCGCGTGTTCGAGGTACCCGTTCCACCGTTCGTCGTCGTCGACTCGACGGACCTCGATACTCATCGCTCCCCCTCGAGATACCCGAGCGTCGAGAGACGCGCCTCGACGGCGTCGGTGCCGGCGCGTTCGGTCCGTCCCCGGGTGAACGGGGCGTACTCAGCGGGCGAAACCGACGACATCGGCCGGAGCGTCCCCCCGTCCATACGTTCGTTCGGCGGGACGCCGAGCGCCGACAGTACCGTCGGCGCGACGTCGAACAGGTGCGCGCCGACGATCGGTTCGTCGGCGTCGACGCCCATCCCGGTCAGCGAGACGATGCCCGTCGGCTTGTGGTTCCACGGTTCGGAGGGGGGACCGAACTGCTCCTCGCGGACCGACGCGGAGAGGTACACGTCGAACGCGCGGGGGACCGTGACGATGTCGACCGCCTCGTCGACGTGAGGGCCGTGGTACACGTCCTCGCTGGGAACGACCGCCTCGAACACCCGCTCGCCGTCGGGCGTCCGCACGGCTCGGAGCGCGTCCATCAGTTCGTCCCGAACCGAGGAATACTCGCTCGGGGGGACCACTCCCTCAGGCTCCCGGCCCGCCTTGTTGATTCGGACACCGAGCTCCGTCCGTGAGCGCATGTACGCCGTGGACTCCGCGAAGTCGACCCGCTCGGCCGCCGCACGCACCGTCTCGGGCGAGACGTGATCGAGGACGTACCCGTCGAGCCGAAGCGCCGACAGCACCCTGTTGATCCGTTGGCTCGTCACCCCGAGCTTGGAGGCCGCCCTGACAAGTCGGCCGACCATCGACCGGGACTCGCCGTCGTCGCGTGCAATCTCGCCCCACGACGGCATTCCCCCCTCGCCAGTCGTCGTGTGCACGTACGACTCGTCGCGAAGGAAGGAGTTCACGCGGAACTCCGGCCCGTCGTACGGCCCGATCCCGTGGTCACTGGCGACGATCACCGTGTCGGGATCGCAGACGTCGAGGATCCGTCCGATCTCGTCGTCGACGGCCGAGAACACCGTTCGGACGGCGCGCTCGTCCGTCGGTCGCTCGTGAAAGACGGTGTCGGTCTGTTGGAACTGGACGAATCCGAAGTGGGGGTCGTACTCGTCGGCCAGGCGACGGAACGCGGCCCCGCGCATCCGAGTAAGCCGCTCGTACCAGTCGATCTGTTCGTCGCCGGTGACGTCCGGCGGCGCGTAGACCCGGTAGTCGTCGATGTCGGACCGGAGGTCCGCCATGGTTCCCTCGGGGTGGCAGGTCGGGTCCTCGGGGGCGATGTAGCCGGGGACGAGTGCGCCGTCGAACGGCCTCGGGGGAGCGGTCACCGGGACGTTCACGACGACGCTTCGAAGCCCGCGCTGATCCAGCAGCTCCCACAGCGCGTACTCGTGGACGTCGCCCCGATCAACGAGGTCCCAGTCGTACCCGTCGAACTTGAGGAAGTCGAATACGCCGTGCTTACCGGGATTAACTCCGGTGTACAACGACGGCCACGCGCTGGGCGTCCACGGGGGAAGCTGCGACTCGAGGTCGCCGACGGCGCCACGGGCGAACAGTGAGCCGAGCGTCGGAACCACCCCTTCCTCGCGTAACGGGTCGAGCACGGACCACGAGGCTCCGTCGATCCCGACCAGAAGCGTACGTAACTCGGTTTGATCTCGGTCACTCACGGGGCGAGCCACGGCGAGTTCGGCCTTTGTTATGGTGAGCGCCACCGCGGTGGGTATCCCGAGCCTCTCGGAGTTCGGCACTCCCTAACGGAGGATCTCATCGACCCTGCGTCCCGTTGCGGATGAGCACGAAACGGCCGGTTGAACGCCTCTCACGGCGTGTTTGTCGGTGCCTACCGGCTCACGACATGTGCTGTCAGCGGCGAAGGACGAACGTACCGACCGATCCGGCGCGTCGACGCGGGCCCGCCGAGCGCGTAGCCATCCTGAAGGCATTCGATCATCGAACGAACGACAGTGTATGGGGAACGTACCCTCGTTCGACCGTAAGTAGCGCTATCGTACCGGCGATCGGGAGCGATATCGTCAAATCCTACTTACGTATAATCGCTCCCTTCCCGACCATGGCAGACAGCCATTCCGGGGACGGAGCCGAGAAGGAATCAACTACCGAACAGAAGTCGGAGACTACCCACGCGAGCCGCCGGACGCTGTTGAAGGGCATCGGCGCGTTCGCGGCAGTCGGCGGCGCCGGGGCGCTCGCGAGTGAGGCGGCCACCGCGGCCGGCGACTTCGGCGAGTACAGCTCGCCCAGCGGCGAGGTCAGGATCCCGGCCGGCGAGTACACCTGGAACGACGACGACCTCGACATCGGCCCGGGCGACGCGCTGATCGGGGAGGGCAATCCCGGCGACGTCGTCGTGAACCTCGAGGGAGGCACGATGGACGGCTGGATCGAGGGACGGCTCGAGAACATCGTCGTCCGCGGACGCAACACTGAGGCTCGTGCCGGGCTGTACGTCGTGTCCGGCTGTGAGATCGACGGGTTCCACTGGCCCGAGGGCGGCGACGAGTCGCGTGACCGCGCGATGTACAATCCGGAGGGCGGACAGCGTGCGGTCGTCCGAAACTCCTCGTGGGCGTGGATGGGCAACAACGGCGCCTACACCGACAAGCTCCCGATGACCTTCGAGAACTGTGTTGCGGCCAACAGCAACATCTCGAACATCCGGGTCGGTCACCGGCGCGGCACCGACGTCAGCGAGACCACGTACGTGCGTAACTGTCTGATCGCGGTGACCGATCCGGTTCGCACCGACGACACCAACGTGCGGAACGGCCGCGGGCTCCGTCTGCGCCATCCGGGCAACTTCGTCGTCGAGAACTGTTACTTCGTCGCGATGGACGTCGACGGCGTCGGCAACCCGATCGTGGCGCACGACGGCGCCGCGGGGTCGACGCTCACGGTCCGTAACTGCCACTTCTACAACGACTCCAGTGGCGACATCATCCGCGACAAGACCGGCGGCGAGATGGACGTGACTGTCGAGAACTGTACGTTCCAAGGTTCAGGCAGCGACAGGATCGAGCCCGCCTACGACGGGAACGGCATCGTCGACGGGGCGCCGGCGTTCCCGCTCCCCTCGGACGTCACCGGCTACGCGGTCTCCGACGAGATCAAGGGGATCGAATCGGGCGTTGGCCCGTGGGGCGACGGCACGACGACCGTCGAATCGGACCCCGTCGAGTACGACAACACGCTGGTCATCCACGCCGACCCGGACAACCCGCTTTCGGACACCGCCGAACCCGGGGACCTCGACATGGACATCGTGGTGAGCGGGGAGGCGGACTTCGGAGACAAGGCCGAACCCGGCTCCGACACCATCGGCACGACCAGCGATGGGAACACGCTGATCGAGGTTCAGGACCTCCAGCCCGACGAACTGGACTCGTTCCGATACAACGGCGACGTGCTCGATTACGCCGTCGACGACGGATACGGCTACTCCGTCTCGCTGAACGGGACGACGACCACCTTCGATGAACTGGTCAACGGCGAGGGACCGGCTGCCGACGACACCACCACTACCGAGGACAGCACCACCACCGAGGACAGTACTACCACCGAGGACAGCACCACCACCGAGGACAGCACCACCACCGAGGACAGCACCACCACCGAGGACAGCACCACCACCGAGGACAGTACTACCGACGGCGACCGCACGTACGACGATACCCTGTCGAACCGCGTCGTGGTCGACGGCGACCCCAACGGCCGGCCGACGAACTACACCTTCACCGTCTCCGGCGAGGTCGTCCGGGACACCGAGACGAGCACCCGGACGGAGGACGGCACCGACTGGGACCGCGTCGAGGACTTCGCGAGCGATGGGAAGGTCATCGGGGTCGTCGGCTCCGGCGTCGACGCGTACTACTTCAGCGGCAACCTCACGGGAGTCTCCGTCGACGGCGACGCGGAGCTCACGATCGAGCGGGGGATCTGATGCCCCAGTCGATGTCCGATGCCTGGCGGGAGATCCACCCGAATCCGGACCCGAACGAGGACCTGGACTACGATCTCGTCGAGCTGGACTTCATCCCCACGTCGACGAGCGGGGGAGAGGAGGTCCTCGTGCTCCCGACCGACGAGGACATGCTCCGCGAGGACGCGTTCATGGTCGTCGACCGCGACAGCGTGATAGATCTGACTGATCGAGCCTGACTGGCGACGGACCGACCGGGTCCCCGGCGCCCCGAGCTGCCGGCGCCGCGGCCACACGCTGACGTGACGCCCTCCGAGCCGGGTCGTACCCGTACGACCACGCGCACTCTCCGTTCGCAGTCGCTCGTCGTCCGCGGTACCCGATCCGCGACCGTCGAGCGGGTTCCGATCGAGCCGCCGCGCTCGCGGCGTCCGTGTCGCTACGAACGCGGTCCCCCGACGTCCGCGTCGGGGGTACGCTCCCCGTCCGGCGCGTAGACCTCGACCGCGTCCGGAGTGATCCGGACCCAGTGGTCCCACAACTCGAACGAGACCGTCGCGGTGCCGGCCTCCGTGATCGCGTTCAGCGCGTCGGGATCGACAGACTGCTGGAGGACCGACGACTGGCTCTGCGGATCGACGTCGAGTCGTTCGAACATGGACGCCAGTTGCTGTGACACCGAGAGCCACCGGCTACGGGGGTCGGTGGCGTCGGGTGGCCGTTCGTGGAATCTCGGGACCAGCACGGTCGACCTCGGGGACTCGGTCGGTGGAAAACCGGATTACTGTCCCTCGGCGGGCTGCCGAGGGGGATCGGTCTCGTCGCCCGGTTCGGCGCGAAGCACCTCGAGATACTGGAGCGCGGTCCGGACGTGATACCGAGTCTCGGACGACTCGGCGGTCGCGAGTGCGCGACGGAGTGTCACCTCCAGCCTCGGAAGTCCCGCGGAGTCGTCGTCGGACTCGGTGCCCCGGTGAGTGGGTGCCATGCCCGTTCATCGGAAGCCGGTTCCTAAGTTATAGACACGTTTCGAATCGCCACCCCGAGTCACCGCTCACCCTACCGCGCCGTCGGGCGAACCCGGGTGTCACTGGATCGCCGTTCGGAGTCGTCCGACCGCGCCCCCGGCCGCGTCGCGGAGGGCGTGGCTCTCGACGAGCGCAAACCCGCCGAGCACGAGGAGGAAGCCGACCACGGCGGCGTCGGTCGGGACGTAGCCGAACAGCGCGAACGAGAGTCCGGCCGCGGCGATCGGTTCGAGGTAGCCGACGAGCATCGTCCGAGTCGCGCCCACGGAGTCGAGCAGTCGGAAGTACAGGACGAACGCGATCACCCCCGGGCCGACGACAAGGAACGCGAGCGTCGCCAGCCCGGTCGGCGAGGCGGCGACCGTCTGCGACTCGCCGAGCGCGAGGCTCCCGCCATGGAGCAGGGCCGCGCCCGTCACCATCCCCATTCCCTGCAGGCCGGCCGCTGAGATGGTCGGCCGGACGCGGCGCAGGAGGATCGTCCCGACGGCGAACGCGACGGTCGCCCCGAACACCAGCAGCGTCCCGGCGACCGGGATACCGCCGGCGGATCCGGGATCGGTCACGGCGACCACGCCGAGGAACCCGAGCGCGACGCCCGCGTACTGGACCGGGGCGAGCCTGCCGGCGTCGAGCACGTACGGCGCGAGCAGCGCCGTCACCACCGGGGCGAGCGCGACGACCGCCGAGGCGACGGGGCCCGGGACCGTGCCCTGTCCGACGTACAACAGCGCGTGATGGGCGAAGATCACGAACACCGCGACGCTCGCGACGGCCACGAGATCGTCCCGGGTTCGGGGAAGCACACGTCCCCGGCGGACGACGGCGACCGCGAGCACGAGCGCCCCGGCGAGATCGTACCGGATCGCCGCGAACAGCAACGGCGGCCACTCCTTCACGCCGGCCTCGATGGCGACGAACGACCCACCCCACAGCGTCGCGAGGATAACGAACAGCACGCCAGTCGTCGGCACACGACTCCAAACAGATCGCATATTCATTGGTTCTAATCCAGCTGAGTGCGCGAGTGTTGATAAGCACTTCTAATTAAGGAGAAGATTGTCGGAAGTATCTCTCACGAACGATCGTCGCTGTCGGATGAGGATCGACTTGACCTCGAACGTTCGGAGCGGATGGAACTATCAGGCTCGCCGGCGGGGGTGAGGGTATGGACGAGCGCGACGTTCGCATTCTGAAGGCGATCGCCGACCTAGAGACCGGCAGTCCGGAGCGGATCAGCGAGGAGACCGAGATCCCCGTCTCGACCGTCCATTACCGACTGAACAATCTCCGGGACGCCGGCGTGATCACGAACGACCTGTACGACATCGACCTCGACGCGCTGGGACTGGGCGTGACGGTGCTCGTCGAGGTGCTCGCGGACTACGCGGGCGAACACGCGGACGTCGCGTCGACGATCGCCGACATCGAGGGCGTGACGACGCTGTTGTCGACCATGGGCGAGACCGACTTCGTCGCGGTCGCCCACCTGCCCGACGACGACGCCGTCGGCCGCCTGCTTCGGGAGTTCGAGCGGATCCCCGCCGTCGAGCGGACGAACTCGACGTACGTCGTCGAGACACTCTACGACGACGCGCGGGCGCTGTCGTCGTACTCGGCGGAGTCACTCGTCGACGCGCTCGTCGACGAGTGAACCGACGCCGGAACCGGCTAGTGAGACGACGACCGCGCCGACGGCCTGACCGGTGACCGGCGAACGGAGCGCGAGTGGCGGCACCGCGAGCTCACCCGGCGTCGATCTGTGCCCGTCGATACCGCGTACGGGCGAAGTCGTAGACCGTCCACGCCCCCGGGATCGTGCCGCGCTCCCAGCGGCAGATCGGGACCGGCGTTCCGCCGTACTTCTCCTTGAACTTGAACACGGAGTTGGAGAAGTGGGGGGAGACCGGCCCGAAGGAGTACCGATCGTACCCCTCCTCGATTCCCCATCGGATCGCCCGGGCGTGCAGTAGCTCCGATGGGTAGCGATCGAACTCGTCGCTGTCGCCGATGGCCGACAGCCAGTGATGCAACACCGACCGCTCGTCGTCGAGGAGATAGACGTACCGTCCGACCACGTCGCCGTCGACGGTCGCCTTGAACACTCTGACACGCTCGGGGATCCGTTCATGGATCGCCTCGAAGAACCGCTCGGGCAACCGGTTCCCGCCCACGCGTTCGATGTTCGAGACGTAGTCGGCGTACGTCCGACGCAGTTCCTCGCCAAGCGGGAGGATCTCGACCTCGTAGTCCTGTTCGAGCGCCCGCCGGATTCCGCGCCGTCGTCCCTTGTCCATGTCCCGCAGGATCGTCTCCCAGTCGTCACGCAGATCCAGCAGGAACGTACACTCCGTCACCTTGGCCGTGTAGCCCAGCGATTCGAGATAGCGACCGTACCGGATCCCGTCGGTGTCGAACGTCTGAACGGAGTGCGACACCGTCCTCGGTCGATCGGTCAGCGCAGTCTGGTCGAAGAGACGAGCGAGGACGTCGGGGTCTTCGGTCGTCACGATCGGCCCCCCGTAGCCCGGAGGCGGCGGCTCCACGGTCTCGATCGGGAGGGTGTTCGCGAGCCGTTCGCCGACCGCGCCGGGGAGGGGGAGGTCCACAGCGACGTTGGGGAGGAACCCGACGGGGTTGCCCTCTCGCGTCACGAGGACGTGGCGTGGCTCGCCGACGTGTCCGTCCTCGACGGCCGCCAGCCAGCCGTATCGGTGAAACAGCGTTCCGCGGTCCGACTGTCTCACGAGGTTGTTCAACTGGTTCTCGGGGAGCTCCTCGACGCTTCGGCAGACGGTGGCCTCGAGAGAACTGTCGCCGGAAGTTCCGCCCGTGACGGCGTCAGACATGCGTGAGGTGAGCCTCGGTGTCCGGGAGTTTTGCTATAGGTCGGTTACTGGGTCTCGGGGATCCGCGCGGCAACCCCCCGGATCCTCGCCGCCACGTACGGGCACCTTACCGGGCGCCGCTCGGGCGTCGGAACGGGGGCGACGTCGCGAGAATCGCAGATCGAACCAGTACGCCGAGCATACGGAGCGGTCCGTGTGCCCTCGTCGGTCACAGGCGGTCCGGACGCCGAGGACGCGTCGACCGTCGCCCCGGCCGGAGAGCGCAACCCTCTTGATTAGGTCGGCCTAATCGGTGGGCGAATGCAGCTCTCCCGTCGCGACGCGTTGGCGGCGCTGTCGGTAGCCGGCGTCGGATCCCTCGCCGGGTGCGGTGCACCGATCGCGAGCGGCGGCTCCGACGGCGATGGCGCCGCCGAGACCGCCGTCTCCACCGAGGACAGCGATCGGAGCGACGACGCAGTAGGGAGCCACGAACTCGCGACGTTGGTCGCGGTCGCGAGCGCGGTGTACCCGTCGTCCGTCGACGGCGTCGACGACTTCGTTCGTACCTACGTTGGCGGCCGGATCGACGGCGACGGCACGAATGCGGGCGGAGTCGCCGAGGCGGTGACGACGCTCGACGAGTACACCGAGGGCCTGTACGGCGCGGAGTACGTCGATCTGTCGAGCGATGAACGCGCGGAGGCGCTGGCGGTGATGAGCGTCGACGACGTCGACCCCGACCCACACGGCACCGATCCCCAGCGTGTTCGCCACTACCTCGTGAACGAACTGCTGTTCGCGCTGTACGCCTCGCCGACCGGCGCGTCGTTGGCGGGGTTGGAGAACCCGCCGGGGCATCCCGGCGGGGTCCAGTCCTACCGGGAGGGTCCCGACGAATGAACGGCACCGGATCCGCCGCCGGCGGGGACGCGATCGATCGGACACCGTCGCCGCGGGCGGACGTCTGCGTCGTCGGCGCCGGACCCGCCGGCGCGCTCGTCGCGGCCGAACTGGCGGCGGCGGGCCACGAGGTCGTCGTGTTGGACGCGGGGCCGCGGTTCGACCCCGACGACCGGACCGAGCGGATGGAGCGACACCTCCGGCCCGGACCCGACGCCCCGGTGTGGGACACCGACCCCGAACGCGACGCCTACACCAGCACCGGCGACCGCCACTACCCCCTCAACGCCGCCCGCGTGAAGGGGATCGGCGGGAGCACGCTCCACTGGCAGGGGATGGTGATGCGGATGCACGAGCAGGACTTCGAACTCGGCTCGTCGGTCGGACTGGGGGCGGACTGGCCCATCGACTACGACGAACTCAGGCCGTACTACGCCGCCGCCGAGGAGGAGCTGTCGGTCTCCGGCGCCGCCGACAACCCGTTCGCGCCGCCGCGGGAGCGACCCCACCCGCTGCCCGCGTTCCCGCCGTCGTACTCGGACTCGCTGTTCGCCGAGGCGTGCGAGGCGGTGGGGCTCGCCACCCACTCGGTGCCCAACGCGCGCAACTCCGAGCCGACCGACGGAGAGAGCGCGTGCGTCGGCTACGGCACCTGCAAGCCGGTCTGTCCGTCCGGCGCAAAGTACGACGCGACCCGACACATCGACGCCGCGGAGGCGGAGGGTGCGCGTGTGGTGGACCGGGTTCCCGTCCAACGACTCGAACACGACGACGGCGGAGACCGCGTGACCGCCGCGGTGTACGCGACGCCCGACGGCGAGGAACACAGACAGGAGGCCCGCGAGTTCGTGGTCGCCGCCGGCGGCGTCGAGACGCCGCGCCTGCTCCTGCTCTCGGAGAGCGAGGCGTACCCGGACGGCCTCGCGAACTCCTCGGGGCTCGTCGGCCGCTACTTCATGGATCACCTGTTCGCGGGGATGGGAGGCACGCTCGACGAACCCACGCGCCAGAAGCACGTCGGCTTCAACACCACCGAGAGCCACCAGTTCTACGACCGACCGGACGACTCCCGCACCGCGATCAAGCTGGAGTTCCTCAACTACGCCGGCCCGGCGCCTGCGGACATCGCTCTCACCGCGGACAGCTTCGGCGACGAACTCCTGGAGGAGATCCGTGACGGGTACGGGACCCACGTCGCGATGGGCGCGCTAGTCGAGCAGCTCCCCCGGAAGGAGAACCGGATCCGGCTGGACCCCTCGCGGACGGACGACCACGGCAACCCCGTCCCGGACGTGGTGTGGGGCTTCGACGAGACGACCCGGCGGACCATCGAGCGCGCAAACGAGATCCAACGTGCGGTGCTGGAGGAGTTGGGGGCGGACATCGGATGGACCGTCGGTCCCGAGAACACCGGTCCCGCGTACCACCACATGGGGACGACCCGGATGGGAACCGATCCGGACGAGAGCGTGGTCGACCCGCAACTCCGGACGCACGACCTGTCGAACCTCACGCTGGCCGGGAGTTCGGTGTTCGTGACGGGAGGCGCGATGAACCCGACGCTCACGATCGCGGCGCTGTCGCTGAAGGCGGCCGACCACCTCGCGGAGCGGCTGTAGGGAACCGAGAACGGCAGCCGGGGGAGCCGAGGGAGGGTCGAGTACGGCGACGGCGTGTTCACGTCTCGACACGATAGCGACCATTTATTTGTCACCGATCGGTACTGGCAGTCGGAAATGCACTCCTTTCGATACGTCTGGGTGACGCTACGTGAGTAGCGATCGGCGCCACCCTGCCGAGGGATCGACGGAGTCGCCGCCGAGTGCCGAGGCGATCCTCGAGGAGTTGGCCGCGGACCCGTCGGTCGACCCCGACGTGGCGGACGCGACGGTCGTCGAGGAGCACACGGAGCGAGTTCGGCGACGGAGGGAACGCGTGCTGACGGCCGACGACGGGTCCTCGTCGCGGTCCGCGATCGATCCGGGGACGTACCGACGGGTAAGCTCGTCCCGGGTCGCCCACGCCGACCGATACGACCAGGCGCCCGAGAACCTCTCGACGAAGCGGATCGAGTACATCGAGCAGGGGCGGCCGGTCGAGACCTGTCCGAAGTGTTCCGGGTCGACGCGGCTGACCTGTCCCGACTGTCACGGCGACTTGGAGGTCGACTGCGGCACCTGCCACGGGAGCGGCGAGTCCGAGTGTTCGGTCTGCGAGGGGGACCCGACCCGCGAATGCGACGCCTGTGACGGGACGGGCGAGCAGCCGTGCAGTTCCTGCGGCGGCAGCGCGTCCGAGAACTGCCCCGAATGCGGTGGGACGGGCGGCCACTCCGAGGAACGGCAGTGCCCCCGCTGCGAGGGAGACGGGTGGATCCACTGTGCGGAGTGCGACGGCGAGGACGACGACTGCGACGAGTGCGGCGGCGACAACTCGGTCGACTGTCCCCGCTGTTCGGGTAACGGCGTCGAGGAGACGTGGCACGACTGCCCCCGTTGCGGCGGGCGGGAGTCCGTCGGCTGCACCGACTGCAACGGGACCGGCGTCGAACGGTGTTCCACGTGCCGCGGTTCGACGACGCTCGAGTGTACCTCGTGTGACGGCACCGGCGAAACCGAGTGCACGAACTGTGAGGGATCGGGGATCGTCGACTGTACGAACTGCGACGACGGGGAGGTGACCTGTAGCTATTGCAGCGGTGCCGGCGAGGTCGTTCACGCGGTCGAGGGAGAACTCAGCTTCGGGATCGGCACGACGGTCGATCTCGAAACCGACCGGGTCCCTCGCGACTGGATCGACACGGACGACGGGACGGTCACCGAGCGAACCCGGGAGGACCCGGAAACCGAGGGGGGAGTGTACCGGCGCGTCGTCGAGGTCGAGGAGATCCCGGTCCGAACCGTCACCTACGCCCACCTCGACAACGAGTACGAGGTGGCGTCCGTCGACGGAGCGCTCCGCTACGACGAGGCACCCCAGCCCGCCGAGAACCTCCGTGCACAGGTCGAGGCGGCGGTCGACTCCGGGTTCTTCGAGTACGATTCCGGCGGGTCGTGGGGCGAGACGGTTCGCCGCGCGCCGCGGACGGCCCTCGGCGACGCGGTCCACATCGCCGCCGGCGTCGCCGTTACCGGGGCGGTCCTGATCGGGCTGGCGTTCGCAACGACGTTCCTCCCGATCGGCGACGCGGTCCAGGACGCCGTCGGCGTGGGCGGAGCGGCCGTCGCCGCGCTGTGGTACGCCAACAGGACCGGGACGAGCGGGACGACGATCCGGACGGCCTCCAACGGCGGGGGACTCGTCGCACCCGCGCTGGTCGGGGTCGCGGCCGGCGGTGTCGTCGCGGGCGCGCTGGTGAGACCGGCCGGACAACTGCTCGCGGTCTCGCTGGCGGCAGCCTTCTGGGCGAACCGCGTCGCCGAACGGGTGATGTTCGAGGCGAGGCGCGCCGGCCACCGGACCGACAGGCGCGAAGAGTTCCTCTACGGCGAGCTCGACGGTCGCGCGTCCGAGCTGCGGGCCCGCGGACTCGACCGGCTGCTCCCGGAGACGGAGCCGACGCCGAGTATCGGGACGCTCAGACGCGTCAGATCCGCGGTGTTCCTCCTCGCGTGGGGACCGAACGTGCTGCTCGTGACGCTGCTCGCGGTCGGCGAGGTCGGCGCGACCAATCTGCTGCTCCAGTACGTCGGCTTTACGACGGCGCTCGCGGCGGTCGGCGCGACCGTGCTGGTGTCGACTGCCTCGCTTGCGGTGCTCGCGTGGGACTCGATCGCGGGAGGCCGGTCGGACGGGGCCGACCGACCGGTCGAAACCGCGAAACTGGACCGGACGGGCCCGAGCCGGTCGGAGTCAGCCAGCGTCCAGTCACGAACGAGCGGTCCCTCGGCGTCGGAGCGTACCGACGAGGAGCTCGGGGACTTCCAGCTCGTCCTGCTGTACAGCGTCGAACACGCCGACGGGATCACCGGGGTCGAGATCCAGGAGGCGGTCCGAAACCTGTACGACGAGTCGGTCGACACCAGCTCGCTGTACCCGGCGCTCGACGAACTGACGAGGACTAAGTACCTCCAGAGCACGAACTCCGGATACGTCACGACCCGGGCGGGTGACCAGTTGCTTCACGAGGAGGCGTCCCGTCTCGAATCGCTCCTGGACGAACGACCCGTTCAGCGGACGCCGGAGTAGCGGGGACGCCTGCGGACGGGACGATCTCGAGGGCGGTCGGTCACGGTTACCGGATCGCAGTTTCGGTCGCCCAAAACATCGACACCCTTTAGGCTACCCTAATCGATCGACCATTCGAATGAGTTCACCCCAGGACATCTGCGTCGTCATCCCGACGATCCGGGAGTACGAATGCCTCCGCGAGTACGTCGCGAACGCTCGCGAGCACGGCTTCGACACCGACCGGCTGTTCTTCGTCCTCGTCACCGAGGACTTCTGTGACACGGACGCGATGGAGGCGATGCTCGACGAGGAGGGCGTCGAGGGCGCCGTGTTCGACGGCACCGCACGCGAGGAGTGGTTCGCCGAGCACGACGCCGCCGAGTTCTCACACCTGATCCCGGCGGCGAGCCACGCACAGACCTCCTTCGGCCTACTGTATCTGTGGGCCCACGAACGCTTCGAGTACGGCGTGTTCATCGACGACGACACGCTCCCGCACCGGGAGGAGGACTTCTTCGGCACCCACATGCGCAACCTCGCGTACGAGGGCGAGATCGAGTCCGTCAGCTCCGACGAGTCGTGGGTGAACGTCCTCTACCAGTCGGACACCGACCTGTACCCGCGGGGGTACCCCTACGCGGCGATGGACGAGTCCGTCGAGACCGACACCGAACGCGTCGACGAGGTCGTCGCCTCCCAGGGGCTGTGGACGAACGTCCCCGACCTCGACGCCGTTCGAATTCTCATGGACGGCGACCTGAACGGACAGGCGCAGACGCTCACCCAGGCGAGCGACTTCGAGCGCGACTTCGTCGCCGCGGAGGGGCAGTACCTCACCGTCTGCTCGATGAACCTCGCGTTCCGCCGCGAGGTCGTCCCGGCGTTCTACCAGCTCCCGATGGACGACAACGAGTGGGACGTCGGCCGGTTCGACGACATCTGGTCGGGGCTGTTCCTCAAGCGCGCTGCCGACGAACTCGGCAAACAGGTGTACAACGGCGGCCCGCTGTGCGAGCACAACAAGGCGCCGCGCTCGACGTTCGACGACCTCGCCAACGAGGTCGCCGGCCTCGAACTGAACGAGCACGTCTGGGAGGTGCTCGACGGCGTCGCCGACGACGCCGACTCCTTCGAGGCGGCGTTCGCCGAGATGGCCGACGCGCTCGCGGAGGGCGACTTCGACGAGTGGAACAACGGCGCGTTCCTCAACCACTGCGGGGAGTACATGCGCGACTGGCTCGACTGCCTCGACCGCGTCGAGGGCGCGGGAACGCGTTCGGCGGCCGCGGACGCTCCGGAGGTGCCCGCAGATGACTGACGACACGACACACGACGACATGACAGACGACGACAGCGCGAACGGACGGCGGACGTATCGGCGGCGAAAGGTGCTGGCGGGACTCGGCGCGGCCGGCGCCGCGGGGCTCGCCGGCTGCGGCGGACTCGGCGGCGACGGTGGAGGAGGTGGCGGCGGCGGTGATGGCGGCGGTGGCGGTGGTGGCGGAGGCGGCGGGTCGGGCGACGACGCGATCGGCGCCGCGTTCGACGACTTCCGCGGCTCCGGCCCGCTGGCGCAGGGGCGGTCGGACATCGGGGGCACGCGCATCGCCGACCTCCCGAACCTCAGCGGGGAGCTGACCATCTACCTCGGCGGCGGCGAGGGCGGCCTCTATCGCGACCTGCTCGCGAAGTTCGAGCAGATCTATCCCGACTTCAGCGCGACGCCGCGGGAGTCGGGGACCGCGGACGCGGCGAACACCATCATCAACGAGGGCGGGGCGACCCCGGCTGACGTGTTCTGGTCCGTCGACGCCGGGTCGCTGGCGGCCGTCTCCGCCGAGGGGCTCTCCGCCGAGCTTCCCTCGGAGGTCGTCGACCAGGTTCCCGAGGAGTTCCATCCCGACGACACCTGGGTCGGCACCGCCGGACGGGCCCGTGCGGTCCCGTACAACACCGAGGAGCTGTCCGGGGACGACATCCCCGACGACGTGATGGAGTTCCCTGAGTTCGAGGGCTTCCAGGACGCGATCGGCTGGGCGCCCACCTACGGCGCCTTCCAGTCGTTCGTTACCGCGATGCGGCTGCTCGAGGGCGAGGACGCCACCCGCGAGTGGCTCCAGGGGATGCTCGACGCGGGCGTCACCGAGTACAACAACGAGTTCCTCGTGTCCAACTCCGTCGCCGACGGCGCGCTCAACGGCGGGTTCGCGAACCACTACTACGCGCTGCGCGTGGTGGCCGCCCGACCGGACGCGCCGATCGACCTCGCGTTCACGAGCGGCGACGCCGGCGGACTCATCAACGTCGCCGGCGCGTCGGTGCTGTCGGCGAGCCAGAACCAGGAACTGGCGTTCAACTTCGTGCGCCACCTGCTGTCGGCGGAGGCCCAGGAGTTCTTCGCCACCCGGACGTACGGCTACCCGATGGTCGGCGACATCCCGCCCGTCGGCGGGCTGCCGCCGGTGTCTGAGCTGGACCCGCCGAGCATCGACCTGCGGGAGCTGGCGAACATCCAGCCGACCCTCGAGCTGATGCGCGACGTCGGGGTGCTGTGATGGCGGAGGCGGTCTGAGATGGCGCCCGGCGAGGGCGTCGGTCGGGTCCGCGGACTCCTCGTCAGCGACGACGACCAGCCGAGCGTGGCGGTCGTCCTGCTGGCGGCGGCCGTCGCGGCCGCGGTGCTCTCGCCGCTGTTGTGGCTGTTCATCAGCGCCTCGGAGCTGGCCGTCGGCGACGCCATGTCGCTGTTGACCTCTGGGACGACGACGGATGTACTCGTCAACAGCCTCACGCTCGTGGGGCTGGTAACCGGCGCGTCGATCGCCCTCGGCGTTCCGCTCGCGGTGTTGACTGTCCAAACGGACCTCCCGTTCAGACGGTTCTGGACCGTGCTCGCGGCGCTTCCCTTGGTGGTCCCCAGCTACATCGGCGCGTTCGCGTACGTCTCGGCGTTCGGGCCCAGCGGCGCGCTCCCGGACCTGTTCGCCCAGTACGGGCTCGGATTCGTGAACCCCTATCTTCCGACGGTATACGGACTCGGCGGAACGACCCTCGTGTTGACACTGTTCACGTATCCGTACGTGTTCCTCACGACCCGCGCCTCGCTGCTGTCGTTCGACACGACGCAGCTGGAGGCGGCGCGAACGCTCAACCACAGCTACCCGCGGGCGTTCCGCCGGGTGATCCTCCCGCAGATCGCGCCGGGGGTTACCGCGGGCGCGTTGTTGGTAGCGCTGTACACGCTCTCGGACTTCGGGACGCCCGCGATCATGCGTCTCGACGTGTTCACGCGCGTCATCTACGTCGAGCTGAACAGCTTCGGCGTGGGACGGGCGAACGCGACGCTGCTGTCGATCCAGTTGCTCGCGGTCACCGCGGTGATCCTCGCGCTCGAATCGCGCGTCAGCGGCGACACCGCCGCGGGGTACGGGACGCCGTCGTCGGCCAAGCGTGTGGTCTCGTTGGGGCGGCTCCGCTGGCTGGCGGCGGCGGTCCCAGCGTTCGTGAGCCTGTTCACGCTGGCGCTGCCCGTGGGGATTCTCACGATGTGGCTGGTCCGCTCGGGGCCGGGGTACAGCGGCGGCGGGCTCGCGTTCCGCCCGGAGTTCGCGACGAACTCGGCGTACGTCGCCGTGTTGACCGCGGCCGCGACGGTGCTGTTCGCGCTCCCGGTCGCCTACTACGCCGGGCGCTCGAACTCGCTTCTGTCGAAGGCGGTCGACCGCGCGACGTACCTCGGGTACGCGATGCCGGGCGTCGTGCTGGGGCTGGCGCTCGTGTTCTTCTCCAGTCAGTGGCTGCTGGAGACGTTCGGCGCCGGGGCGGCCCAGCTGGTGTACCAGTCCCTGCCGCTGTTGGTGTTCGCGTACGTCGTCCGGTTCCTCCCGCAGGCGGTCGGCTCGACGCGGTCGTCCGTGCTCGGGGTCGACCGCGACCTCGTGGGCGCCGCCCGTCTGCTCGGGGCGAACCCGCGTTCCGCGTTCCGGCGGGTGACGCTGCCGCTCATCTCGCCGGGGCTGCTCGCGGGGGCGGCGCTCGTGTTCCTCACGACGATGAAGGAACTGGACACGACGCTCATCCTCCATCCGACAGGGTTTACAACGATAGTGACCTACATCTGGCGTGTTCAGGAGGCCGGGTACTACGGTCGCGCCGCCCTGCCGGCGCTCGTGTTGGTGGCCGTCTCCGGCCTCTCGATGATACCGCTGCTCAAGGGATCCGACGATGCCTGACGACACACCCCACACGGACCGCGACGAGACCCCCGTCGAGCCAGCCGCGGCCGACGCGGCCCGCGACGCGCCGGCGACGGACGGCGGCGCGGCGGTCGGCGCGTCCGACGGAACGGGCGCGGACGTCGGGGGGTCGGACGACCGAGCCGTCGACGCTGGAGCGTCGGCGACTGCCGGCGGCGGCGCGACGGACGGGACAGCCGAGGCCCGCCCCGCCCCGGTGTTGGAACTGGAGGGCATCGTCAAGCAGTACGGCTCGGAGACGGCGGTCTCCGGGCTGGACCTAACCGTCCACGAGGGAGAGCTCGTCACCCTCCTCGGCCCGTCGGGCTGCGGGAAGACGACGACGCTGCGGATGATCGCCGGACTGGAGACGCCGACCGAGGGCACCATCGCCGTCGGCGACGAGGTGGTCGCGGGCGACGGCGCGGTCACCCCGCCCGAGGAGCGCGACGTGGGATTGGTGTTTCAGGAGTTCGCGCTGTTCCCGCACCTCTCCGTCGCCGAGAACGTCTCGTTCGGGCTGGAGGACCCGGACTCCGACGCCGCGGACGCCCGCGTGTCGGAGCTGCTCGAGCTGGTCGGCCTCGCCGACTACGGCGACCGCTCGGTGACGGACCTGTCGGGCGGCCAGCGTCAGCGGGTCGCGCTGGCGCGGTCGCTGGCGCCGGAGCCGGACGTGTTGCTCCTCGACGAGCCGTTCTCGAACCTCGACGTGAGCCTCCGCGTCCGGATGCGAGAGGAGGTGAAGCGGATCCTCGACGAGACGGGCGTGACGGCGGTCTCCGTCACCCACGACCAGGAGGAGGCGCTGTCGCTGTCCGACCGCGTCGCCGTCGTCAACGACGGCGCCGTCGAGCAGGTGGGCGACCCCGGGGAGGTGTTCGAACACCCGACCTCCCGGTTCGTCGCCTCCTTCCTCGGACAGGCGAGCTTCCTTCCCGCGAGGGTCGGCGAGCGCGAGGTCGAGACGAGCGTCGGCTCGTACGACCGCGACCTGTTGAAGGGGTTGGGCGACAGCTACGTCGGCAGCCACGTCGACGTGTTGGTTCGCCCCGACGACCTCCGCGCCACGCCGGTGGCCGAGGGCGACGCCGACGGCGAGGTGATCCGCCGGCAGTACACCGGGCCCTCCTTCGTGTACCACGTGAAGCTCGACAACGGTACCGTCCTCCGGTGTCTGCATAACCACACCGAGGAGTTCGACGTGGGCGAGCCGGTGGCGGTGACGCTCGTCGCCGACCACGAACTCGCGTGGTACCCCGCCCAGTAGATGACGGGCTCGCCCGGCGAGAGCGATGTGAGCACCGGTACCAGATCCGTTGACCGGCTGGTCACGACCCTCCGAACCCATCTGGACCGGGGTCGCGTCGCCGCGGCCGTCCTCGCGCTCGTCGGGGCGGCCGTAGCTGTCGTCGTGGCCGGGGACGTGTTCCCGTACCGGTCGCTCAACCACGACGAGGGCGTGTACCTGCAGCAGGCCGACATGCTGCTGTCCGGGCAGCTGTTCCTCCGACCGCCGGTCGAGGACGCGTTCCGGCCGTGGTTCTTCGTCGAGAGCGCGCGCGGCCTCTACTCCAAGTACGCGCCCGTTCCGGCGGCAGTCTTCGCGCTCGGGAAGCTCCTCGGGGGATACCCCCTCGCACTCGCGGGGATCGCCGCCGGCCTCGTCGCAGGCACCGTCGCGCTCGGGCGGGAGCTGTTCGACGCGCGCGTCGGGGCGCTCGCCGGCGTGCTCCTGATCGCGACGCCGCTGTTCGTCGTCCACAGCGGCCTGTTCCTCCCGTACGCGCTGACGACGGCCCTGAACGTCGCGTTCGCGGTCTCGTATCTCCGCGGGGAACGGCGGGAGAGCCGTCGTGACGCGACGTTCGCGGGCGTCGCCGTCGGCCTCGCCTTCTTCGCGCGGCCGTACACCGCGGTGCTGTTCGCGCTTCCGTTCGTCACGCATGCCGTCGTCACGCTCGTCCGATCGGGCGCGTGGCGAGTCCCGCTCACGGCCGCGGGAATCGGCAGCGAGGGAGCCCGCGGCAACGACGACCGCGCACGCGGCCTGTTCGTCCGCCGCGCCGTCACCGCGGCGCTGGGCACCGTGGGGGTGCTCGTCACGTTCGCATACAACGCCGTCGTGACGGGCGACCCATGGCTGTTCCCGTACCTCGCGTTCGCCCCGGAGGACGGCGTGGGGTTCGGCGAGCGGGCGATCCTCGGGCACGTAGTGGACTACACGCCCGAACTCGGGATCGAGGCGAACCGGCTGGTGCTGGAGACGCTGTTCACCGACTGGGTCGTCGCCGGCCCGCTGGGCGCGGGCGTCGCCGCGGCCGGCGTCGCGCTCGTGCTCGTCGGGAGAGGGATCCCGGGCGACGGCGATGAGTCAGCGTTCGACGGACGCGTCCGACGAGGGCTGCTCGCGGCCACGTTCGCCACCGTCGCCGCCGGGAACGTCGCCTTCTGGGGCAACTTCAACGTCCTCGGCGCGCTGGAGGTGCGCACCGACGGGCTGATCTACTATCTCGGGCCGTACTACCACTACGACCTGATCGTCCCGACGGCGGTGTTCGCCGCGGTCGCGTGCGTCGCCGCCGCCGACGGAACGCGTGCGGCGGCCACGCGTCTCGCGACGCGGCGCGACCGGGTCGACCCGCGACACGCCCGAGTCGCGGCGACGGTCGTGCTGCTCGTCGCCGGTGCGGCCGCGGGGGGCGTCGCCGCCGGCGCCGTCGACGACACCGTCGAGCGTAACACCGAGGTGACCGAGGAGTTGCGCGCCGGCTACGGGTCGCTCGTCGCCGATGGCGATCCCGGCGCAGCGGTTCCCGAGAACTCGGTGCTGTTCCTCCCGACGCCGTATGGCCCGTGGCTGAACCACCCGTTTCAGGCGCTTCGGAACGACCCCGGTCACGACGGCCCCCGGGTGTACGCGCTGGGCGACACGCGGGAACTGGAGGTCGCCCGCGCGTACCCCGAGCGCGACCTCTACCGCTACGTGTACGCGGGGTCGTGGGTGCCGACCGACGACTCCACCGTTCGGGGCGGGCTCCGGGAGGTCGAGCGCGTCGCCGGCGACCGGATCTACCTGAACGCGACGCTCGGACGTCCGGAGTCGGTCGAATCGACGACCGTCCGCGTCACCGGCGATCGCGGGTCGACGTATCTCGTGGCGACCGACGACGGCGGTCCGCTGTCGCTGTCGATGGTCGTCGAGGACGGCGAGCTCCGAGTGAGCGGTGAGGACCTCGCCGTCAGCGGCGGGGAGGAAGGAGAGGCGGAGGAAGGTCGGCTCCCACTGGACGATGGGGACGAGATCGAGGTGGAGGTGTTCGTCTCGACCGGCCCCGCAAGCGGGTACAGCTACCGGCTCTCGTTCCCGTACGAGCGGATCGACGGGACGGCCCGGGCGCTGACGGCGACCGCCGAGCGGTGTCCGGTGCCGACGCGATGCGTTCCCGACGGCGTCGAGGAGTCGCCGCCCGACCGCGGGATCGACGTGACGTTCTCGAACGCGAGCGCGGGAACGTAGCGGACGGTCGTCACCGATGGCGGGTCGTGTCGCCGACAGCGACGAACGTCGAGGACACCCGCCGATCGCGAGCGACATCGGTCTCGGATACCTCTCGCATGTTCGTCGTCAGCTGGAAGACCGGCCCGTATCCGGTCGACTGGAGGGTGTCGACCGTCCGTTCGGCGGACGCTACGGGCGGAGTTGTCTGACTCGCTCCTCGAGACAGCACTTCAGGATCGACTTGCCGATCTCCGCGCCGCCGGAGAACGGATCGAGCTTCGTCTCGCCGAGCCGTTCGTCGTACTCGATCGGCTCCTGGCGGATCCGGTAGCCGCGCATCGCCGGTCGAATGAGCAGTTCCGCGGACAGCCCGGTGTTCTCGGTCCACCGGATCGACTCGATCACCTCCTCGTGGTACGCGCGCATCCCCGTCGTCACGTCGTGGAGGGTGTGGCCGCCGAGGGCGCTCGCGACGGCTGCGAACGCACGGTTGCCGAGTCGGTTCATCGGCGGCATCGTATCGGCGCCGTGGTACAGGCGGTCCCCGCTGACCACGTCGTACCCGTCGTTGATCAGTTCGAGGAAGTCAGGGATCCGGTCCATCGGGTAGGTGCCGTCGCAGTCGGTGGTGATCCGGACGGGGTTGCTCGCCTCGTACAGCGCCCGACGAACCGCCGCGCCGTAGCCGCTGGGCGGCTGATCGACGACGCGTGCGCCACGCTCGCGGGCGATTTCTGCGGTCCCGTCGTCGGAACTGTCGACCACGACGACCTCGGCGCGGCCGTCCGTCGCCGCCTCGATGTCGTCGAGCACCGGTCCGATCGCCTCCGCCTCGTTGTACGCACCCATGACGACGCTCACGTCGTCGAGATCGTACGACCGTTGGTCCATACCGCTGGCTATCGTCGGACGGGTTTAGGCTTACCGAAAACGACCGATTCCAGTCAGAAGAACGGAGCGTACCGGAAGGTGAGGAACGCCCCGAGCGTCGAGATGAGCGGGACGACGTTCTGCATCACCACGACGCGGGCGGTCGTCGCGGGATCGAACAGTTCCCCGGGCGTGGGAATGTCGTCCGGCGCCTCCTCGTCGATGGCCGACGGGTCCTCCGTCTCGCCGCGAACGGCCTCCGAGACGGAGATCGGACGGGTCGCCCGTCCCCAACCGAGGCCGACGATCGACATCGTGGCGATGACGACGAAGCTGGCGGGGATCCCGATGAACGAGAGGAACACCACGAGCGCGGCGGATATCGACGCGACGACGATCGCGGCCGTCAGCGGGAGCTCTGTGATGTCGCTCCCCATCGTCTCCAGGGTGCGGCGGGCGATGGTGAACGAGCCGATCCCGACGGCGAGCCCCCCGATGGCGATGCCCGGGTTCATCTCGAGCGCGCCCGCGCCGACGAGCGGCGCGATGGCGTTCGCGATGTTGGACGTGCCGGAACTGAACGCCATCAGACAGCCGATCGCGACGACGGCCACGACGCCGACGGCCTCCCGCCTGCTCGCGTCGTCGTGGACCGACACGCTCGGCAGCAGTCCTCCGCTCCGGTCGATGTCGAACACGGCGCCGTCGCTCTCCTGCATCGCGAGGAGACCGTCGAGTCGGCTGTAGAAGTACCGACCGATGATGAGCGACACCCAGAAGCCGATGACCGGGGCGACGACCCACCAGATCACGATCCCACCCATGATCGCCCAGTCGAGCGCGTCGTTCGCGACGCCCAGCCCGGCGATGGCGCCGACGGCGGTCATCGACGTCGACGCGGGCACGCCGAAGACGTTGCCGACGAAGAGGGCCAGTCCGATGAAGAACAGGACGCCGATACTCGTCTCCAGGGTGAACACGCCCGACGCCGTGACCAGATCCGAGCCGAGCGTGTCGACGACGCGTCTGCCGATCGTCCACGCGCCGACGAAGAAGAACGTCGTCATCAACGCCGCCGCGGTCGACTTCGACACCGCGCCGGCGCCGACGGCCGGACCGAACGCGGGACCGGTCGTCGATCCGCCGATGTTGTAGCCGACGAACATCGCGACGAGCACGCCGATTAGAAGGAGCAACTCAACCATATTACCGGTGTTAATGTACGGGTCCCCTAAGGCCTTGCTCTCTCATGTTCCGGTGTCAGTCAACTATCTTCCTTGGTGTCCTCCGAGTCGTCGGAGCCGTCTGATTCACCGGCGGAATCGGCCCCCGTCGGGCTGCCACCGTCGTCCCCGTCCGGATCGTCGTCCTCATCGAGTTGGTCCTCGACGGACCGTTCGACCGCTTCCTCGACTGTCTCCTCGACTGTTTCCTCGACCGTCTCCTCGACCGTCTTCTCCACCGTCTCGCCTACCTTCTCCTCGACTGCCTTCTCCACCGTCTCTCCCACCTTCTCCTCGACGGTCTTGTCCACCGTCTTTGCAACTGTCTCCTCCACCGACTCGCCGACAGTCTTCTCTACCGTCTCATCGACTGTCTTCTCCACCGTCTCGTCGACCGTCTTCTCTACCGTCTCGTCGACCGCCTCCTCCATCGTTTCCCCAACCGTCTTCTCTACCGTCTCACCCACCTTCTCCTCCACCGTCTCGTCGACCGTCTCTCCGACGGTCTTCTCCACCGTCTCGCCGACGGTCTTGTCTACCGTGTCCGCGACCGTCTTCTCCACCGTCTCGCCCACCTTCTCCTCGACGGTCTTGTCCACCGTGTCCGCGACCGTCTTCTCTACCGTCTCGCCGACGGACTCGTCGACGGACTCGGCGACGGTCTCCTCGACCTGCTGCTGGACCTCGGTGGTCATCCACTGGGGGTCGAACCGGGCCATCTTCCAAGCGATGTGGATGACGAACGAGACGATGACGCCGAGGCCGAACGCGACGCCGACCGACGTCCCCACCACGAGTATCAGCCCCACGGCCAACGCGATCAGGAGCCCGTACAGCAGGTCGACGATGGAGTCGACGCGGTTCGGGTTCACAGGTCGCCTCCCCAGCCCACGAGTTCACCGCACAGCCCTCCACACCCCACCGCTCGGCCCCGTCGCTCGGGATCGTGTCCACGCATACCGGTGCTGGTGGCTGGAGGGGGATAAACTCGCCTGTCCGTAGGCCGATCCGTGCGGTCGTTCGACGCCGGGGAGTACGCGGAGACGAACGGCGATCCGGATTCATTGGCTCGAGACGCGCGCTGTCCGTCGTTCCCAGTCGTTGGGAGCCAGCGTACCTCCCCTTTACCACCGGGCCGCAAGCCGAACATGTATGAGCGACCCGGGAACATCATCGGTGTCACGGCGTACCGTACTTCGAACGACGCTGGCGGGCGGCGTCGCGGCGGCCGCGGGCGGAGCCGCGGCGACGCCGGCGGCCGCACAGTCGTCGGGCGGGCTCGAGGAGTGGTTCTCGGGCGTGAGCAACTACGACGGGGTCGTCGACGAGACGGGCTCGGGCTCGGTGAGCGTTCAGGTCGGCGTCGAGGCCAACGGCGGGGCGTACGGCTTCGGGCCCGCCGCGGTCCGTGTCGACCCCGGGACGACCGTCACGTGGGAGTGGACGGGGAACGGCGGCTCGCACAACGTCGCCGCGGAGGGTGACGCCTCATTCGAGTCCGAACTCGTCGGCGACGGCGGACACACGTTCGAGCACACGTTCGAGGAGGCCGGCGTCTACCGCTACGTCTGCACGCCGCACAAGGCGTTGGGGATGAAGGGCGCCGTCGTCGTCGGCGACGTCGAGGTCGGCGGGTCGAGCGACGGCGGCGGATCGGGCGGCGACGGAGGCGGCGAGACGTCCACCGCGACTGCCAGCGGGACGGAGAGCTCGGCCGGCGGCGGCGCTGACGGCGGGTCGGGTGGCGACGGCGGCGGCGGTGCCGGCGACGCCCCGGCGCTGTTGCTGCTCGGCGGCGGCATCGGGGCCGTCCTGTCGCCGCTGGTGTTCGGCCTGTTCCTCCTCCTGTTCGGGGACGACGAGGACACCGGGGGCACGAGTCCCGGATACAGGGCGGACGGCGGACGCCGGGACGACGGGGCGAGGTGATCGGTCGTGGCTCGCGCGAGACTCGAGGTGACGCTCCCGGACGACGTGTGGGTCGGTCAGGTGACTCGGTCGCACCCGGAGGCGACGCTGTCGGTGCTGTCGGTGCTGCCGACCGAGGGCGGCGGGGTCGCGCTCGTCTCGCTGCGTGACGACGACGCGCCGACGGTGGTCCGCGACATCGACGCCGCCGACGGCGTGGAGGAGGTCGAACTCCAGCGGGCCGCCGAGGACGTCCGCGAGGCGATCATCCGGGTCGAGACGACCGACCCGCGGCTGTTGATGCCGCTGCGCGACTCCAGGCTCCCAGTGGAGTACCCGGTGGAGGTGACCGAGGGGACGGCCCGGATCACGGTCGCCGGCTCGCGCGACCGGCTCTCGGCGTTCGCGACCGCGCTGGAGACGATGGGGATGGACTACGTCGTCGACTACGTTCACGACGCGATCGACGCCGAGGACCTCCTCACCGACGGCCAGCGGGAACTGCTCGTCTCGGCGATCAGGGCGGGGTACTACGACACCCCGCGCGAGAGTACGCTGACCGAGCTGGCGGACCGTCAGGGGATCGCAAAATCGACCGCGAGCGAGCGGCTCCATCGCGCCGAGGGGAAGGTGATCAAGCGGTTCGCCGAGGACGCGCTCGACATCGACCCCGACCGGTCACCCCTCGCGGCGACGGCCGAGTAACGGCGTCTCCTCATCACATCCCGTACCGGGGTAGCGGAGGCAGGCCGCCCAAGGGATCCATTGTCGTTCACGGGACGACGGTCCCGGCTTCCGCCTCGATACGGTTCGCCCGTGACGCGTCACGTCGATCCGACCGGCGTCCGCTCGACGTGTTCTTTCAGCCGTCCCCACACAGCCCGTAACGACGCCGTTTTTGAGCCGCGCGCCACAGTCACGCCCAATGGATCTGCAGCGGGGGACAGCGGCAGCAGTCGTCAGTGCCACCGGACTGGGGCTGGCCGCCGTCGGCGGGTCGTACGTATCGACCGGCGTTCCGGGGCTCCCGGGGTGGATCGTCGTCGGCGCCGTGCTCGCACTCGGCGGGGCGTTCGCGATCGCCGGGCCGGCGCTGTATCGGAGTTCCGTCACGTCCGAACACCTCCTCCGGGTCGCAGGGTGGAACGCGCTCGGGGTCGTCGTGACGGTCGCCGTTCTCGCGCTCGTCGGGACGTTCCAGACGGCTGACGGCGGCCGTGTCGCCGCGCCGTTGCTCTCGGGGGCGGTGATCGTCGGCGTCAGCGCCTTCGCTCACGTGTTGATCGGCGTCAACGACGTCAGGCGGATCCGCGCTCGGACGGTCGCCGATCAGCGGCGGAAAGCCGCCGTGGTGAACCGGTTCGTCCGCCACGACCTCAGTCACGCCGCGCAACTGCTGATCGGGTACAGCGACCGGATTCGAGGAGGTTCTGACGGCGACGCCGGCGACGGCATGAACGACGGCGCTGGCGCCGATGACGGCGGTGACGACGCGACCGACGCCACGGACGTCGACGTGGCTGCACAGATCGTGTCGATCGCCCGTCGCTTGAGCGAGACGCAGTCGCGCGTCACGGTCATCGACGAACTGCTCGACGGCGGCGCGGAGACCAAGGGATCCGTCGTCGTGAGCGAGGCGGTCGAACGGCGCCGCGCATCGCTGACCGACGGCTACCCGGACGCATCCCTCCGGATCGAATCGGACGGCGGACCGGCGGCCCGCGGTGGGGATCACGTCGTGACCGCGGTCGTCGAGCTGGTCGAGAACGCGTTGGAGCACGGCGACGACCGGGCGGAGGTTCGGGTCCGGGAACGCCGGGTCGGCGACGAGGTCGAGATCCGCGTCATCGACGACGGAGACGGGTTCCCGGAGGACGAGCGCACGCTGATCAACGACGACGAAGTGGAGACGCAACTTCGCCACAGTAGCGGCATGGGGCTGTGGCTCTCGAAGTGGGTGATCGAGTTCTACGAGGGCTCGTTGACGATCGGGACAGACGAAAGCGGAGACAGCGAGGCGACGGTCAGGCTGCCGGCCGCGACCGCCTCATAGGGTTCGAACCGCCCGATTCTATGGGTCCGGGTCGAACACGTCGGGGTTCTCCTCGCCGTCGACCGAGACGATGCCGAGCATCCCCTTGCGCGCGACCCGCGAGAGCGCGTGGTCGACGAGCTTGATGTCCTCGGGCACCGGGAAGTCCATGGTGCCGACCATGCAGCTTCCCGGCGGGACGTTCATCGTCTGGACGAAGCGTTCGGGAGCGCTCGCGAGCGCGCCGTCGCGGTAGGCGTCGGTCCAGACGTTGCCGATCGGGTGGAAGTTGCTGTTCAGGTTGGGTCCGCCCGCGACCATGAACACCCGGGCGGTCTCGCCGGTCTCGGCGCTCATCGCGCCGAAGCGGTTCGGCGTGAGTCCGTACTTCTGCCCGTTGAGCACGACGTAGGTCGGGTCCTCGGCCTTCATCGACTCGAGATCGAACCTGTGACGTCCCTTCTCACCGGCGGGCTTGTCGGTGTAGATCTCGTGTTGGCCGACGTAGAACTCGCGGTCGACCTCGGGGAGCCCGTCCTCCGGTTCGACGAGGATCATTCCGAACATCCCCGAGGCGATGTGGTAGTCCATGTTCGCGACGGCGCAGTGGTAGATGAAGGCGCCGGGGTACTCCGCCCGGAACTGGATGGTCGCCGACTCCCCGGGCGCGACAGTCGTGTCCTCGGCGCCGCCGCCGGGACCGTAGCAGGCGTGGAAGTCGACGTTGTGCGGCATCGCGTTCTCCTCGGCGTTCGTCAGGGTCACCCGGACGGTGTCGCCGCGACGGACGCGGACCATCGGGCCCGGAATCTGCCCGTCGAACGTCATGTAGTCGTAGACGACGCCCTCCTCGACCTCGGCCCGCACCTCCCTCGCGGTCAGGTCGACCTCGACGGTCTCCGAGGTGTCGCGATCGATCGGTTCCGGTACGTCGGTCGGGTCGGCCGCGACGCGGCTCCTCGTCGGCTTGCCACTCGTCTTCTCGGTGGTCTGCCGCGCAGTCTCAGTCTGTTCGTCGGTCGGCGCGTCGGCCGCACAGCCGGCGAGGGCGGCCCCGCCCGCGCCGGTTCCGAGCGCCTTCAGCGTCGTGCGTCGCGTCGTGGGCATCAGTGGGCACCTCGCAGTTGTATGTATGGGTGGACACCCCATCAACCGAGTTCGTGGTTCCCAGTCGCGGAGACACGTTCCTACGGGCAGGGGGTGACGGCGAACGAGTTCGGGGTTCACTGATAAACGTATCCGGCTCTCGTACCAGCAGTCCTCACCGTGAGTCGGACGGGAGGTCAGGGCCAAAAACCAGCGGACAGTATCGCCCGGAAGGGAACCGTCCGGAACGGACGCCGGACTACCGCCGGCGTCCGACGATGGCCGTCAGTCGTCGTCCTCGAGGAACGGCCGAACCGCGCCGCCCGTCGGGACGCGGTCGGGGTCGTCGGCGACGCGACGGGCGGTCAGCTTCGCGGCCACGTCGTAGGTGAACAGCGCCGTCCCGAGGATGATGAGCGTGTCGCCGGGGAGCCGCGCCCAGAACAGCGACTGGATGAGCGGCCGGTTGTAGAACGCCAGCGAGCGCGCGGCGTCGTACCCCTGCGTGAACGACACCTCCAACTGGATGAACCCGACCGGGAGGACGCTGACGAACACCATCAGCGCGAGGCCGACGTTCCACAGCCAGAACGCCCACCGGAGGCGCCGTCCCGTCCAGTTCGAGACGGTGAACCGGAGCACGTAGATGGCCATGCCGATGGCGAGGAACCCGAACGCGCCGAACATGGCGGCGTGGGCGTGACCCACCGTGAGGTAGGTGCCGTGCTCGTAGTAGTTGATCAACGGGAGGTTGATGAAGAACCCGAGCACGCCCGCGCCGACGAAGTTCCACACGCCGGAGGCGATGATGAACATGAACGGGAGCGTGTACGGGAACGCCTCGCCGCTGTCGACGAGCGCGCGGTACTCGTTGAGCGCCTCGAAGAGGATGAACACAAGCGGGATCAGCTCAAGCGTGGAGAAGACGCTCCCCAACGGGATCCAGATGTCGGGCATCCCGATCCACCAGTAGTGGTGGCTGACGCCGATGACGCCGGTGCCCATCACGAGCAGCGCCTCAAGCAGGACGGCCTTCTCGGCCGAGCGACGCCGGAGAAGGTTCATCGACACCAGCGTCATCGCGACGACGGCGACGATGAAGAACTCGAAGGCGCCCTCGACCCACATGTGGACGACCCACCAGCGCCAGAACTCCGTCACCGCGATGTTCGTCTTGGGGGTGAACAGGAACCCGGCGGTGAACAGCAGCGCGATCGAGCCGCCGGCGTAGAGGATCATGTGCGCGAGCCCGTACGGCTCCTCGCGGTTCAATAGCGGCTTCAGCCCGCGTGCGGCGAGGGCGGCCCACGCGATGAACCCGACGAGCAGCCCGGCCTGCCAAAGCTTGCCGACCTCGAGGTACTCCAGCCCCTCGTTGCCGAGGATCCACCAGAGCTGGCCGTCGAAGTGGCCGTGGGCGCCGAGCCAGATGCCGGTGAGCCCGCCCGTCACGACGACGACGAGCGCGACGAGGAGGCCCTTCACGTACCGCGCCTGGTTGTCGGGCTCGTAGCCCGTCAACAGCGGCGGGAGGAACAGCCCCGCCCCGAGCCACAGCGTGGCGATCCAGAGGATCCCCAGGTCGATGTGCCACGTCTTCGCGATCGCGAACGGCAGCACCTGGAGCACGTCGACGCCCAGGCCCGGGATCGTTTCCAGCCCGAAGAACGCGTGTCGCTCGATGTAGTAGTGGGCGAGCAGTCCACCGAGCAGCGTCTGCACGAGGAACAGCAACGCCGCGACCGGGACGAACCACAGCGCGGCCGACTGGCTCGGGAGCAGATCGATGTCGTCGGGATGGGGCACGTTGACCCCCTCCGCGGAGGGCTCCGGGAGGTCGATCGACGAGTACAGCCAGATCCCGACGCCCGCGCCGGCGACGAGCAGCACCATCGCGATGACGCTCCATGTCATCGCGGACGCGCCGGGCGTGTTGCCGGCGGCCGGCGCGGGCGGCCAGTCGTTCGTGTAGCTGTGGTCGGCGCCCGGACGGTCGGTGTGTGAGAACCACGCGGTCCACAGCGCGAAGTCGGCGAAGCGCCGCGCGTCCTCCTCGGAGTCGATCATGTCGACCGGGACGCCGCGGGCGTTGGATCCCTCGTGGTACCGCTCGACGTACTCCTCCCTGACCTGCTCGTGGGCGTACGCCTCGGCCGCGGAGTACTCGATGACGCCGTCGCCGGGAGTCCCGTCCTCGAGATCCGACTTCACGACCGAGTCGACGGCGGCCCGTTCCTCCTCGGGGAGGTCGTCGTAGGCGTCGCCGTATCGCTCCTCCGCGTAGTACTCGCGCATCGCCTCTGTCTTGCGGTCGAGCGCGTCGGCGGTGTAGTCGGGACCGAAGTACGCCCCGTTGCCGAGGATCGAGCCGTGGTTCATCAACCCGTCCTGCTGGAAGGCGACCTTTCCAGCCTGCACGTCGTCGCCGGTAGCGATCGTCTCGCCGTCGGGGCCGACGACGCGGTCGGGGATGGGCGGCGCCTTCTCGTACGCCAACGCGGCGCCAGCGCCCATTACGACGAGGTTGACCACGAAGGCAACGACGAGCGCCTTCGCCAACGTCCGTCTCGTGACTCTCATGCGGTCGGCCCTTCACTCCGGCCACCCTTGAGAAGGGTTCGTCGTTTCGAGGGCGCGACGCCCGGGGAGAACATGTTCGGCCGATCGGTTGGAAATTCGAGAACTCGTTCGGGGTCGGCCGTCGTCGATCGGTCAGGGACGGGTCGCCCGTGCGTACCACGTCTCCGGGTTCTGCCGTTTGACGCGGAAGCTCGGGAGCTCGTCGGCCTCGACCAGATCGAGGAGGAACGACCGGACCGGCGTCGGGTCGCGGTCGCTCACGACGAAACACTCATCCCCGCGTTCGGTCCTGAGGAAGCCCTCCCGAACCCGCTCCTCGCGCGTCTCCGGGTCGAGGCCGCGGATGTCGACCGCGTCCTCCGGCGGGTCGACCCGCCAGATCTCATCGTATCGGTCCTCGACCGCCGCGGCGAGGTCGGCGGCCCGGTCCGGGAGCGACGACGCCGAGGGCGCCGGCGTCTCCTGCATCTCGGGCGTGAACGGGAGCTCCGCGAGCACCGGCACGTCGAGCGCCTCGAGGGGGTCCTCGCCGCCGAAGAGGTCGTGTACCTTCCCGCAGTCGTCGCAGACGAACTCGCCCATGTTCGAGACGACGCCGAGTACCGGGACGTCGTTCTCCTCGAACAGTTCGAGCGCGCGGCCGGTGTCTGAGACGGCCGCATGGAACGGCGTCGTGACGAGGACGACCCCGTCGACGGGCACCTCCTGCAGCGTCGTCAGCGCCACGTCGCCGGTGCCCGGCGGCATGTCGACGACGACCGTGTCGGGGTCGTCCCAGGCGGTCTCCTCGAACAGGTCTGAGAGCGCGTCGTGGGCCATCGCGCCCCGCCACGCGAGCGGGCCGCCCTCCGAGAGCAGTCCCACGCTCATCACCTCCAGGCCGTCCGTCTCGGCGGGGACGGGGTTCCCGTCGTTGTCGCTGTACACCGGGCCCGCGAGGTCGAGCACCTCCGGCACGTTCGGGCCGTAGATGTCGGCGTCGAACAGGCCGACGGAGGGGTCGTCCGACCCCTCGGAGTCGCCGGCGGCGTTCGGGTCGTCCGAACCGCCGGCGTTCGCGTCGCCGTCGGCTGCGAGCGCGCACGCCAGCGTCGTCGCGACCGTCGTCTTGCCGACGCCGCCCTTCGCGCTGGCGACGGCGATGACGCGGTCCGCCGTCTCGATCCCGGCCGACCGGCCCTCAGTGTCCGGACTCGGGTCGACCTGCTCGACGTGGGCGCCGGAGACGCCCGGGACGTCGGAGACGGCCCGTACCATCGTCTTCGAGACGGCCTCGGCCGACTCCCGAGGGAACTCGCGGAGGTCGGCCTCGATCGTCACGGCGCCGTCGTCGACCGCGACGCCCTCGACGACGCCGGCGTCGAACACGGTGGTGTCGGCCTCGGGGTCGCGGACGCGACGCAGCGCGGCCTCGACCTCCTCGGCAGTGGGCGAGGGCGAGGGTCCCTCGGGCGGGTCCTCCGGGTCCCGGTGTGCCTCGGCGTCGTGGTCCCCGTCGTCGGGTGGCTGTGCGCGGTCGTCGGTCGATCGCTGGTGTCCGTCGGTCATGGATGTGGGTCGTCGGTCACGTCAGAGGTCGGGTCGCCTGTTCAGCGTGCTCTCGCCGGGGAGGTCGGCGGCGTCGTTCTCCGTCCCCCCGGAGAACTGCCGGCGGAACCGCCCGGGGTCGGCGTCGAGCGCGCGGACGGCGGTGTTGCGGACGATCTGCGGCTCGTCGGCGTCGCCGGCGACCGCCTCAAGTCGCTCGTCGGCCCGGTCGTCGTCGACCCCGGCGAGGAGGTGGACCGCCCACTCGCGGAGGCGCTCGCTGTCCGCGTGCGACCGCTCCAGCAACACCGGGAGCATCGCCTCGCCGCGGAGCTTGAACAGCGACACCATCGCGTTGCGAACGACCGCGTGGTGGTCGTCGTCGAGCGCGCGCTCGATCTCCTCGGCGTGGCCGGCGCGGTCGAGCCGGTCGAGCGCGACGACCGCCTCGGCGCGCACCCACGGGTCGTCGTCCGTGAGCGTCGCGGCGGCGGCGACGGCCGCGCGTTCCCCCCCGAGTTGCCCCAGGGACTCCACGGAGAACTGGCGCACGTCCTCGTCGGAATCGGACAGTCCGTGTGCGACGAGCGCGTCGACGATCCCCTCCGTCGCGCGTTCCTCGCCCAGCGCGAGGGCGGCGCGACGACGTTCGACGGCGTCGCCCTCGCGGAGCGACTCGACCTTCGATTCGGCGGCCTCGCCCGCGACGGGCACGGTGTCGGTCGCCGCGAGCTCCCGGGGCGTCGCCTCGCCGATCGTCACGTCGCGGCTCACCTCGATGTCCTCCAGCCCCTCGGGCTCCTCGCCGAAGCCGGGGCTCTCCTCGGGGTGAACGCGCGGGTCGGTCGGCCCGTCGGTCGCCTCGTCGGGGTCCCTCATCGCGTGCTCACCCCCGTGGTCGGGGCTCGATCCCCGTCACCGTTTCCGTTCTCGGACCCCCGTCCGGCTCCGTCACCGCCTCCGGGTCCGAGGAGCTCGTCGAGGTCGACACAGGCGAGCGTCGCACCGAGACAGACCGCCGTCGCGGACGGCGGCGCCGTGGGGGCGCCGGCCGACAACAGGACTCCGACGCCGAACACGAGGACGTACTCCCCGCGACGGGCCCCGGCGACCGCGGCCGCGACCGCGCCGAAGACCGCGGTCGCGACGAGGAGGACCGGCGCGTCGACGACCCCGAGGCCGACGAGCAGCGCGCTCCCCGTGAGGAACGGCGCCGCGGACGACACGACGGCGACGGCGGCGAAGCCGACGCCGCCGGCGACGAGCGCGGTCCGGTCGCCCTCGACTCTGAGCGAGAGCAGCGTCGTCGCCGCCAGCACGCCGACGGTTCCGGTTCCTCGAAGCCCCGGATCGACCACGCCCGTCGCGGCCGCGAGCGCGACGGCGACGGCCGCGGGGAACGCCAGCGCGACGACGCGGCGACGCAGCCCCCGATACGACGACGGTGCGCCGAGCGCGGCGCCCATCGCCAGCGCCGTTCCGCCCGGGACGGCGACGACCGCCGGGACCGCCGCGGCGTCCGCCACGGTCGCCAGCGCGCCGAACACGCCCACGGTGAGAAGCCCGACGCGGACCGCGGGCCGATCCGACGCGAGCGCGAGCGCCGCCAGCGCCGCGACGACGACGACCGTCGCGAGCGTCCCCGCGGCCGTGACGGCGCCCTCCGGGACCTCGATCGGGGCGAGGGGGGCGTTGTACAGCACCCGCAGGAGCGTCGACCCCGCGACGGCCGCCATCGCGAGGCCGCCCGCGACGGACGCGCCCGACTGTCGATCGAGACTCGGAGTCGAGCCGACACGCGTCGCGTCGGTGGTCGGGGAGCTCACGAGGGGTCCACCTCGGTCGTTCCCTCGGTCCGGGCGTGTTCGCGTTCGGCCCCGGGGCCCGCCCCGGTTCGCGACGCGAGGTCGTCCACGTCGGCGGCGACGAACTCCGCCAGGAACCGCCCGAGGCGGCCGTACAGGTCCGTCCCGGGCTCCTCGTCGAGCGCCTCGTGCAGCCCCGAGACGAACGGCGAGAGGTGGCGGTCGTGGAAGTCGAGGCGGGCGCGGCGCACGTCCGCGTCGGCCTCGCCGTTGCCTTGGGTCGTACCCCCGGTCGCTCGGGCGTCCGCGGCCGCGAGCCGGCAGAGGTAGCCCGCGAACTCGAGTTCGAGCCGGAGGTGGTCGTGGTGGCGGCGCTCGTCGTCGTCGATCTCGCACCCGAAGTGCTCGTAGGCGCGGGCGAGGTCCAGGTTCACGTCGTTCCAGGAGGCCCCCGAGCGGTAGCGGGACTCGTACAGCGACACCGGCGGCCCCTGGCTGTCGATCGTCCCGTCGGTTCCGTCGATCACCTCGGAGTAGCCGATGACGAACAGGTCGTTGTACCGGGCCGCGAGGGTGTCGCGGTCGTCGTCCACCCCGAGGTCCGGGGGGTCGACGTCGAGCCCGGTCCGCTCGACGAGCGTGGCGAACTCCGCGTCGAGCGAGCCGTCCGAGAGCGCGTCGTACAGCTCCTCGTCCGGCTCCGTGAACGTCCGCGCCGCGAGCGCGTACACCGCGCCCCGGGCGGCCGCCTCGCTGTCGACCGCTCCGAGGGCGTCCGACGTGCCACGTCGATCGTTCGGCGGGGAGGCGGGTCCGTCGGCCACGATCACTCACCCCTCGTTCGGCGGATCCCCTCGATTGTCACGAGCGTCGTGAACACGATGGCGAGGCCGGCGACCGACCAGAGGATCGCCTCGTAGGGCGGCCCGCCGGTGTCCGGCCCAAGCGCGAGGTAGTACCACTCGCTCGTGGCCTTCCGGCCCGAGCGCTCCATGTTCGACCCGTTCCACACCGCCAACGCCACGTCCATGTCCCGGTTCGGGGACACGTCCGTCACGTTCGCTCGGTCGGACGCCATCGACCGCGAGAACACGACCGTCCAGCGGCCGTCCTCGTGGGTCGCGTTCGCCCGCAGCGTCGGCTCGTCGATCTCGGTCGTCGTGCCGGGACCGCCCGCCAACAGCGCCTCGTGCTCGCCGGTTCCGCTCCAGTACCACACGTTCACGCGGTTGCTCGTCGACCCCATCGCGATCGGCGGGCGCTCGCTCTGGTTCGCCGGAAGCTGCACGGCGACGGCGTCGGCGAACCCGCTGATCTCGTCGGTCGACGTGTCCGTCGTCGCGTCCGCCCACGAGAGCCTGAGGTACAGACGCTCGTTCGTCCGGGCGACCTCGACGCGGACGGACTCGACGCTCGTCTCGTCGGCCGCCGGCACGGACGCGCCCGCGCTGCTCAGGGGAACGCTCGCCGCGGGCACCGAGTCCCACGCCTCGCCCGACGGCTCGGACAGATCGGCCGACGACTGCTGGTAGTCCACCGGGATCTCGTAGGCCGGACGGGCGTCCGCCAGCGTCGGGAGCAGCGCAGCCGACGCCACGACCGTCACCACGAGCGCGAGCGCGGCGACGTGCTCGCGGGAGAGTTTCGACCCGAGCGTGGACTCGGGGGTGCGGTCGGGAACGCTCCCGTCGTCCTCACGCATCGTCGAACACCTCCAGCCGGTACTGGTCGTCGTTGTTCACGGTCGAGAGGATCTCCATGAGTTCGCTCTCCTCGCCGCGGCGAACGCGGTCACGCTCGCGGCTGATCGTGTTGAGCGCCTCGTTGACCTTCGGGCCGAACAGCTCCTCGAGGTAGTCCCGGGGGATGCGCTCGGCGTCGAGGGTCTCCCCGCCCTCCGACGTCTGCGGGGGTGCGTACGGCGGGATGTAGTAGACGTTCGGCTCTGTCCGGTACTCGGGGTGGAGCCGGACCGCCACCTCATACTCGTTGACCAGCTTGTGGATGGGGCCGTCCTCGTCGTCGAGGAAGCCGACGTGCCGGAGCTGTGGCGGACAGTCCTCCGCGCAGGAGGGCGGCCGGACCTCCCCCTCGGGACCCTCGCCCTCGATCCGCGGGTAACAGAAGATGCACTTCTCGCTGGTCTTCGTCTCGGCGTTGTAGAACACCTTCTTGTACGGACAGCCCTCGACGCAGTAGCGGTAGCCGCGACAGCGGTCCTGGTCGACGAGGACGATGCCGTCCTCCTCGCGCTTGTAGATGGCCGAGCGCGGGCACGCCTCGACGCAGGAGGGGTGCGTGCAGTGATTGCAGATGCGCGGGAGGTAGAAGTAGTAGGAGTTGGGGTACTCGCCGGCGCCCTCGTCCTCGTCCCAGTTGGGACCCCAGTCGGCGTTCTCCAAGGGGCGCAGCGGCTCGTCGCTCCCCTCATACATGATCGCCTCGTGGTTGAAGTCCCAGGCGCGGCCGTAGTCCTCGCGATCGGGGAGGTCGCCGGGGGTGCGCTCCTCGCCGCTCTCGTCCCAGCCGCCGCCCATCTCCTCCCAGTCGCGGGGGTAGCCGGACCCGGGCTTCGTCTCCACGTTGTTCCAGTACATGTACTCGCGGCCGCCCGACTCCGTCCAGTTCGTCTTGCACGCGATCGTACACGTCTGGCAGCCGATGCACTTGTTCAGGTCCATCACCATCGCGACCTGATGGTCGATGCCCTCCGCGAGGTCGACCGTGGAGTCGTCGCTCTGGCTCATCAGTCGTCACCTCCGAGAACCCCGGAGAGGCGTCCGAGCGCTCCGCCCGACACCGAGCCGCTCTCGCCGTCGGTCTCGTCGTCCGCGTCGTCGGCCGCGGACTCGACGAGCTCCACCTCGACGCGAACGTCGCTGTTGACGCCGGTCGGCCCCCAGTAGTTGGGAATGAACCGAAGGTGCTCGCCCGTGTCCTCGGGGTACTGGACGAGTTGGGTCGGCTTCATGTACATCGGCACGAGCGAGTTGAAGTTGTTCCGGTCGGGGTACTGGAACCGCTCCCAGCTGAAGTAGTGCCGGGCGGTCCCGGGCTCGCCGCTCGGGTAGATCTTCGCCTGCACCTCGACGGAGTCGAGGTCGTTGTACACGCGAACGGTGTCGCCGTCCTCGATGCCGCGCTCCGCGGCATCGTCGGGGTTGAGATAGACGGTCGGCTCCCCCCGCTGCAGCCGCAGCATCTTCGAACTGTCGCGCCACGTGGAGTGGATCGACCAGCGGCTGTGAGGCGTGTTGTAGCCGAGGGGGTACTCCGACTTCTCTTGGAGCACGGGGGCCTCCTTGTGGGTCGGGAGCGCCTCGTCGAGTTCGAGGAACCAGTCGTGGTCGATGTAGTACTGCTGGCGACCCGTGAACGTCGGCCACGGGTTCTTCTCCTGCACGTAGTCCTTCCACGGCGTGTACGCCTCCCCGTCCTCGACGTCCGACGTCCAGTGGTCGCCCGTATCGAGAATGCGTCGTGGCTGCTCCTCGATGTCGTCGAACGTCAGCTGCTCGGTTCCCGCGCCAGCAGAACATGACGCTGGGGTCCGGCCGGTTTCCGTCGTCGCGCTCGCTGGGGTACAGAGGCATCCACCCCTTGTCGACCGACTCCTGGATGCGTTCGGCCGTCTCGGGGTCGGTGTTCTCCATGATCCCGGCGTGGTAGTACGTCCACAGCGTCGTCGGGACGCCGCGGACGCTCCCGGTCGGGAACGAGAGGTTCTGCCACCCCTTGTACGTCCAGATCTTCTCCTGGCCGACGTAGTGGTCGAGCCCGGTCCCCTGCCGGCCGAGGTTGCCCGTCAGCGTGACCAGCAGCTGGATCGCGCGGTTGCCGAGGTCGTTGTGGTACCAGTCGTTGACGCCCTTGCCGTGGATGATCTTCGCGCGCTCGACGCCAGCGAACTCCCTCGCGATCTCCTGGTGGGTCTGCTCGCCGACGCCGGTGATCTCGTTGACGCGCTCGGGCGTGTACTCCGAGAGCTCGTCGCGGAGGTTCAGCCAGACGGTTCGCGTCGACACCGCGCCCTCGTCGGTCTCGACCGCCGTCTCGGCGTCGAGTCGCGGTCGCTTCCCTCCGGGTTGGACTCCTCGGAGTGCTCGAGGATGAACTCCGCGGCCGCCTTGTCCTCCGCGAGCGCGCCGGGCTCGTCGTCGAGCCAGTCGCGCGTGTAGTCGTCGTGGACGGACTGGAGGTCGATCTCGCGGTCGAACTTCCGGTCCTCGACCGGCTCGACGCCGCGCTCCTCGGCGACCTCCTGGATCTTCGCCGCGAGCTCGCGGAAGATCTGCCAGTCCGTCTTCGACTCGCCGAGCGGCTCGACCGCCGGCGTGAACGGGTGCACGTACGTGTGCATGTCCGTCACCGAGAGGTCGTGTTTCTCGTAGTGGCTCGCCGTCGGGAGCACGATGTCGCTGTTGAGCGCCGTCGAGTCCATCCGGAAGTTGATGTCCACGACGAGGTCGAGCTTCGGCCACAGTTCCTCCTCGACGGCGATGTTCCCCTTCGCCTGGTTGAAGTAGTCGAAGTCGAGCTCGATGCTCACCGAGTCGTCGTGCTGGCCGTCGCGCTCGCCCAGCGACCCGGGCGCGGTCCGGAGGTCGCCGTCGGCGTCGACCATGACGAACACCTTCTCCGGGCGGTCGGCGTCGGCGTCCAGCCCGGGGACCTCGCTCGCCCGGAGGAACTTCCCGGTGTCCTCGCGAACGAGCAGCGGCATGTCCGTCTGCTCCTTGAGGTGCTCCTCGTCGTACAGTCCCTCGTCGACGATGGTGCGGGCCATCCCGAGCGCCAGCGCGGTGTCGCTGCCCGGCTCCGGGCCGATCCACTCGTCGCAGTGGATCGCGGTCTGGCTGTAGTCGGTGAAGATCCCGACCCGTTTCGCCCCGTCGTAGCCGGCCTCGAGGAAGTACTTCGCGTCCGGGATCCGGGTGACGTTGATGTTCGACCCCCACGCGATGATGTAGTCGGCGTTGTACCAGTCGGCGCTCTCGGCGTTCTCGGTCTGGGTTCCCCACGTGATCGGCTGGCCCGGCGGCAGGTCCGAGTACCAGTCGTAGAAGGAGTGACTCACGCCGCCGAGGAGGTTGATCAGCCGGCTCCCCGACGCGAACGACACCGGGCTCATCGCCGGGATCGGCGTGAACCCGCTGATCGCGTCGTACTCCTCGGCTTGGACGGTGTCGACGACCTCCTCTGCGATCTCCGTGAGCGCCTCGTCCCACGAGACGCGCTTCCACTTCCCCTCGCCGCGCTCGCCGACCCGGCGAAGCGGGTGGGTGACACGCTGGTCGGCGTTCACGTAGTCCGAGAAGCACGCCCCCTTCTGACAGCCGCGCGGGTTCGGATCCGGCACCGAGTCGTCGAATCGGGGGTAGTCGCCCGCCTGCTCCTCGCGCCACACCTGGCCGTTCCGGGTGTACACCTGCCACGAGCACGAGCCCGTGCAGTTCACGCTGTGGGTCGACCGGGCCTTGTCGTCCCAGTCCCACTCCTCGCGGTAGAGGTCCTCCCAGTCGCGGTACTGGTAGCTCCCGATGGGGTCGTCGACGACCTCCAGCGCGTTCATCTCGCCGAGTTGGTCGGCGACGCCGACGCCGCTCGCGCCGACGGCCGCGGCCGCCCCGACCCCCTTGAGGAAGTCGCGGCGTGCAGCCGTGAGGTCGTCGCCCGCCTGTTCGTCAGCCGTGTCAGTAGGTTCGGATCCGGTCATTGGTTGTCGATGTCGAGAACCACGGTCGCGAGGCCGAGCGCCACGCCCAGCGCCGCCAGCGCCACGCCGGCGAGCGTGTCGCCGCCGACGTCGAGTCCGACGGCGATCAACGCCACGCCGGCCAGTTTCGTCGCACGATCCGCCCAACGGTATCCCCGCGGCGACAGCGTGAGCCGCCCCGGCCCGCTGTCGGTGTCAGTCATGGTCTCCCTCCCCGCCGTCCGATCGCGACGCGTCGTCGCTGTCGTCGTCCCCGAACCCGCCGAGCACGGCGTAGGTGATCGTGCCGGCCGCGACGGGGACGACCACGAGTGCGGCGGTCAGATACGGTCTGAGCTCCGCGGTCGACGTGTGGAGTATCTCGGCGACGAGCACGTCCATGCCGGCGATCGACGCGACCATGACGAACGTCATGGCCGCGATGCCGACCGCCGTCTGTGGCGGCCGGTCGAGGGGGTTCAGACTGAAGTGTTCGGGCTCCTCCGCGCGGTCGATGAACGGCCACACGGCGACGCCCGCGAACACCAGCCCCGGCAGCAGGAGGCCGCCGATGAACTCGGAGCTGATGTGGACGCCGAGCACGTCGACGCTCATCCACGACGGGACAACCTTCAGGAAGCCGTACCCCCACATGAGGAACCAGTCCGGCATGATGAGCGACGGCGTCGACGCCGGGTCGTTGGGGCCGTACGCCGCGATGTTGTGGACGGGGAGGAAGCCAGCCAACAGCGAGAGGACGGCCATCGTGAGGAAGAACACGACCGCGCTCACGGCCGCCTGGTTCGGGAACGCCGGCAGGCCGATCACGATGCTGTCGTCGTCGCGGGCGATCCCGGCGCGCCCCCCGTCGGCGACCTCCGTTCCCGTCCCCGCGGCGTCGACGCCCGCACCGTCGGCCGCCGGTCGAGACGAACCCGGCGGCACGACGTCCCCGTCGCGTTCGGCCTCGGTGTGCTTCTGACGGATGAGGATGGCCATGTGAACGGCTATCAGCCCCGCGATGGCCGCCGGGATGAGGAACACGTGCATGAAAAAGAACCTCGGGATCGTCGCGCTCGTCGGGAACGACCCCCCGAAGACGATGGCCGCAAGCGGGTCGCCGACCAGCGGGATCGACCCCGCGACGTTGTAGCCGATGCCGACCGCGGTGCTGGCGAACTCGTCGTACGGGAGCGCGTAGCCGGTGTACGCCGCGAACATCGACAGCCCGGCGAGGCCGGTCCCGACCACCCAGTTCGGCTCGCGCGGGTTGCGGTAGGCGCCGGTGAAGAACACCCGGAGCATGTGCAGCGCGATGGAGGCGACGAACAGGTGCGCCGCCCAGTGGTGCATCCGCCGCAGGAGCATTCCGAACGGGACGTCGTAGGTGATGTTGAGGACGCTCGTGAACGCCGCCGGCATCTCCTGTCCCTGGTAGCGCGCGACGCTGCCCTCGTACTCGACGGCGGTCGTACTCGGCTCGTAGAAGAACGCGAGGAACACGCCCGTGGAGACGAGCACGACGAAGCAGAACAGCGCGACCTCGCCCAACAGGTACGAGTCCTCCGCGGGGAACGCCTTCCCGGCGAAGTCGCTGGCGTCGTCGACGTCCAGCCGATCGTCGAACCAGTCGTAGACCGCCTCGAGGCGCGACGCCATCGTCACTCACCCCCGGGCCCGACCGGCCCCTGGAAGTCGGCGGTGGCGATGAGGTAGCCGTCGCTGGAGACGGTGATCGGCAGCTGCGGAAGCGACCGCGGCGGCGGACCGCCGACGACCTGCGCGCCGCGGACCGGGTCGAAGCGGCCGGAGTGACACGGACACACGAGCACGTCGCCGTCGCGGTCGGCGACCATGCAGCCGGCGTGGGTGCACACCTTCGAGAACGCGGCGTACCCGCCGATCGTGTACTCCCCGCGGATGTCCTCGCTGTAGGCCGACTCCTCAAAGCGCACGAGCAGCGTCGGCGCGTCCTCGATCCCGGGCCGTGGCTCGGGGAAGACGGTGAGCTGTTCGCCGGGGGCGAGGCGGCCCTCCGCGATCCGCTCTCCGTCGGCGTCCACGAGCGGGACGCCGTCGGAGTACACCGGGCCGCGGTACTTTCGCTCGAACACCTGCGTGAGCCCGGCGACCGGGGCGATGAGGCTCCCGAGCGCCGTGAGGCCGCCGACCGTGGCGAGCAACTTCGCGTAGCCGCGTCGGCCCAGCGCCGCGCGGTTGTCCCGCCAGAAAGGCTCGTAGATGCTCGGCTCGACGGAGAGACCGCCGTCGTCGTTCGGACAGGCGTCACAGGTCGTCCCGTCGCCCGGCGGGCCGTCGTGGCAGTCCGGTTCGTCGTGCTCGTGGTGATCGTGGTCGTGGTCCGTGGGGTCTCCGGTCATCAGTGATCCCTCCGTTCGGCGACCTCGACGTGGGGCATGAACCAGGCGTAGTACGACACCGTCAGCCCGGTCAGCGACATGAACATCCCGAAGGTGTAGATCCCGAAGTACTGGGTCCGCGCGAGCGTGAGGTACTCGGCGGTGAACAGCGCCGCGAACGTGATCGTGAGCACCGTGAGTCCGCCCATCGCGACGAGCCCCTCGACAGCGTCGCTCGCGTCGTGGTACTCGACGACCCAGCGGTAGTCCGTCTCGATCCACGGGAACGTGGTCCATCCGTCGGCGTCGGCGACCTCGGCACTCCCGGTCGCGTGGCCGCCGTCCGTCGCGGTCGCCTCGGCCCCCCCGCCGCCGGACGCGCCCTCGCCCGGGTCCGGCCGCGCGGCCCTGTTCATGAACCGGTGGAAAAACGCCATCGCGCCGAGCAGGGCCAACAGCGCCACCCAGACGACGACGCCGACTTGGGCCGGCGACAGCTTGTTCGGCGTGTCCACGAACCCGTCGAGCGGCCTGATCTCGCTGACGCTCTGGTCGATCCGGATCTCCTCGGACGGGGGCTCCCCGTGCATCGCGACGAACCACGTCGGCGCGAGCACGGCGAGCACGACGAGCACGACGGCGATCGCTCGACGGTCCATCAGCGATCACCCCGTCGTGTGTCCCGACCGGTGTTCGTCCATGGAGTGATATGCACGCCCTGTTCACCCCTTGGTTCGATCCGCTATCTCCGTCCTGTTCGACATGAACGGCGCTACCCAGCCCACCTTGAAAAACCTAGGATCGGGATCCGAGAAGCTGGGAACGAGTGGGAACGATGGTATCCGGCCGCAGTACCAGGATATCGGCTGTGACTGACCCGAGGGAGTTAGGCGGTTAGTACCCCAAGTTCTCGTAGTCCTGGGGGTCCTCGCTCGGGTCGAGCCGCAGGAGTTCGAGCTCGCGAACGGCCTTCACCGTCTTCCCCGCGTCGACCCGTGCGAGGAACCGGGGGCCGCGCTCCGACGGCAGCACGTCCCCGTCGCGCTCGACGGCGAGATGTGCCTCCATGGCCGTCGCCACGGGGACGCAGACGGCGTAGTCGCCGGCGGCGGCCACCCGCAGGTGTGTCGCCCCGCCGTCCTCGCCGATGGCGACCTCCTCCAGCACCGCGGCGACGGGGACGCCCCGCCAGACGCCGCCCCAGCGTTCGCCACTGGCACACAGGTACTCGCGTTCGATCCGCTCACGGTCCATCTCGCGCAGCCGGCGACCCTCGACGGTCGCACGTTCGGCGCCGTCGCGGACTGTCACGGCCGGCAGCCCACCGCCATCGTGTGCCGCCTCGCCCGCGACGGACTCGCCGTCGTCCCCCGTCGACGATCCTCGCGAGTCGGGCACGCTCACGGTCCAGTCACCTCGGGTCGGTCGGCGTCGCCGCCGTCGGAGTTCCGTCCGTCCCGGTCCGCGGTCGTCGCGTCCGGTCCGGGGTCCGCCCCGGCGGGCGGGCGTTCGACCGTCAGCGACCACCGGTCGTCGTCGTGGCGGCGCACCCGCGGGTCGAGCCGGTCGATCGCGCAGCCGAACCCGTCGGCGACCGTCGACAGCAGCGAGTCGGGGGGCGCGGCGTCGACGACGGAGAGCGTCCCGCCGGGCGCGGTGTCGGCCGCCTCCGCGCGGACGTGTTCGCGGCGGGGACGTTCGGGCATCCCGCGCACGTCGACCGCCGCCTCCGGGACCGGGGCGTCGTCATCGAGTGCGAGGCGGTCGCCGACGGCACTCGCCAGTTCGCGGGCCGCGTCCGGAAGCTCCGCCTCCCCTGTCGCGTCCGTGGTCCGGTCCCCGTCCGCGTCGACGGCGAGCCGTTCGCGGAGGGAGGCGTCGAACTGGAGACTCGCGAGGACGGCGGTGTCGAGGGTCTCGCCGGGGTCCGCGTCCGCGTCGAACAGGTCGTGCGTGTCGCCGCAGGTCGGGCACGTGAAGCCGTCCATGTTGCGGACGACGCCCAGCGCCGGCACCCCGTTCTCGTCGAGCAGATCGCGGAAGCGCGCGGTGTCCGACAGCGCCGTCGCCGCCGGCGTCGACACCAGCACCGTCCCGTCCACCGGAACCGACTGGGTGATCGTGAGCGGGATGTCGCCGGTTCCCGGCGGCACGTCGAGCACGAGCACGTCGAGGGCGGCGTCGTCGCCGCCACGCTCTCCGCCGTCACCGTCGCCCTCGACCGTGTGGCCCCACGCGGTGTCGAACAGCAGTTCGGACAACGCCTCGTGGGCCATCGACCCGCGCCAGGCGAGCGGGCCGCCGTCCGAGAGCAGGCCGACGCTCATCGTCTCGACCCCGGCGCGCTCGACGGGCGCGGCGGCGCCGTCCTCTGTCGCGCGGACCGGCCCCTCCACGTCGAGCAGTTCGGGCACGTTGGGGCCGTACACGTCGGCGTCGAACAGCCCCACGTCGAGGCCGGCGGCCGCCAGTCCGCGTGCGAGCGCGACCGAGACGGTCGTCTTGCCGACGCCGCCCTTGGCGCTGGCGACGGCGACGACGTGGTCGACGCCGTCGAGCGTCCGCTCGGCCGCCGGCTCGGGATGCTCGTGCACGTTGTGGTCACCCTCGCCGTGTCCGTGCGGTTCGCCGCCTGCGGCGGCATCGTTCGCCGCCGTGCCGTCCGGGCCGGAGTCGTCGCCGGCGTCCGCCTCCTCGACGTGCACCTCCTCGACCCCCGGGACCTCGAAGACCGCGCTCCGGAGTCGTTCAACCGCGGTGTCCGCGGTCTCGGGATCGAGATCCCCGGTCGTCCCGGCGGGATCGAGGGAGACGGCGATGGTGACCGTCCCGGTGTCCGCGCGGACGTCCGTGACGACACCCGCGGTGAACGGGTCATCGCCGAGGCCGTCGGGGAGCGACACCCCGGCGAGGGCGTCGGCCGCGCGTTCGACCAGCGCCGTGTCCTCGTCTGCGGGGTCGCCTCCGTGGGAGCCGCAGCGGGGCGCGGAGTCGTCGGCCATCACCACACCTCCCCGGTCTCCCGGTCCTCGGGGTCGTCGGTGTCCATCAGCGTGCCGCCATACGGGCGGAAGCCGAGTTCGTACCGCTCGGCGACCGCCTCGACGAGGTCCTCGCGCTCGGCGATGGCGTCCGTCTCGAAGCCGTACCCCTCGACGGCCGCGACGAGGCCGTCGTCGTCGATCCGCCCGGCGGCGTGGGCGTCGGCGATGCCCGAACGGAACGTGTCCGCGTTGCGCCGCAGGCGCATCGCCTCGTCGAAGGCCGCCTCGATCCCGTCGGTCGGCTCCGAGCGGTCGAGTGGGACGTCGTCGAGTCGGTCGATCGCGCGGTCGTCGAAGTCGTCCGCCGCCGCGAGCACCTCCTCGACGCGGTCGCGCATCGAGAGCTCGCGCCAGCGCTCTCGGGCGTCCGCGGGAACGAACTCGTCGACGACGTCCTCCCACGTCGCGTCCCGCTCCGGGTCCTCGAACGCCTCGGCGACGAACGCCGCGACGTGCTCGTCGGGCACCTCGATCCCCAACCGTTCGCCCGCCCCGGGGGTCGCGTCGCCGGCCGACCCGGCCGGACCCCCGGACTGCTCAGTGGACTCTCGATCGGCCGAGGGGTCGCGTCCCTCTGTCGCGTCCTCGACTCTCTCGCCGCTCGATTCACCGCCGGTCGCGTCGAGTTGGTAGTCGCTCATGGGGTGTCACCTCCGTTTGCCGCCGCCCGGTCGGTCGTCGGGGCGGCTCGGTGGCCCGTTCGGCCCGCCGCCGAGGCCGCCTTGCGGCCCCGACGGCCCGCGCCCGGAGTCTGTCGGCGGGCCGCCCGGGGCG
>NZ_WUUS01000001.1 GCF_009831625.1 Halobaculum saliterrae | reverse complement strand
CAGCCGCAGATTCCCCTACGGCTACCTTGTTACGACTTAAGCCCCCTTGCGAAGCCCAGATTCGACCTGGCAACCCAGGCCTCATCCGGACCTCACTCGGGTGCTTTGACGGGCGGTGTGTGCAAGGAGCAGGGACGTATTCACCGCGCGCTTGTGACACGCGATTACTACCGAATCCAGCTTCATGTGGGCGAGTTTCAGCCCACAATCCGAACTACGACCGGGTTTCTGAGATTACCGTCCCCTCTCGGGGTAGGAACCCATTGTCCCGACCATTGTAGCCCGCGTGTAGCCCAGCCCATTCGGGGCATACTGACCTACCGTTGCCCGTTCCTTCCTCCGCCTTGGCGGCGGCAGTCTCCCTAATGTACCCAACGACCTCAAGGGTCTTGCTGGCAATTAGGGACGCGGGTCTCGCTCGTTGCCTGACTTAACAGGACGCCTCACGGTACGAGCTGACGGCGGCCATGCACCTCCTCTCTGATCGTCTGACAAGCTCATCACACTGGTCTTCATTCGAACAGTCGGGGCTGGTGAGATGTCCGGCGTTGAGTCCAATTAAACCGCAGGCTCCTCCGGTTGTAGTGCTCCCCCGCCAATTCCTTTAAGTTTCATCCTTGCGGACGTACTTCCCAGGCGGTCTGCTTCTCGGCTTCCCTACGGCACAGCGCTGGCTCGTAGCCAGCGCCACACCTAGCAGACATCGTTTACAGCTGGGACTACCCGGGTATCTAATCCGGTTCGAGACCCCAGCTTTCGTCCCTGACCGTCGGATCAGTCCTCCCGAGGTGCTTTCGCCATCGGTGGTCCGTCCAGGATTACGGGATTTCACTCCTACCCCGGACGTACCCCTCGGGTCTTCCTGTCCCAAGCCGAGCAGTTTTCGCCGGACGCCTACCAGTTGAGCTGGTAGATTTCCCGACGAACTTGCCCGGCCGGCTACGGACGCTTTAGGCCCAATAAGATCGGCCATCACTCGAGCTGCCGGTATTACCGCGGCGGCTGGCACCGGTCTTGCCCAGCTCTTATTCCTGTACCGCCTTAGGGTACAGAAAAGCGAAGGCACTATGCCTCCGCACTCGGAGTCCCCCTATCGCACTGTCGTGCAGTGTAAAGGTTTCGCGCCTGCTGCGCCCCGTAGGGCCCGGAATCTTGTCTCAGATTCCGTCTCCGGGTTCTTGCTCTCACAACCCGTACCGATTAATGGCACGGTGGGCCGTTACCCCACCGTCTACCTAATCGGCCGCAGCCTCATCCTACGGCGTCGGAACGTTTCCGGCTCCCGGCGTTCCAGCATGGGAGCAGTATCCGGGATTAGCCTCAGTTTCCCGAGGTTATTCCGGTCCGTAGGGTAGATTGGCCACGTGTTACGGAGCTATTCGCCACGGGCCTGAACCCGTGCGACTAGCATGGCTAAATCGGACTCCGATAGCAATGGCCTCCGGCAGGATCAACCGGAATGTTCCTCCCCGTGAGGGGAGGGGGTGGCGGGAAGTCACGCGCGAAGCGCGACTTCACCATTGCGTGGTCCATGTTCGGCGACACCGATCGGGTGACACCGAACTATCGAGGCTCACATCAGATACCGTCTTGCGGCGGACCGCAGGGGCGGAATCCTCATCTCTTGCGGATATCAACGTACTTCGCCAGGGGACTTAACCCCTTCGAAGCCCGTCGACGAGGCGAACCGCGGCGGGGTTGAACCGCCTCGACTCGCGTCGTGTCTTCGCATTGCATCCGATGCCTTTGCCGTTGATAAGGGCATCGGAACGAACTTCGACACACCCCGAAGGGGTGTGCCGTGTCGCCCGGGGCGTCCCGTGCGACCTTCGCATTTCTTCGAATGGCAGGGGAACATAAAAGGCCGTCGTCTCGATCCCGCCGCGTCATGCGGTTTCACGGAACGGCATAGTCATCAACTGCCTATGATGTCGCCCGTGGTCAGCCGGATGAGCGGTCGACCGAGGGCCACGGACGGGCCTGATCAGTCCCGGTGTTGTGACTGGCGGACCGAGTATCAAAGAACGGACAGTGCGTAGATCAGCTCTCGAGGTGCTCGATGCCCTTCTTCGACACGTTCGCCTCGGTGATCTCGGAAGGCATCCAGTCGGGTTTGTTGTCCGGCGCGGACTCCCGCCAGGACCATCCCTCGTAGATGTGGACCTTGTCGGTCCCCTTCTCTCGGAGCCGGAGTTCCACTCGTTCGGCCGCGTCCTCGGAGCTCGCCGGTTCGAGCCGGCGGGCGGCCTTCAGCGCAGCCTGTCGCGGCGTGTTGCCGGAGAAGACGCTCTCCTCGGTGCCGTCACCCTCGCGTAGCGCGAAGTTCCGCTTACCGTCCTCACGTACCATGGTTTTTCGCCTCCGTGTGAATCGAACACACACTGTATGATAAACGTATCGGGGAAATAATCCCATCATCGGGAAAAGGTTCATATGCTCGGTGCGGCGAGCGCGGAGTCCTCGGGGCCGGCGGCGGCGCCTGACCGCCACAGTTGACTGGTGGTTTCAGCTCTCAACGGCGTGCCCGCAGCGGCGTCCGTCCCGCGGATCCGGAACCGGACGGTCGTAAACAACACTTATGTGTCTCGTCGGGGGACCCACGGAGTACCGAAGCCGATGGTCCGGAAGAAGACGCTCAGTCCGAGTGGTGCCAAGGACGAGAACGGCGAGTACCACAACGTCCACGTGAACCTGCACGAGGACGAGCTCGCGGTCGCCGGCATGGATATCGGCGACGAGGTGTTCGTTCGCGTCCGCGACGGCAAGATCATCATTCAGAAGGCGGACCCCGACGAGGTAGAACACGACTTCTGAGTCCGGACAACCCCCGCAGTTCAAGAGCGTGCCCGCTCTGAGACACGGGCGAGCACCGCAATGAGGGCCTACGATCTCGCGAAGCCGGCGCTGTACGCGCTCCCCGCCGAAACCGCCCACGAGACCACTCAGCGACTGTTGCGCGCCGTTCAGGGAACACCGATCCAGACGCTTCTCCGCGATCGATACGCCGTCAGCGACGAGCGGCTCGAGACGGACGCGTTCGGCGTCGAGTTTCCGACGCCGGTCGGCGTCGCCGCCGGCTTCGACAAGAACGCCCGGGTTCCGCGGGCCCTCGCGGCACTCGGCTTCGGTCACGTCGAGGTCGGTGGCGTCACCGCCGAGCGCCAGCCGGGGAATCCCCGTCCGCGGATGTTCCGACTGCGGGAGGACGACGCCATCGTCAACCGCATGGGCTTCAACAACGAGGGAGCCGACCGGGTCGGCGATCGCCTCGACCGCGAGCCCGCGCCCGAGGTTCCCCTCGGCGTCAACGTGGGCAAGTCGAAGTCGACTCCGCTGGAGGACGCCGCCGACGATTACCTGTACACGTACGAGCGCGTGGGCGCACACGCGGACTACGTCGCCGTCAACGTCTCGTCCCCGAACACCCCCGGCCTGCGCTCGCTACAGAACCGCGAGTCCCTGGAGCGGATCCTCGGGACCCTCTCGGACGCCGGCGCCGACCCGCTGCTCGTGAAGTTCTCTCCGGACCTCCCCGAACCCGCCGTCGAGGAAGCGCTCGCCGTCGTCGACGACCTCGGTCTCGACGGTGTCATCGCGACGAACACCACGACCGATCGCCCCGACGCCCTCCGGAGCCCCCAGCGGGCAGAGCGGGGCGGGCTCTCGGGCAAGCCGCTCGAGGCGCGCGCGACGAGCATGGTCCGGTTCATCGCGGAGCGCACGGACGTGCCGGTGGTCGGCGTCGGCGGTGTCTCCGACGCCGCGGGCGCGTACGCGAAGATCAGGAACGGCGCGAGCCTCGTCCAGCTGTACACCGGCCTCGTCTACGAGGGACCGAGCGTCGCCCGCGACATCAACGAGGGACTGGCGAGGCTGCTGGAGCGCGACGGCTTCGACTCCGTCGCCGACGCGGTCGGCGCGGACCTGTAGCCGGTCAGACGCCGAGCGTGACGAGCAGGACCGCCGCCGAGACCACTCCGAGGCCGACGCCGACGGCCGCGAACGCCGGCCGGGAGCCGACCCCGTTCAGGTCGTCTCCTCGGACCAGCGGTCCCCCGAATATCCACAGCACGCCGACGCCGACGAGGATCGACAGTCCGGCATCCGAGAGCGCGCCGTTCGCGTACTCGACCACGCCGACCGCGACTTGGCACGCACCCGAGAACGCGAACCCGCCGAGTGAGAGGACGCGCACGTCCGGGTTCATCCGATCAGCACCCCGAGCGTGAGTACGGCCGAGACGACGCCGGACGCGACGCCGACGGCGACGAACAGGGGCCGGGTCGCGAGGCCGTTCAGGTCGTCGCCGCGGAGCAGCGCGCGGGCGAACACGCCGGCGACCAGCAGTCCGCCGAGTACCGAGAACAGCGGGTTCGCGGGGGTGTCGCCGCCCGCGTACATGGCGGCGCCGAGGAGAACCTGTGAGACGCCGGCGACGACGAAGCCGCCCAGCGAGAGGGCACGTCTGTTCACGGGTGAGCGTCCGGCCGCGGCGAGAAGACGGTTTGGGTCGACGAGGGCGCGCGCCGACTACTCGTCGCCGTGGACGATAACGACCGCGTCCTCCGGCTGGAGCAGTTCCCCGGTTCCGGAGTATCTACGCTCGCGGTCGACCTCGAACAGGTCCGCGCCGAGCGTCTCGCCGGCGACGTGCAGTTCGCCGTCGACGATCTCGTAGTCGTCCTGCGCGAGCGCGGCCTCGATGTCACCGACCTGCTCGCCGTACTTCGGACCGACCTGCGCGTAGTCGAGGTCGATGCCGACGATCACCGACTCGACCTCGGGCTCCTCGTCGAGGACGGCGAGTTCGCCGACGTTCATCACGCCGCGGACGTCGTCGGCGAACGCCGCGAGGTCGCCCTCGCCGTACACCTCGACGCGGTCCAACTCGGCGTTGAGCGGGAGGCCTCGCTCGCTCTTGTACCGGCGCAGCGCACCCACGACGGACATCGCGGCGACGCCGGCCTCGTGGTCGGCCTCGACGCCCAGCGGCTCGGGCCAGTCGCGCAGGTGGACGGAGTCGAAGTCGTCGCCCGCGCGGTCCTCGGCGTACATGTCCTGCCACAGTTCCTCCGTGACGTGCGCGAGCATCGGGGCGAACAGCTTCAGGAAGCGCTCGTGGGCGACCGACAGCGTGTACCGCGCCGCGGGGTCGTCGTCCTCGGCCTCCCGGACGCGCGTCTTGGCGACCTCGAGGTAGTCGTCACAGAACGTGTGCCAGAAGAAGCCGCGGAGGTCGTCCCGGGCCTTCGAGAACTCCCGTCGTTCCAGTTGCTCGGTGAGTGTCTCGGCGAGCTCGTCCAGCTCGGCGAGCAGCCACCGGTCGAGCTCCCGGAGGTCGTCGTGTTCGAGGTCGGGCCGCTCCTCGCGAGCGTCGCCGACCAGGGACTCCACGAGCTTCGAGGCGTTCCACAGCTTCTGGAGGAGCTTCTCGCCCGCGCGCAGCCCCTTCTCGTTGTACGGGAGGTCGTCGCCGATGGCCGAGCCGGCGGCCCAGAAGCGGGCGGCGTCGACGGGGTACTCGGCGAGCACCTCCCGCGGGAGGACGACGTTGCCCTTCGACTTGGACATCGCCTCGCGGTTCTCGTCGAGCACCATCCCGTTGATCAGCGTCTCGTGGAACGGCACCTCGTCGGTGTGCTCGTAGCACTTGACGAGGGTGTGGAACAGCCAGAAGCTGATGATGTCGTGGCCCTGCGGGCGCATGTCGAACTGGTACAGCTCCGGGTGCTCCATCGTGTACTCCTCGGCCTCCCCGTCCCAGTCCCAGCCCGCGTTGATGAGCGGCGTCAGGCTGGAGGTGGCCCACGTGTCCAGCACGTCGTCCTCGGGAACGAACTCGTCGTGACCGCACTCCGGACAGGCGTCGACGGGCGGGTCGTCCGAGAGCGGGTCGACCGGGAGGTCGGCCTTGTCGGCGATGATCTCCTCGCCGCAGTCGTCGCAGTACCACACCGGGAACGGGATCCCCGAGGAGCGCTGGCGGGAGATGAGCCAGTCCCACTGCAGCCCCTCGACCCAGTGCTCGTACCGGGAGAACATCTTCTCCGGGAACCACTCCATCTCCCGGCCCGCCTCGAGGTACTCGTCGGCCTTGTCGAGCATCCGGATGTACCACTGCTCGGTGACGAGGAACTCGATGCTCGTGCCGCACCGCTCGTGGACGTTGACCGTGTGAGAGATGGCGCGGCGGTCCAGCAGCGCGCCCGCGTCGTCGAGGTCCTCGACGATGGCCTCGCCGGCCTCCGTCGAGTGCATCCCCTCGTACCCCTCGGCGACCTCGGTCATGTGGCCGGACTCGTCGATGGCGACGCGCAGGTCCAGGTCGTGGATCTGGTACCACTCGATGTCGTTCTGGTCGCCGAACGTACAGCACATGACGATCCCCGAGCCGGTCTCCATGTCGACGCCCTCGTCCGCGAGGATCGGGACCTCGTGGCCGAACAGCGGGATCTCGGCGGACTCGCCGACGAGGTGTTGGTTCTCGTCGTCGTCGGGGTGGACGAAGACGGCGACGCAGGCGGGGAGGAGTTCCGGCCGCGTCGTCGAGATGGTGAACTCCTCGTCACTCCCAGAGACGCCGAAGGCGATGTCGTGGAAGTGGCTGTCCTGCTCGTCGTCCTCGGTCTCGACCTGCGAGATGGCCGTCTCGCATTCTGGACACCAGATCGCGGGTGCCTTCTCGCGGTACTCGCGGCCCTGCTCGTACAGGTCGACGAACGAGAGCTGGGAGATGCGCTGGACGCGCGGCTCGATCGTCTGGTAGGTGTGGTTCCAGTCGACCGAGACGCCGAGTCCCTGAATGTTCTCGGTGAACTGTGCCTCGTAGTCGGCACACACCTCGCGGCACTTGCGCTGGAACTCCCGGCGCTCGAAGTCCTGATGGCGGATGTCGAGCTCGTCCTCGGTGAGCCGCTCGGAGGCGATGCCGTTGTCGTCGTAGCCGAACGGGAAGAACGTCGTCTCCCCGTTCATGCGCTCGAATCGGGCGACGAAGTCCTGCAGGGTGAACCCGTACAGGTGGCCCATGTGGAGGTCGCCGGATACCGTCGGCGGCGGGGAGTCGATGGAGAAGACGGTGTTCGGGTCGGTCGCGGCCTCCTCGTCGTACGCGTACGTCTCCTGGTCGACCCAGCGCCGCTGCCACTCGGGCTCTGTGGTCTCCGGGTCGTAGTCCCCACTGGGCATTTCACACGTACTTCCCCGGAACGCCTGTTAAGCGACTCGGTTGTGGGAGGGAGCGGCACACGGTCGAGCGCGGTCGCGGTGCCGTGGTGCCGCGGAGGCGACCTCGACCCCCGGCCAACGGTTATGCCCCGCCCGAGCGACACGGCGATCATGACCACGGCAGTCATCGCGGGCGTCGGCCCGGGACTGGGCGAGTCGATCGCGCGGCGGTTCGCCGCGGAGGAGTGCGACCTGGGGCTGATCGCCCGCAGCGAGGGCTACATCCGGAAGCTGGCCGACGACCTGCCGACGGCGGCGGTCGCGGCGCCGGCGAACCTCGCGGAGCCGACCGACGTCGAGGCGGCGTTCGACCGGATCCGCGCCGATCTCGGCCCCGTCGACGTGCTCGTGAATCACGCCAGCGCCGCCGGCTGGACGGGGCTGATGGACACGGACCTCGACGCCTTCGACCGGGCGTACGAGGTCGGACCGCGCGCTGGTTTCCTCTGTTCGCGGGAGGCGGTCAAGGACATGCGCGCCGGGGCGGACAACGACGGCACGGCGGGGACGATCGTCTTCACGGGCGCGACCACGGCCGTGCGCGGGCGCGAGGGCGCGGTCGGCTTCTCGATGGCGAAGTTCGGCGCCCGCGGCCTCGCGGAGTCGATGGCGCGAGAGCTCGGCCCGGAGGGGATCCACGTCGCCCACGTCGTGATCGACGGCGGCATCCTCACGCCGGGCGTGGAGACGGACACCCCCGAGGAGTACCTCGATCCCGACGCGATCGCCGACAGCTACTGGCACCTCGTGCAACAGGACCGCAGCGCGTGGACGCTGGAGTTGGATCTGCGGCCGCACGTCGAGGACTTCTAACGAACCTCTTTTCTGAGAGGGGTTTCCTCGGTCGCCTCCGGCGACCTGCGGGAACCCCTCTCAGAAAAACCCGTTCATGTCGTCGGATTCCGCAGGAATCCGACTACTAACCAGACGCCGGGGGCGTCTGGTGATGCCAAAACTTCCGCTCGCTCGGGCTTCGCCCTCGCTCGCGGTACGAGACGGAGTGACCCGACCTCGAATACGACGAATGCTTCCATGAATCCGGCTCACACGAACACGACCACGCCCGATCAACCGCAGAGGGAAAGGTTCATCCGCCGAAGCGCCCCGACCTACTCGTAGTTGCCGGCGCGGTCCGCCGACACGACCCGGCTCGATCCGATCCCTCAGTCCCGACCGATCGCGGACCGCGCCACCCCGAGATCCAACCGCCCATGACGACATCCAACGAATGAAGGTCGCAGACGCCGTCCCGGAGTTCGCCGACGCGTTCGGCTTCGAGGAGTTCAACCGCATGCAGCGGGAGGCGTTGCCGGCCATCCTCGAGCGCGACGACAACGTCGTCGCCGCGGCCCCGACCGCCTCCGGCAAGACCGCGCTCGCGGAACTCGCGATCTGCGAGACGCTGAAGGACGGCGGCACGGCGCTGTTCATCGCGCCCCTCCGGGCGCTCACCAACGAGAAGGAGGCCGAGTGGGACCGCTTCGAGGAGCTCGGCTACTCCGTGTACGTCGTCACCGGCGAGCGCGACCTCAACCCCCGCCGCGCCGAGCGCGCCGACATCCTCGTGATGACGCCCGAGAAGACCGACTCGGCGACGCGGAAACACGAGTCCGCCCGCTACGACTTCATCAACGACGTGGACTGCTGTGTCATCGACGAGGTCCACCTGCTCGACTCCGACAAGCGCGGCGCCGTCCTCGAGGTGACCGTCTCCCGGCTGCGCCGCCTCTGTGACCCCCGCGTCGTCGCTCTGTCGGCGACGATGCCCAACGTCGGCGACGTGGCCGAGTGGCTCGACGCGCCGCCGGAGACCACCTTCCAGTTCGGCGAGGAGTACCGCCCGGTCGATCTGGAGACCGGCGTGAAGACGTACACCCACGGCGACAACTCCTTCGCCGACAAGTACCGCCGGCTGTACCGCGCGCTCGACCTCGCGGAGCCGCACATCCGCGAGGAGGGGCAGGCGCTCGTGTTCGTCTCCTCCCGGCAGGACACCGTGATGGCCGCCAAGAAGGCCCGCGACGAGATCGGCGAGCGCGACCTCGAGATGGGCGCCCGCGGCGACTACGACTTCCACACCGCGGCCAAGGAACTGGACAACGACACGCTCCGGCACTCGGTCGTCGACGGCGTCGCCTTCCACCACGCGGGGCTCTCGAAGAACGACAAGGACCGCGTCGAGCGGTGGTTCAAGGAGGGGAAGATACAGCTGCTGTTCTCCACCTCGACGCTCGCGTGGGGCGTGAACCTCCCCGCCCGCTGTGTCGTCATCCGGGACACGAAGTACCACGACCCGCTGGAGGGCGAGGTCGACATCAGCCCGCTCGACGTGCTCCAGATGCTCGGGCGCGCCGGGCGACCGGGATACGACGACGTGGGGTACGGCTGGGTCGTCTGCGACCGCGCGGACGCCGACAAGTACCGGACCCTGTTGCGGGAGGGCAAGGAGATCGAGTCCCGCCTCGCGGAGGACCTCGACTCGCATCTGAACGCCGAGATCGCCCTCGGGACGATCTCCGGGCTCGACGACGTGATGTCGTGGCTGGAGACGACGTTCTACTACGTCCGCGCGGGCACCGAGCCCGAGGCGTACGACTTCGAGGGGATCCGCGACAGCGTCCGCGACACGCTGGACTCGCTGGTCGACCGCGGCTTCGTCGAGACCGACGACCAGCTCGGAGTGGCGGCGACCACGCTGGGCCGACTGGCCTCGAAGTACTACCTGCGGATGGAGACGGCCGAGCGGTTCGCCGGGCTCGGCGAGCGGGAGGCGATCGACGAGAACGCCGTCCTCCGCACGGTCGCCGCCGCCGCCGAGTTCGACTCCGCCTCCTCGCGCTCGTCGGAGGCCGACGCCGTCGACCGCGTGCTCTCGGACGTGGACACCGATCTGGAGGGCGGCAACCGGAAGGTGCTCGCGATCCTCCACGCGGCGGTCCACGGGTCGACGCCCTCGGACCTCCGGTCGGACGCGTGGATCATCCGCCAGAACGCGCTGCGCCTGCTCGCGGCGCTGCGGGAGTTCGCCGACGCCGTGGCCGGTCCGCGCGCCGCGAACCTCGTCCGCCGGGTCGAGGCGCGGGTCGAGCACGGCGTCAAGCGCGAGGCGGTCGGCCTCACCGCCATCGAGGGCGTCGGCGAGGGACGCGCGGAGTCGCTGTCGGCGGGCGGGCTCACCACCCCCGCGGACGTGATCGCCGCCGGGACCGAGCGGCTCACCCGCGCGGGCCTCTCGGAGGGAGTCGCCGAGCGCGTGGTACGGCAGGCGGAGGACCTCCCGAACGCCGTCGTCGAGTGGGGCGCGTTCCCCGACGCGATCGGAACCGGGGAGAACGAGATGCTGGAGGTCACGGTTCGGAACGTCGGCGGGAGCGCCCGCGCGGGGATCCGCGTCACCGCGAACGGCGTCGAGATGACCGAGAAGACGCTCTACCTCAGCGACGAGACGACCGTCCCGGTCGGCGTGTTCGGCGCGCCCGGCGAGGCGGAGATGCGGTACGAGGTGGAGATCGTTTACCCCGAGTTGCCGTTGCTCCCCGAGACGGACTCGCGGATCGTCCGCGTGGACTGACGGACCGACGCGAACAGCGCCTCCGGGTCGTCCCGGTCGACGACCTCGTCGGCCGCCGAGAGGTCGGTTGCGGCGTTGTGGTCGTCTCGGACGGCGATCGTGTACGCGCCCGATCGAGCGGCCGCGAGCACGCCGTTCTCGGAGTCCTCGACCGCGACCGCGCGGTCGATCGTCCCGCCCAGATCGCGGATCGCCTCCTCGTACAGCCCCGGCTCGGGTTTACCCGGGCCGTCGAACTCCTCGGCGGGCGCGATCAGATCGAACGCGAGCGCGAACCGGTCGAGGACCACCTCGATCCAGTCGCGTGGCGACGACGAGACGAGCGCGACGGGAACGCCCGCGTCGCGGAGTTCGTCGACGAACGCCCGGGCGCCGTCGAGGAGTTCGACGCGCTCGCCGTAGATCGACTCCGCCGTCTCGTCGTACAGCGTCATGAACTCGTCCCTGTCCACGACCACCTCGTAGTGCTCGGCGAGGTAGTCGTAGATCTCGCCGTAGTACATCCCCGTCACCTCGTCGAGTTCGGGGGAGTCGGAGCCGTCAGCGAGCACGCGCGGCAGTATCTCCTCGCGTTCGGCGACGTGCCAGTAGTCCTCGGAGTCGACGAGGACGCCGTCCATGTCGAAGCAGACGACGACTGCGGCGCCCTCGGGCGGCGCCGCGGCGGCCGATCCGGGCGCGGAATCCGGCGCGTCCGACGCCGAGTCGGTCGTGTCCGCGGCGTCCGTGGCGTCGGGGGAGTCGGTTCCGCTTCGCGAGTCGGCGGCGTCGCCGCCGGATGACTCGGACATACCCGACCGTCCGCGCCCGACGGGATGGGCGTTCCGGCCCGCGACGGCGACGCCGGATCCTCTCGATCCGGGTCGACGCCCTCCGAACTCCGCTCGACACTGCGAGGGTCCAAATAGGAAACCGGTACCAGTACCCCCATGGCAGCGACCTCCACCGTCCTCGCGGGCGACTGCACGACGCGGTTCGAGACGACGACCGGGGACACCCGCACCCAGCGCGGGCGCGTCGTCGTCCTCGCGAAGCCCGACCGCACGCTCCTGGTCCACGACCGTTCGGGCTACCAGCCCGTCGCGTGGCTCACGCGTCCCGACTCGCTCACGGTCGAGACCGACGACGACGGCTTCGCCGTCACGGCCCACGACGCCGGCCGCACCCTCACGGTGCGCTCGCACGACGCCGGCGAGGTGGCGGAGCTGCCGGTCAGCGACGCCGGCGTCCCCGTCGGCGAATGTCCCGACCCCGACTGCGGCGCCGCGCTGGTCCGCGCCGGCGGCGACGTGGTCTGTCTCGGCTGCGACGAGGGGTACGGCCTCCCCTCGGGCGCGACGGTCCACGACGACGACACCTGCGACGACTGCGGGCTCCCGCTGATGACCGTCGAGCGCGGCGAGTTGCTCCGACTGTGTATCGACTACGCCTGCGACTCGATGACCGACGCCGTCCGCGAGGCGCTGGACCGCCGGTTCGACTGCCCCGACTGCGGCCGGGACCTCCGCGTCCGGGAGCACCGCGGCCGCGCGTTCCTCGGGTGCGACGGCTACCCCGACTGCGAGACGGCGTTCTCGGTGCCCGCTGGCGTGTTCGCCGGCGAGTGTACCTGCGGCCTCCCGCGCTTCGAGACCGCGACCGGGGTGCGCTGTCTCGACGGCACCTGCGAATCGGACCGGCCGGCTGACCCGGAGCACAGCCCCTGACCGACCGTCGACGACGCGACGCACCCGCGGCAGTGACAGCTTCGACACGCCGTGACACGGCGAGACACACGATCACAGCCCCTATACGCCGACCACCCGCCCGTACACACAATGAACGCGACACTCGACGGCGACGTCGTCCGCGCCCGCGGCGACGCCCGCCAGCGTTTCCACGACGCCCGGGGGTACGGGCGGGCCGACGGCCCGGACGTGACCCTCGCACGCGTGGAGGCGGCACACCTGCTGTATCGCGGCGACCTCGACTCGGTGTCGGGGATGGACTTCAGGGCGTTCTTCCGCGACAGCGTCGCGAGCGAACCCAGCTTCGCCGCCCGGTTCCTCGTGTACGCCGACCTCCGCGAACGGGGATTCTACCTCGCGCCCGTCCGCGATGGATGGCCCGGCAGCGCGAGTGGCCCCGGTGGAGACGCCGGCAACGACGGCGGCGCCGACGCCGACATCCTCGTGTTCGAACGGGGCGAGAAGCCCGGCGGGCCCGTCGCCCACCGCGTCCGCGTCGTCGGCGAGCGCGAGGAGTTGACGACCGCCGACCTCGTCGGCCGAACGCTCGCGGTCGTCGACGAGGAGAGCGAGGTGTCGTACTTCGGCTGTGAGGCGGGCGGCGGCTTCGACGGCCGAACCGAGTACGACCTGCCCGCCGATGTCGAGGCGGACCTGCTGGACGACCGCGTCGTCTGCTGGTCGCCGCCGGCGGCCCTGTACGAGTCGGCGTTCTACGGCCAGCCCGTCTCCGGCCGCGACGACGCCGACGTGGACGCGCTCCAACTGTCGCTGCTGGAGGCCGCGGACCTCGCCACGCGCGGCGCCGTCGACATCGACGCCGACGCGGTGATCGAGCGGGGACACGAGGTGGAGGGCGAGCGGTTCGACCGGCGCCTCTCGGTGTACCGCGAGCTTCGCGACCGGGGCGTCGTCCCGAAGACGGGGTACAAGTTCGGCGCCGACTTCCGGACCTACGACGCGGTGGAGTCCGTGGCGGAGCTCCCCCACTCCGAGTGTCTCGTTCGGGTGGTGACGCCCGACCACCGCTTCCACCCGCGGGAGCTCGCGCTGGACGTGCGCCTCGCCGGCGGCGTGCGGAAGCGAATGGTTTTTGCGCTCGCCGGCGACGACTCGAACGACTACCTGACGGTCGAGCGACTCACCCCATGAGCGACGACGACACCAGCCCCGAACGGGGCACCGACGAAGCCGACGGCGAGGAGAATCGAGCGCGAACGGACGGCGGTGCGGAGCGCTCGCGCACCGAGGGGCGTCGGGCCGTGCCCGACGGCGGCGTCGCGCTCGACCCGTGGGGCTCGGCGACCGTCGCCGACTACCGGGAGCTGTTCGAGGAGTTCGGCATCGAGGAGTTCGAGGCGATCATCGACGAGGTGCCCGAGCCGCACTACCTCATGCGCCGGGGCGTCATCTTCGGCCACCGCGACTACGGCGCCGTCGCCCGCGCGCTCGCCAACGACGAACCCGCCGCGGCTCTCTCGGGGTTCATGCCGACCGGCGACCCGCACATCGGCCACAAGCTCGTGTTCGACGAGTTGATCTACCACCAGGAGCAGGGCGCCGACACCTACGGGCTGATCGCGGACCTCGAAGCTCACTCCGCCCGCGGGCTGACCTGGGAGGAGATCGACGAGCACGCCCGCGACTACCTCCTCTCGCTGCTCGCGCTCGGGTTCGACCCCGAGGACGGCGAGCTGTACCGCCAGTCGACGAACCGCCGGCTGCAGGACCTCGCGTTCGAGCTGGGGTCGAACGCCCGCTTCGCGGAGTTCGAGTCCATCTACGGCTTCGACGGGGAGACGTCCGTCTCGCACATGCAGTCGGTCGTCACCCAGATGGCGGACATCCTCTACCCGCAGTTGGACGAGCCGAAGCCGACCGTCATTCCGGTCGGCCCCGATCAGGACCCCCACGTCCGGCTCTCGCGGGACATCGCGCGCAAGACGCGCTACTTCAGGGTCACCGAGGCGTTCGCCAGCCCCGAGTTCGACGCCGCAGAGCGCGTGCTCGTCGGGCGGGCCTACGACCGGCGCGAGGAGTGGGCCGAGGACCCCGAGACGCCGCGCTGTGAGGACGCCGCCGCGTGGCTCGCCGAGGCGGACGTGGACGCCGAGTTCGAGTCCGCCCGCGCCGGTGCCGTCGAGAAGCTGGAGAACGCCGGCATGGAGCCGCTCCGCCCCCGGACGCGTTTCCTCGACCGCAACGCCGACGAGGACGCCTTCGAGGCGCTCATCGAGGCGGTGCCCGGCGAGAAGCGCGTCTTCGACGCCCACATCGACTCCTTCGAGCTGGACCGGGAGGACGCCGAGGAGCTGGCTCGCGAGGTCGAGGTCGACAACGGCGGCTTCGGCTTCTACACGCCGTCGTCCATCTACCACCGCTTCATGACCGGCCTGACGGGCGGGAAGATGTCCTCCTCCATCGAGGCGAGCCACATCTCGCTGCTCGACGACCCCGAGGAGGGGTACGACAAGGTGAAGTCCGCGACGACCGGCGGCCGAGAGACGGCCGACAAGCAGCGCGAGCTCGGCGGGAAGGCCGACGAGTGCCCGGTGTACGAGCTGTACGCGTATCTGCTCGCGAACGACGACGACGGCTTCGCCGAGGAGGTGTACGAGGAGTGCGTCGGCGGCGAGCGGCTCTGCGGCGGCTGCAAGGAGCAGGCGGCGACGCTGATGAGGGAGTTCCTCGCCGACCATCAGGAGAAGCGCGAGGAGGCGGAGGAGCTGCTCGCGGACCTGGACATCGACCTCGACGTGGACGGGTCGCGGCGGGGGATCCCCGGCGACGAGGAGTAGCGCGGCCGGCCGGAGGGAGGCCGCGCGGCCCGAGCCGGCGATGCCGACCGGCAGCCGAGTATCGGATCCGAGTTGTCGACCGAAAGACGTATTGACACCTCGTGAGAGGTAGGGGTGAATGGAGTATACGTTCGAGTGTGAGTGCGGCGAGGAGGTGTCGGACTTCACGCGCGGCGGCGACGTGGAAGTCAGCACCGTCGCGGTCTGTGAGGAGTGCGGCACGACCTACGGGCTCACGATCACGGCGATACAGAGCGGCGGCGAGTAGCCGGCGGGCTCCCCCCGGTAGCCCTCACGCCTCGGCCGTCACTCCGCGCTCAGAACGCGATCTCCACCCCGCCCTCCTCGCTCGCTTCCCTCCACAGGTAGTTCGCGGTCGCCGTGTCCAACACCGCCGAGCCGACGCTCTCGACGACGATCACCTCGTCGGCCGACTCCCGTCCCGCGTCGCCCTCGAACACCGCCGACAGCGGCAGCAGCCGCGCGGACGCGACGTCGTTGTCGACGATGTCGCCGACGGCGGCGACCTCCTCGGGCACGTCCGCGAACACCCGGTCGGCCCGCTCGAACGTGGTTCGGTCGAGTTCCCGCATCGACGCCTCGTAGGCACCCACGGCGACGACGAGCGCCCCGTCGGCGAGCGCGTCGCCCGGGAACACCGGCGTCTCGCTCGTCGTCGCGGTGACGACCACGTCGGCGTCGCGAACGGCCGCCTCCGCCGAATCGACCGCCTCGGCGGGGATCCCCTCGTGGCGGAGATCTGCCGTACAGGCCGCACGCGAATCGGGCGTCGGGGAGTAGATCCGCGCCCGCTCGACGCCGCGGGCCGCCTCGATAGCACGGGTCTGCCAGCGCGCCTGCTGGCCCGCGCCGACGACCGCGAGGTCGACGGGTCCCGTACCCGCACCCAGCTCCCGGGCCGCCAACCCCCCGATACAGCCCGTCCGGGCGTTCGTGATCCGCTCCCCGGCGAACAGCGCGAGCGGTTCACCGTCCGACGCGTCAGTGAGCAGCACCTGCGCCTGCACCGTCGGTCGGTCGACCTCGGGGGCGGCGTTGCCGGGGAACACGGAGGCGAGCTTCGTCGCGTACGCGGGGTCGCCGTGGACGTACGCCGGCATCGCGAGCCCGGTTCCCGCCGGCTCGTCGCGGCCGTCGAGTCCCTCGCCGACCGGGAAGTGCGGCCGGTCGGGACGCTCGACCTCGCCGCGGCCCTGCTTCAGGAACGCCCGCTCGACGACCCCGAGGAGGTCGTCGAGCGCGAGGAGGTCCGCGACCGCGTCGTCGTCGAACACGTGCATGGGCGACGGGTCGCGGGCGACGGACTTCGGTGTTTCCTCGCGGCTTCGGACCGTCATCGGACCGTCCGCCCGCGGATCCGGCGGCAACGTTCATGTGACGAGGTGCCATGGATCGGAACATGCACGTCGCGGTCGTCGGCGGCGGGATCGTCGGAGTGGCGAGCGCGTACGAGCTCGCCGTCCGCGGCGTCGACGTGACGCTGTTCGAGCGCGGGAGCCTCGGCGCCGGCAGCACCGACCGCGCGCTGGGCGGGATCCGCGGGCAGTTCTCCACCCGCGTCAACGTCGAGCTCTCGGTCGCCTCCGTCGAGGTGTGGGACGAGTTCGAGGAGCGATTCGGCGTCGACATCGAGCGCCGGCGGACGGGCTACCTCTTTCTCACTCGCGACGGCGACACCGCGGACGCCTTCGCCGATCAGGTATCGATGCAGAACGAGCACGGGGTCGAGAGCCGGACTGTCGCTCCCGGAGAGGCCGCCGAGCTGTGTCCCGGCCTCCGCGCCGACGAGTTCGTCGCCGGGACGTACTGCCCGGACGACAGCTTCGCCGACCCACACCTCGCGCTGCAGGGGTACGCCCGCGGGGCGCGCGAGGAGGGTGTCGAGATCCGGACGAACACGCCCGTCGCGGGGCTCGACCCCAGGGAGTCGGGTGTCCGGGTCGAGTTGGCGGACGGCAGCGGGGGTTCCGTCGAGGCCGACTACGCCGTCAACGCCGCCGGCGCGTGGGCGCCGCGACTCGCCGAGACCGCGGGCTACGACCTCCCCATCGTGCCCCACCGCAGACAGACCGCGGTCGTCGAACCGGAGCACCCGGTTCCCGTGTCCGACCCGCTCGTGATCGACGCGGACACGACCGCGCACTTCCGCCCCGAGCGCGACGGACGCGCGCTCGTCGGCGGCCACTTCGCGGAGGCCGACCCGGTCGTGGCCGACCCCGACCGCTTCTCGGAGACGCCCGACACCGACTGGGCCGTCGAGGCGGTCGAGCGCGTCGGCGGGGTGGCCGACTACTTCGGCCCCGAGAGCCGCCTCGCGGGCGGGTGGGCCGGCCTGTACGCCGTGACGCCCGATCACCACGCCATCGTCGAGGAATCGGTTCCGGGCGTCGTCACCGCCGCGGGATTCTCGGGACACGGGTTCCAGCACGCGCCGGCCACGGCGACGGTCGTCGCGGAGCTGGTCCTCGACGGCGAGTCGTCGACCGTCGACGTGTCCGGGCTCGACAGGGGACGCTTCGAGCGCGGCGACGAGCGGGTCGAGCGGAACGTCGCGTGAGGCCGCCGCGAGCGGCTCAGTTCCGGTCGGAGCCGTCGTCGGCCTCGTCGAACCCCGTCAGCTCCGGATCCGGGTCCGGGTCGTCGTCGGGACCGTCGGATCCGGCGCCCTCACGGAGCGTCGTCGGGTCGCGGAACCGCTCGGTCTCGGTCTCGGTCGGTCCCGAGAACTCCTCGTTGAGGTACGCGCCGACGAAGCCGCCGACCGCGCCGACGACCGCGCCGTACGCGACCGAGACGACGAGGATCACGAGGAAGAACACGAACGCGACGAGCAGCCCGGACCGCTGGCCGGGCCCGGCGATGACGAACACCGACGCGATGAGGGTGGCGATGACGGCGCCGGGGATCGCGGCGAGGACGCCCGAGAGCCCGCCGACCGTCGCGCCGGCCTCGCGGTCGGGGCCGTGGAGGTAGCCCGCGACCCCGCCGCCGATGGCCGGCGAGAACGGCAGGAAGAACGTGACGAGCGAGACGACCGCGCCGATGGCCGCGTGTTTCAGTGTGTCGCCGGAGGTGAGCGAGGACGATCGCGAGGATACCATACTGACGTGTTCGCCCGCTGAGGTCATAAGTCGTGCTGAGTCACGTGGTAGCTGGCATCGGCGGTGGCCGGTGTCGGCGATGGGGACGAATCGACGATGTCCCGGACGTGCGATCGGCGCGAGTCGCCGCCCGAACGCTTTTGTCCGCCGGCGCGGGAGCGCGGGTATGGCGACCGGATCCGCCACGCCCCCGCGGGAACCGTCGACGACCGTCGCCGGCGACGGGGCCACGTTCTTCTTCCCGCGCCGCTGACCCCGGCGGATCGCGGTCGGCTCCCGACGGGTCCGATCGCGCGAAACCGAACCGGGTCTCCGGCGCAGGCCACCGTCCGAGCCGCGTCCGTCCGGCGTCGACGGCGTGAGCCGGACCGGAACGACACGACTAACCACCGACCACACGGACACGAACACAACCGAATGCGACTCCCACAGGCGCAGGTCGCGTTGCTGGAGGCCGCCAGCGCGACCGACGCGAGGCCGATCGAACAGCTCGCAGACCAGACGGACCTGAAGCCCGAGGCGGCGACCCGCGCAGCCTTCGACCTCCGCGATGAGGGGCTCGTCGCCGTCGAGGAGCGCGTCGAGGAGTCGGCGCGGCTCACCGACGAGGGCGAGACGTACCGCGACGAGGGGCTCCCCGAGGTCCGCCTGTTCCGCGCCGCCCGCGAGGCCGGCGGCACGGTCGGGATGGGCGAGGCCGTCGGCGCCGCCGGGCTGGAGGGCCCGGAGGTCGACATCGCGCTCGCCAACTACGCCCGGAAGGGGTACGGCGTCGTCAACTCCGGCGAGGTCTCCGCGGACGCGGACGCCGACCCCGACGCGGACACCGAGGCCGCCGCGCTCGCGGCGCTCGCGACGGGCGACGCCGTCGACGACGACGACGTGCTCGACCGACTGGAGAGCCGGGGGCTCGTCGAACTCGACGAGCGCACCGTCCGCTCGGTGGCACTCACCGACGAGGGCGTCACGGCGCTGATGGAAGGTGTCGAGGCCGCCGAGACGGTCGACCGACTCACGCCCGAACTCCTGACGAGCGGCGAGTGGAAGGACGTGGAGTTCGCGGAGTACAACGTCGAGGCCGACGCGCCGGCCGTCGAGGGCGGTCGCGAGCACGTCCTCCGCGGGATGTCCGAGCGCGTGAAGGACGTGCTCGTCGGCATGGGCTTTCAGGAGATGGACGGCCCCCACGCCGACGCTGACTTCTGGATCAACGACTGCCTGTTCATGCCGCAGGACCACCCGGCACGGACCCACTGGGACCGCTTCGCGCTCGACGTGCCGCCGGTGGCGGACCTCCCGGAGGCGCTGGTCGACCGCGTCGAGGACGCCCACCGCGACGGCGTCGGCGAGGACGGCGACGGCTACCACTCGCCGTGGTCGGAGGACTTCGCGCGGGCGATCGCCCTCCGCGGGCACACCACGTCGCTGTCGATGCGCTACCTCTCCGGCTACGCGGACGCGGACCTGGAGCCGCCTCAGCGGTACTTCTCCGTCCAGAAGGCGTACCGCAACGACACGCTCGACGCCACCCACCTGCTGGAGTTCTACCAGATCGAGGGGTGGGTGATGGCCGAGGACCTCTCGGTGCGCGACCTGATGGGCACCTTCGAGGAGTTCTACCGGCAGTTCGGCATCGAGGAGATCCGGTTCAAGCCGCACTACAACCCCTACACGGAGCCGAGCTTCGAGCTGTTCGGCGAGCACCCCGAGACGGGCGAGGAGATCGAGATCGGGAACTCGGGCATGTTCCGCGACGAGGTGCTCGAACCGCTGGGCATCGACTGTGACGTGATGGCGTGGGGGCTCGCGCTGGAACGCCTCGCCATGCTCACGACCGGCGCGGAGGACATCCGCGACCTGCACGGCACTCTTGCCGACCTTGAGTTCCTGCGGAACGCGGAGGTGACCTACTGATGCCAGTCGTCGACATCGACACGGACGAGCTTCGAGGATTGACCGGCGAGGACAAGAGCGACGAGGAGTTCAAGGAGGACCTGTTCGCGCTCGGGCTGGAGTACGAGGGCGACACCGACGACGGACTGCTCCAGTTCGAGTTCGGTCCCGACCGCCTGGATCGGCTCTCGGTCGAGGGCGTGGCGCGCTCGCTGCGCTACCAGTACGGCGCCGACCGCGGCGTCTACGTCCCGAACGTGAACGACGCCGACTGGACCATCGAGGTCGACCCCTCCGTGCCCGAGGAGCGCCCGTACGTCACCGGCGCGATCGTCCGCGGCGTCGAACTCGGGGAGTCCGGTTTGGAGTCGCTGATCCAGCTACAGGAGAAACTGCACGCGACGATGGGACGGGGGCGCGCGAAGGGCGCCATCGGCGTCCACGACCTCACGATGCTGAAGGGGCAGGCGCTCACCGAGGAGAGCGAGCCGTCGGGGACCATCGACGCCGCGACCGCGGATCTCGCCGCGACCGAGAAGACGATCACCTACCGCGGGGTCGACCCCGAGGGCGACCGGTTCGTCCCGCTGGACGCGAACGCCGAGCTGACGCCCGCGGAGGTGCTGGCCGAGCACGAGACGGGCGAGACGTACGCCGACCTCGTGGAGGATCTGGACCGATACCCCGCCATCTACGACGAGCTGGGGCTGTTCTCGTTCCCGCCGGTGATCAACGGGAAGCGCACGGAGGTCGACACCGACTCCCGCGACCTGTTCATCGAGCTGACCGGGACCGACCAGTGGACCATCGACAAGATGTGCGTCGTCCTCTGTTACGCCCTCTCGGCGCGCGGCGGCACCGTCGAGGAGGTGCAGATCGACTACGCGGACGGCGCGACGTACCCCGACGAGTACGGCCCGGAGCTGATCCGGCCGGACCTCGACACCGACGAGAAGTCAGTCACCCACGACCGTATCGAGACGATGCTCGGCGTCGAGCTGGAGCGCGAGGCGGTCGTCGACCTGTTCGAACGGTCGGGCCTCGACGCCGCCTACAGTCTGGGTGAGGAGGAGACCGTCTACGACGTGGAGATTCCGCCGTACCGCGTCGACGTGCTCCACCCGCTGGATCTGGTCGACGACGTGGGCCGGGCGTACGGCTTCAACGAACTGGAGCCGACGTACCCCGACATCGGCACCATCGGCGGCCGCCACGAGCGCTCACGGCTCGAGCGTGCGGTTCGCACGAGCCTCATCGGCCTCGGCTTCGAGGACATGCTGAACTTCCACATGACCTCGGCCGGTGAGAACTACGACCGGATGCGCATCGACGAGCGCGACACCGGCGCCGACCTGGCGGACGCGCCGCTGGGCGCCGAGCCGCGCGCGGAGATCACCAGCCCGTACAGCGAGGACTACACCCAGCTCCGGACGTGGGCGCTCCCCTCGCTGGTGCAGGTGCTGGAGAACAACACCCACCGGAGCTACCCGCAGGACCTCGCGGAGGTCGGCTTCGTCGCCCACCGCGACGACGACGTGAACACCAGAGTCGCCGAGGACCGCCGCGTCGCCGGCGTGCTCGCGCGCACCGACGCCACCTACGAGGACGCCAAGGCGCGGCTGCAGGCCGTCTGCGATGACTTCGACGCCGACCTGGAGACGCCGGCGACCGAGCACCCCAGCTTCCTCGACGGCCGCGTCGCCGATGTCGTCGTCGACGGCGACTCGGTCGGCGTCGTCGGCGAACTCCACCCGGAGGTGCTGGTCGACCGGGACATGGAGGTGCCCGTCGCCGCCTTCGAGTTCTCGCTGTCGGCGCTGGAGTAGCCCGCCGGAGGGAGAGTAGTCCGTCGACACCGGAGTGACCCTCCGGTGCCTGAGTCATCCGTCGCCACGTAGGTCCCCGGGGCGACCGATCGTCGCGACGGCGGGGAACGCACGTCCCGAACCCGCGGACGGCGAGGGATCGCGGCGCGCCCGAGGGGAACACCTTTCACGCCAACCGCCGCAGGAACCCGTATGAGCCTGGCCGTCGAACGCGTGTTGGTCCCGGTCGACGGGAGCGACGAGTCACTGACGGCGGTCGAGTACGCCGTCGCCGTCGCCGAGCGGTACGACGCGCAGGTCCACGCCGTGTACGTGCTCGGCGAGGAGGTCGTCCGCGCCATCGAGGAGGAGGTCGTCGATCGGTCGGAGATCGCCGAGGACACCGAGGCGTTCACCGACACGGTCCGGGATCTCGCCCGCGCGGAGGGCGTCGAGGTGTCCTCGTCCATCGCGTACGGCTTCTCGACGAAGCGCAAGACCACCCATCCCGGGTCGGTCATCCTCGACACCGCCGAGGACATCGACGCCGACTTCGTCGTCATCCCTCGCGAGCCGCTCACCGGCGAGCCCGGGGAGGTGCTGGAGAAGGCCGCCGAGTACGTGTTGCTGTACGCGAGCCAGCCCGTGCTGTCGGTGTGAACGCGGCGACGGAACGCGCCCGGACGCGACGGGCGATCGCCACCCACGCCGAGGCCGACCCGTGAACCGCTACGCCGGATCCGCCAGCAGTGCGGTCATCTCCAGCTCGAACGACTCGGCGTCGCTCGTCTCGAAGCCGACCTTCTTGTAGAGGCCGACCGCCGCGCGGTTCCACCGCTCGACGGTGAGCCACACCCTGTCGACGCCGTTGGCCGCGCCGTGGCCGAGCAGCGCCTCCATGAGGTGCGTGCCGATGCCGGCGCCCTGGTACGCCTGAAGGACGAAGATGGCGAGCTCGTAGGCGTCGCCGTCGGGAACGAGGGTCGCGTGGCCGGCGACGGCGTCGTCGTCCCACGCGACGACGTTGTACCCGTCGTCGCCGAGGATCGTCTCCAGCCACGAGCGCACGTCCGACTCCCGACCCGGAGGGATCCCCTGTGCGCGGTCCGCCGGATCGAACTCGGTGTACATCTCCACGAGCGCCTCGAACTCGTCCTCGCCGGACTCGCCGTCGGCGTCGTCGGGATACGGTCGGATCTCGATGTCGCGATCCTCGCCGTCGACGAACGACAGCGGCGGCGCCTCGAACGGCCCGGCCGGTTCGTCGGGGTAGACGCGGTCGCCGCTCATCGGACCAGTTTCACCGAGACGTGTGAGTTCAACAGGACGAACTGCGCGATGCTGCCGAGGTTGATCTTCCCCATCGGGCTGGTCTCGCCGCCGCCGATGGCGATCATGTCGAAGTCCTCCTCCTCGGCGATCGCGACGAGTCGGCTGCCCGCGTCGCCCTCGACGTGGCGGACGGGGGCGTCGAGGCCCGCGTCCGCGAGCACCGTTCGGACCCGGTCGTCGACCTCCTCGGGGGAGCGCTCGGAGCGGGGGTTCTCGACGACCGCGACCGTGAGGTCGTCGCCGGCGGCCCGAGCGCGCTCGACGGTGTCCTCGAGCGCCCGAAGGGAGTCGTCGCTCCCGCCGACGCCCAGCAGTACCTTCATGCGCCGACGGTCGGGGGGCCCGGACAAAAGCGTGCCGCCGGGCGGCTCCTCGGTGCCGAGACGTCCGCCGGTTCTCGGACGGGCGGAGGACGCGTGGGGGGACGGGTTTTTCACGGTCGCTCGGCTACGGGGCGCCATGACCGAGGACGCGGGGAACGAGGCCGGCGGCGCCCCCGACGCGGGGGCGGCCGAGGACGGCGACGGGCGGGCCACCGACGGCGGCGAGGGCGCCGGCGAGGAGGTCGGCGGCGCGTCCCCGGACGACGAGGCGACGACCGAGGGAACGACCGCGGAGGACGCGACCGCGACGGACGAGGCGGCCGCGACCGACGGCGACCGGGCGGTCGACGACGACGCATCGGGATCGGTTCCCGGGCCGGACGTCGGGGACGACGGCGACGCCGGCGAGGACACCGGCGATCCCGCCGAGGAGGCCGCCGACGTGCCCGACGACGGCTCCGAGTCGTCGGACTCGGGGGCACGTCAGGCTGTGCCCGACGACGTGGCGAAGTACGACCGCTTCCAGAAGATGGAGCGCGCGGAGTACGACCGCGTCAACGAGTTCCTGCGCGACCGGACCTACGTGACGGCGCGGGAGTGGGCGATCGCGCGGCTGTGCTCGGACTTCCGGACGGAGACGGGCGTCGAGATGACGAAGATCGGCGAGAACCTCCCCCGGCTGGTTCCGTTCATGACCGACACGTACACCCCGCAGGCGGTGAACCAGGCGCGCGCCTCCTTCGAGGAGAAGGTGCGCAAGGCCGGCGCGACGTTCCTCTACGGCGCGATGTCGGGCTTCTTCACCGCCGAGGACCTGGACGACGTGATGTACGAGTCGACGGAGGTCGCGAAGTTCCTCCTGGAGGTCGAGGGCGCCGATCTGGCCGTCGAGGAGGAGTTGGCCGCCGAGGACAAGATCTCGTCGGTGATGCGCGACGTGCGCGAGGCGAGCGCGGAGGTCCGCGGCGAGGAGGTCAAGTGCCCCGAGTGCGGGCACGTTCACGAGCCGTAGCGCCACGGTCCGGCCGTATCCACGGGCCACACTGGGCCCGTCACGCCACGATCCGACGACTTCTCCGACAAGTTAAACCCGAGAACCCCGCTACCTCGGGTAATGAGACCCTCCGATCTCTCGACCCTGCCCGACGGCGTCCCCGAGGCGCTGGAGGCGGAGGGGATCGAGGAGTTCTATCCGCCGCAGGCCGACGCCGTCGAGAAGGGCGTCGCCGACGGCGCGAGCGTCGTCGCCTCCGTGCCGACGGCCTCGGGCAAGACGCTCATCGCCGAGTTGGCGATGCTGTCGGCGGTCCAGCGCGGCGGAAAGGCGTTGTACATCGTCCCCCTCCGAGCCCTCGCCAGCGAGAAGAAGACGGAGTTCGAACGCTGGGAGGAGTTCGGGATCGACGTGGGCGTCTCCACCGGCAACTACCAGTCCGACGGCGAGTGGCTCGCGAGTCGAGATATCATCGTCGCGACCAGCGAGAAGGTGGACTCGCTCGTCCGCAACGGCGCGCCGTGGGTGAACGACCTCACCTGCGTCGTCGCCGACGAGGTCCACCTCGTCGACGACTCCGGCCGCGGCCCGACCCTCGAAGTGACGCTCGCGAAGCTCCGGAGGATCAACCGCGACCTGCAGGTCGTCGCGCTCTCGGCGACGGTCGGCAACGCCGACGAGGTGGCCGACTGGCTCGACGCCGAGCTGGTCGAGTCCGACTGGCGCCCGATCGACCTGAAGATGGGCGTCCACTACGGCAACGCGATCAACTTCGACGACGGGAGCCAGCGCGAGGTGCCCGTCGGGAAGGGACAGAAGCAGACGGCCGCGCTCGTCGCCGACGCCCTCGACGAGGAGATCGACGGCCAGCGCGGCTCCTCGCTCGTGTTCGTCAACTCCCGGCGCAACGCCGAGGGCGCGGCCAAGCGCCTCGCGGACGTGACCGCCGACCGGCTCGACCCCGACGAGCGGGCGGCGTTGGAGGAACTGGCTCAGGACATCCGCGACGTGTCCGACACCGACACGTCGGACGATCTGGCCGACTGCGTCCGGAAGGGGGCGGCCTTCCACCACGCCGGACTCGCCAGCGAGCACCGGAGTCTCGTCGAGGACGCCTTCCGCGACCGCCTCGTGAAGTGCATCTGCGCGACCCCCACCCTCGCCGCGGGGGTGAACACGCCCGCCCGCCGCGTCGTCGTCCGCGACTGGAAGCGATACGACGGCGAGTTCGGCGGGATGCAACCGCTGGACACCCTGGAGGTCCACCAGATGATGGGCCGTGCCGGGCGACCGGGACTCGACCCCTACGGCGAGGCCGTCCTGCTGGCGAGGGACCGCGACACCATGGACGAACTGTTCGAGCGCTACGTCTGGGCCGAGCCGGAGGACGTCCGCTCGAAGCTCGCCGCCGAGCCCGCCCTCCGCACGCACGTCCTCGCGACCGTCGCCTCCGGGTTCGCGACGACGCGCGAGGGCCTGCTGGAGTTCCTCGATCGCACCCTGTACGCGAGCCAGACGGGCGACGACGCCCGCCTCGCCGAGGTAACCGACCGCGTGCTGGAGTACCTCGTGGTCAACGACTTCCTCGAGCGCGAGGACGGAACGCTCACCGCGACGGGGATCGGGCACACCGTCTCCCGGCTCTACCTCGACCCGATGTCGGCCGCCGAGATCGTCGACGGCCTTCGCGAGGGGATCGACTCCGGCGGCGCCGACGCGGTGACCGCGAACCGCCGGAGCCGCCCAGCGGAAGATGGCGAGGTGGCCGACGACGCCGCCGAGATACCCGAGGACGCCGCCGACGCCGGCTTCGTCACCGGGAGCGACCTCGTCGCCGACGGCGACACGGACGACACCGACGGCGACGCCGACGGAGCGGACGGCTCCGCGTCGGCCGACAGCGACGACCCGACGATCACCCCGCTCGGCCTGTATCACCTCGTCGCACGGACGCCCGACATGTACCAGCTGTACCTGAAGTCGGGCGACCGCGAGACGTACGAGGAACAGTTCTACGCGCGCGAGGACGAGTTCCTCGGGCACGCGCCCTCGGAGTTCGAGGACGTGGCGTGGGAGGACTGGCTGGCGGCGCTCAAGACCGCGCGCCTGCTGGAGGACTGGGCGAGCGAGTTGGACGAGGACGTCATCACCGAGCGCTACGGCGTCGGCCCGGGCGACATCCGCGGGAAGGTCGACACCGCCGAGTGGCTCCTCGGTGCCGCGGAGCAGCTGGCGAACGAGCTCGACCTCGACGTGGTGCTCGACGTTCGCGAGGCGAAGAAACGCGTGGAGTACGGCGTGGGCGAGGAGCTGCTCGACCTGGCTGGCGTGCGCGGCGTCGGCCGCAAGCGCGCCCGGCGGCTGTTCGAGGCCGGCATCGAGACGCGCGCGGAGCTGCGCGAGGCCGACAAGTCGGTCGTGCTCGGCGCGCTGCGCGGGCGCGAGAAGACGGCCGAGAACGTCCTGCAGGCGGTCGGCCGACAGGACCCCTCGATGGACGGCGTCGAGAAGGACGCGACCGCCTCGGCCGCCGCGACCGCCGGAAGCGACGCGGACGACGACGGGAGCGGACAGGCGACCTTCGGTGATTTCTCGTGAAGCTCGTCGAGGGGACCGCGGCCATCGAGGACCTCGACGCGTTCCTGGGCGAACTGACAGCGATCGGCGAGGAGACCGGCTGCACCGTGCAGGCGTTCGACGCCCGCTACGTCGTCGACCGCGTGCACCTGGAACGCGCGCTGGAGTTGGCCGACCGCGCCATCGACCGCGGCGAGAACGTCGCCCGCGACCGCGGCGTCGAGGTCATGCTGTACGCCGCCGGCCGCCGGCAGATCGACCGCGCGCTGACGATGGGCGTGAGCGAGGGCGAGGGGCCGGTCGTGGTGCTGGTGGCCGCCGAGCGAGAGGCCGGAGACGACGCCAGCGGAGTCGAAGCCGCGGCGGCGGCCGTCCGCGACCACGTGACGCCGGCCGACACGCTCGGCGACTACGACGAGGACCTCGTTCACGAGTACTTCGACATCGACGACACCGAGTTGGCGGCGACGGCCGGGTCGATCTCGGACGTGATCCACGAGCGTGTCGCGCTGCTGGACGTGCGGAAGTAGCCCGCTGGATGGCCGATCGAGGCCCCCGAACCGGGCGAGTACCGGACGGTTCGGAGCTACCGAAGGAAGTCGACGACCCAGTTGACGACGTTCACTCCGACCAGGAGCGCTCCCTCGGGGCGCGAAAGCACGCGGCGCGTGCCGAAGAGCACTGCGACGAGGACGACCGTCGCGAGGAGCCACGTCGTTCCCGAGACGGCCGCGGGGCTCACGGGGAGCGGGGCGACGACGGCGGCGACCCCGAGGACGCCCAGGAAGTTGAACACGCAGCTGCCGACGAGGTTCCCGGCGGACAGTCCCGCGCGTCCCCGGCGTGCGGCCGCGACGGAGGTGACGAACTCCGGGGCCGACGTGCCCAGCGCGACCACCGTCGCGCCGATAACCCAGTCGGAAACCCCCGCCGCCCCGGCGAGATCGGCCGCCGAACCGACCAACAGGTGGGCCGCCCCGACGACGATCCCGAGCCCGACGACGAGCCGGGCGGCGTCCGTCCGCTCGAACGAGCTCACCGTGGCCGTGTCAACGGTTCCGCCGACGGACCCGGACCGGACGAGCACGGCGAGGTACCCGACGAGGAGGCCGAGCAGGAGGAGCCCCTCGACCCGTTCGAGCCGGAGGTCCCACAGCAACCCGAGGACGAGCGCTGTGACGCCGACGAGCACGACCGAGTCGCGCCACACCAGGTCGTGGGAGGTCGGCAGCGCCCGGACGAGCGCCGCGCCGCCGAGGACGAACCCGAGGTTGACGACGTTCGACCCGACGACGTTCGCGACGGAGATGTCCGGGTTGCCCGCGACGGCCGCGTCGACCGTGACCGCGAACTCGGGCGCGGACGTTCCGAACGCCACGACCGTGAGCCCGATCACCAGCCCCGAGAGGCCGAGGCGACGGGCAAGCCTCGTCGCCCCGGCGACGAACCAGTTCGCCCCGACCCACAGGCCGGCGACGGCCGCCGCCACGAGCCCGAGGTCGACGGCGATCGCGACCGCCGTCCCCTGGAGAAGCGGCATGTGCCCGTGAGTCCGCCGCCGGGAGTAAGACTATTCCGGAGACCCCTCCCCGACCGACGGCGGTCCCGTCGACCCGGTTCGCTCAACGAACATCCGCCGGACGCGCTCGCCGTCGATCTGTTCGATCGTCACGTCGATCCCCCCGAGGTCGACTCGCTCCCCCGAGCGGGGAACGCGACCGAGCCGGTGGTACACGAGGCCGGCGAGCGTTCCCGCGTCCGCGGGCGCGTCGGTCGAGAGCGTCGTCCCGAAGACGGCGTCGAGACGGTCGAGGAACACGTCTCCCCGGACCATCACGCCGTCGGCGACCGCGCGGACGCTGGCCTCGGTCCCCACGTCGAACAGGTCGCCGACGACCTCCTCCAGTACGTCCTGTACCGTCACGAGGCCGACGGCCGTGCCGTCCTCGTCGACGACCAGCGCCATCCGGACGCGCTCGTCCTGCATCCGCTCCAGCAGGGTGTCGATCGGCTCGGACGTCGACACCGACAGCGTCGGCGTCGCGAGCCGCTCGACGGGAACCGACTCGTCGAGGGCGAGCGTCCGTTCGAGATCGCGGAGGTCCACGATCCCGCGGGTGTCGTCCAGCGACCCGTCGAACACCGGGAGCCGGGTCACCCGCTCGTCGGCCGCCAGCGTCGCCGCGTCGCGGATCGAGGTGGTCACGTCGACGGCGACGACGTTCTCGCGGGGGACCATCACGTCGCCGGCGGTGATCTCGTGGAGCCCCAGTACCGACTCCACCATGCCGCGTTCCTCCGCGTCGATCTCGCCGCCCCGTTCGGCCGAGCGGACCAGGGCCGCGAGCTCGTCGCGGGTGACGTACGGCGCCTCGATCGCCGGCTCGCCGCCGACGACGGCGCTCAGTCGGCGCGTCACGAAGTCGAAACCCGTCACGACCGGGCCGGCGAGCCGCTGGAAGCCTCGGACGGTCGGCGCCGTCCGCAGCGCCCACGACTCAGCGTTCGCCACCCCGTAGGACTTGGGAACGATCTCCCCGAACACCAGCACGACGACCGTGAGGAGGACCGTCGACACCGTCACGGCGACGCCGGCGGGGAACGCCGCCACGAGGATCGCCGTCGCCACCGACGACATGGCGATGTTGACGACGTTGTTTCCGACGAGGATCGTTACGAGCAGCCGGTGGGGGTCCGAGCGCAGCGCCTCCAGCACGGCGCCGTTCCCGCCTCCCTCGGCGAGCGCGCCGACGCGGTAGCGCTCCACGCTGAATATCGCGATCTCGCTGCTGGAGAAGAACGCCGAGACCGCGAGCAACACGAGGATGACGCCCGCCCCGACGACCGGGAGCGAGAGCGGATCGAGAGCGACCATGCGCGGACGTGACGTCGGGAACGTAAATCGATCGGGGACGGCGAGACAACGAGGGCACGGGGGGGACCGACAGCGGCCGGTGTGCCGAGGACGGTCGCACCCACGAAGAGCGACGCCGGATCGAGAACGGGAGAGACCCCCTCGTTTCGTGTGGAAACCCCGCGACTGCGGTACGAACGTGTTCTACCGGAAGCGTCGGGAGAGAAGTAGTCCATCCTGGATTCGAACCAGGGTCGTTGCCCCCAGAAGGCAACAGGATTGGCCAGCTACCCCAATGGACTGATACGTCGCCGATCCGCGTCCGACTCTCGGCATCGGTCGTACGTCGCTGGGAGTTATGAGTGTTGCGAAGTCGAAACCGGCCGACTGCGGACGCACCGGCTCGCGAATCACTCTGAATGGACCCCGATCGGGCGTTTACGACCGGTACGCCTCCCGCAGGAACGCCAGCGCCGCGCCGAACATCGCGAGGTTGCCGAAGAAGGCGAGTCGCTCGCCGCTCGCGTCGCCCTCCTCGTTCCAGAAGTCGTGCATCGTCGGCGTCACCGCCGCGAGGAACGTGACGACCGCGCCGGTCGCGATCCGCGGAAGTCGCCAGAGGGCGATCCCGAGTCCGCCGACCAGCATCATCCCCGAGGCGAACGGGGCCGCGAGTTCGGGGACGGGCACGCCCGCCGACTCGGCGTACTCGATCGAGTCCTCCATGTCGCGGAAGTCCTCCGAGGCCTGCAACGCGAGACCGAGGCCGAACAGTACGCGGCCGAGGCGCGAGAGGCTGCGGGTGGTCGTCGACGCCGGCGAGTCTTCGGTCGAGTCGTCTGCCATGACAAATGACACTTCCGCCGGCGTGAAAAGCCTGTGCTCGCCGGTCACTCCCGCGAGGTGTCGGGGTCGCCGTCGGCCGGGTCGCCGTGATCGGCCTCGGGAGACGCGCGGGTGAACTCGTCGACGTAGCCGTGGAGCATCTCCCGAACCGGAGTGACCACGTCGTAGTCCGCGGTGTGGCGCTGGAGCATCGCGCCCGTGAGCGTCGACAGGAGCCACGTCGCCGCCTCGTCGGGGTCGATCGTCCCGTCGATCGTTCCCGACTCGACGCCGTCGGCGATCGCGACCGCGAGTCGCTCGCGCAGGTGGTCGTCGATGCGCGTGAACTCCTCGCGAAAGCGGGGCTCCGAGACCGCCTGTGCCCGGAGGTCGATGATCGCGCGCTGAGCCTCGGCCATCAGGTCCTCCATCTCCGCCCCGAGGTAGATGTCGACGAACGCGTGGATCCGTTGCACCGGGGAGTCGGCCTCGCGCTCGGCCTCGTCGAGCATCGTCAGGAAGTGATCGCCCGCGAACCGGAGGAACCCCGCGATCAGGTCGTCCTTGGAGTCGTAGTGGTAGTACAGCAGCGACTTGCTCTTCTCGAACTCCGCGGCGATATGGGAGACGCTCAACTCGGCGTAGCCGTGTTCACACAGGGCGCGGTACGTCGCGTCCATGATGAGCGTGTCCACGTCCGATTCATCACCCACGCCGTCCGCGTCCCCCGCGTCGGATCCGCCGTTGGTGCCGTCCCCCGCGTCGGATCCGCCGTTGGTGCCGTCGCTCATCCCTCGACACCCCTCACGGACGAACGGTAATGAACTCCCCGAAGCCGGCGGAACCGTCGTCGGAACGGTGACGACCGGAGGGCGTCACGGTCAGCCACGGAGCGCCTCCACGGGCCGTTCGCGGGCGGCCGTCCACGCGGGATAGATCCCCGCGAGCAGGCTCGCGATCACGCCGAAGACCATTCCCACGACGACGTACTGGAGCGATCCCGGCGGGAACGCGAACGGGTCCCCCAACAGGACGTCGTTGATCACCGCGACGATCCCGAGCGTGACGGCGCCGCCGAGCAGCGACCCGACGACGCCGAGCAGCGTCGCCTCCGCGAGCATGATCCGGACGATGTCGAGCTTCTGATACCCGACCGCGCGCAACACGCCGATCTCCTCGCGGCGCTCGATCGCCGACATGAGCATCACGTTGGCGATGGAGACGCCGGCGACGACCAGCGAGATGGCGCCGATGCCGACGAGGAAGAGGTTGATCAGCCGGAACGCCTCGTCGATCTGCTCGGCGATGTCGCCGCGCTCGAAGACGGCGACGATCTGTCTGCGGCCGTTGAACGTCCGCTTGATCTGCATCGCGGTCTCGTTGGCCGTCGTCGCGTCGTCCGAGCGGACGATCACCTGCGCGAACACGTCGTCGTCGAACTCGCCGGGCGGGAGCACGAACGCCTCGTTGGGGTTGGCGATGTCGGCCTGTCCCGCCTGTGCGAGCACGGCCGTCACGCGATACTCCTCGGTCCGGCGGACCGTCTCCCCGTCCTCGGTGACGGTGCGGCGGAGCGTCACCTTCGAGCCGGGTCGGAGGTCGTACCGGTCGGCGAGCGTCGACCCGACGAGCACGCCCTTCCGCCAGTTCTGCGGGATCGATCCCTCGCTGACCTCGTACAGCGCGGACGGCTCCTCGACGCCGTACAGCGTCGCGCTTCCGGCGGTCGAGCCGCCCCGGATCACGTCGGCGTTCGCCTGTTTCAGCGGAACGATCTCGGCTTGGCCGCTGACCCGGTCGATCCGCCCCACGTCGGCGGCGGTGAGGTGGCCGTTCTCGTTGTCCTCGCCGGCGAACACCTGAATGTCCGCCCCGATGGAGCCGAGGGTCTCGAACTGCGACTCCTGGAAGGCGACGCCGCCGGCGCCGATGGCGCCGATGGCGACGACGCCGATGAGGATGACCGCGACCGCGAGCGCCGAGCGCGTCTTCGCCCGGGCCACGTTCCGGCGCGCCATGAGGAACGCCGGGAACGCCCCCCACAGCCGGTCGAGGAAGTTCATCCGGTGACCGCCTCCTCGTCCTCGCGGACGGTGCCGTCGATGAGGTTGACGACGCGGTCAGCGGACTGTGCGACGTAGTCGTCGTGGGTGACGGTGACGACGGCGACGCCCTCGTCGGTGATCTCGTCGAACTCGGCGAGGATCTGGTCGCCCGTGTCCCGGTCGAGGTTCCCGGTCGGCTCGTCCGCCAGCAGGAGCCGTGGCTCGTTCACGAGCGCGCGAGCGATGGCGACGCGCTGCTTCTGCCCGCCGGACAGCTCGTCGGGGTAGTGGTCGAGCCGTTCGCCGAGCCCGACGCGTTCGAGCAGGTCGGTTGCGGCGTCGCGGGTCTTTCGGGGGGTTCGATCCAACAGTCGCGGTACCTCGACGTTCTCGACGGCCGTCAGGGTCGGGATGAGGTGGAAGCTCTGGAAGACGAAGCCGATCGTCTCCTTGCGCTTTCGAGTGCGCTCGGCGTCGCCGAACGTCTCCACGTCGAGTCCGTTCAGCTCGACGAGCCCGCTCGTCGGCACGTCGAGCAGGCCGAGCATGTTCAGGAGCGTGGACTTGCCCGACCCCGAGGGGCCGACGATCGCGACGAACTCGCCGGGGTCGACCCGGAAGTCGATGCCGCGAAGCGCGCGCACGGTCTCGCCGCCGGTGACGTACTCCTTCACCACGTCGTGCCCGGAGATGACCGGGTTCGTTTCCCTCTCGTCGGAGTCAGCGTCGTCGGGTCCCGCCATCAGCGACGGAGCACGAGCACGGCCCCGAGCACGACGACGAGCACGGCGAGCGCGGCCGGAAGCAGCGGGAGGCCGCCGAGCGCGCCGCTCTGCGGCGCGGGCGTCGGCGTCGCGAGCACGGACTGGCTCACGCGAACGTCGGTCGTGTACGAGCCCCGCACGTCGTCGACGACGTACTCGACGCGGACCGGCACCGTGGTTCGGTCGCCGGTCAGCTCGGCGTTGAGGTCGAACGAGGCGAAGTCGCTCCCCTCCACGCCGCCGACGAAGTAGTCGGGCTGCGGGTCGGCGGCCCGAATCCCGTCGCCGTCGACGACGCTGACGAGGACGCTCTCCACGTCGGTGCTCCCGACGTTCGCGGCGCTGCCGGCGATCTGAAGCACGCCGTCGGGGCCGCGTGTCACGCTCACCCCGGTGAGCCGGATCTCCCCGGGGTTTTGCGGCTCGGAGAAGTCGCCGCCGAACGTCCGGGTGACGGTTCGGCGGTCGCCATCGAGCGTGTACCTGAGCGTCACGTCGACGGGGAACTGGCCCGCCTCGGTCGCCCGCACCGGGAAGGCGAACACGGCGGTGTCGCCGTCGGCGAGCATCGGGCGAACGCGGCCCGTCGTCCGGAACGCGAGCGCGTCCGAGGAGGAGTCGACACGCACGTCGATCTGACTGACCGACGTGTTGAGCCCGTTGGCGACGGTGACGTTCACCGTCCGCTCGGCGCCGACGACGGCGTCGCTCACGTCGAGTTCGAGCTGCGGGTCGGGTCGGTCGACGTCGACGGTCACCGGTTGGACGATGTACTTGCGGTCGCCGCGGGAGTTGAGCAGCGTCGCGTGGACGTAGACGGTCTGTTCGCCGGTGTCATCGAGCGTGACTGAGAAGTCGTAGGTCCGCTCGGTGCCCGGCCCGAGCGGGTCCGAAACGTCGAGAACCGACAACTCCTCGTCGTCCTCGTCGTAGTTGCGGTCGGAGACCTCCGCGACCGAGAGGTCGGTGATGCGGTACGTGTCGTCGCTGTCGTCGTCGTTCGTCAGCGTCGTCGTGACGGTGAACGCCTCCTCGGGGACCGGGTCCTCCGTGGAGATGTCGGAGGTCATCGTCACGAACGTGTCGGCGACAGCGGGCGCGGCGACGCCCGCGACCCCGCCGACGACGAGGACCAGACAGACGGCAACGACGGAAGTTGAGGGAGTTCGCACGGGTTTCGATCGGTTCACGTCGCCCTCCCCGATAAACGTTCTGAACGTTCATTCAGTGGCGGGCGAGGCGTGGAGCGGCGGGTTTCACCGTACACGTGGATATATCACCACCTACTTATCGACTCATGATACACGGTCGTGTATGTACATCGGACGATTCGTCGTCGTGGGTCCGAAGGTCGGCGCGTACCGAGTCTCCTCGCGGTCGTTCCCGAACCGGAAGGTGACGCGGCGCGACGACGACACGCTCACCGTGGTCCCGACCGCCGAGGCGGCGGCGACGGACAACCCGTACGTCTCGTACAACTGCGCGCGATCGGCCGGCGAGGGTGCCGTCATCGGCAACGGCTCACACGTCGACCCGATCGCCGAGAAGTACGACCGCGGCTACCCCGCCCGCGACGCGCTCGTCGAGGCGCTGCACGCGATGGACTACGAGAAGGACGACTACGACACCCCGCGCGTCGCGGGCGTGATCGAGCAGGACGCCGGCTATATCGGGATCGTCCGCCGCGACGCGCTGCTGGTCCGCGAGGTCGACGAGCCCCACCTCGTGGCGACGTACGAGGAGAACGAGCCCCGGGCGTTCGAGTTCGAGCCCCGGACCGCGGTGGCGGCCGCACGGACGGCGTACGGACTCGACTACGAACACGCCGTCTGCGCCGCCGGCGCCCACGTCGGCGACGGCGGGAGTTCCTTCGCCGTGGAGAACGGGAGCGAGGAGTGAGCCGAACGGAGTGAGGCGAACTCCTCGGGACAGCGGCGGTGAGGTCCGAAGGGCCGAACCGCCCACAGAGAGCGAGGACGAGTAAGCGAGCGGGAGCGAGCGAACGAGTCCTCGGCAGGACGGCGGGGCGGTCCCGTGCCGCTTCGCTCACAGGGAGCGAGCGCGGTCGAATGACGTGAGACCGCGACAGGGACCGGCGAGCGCAGTGAGCCGCGAGCGAAGCGAAATGATGTCTCCGAACTGTGGCTGTAAGGCCCAAACGTCGCTACGATCGCACGGTCGAGACGACCGATCCCTCGTCGTCGACGACGAGTGAGAGTTCCTCGGAGCCGAGTCTGATATCGATGCGAAGGTGGAGCGGGTCGGTTTCGACCACTGTCTCGCTTCCGGGCGCACACCAGTCGAACGTCCACCACGGGCAGGTGCGGACCTCGACGCCGTGCTCTCGGGTGAACGCGACGACGGCCGGGTGTCGGATCAGGCTCGCGCCGACGTACGTGCCGTGTGCGAAGCCGCACCGCTCGCAGCGACCGGCGAGATGATAACAATCCTCCTCCGGATGGGGTTCGACGGCTGGATCGACGCGTCCGTGACAGTCCGCACAGATTCCGTGGCGGAGCTCTTCCCCGTATCGGTTGACCAGTAGGGCGACCCGTTCGACCACCTCGTCGGACCCCCAGTCATCGGCGTTGGCATCGTGACCATCGTCGCCGGCACCCGCGAGGAGGCTCGGCCATACCGACAGCGGGATCGCGTGGCTCCCGTCACCGCAAGTCACGTGGAGCATTCCGTCGTCGTATCGGAGTTCGAGCGGGTCGCCACAGCGGTAACACGCGCCGGGAGCGTCGACCGGCCCCCACGTCCAGCCGGTGTCGAATCTGTCGGAGGCGAGTGTCGAGACGACTGCCATCCCCACCCGGGACAGCCGGTACCCTCTCTCGCCCGAGACGATCAGATCGTCGAGCCGGTCCAAGTGGTAGTTGAAGTTTCCCTTGTCTCGAACGCTGACAGCGTCCCGGAGGTCGCTGTACGCAAGCCACGGGTCCGTCGGCGCCTCGGCATGTGCGTCCGCCAGCGCACGGAGGATCGATCGACGAGTGGAGTCGCTCACGAGGTCGATGAAGGCGGTCGACTCCGGCGGTGCGGGAGACATCGACCTCGCTACGACCCCGGGAGGGCTAAACGTGGTGGTGTCAGATCGTTTGGAGTATCTCGCTGCTCCAAACGGTTTTGATCTCACGGGGTAGTTCACGAGTATGGGGCAGCGGTCACAGTTCGAAGGAGCGGGCACCCCCGTGTGTGTCGGATCGGCGGTCGTTCGTGGACACCGGGAGGTCGGTGAACGGTGAACGAGCACGAGCGCGACCGACTTCTCGGAAAACTTCGTCGCGCCTCGGGGACGCTCGGCGAGCGTGTCCCGGAACAGATCGAGATCGAGGGAGAGTCGGTCGATCTCCGGTCGTTCGTGTTTGAGTGCGATCAACTAGAGACAGTTCCCGAATCCCAGCGCGAGCGGATCGAGGGAACGCTCAGTTCGCTTCGTCGGGCACGGATCCGCCGGAAACGTCGGATCGAGGACGGGGAGATCCCGGTCGAGGAGGGCGAACGACTCGTGACGGAGATTCGGGGGATCGAGCGAGCGATCCGGGCGCTGGAGGCGCTCGACGAGCCCGAACTCGGTGAGCAGGTCCGTCGGGACGACGTTCGCCGCGCCACGGAACTTCGCGATCTGGCCCGACGTCTCGGGTGACCGACCCGCGGCACCGGACCTACCTATCCCGACGCCATAGCGGTCCGCATGCGACTGGGCCTTCTCTCCGACATCCACGGCAACCGGATCGCGCTGGAGGCGGTGCTCGACGACATGCCGCCCGTCGACGGGATCGTTTGCGCGGGCGACGTGGTCGGATACAACCCCTGGCCCGCCGAGTGTGTCGCCGCGGTGCGCGATCGCGCGATCCCGACCGTACAGGGAAACCACGACCGGGCGGTCGCCGCCGGCTCGGCGCCCGGGTTCAACGGGATGGCCCGCGCCGGCGTCGACCACGCGCGGGAGGCGCTCGACGACGGGGTGATCGCGTGGCTCGACGACCTTCCCGAGCGTCGGACGGTGGCCGACGGGCGCGTCGCCGTCGTCCACGGGCACCCCGACGATCCCGACCACTACACGCGGACCCGGGAGTTCGCCGGCGGCCTGATCGACCGTGCCGCCGACCGGCTCGACGTCGACGACGGCGACCTCGACGCGCTGGTGCTCGGACACACCCACGTGCAGCACCACGGCGTGTTCCCCGAGGGCGTCGTCGTCAATCCGGGGAGCGTCGGGCAGCCGCGCGACGGCGACCCCCGGGCCGCCTACGCGCTCCTCGACGTCGACGAGCGGACGGTCGAGCAGCGGCGCGTCGAGTACGACACCGACGCCGTCGCGTCGGCGGTCGCGGACGCCGGACTCCCGGAACGGATCGGGAGTCGACTCGCCGAGGGTCGGTGAGGCGCCAGCCGCGACCGCCGACACCGGCCGCGTCCGGACGCCTCCCGTCCATGTCGGGGAATTAAGACCGTCCGACCGGATCGCCAACCACGAATGGACTGGATGGACGAGAGACTCCCCGACGACCTCGCGATCGCCGTCGTCAACCGGACGGGGTCGCGGACGACGGCGAACGTGGGCTGTCGGGCCGGCGGGGACGTCCTGTTCGTCGATCGGGTGACGCTCGCCCCCGGAGAGCGGCGCGAGTGGTCGGAGTCGGCCGCCGGCACCGTCGAGGTCGCCGTTCAGGTCAAGGACGGACCGGAGGCCGCCGAGCGGTTCGATCCGGGGGACGGGGCCGGGGGCGTCTCCGCGACGATCGCCGCGGGATCGATCTCGTTCTCGACCGACGGCGGTCGGGAGGCGACCGGCGGCGCCGGGGGCGGCGGGGTCGACTCGTTCGCGGCGGCCGAGACGGGCGACGACGCGTTCGGTGGCGACGACGGCGACTGGGGATTCGGCGGAGACTCGACCGAGGGTGGCGACGCCTGGTCGTTCGACGACGGAACGGACGACGCGGACGCGACCGACACCGTCGATACAGTCGACACCGGCGGCGACGCCGCCCATTCCTCGACGTCGTCCGCCGACGACGGCTGGGGGTTCGGCGACGACGACACCGACTCCGACGACGGATCCCACACGAACAGTGCCGCCACCGCCACGACGGCGACCGGTGGGACCGAACAGCCGGACGTGACCGACGAGGGCGCGTCGGAAACCGGCGGCGCTTCGGCCGTCGATCGGAGCCGATCCGGAAACCACCCCGATGCCGATTCCGGCGCCCGGAGGGGCGACGGCGACAGCGACGGGGATCCGGATCCCACGGACGAGAGCGGCGGATCCGAACCGCGCGACGAAGACACTGGGCCCGGGAACCCCCCGCCGGAAGCCGTCGAAACCGCGGTTTCAACCGGCGCCACCGACGGAACGGGCGGTGCTGGGAGGGACCCGAGTACAACTGCCGGTGCCGACGAGAGATACTGCACCGCATGCGGCGCCGTGGTGAAGAAACAGGCCGAGCTCTGTCCCGAGTGCGGAGTTCGGCAGTCGAACGCGGCCGCGTCCGGGTCGAAGGACAGAACCAGCGCCGCGCTGCTCGCCATCTTCCTGGGCTGGCTCGGTGCACACCACTTCTACCTCGGGAACACCGGTCGCGGGATCGTGTACCTCCTGTTGTCGTGGACGCTTATCCCGTACTTCGCCGCGCTCATCGAGGCGCTCATCTATCTCACGAAGTCCGACGAGGAGTTCCAACGCAAGTACGGCACGTGACCGCCGACCGCGCTTGTACCCCCCCGTCATCGATCCCGGTCTCTCCGGGAAAGCCGAGTCCGGTGAGTTCGGAGCGAGTGATACCGGACGTGCCGATTCACGACGCGGCGGTATCCGCGGGGGCGTCCCTGATCGGACGCGTCCCGATCCAGAGGATCCCGCCCGCCAGCGAGACGACGACGCCGACCGTCGAGAGGAACCGTACCGGCCCGACCGCCTCGGCGATCCGCCCGCCGAGGACGTTCCCTGTGCCCGAAACCAGGGTGAGAGCCATCGAGACGCCCGACAGCACCGTTGCTCGTCCCACGTCCTCCACCCGGTCGTTGACGTACTCGGTACGAACCGGACGGGTGATCCGTTGGAGCCCGCGACGGACGAACAGCGCCGGGACCACCAACACCGGGAGGAGAGCGAACGCGCCGTAGGTGACGCCGACGACGGGGACGAGGAGGAACAACACCCCGCGGGTTCCCAGCCGGTCGTGGACCGCGCCGGTCACGCTCGATGCGACCGCCGAAACGAGCTTGAATCCGGCGTACAGCACGCCCAGCCCCGCGACCGGGACGCCGACGGAGCGCATCGCCGGCTGCTCGAACACGCGCGTCACCGAGAACACGAGGTTGAACAGCGCCGCGTACGCGACGATCCAGCGGATCGACGGCCGCGAGAGCTGTTCCCGGAGGACGCCGGCGGCTTCCCGAACGCCGATCGGCGACGGATCTCTATCGGGCGACGGGTCCTCATCGGATGAGGGGACTCCGTCGTCCGGGTCCTCTGGGCCTCTACCGTCGGCTCCATGCGTCCGCGGGAGCGTGAACAACACCGGCAGTCCGATCGCCGCCAGCGCCGCGTTGGCGAGAAACGGGAGCGCCGGGTCGAGCGTGTACAGCAGACCGGCCGACAGCGCCGCGCCGCCCGAAACCAGCCGGAGCGTCGAGTCGGCGCGACCGGTGATTCGGGAGAACTCGTCCTCGTCGCCGCCGCTCGCGAGTAGTTCGTACAGCCACGCGTCGGCGGTTCCGGTCTTGAACGTCCAGGCGACCGCCCACAGCGCGTAGACGGCGGCGAACCCGAGCGTCGAGTCCGCGAGCGCGAACCCCGCCATCACGGCGACGGTCACGACGCTCCCGAGGGCAAGCGCCGTCCGGCGGCCCAGGCGGTCACCGAGGTAGCCAGTCGGGAGTTCCCAGACGACCATCGAGAACAGGAACGTTCCCTGTACGAGACCTATCTCCGGGAGGCCGAGCCCCCTCGACTCCATATACACGACCGAGACGGGGACGTAGAATCCCGACGAGAGCGACGCGCGGTAGAGGTAGTAGCGGCGGACCAGCGAGCCCATATCGGCGCTACTCGAGGCGTCGAGAAAGGCGTTCTCGGAAGGCGGTTTCAGTAACGTGCGGTACTGAAACTCGGTTCAGTCGTTCCTCGGTTCAGAACACGGAGTCGGCGGTCGCCGCGCCGACCACGGAGAACACCGAACCCACGGAGACCGCCTTCAGCGTCACCGCCGCCTGCGCCATCGTCCCCGAGCCGTACTCCTCGGCGAGGAACGTCTCGGGGGCGTCGAACGCGAGCGCGAGGATCAGCACGGAGAGATACGACACGGCCACCAGCGAGATGAACCGAACGGGGACCCCGGCGACCTCCGCCTCCCGGTCGGGATCCCGGTCGTCGTCGGCCTTGTACAGCGCGCCGTAGCCGATCCCCAGGACGATGGCGACGGTGCCGAGAGCCTGGAACCACTCCATGCTCCCCGCGAGCACCCACACCTCCTCGGTGACGACGAACGGCCCCGCGAGGAGGAACCCGCCGACGATCTGCTGGGCGGAGTCCGCGAACGCGTACCGTCTGTTCCGGCCGACCATACCCCTCCGTCGGCATCGGGTGTGAAAACTCCCCCGACGACGGCGGGCGAGACCACGACACCCCGCGACGACATCCCTCGGTGGACGGCACACGACACCGCTCCCGTCCGATCGCCGACGGGTCCGGGCTGTGTCGTCGACGAGGCGGAGCCGTGTCGTCGACGGAGTGTGGTCGTTATCGTCGACGTTCCCGCGGCGACCATTGCGAGAGAGGACAGCGTTAAACGCGAACCCGTGCTACCGGGCGCCATGAACCACCGACACGCCGATGTTCACCGATCGCCTCGCGTAGGGGTGCGCGTCTGATGCGCGTCGTCGCCAAGTTTGGCGGCACCTCGCTCGGCTCGGGCGACCGCGTGGAGCGGGCGGCCGACTCCATCGCCGCGGCCGTCGAACAGGGCCACGAGATCGCCGTCGTCGCGAGCGCGATGGGGTCGACCACCGACGACCTCCTCGACGAGATCACCTTCGAGGTCGGCGACAAGGACCGCGCCGAGATCGTCTCGATGGGGGAGCGAACCTCCGTTCGCATGCTGAAGGCGGCGCTGGCCGCCCGCGGCGTGAACGCGATGTTCCTCGAACCGGGGCGCGACGAGTGGCCCGTCATCACCGACGAGGTCGGCGAGGTCGACGTCGAGGCCACGAGCGAGCGCGCCGCCGCGTTGGCCGCGAAGATGGACGGCGTCGTTCCGGTCATCACGGGCTTTCTCGCCCAGACCATCGACGGGGGGGTGACCACGCTCGGCCGCGGCGGATCGGACACGACCGCGGTGATGCTCGGGAAGTACATGGACGCCGACGAGGTCGTCATCGTCACCGACGTGGAGGGCGTCATGACCGGGGACCCGCACGTCGTCGAGGGCGCGCGCAACGTCGCGAGCATCACCGTCGACGAGCTGCGGAACCTCTCGTTCCGCGGCGCCGAGGTGATCGCGCCGTCCGCGCTCGTGTACAAGGACGAGGACCTCGACGTGCGCGTCGTCCACTACCAGCACGGCGACCTCCTCGGCGGCGGCACCCGGATCGAGGGGACCTTCGAGAACCTCATAGACATGCGCGAGGATCCGCTGTCGTGCATCACCGTCGCCGGACGCGCGATCCGCAACCGGCCCGGGATCCTGGCGGACCTCTCGGAGGCGCTCCGTCAACAGGAGATCAACATCGACGCCGTCGCCTCCGGGATGGACTCGGTGACGTTCTACGTCGACACGGGAGCCTCGGACCGCGCGGAGGCGGCGCTCCACGACGAGGTCGTCGTCGGCGACGGCTCGCTGTCCTCGGTCAGTACGGAGGGCGAATACGCCGTCATCCGCGTCATGGGCGGGGAGCTCCCGAACCGCTCCGGCGTCGTCTCGGACATCGTCGGCCCGATCGCGGAGGCCGGGATCAACGTCCACGACATCATCACCTCCGCCACCTCCGTCGCCATCTTCGTCTCCTGGGACGACCGGGAAGAGGTGCTCGAGATCGTCCAAGCCGAGTTCTGAGTGTCGATCCGAGTTCTGAGTGTCGATCCGAGTTCTGAGTGTCGATCCGAGTTCTGAGCGTCGGGACGGTTCGACTGGTCAAGGACTGAACGGCCGGCGGAGTCGGGGGCGCAGCGGAATTTAAGTTCGAGCGGTCGCTGTCTGGGACATGGACTACACGCTCGCCGTCGGCGACGTCGACACGACGATCCCCGGCGGAACCGGGGTGCTGCTTCTGCATCCGAGCATCGGCGAGACCGATCGCATCGACACGGACTTCCTGAAGGCCGACACCGACAACTTCCTCGTCGTCTCCACGCGAACCACCGCCCGGGAGGTCGAACAGAAGCTCGAACACTACGACGTGGACGAGTCGCGCGCCGAGATCCTCGATACGATCTCCGTCGAGCGGGGCTACTCGAGGCGCAGCTCCGATCACTTCCACTACGTCGCCGCGCCCGACGACCTCGACGGCGTCGTCGCGCAGGTGGAGAGCTTCCTCGCCGCCCACGCCGGGAAACGGCGGATCAGCGTCGACTCGCTCACCGAACTCGCCTACTACGCCGACGTCGACGGCGTCCACGACGCCACGGGTCGAATGCTCGACCTGCTCGGGGAGTACGACGCGGTCGGGCTGTTCCACCTCTCGCGGGAGGTCCACGACGACGACGAGATCCGACGGTTCCGCGAGCTGTTCGACGTCGTGATCGATCTCACCGACGACGGCACCGTGACGGTCGAGCTTCCCGAGGAGTAGTCCCTCTTCCCTCGGGAGGTCACTCGTCGAGCTTCTCGAACGTCTTCTCCGCCCACCGAACCGCGTACTCTGCGCCGTGGTCGCGGTACGCCGCGGTGTCCAGCGCCGAGAACGGCGCGGGGAGGTCGAGGTCGTGCTTCACCGCGGCACAGGCGTACTCCGTCGCCGCGGTGAACGACCGGTCGCCGCGGGCGACCGCCGCCGGAAGGTCCTCCAGACGGTCGACGAGGCGGTCCCCGGCGTCGACCCACGCGGAGTGGATCTCCGGGTGTGACGGAGTATCCGTGTGGGTCCCTGCGTCGGTGTCAGTGCCGGTGCCGGCGTCGGCTTCGGTGCCCGCGTCGGCTTCGGTACCGGCGTCGATGTCGGTGTCGTCCGCCCACGACCGGAACACCTCGCGCGTCTGGATGCCGACCCAGGCGTCGAACAGTGCCGCCGCGAGTTGATACGTCTCGTTGGGTCCGAGCGGTGTCGCCGCCGCGAGATCGCGATACGACTCGCCGAAGAAGGGGAGGAAGTGCTCGGGGACGTCCAGCGACAGTTCGACGAACGCCTCCGCCAACAGGAACGCGAGGAAGTCCTCGGGGGTGCCCTCCGCGCGTTTCTTCGCGATGACCGTCGGCGGGGTCGTCTGCCGCGTCCACACGACCGTGCCGTCGTCGGGCATTCCGATGGTGAAGTCCGATCCGGCGTACCGTCGCAGCTGCGGCGGCGCGTCGTCCGGAAGCCACTCGGCGGGATACGCCGTGGGGTCGAGCGCGTCGACCAGCAGGCCGAGCTCCTCGGCGGCCTCCGGCGGGAGCGTCTCGAAGTCAGCGCCCGCGTCGAGGACGACGCTGTCCGGGGCGTACGACTCGCGGACGGCCGCGACGGACGGCGCGAGCGTTCGTCGCTCGAACCCGGCCATCTACCCGAACGCGAGAACGAGGACGATGCCGACCGCGAGGACGGCCGACACGCCGACGGTACCGAGCACGATCTTCGTCGCCTTGCTCATGTCTCGACGTGGCAAGGCGTGGTGCATAAAGGCTTCATTCCGTCGCCGTCAGCGGACGGCGAGACACGCGGACCGACGCGAAGTCTCGGTCACGAGTACAGGTTCGAAGCGCCTGCGCCGACGATCGGGGTCGCGATCCGCGATCAGTCCGCCGACGCCCCGACCTCGGACTCGCGAGCGACAGTCTTCCACGCGTCGCTGTAGTAGCGAACGAGGTTGACGGCGGCCCGCGCGTACATGTCGCCGAGGATGGCCGCGAACACCGCGACCAGCCCGAGACCCATTCCCGGAAGCGGGACGACCAGCGGGGCGATCCCGAGCGTCGCCGCGAGCGGCCCGGTGAACAACGTGGCGGCGTATCCCGCGGGGAGCGCGAGCGCCGCGATCGGGAGCCTGACGACGTACGTGCTGATGAGTCCGCCGTAGAACGGCCAGCGCGTGTCGCCGGCGCCTCGGAGTCCGCCGCGCATCGTCCGCGAGACCGCGAAGCCGGCGACGCCGAGGCCGAACACGCGGACGAACGTCACCGTGAGCGCGAGGTTCTCCGAGCCGAAGGCGGCCGCGATCGGACGGGCGGCCACCGCGATGACCGCGCCGATGAGGAGTTGGGTGACGAGTGCGAGCCGCAGGGTCTGCCATCCGTACTCGTCGGCCTCCTCGGGGTCGCCGGCGCCGATCGCCTGGCCGACGAGCGTCGATGCCGCCGTGGAGTAGCCCCACGCGGGCATCAACGCGAGGAGCATCACCCGCCGGCCGATCGCGTACGCCGCGACGACGTCCGTCCCGAGCACACCCAACAGGAACAGGAACGGGAACCGACCGAACGTGCGCGAGAGTCTCGTCCCCGCGAGGGGGAGGCTCACCCGGACGAGTTCGCGTGCGATCCCGGTGTCCCACTGCTTGCCGCGGATCGGAAGCCGAACGGAGTACCGGCCCGAGAGGAGCGCCCACGCGAACACGACGCCCGCGAGCGTCGTCGCGGCGACGGTCCCCCATGCCGCGCCGACGACGCCGAGTTCCGGGAACGGGCCGAGGCCGAAGATGAGCGCGGCGTTGAGGCCGACGTTCGTCGGGAGCGTGAGGAGGCGGACGTACATCGGCGTTCGGGTGTCGCCCGATCCGGCGAGCGCTCGGGCGGCGATCATCGACCAGAAGCGGAACCCCACGGAGTACATCACGACGCGGAGGTAGTCCCCGCCGAGGGCGATCGTCCGTGGGTCGTTGCTGAGGACGCCGATCAGTTCCTCGGCGTAGAGATGCGTGAAGACGGTGATCGGTACCGCGAGCGCGATCGCCAGCCACAGCGACTGCTTGATCGCGAAGTTCGCCTCCGCGGGCTCGTCGGCGCCCTGGAACCGAGAGACGACGCTGATCGTCCCGGACGTGAGCGCGAGCGCGAGGCCGAACGGAACGAAGTAGTACTGAAAGCCGAACTCCAGCGCGGCGATCGCCGCGCCGCCGGCGTACATCCCGACCATCAGGAAGTCGGCGACGCGGAGGAGTGTCCGCAGCCCGCCGGTCACCATCACCGGGACCGCCAGATCGAACGCCTCCTGGCCTTTCTTCCGATCGATCAGCCCGAAGGCCGCCAACACGGAGGGGAACGCGAACAGCGCCGATCGGAGGCGCTCACGAAGCGCGGACAGCATCTATCACGGATAGGCAACCCCGTCAGCAAGGGAGTATCGAAAGGCGAAGCTGATTCGAGTGGAGGGAGGCAGTTCGAGTGGAGGGAGGCAGTTCGAGTGGAGGGAGGCAGTTCGAGTGGAGGGAGGCAGTTCGAGTGGAGGGAGGCAGTTCGAGTGGAGGGAGGCAGTTCGAGTGGAGGGTGCGGTTCAAGTGTAAGGGAACAGTTCGAGTGGAGGATGCGGTTCGAGTGGGGGTTCGATTCGGCTGAAGGGGTCCGGTTCGAATACAGGGGTTCCAGTCGAGTACAGGAGTCGGTTCGAGTAGATCGACGGGGGCCGAGTCGGACCGGGCGAGTCGTCCGGACCGAACGGGAACGGTTTCGGGTAGAACGGGACGGTCGGGCCCGTGTTCAGCGGTCGTCCCAGCCTTCGGGCATCTCGATGACGTATCGGCCGTCCTCGCGAAGCGAGATGATGTACTCCTCCCGGTCGTACAGCTCCATGAGGTTCAGCTCGTACTGGCCCGGACTGACGATACGGATGGACTCGAACTGGTCGTTGAGTTTCTGCCGGAGGGCGTCGAGGTTCGAGTCCGACGCGTCCGTGTCGGACGGATCGGTGTCGGCAGGTGACGGGGCTGTCTCCCCCTGTTCGGCTCGATCGGCTGCCGGTTCGGTCGACTCGGCGGCCGCGGCGAGCTCGTCCGGCGAGACGACATCGGAGCGAGCGCTCGCCTGCGCGCCGTCCTCCGTATCGGGTGCCGTCGGGGGCGACGTGTTCGGTTCAGCCACGTCATCCGTGACCCCCGGGTCGTCCGCGCTCGTTCCCTCGGGCGAGGCTGTCGAGGCGCTTCGGGTCGCGGTGTCCTCCGTTTCGGGTGGAGCTGTCTCGGCCTCGCCGGTCGGATCGAACTGGAACTTGTTGCCGCCGCAGTCGGGGCACCCCGAGAGCATCTCCTTCGACCCGTCGGCGAACGTCCGTCCGCAGTTGGTACACTGGTGCGGCATCGCTACTTGCGGGAGACGAGCGCGCTGATGAGGTCCTCGTCCTTGTGCAGCGTCTCGATCTGGTTGGCCGGGCCGATCACGGTCAGCTTCTTGGCGGCCTCCTCCTTGCCGAGGAGCCGACCCATGAGCCCCTGGTTCGGCTGCTGCGTCGACGGGTACGTCTCGATCTCGATGCCGGAGAAGTCGTCGGGGCTGATCTCGGTCATCGTGACCTCGATGAGCTTCGACTCCTCCTCGGGCGAGAGACCCGCCTCGAGGACGACGATGTCGCCGTCGCGGACGGAGTCGAGGATGAGCCGGATCTTCTCCATCGAGGTGAGTCCCTCCATCCGGGCGCCGCTGATGAGGTCGATACGGACGCCGTCGCCGTCGTCGGGAGCGGTTGCTTCGGGCATTATCCGAAGTACTCCGCGATCTTCTCGTACACTTCGTCCATGTTATCCCCCTCCAGCGCCGACAGCGGCACCGTCTCGTGTTGCGGGAACGCGTCGGCGATGCGCTTCACGTCGGCGTCGTCGAGGTCGACCTTGTTCGCGAAGATGAGCACCGGGAGGTCCTGACTCTCGATGATCCCGATGAGCATCGTGTTGACCTGCGTGAACGGATCCGTGGTGGAGTCGAGGACGTAGATGACGCCGTCGACGTCCTCGCGGAGCCAGTGCATCGCCTCCGCGACGCCCTCGGTCGCCTCGCGCGACCGCTTGACGGCGTCGTCCTTCTCCATGTCGTGATCGAGGAACTCCTTGTAGTCCACCTTCGTGGTCACGCCCGGCGTGTCCACGATGTCGATGGTGACGGTCTTGCCGTTCCGTTCGATCTCGACGTTCTCCTTCCTTCGCGCGCGACGCGTCTCGTGCGGGATGTGACTCTCGGGACCGACGGCGTCGCCGGTCCAGTCGCGGGCGATCCGGTTCGCCAGCGTCGTCTTGCCCGCGTTCGGCGGGCCGTATATCCCGATCCGTTTGGGCTCGTCGTCGGCGAAGAGCCGATCGGTGACCCGTGTAATACTGTCCCTGAGATTGGTGAGCAGACCCATCCTGGCCTCCGTTTCCCTCCGTATCGTGTGGAGGGCGTTATCACCTCAAACCATCCGCGCCACTTAAGCACTACGTCAGACGGGGTACGCCAAGGTTTCTTGTCGACAACCGACCTCTCCAGACAGGTAACGGGAAGGCACCCGGGTGGTGGGTGGCAACCGCAGTGAGGGATGGTCCCCCTCGGCCAGTGGGCTCCCGGACCGAAGCTCGCCCGTAGTCCAGATGTCCGCCGACCGGAATCGACGGCGACGGAGTGCACGCTAGGGGAGATCGCTAGCAGGGGGACACCAGTCCTGTGTTCGAGGGGTGGACTCACCGACGTGTCTCCCGTGGACGGTGCGATTTAACGCGCTGTTGTTGGCACTCTTCCTACACTTTCTCACGGGCGTCGATGGGAGGGACAGTCGGATACACGTCGGGAGAGATCACCCCCACCCCTCCATTTCAGGTGGAACTTCCGGGATCGGGGAGAGGGGGACGTCCGACGCGCGTTTTCTAGATACCACCACACCCTAAACAAAATATATTTGCTAGTCGTGCGGATACTGTTCGAGTTTATTCGTAATAAAGACACCGTGATCGAGATGCCCTTGGCCACCCTCTCCTCGTTGTCGTCTCCACCGGAAACGAAGGGGTGGGGGGGTCGCGGAACCCGCCCTCACCAGGGATACGGAACCGAATACCTCCCTGTGTTCGTCGGGACCGTTTCTAGTCGAATCCGGTTACGAACGCGGACTCGTTCGGACCGTCGAGATCCGCGTCCCCGATCGCGGAGCGTTTCCGGTCGAGCGCTGAGTAGGTGAACGCCAAAGTGAGTAGAGCCGTCACCGTGTTGGATCGCTTCCGGTAGGATCGGTCTTACTTGGCCATTCTCGATCAGGCCGATCGTCCGGCAGCTCGAGTCCGTTCGCGATCGGGATCCGGACCCGAGATCGATCGTGTACTCGATACCCGCCCGCCGGACACCGATCTCACCCCTCGAACGACGCCGTTCGACACCGAACGTCCGACGTCGACTCGACCGAACAGTAACGTTTTTTAACGGGCTGTCCATCCATTTCGGTTGCATCATCTGGACACGCCCGATCGGCGATCCGGGCTCAACACAGCCGATATCCGCCGAGAGAACCGGTGATACGGCGGGTGCCCGGTGCGTGTTCCAGTCGAAACAAGGGGGTACAACGAACGAATGACACGGGACGACGAGCCGGAACACAGTTCGAACGACGACGGAACCGACGACCCGTCGGATGTCGCGGCGCACTCCGACGAGAACGACGACTCCACCCGAAGCGAGGGGCGGTCGTCCGATCCGGAGAGCGACGGCACCGGCTCTGACTCGGCACCCGATCTCGGAGTCGGACCCGGATCCGAAACAGCACCCGACCCCGTTTCCACCGGAACCACCGCCGCTGACACCGACGAGGGAGGACGCGGTGACCGTGACGACGATACCGACGGGCGCGTCGGCGGCGACGCTGACCGAGGCCCCGGCGGCGACGCTGACCGAGACCCCGGCGGCGACACTGACGCCGGCGCGGGTGGAACGTCGTTCAACTTCGGGTCCGGATCCCGATCGCGAACGGACGTCGACCTCGACGTCGACGAGGTGCTCGCCGACGAGGACGACGAAGCCAGCACCGGGTTGTTCGACGACCTCCTCTCCGGCGAGCCCATCTTCGAGAACAAGGAGGTGCTTCGTCCCTCGTACACCCCCCACGAGCTCCCCCACCGAAAGGACCAGATCAACAAGATGGCGACGATCCTCGTGTCCGCGCTGCGCGGGGAGACGCCGTCGAACATCCTGATTTACGGGAAGACGGGGACGGGAAAGACCGCCTCGGCGAAGTTCGTCTCACAGGAACTCGAGTCGACCAGCCAGAAGTACGACGTCCCCTGCGAGGTCGAGTACATCAACTGCGAGGTGACCGACACCCAGTATCGCGTGCTCGCACAGCTCGCGAACAAGTTCATCGAGAAGAACGACCGGGTGATCGGCGACCGCCTCGACGACCTCCGCGACCTCCGCTCGGCTGCCACCGACGACGAGGGAGCGCTCGAGGGAACCGAGTTCGGCTCCGTCGCCGATGTCGACGATCGTATCGCGGACCTCGAATCGGACCGCGAGGAGATGGAGGAGGTACCGATGACCGGCTGGCCGACCGACCGGGTCTACTCCACGTTCTTCGACGCCGTCGACTACCACGAGCGCGTCGTCGTCATCATGCTCGACGAGATCGACAAGCTCGTCGAGAAGAGCGGCGACGACACCCTGTACAACCTCTCGCGGATGAACTCCGAACTGGAGAACTCCCGGATCTCGATCATGGGGATCTCCAACGACCTGAAGTTCACCGACTTCCTCGACCCACGCGTCAAGTCGAGCCTCGGCGAGGAGGAGATCGTCTTCCCGCCGTACGACGCGAACCAGCTGCGGGACATTCTCCAGCACCGGTCGGACATCGCGTTCAAGCCCGATGCCCTCACCGAGGACGTGATCCCGCTGTGTGCCGCCTTCGCTGCCCAGGAGCACGGGGATGCTCGCCGCGCGCTCGACCTGCTGCGCACCGCGGGCGAGCTCGCCGAACGCTCGCAGGCCGACCTCGTGGAGGAGGCGCACGTCAGACAGGCCCAGGACAAGATCGAGCTGGATCGCGTCGTCGAGGTGGTTCGCACGCTCCCGACCCAGAGCAAGATCGTCCTGTTCTCCATCATTCTCCTCGAACAGAACGGCGTTCACAACGTCAACACCGGCGAGGTGTTCAACATCTACAAGCGGCTCTGTGAGGAGATCGACGCCGACGTGCTCACGCAGCGTCGCGTCACCGACCTCATCTCCGAACTCGACATGCTCGGCATCGTCAACGCGGTCGTCGTCTCGAAGGGTCGCTACGGACGGACGAAGGAGATCTCCCTGTCCGTCCCGATCGACGAAACCGAGGCCGTCCTGCTCTCGGACTCCCGACTCGGCGACATCGAGGACGTCCAGCCGTTCGTTCAGGCCCGCTTCGACAACTGAGCTCTCGGAGAACGCTCACTCGTCGGGACTCTCGTCGACCGGACTCGAACAGTCGACACACGTCTCGGTGCCATATCTCAATCGGTGCCACACGCGTAGGTGACACATGCCACCCGGTACGTCCGCATGTTTGACCGACCGCGCGACTCACGGGGCATCGGGAACAGTTCCCACCCCCTCTATTTCGACTCCGAGACCCATTCCAGTACGTCGATATTGATCAAATAACGGTTCCACGCGAAACGGTGGTGTTGGAACTCGTACTCGAGCGCTGGTTCGGGGTGTACTCGACACCCGATGCGGCGGCGGTCGCCAGCCCGGGGCCGTCCGTCTGTACGAGCACGACTTCCGAGAAGACCAGCCGAACGTATCCGAGGTAGGGGACGCGAACGCGTGCGACGCCGCGGATCCACTCGGACTTCACGACGGGAGCGATACCGCTCACCTGGTCGTACTCGGCGTTCGCGTCGCCCTTCGTGATGAACCCGTCGTACGGGGCCGGACAGGAGGGAACCCGCTCACACGAGGTCGCGGGGAGATACTCGGGGTTCGCGCGGTCGACCCAGTTCTCGCCCTCCTCGACGTGTAGCCGGGCACGGTGAATGATCGGCGAGCCGCCCGACCCGGGCGGGCGATACACGATCACGGACCCGGGTTCGCCGAAGGTGGCGTACCCCTCCGTGGCGCCGGTCTCGTGGGTGACGACCCCGGTGTCGCCGTGCGCGAAGTCGGGGGAGAACCGATCGGGTTCCGTGATGAACACGAGGTCGCCGCGCTCCATGTGCGGCTCCATGCTGCCCGACTCGACGGCGACCATCGGTGGCCAGACGCCCGACGCGGCGAACAGGAGGAGTCCGATCAGCGCGACCGCGAGTACCGACGTGAGGACCTCACGGATGAACACCGACGCACCCGTCTCGGCGTGAAGGAACCGTGACAGCGGGTCGTCGGGCGACCGCCCGTCGTCACTCATTATTCACTCGAACCCGGCGCTCGGTGTTGAACTTTCTGTTACCGCGCCCTCGAAGCGTGGCCGACCGACGCCCTGACGACCGGACGGCGACGGCTGCCGCCTGATACGGGATCCGTTCCCCACTGGCGCGATCGCGGGCCGAACTGCCGACGTCGTCGCCGTGCGTCCATCCGCTATCCTTTTGCCCGCGCCCGGCCGACCTCGTGTCGTGCCGCTGGAGACGTCCTCCCGAGTCGTGCAGGCGCTCACTCGCCGCGGGTACAACGCCGAGCGGGAGGCCGTCACGCTCATCGCCGAGTCGTCGACGCCGGAACTCGCCCTCGAGGCGGCCATCGAGACCGCGCCCGAGGACGCACTCGTTCTCACCGTCGACCACGTCCGGGAGGCGCTCGACGCCGAGCCCGTTCCGGACCCCGAACAGGTCGACGGCGCGGCCCGCTCGACCGAGTCGGCCGCCGCCGCGTCGTCGGAACCGACGAACGACGCCGTCAATTCGGACCCCTCCGTTTCGACTGGAGTGTCCGGGGGTGGATCGCCACACGGAACCGGAGCCGTTCCGGACGAAACGGAGGGGAACACGGTCGTCGACCGATCCCCACAGGCGCCCGTCGTCGCGAACGACATGACCGGCGCGTCGACCGGAACGGGAGCATACGACGAGTTCGTCGGGGTGTTCCGCGACCGATACGAGCGCCTCTCCGGACAGCTTCGGGGGCGCGTCAACCACCGCCCTGCCGACTCCATCGAGGCGATGGGGGGCGGCGCCGACGTGGAGCTCATCGGCCTCGTCAACGACATTCGGTCGACCGCGTCGGGCCACTGGCTGGTCGAACTGGAGGACACCACCGGAACGTTCCCGTGTCTCGTGATGAAGGACCGCGACATCGCGGACCTGGTGGACGAACTCCTCATGGACGAGTGTATCGCCGTCACCGGAACGCTCGCGGACGACGCGGGCATCGTCTTCGTCGACGCGATCCACTTCCCCGACGTACCCCGCACCCACCGCCCGAACACCGCCGACCGCCACGTGCAGGCGGCGCTCGTCTCGGACGTGCACGTCGGCTCTCAGGAGTTCCTCGCGGACGCCTGGGGTCGGTTCGCCGACTGGCTTCACACGGAGGAGGCCGAACACGTCGAGTACCTGCTCATCGCGGGCGACATGGTCGAGGGCGTCGGCGTCTACCCGAATCAGGACGAGGAGCTCGACATCATCGACATCTACGAGCAGTACGAGACGTTCTCCGAGCACCTCAAGCAGGTGCCGGGCGACATGGAGATCGTCATGATCCCCGGGAACCACGACGCCGTCCGGCTCGCCGAGCCCCAGCCGGGGTTCGACGAGGAGCTCCGGGGGATCATGAGCGCGCACGACCCCCAGATCGTGAGCAACCCCGCGATGGTCGACGTGGAGGGCGTGAACGTCCTCATGTACCACGGGGTCTCCCTCGACGAGGTGATCGCCGAGCTGCCGGAGGAGAAGGCCAGCTACGACGAACCCCACAAGGCGATGTACCAGCTCCTCAAGAAGCGCCACGTCGCCCCGCAGTTCGGCGGGAAGACCCGCGTCGCCCCCGAGGAGCGCGACTACCTCGTCATCGACGAGGTGCCGGACGTGTTCCACACCGGCCACGTCCACAAGCTCGGCTGGGGGAAGTACCACAACGTCCTCGCGGTCAACTCCGGGTGCTGGCAGGCCCAGACCGACTTCCAGAAGTCCGTCAACATCGACCCCGACGTCGCTCACGCCCCCATCCTCGATCTCGACACGCTCGACATGACGGTCCGGAAGTTCGCCTGAACCGCTCTTCACGGGGTCCTCCTCGCTCGCGGCGAGTGAACTGGCGACCCGCGACCGCACCGCGTTCGCGCCATCCCGAACTGCGAGAGGGTTCTTTCGTGTGGACGACGTACGCGCCGGTATGCCTCCGTTCCCATCCCGCCGGGAACTGGTCGTCGCCGCGGCGAGCGCGTCGGCCCTCGCGCTCGCCGGCTGTCTCGACGGCGCCGGCGACAACTCGTCGACGGCGGACACCGACGCCGGGGACACCACTCCCGAGACGACGACAGACTCCGCCCCCGCGACGACGGCCGACACCGACGGAACCGCCGTCGCGACGACCACGGAGCACTCCGACGGACCCGCGACCGCCGACGGCGACCTCGACCTCCGCGAGGCCAACGTCACGGCGGTCTCGGTCGACTGTGACGGTGGGGAGTGTCGCTTCGACGTGACGCTGTACCACGATGACGACGGCGAGGACGGCTACGCGAACTGGTGGCAGGTCGAGACCTGCGACGGCGAGCGCCTCGGCCGACGCGACCTCCTCCACGCCCACGGGACGCGGGAGTTCACCCGGTCGGCGACGGTCCCGATCCCGGACGGGGTGCGCGAGGTGGTCGTCCGCGGCCACGACCGAACGCACGGCTACGGCGGTCAGGCGATGATCGTGAACGTGGAAACCGACGAGACGACGGCGGTGCGACAGGGGTCCGACCCCGACTCGTTCGCGGGGTGAGTGGCGGCGAGCCGGGTCCTTCGTCGCATCCGTTCCGTGATCGTGTCACGCGCTACCCCACCTGTCGTGTGGCGATCCGCGCACGTCCGCCGGCCCCTTTTCACCCGGACCGCGGTACGTGAGGGTGATGAATGACGACGCTCTGTTCGACCAGTTCGAACTGAACGGCCACACCCTCGACAACCGCGTCGGCCTCGCGCCGATGACCCGCACGAGCGCGACCGACGAGGGCCACGCGACCGAGCGCATGGCCCGCTACTACGCCTCCTTCGCCCGCGGCGGCTTCTCGTTCCTCCTCACCGAGGGCGTCCACCCGGACGCGACCCACAGTCAGGGCTACGACAACCAGCCCGGGCTCGCGACCGACGAGCAGGCGGAGTCCTGGAAGCCGGTCGTCGACGCCGTCCACGAGGAGGGCAGTCCGATCCTCGCACAGCTCATGCACGCCGGCGCACAGGCGCAAGGCAACCGCTACGGCTACGACTCCGTCGCCCCGTCGGACTACCGCCCGCCGGGCGAGATGGCCGAGCTGTACGGCGGCTCCGGCGAGTTCCCCCAGGCCGACGCGCTCGACGCCGAGGGGCTCGACGAGGTCCGGGAGGGGTTCGTCGCGGCCGCCGAACGGGCGGTCGACGCCGGCTTCGACGGCATCGAGGTCCACGCCGCCAACGGCTACCTCCTCCACGAGTTCGTCGACCCCCTCGTCAACGACCGCGACGACGAGTACGGCGGCTCGCCGGAGAGCCGCGCGCGCTTCCCCGCCGAGGTCACCGCGGCCATCGACGAGGCCACGCCTGACGAGTTCGTCGTCGGCGTCCGCGCCTCACAGGCCGCAGTCACCGACGAGGAGCGGGTCTGGCCCGACGGCGAGGAGACCGCCGAGGCGCTGTTCGCCGCGCTGTCGGCCGCCGGCGCCGACTACGTCCACGTGACCGGCGGCGACGCGACCGCGCCGGAGGTTCCCGACACCGACCGGACACTCGCGGAGTTGGCCGTCGAACACGTCGACGACGGTGTCGCCGTGATCGCCAACGGAGGCCTCGGCGACCCCGAGAACGCGCGGGCGGCGCTGGCGGACGGCGCCGACCTGATCACGCTGGGGACGGGCGCGCTGGCGAACCACGACTGGCCCGACCGCGTCCGGACGGGCGAGTCGCTCGAGGAACTCGACCCCGGCGTCGTGTTCCAGCCGGACGCCTCCCTCAGCGATCCCGAGGTCCCGAGCGACGACTGATCGACGACTGATCGACGAGGGGGTCGGCTCTCGCCTCCGCTCGCCTCCCGTCGGCGTTCCCGTACTACGGCCGCTCGACTCGGTAACGCGTCGTCGCCTTCCCCTCGAACCGCGGTCCCGGCCCCGTCGCCTCGAACCCGGCGCTCTCGGCGGCGTCCCTGAGATCGTCCTCGCCCTCGATCGCGAGCAGTTCGACGGCCAGTCCCTCGTTCGCCGCGAAGCGAAGCGGCTCGGCGAGCAGCCGTTCGGCGGCCTCGCGGGTGCCGCCGAACTGCGTGACGTGTACGGCGTCGCCGCGGACGTCGAAGCTGACGAACCCGAGGAGGTCGTCGGGATCCGCGTCGACGTCCTCGTTCGGGTCGGTCGCCGCCTCCTCGTCGACGGCGACGCGGACCGTCCGGTCGTGGACCAGCCCCCGCATCGCGTCCGACGGCGCGTCGGCGATGGCCCCCAGCGCCTCGGCGTCGGCCTCCACCGCGTCCCGGACGTGCATACCCCCCGCTTGGCCCGCGTCCACCCTAAAGCCTCACCCCGCCACCGCAGCTTCACTGCATCGCCGCAGTTTCACTCAGTCGCCGTGGCCACCCCTTACACGCCACAGTGACACTCACCTCGGCCGACACCGCCGGGGTATTACACGCCGGGCGCGAACGCGCGGCCATGAGCGTTCGAGAGGAGTTCGACGCCTGGGCCGCCGACGGCCGGGACAAGGGGATGGAGGAGCGACACTGGCACACCGCGAAGCACGTGCTCGCGCGGATGCCCGTCGAGGACGGCGACCGCGTGCTCGATCTGGGTACCGGGAGCGGGTACGCGCTTCGTGCGCTCGCGGACTCGACCGGAATGGCCCGCGGGTACGGCCTCGACGGTGCCCCCGAGATGACACACAACGCCCGCGAGTACGCCCTCGACGCCTCGCCGGCCGCCGATCTCGGATTCGTCGTCGGCGACTTCGGGCACCTCCCGTTCGACGACGACTCCCTCGACCACGCGTTCACGATGGAGGCGTTCTACTACAGCGCAGACCCGATCGAGACGCTCCGGGAGGTCGCTCGCGTCCTGAGACCGGGCGGCACGTTCCACTGTGCGGTCAACTACTACGAGGAGAACGTCCACAGCCACGACTGGCAGGAACACATCTCGGTCGACATGACCCGCTGGGACGCGTCCGAGTACCGCGACGCCTTCCGCGAGGCCGGACTCCACGTCGCCGAACAGGACAACGTCGCCGACACGGAGATCGACATCCCGCCGGCCGGGGAGTTCCCGACGGAGAACTGGGACTCCCGCGAGGCCATGGTCGAGCGCTACCGGGAGTTCGGGACGCTGCTCACCGTCGGCGTCGTCCCCTGACGACGACTGCCTCAAAGAGAAGAGCGGCGACCGCCGGACGGCTCACAGGAGCCAGCGAAGCAGCCCGTCCTTCCGGAGGTCGAACCGCTCGGCCAGCAGACCGTCGACCCCGAGCACGCGGCCGGCGGCGAACACGCCGACGGTCACGAACGCGACCAGGCCGAGCAGGTCGCCGTTGACGTAGCCGTGGGCCCAGTCGGCGTTCCCGAGGTAGAACAGCACCATCAGGACGCCGCCGAAGAACGCGGCCAGCCGGGTGAGCGCGCCGAGGACCAGGCCGAGGCCGATGAGCGCCTCGCCCACGGGAACGGCCACGTCGGTGAACGCGAGCAGCCACGGGGTGTTCGCCACCCACACGAACAGACCGTGGACGGGGCTCGCTCCGGTCGCGTTCGCCAGCCACCCGCCCGCGGCGAACGGCTCGGGAGCGATCAGCTTCGTCACGCCCGCCTGCAGGAACCACCAGCCGGTGATCAGGCGCAGGGCGACCAGCCAGTACGCGCCCACGTTCCCGACGCGGTGGGTCCCGAAGTCGAATCTCGTCTCGGTTGCGGTGGTTGTCGACATGTTCGTTCCTCCTACACCTGAGACAACGACCTTCAACCGGAGGAACCCGGAGGGTGGTTCCCTCAGCCGGGGACCCACCGGCTCAGTTATATACCAGCTCGCCACCGCTCACGAGCGCTCGACGACCCGAACGTCCGCGCGGTCGACACCGAGGGTCACGGGTTCGCCGACGTCGAAGGACCGGCTCCCGTCGGTTCGGACGGTCACGGCGACGCCGTTCCAGTCGCAGTGGAGTCGCGTCGCGTCGCCGAGGAACTCGGTGCTCTCGACGGTCGTCGCCAGCAACGCCCCATCCGGGTCCGCCCCCGTCCCCCTCCCCGTCCCACCGTTGCCGCCGACGCGATCACCGGCTCTCTCGCCCTCGCGGTCGCCGTCGCCGGAAGCGTGGACCCGGATCCGTTCGGGGCGCACGCAGACGACGAGGCGGTCGCCGTCACGGGCATCCTCCGCCACGTCGCTCGGGAGGGGGAGCGTCCCGCCTCCGTCGACGCGGAGGCGCAGGGGGTCGCCGCCGTCGTCCCGGGCGGCCGCCGCGTCGCGGACGCGGTCGCCCCCGGCGACGACCGACCCAGCGAACACGTTGTTGTCGCCGAGGAACTCCGCGACGAACCGGGTCGCCGGCGCGTCGTACAGCTCGCGGGGCCGGCCGACCTGCTCGATCCGGCCGCCGTCCACGACGGCGACGCGGTCGGAGACCGAGAGCGCCTCCTCCTGATCGTGGGTGACGTACACCGTCGTGATGCCCAGTTCTCGCTGGATCTCCCGCACCTGCACCCGGAGGCGCTCGCGCAGGCGTGCGTCCAGCGCCGACATCGGCTCGTCGAGCAGGAGGAGCCGCGGCTCGGGCGCGAGCGCCCGCGCGAGCGCCACTCGCTGCTGTTGGCCGCCCGAGAGCGTGTCCGGGTCGCGGTCGGCGAACCCCGGGAGGTCCACGAGTTCGAGCAGCTCCTCGACGCGCTCGTGTTTCGTGGTCCCCTCCGGCGGCCCCGAGAAGCGGAGGCCGTAGGCGACGTTCTCGCCGACGCTCATGTGCGGGAACAGCGCGTAGCTCTGGAACACGACGCCGATCCCCCTCGATTCGGGTGGAACGCCCGCCATCGACTCGCCGGCGATGTGTATCGAGCCCGCGGTCGGCTCCTCGAAGCCGGCGAGACACCGGAGCGTGGTCGTCTTTCCGCACCCCGACGGGCCGACGAGGGTGAAGAACTCGCCCTCCTCGACGGTCACGTCGACGCCGTCGAGCGCGGTCGTCGACCCGTACTCGACGCGGAGGTCCTCCACCCGAACCGCCGGATCGGACCGCTCGGCCGGCCCGGACGCCTCACCCACGGAACTCACCCCCGACGCGCTCGATGACGACGAACGAGGCGGCCGTCACCGCCAGCAACACCGTCCCCATGGCCGTCGCGGGACCGAGCCGCCGGCCGATGAACCGCTCGACGGCGACGGGCATGGTGTAGGTCCCGCCGCCCTCGGCGAGGATGACGGTCGCGTCGAACTCGCCGATGGAGATGGCGAACGCGAACGCGGCGCCGGCGACGACGCCCGGCCACACGAGCGGCAGCTCGACGTCGAGGACGGTTCGTGCGCGAGAGGCGCCGAGCGCCCGCGCCGACTCGACGAGCGCCCGGTCGAGGCGGTCCAGCGGCGGGGCGACCGTCCGCACGACGAACGGGTAGGCGCCGACCGCGTGGGCGGCGACGATGGCGACGGCGCCGGTGACGGTGAACCGGTAGCCGAACGCCTCGAACCCGAACACGAGCCCGCGGAGCAGCCCGAGGCCGACGACGATCCCCGACACCGCGAGCGGCGCCATCGACAGCGCGTCGACGAGCCAGCGCCCGCGGAACCGCCGGGTCGTGAGCACGCCCATCGCGACGCCGAGCGGGAGCGCGACCGCGAGCGCCGCCGCCCCGAACACCAGCGAGTTGACGATCGCGGGGAACGGTTTCACCTGGAACGTCGCGCCGGTCGCCTGCCGCTCCAGGAGGAACCGGTAGGCGTCGAGCGTGAACCGCCCGTCGACGCTGACGCTGGCGTAGAGCATGCTCGCGAGCGGTGCGACGAACACGAACGCGACGACGACGGCGTAGCCGGCGATCGCGAGCCGACGCGCGGCGCGCTCGCGGCTCCAGGAGTCGGGCCACAGCGGCCGGCGTGCGAGCGTCCGGACCCCGCGGCGCTCGGCCGCCTGCGCGCGCTCGTACCGGAGGTACAGCGCCATCAGCGACAGCGAGACGCCGGTCTCCAGCGCCGCAAGCGACGCGGCGCGGCCGTACTCCAGCTGCCGCCGGGCCGAGTAGATGAACACCTCGATGGTGGCGTACTGCGAGCCGCCCAGCGCCAGCGGGATGGCGAACGTCGCGAACGTGAACACGAACGTCAGCGTCGCGCCCGTCAGGAGTGCGGGGAGCAGCTGCGGAACCACCACGTCGCGGAACGCGCGCCGCCGTGAGGCGCCCAGCGAGCGGGCCGTCTCGACGGCGCCGGCGTCGACGGACTCCCACGCGGCGGCGACGACCCGCGTCACGAGCGGAGCGTTGTAGAACGCGTGCGCGACGAGGATCGCCCCCAGCGACGGGAGCAGATCGAGCTCCGGAAGCCCGACCGCGGACAGCGCGGCGTTGAGCGTTCCCTTCGCGCCGAACGTGGCGTAGAAGGCGGCGGCGACGAGCACCGACGGGACGACGAACGGAACCATCGTCACCGACCGGAGCGTGTCGCGGCCGCGGAACTCGAAGCGGGCGAGCACCCACGCCCCCGGCAGCCCGAGGAGGACGCTCAGCAGGGTGGACAGCAGCGCCTGATACGCGGTGAACCCCAGCACGCGCACGAGGTAGAACTCGTCGGTGAGCACCTCGACGAGCGGGCCGAAGGTGACTCGGCCGTCCTCGACGACGGCGTCGACGAACACCGTCGCCACCGGGTAGTAGAACAACACCGCGAGGAGGAGGGCCGTGACGGCAGCCAGCAGGGGTAACGCGGAGCGCTCCGCGAGCGCCGCGGGGCCGGCGGCCCGGGCGCGACGGAGGAGTCGACCGGGCCGGGCGTCGCTCACCCGCCGGCGAAGCGCCGCGCCCACTCGTCGGTCCATGTGCCGAGGTTCGCTTCGAGTTCGTCGTACGTGAAGGTGACCGACTCGGGCGGCTCCTTGGCGTACTGCGCGTAGTCGTCGGGCAGCGGCGCGTCCGCGATCGCCGGGAACGCGACGTTACGCTGGGCGATCCCGGCCTGGATCTCCGGCCGGAGCATGAACTCCATGAACGCCTCGGCGAGGCGGGGGGCGTCGCTGTCGGCGAACCGGGCCATCCCCTCCGGGTTGGCGTAGCCCTGGTCGTTCAGGAACCGGATCTGGTGTTTGTCGAGGTCCTGCCCCTCCGCCGAGGCGAACACCTGGTCGGTGGAGTAGGAGACGATCATCGGCGCCTCCTCGCTCAGATACGCGGAATAGGAGTCCGACCAACTCCCGAGGACGGTGACGCCGTTGTCCTGGAGGCGCTCCCAGTAGTCGAGGTAGCCGTCAGCGCCGAAGGCGTCGATGGTGTGGAGCATGAACGCCTCGCCGGTCGTCGAGGTGGTCGGGTTCTGCGCGATGAGGTCGCCCTCGAACTCGGGCTCGGTCAGCTCCTCGAACGTCTCGGGGGCGACGAACTCGCCGTCGTCCATCGTCGCGTTCCACACCATCGAGATGTAGCCGGTGTCGAACGGGACGGCCCGCCCCTGCGGGTCGAACTGCAGGCCGTCACGGATCGTGTCGATCCCATCGATCTCCCCCGCCTCGGCGAACAGCGGGTCCGTGAACTGCCCCTCGCCGCGCTGTCCGTCCACGTCGATGAGCTGTCCGGTGTCGAGTCCGACGTACACGTCGGCCTCGAAGTCGACGCCCTGTACCGCGCGCTCGATGTAGTAGTTGAGCTCGGAGTCGGGCGTCTGGTAGACGAGCGTCGCGTCGAACTCGGACTCGAACTCCCGCTTCAGCCACGCCCCCGGGCTGGTCGACGGCGCGTTCACGAACGGCGGGTACGTCGCGACGACCAGCGTGTCCGCCATCGACTCGGTCGGCTCGCCGGTCGTCGTGGCCGCGGTCGTCGTCTGGTCGTCGTCGGTCCCGGCCGGCGGCTCGCTGGTCGCCTCGTCGCCGGTGGGTTCTGCCGAACACCCGGCAAGCCCGGCGACGCCGGCGGCGCCGACCGCCCTGAGGAACCGCCGTCTGCTTCGTCCGTTCGCGTCTGTCATTACCGGGTGGTCACACTCGGAGATAATTAACCTCCGCGGTTCGCGGTCGAGCCCGATGGCGGGAATCGAACGGGTGCGGACGGACAACGACTTTGTACCGGCAGTGTGGCGTAGGCGTATGCAGCCCAGTCGACGCACCGCGATCGCGGCGCTGTTGGCCGGTCTCCTCGTCCTCGCGGCCTTCGTTCTCCGGAGCGTCCTCTCGACGGTGGTGTTCGCGATCACCGTCGCGTACGTGTTGTACCCCTTCCGGGAGCTGGTGAGCGGGTACGGCTACTCCCGGCGGATCGCCGCCGGCGCCGCCACGGCCGCGGGCTTCCTCGGGGTCGTGGCGCTCGCCATGCCGCTGGCGTACGTGCTGTATCGACGGCGGATGGACCTGCTCGCGTTCCTCGGGACGATCCCCGACCGGATCGTCATCGACCTCGGGGCGTTCACGTACGTGCTGGAGACGGCACCGGTGTTCCAGACCGCGCAGTCGACCCTCCGGGGGCTGGCGATCTCGCTGGCGGCGGCGGCCCCGGTCATCGCGCTGAAGCTGGTCGTGTTCGTCATCCTCGTGTACGGGCTCCTGCTGAAGCCGAACGCGCCGCGCGTGGCCGCGCTGCGGCTGTGCCCGGGGGAGTACCACGACGTGCTCTTCGCGCTCCACCGCCGCACGGCGTCGACGCTGCGGGCCATCTACGTCCTCCAGGGGGCGACCGCCGTGGCGACGTTCGCCCTCGGGCTGGTCACCTTCGTGGCGCTGGGGTACGACTCGGCGTTCGCGCTGGCGGTCGTCGCGGGCGTGCTTCAGTTCGTCCCGGTGCTCGGGCCGAGCATCGTCATCGCCGCGCTGGCTGTCGTCGACCTCGTCGCGGGCAACGCCTTCCGCGCGACGATCGTCCTCGTCGTCGGGATCGTCCTCGTCGGCTTCGTTCCCGACGCGGTGATCCGCCCGCGGCTCGCCGGCGGCGCCACCGACCTCCCCGTCTCGGTGTACTTCGTCGGCTTCGTCGGCGGCCTGCTCACGCTGGGACCGGTCGGGTTCGTGGTCGGGCCGCTCGTCGTCGCGCTGCTGGCGGAGACGGTGCGCCTGCTCTCGGACAACGGGGTGAGCACCCAACAACAGCTCCCCGGGAGGAGTGCGGATCCGAACCCGGAGCCGTCGGCCGACGGAACGCCGCCGGAGACCGACGACGAGCCGGCACCCTGACGTGCGCGGCTACTCGGTCACGATCTCCCCGCTGCGCTCCTCCCACTCGGTGAGGCTCCCTTCGTAGAACAGCACGTCCTCGTACCCGAGATGGCGGAGCACGAGGTACGTGTGACTGATCCGCCGAGCGGTGTTGCAGTACAGGAGAACCTCCCGGTCCGGAGTGATCCCGCGGTCGGCGAGGATCGACTCCAGGTCCCCGCGAGATCTCAGTCCCCGGGTGTCGGGGTCGACCAGTTCGAGCCAGTCGAGGTTCACCGCGCCCGGGAGGTGGCCCGCGGCGTACTCGTCGGGATCGCGGGTGTCGACGATCACCGCGTCGCCGTCGAGCCGATTCTCGACCGCCTCGAACCCCACGAGCGGCGACCGGACGGGGTCGCCGGGTTCGTAGTCCGTCGGCTCGGGATCCGGAGCCTCGCGGGTCGTCTCGCGCTCGCGGCTCCAGGCGCTGTAGTCGCCGTCGAGGACGTGTAGCCGCCCGGGATCGTGGCCGTACAGCTCCGCGGTCACGAGAAACCGCGCCGCGAACACGCCGTGTTCGTCGTCGTAGGCGACGATCTCGTCGCCCTCCTCGATCCCGGCCGCCGAGAGGAGGTCCGCCCAGCGGTCGGCGCCGGGGAGCATCCCCTCGTCGCCGGCTTCCGACCGGAACTCGTCGAACGGGATCGAGACGGCGCCCGGGACGTGGCCGATGCCGTCGTACTCCCACGCATCGCGCACGTCGACGACGCGGACGTCGGGATCGTCCAGTTCGTCCGCGAGCCACGCGGCGGGGACGAAGGTGTCGCTCATACCCGCCGTTCGAGAGGCGCGAACAAAAGGCCGGCCGACCCGGCGACGCCCGCAGCGCGTCAGAGAAAAGAGAGATTGTTGCCGCTTCCGGATCGCCCTCGCCCTGCCGGCAGTCGCGGTCCGTCCCCGGTGACAGGTGTCCCGCTGTGGTCGACAAATAACGTGGCAACATGTTCCGGTTCAGGAGACGATTGGCCGCCTCTGCCGGGGCTGCGGGTATTATACGGGAGGGAGGCGTACCCACGTTTGCAATGTCAGATTACGCGAAGGACGTACTCGTCGACGCCGATTGGGTGGAGGAACGCCTCGACGAGTTCCAGTCCGACGACGCGGCGCACCGACTGGTGGAGGTGGACGTCGACACCGAGGCCTACGACGCCGAACACGCGCCCGGCGCCATCGGCTTCAACTGGGAGACGGACCTCCAGGACCAGACCCAGCGCGACGTGCTCACGAAGGAGGACTTCGAGGCGCTGAACGCCGAACACGGCATCAGCGAGGACTCGACGGTCGTCCTCTACGGCGACAACTCGAACTGGTTCGCCGCCTACACCTACTGGCAGTACAAGTACTACGGCCACGACGACGTGAAGCTGCTCGACGGCGGCCGCGAGTACTGGCTGGAGAACGACTATCCGACCACCGACGAGGTGCCGTCGTTCCCCGAGACGACCTACACCGCCGACGAGCCCGACGAGTCCATCCGCGCGTACCGCGACGACGTGGACGACGCCATCGGCGCGGGCGTTCCCCTCGTCGACGTTCGCTCGCCCGAGGAGTACAGCGGCGAGATCCTCGCCCCGCCGGGCCTGCAGGAGACCGCCCAGCGCGGCGGCCACATCCCCGGCGCTCGCAACATCTCGTGGGCCTCCGTCACCAACGACGACGGGACGTTCAAGACCAAGGAGGAACTGGAGGAGCTGTACGACGACGTGCTCGCGGACGGCGACGACGAGATCGTCGCGTACTGCCGCATCGGCGAGCGTTCGTCGGTCGCGTGGTTCGCGCTCCACGAGCTCGTGGGCGCAGACCAGACCGTCAACTACGACGGCTCCTGGACCGAGTGGGGGAACCTCGTCCGCGCGCCGATCGTGAAGGGCAGCGAGCCCGGCGGCGAGTGAAGCGAGGCCGACCGTAGGGAGGCCTCGGAAGACGCCGGGGCGGTCCTCGGGCCGTTCAAGTCACCGTAGAGCGGTGTCGCAGCTATTCCCCGCCATCACCGTCACTACGTCGAGGACGGTTCCGCGGTTCGTTCCCGCGTCTCGCCCGTGCGCGCCGGAACGGAGAGACGGATACGGTTCCCGTTCTCGTCGGCGTGTTCGACCGTGATGTCCCCGTTCGAGAGCTCGATGCACCAGTAGACGAGCCAGATGCCGAGCCCTCCGCTGTGGTTGATCGGGTCCCTGCCGAACTCGTGGGCGCCGGTCAGTACGTTCACCTCGACGTCGGGGAGCGCGGCGGCGTCGTCCGTGATCTCGACCTCCACGGTCCCGTCCTCGCCGCTGACGGCGATGTCGACGCGCGGCCGCTCGTCGTCGCAGTGAACGATCCCGTTCTCGATCAGCTCTGCCACAGCGGTTCTGGTCAGCGAGGGAACGACCGGCAGCTCGTCGTCGTCGAACTCCAGCGAGTAGTCGACGACGGCGTTCGGGTAGCGATGCCGAGCGCGTTCGATGGCGGTTTCGATCGCCTCGCCGAGGTCGACCCGCTCGCGGAACCGCCGGTCGACGAGCAACTCGATGATCCGCCGTTCCTTGGTCGCGGTCCGGAGCAGCCGGTTGCCAGTCGTCCGGATCTGCTCGGTCAGCGGCGTGGTCTGGGGGTGATCGGCGGCGATCTGTTCGGCCGCCCCCAGGATGACGTTGAGGTCGTTTCGGAGGTTGTGTCGGAGGAGGTTGTCCATCACGACCAGGTGTTGTTCCCGCCGGTGGCGTTCGGTGACGTCCCGACTGAACCCCGCGATCCGGGTGACGACCCCGTCCTCGACGATCGGCACCGCCTGGACCCACACCCACCGGCTGAAGTCCTCGCGGGCGTTGACACGGTACTCGATGTCGACCGACTCTCCGTCGCTGAGACGTTCCATCGCGTCGATCACCCGCGTCACGTCGTCCGGGTGGATCGCGTCGAGGAACGCCACCGGGTCGTCGTACAGCCGCTCGGGACCGATCCCGTAGATGTCCCTGACGGCGCCGTTCACGAACAGCGCCTCCGACCAGTCTCCCGAGAACAGCCAGAGCACGTCGCTCGACACCGACGCGATCGTGTTCAACCGCGCGGCGGCCTCCTCGCGTGTCTCCTCGGCCGCGATCCGGTCGGTGATGTCACGAGAACTCACGACGTAGCCGTCGACACGCTCGTCGGTCAGGTTCGACATCCGGCTCTCGAGCCACACCCAGTCGCCGTCGCGGGTTCGATACCTGTACGTGATGGTCGTCTCGTCGTAGTCGTCCGCCCGGCACATCGCGTAGAACTCCCGGCGCACCATCGGCGAGTCGTCAGGATGGACGTACTCGAAGGCGTTCTCGCCGACGAGCTCCTCGGGCTCGTAGCCGAGGGTCGCCTCGACCGCGGCGTTGACGTACGTGACGGTCCCGTCCTCGGTCACCACGGCGACCGTGTCCTGCGCGTGGTCGAGGAGCAACTCACCGAGGGACGGATCGCCCATGGACGCGTTCGTGAGACGCGACGATAAAAAGGTGTGCGCGGATATCTCACCGCTGATACGGGTCACCGGCGGCTCCCCCCGTCGACGACGCCGCTACCCGCCGAGGATCGCCGCCGCGATCCGCGGCGTGATGAACGCCTCGATGGCGGCGGCGACGACCAACAGGACCCCGATCCCGACGAGTACGTACGCCGCCCGCTCCAGTTCGTCGGCGACGGCCTCGGCGGCCGCTCGGCCCCGAACCGCGCGCCAGCCGACGCCGCCGAGGTGGAGGCCGAGCCCCCCTGCGACGGCGATAACCGGGAGTTCGAGGACGCCGTGTGGCGCCACGAGCGCGAGGAACGCGGTCCGGTCGAACACGCCCGCGAGCGCGCCCACGAGGACCCCGTTGAACAGCAGCCCCGACACCGCGGGGACGCCGAACGCCACGCCGCCGTACGCCAGCCCCGCGCTCACGAGCCAGTTGTTGGCCGCGATGGTGACGAACGGCCCGATCGGGACCGCGCCGAACACGCCGGCCACGTCGCTCGGACCGGACGCGGTCACCCCGTACTTCGCGGTCGTGACGTACCCGGCGGCGATCCCGCCCGCGAGCGTCGCGAGCGCGGCGAGCACCGGGAGCGGACGGCCGCGGACGAAGCGAGCGAGCTCGCTCCACCCCCGTCGGAGCACCCGCCGTATCCGGACGCCGACCCCCGGTCGGTCGACCCGGTCCGGGCCGTCGCCGCCCGCGTACAGCGCCGTCGACCCGGCCTCGAGCAGCGGCGCGACCAGCAGCGGCAACACGATCCCGCCGAGACTCCCCGCCCCCGCGGCGTTCGCGACGGTGACCGCGACGGCGACCGCGACGTAGCCGCCCACGGCGACGAGTGCGAACGCGAGCGCGTGCGCCGGGTGGGCGCGAACGAACCCGAGGCTCGCGCGGATCGAGTCGACGGTTCCGACGTCGTCGACGATCGCGGCCGGCTCCGCGAACGCGAGCAGGAAGTACGCGAGGAGGACGAGCAGGCCGCCGAGGCCCACGAGCGCGACCGTCACCAGGACCGCGGCCACGCTCGCGGCGTCGCCCGCGATCGCCGTCGGCGAGACCGCGAGGGACAGCCCCACGAACAGCGGGAGCCCCACCGCGACGAGCGCGACGGCCGCGCGCACCAGGGTGAGCCCGAGGAACGTCCGCCACCGGCCGGCCGACCGGACGCCGGCGACGAGCGGCGCGCGCCCGTCGAGCCCGGCCCGGACGGTCCCGTACGTCACCGCGGACCCGAGCGCGCCCGCGAGCAGGCCGACGATCACGGCGCCGACGACCCCGGCCCCGATCGCAGCGACGACCGTCGGCGTCACGACGTTGGCCGCGGCGTCGGCCATTTCCGCGGCCGTTTCCGGGGGGACACCCCCCATCGAGGCGGGGTCGGACCCGGTCCCGGAGGCGGACTCGCGGGCGGCCTCTTGGAACTCGACGGCGGCACGCGCCAGCGGTTCGAGCCGATCGGTCGCCGCGAGCGACGCCGCGGCGACGCCGATCCCGACCGTCAGTGGGACGCGGGCGGCGGCGGTGAGGCCGATCGAGAGGAGGTACGCGGGGAGGACCGCGGCGGGACGATCGCGGAGGAGCCGTCCGGCCGCGCTGAGGGCGGTCGAGACGGATCGCGACTCGTCGGAGGGACGTGACATATTTCCGACTCTCCGGCGCGATTGGTAAGCGTGTCGCTGGCGGGGGATTCAAGCGCCACACGGGCGTACGCTCGTGCATGGACGCAGACGCCTTCTCCGAGGAGTTCCGCGACGACAACGAAACGCCCCTCTCGCGGCTCGGATCCTCGAAGTCGCTGTACGCGCTCGCCGGCGGCGAGATGGACGCCGACGCCGTCCGCACCGCCGTCGCCGCCGAGTTCGCGCTCGCCGGGCGGACCTTCGAGTCGTGGAGCGCCGACGAGGCCAACGGCGACGCCGCGGCGCTGTTCGGCGACGTCGCCGAGGACGCCCGCGGGCACCGGGACGTGGCCGACGCCGACTTCGACGCCGAGGCGGACGACCCCCACGAGTATCCGGAGTACGACGCGCTCGCCGACCTGACTGACACCGTCGAACGCGTCGGCGGGCTGTACGGGCGACTGGTCGTCGCCCACACCCGCGCCGAACAGACGGTCGGCTTCTTCGTGGGGGACGCGGACCCGGCGTCCTCGAACGACTTCCGCGGGATCCGCGACGACCTGGCGGAGAACCTCGAGGACGCACTCGACGTGCTTTCGGCGGTGTGCGACGGAGACGAGGACCGGGCCGTCGCCCGTGACGCCGCCGACGCCGTCGTCGAGGCCGCCTACGACGACTACGTCGCGACGCTGGAGGGTATGGGCGTCAAGCCGAAGAACGTCTGCTGAGGTCGGCCGTGGATCGGTCGCCGGTTGCTCGAGACCGTCCGTCGACTCGACGGAGACTCAAAACAGCGGATCGAGCCCTTCGGCGTCCCAGATGCCCGCTGACAGCCCGGATCGCTCCGCGATGTCGGCGACGTTGCGCTGGGCCTCGATAGCCGCCGTGCGCACCTCCGCCAGCCGCGGCGCCTCGGTGACGCCGCCGAGGAGGACCGCGGCCGCGAGGTGGTCGGTGTCGCGAAGCGGGTAGTCGCCGCCGCGCACCTCCGGCGTGCCGGTCGCCTCCTCCAGCCACCGGCGCGCGTCCTCGACTCCCTCGCGCGAGATCGTCTCCGGCGGTCCGCTGACGACGACGAGTGCCCGCTCGACGTTCGAGAGTTCGCATGGAAGCGTCAGCCCGCCCAGCGCCGCCCGCCGGACGGTCGCGGTCACGCGCGTCGTGGACGCGAGCGCGTCCTCCGCGATCTGCTTTCGGCCGCCGAACAGCCCGCGCTTGCGCTCCAGCGGCGCCGAGGCGTAGCCGAGCGACGCCACCCCGCCCGAGCGTCCGAGCGTGTTGATGATCTCGCTCGCGTCGACCACCTTCTCGGGGGTCGGATCCCGCGCCTCCCCGGCCGAGAGAAGGACGCCGAGTCGCCGAGCGATCTCGTCGTTCACGCGACCGTAGCCGCCGGCGAGGCTCTCGCCGGACTCGCGGTGGGCGTCGTTGTCGAACAGCAGCGTTCCGTCGGCGTGCTCGACGACGGTCTTGAGCGACCGGGCCGCGTTGAGCGTGTAGATGCCGCCCTCGTCGCGGGCGGGGAGCACGCCGAGGGCGTAGACGGGCTCCTCGTAGATCCGCCGAAGCTCCCGGCAGATCACCGGCGCGCCGCCGGATCCGGTTCCCCCGCCGAGCGCGGCGACCACGAGGAACGCGTCCACGTCGCTCGTCGGGATCGCGTCGACGGCGTCGCGGACCTCGTCGATGTCGTCGCGGGCGAGTTCGGCGCCGAGTTCGTTGTCCGCCCCGGCGCCGTGACCCTTCACTCGGTCGCCGCCGATGAGCACGCGCCGCTCGGGATCGATCTCGCGCAACCCGAGGAGGTCCGCGCGGGCGGTGTTGACCGCGACCGCGTCGGCGACGATGTCGACGCCGGCGTTTCGCTCGTACCGCAGCAGCGCGTCGGCGATCTTGCCGCCCGCCTGTCCGACGGCGATGAGTCCGACCTTCATGGCCGGACGTTGTCGTCGTCGGTGATAAATCGCGGTCCCGATCCGCGTTCGCGTCCCGCCTCGACTCAGACGCCGGGGACGCCCTCGCGGTACTCGCTGATCGACTCGATCGCCGCGTCGGCGTGTTCGCGTACCCCCTCGTCCGCGTTGCTCGTGGCCTCTCGGAGCGTGTTAATCCGCTTCGCCATCCAGCCGTGATCCGGGCCGGACCGACTCTCGTCGGCGACCGCCCGGAGGTCGTCGGCGACGCCGGCGAGTCGCTCGGCGGTCCCGTCGTCGACGGCTTCGGCCGCGCGCTCGGCGTGCTCTGCCGCGTCCACGAGGAGTTGTCGCGTCATGTCTGCGGGTTCTCGGTTTCGGGTGGTATGCGTTTCGGCGCTCGCGAACGTCGCCGGCGTCCGTGACGGGCCCCGATCACGCTCCCCCATGGCCGCGGTCTCGTTCGGTCAGTCGACTGGGCTCTCTTTGTGGACGACTCGGGCTACGCGGCCTCGTTACACTCGGCCGCGTACACCTCGTCGTCGTTGGCCGCGGTCTCGTTCGGTCGGTCGCTCCGCTCCCTCACTCACTCGACCGCGCTCGTCAAGTGTCTCCACCCCCACAAACCGCCAATGAGCGAATCCGAGGGACCCCTCTCGCCGGACCGTCCCGAGGCCGAGAAGCCGTTCCGCGTCGACGCCCCGTTCGACCCCGCGGGCGACCAGCCCGACGCGATCCGCCAGCTCGTCGACGGGTTCGAGTCCGGGATGAGCGAGCAGACCCTCCTGGGAGTCACCGGCTCCGGGAAGACCAACACCGTCTCGTGGGTCGTCGAGGAGCTGAACACCCCGACGCTCGTCATCGCCCACAACAAGACGCTCGCGGCCCAACTGTACGAGGAGTTCCGGAACCTGTTCCCCGACAACGCCGTCGAGTACTTCGTCTCCTACTACAACTACTACCAGCCGGAGGCGTACGTCGAGCAGACGGACACCTACATCGACAAGGAGATGTCCATCAACGACGAGATCGACCGCCTCAGGCACTCCGCGACGCGGTCGTTGCTGACGCGTGACGACGTGATCGTCGTCGCCTCCGTCTCGGCCATCTACGGCCTCGGCGACCCCGCGAACTACCGGCGGATGGCGCTGGAACTCGAAGTCGGCCAGGAGATCGGTCGCGACGAGCTGCTCGCGACGCTCGTGGACCTCAACTACGAGCGCAACGACGTGGACTTCCAGCAGGGCACCTTCCGGGTGCGCGGCGACACCGTCGAGGTGTTCCCGATGTACGGTCGCCACGCCGTCCGCATCGAACTGTGGGGCGACGAGATCGACCGCCTGCGCAAGGTCGCGGTCGTCGACGGCGAGGTCGTCAGCGAGGAGCCCGCGGTGATGATCCACCCCGCCGAGCACTACTCGATCCCCGAGGAGCAGATCGACCAGGCGGTCTCCGAGATCCGGGAGCTGATGGAGCGACGCGTCTCGCACTTCGAGCGACAGGGAGACCTCGTCGCCGCCCAGCGCATCGAGGAGCGGACCACCTTCGACATCGAGATGCTCCAGGAGACGGGCTACTGCTCGGGCATCGAGAACTACTCCGTCCACCTCTCGGACCGGGAGTCCGGCGACGCGCCGCACACGCTGCTCGACTACTTCCCCGACGACTTCCTCACCGTCGTCGACGAGTCCCACCAGACGCTCCCGCAGATCAAGGGGCAGTACGAGGGCGACAAGTCACGCAAGGACTCGCTGGTCGGCAACGGGTTCCGGCTCCCCACCGCCTACGACAACCGTCCGCTCACCTTCGAGGAGTTCGAGGAGAAGACCGACCGCAAGCTGTACGTCTCGGCGACGCCGGGCGACTACGAGCGCGAGCGGTCCGATCAGATCGTCGAACAGATCGTCCGGCCGACCCACCTCGTCGACCCCGAGGTGACGATCGAGCCCGCCCAGGGGCAGGTGGACGACCTGATGGACCGGATCGACGACCGGATCGAGCGCGGCGAGCGCACCCTCGTCACCACCCTGACGAAGCGGATGGCCGAGGACCTCACGGAGTACCTCGAGGAGGCCGGCGTCGAGGTGGCGTACATGCACGACGAGACGGACACCCTCGAACGCCACGAGATCATCCGCTCCCTGCGGCTCGGCGAGATCGACGTGCTCGTCGGCATCAACCTCCTGCGGGAGGGGCTCGACATCCCCGAGGTCTCGCTCGTCGCCATCCTCGACGCCGACCAGGAGGGGTTCCTCCGGTCGGAGACGACGCTCGTGCAGACGATGGGCCGTGCCGCCCGCAACGTCGAGGGCGAGGTGATCCTCTACGCCGACGAGACGACGAGCGCGATGGAGGCGGCCATCGGGGAGACGAACCGCCGCCGCGAGATCCAGCGGACGTTCAACGAGGAGCACGGCTACGAGCCTCGGACGATCGACAAGGAGATCGGCGAGACGAACCTCCCCGGGTCGAAGACCGACACCTCGGGCGTCTCGGGCGACGACGTGGCCGACGAGGAGGAGGCGCAGGCGCGCATTCGGGCGCTGGAGGAGCGCATGGAGGAGGCCGCGAGCAACCTGGAGTTCGAGCTGGCGGCGGACATCCGCGACCGCATGCAGGACCTCCGCCGGGAGTTCGACGTGGACCCGGAGGAGGTCGGGATCGAGCCGCCCGCGGAGGACGACGAGGGGATCGCCCCCGGCGACGACGGCTTCTGATCCTCGGGCCGGTCCGGCCACCTGTTCGGCCCGGACGCGTTCGGGCGCACCTGGACGCACCCGGACGCGCTCGGACGGTTCAGTCGCCGGCCGCGACCCCGGTCTCGCCGTCGCCGCCGGCGCTGTCGGCCGCCCGCTCGTGGAGTCCCTCCCCCGTCGAGTGGCGGAAGTAGCCGACGAGCCCGACGGCGGCGACGACGTTCGAGATCGTCACCGCCCAGAACGGGCCGAGCGCCCCCCACCCGAGGACGAACGCGCCGATCGCGGCGATCGGCACCCGAACGCCCCAGTACTGCAGCATCGTCGCGTACATGCTCACGTCCGTGCGGCCGGCGCCGTTGAACCCGGCCTCGACCGTCCAGATCGTCCCGAGCGCCCAGTAGCCGAGCGCGAGGATCTGGAGGTACGCGACCGTCAGCGTCAGCGCCTCGCCCGCGATCCCGGGCACGAACAGCGTGGCGACGGCCTCCGGCAGGAGGTACTGGACGACGCCGATCGCGCCGAGGCCGATCGCACCGATGCCGACGGCGAGCCACGTCGCCCGCGTCGCGCGGGCCGGCTTGTCTGCGCCGAGGTTCTGTCCGACGAGCGTCGTGCCGGCCGAGCCGATCGCGGCGGCTGGAACGAACACGACGGTCGCGACCCGTGCGCCGATCGTGTAGGCGGTGAGCGCGGCCGCGCCGCCGGTGATGGAGACGATCGCGACGACCACGAGCCGGGCGACCTGTCGAGCGACGCCCTGACCGATCTTCGGGACGCCGACGGTGAGGAGTTCGCGGAACTCCCCGAGGTCGAGCGAGACGGCGTTGAGATGGAACGTGAAGCCCCGATGTCCCGAGCGTGCGGCGGCGATCATGACGAGCGCGCCGACGCCGAAGCCGATCGCCGTCGCGTAGGCGGCGCCCGCGATCCCGTACCCCGGGATCGGGCCGTAGCCGAAGATGAGGACCGGGTCGAGCCCGATGCTGATCCCGATCGACAGGAGGTTCACCAGCAGCGGGGTGCGGGAGTCGCCGGCGCCGATGAACCCGTACTCGAACACGTCGCTGACGGTCGAAACGGTGTACGCCACGGCCATCGTCCCGAGGTAGATCGCGCCGAGCCGCGCGACCTCGGTTCCCGGATCGAACAGCGCCGTGAGCTGGCGGCCGAACGCGTTCGTGATCAGCACCATCCCCAGCATCACCGCGACGCCCGCGACGAGCCCGTGGAACACCGCTCGGCTGGCGCCCCGTTCATCGTCGTCGCCGATGCGCTGGGAGACGAGCACGTGTTCGCCGGTGAACACGCCGTTGACCGCCGCCGTCATCAGCCCGATCAACGGCGCCACGAGGCCGACGGCGGCGACGGCCTCGCCGCTGAGGCGGCCCAGCCAGAGCACGTCGACGATGCTCTGTGCGGTGACCGCGAGCTGCTGAGCGACGATCGGGATCGAGAGGAACGTGAGCGCTCTCCCCAATCGTCCGTCGGTGATCTCCTCGGGGGAGACGTCGAACATTCGTGGGTCTGTTCCACACTCTTGGCGATATAATAAATCCCTATCGGTTCAATCTGTTATCACATCCGATGCGTGGAAAAGACACGCAACCCCGTTCACCCGCTGGTTCGGACGCGGCGCCGGTCCCGGCGGTCTCCCGACCACGCCCCGATCGGGGGGTATACCGCACGTTTTTGCCCCCCGCGACGAACGGTGAGGTATGAGTAGTCGGCGGCGGAAGCCGGACTGGCTGAAGATGCGCCCGCCGTCCGGTCGGCGCTTCACCGAGATCAAGTCCGTCCTCCGCGACCGCGACCTCCACACGGTGTGTGAGGAGGCGAACTGTCCGAACCTCGGGGAGTGTTGGTCGGGAGGAAGCGGCCCCGGCGACGGTCCCGGGACGGCGACGTTCATGCTGATGGGCGACCGCTGCTCGCGCGGTTGCAACTTCTGCGACGTGAAGACCGGGGGAATGGAGCCGCTGGACCCCGACGAACCGGCGAACGTCGCCGACGCGGTCGCGGAGATCGGGCTCGACTACGTCGTGCTCACCTCCGTCGACCGCGACGACCTCGCCGACGGCGGCTCCCGCCACTTCGCGGAGACGATCCGCGAGATCAAGCGTCGCGACGCCTCGATCCTCGTCGAGGTGCTCATCCCCGACTTCGGGGGCGACCCCGAGGCGGTCGACCGGATCATCGACGCCGAACCGGACGTGATCGCCCACAACGTCGAGACGGTCGAGCGCCTCCAGTGGCCCGTGCGCGACCGTCGCGCCAACTATCAGCAGACCCTCGACGTGCTGGAGCGCGTCGACCGAACCTCGGACATCCGCACGAAGACGAGCGTCATGCTCGGGCTCGGCGAGTACGACCACGAGGTGTACCGCACGCTGCGGGACCTGCGGGGGGTCGGCGTCGACATCGTCACGCTCGGGCAGTACCTCCAGCCCTCGCGCTCGCACCTCGACGTGTTCGAGTACGTTCACCCGGACGCGTTCGACACCTGGGCCCGCGTCGCCGAGGAGGAGCTCGGCTTCCTCTACTGCGCCTCCGGGCCGATGGTCCGGTCGTCGTACAAGGCGGGCGAGTTCTTCGTCGAGGCGCTCGTCCGCGACGGCGCCAGCGTCGAGGAGGCGCGCGAGGCCGCACACGCCGCCGACTGACACGGACCGCCGCGACGGATCCCCGCCCGACCGTTCGAGCCCCCATTAACGATTGTCAAGAATCACGACCCCTTTTCGGCCGTTCGCAAACCAGTATCGGGAATCAGCGAATCGATACGAACGGGCGTTCGGAAAGACGGGGGGACAGTCGACGCCCTGCCAATTCTTGGCAGTATTTCTGTTCACAGTAAACTATTTACGAAAACACTATCAGGCGGGGCGGACAGCGTTCTGGTATGCGAAGGTGGGTACCGTGAGCACGCTCGAGCGCGACCCCGACGACGGAATGGTTCAGGTCCTCGACGACGAGGGCGGCGTCGTCGGCGACGTCCCGGACCTCCCCGAGGAGGAGTTCGTCGCGATGTACCGCCACATGAAACTCGCCCGCCACTTCGACGAGCGGGCGGTGTCGCTCCAGCGACAGGGGCGGATGGGAACGTACCCGCCGCTGTCCGGTCAGGAGGGTGCGCAGATCGGCTCAGCGATGGCGCTGGCCGAGGACGACTGGCTCGTCCCGTCCTACCGCGAACACGGCGCCGCGATGGTCCACGGACTGTCGCTCAAGGAGACGCTGCTGTACTGGATGGGCGACGAGCGCGGAAGCCTCATTCCCGATGACGCGAACGTCTTCACGCCGGCCGTCCCGATCGCGAGCCAGATCCCGCACGCGACGGGGATGGCCTGGGCGGACAAACTCAAGGGCGACGGCGAGACGGACACGGGGTTCCTCTGCTACTTCGGCGACGGCGCCACCTCCGAGGGCGACTTCCACGAGGGGCTGAACTTCGCCGGCGTGTTCGACACGCCGAACGTGTTCTTCTGCAACAACAACCAGTGGGCCATCTCGGTCCCGCGAGAGCGGCAGACCGCGAGCGAGACGCTGGCACAGAAGGCGGTCGCCTACGGCTTCGAGGGCGTCCAGATCGACGGGATGGACCCGCTCGCGGTGTACAAGGCGACGACGGAGGCGCTGGAGAAGGCCAAGAACCCCGGCGAGGGGGAGCGTCGCCCGACGCTGATCGAGGCGGTCCAGTACCGCTTCGGCGCCCACACGACCGCCGACGACCCGAGCGTCTACCGCGAGGACGCCGAGGTCGAGGAGTGGAAGAAGAAGGACCCGATCCCTCGACTGGAGCGGTTCCTCCGGGATCAGGACGTCCTCGACGACGAGCGCGTCGCCGCCGTCGAGGAGTCGGTCCGCGAGGAGGTCGCCGACGCGATCGACGCCGCCGAGTCGACCGTGCGGCCCGACCCGGAGTCGATGTTCGAGCACGTGTTCGCCGAGCAGCCGCCGGAGCTGCGGCGACAGGCCGAGGAGTTCGCGAGACTGCGCGAGGAGTACGGCGACGAGGCGTTCGTGGAGGAGTGATATCATGAGCACGCAAGAGCAAGAGGCCACGCAGAACCTGACGCTGGTACAGTCGGTCCGCGACGCGCTCGCGACCGAGATGGAACTGGACGACGACGTCCTCGTCATGGGCGAGGACGTCGGCAAGAACGGCGGCGTCTTCCGGGCGACCGAAGGCTTGTACGACGAGTTCGGCGAGAACCGCGTCATCGACACGCCGCTGGCGGAGTCGGGCATCATCGGCACCGCCGTCGGCATGGCCGCGATGGGGCTGAAACCCGTCCCCGAGATCCAGTTCTCCGGGTTCGCCTACCCCGGGTTCGACCAGATCGTGAGTCACATGGCCCGGCTGCGCACGCGCTCGCGGAGCCGCTACACGCTCCCGATGACGCTGCGCATGCCCTACGGCGGCGGCATCCGCGCGCCCGAGCACCACTCGGAGTCGAAGGAGGCGTTCTACACCCACGAGGCCGGGCTGAAGGTGGTCATCCCCTCGACCCCGTACGACACGAAGGGGCTGCTCATCTCGGCGATCCGCGACCCCGACCCCGTAGTCTTCATGGAGCCGAAGCTCATCTACCGCGCCTTCCGCGGCGACGTGCCCGAGGGCGACTACGAGGTGCCGATCGGCGAGGCCGTCACCCGACGGGAGGGCTCGGACGTGTCCGTGTTCACTTACGGCGCCATGACTCGGCCGACCATGGAGGCCGCCGAGGAACTGGCCGAGGAGGGTATCGACGCCGAGGTCGTCGACCTGCGAACCGTCTCCCCGATGGACCGGGAGTCGATCGTCGAGTCGTTCAAGAAGACCGGCCGCGCGTGCGTCGTCCACGAGGCGCCCAAGACCGGCGGGCTCGCGGGCGAGATCACCGCGACCCTCCAGGAGGAGGCGCTGTTGTATCAGGAGGCGCCGGTCAAGCGCGTCACCGGCTACGACGTGCCGTACCCGCTGTACGCGCTGGAGGACTACTACCTGCCGAACGCGGCGCGAGTCGCCGACGGTATCAAGGAGGCCGCGGAGTTCTGACCCATGGCCGAGAAGGAGTTCAAACTCCCCGACGTCGGCGAGGGCGTCGCCGAAGGGGAACTCGTCAACTGGCTCGTCGCCCCCGGCGACACGGTCACCGAGGACCAGCCGGTCGCCGAGGTCGAGACGGACAAGGCGCTCGTGGAGGTGCCGTCCCCGTACAACGGGACAGTGAAGCAACTGCACGCGGAGGAGGGCCAGATGGTCCCCGTCGGCGACGTGATCGTCACGTACGACGTGCCCGAGGAGGGCGACGACGCATCCGGCGAGCCGGCCGGAGAGGAGCCGGCGGCGACTGACCCGGAGGCGTCCGCCGACACCGACGCCGACGCGGCGAGCGACGGGCCAACAGCCGACGAGCCGGCGACGACCGACTCGGACGCGGGAGCGACGGACGAGGCGCCCGAACCGTCCTCGGGCCGGGTGTTCGCGCCGCCGTCCGCGCGCCGGCTCGCTCGGGAACTCGGCGTCGACATCGCCGCCGTCGAGGGGAGCGGTCCCGGCGGCCGCGTCACCGAGGGCGACGTGCGCGCACACGTGGAGACGGGCGAGTCCGAGGACGCCGGTGCCGCCGGCGGCGACTCGTCCGGTCCGAAGCAGGTCGACATCGGCGGCAAGAAGTCCGCCGTCTCCCGGAAGGGCGGGGACGACGCCGACGGAGCGACCGCCGAGGTCGCCGCCGGTTCCGCGCCCTCGTCCGTCGAAGCCGCAGGGCGCGACCGCACGCTCGCGGTTCCCGCGACCCGCAAGGCCGCCGAGGACGCCGGCGTGGACCTCGACGACGTGCCGACCGACGAGACGCGCGACGGCGAGGCGTTCGTGACGACCGAGCAGGTCGAGGGGTACGCGCAGGCGGTGAAGGAAGCGAAGGCCGCCGAGGCCGAGGAAGCCGCGGCCGGCGGCGACGGAGCGGACGCGCCCGCCCGGTCCGCCGCGGCGGGCAACGGCGCGTCCGCCTCACGCGAGCCGGAGTCGGTGCCGTACCGCGGCGTTCGCCGGACCATCGGCCAGCAGATGGAGAACTCGAAGTACACGGCACCACACGTCACCCACCACGACACGGCGGTCGTCGACGAGCTAGTCGACGTGCGCGCGGACCTGAAGGAGCGCGCCGCCGAGCGTGACGTGAAGCTCAGCTACATGCCGTTCGTCATGAAGGCGCTCGTGGCCGGGCTGAAGGAGTTCCCGTACCTCAACTCCGAACTCCGCGAGGACGACGAGGAGATCCTCCTGAAGAAGGAGTACAACCTCGGCATCGCCGTCGCGACCGACGCGGGCCTGATGGTCCCCGTCGTGAAGGACGTCGACGAGAAGTCGATCGTCGAACTCGCCGCGGAGGTGAACGACCTCGCCTCGCGCGCTCGCGAGCGCAAGGTCTCCCGCGAGGAGATGCAGGGCGGCACCTTCACGATCACCAACTTCGGCGCCATCGGCGGCGAGTACGCCACGCCGATCATCAACTACCCGGAGACGGCGATCATGGGGCTGGGCGCCATCGACGAGCGACCGGTCGCCGAGGACGGCGAGGTCCGCGCGGCCCACACGCTCCCGCTGTCGCTGTCGATCGACCACCGCGTCATCGACGGCGCCGAGGCGGGGCAGTTCACGAACTTCGTGATGGAGCGGCTGGAGAACCCGAGCCTGCTGCTGCTGGAGTAGCTCGGTTCTCCCCACATCGGCTTCCGATCCGCGCAACTTTTGCACCGCGCCGGCGACACCGCCAGCAACGAATGACTTCCTCCGTCACGATCACCGACGTCAGGCGGGCGCGCGAGCGGTTCGACCCCGACATCGTCCGCGAGACGCCCGTCGAGCGGTCCCGCTCGCTCTCGGAGATGAGCGGCGCGGACGTGCGCCTCAAGATGGAGCACCTGCAGCGCACGGGCTCGTTCAAGACCCGCGGCGCCTCGAACAAGCTCCACGAGATCGTTGAGGCGGGCGAGGGTGAACGGAGTGAGCCCTCGGAGCGAACGGCGAGCGACGCGAGCCGTGAGCACGGCGACGCGGAGCGCGTCGTCGCCGCCAGCGCCGGCAACCACGCCCAGGGCGTCGCGCTCGCGGCCTCGAACGCCGGCATCCCCGCCGTCGTCGTGATGCCCGAGGACGCCCCCCAGGCGAAGGTCGACGCGACCCGCGGCTACGGCGCGGAGGTCGTCCTCCACGGCCGGGAGTTCCAGGCTGCGGTCGCGCACGCCCGCGACCTCGCCGAGGAGCCCGGCTCCGTCTTCGTCCACGCCTACGACGACCCCGCCATCGTCGCCGGGCAGGGCACGCTCGGCCTCGAAGTCGCGGAACAGGTGCCCGATCTGGACACCGTGATCGTCCCCATCGGCGGCGGCGGGCTCATCGGGGGGGTCGCCACCGCGCTCGCGTCGGTCGCCCCCGAGGTCCGCGTCGTCGGCGTACAGGCCGAGGACGCCGCGACCGTGCCCGACAGCCTCGACAAGGGCGAGCCCGTCGACCGCGAGCACACCCGCACCATCGCCGACGGCATCGCCACCGGCGGCGTCGCCGACCTCACCTACGACCTGATCGAGCGCCACGTCGACGAGGTCGTCACCGTCAGCGACGACGAGATCGCCCACGCCATCCTCACGCTCCTCCAACGGGCCAAGCAACTGGTCGAGGGCGCCGGCGCCGCGAGCGTCGCCGGGCTGTTGTCCGGCCGCATCGACGTGGCCGACGAGACGGTCGTCCCGCTGCTGTGTGGCGGCAACATCGACATGTCGATGCTCGACACCGTGCTCGAACACGCGATGACCGACCGCGACCAGCTCCTCCGTCTGCGCGTCCGCATCGAGGACGAACCCGGCGAGCTCTCGACGCTCTCGACGGTGCTGGCGGATCGCGGCGCCAACGTCCGCCACGTTCGCCACGACCGCGCCGTCGAGGACCTGCGCGTCGGCGAGGCGTATCTCGTCTTCGAGGTCGCGGCGTCGGGCCGCGAGCACGCCGGGCAGCTCCTCGATGCGATCCGCGACCGCGACTACGAGGTCGATCGGATCAACTGAGCCACCGGCCCTCGCCGGCGACGCGACCGGAGCGAACGTTTACTCGTCCCGTGGTACTGACTATCGTTCCAGTCGAAACGAAGGGGTAATCGCCGCGATGTCTGTCGATTCGATGAACTCCGTGAACGCGAGTGACGTTTTCGGTTGTCTGACGCTCGACTGACGCCGGACCTACGGACGGCTCACGCTCGACGGACTCGTTCAGTGGTGTCGACATGTCGGGTACGGTCGCGTCGCCGGCGACGGACCGTTTCGAGAGCGGGTGATCGGTAGTCGATTCGCTCACTCCGCCCACGGATCTCCTCGCTTCGAGGGCTCGCTCACTACGTTCGCTCCGCTCACTCACTCTGCCTCGCCCGCTCACGGGTCGCTCCGCTCCCCGTTCGCTTCGAGGGCTCGCTCACTACGTTCGCTCCGCTCACTCACTCGGCCTCGCCCGCTCACGGGTCGCTCCGCTCTCCGTTCGCTTCGAGGGCTCGCTCACTACGTTCGCTCGCCCTCGCCCGCCCGATGTTCGGAGATGATCTCGTCCACCATCGCCTCGGTCTGCTCGCGCTCCCGCGCCGCGGCGCGGTCCTCCCAGTCGTCGATCACCGCCTCCACGTCGCTCTCGCGGGCGACCGCCAGCTCGTCGACCTCCTGTATCGTCACGTCGTCGGCGGGACCGACGGGGATCTCGTGGTCGAACAGCACCCGCTCGGCGGCGTCGGAGAGCCCCCCGTTCCGCAGGATCACCCGCGGCTCCGTCTCCGCGAGCCGCTCGGCCGTGGTGCGCCCGGCGCCGGAGGCGTCGCGGAGGTACACCACGTCGCCGGCGGCGAGCCCGTACTGTTCGTCGGCGCGCTCGATCGCGCGCTTCGTGAACTGCTCGACCGCCTTCACGGGGACCAGATCGCGCCCCTTCGAGACGTCCGCGAAGTCGTCGTGATCCAGCTTCCACAGCGTCTTCATGCGCGCGAGCTTGTCCTCCAGCTCCTCGACCGTCTCCTCGGCCTCGTCGCGCTCGCGCTCCAGCCGACTGTTCTCGCGCCGGATCCGCGTGACCTCGCGGTCGCGCCGGGCCTCCAGCCGCTCCTCCCGGCGGGCGTCCGACAGCTCCTCCTCCAACTCCTCGATCTCTTCCTCCTTCCCGTCGAGTTCGTCCTTGAGGTCGTCGACGTGCGACTGGAGCCGGTCGACCTGCGACTCCAGATCCCGGATGCGCTTCTCCTCGTCGGTGAGTTCGCGCGGCTCCGGTCCGGACTCCTCGGTCTCCTCGCCGTCGTCGTCGCGCAGGTCCGAAAGCGCGCCCTCCACGGACTGCTCGTCGGCGACGACGCGGGCGATCACCTCCGCGCGGTCGATCCCGGCGGGCGCCTTCCGGCCGACGCGCTCGAACTGGTCCTCGTGGCTGTCGAACGCGAACAGCGCCGCCGCGAGGGCGTCGCGCTCGTGGTCGTTGTCGTACGACTCGTCGCGGGTGCGGTGGAGCTTCTCGTCGACCGGGAGGTCGCTGTCCGGGGTCCACCCGGCGGCGTTGAAGCTCCGACGGAACGTCTCGACGGTCTCGGGCATCGGCGTCACGTCGGCGGCGACGATGACGGGGCGGCCGCGCTCGACGAGCCACTCGATCACCTCGGCGGTGTCGGCGGTCCGCGTCGAGTGCACGTCGAACACCGTGCCGTCGAGGCCGATGACGGCGGCGGCGGTCGTCGTCCCCGGGTCGATGCCGACGATCACGCGGTCGCGACGCTTCACCAGCGGCTCGAACTCGATGCCGTCGCGCCGCTCGCGTTCGATCTCGACGCGGGTGTCGCCCGATCGATGGGCGCTCACGGGGATGTCCTGCGGCCGCGCCGCCACCGAGAAGACGGCGTTCGAGTAGCCGCCGTACTTCTCGGTGATGTCGACCTCGTACTCGAGGCCGGCGTCCTCCAACTCGGACTCCACCTCGCGGGCCTGCCGCTTCACGTTCCCGTGGATACGGCGCGTGTATCGGTCCTGGCTCCAGCCGCCCTTTCCGGTCGAGCGGCCGCGGGCCACCTTCACCGTCGTCGTGTCGGTGAAGGCGGTCACCTCGTAGCCGACGTTCGCGGCCGCGAGGCGGGCGCTCGCCTCCGCCTCCTGCATCGGCTTCTTGCCGTAGGGGACGCCGTGGCGGGAGGCGACCCGCGAGAGCGGTTCCGGCCGCTCGGCGCCGGTGACCTGCACGAGCGAGGTCCCGTGCGGGAGCGCACGCAGGAACCGGACGAGGTCGTCCTTGTCGGCGGCGAGCTCGTAGGCGTTGTCGGTGGCGATGACGGCGGGCTCGTCCGCCTCGATCCGTCGTCGGAGCTTTCGGTGGGAGACGACGTCCCGCTCGATCGACTCGCCGTCGAAGACGACGAGCGCGTAGGAGGGTGCGTCGCCCCGGATGTCGCCGCTCTGGATGTCGACCCCGAACACGAGGGAGTCGAGCGCGCTCGTCCGGGCGTTCACGGCCGCGTGTTGGCGGCTGGCGCGTAAAAACTCCGCGCCGGGGTCACTCCTCGTCCGTCTCGGGGTACGGAACCTCGATCTCGTCGCCGTCATCGGGGAGGAACGCCTCCCCGTCGAAGGCCTCTCGCGCCTCTCGCTCCAGGTTCCGTGCTCGCCCCGCGTATCGCGAGGAAACGTGAGTGAGCGCGAGTCGCTTCGCGCCCGCACGGTCGGCGATCCGGGCCGCCTCGACGGCCGTCGAGTGGGCGGTCTGTCGGGCGCGTTCTGCGTCCTCGTCGAGGAACGTCGCGTCGTGAACGAGGAGGTCCGCCCCCTCGGCGACCTCGACGGTCGCGTCGACCGGGCGAGTGTCGCCGGTGTAGACGATCCGCCGACCGGGACGCGGCGGGCCGACCACCTGTTCGGGCTCGATGACGCGACCGTCGTCCAACTCGACCGGCTGGCCGTCGTGGAGTTTGCCGTACGCGGGGCCGGGCGGGATGTCCAGTTCCCGCTCGGCCTTCTCGCGGTCGAACCGACCCTTCCGGTCGGCCTCGACGAGCGCGTAGCCGACCGAGGAGGTGCGGTGGTCCGTCTCGAACGTCCGGATCTCGTACTCCTCGCGGTCGAGGGCGACGGCGCCCGGGCGGACCTCGTGGACGGTGACCGGGAAGCTCGGGTCGTGGCCGGCGGCGTGGACCAGCTCCGTGAGGTGGCGCTTCGACCCGGGCGGGCCGTGGATCGCCAGCGGCGCCTCGCGATCGTTGAAACTGAGGCTCTGGATCAGCCCCGGGATCCCGAGCACGTGATCGCCGTGGAGATGGGTGACGAACAGGTGCGAGAAGCCGAAGCCGGTACCGAAGCGCATCATCTGCCGCTGGGTTCCCTCCCCGCAGTCGAAGAGGAACTCGTCGCCCTCGCGGTTCAGGTACAGCGCGCTCGGCGCACGCGCCACCGTGGGTACCGCGCCGCTCGTCCCGAGGAAGGTGACCCGTATCATACCCGGGAGTGGTAGTGCCGACGGTGAAACGCTGTCGAAGCGGCGTGCGCCCGGCGGGACCGTTCACCCGTCGTCCGTCGGTCCGACAGGGCGTGACTGAATCCTGCGCTGTCCCGCGATTAATTCGGATGAATCCAGGAGAATTCGGGTTTGTGACCGTCCCGGTATATGCCGCCGGGGGCGCAACGACCGATCGCAATGACCCGACACACGACCGGTTGGGCCGCCGTCGCCGCGGCCCTGATGTTGATCCTCGCCGGCTGCGCCGGCGGCGTTCCCTCCGGGCCCTCCGGGGGCGACGCCGGCACCGCCGACGGCGGGGACGACGGGGGGACCGTCAACTTCTACATCAGCGACCAGCAGAACGCGATCGACCAGTTCGAACACCTGAACGTCACGATCACCGAGGTCACGCTCGTTCGGGCCGACACGGATGACGCCGACGACACCGAGGACGCCGAGTCCGACGACAGCGACGCGGACGACGAGAACGAGACGGAGACGACCGAACCGACCGAGACGCCCGAGTCCGACGACGCGGATGACGGGGGCGAGCAGGTGACCTACGAGGTCGACAACGTCACCCTCGACCTGACCGAGCTGCAGGGCGCGAACGCCTCCAAGCTGGGGTCGGTTCCGGTGCCCAACGGCACGTACACGAAGGTGTCCGTCGAGATCAGTTCGGTCGAGGGTACCCTCACTGACGGCTCCTCCGCGGACGTGAAGCTGCCGTCGAACAAGCTCCGACTGAACAAGGAGTTCACCGTCGGCAACGGCGAGGAGGTCGACTTCGTCTTCGACGTGACCGTGTTCGAGCGCGGTCCAAACGGCTACATCCTCAAGCCGGTCGCCGGCGAGTCCGGCACGAGCGACGAGGTCGAGATCCGCGACGTCGACGAGGACGACGAGCGCGAGGAGGCCGAGGACGCTGACGACGCGGACGAGTCGGACGACGCCACCGAGACGGAGGAGGCCGAGTCCGACGACGAGTCCGACCGCGGCGAGGACACCGGCGACGACTCGTCGGGGCAGTCCTCGATGGACTTCTACCTCAGCGACGAGGAGAACGCCATGGGCGACTTCGCCCACCTCAACGTCACCGTGACGAAGGTCGGGCTCCAGCGCGGCGGCGAGTCGGGCGGGTGGGTCGAGAAGGACGTCGACGACCGGACGATCGACCTGACGACGCTGCCGGGCACGAACGCCACGAGGCTCGGCACCTTCGGCGTCGACAACGGCACGTACACGAAGGTGTTCGTCTACGTCGACGAGGTCGACGCGACGCTTGAGAACGGCGACTCCGCGAACGTGAAGCTGCCGTCGAGCAAGCTCCAGCTCAACAAGGAGTTCACCGTCGGCAACGGCGAGGAGGTCGACTTCGTCTACGACATGTCGGTGTTCAAGGCCGGCAACTCGGGGAAGTACATCCTCAAGCCGGTCGTGAGCGAGTCCGGTACGAGTGACGAGGTGCCCATCGAGGACGTCGACGAGACGGACTCGGACGACGATTCCGACGAGGCGTCCGCCGAGCTGAACGCCTCGTTCGTGGGGAACGTCACGGCCGGCGAGAACGCGACCGTCGAGGTGACGCGAAACGGCTCGGCCGTCGAGGACGCCACGGTCGAGGTCACGCAGGAGGTCGACGGCGAGGAGACCACCGAGACGCTCACCACCGACGCGAACGGAACGGTCACGTTCGCGGTCGACGCCAACGCAAGCGAACTGAGCGTCGAGGCGACCGCGGGCGACGGCGAGGCGGAACTCGAACGCGAGTTCGAGACCGAGGAGGATGACTCCGAGGAGAGCGAGGAGGTGTCCGAGTCGGCCGATCTGAGCGCCTCGTTCGCGGGGAACGTCACCGCGGGCGAGAACGCGACCGTCGAGGTGACGCGCAACGGTTCGACCGTCGAGAACGCCACGGTCGAGGTCACGCAGGAGGTCGACGGCGACGAGACCACCGAGACGTACAGCACTGACGTGAACGGGACGGTCACGTTCGCGGTCGACGCCAACGCGACCGAGCTGACGGTCGAGGTGACCGCCGGCGACGACGAGGCCGAGTTGGAGCGGGAGTTCGAGACGACCGGCGGGGACGACGCTGACGGGACCGATGACGAGTCCGACGCTGCGGCGCTACGCGCTTCCGCGGTCTGAGCGCCGATAGCCGATCAACGATCAGGCAGTACGGCAACGCTCGCGCCGACTTTCGGCGGCTTTCACCGATTGGGAACCACCTCTCGTTTATACCGTAACGGCCGTCCAATTCACATCTGTGAGGTGAGACCCATGGCATACTCGGAAACCAACCCGCTGGCCGAGAACTTCGGCTTCGATGTCGGCGGGCCGATCGCGGCGTACTGGATCGCGCTCCTGCGCGTCATCACCGGCTGGTGGTTCTTCCACGCCGGCGTGACGAAGCTCATCGAGGACGGCCTGAACTTCACGTACGGGCCGATGTACATGCAGGAGATGACGGGGACCGCCCTCGGACCGATCCCGGTCTGGATGGGGAACAACCTCGCGTGGCTCATCGCGCCCGGCGTCCCGCTGTTCGAGACGCTCATCGGGCTCGCGCTGATCGCCGGGGCGTTCGTCCGACTCGCCGCGCTCGGCGGGGCGTTCTTCATGACCCTGTTCTGGATCGGGAACGCGGGCTTCGGCCACGGGGTCGTCAACAGCGACTTCATGGGCCTGCTCCTGTTCGTCACGATGATCGTCCTCGGGGCCGGGCGGTACTACGGCCTCGACGGGATCCTCGAGAAGACGGGACTGGTGAAGGCGAACCCGAAACTGCGGTACCTGCTCGGCTAAGGAGGTGACACACATGACTCAACAATTCGACATCGTCGACAAGGTCGCGCTGGCCGTCGGCGCGGCCCTGATGCTGCTGGGCGTCGTGGTCCTCGGCCTCATCGAGGTTCTCGCGGGCCAGCCGTACGGGGCCGCTCCGCTGACGAACGAGGCGGGCGAGGTGATCGCGACTCCCGCCATTGACCCCGTGGTCCGAACCGGACTGGTGATCCTCGGTCTGGTCGTCCTGCTGCTGTGGGGCGTCTACCGGGCGATCACGGTCGACGCTCCGGCCGACCGGACGCCGAGGGAAGTGACCGCTGACTGAAGGAAGTGACCGCTGACTGAACGACGACCGCCCGCGAACCGACCGCGGGCGACGCGAGCACCGCCGTGTCGACCGCGCGGGTCGATCCGGTTTCCGACCGCCGCTTTTCGTGACACGCTCGACACGCAGCGACGGCGCCGTTCCCCGGTCTGACCCCGCCGAGGAGCGTCGCCCCCGCGAACGGTAGGGTTCAAGCCGCCCGGACCGCTATCGGCTGGTAATGGACGGCCCGCTGTGGACGGACACACACGCTCCCGAGCTCGCGGACCTCCCGCAGGAGGACGTACGCGAGCGGCTCTCTCGGGCGGTGGACGAGCCGATGAACCTCGTGCTGCAGGGTCCGCCGGGATCGGGCAAGACCGCCGCCGTGCGCGCGCTCGCGGCGGCGGCCCACGACGACCCCGACAACGACCTCATCGAGATCAACGTCGCGGACTTCTTCGGCCGAACGAAGAAGGAGATCCGCGAGGACCCCCGCTTCGCCTCGTTCCTGGAGGGGCGCTCGCGGATGGCCAAACGCGACATGATCAACCGCGTACTCAAGGAGTCGGCGGCGAACGCGCCGATGTCGGGCACGTACAAGACGGTCCTGCTGGACAACGCCGAGGCGATCCGCGAGGACTTCCAGCAGGCGCTGCGCCGCGTGATGGAGCAGTACCATCGGACCACGCAGTTCGTCATCGCGACCCGCCAGCCCGCGAAGCTCATTCCGCCGATCCGCTCGCGGTGTTTCCCGGTGCCCGTGCGCGCGCCGGCGACCGACGAGACGATCGAGGTCCTCCGCGGGATCTGCGAGGCGGAGGGCGTCGCTCACGACGACGACGGGCTGGAGTTCGTCGCCAGCGCGGCCGCCGGCGACCTCCGAAAGGCGGTCCTCTCGGCGCAGACGACCGCCGTCGAACACGACGAGGTGACGATGAGCGCCGCCTACGAGACGCTCGGCGAGGTCGGGACCGACGAGGAGGTCCGCTCGGCGCTGTCGGCCGCACGGACGGGCGACCTGAAGGAGGCTCGGTCGACGCTCGACGACCTCCTGCACGACGAGGGGTACGAGGGCGGCGACCTCCTGCGGGAGATCCTCCGCGTCGCGCGCTCGAAGTCCGAGGCCTCCCCCGAGGCGGTCGCGCGGCTTCACGCCCTCGCCGGGGAGATCGACCTCGACCTCGTGGAGGGGAGCGACGACCGCATCCACCTCACCCACCTGCTCGCGGCGTGGGGTGCGGGTCGGACGACGACCGAGACCGGCGTGCGAGACCCCGCGGACGCGTGATATCGATCCCGACTGCCGTCCCGATCCCGGATCTCGCCCCCGGAAGCGAGCGACGCGTGTTCGTCCCGTTCGCGCTCGCGGTCCCGTTCCTGTTCCTCGTGCCGCCGCTGGGGCTGCTCCTGCTGGGTGTCGGGGCGTTCTCGGCGTACTTCTACCGCGACCCCGACCGCGAACCCGCCGGCGAGGGGGTCCTCGCCCCCGCCGACGGACACGTCTCGGTGATCCGGGAGGACGGCGACCGCGTCCGCGTCGGCGTGTTCATGAGCCCCTTCGACGTGCACGTCTGTCGCGCGCCCGCCGACGGGGAAGTGACGCGGCTGGACCACCGCGGCGCCGCCCACCGGCCGGCGTTCGTCAAGGAGTCCGAGCGCAACGAGCGCTTCGAGTACACGCTGCGGGAAGACGCCGGCGGGGCGGGCGACGCCACGGAAGACGGAGCTGACGCCGAGCCGGACGGCGACGCCGGGCACGTCGACGGCGCGCTCATCGCGGGCTGGTTCGCCCGCCGGATAACCCCCTACGTTTCGCCTGGAGACCCGGTCACACGGGGCGCACGGATCGGCTACATCGCGTTCGGCTCGCGGGCCGACGTGGTGCTCCCGTCCGGCTACACCGCCGAGAACGTCCGTGTGAGCCGGGGAGAGGCGGTTCGTGCGGGCGAGTCCGTGATCGCTCGACGGGACTGACGACCCGCCGTCGCCGCCGCGTCCCGTCGCGTCCCGCCCCCGACGTTCACTTTCACTCCGGGGTCCCGCGCGACCGTGTGGGTTATGCCCGCCAGCGGTCCACCGTCTCCCATGCCGGGCAACCCGAAGGGAGACCGCCGGGAACGCGAACTCGTCAACAGGCTTCACGACGCCGGCTTCGCGGTGATGCGCGCGCCCGCGAGCGGCTCCTCCACGGACCGCGAACTGCCGGACGTGCTCGCGGGCGACGGCCGGGTGTTCTACGCGGTCGAGGCGAAGTCCTCCTCGGGCGACCCCATCTACCTCCGCGGCGAGGAGGTGGAGGCGCTCATCTACTTCTCGCGCAACTTCGGCGCCTCGCCGAAGATCGGGGTGCGGTTCGACCGCGAGGACTGGTACTTCTTCCATCCGGGCGACCTCTACGTCACCGACGGCGGGAACTACCGGGTGAAGAAGGAGACGGCGCTCGCGGACGGCGAGACGATCGACGACCTGCTGACCGCCAGCGAGGACACCGAGTCCGACACCAGCGTGGGGGAGGTGCTCAACGCCGTCGAGCAGGGCGTCCTCTCGGTTGAGGAGGCCGAGGAGATGTTGTAGCCGCCGGCTTGGTCAGTCGTCTCGATCAGTTCGGATGCCGATGACGGGCGTCTCCGGCCGTTCCGAAGGATCGAGCCGCCGGAGCCGCGAGGCGGGGAAGCCGTAGCGCTTGCGCCCGGACACGTCCAGCGGGCCGGGGCTGGCGGGGGCGTTGCCGGCGTACACCGCCTCGATCACGGGCTCGTGGTCGCCGTAGTCGGTGTTGGTCTCGTAGTCGCTGATCCGTCTCCCGTCGCCGGTCTCGCGCTCGTCGGCGCGATCGGTCGTGACACCCGTGACGACGAGCAGCTTGTCGGTCTCGCGGTCGCGGACGAACGAGCCGACGGCGGGGCGGTGGTCGCCACAGAGGAACGCGCCCGTCTCGCGGGCGGGAACGAACACCCCGTCGCCGCAGACGGCGCAGGCGGCGACGCGCTCGCCGGGCGCCGGAATGCGGCCGATGCCGACCTCCATGTCGACGCGTCGGAGGTGCTTGCAGCGACTCCCGCGGATCGCGTGGTCCGGGCAGGTGCAGGCGTCGCTCCCGAGATCGACGACGTAGGTGCCGCCCTCGGTGTCGACGAGGTACCGCTCTTCGTCGCGGAGGGCGTACACGGCCATCGGCTCCGTCCTGGCGCGCGCGGCCCGCCCGGAGTCACGTGGGTGGGCGGCGTCGACGGCGTACAGACTACCCGGTCCGTCGGGCCCATCGGGGCTGTCCGGCACGTCCTCGGGAAGCGTCCCTCGTCCGCGCGTCCCGTGGCTCCCGCGGTCGTCGTCGCGTTCCCGGTCGTGGCCTCGCTCCGGTCGCTCGTGGGCGGTGAGTGGGGGAGTCATCTGTCGACGGATCTACGGGTCGAGCGACCCTAAGGGCTCGGTCGGTCCGCCGCCGGGGGTTCGCGGGATCCGGCGCCTGACGAACGCTTCGAAGCCCTTTTGCCGGGTCCACGGATACGCCGGTGCATGGAAATCGACGCCGAGATGCGCCGCATGATCGCCGTCTCCGTCGGCGCAGTCGTCGTCTTCATCGCCCTTCTGGTCGCCATCGGGATCCAGTACACCGACGGCCACAACCTCTCGAGCGTCGGCGCGTACTACTTCGTCGCCGCGATCGGGCTGTTCATCGCGTTGATGGCCGTCGCCGGCGTTCTTCTCGATCGCGGGGAGTAGCGACCGATCGACCGCCGATTCGGAGCCGCCGTTCCGGCGACGGTCGGTCGAGCGACCCTCGTTCAGGCAGGGGCGTCGCCGACGTCCGTGTGTTCCCTGTCGCGCCAGTCGACCACCTCGTCGGCCTCGCGAAGCTTCCGGCTGTAGTACTCCAGCGGGTGCGGCGCGACGCTCCGGTGGTTGTGTTCGTTCTCGCAGACCCCGTACTCGCCGAGCGTCCGGCACGAGGGAGGCGGGTACTGCGCGCCGGAGTCGTCGCGGAGGTACGCGAAGCGGTCGGCGACGAGGCCGGGGTCCAGCCCCGTCAGCGCGACGACCTCATCGGCGTCGAGGTTGAGTCCGGCGAGAAACGCGAGCAGCGAGAACCGCTCGTACGGGTCGAGGTCGTCGCCGCCCTGTGCCCGACCGAGCAGTTTCCCGACGCACGGCGGGAAGTGCTCCGGCGCCACCACGTCGAGGTCGGCGGCGACGCTCCGGTCGGCAAGCAGGTCGCGAAGGTCGCCGATCTCGGCCTCCAACTCGTCGGCGAGCTCGTCGCCGACGCCCTCGAACGGGAGCCCGTCGCCGACGCGGTCCTCGACGGCCTCCCGGAGCAGGCGGTACAGCTCCTCGCGTTCGGTTCGCACCTCGCCGTCGACGAGCTCGCGGTTGACGAGCCGCCAGTCGTCGCCCCAGCCGGGGTCGACGTACGAGAGGTACGCGCCGACGCCGAGCCAGAGCCACTTCCCCTCGACCTGTCCGGGCTTCGGGTCCTCGACGCGGACGGCGCCGTCGAGATCGAACTCCCGCAGCAGGGCCGGCTGGTCGACGCGAGCGGGATCCGGTCGCGCGCCGTCGTCGCGGGCCTGGTGGAGGTCCTCGGTGAATCGGCGGTGGGCGGTGGCCGCCTCGGCCTCGGCGTACTTCTCGACGGCCGCGCGGGAGTCGAGCAGCGAGACGAGGATCCGCGCGATCGGGTACGAGAGCAGTTCGTCGCGGGTGTCCCACTCGCGCGGCTCCGTCGCCTCGACGGTGCCCTCGGTGAGCGCGCGCTCGACCCGCTCGCGGCCGCGGTCGACGGCGGGGTCGCCGTCGGCGACGAGCGCGGCCAGATCGACGCCCGACTCGCGGACGGCCTCGCGGGCCGACGCGAAGAAGGGGTACCGGGCGTGGCGCGGCTCCATGGTCGGCTGGTCGTGGTGGCGGCTGGAGGTTAAGCGCGACGGTCCGGCGCGTCTCGGTTCGCGGTGCCACCGCCGCAGTTCTGATCCGTGGCGGCGCGGATCGACCTATGCTGACTCGAACCCCTCCTCCCACCGAAACGTGCCGTTTCGCTGGACGACCTCGCCGTCGACGAGCATGCGCGAGTCCTCGGACACGTCGGTGATCATGTCGACGTGGACCGCGGAGTCGTTGCCCGACTCACCCTCGGGGAGACAGGCGTCGTAGGCACGCCCCAGCGCGAGGTGGACCGTGTCGCCCATCTTCTCGTCGAACAGGATCGAGTCGGTGAAGCGGTCGATGCCGCGGTTCATCCCGATCCCCAGTTCGCCCAGCCGGCGGGCACCCTCGTCGGTGTCGAGCACGTCCGCGATGGCGTCCTCGCCCTGCTCGGCCGCGAAGTCGACCACCTCGCCGTCCTCGAACGTGAGCGAGACGTTCTTCACGCGCGTCGCGTCGATGGTCATCGGCACGTCGAAGAACACCTCCCCCTCCGTGGCGTGCGGGGCGGTGAACACCTCGCCCGAGGGGAGGTTATGGGAGTCGTAGGCGACCGACGCGGCGGAGTTGACCGCCGTGCGCCCCTCGATGGACATCGTGAGGTCCGTGTGCTCCGTCTCGATGCGGACCTCCGATCCCTCGTCGAGGACCTCCTTCATGTTCGCCATCTCGTCGGCCAGCGACTCCCAGTCGCGGAGGACGGCGTCGTACACGAAGTCCTGATACTCCTCGTAGGCCATTCCGGCCTGCTGGGCGAGCGAGCGCGTCGGGTGGACCGTGGAGACCCAGTCGGTGTCCATCCGGGCCTCGCGGGTCGCCGTGGTCGCCTTCCGGGCCTTCTGCCGACGGTCGCCGTCCACGTCCGCCATCGCCGTGGTGTTGCGGCCGCCGCCGATGCGGAGGTAGACGTCAGCGGCCTCCAGCATCGCCAGCTTCGGCTCGCTGTGTGCGAACTCGCGGTCGTCGTCGCCGGCGCGGAGGAACGCGCGGCCCACCTCGCTGGACCCGTACGTCGTCAGCAGCGTCGCGTCGCGCTTCCCCAGCTCCGCGGCCACCGCGACCGCGAGGTCGTGGGCGCCCTCGGCGACGTCCATCACGACCTGATCGCCCGCCTCGACGCGGGCGCTCCAGTCGACGAGTACCTCGGCGTGCTCGCGCACTCGGTCGTCCATGTCGCCGACTGCGGACGGCGAGCGCGTAAGTGCGGCGCTTTCGGGCGGTCGGGGCACGGTCTCGGCGAGCGACCACGCCTCGGAACGCCGCTCGACACACCGCAACGCCTACGCCCGACCTCGCCGACGCGCCGGTATGAGCATGCAACTCGGCGTGATCGGGCTGGGTCGGATGGGGCAGATCGTCGTCGACCGCGTCCTCGACGCCGGCCACGACGTGGTCGCGTTCGACCTCGACGCGGAGGCGACCGCCGCGGCCGCGGAGGCCGGCGCGGAGCCGGCCGACTCCGTCGCGGATCTGTACGACCGACTCGACGGCGGCGGGAGCGAGGACAATGACGGGGACGACGCCGGCGCCCGGATCTGGCTGATGGTGCCCGCCGGCGACGCGGTCGACGCCACGCTCGACGAACTCGAACCGCACCTCACGGGCGACGACGTGGTCGTCGACGGCGGCAACTCGTACTTCGAGGACTCCACCCGCCGCGCGGAGTCGACCGACGCGGCGTACCTCGACTGCGGCACGTCCGGCGGCCCCGCCGGCGCCGAGTTGGGCTTCTCCCTGATGGTCGGCGGCCCCGAGTGGGCCTACGAGGAACTGACGCCCGTGTTCGACGCCGTCGCCACCGGCTCCGCGGGCCACGACCGGATGGGGCCCGCCGGCTCGGGCCACTACGTGAAGATGGTCCACAACGGCGTCGAGTACGCGCTGATGCAGGCGTACGGGGAAGGGTTCGAACTGCTCCATCGCGGCCGCTACGACCTCGATCTGGAGGCCGTCGCGCGCACGTGGAACAACGGCGCGGTCATCCGCTCGTGGCTGCTCGAACTGTGTGAGGAGGCGTTCCGCGAGGAGGGCAACGATCTGGGCGACGTGGCCGACCGTATCGAGGGCGGGTCGACCGGCACGTGGACGGTGCAGGAGGCGCTCGAACAGGAGGTTCCCGTGCCGCTCATCTATCAGGCGCTCGCCGAGCGCTTCGACTCGCGCGAGGAGCGCTTCGGCCGCCGTCTCGCCAGCCGCCTTCGGTACGGGTTCGGTCGACACGAGGTCCCGCGGCGGGACGAGTAGACGGGCGGTCGCTCCGCGAACACGTTCGCCGTCTCCGGGTTCGACGGCTCGCTCGCGCGCTGGGCGATCACAACCCTTGTTACCCCCCGCTTCCAAGCCGGATCCATGGTAGACCCCGTGGCTATCGGGTTCGGCGCGGGCCTCGTGTTGGTCTTCGTCGCCCTGCACGCCGCCCGCGGCACCGGCTGGGAGGCCACCGCGGACATCTCCGAGGAGGTCATCGAGCGGCGGGCCTCCACCGTCGAGGAGACGGAGTTCCCCGAGCCGGGGAGCCGCGCCATCGGGGGCGGGAGCGCCCCCGCCGGCGCGGTCGCGGCCGGCGAGGAGGGCGAACTGGAGGAGGGCGCGGCGGCCGAGGAATCGTCCGGCCCCGGCGACGTTCCCGAGGACGAGATCGAGCACTTCGAGGTCGAGTTCACGAAGGAGGGCGACACGATCGAGGTCGCCAACAACGAGACCGTTCTGGAGGCCGGCGAGGACGAGGGCTGGGACATGCCGTACGCCTGCCGACAGGGCCAGTGCGTCTCGTGTGCCGGCCAGATCACCTCCGGCGGCAACGCCGAGGACTACGTCGAACACGACAACCAGCAGATGCTCGACGACGCCGAGCTCGACGAGGGGTACACCCTCACCTGCGTCGCGTACCCCCGCGACGACTTCACGATCGAGACCGGCGAGGCGCCGTAGCGTACCGCGCCCGCTCCACCGCCGACCCGTTTTCACCCGTCGCCTCCGTCCTCGCCAGCCCGTGGCTCGCCCGTCGTGCGCTCGTGACGGTTCCGAAGGCTTATTCGCCGGGCCGGGGTACGGGAGTGTGAGGGCGGCTAGTTCAGCGGACAGAACGCTTGGTTCCGGACCAAGAGGTCGGGGGTTCAAATCCCTCGTCGCCCGCTTCTGCGCGAACCACACTGCGAGCACCGCGGAGCGTGTGCGAGCGCCCGTGAGTGCGAACAGTGTCTCGAGAGATTTGAAACAGAGAACACCGAGCGAAGCGAGGTGTTCACGTGGTTCAAATCCCTCGTCGCCCGCTTCCGTACCATTCGTTTCGGCGCTACTGTCAAGAAGCGTCTTGAGCGTCTGAAACGGTCGTATTATGCAGATACCGGATCGGTAGCCGCCCCCGGCCGCCGAGCGGTCCGAAACGAGAAACCTCGACGGGACCCGGTTATCTGTTCCAGAAGGCGCCGGTGAACATCACGAACACCGGGATGATCTCCAGCCGCCCGATCCACATCAGGAAGATCATCAGCAGCTTGCTCGTCGCCGGGAAGTCGAGATAGCTGCCGAACGGCCCGAGGAAGCCGAACCCCGGCCCGATGTTTCCGAGCGTCGCCAGGCTCGCGCTGACCGCCTCCAAGACCGTCATCTCGAGGCCCACACGTCCAGCGTCCAGCAGGATCAACACCGTCGCAACGCCGAACGTGAGCAGGTACAACAGCGTGAAGCCGTAGATCGCCTGGATCACTCCCTCGTCGATGACGTGTCCCCCGAGGCGGACCGGCTTGACCGCGTCCGGGTGCGATGTCGTGAACAGCTGCCGCCGGATGCTCTTGATCACCACGATCCAGCGGACGATCTTCACGCCGCCCCCGGTCGACCCGGCGGACCCGCCGATGAACATCGCGAACAACAGGACTCCCTGTGCGGTCGTCCCCCACTGTGCGAAGTCGCTGGTCGCGTACCCCGTCGAGTTCAACAGCGAGGCGACCTGGAAGGTGGCCTGTCGGAGCGAGTTCTCCAGCGCGCCCTGCGTGACGCCGCCGAGCTCCAGCGGCGGCGCCGACCCCGTGAACAGGAGCCCCCACAGGATCACGGCCACGCCGGCGTTGGCTCCCAGATACGCCCGGAGCTCACGGTCCCGGAGGAACGCCGCGTACTCGTCCTGCAGCAGCAGGTAGAACAGCGCGAAGTTCATCCCCGCGACGAGCATGAACGGGATGACAACCCACTGGACGGCCGGCGAGAACGCCGCGATGCTGTCCGCCTGCGGCGAAAACCCGCCCGTCGGGAGCGTCGTGAAGCCGTGGGCGACCGCGTTGTAGACGTCCATGTTCGGCGCCATCCCCGCGTAGTGGAGGGCAACGAGGATGCACACGTAGAGGACGGTGAAGCCTAGATAGAACAACCAGAGCAGCCGCGCGGTCTCGGCGATCTTCGGGGTCAGCTTCTGGAGTTCCGGCCCGGGAGCCTCCGAGTCGATCAGTTGCGCGCCGTTGACCGCGGCCTCCGGGAGGATCGCCACCATCAGCACGATGATCCCCATGCCGCCGAGCCACTGGGTGAGTTGCCGCCACATCAACAGCGCGTGGGAGTGCTGCTCGAAGGAGATCTCGGCGGTGACGGTGGCGCCGGTCGTGGTGAAGCCGGACATCGACTCGAACAGCGCGTTGACCGGGAGCCGGAGCGCGGAGTCGGTCCCGTACCCCGCGAGGACGTACGGGATCGCGCCGACGACCGCGACGGCACCCCAGGCGATCGCCACGAACAGAAGCGCCTCGCGGGCACCGAGTTGGGGGTCGTCCTCGAGCCGCTCCAGCAGGAGGCCGACGCCGACGGCGATCCCGATGGAGAGGAGGAACACGACCGTGTCCTCGCCGTAGAGGAGGCCGATCGCCAGGGGAACGAGCATGGCGACCGCGAGATACTTGATCACGGTCCCGGTGAACGCGACGCTCTGGCGCCAGTTGACTCGAACCGACATCAGTGATCACCGCGTGATAGATACGGTCCTCCGTCGAGTCGCGGCAGACCACTCGTTCCTGTCGGGCACATCAACAACGGGTGTGCTGGCCGCGTCTACAATTTATTGGCGGCTTCGTCCGCCGGGGTGGATCGGTATGACACGATCGCGCGACCGTGACTGACGACTGTGTCGGGCCGCGGCAGAACGAGAGGCTCCAGGCGGGTGATCGTTCCGTCCGTCCGGTCTCAAAAGGTGTACGCCATCATCGCCTCGTCGACGTACTCCCCGTCGATGGTGTAGTGGTCGCGGCGGATCGCTTCGGTCTCCCAGCCGTGGTCGCCGAGGAACTCCAGAGCGGCGGCGTTCGTCACCGGAACGCTGTTGTACACCTTCCGGAAGCCGTTAGCCTCGGCCCAATCGAGCCCGCGCTGCAGCAGTTTCCCACCGATGCCCACCCGCCTGTGCTCGGGAGCGACACCGACGGTCTGTTTCGCGGTCTCGCGAACTCGCGATACCTGCGGCAGGTCGAGGTGGGTCCAGCCGACGAGGTCCTCACCGACCGTGGCGACGAAGAACACTCGCGACTCAACCGAGTTGTGTCGCGTCACCGTCTCCTCGTACAGCAACTGCTCCGCGATGCTCTCGGCGACGACGTACGTCTCCTCGTCGGTGACCGCGCGGATCGCCGCGACCAGTCCCTCGAAGTCGTTCTGACGGGCGGGGCGGATCGTGAACGACGTGTCGGCGGTCTCGTACTCCTCGACCGCGCCCACGTCGAGCGCGACGCGGAGCGTCCCGCCGTCGTCGTCGAGGTACCCGCGTGACTCCAACCGGTCGAGTTCGCGCTCGAACTCCTCGGCCGGCGCCGAGACGGTCCGCTGGACGACGTGGCGGTTCGCGGTGCCGTGGCGCTCGACGTACTCGTAGATCCGCTTGCTCACCTCGGACTCGAACGTGGGCCGCTCTGCGACCTCCATGCGGGCACGTTCGCGCCCCGGGGCTTAGCGTTTGGCACGCGGTAGCACTTGACGTGAAACCCGGTCTCGACTCACTCCCAGGGCTTGACCAGCACCTTCACCGCCTCGCGCTCGTCCATCATGCGGTATCCCTCGGGGACGCCGTCGAGGCCCACGGTCTCGGTGAAGATCGGCGACGGGTCGAGCGTGCCCTGAAGCACGTCGGCCATCAGTTCCTCGGCGTACGCACGGACGGGCGCGACGCCGCCGCGGAGCGCGATGTTGTCGCCGAAGAACGGGAACAGGTCGAGGCCGCCCTCCATCCCGTGCGGAACCCCGACGTAGCCGACGGTGCCGCCGGGGCGGGCGACCTCGACGGCCGTCTCCATCGCCGAGGCGGCGCCGACGCACTCGAGCACGTGGTTCGCGCCGCCGTTCGTGATGTCCAGCACCTCCTCGACGGCCGCCTCGCCGCGCTCGGCGACCGTGTGCGTCGCGCCGAACTCCTCGGCGATGTCGAGCCGGTCCTCGTGGTGTCCGACGGCGACGACCCGCTCGGCCCCCAGCCGGCGGGCGGCCGCGACGCCGCACAGGCCGACGGCGCCGTCGCCGACGACGACGGCGTCCTCGCCCGCCTCGACACCCGCCGAGAGAGCGGCGTGGTGCCCCGTCCCCATCACGTCGGTGAGCGGGAGCAGGGACTCGAGGACCGCCTCGTCGTCGGCGTAGCGGTCCGGAACCCGGACGAGCGTGCCGTCGGCGTGCGTCGAGCGGACGAACTCCCCCTGTCCGCCGCCGTTGTCGCCGCCCCAGGAGTCGCCGTTCACACAGGAGGTGTGCAGTCCCTTGCGACAGAACTCACACGAGCCACAGGAGATGGCGAAGGGCGCGAGCACGCGGTCGCCCGGCTCGACCGAGCGCACGTCCTCGCCGACCTCCTCGGCGATGCCCATCGGCTCGTGACCGACGCCGGTGCCGGCGTCGCGGTCGCTCTCCCCGCGGTAGAACCACAGGTCCGACCCGCAGATGGCGGTGTGCGTCACGCGGACGATGGCGTCGGTCGGCTCCTCGATCTCGGGCTTGTCGACCTCCTCGACCCGGATGTCTCCGGGGCCGTGAAACACTGCTGCGCGCATACGGGTTCCCACGACCGCCCGCGGTTTCAACCCCACCGTGTCGGCGATCCGTCGGGCACGCCTCCGGCGTCCCCGTCGTGGCCGGTCCCGTCGACCGACCGTCGTCCTCTTTGGTCGAATTTGGGTCCCTTTCGGGAAAATAATTCATTGGCTACGAAGCCGGAATATAGGCTGGTCATCAATGACCGACACGACTCGACGGACCGTACTGGGGGGAATCGCGACCGGCACCGCGCTGCTCGTCGGCGGCGCCGGTGCCGTGACTGCGGACGAGGGAACCGAACGGGGCGGCGACGAGGCGGGTCTCCGGATCGCCCACGCCTCGCCGGATGCGCCGGCGGTCGACGTGCTCGTCGACGGCGCGGTCGCCGTCGAGGGCCTCGAGTTCCGGCAGGTCACCGACTACCTCGAACTGCCGGCCGGCGAGTACGAGGTCGCCGTGAACGTCTCCGGCACCGACACGACCGTGTTCGGCCCCGCGGAAGTCGATCTGGCGGCCGAGGACTACACCGCCGTCGCGCTCGGCGAGGTGTCCGACGACGACACCGAGTTCACGGTCTCGGTGCTGGCGGACACGAACGGCGCGAACCTCGACGACGACGAGGCGCGGGTCCGTGCGGTCCACGCCTCGCCGGACGCGCCAGCGGTCGACGTGACTGTGAACGACGGCGTGCTCACGCTGTTCGACGGCGTCGCCTTCGGGGACTCGAGCGGGTACGCGGTCGTCCCCGCCGGGGAGTACGACGTGGAGATCCGGCCCGACACGGCGGACGACGACGGCGACGTCGTGTTCGAGGCGGAGGACGTCGAACTCGCGGGGCGGTCGACGTACACCGTGTTCGCGCTCGGCTACCTGACGGCCGAGGACGAGCCCGCCGCCGAGCCGTTCGGGCTCCTGCCGACGCTCGACGCCGGCGCGCCGCCCCGCGGCGACGATGACGACGAGGCGGACGGCGGGGACGACGGTGCCGACGAGGTCGAGCGCGGGCCGCCGGAGGACGTCCCCGGACGGGGGCGCGGTCGAGACGACGGGGAGGAGAGCGACGACTGATCGCGAGACGGGCGGCCGCCGCGGCCGTCGATCCGAGACCCGGCGGCCGCCGGCCCCGCCGGTGTATTTAGGTGACGGGCGGCTCTGTGGTTGTCCGATGGAGGCGGTCCTGTGGCAGGTGTTGGCCGGGACCCGGGGGGGACCGAACAGAGCGCGCATTCTGAAGGCGCTCGACGAGCGCCCGCGAAACGCGAACCAACTCGCGACGGAGCTGGATCTCGCGTACAAGACTGTCAGACACCACCTCGACGTGCTCTCGCGCAACGACGTCGTTCGAAACAGCGGCTCGGACTACGGCGCCGTCTACCTGCCGACGGACCGCGCCCGGGATCACTGGGACACCGTCGAGGAGATCACCGACCAACTCGACGCATGACTGATCACACACTCACTACCGGCGCATCGCGCCCACCCCGGAGGTACCGATGAGCCTGACGCTCGATCTGGCCCGCGCGTCGGCCGGGCTGAACGTCGTCCTGCTGGCGACGCTCGTCGCCGTCTGGGCACGGACGTACGGCGAGATCCGCTCGCGGGAGACGCTCGGATCGCTCGTGTTCGCCCTGCTGCTGCTCGCTGAGAACGTGCTCGCGCTGTACTACTACTTCTCCGGGTTGGCGCTGCCCCCCGCGGCCGTCGAGGCGATGCTGGCGTTACAGGCGCTGGAGACGGCTGCGATCGCGTTCCTCGTGTACGTCACCGTTCAGTGACGTCACGCGGCGATCGGGTCGGCCGTCCGGCGGACCGTCAGGGTCGCGCCGCAGTCGGGGCACGTCAGCGCCTCGACGCCGTCGCGGTGTTCCTCGACGATCCAGTCCTCCCCGACGGGGGCGGCGTGGTCGCACTCGGGGCAAAACAGCGTGCTCTTCGGCGGCGGTCGGCTGGTTCGCGTGGAGGGAGTGTCCATGTCGGAACTACGTGCTCGGGACGGATAACGGCGTCTCTCCGGCTATCAGTGTTGAATCGAACGCTTCGTGATCACGTCACAGGCGGCCGCTCGGGGAGAACACTCCGTCGGGGTCCCGTCGTCGCTTCACCCCCCGAAGCCACCGGTAGTTGTCGCCGTACACGTCGCGGGCGGCGGCCTCGCCGCGCTCGGTCCCCGAGAAGTTCGGCAGTTCCCCCGTCACCGTTCCGACCTCGCGAACCGACTCGGCGGACCCGCGCGCCCACGAGACGTGCTCGTCGTCGTCGGCCGGGTCGGCCCACTGCGCCTCGAAGTTGAGCACCACCTCGGCGTCCCGCTCGGGCACTGCCGTTTCCGTCGGGTCGAGGTCGGCGATCGCGCCGCCCATCGGCCAGACGACGACGGTGCTGTCCGGCTCCGTGTCCGCCTCGCCCGGCAGTGCGGCCATCCGCTCGGCGACGAGGTCGACGAGGTCGTCGGTGAACGTCTCGACGGCGACCGACTTCCAGTAGTAGCGGTCGCCGGCGCCGGACTCGCCCCCGAGGTACCGCTGGAGCTCCCGGTACGGCACTCGTTCGGCGTGGTCGAACAGCGGCGCCGCCGCCTCACCCTCGCGATTTGCCCCGGTCCCGGACTCGGCCTCACGCTCGGTCTCGTCCCCCGGTTCGCGCCCGGTCTCGCGCGCGAGGTCGCGAAACGGCGCGAGCGCCCGTTCCCCGGGGTCGGGATCCCCGGCGTGCGCGCCGAGGACGCACAGCGCGAGGTCGCCCGCGCGGTCGTCGGGGAACCCCGGCTCGTCGGGCACCCGCGCGACGTACGGCGAGGCGTTCGTCTCCCGGGGCGCGTCCCGGTGCAGCCGTCGGTACGCCCGTAGCAACGCCGCGATCCCGTCGGCGTCGTCGACCGGGAACCACGTGTCGCACATCGCCACCTCGTCGGGGACCGACACGAGGTCGAACGCCAGCTCGACGGCGACGCCGAAGTCGCCGCCGGCGCCCCGGACCGCCCGAAACAGGTCGGAGTTCGCGTCCGGGCTCGCGGTGACTCGCTCGCCATCGGCGGTGACGAGGTCGACGCTGACGAGCCGGTCGCACGCGAGCCCGTGCGCTCGCGAGAGGTAGCCCGTGCCGCCGCCGAGCGTCAGGCCGGTCACGCCGACCCCGGGGGCGACGCCCTGCGGCGTCGCGAGGCCGTGCTCGGTCGTCGCCGCGTCGAGTTCGCCGATGGTGGTGCCCGGCTCGACGACGGCGACCCCCGCGTCCGGGTCGACCGTCACCTCCCGCATCGCGCCCACGTCGCACACGAGGACGCCGTCGCCGGTCGAGGTCCCGACCGAGGAGTGCCCGCCCGAACGCGTCGCGATCCCGAGTCCGGCCTCGCGCGCGGCGGTGACGACGCGGGCGACGCCCTTCGGGGTCGTGGGGTACGCGACGGCGGCCGGGAACGCCGAGACGAACCCGTTCCAGACGCGTCGGGCCTCGTCGTAGCGGTCGTCCGTCGGCGTCACGACCGCGCCCGGGAACAGCGTTCGCCAGTCGCCGACGGCGTCTCGGGTCACGGGACGGCCGTCGCCGATCAGGTCGGCCGCCAGCGACGCGAGCGCGTCGGCGTGGGCGTCGGCGACCGCGCGGGCGTCGTCGCGACCGAACGCCGACCCTCGGCCCACCGCCCGGCCGTCGTGCCCGCCCGCGATGTCGTCCGATTCTCTGTTCATACCACCCGGTGTCGACACGGGAAGGAAAAGCCATCGCGGGCGCCCGGTTCCGGCACACCCCGCGCTGCCGCGGTCGACAGCGCAACGGCTATCGGTCCGCCGGCCGGACCGAGGCACATGGACCGGCGGCGTGCGCTGGCGTACGCGCGGGTCGGGGTCGCCTACCCCGTCGGCAGCGTCGCGGCCGCCGTGGGGCTCGCGTGGCTGGTCGGGTGGGACGCGGGGCTCGTCGTCCTCGCGCTGTCGATGGTCGCCGCGGCGACGTTGGCGGGCGTCACCCTCTCGGAGACGGGCGGGATGCGTCCCCCCGAGGCCGACCGGGGACGCGAGCAACAGCGCGGTATTCTCGGTCTCGGCGGCAACGGTGGCGGCGGCAGTGCGGACGGCGACGTCCCTGACGTGGCCCGGAGCCGTCGGGCGCGCCTGCGGGTGTTCTCGCTCGGGCTGTTCGTGCTCACCGTCGCGCTCGTGCTGGTGCTCGGCGGCGTGGTGCCGGGGCTGTAGGCGGAACGGACCCGGGGCCGAGGGTGAGACGGTCCGAGTCCGGAACTGTTCTCGGCGCGATCGCGACACGGACAGCCGCGGCTTCCGGGTCGCGGCGTCGAAAGAATCGAGTCTCGGTCGGGAGGCGGTGCGTGTCGGCGTCGTGGGGTGTGGTGTTGGCTGGGGGCCTACTTCACATCGCGCCGCCCATGCCGCCCATGCCGCCCATACCGCCCATGCCGCCGCCCATGCCGCCGGCGGGGTCGTCATCGCCGTCGTCGGTGCCGCCGCCCTTCAGGTCGCCGGCCGCGATGACGTCGTCGATGCGGAGGATCATCGTCGCCGCCTCGGTGGCGGACTCGATGGCCTGCGTCTTGACGCGACGCGGCTCGACGACGCCCTCGGCCTCCATGTCGATCACGTCGCCCGTGTAGGCGTCGAGACCGGCGCCGAACTCGCCGCCGTCGTGGCGGGCGCGCAGGTCGACCAGGGAGTCGATCGGGTCGAGGCCGGCGTTCTCGGCGAGGGTGCGCGGGATGACCTCCAGCGCGTCGGCGAACGCCTCGACGGCCAGCTGCTCGCGGCCGCCGACGGAGTCGGCGAAGTCACGCAGCTCCAGCGCCAGCTGGGTCTCGGGCGCGCCGCCGCCGGGGAGCACCTGCCCGTCCTGCAGCGTCGTGCGGACGACGCCCAGCGAGTCGTCGATGGCGCGCTCGACCTCGTCGACGACGTGCTCGGTGCCGCCGCGGAGGACGAGCGTGACCGAGCGGGCGTCCTCGACGTCCTCGACGAAGATGCGCTCGTCGCCGCCGATGTCCTTCTGGGCGACGGAGCCGGCGAAGCCGAGGTCGTCCTCGGTGATGTCGTCGAGGTTGGCGACGACGCGGCCGCCCGTCGAGCGGGCGAGCCGCTGCAGGTCGGAGTCCTTCGCGCGGCGGACGGCGAGGATGCCCTCCTGCGCGAGGTAGTGCTGGGCCATGTCGTCGATTCCGTCGCCGACGAAGACGACGTCCGTGCCGACGGCGGTCAGCTTGTCGACCAGCTCCTTGAGCTGCTTCTCCTCCTGGTCGAGGAACTGCTGGAGCTGGTCGGGGTCGGTGACGTTGACCTCGGCGTCGATCTCGGTCTCCTTGACCTCGATGGCGCCGTCGAACAGCGCGACGTTCGCGTCCTCGACCGCGTAGGGCATGTTCTCGTCGACGCGCTCCTTGTCGACGATGACGCCCTCGATGAGCTCGGAGTTGCCGATGGAGCCGCCGACGACGGTCTCGACGGAGACGTTGTCGGTGTCGACGCTGCCGTCGTCGTCGCGGACGGCGAGGACGGCGTCGACGACCAGCTTGGCGAGCGTGTCCCGGGCGGACTCGGCGCCCTTGCCGGTCATCGCCGTCGAGGCGATCTTCTCGAGCGTCTCGCGGTCGTCCGCGGTGACGTCGATGGCGCGGTCGTCGAGGACCTCCCCGGCCTTCTCGGCGGCCTGGCGGTACCCCTGCGCGATGGTCGTCGGGTGGACCTCCGAGTCGATGAGCTCCTCGGCCTGGTCGAGCAGCTCACCGGCGATGACGACGGCGGTCGTCGTTCCGTCGCCGACCTCGTCCTCCTGGGTCTCGGAGACCTCGACGATCATGTTGGCCGCCGGGTGGTCGATGTCCATCTCCTTCAGGATGGTCACGCCGTCGTTCGTGACGACGACGCCGCCCGAGGAGTCGACGAGCATCTTGTCCATTCCTTTCGGGCCGAGAGTGGTCCGAACGGACTCCGCGACGGCCTTGCCGGCCGTGATGTTCATCGACTGGGCGTCCTTGCCCGACGTTCGCTGGCTGTCCTCCGAGAGTACGATCATGGGCTGGTTGCCCATTCGCTGGCGTTGAGACATGAGTCACTCTCTGATTGTTTCCGATTCTATAAAAAGGTATCGACGACGGTCCGTCAACGGCTCTCACGAAGCCGATCCAACCGCATGTGACTGCTTGTCATGAATGATTTATATACCGATCTGGCTCCGTTCGGTGGGATCCGGCGAGGCCTAGAAGTCGGTCACTCGCGACTGGATCCGCCCATCGTCGACGCCGGCGTCGTCGACGGTCCCCTCGGTACCGCGGAGGTACTCGGCGAACTCGTCGGCGGATACCTCCGTCCGCGTGTCCGCGAACGCTAGCTCCGTCAGCGACAGCGGCTCGCCCGCGCGCATCTTCCGCCGCACCTCCGCGACGCTCAGCGCGTGGAACGTCACGTCGAGATCGACCGTCGCCGCCCGTTCCTCGCTCGCCTCCGCGAGGTTCACCCCCTCCGACAACACCGTCTCGAAGTCGAGCTCGGTGTCCTCGACGCCCCGGTACAGGAACGCCAGCGCCGACACGAGCGCGTCGAACGCGGCGGTCCCCTCGCGGTCGAGGCGATCCGCGAACACCAACTCCCGGTCCCGTTCGCTCATCCCCCCGACTAGCACCTCGAAGTCGTACAGCGCGGCGTGTATCCTGTCACGAATGCGCGCTCGCGCGTTGCGTTCGGACTGTACGCTCGCGAACTCCGTCTCCCCGCGCAGGTACCGCCGATCCGCGGGAGTCAGGATCCCGCGATCTCGATCGTCAGGCATACTCCAAATCGAAGTATGGATTCTGAAGACATATAGATTCATACTCGGTATCCGGGTATCTACCGGATATGGCGGAAAAATACTTATTGGGAAACAGGTCCGTGATCCGCCATGGCGGACGACGACCCCACGACAGAGTTCTCCCCGAGCGCCGACCCGTCCGGGTCCTCCGTCGGCGCTCCCGTTCGAGTTCGCGTCCGAGCCGACACCCTCCGCCCGCTCCTCTCGGCAGTCGGTTCGCTCGTCGACGAGTGTCGAGTGACGTTCGGCCCCGACGGGATCCGGGCGGCCGCGATGGACCCCGCGACGGTGGCGGCCGTGGAGGTGGAGTTGTCGGCGTCGGCGACGACGGCCTACGAGGCAGACGGCACGACCGTCGGCGTCGACGTGACCCGGCTCCGGGAGGTCCTCGGGATGGCCGACGACGACGACCCGGTGACGCTCGCGTTCGACCCGGACGGACGCCGACTCCACGTCGTCGCCGGGGAACTGGAGTACGCGATGGGGTTGTTCGATCCCGAGAGCGTCCGCGGTCCCCCCGACATCGATGAACTGGGCTTCGAACACACCGCGGCGTTAACGCTCCCCGGCGAGACCGTGGGGCGGTTCGTGGCGGCCGCGGGGATGGTCGCCGACCACCTCACGCTCGGAGTCGATCCCGGCGAAGGAGCGTTCGTGGCGTCGGCCGACGGCGACACCGACGACGTGCGGTTCGTCGTGCCCGCGGAGGAGGCGGCCGCGTTCGAGGGAGGCGAGGCCGAGTCGCTGTTCTCGCTGTCGTACTTGGAGTGCATCGAGCGTGCGGTCCCGTCGGGAGCGGACGTGCGCGTTACCCTCGGGCGGGAGGCGCCGCTGGGCGTCGAGTACGAGGTCGCGGACGGCGGCGGACGCGTGGAGGCGTTCGTGGCGCCGCGGCTACAGGCGGTGTGAGAACGGGTACGGACGGCACCGGATCGGGCGGTCCGCGGGATCGGGCGGCGAGGGGCGACGCCTCCGCGACTACCGCGGCTCCTCGGCGTTCCCCGTCGGCGTCGAGAGGTCCGGCGCGCCGTGGATCTCGTTGTGCTTGCGCTCCAGGAACGAGTAGACGGCCCCGTGGGGGGCGCCGTCGAGGATCATTCCCGTCGCGCGGCGGACGGCCTCGACCTCCTCGGGCTGGCCGATGACGCCGAGGGTCGTCCCCTTGATGACGACTTCGGCGCCCGAGAGGTCCTCCATCAGCTCCCGCGTACGGCCGTTCTCGCCGATGAGGCGGCCCTTCTGGCGCTGGAGGTCGTTCTTGTTTCGCGTCTCCGATGCGAGATCGACCAACTCGAACCGTCGCAGGTCGTGCTCCAACAGCGAGAGGGCGACCTCGGGGGTGAACCCGCGTCCGATCGCGCGGACGATGTCGGGAGCGACCAGTCCGGCGACCGGGTCGCCGACGCTGTCGATGGCGACCGAGCCCGACTCGGAGTCGATGTCGAGTCGGACCTCGGCGCGGTCCTCGATCTCCCGCATCGTCTCGCCGCCCTCGCCGATGAGCACGCCGATGCGGTCCTGCGGAACCTTCACGTGCTGCATACACGGGATCTTCGCCCCGACGCGGTTAAGCGTTCCCTCGGGAACCCGCCGCGTCAGCGGGTCACACGCTCGAACCGTCGACCGTCCGACGGCGGCGTCCCCTGACTACTCCCCGTCGCCGCCGCGGTCCGCGGGGTTCGAGTCCTCGGGGGTCCGGTCCGCGGGGTTCGGGTCCGTCGCGGGATCGGGCTCGGCGGCCGGCTCCGCCTCGGGCGTAGTGACGTACTCGTGGAGGTCGTCCGCGTCGGTTTCGAGGCCCTGTCTGGAGAAGAACGAGGCGACGTTGCGGCAGTCGCGCTTCAGGAAGTCGTCGGCGTTCGGATGGTGGACCGTCACCGCCTGTCCCAGATCGATGACGACCAGCTCGCCGTCGTGAATGATGAGGTTGTACTCCGAGAGGTCGCCGTGGACCAGCCCCGCCGAGTAGAGGCGCCGCATGTACTCGCGGACGACCTCGAAGGCGGTCTCGGGGTTCTCCACGTCGACCTCCGCGAGCCGGCGCGCGCGGTCGTCGGCGTGGCCGACCAACTCCATCACGAGGACGTTGCGCTGGACGGCGATCGGTTCGGGCACGCGCACGCCGGCCTTGCGGGCCCGTGAGAGGTTCGAGAACTCCTTGCGAACCCACGCGACGACGACCTGCTTCTTGTCGGAGCCGATCCCCTCGAACCGGGGGTCGCCCTCGAGGTAGTCGCGCATCTGCCGGAAGTTCGAGGTGTTGATGCGGTACACCTTCGCGGCGACCTCCCGGTCGTCGGCGCCGAGCGCCTCGTAGACGTTCGCCTCCTTCCCGGTGGAGATGGGTCCGCCGAACGCGGCGATGTGGCCGTCGCGGGTGAGCTTGTACAGCGCCGCGAGCGTGGCGTCGTCGAACACCGACGCCTCGACCTTGAACTGCTCGGTGTTCTTGATCCGTTTGCGGAACTCGTCGAACTCGTCGTCCTGTCTGCGGGCGATCTTGTCGGCCTCAGTCTGGGCGATGTCCTCGAGGTCGAGGTCCTCCCACTCATCGCCCGGCGCGTCCGCCTCGTCGGGTTCGACGAACCCGAACTCTCCGGTCATCTCTCGGGACGTACGCGCTCGGGAGTGAAAAGCACCGGCACCCGAGGGCGCCGTCGCGTCGCCGCGACCGGGGTCGACTCAGGCGATGTGGCCTTCGTCGCGCAGCTGGTCGGCGTCCTGGCTCTCGTAGCGGTGTTCGATGTCCGCCTTCTCGTCCTGCCAGTCCCAGGGGCTGACGAGGACGAGGTCGCCCTCGCGGATCCAGGTCCGCTTCTGCATCCGTCCGGGGATCCGCGCGGTGCGTTCGGTGCCGTCGTTGCACCGGACCTTCACGCGGTTGGCGCCGAGCATCTCCGTCACCTCGGCGAACACTTCGTCGTCGTCGGGCATTCGGAGGTTCTTGCGACCCGTCCCGTCGCCGTCGCTCATACTCCTGTGTTCTCGCGTCCGACAGTTAAACTCGGCGGGTGCGAGGCAGAACGTGGTGAGGCCTCGACAGCGTACGGGGAACGAGCGCGGTCGAACAGCGTGAGGCCTCGACAGCGAACTGCGAGCGAAGCCGATCCACGGGCGGGTGCCGCCCGCCCGGAACCCGCCGGCCTTTTCAGGAGCTACCGAGACGACCGGGTGTGATCGACAAACTCGGTACTGCCGGCGTCGCCGGCGCGGTCCTGCTGTTCGCCGGCCTCGCGCTCGTCGCGTGGTCGGCGCCGATCGTCGCGGTCGGCCTCGCGCTGGTGCTGGCCGGCACCGGCCTCGTGGTGAAGGGGCTCGCGACCAATCTGCTCCGACAGTTCGGCTTCGCCTGAGCGGCGATCGGGGGGACGGCGCCCGACAATCGACCGGCTCCCGTCCGGCCATCGACCGACCGGTGGCGCCGCCGGCCCGTTCGGCATCGCGGCGACCGATTTTTTGAAACATAAATACGTTTCGGAGAATCGCGAGGCGCTCCTATCGGAGCGGGGGACTTCGGTGCGAGCAGCCGACGATTCGGGACGATGAACAGGACCAGCCGCGACTGGTGGCCGAACCGACTGAACTTGGAGGTCCTGGACCACAGCGACAGCCAGCGGGACCCGCGGGGCCCGGACTTCGACTACGCCGAGGCGTTCGGGGAACTCGACCTCGACGAGGTGAAGGCGGACATCGAGGACGTGCTGACGACCTCTCAGGAGTGGTGGCCGGCAGACTACGGCCACTACGGGCCGCTGATGATCCGGATGGCGTGGCACAGCGCCGGCACGTACCGCATCTCCGACGGTCGCGGCGGCGCCTCCCGCGCCGGACAGCGGTTCGCGCCCCTCAACAGCTGGCCCGACAACGCGAACCTCGACAAGGCCCGTCGGCTGCTCTGGCCGGTCAAGCGGAAGTACGGACGGAAGCTCTCGTGGGCCGACCTGCTGGTGCTGACCGGGAACGTCGCCCTGGAGTCGATGGGGTTCGAGACGTTCGGCTTCGGCGGCGGGCGCGAGGACGCCTTCCGGCCCCACGAGGCCGTCGACTGGGGGCCTGAGGAGGAGATGGAGGAGTCCTCCCCGGAGCGCTTCGACGAGGAGGGGAACCTCAGGCCCCCGCTCGGTAACTCGGTCATGGGACTCATCTACGTCGACCCGGAGGGGCCGAACGGCGAGCCGGACCTCGAGGGGTCGGCGCACAACATCCGCCAGACGTTCGGACAGATGGCGATGAACGACGAGGAGACGGTCGCGCTCATCGCCGGCGGCCACACCTTCGGGAAGGTCCACGGCTCGGACGACCCCGACGCTCACGGGCCCGAGCCGGAGGCGGCTCCCATCGAGTCGCAGGGGTTCGGCTGGGAGAGCGACCACGAGTCCGGGCGGGGGGCCGACACGATCACCAGCGGCATCGAGGGACCCTGGACGCAGGCCCCGATCGACTGGGACATGGGCTACCTCGACAACCTGCTCGACTACGAGTGGGAGCCCGACCGCGGTCCCGGCGGCGCGTGGCAGTGGGCGCCGACGGACGAGGCGCTCACGGACACCGTGCCCGACGCGCACGACCCCTCGGGAAGGCAGACCCCGATGATGCTGACGACGGACGTCGCGCTGAAGCACGACGAGGAGTACCGGGCGGTGCTCGAGCGCTTCCGGGAGGACTCCGAGCTGTTCCGGGAGTCCTTCGCGAAGGCCTGGTACAAGCTGATCCACCGCGACATGGGTCCGCCGTCCCGGCTCCTCGGCCCGGAGGTCCCCGACGAGGAGATGCTGTGGCAGGATCCGCTTCCCGATGCTGACTACGATCTGATCGGCGAGACGGAGGCAGAGGAGCTGAAGGAGGCGGTCCTCGACTCGGCTCTCACCGTCCCTCAACTGGTCAAGACCGCCTGGGCGTCGGCGTCGACGTTCCGCAAGAGCGACAAGCGCGGCGGCGCCGACGGCGCTCGGATCCGCCTCCGACCCCAGCGCGACTGGGAGGCGAACGAGCCCGAGGAGCTTTCGACGGTGCTCGACACCCTCGAGGGGATCCGCGAGGAGTTCAACGGCTCGCGCTCGGACGGGACCGAGGTGTCGCTCGCGGACCTGATCGTGCTCGGCGGCAACGCGGCCGTCGAGCGGGCGGCGAGCGAGGCCGGCCACGACGTGGACGTGCCGTTCGAGCCGGGTCGGACGGACGCCTCCCAGGAGCAGACCGACGTCGACTCCTTCGGGGCGCTCGAACCGAAGGCCGACGGCTTCCGCAACTACCGCGGGGAGGAGGCCGAGCGGCCGGGGGAGGAGATCCTGGTGGACCGGTCGGAGCTGCTGGACCTGACGGCGCCCGAGATGACGGTGCTGGTCGGCGGGATGCGGGCGCTGGACGCGAACCACGGTGGCTCCGACCTCGGCGTCTTCACCGACCGACCGGGGACGCTGACCAACGACTTCTTCGTGAACCTGCTCGGCATGGACACGGAGTGGGAGGAGTCCTCGGAGGCCGAGCACGTCTACGAGGGGTACGACCGCGAGACGGGGGAACTCGTGCGGAGGGGCACGCGTGTGGACCTCGTCTTCGGGTCGAACGCCGAGCTTCGCGCCATCGCGGAGGTGTACGCAAGCGAGGCGGAGGAGGAGAAGTTCGTGAGCGACTTCGTGGACGCGTGGACGAAGGTCATGCGGGCCGATCGCTTCGACCTCGAGTGATCCGACCCCGGCGGGGGTCGTCGATCGAGTCGCGTCGAGGGCTCGTCCGAGTCGACCACTCACCGTCACCTCTCATTAGGCAAAACATTCTTTACGAATCACAAACAACGATCGACTGCATTCGAGGTGAACAACCATGGCACTCCCGACGAACACGGCGAGTTCCTGGATGCAGAACCTCGACCTGCCGTCCCGCGTCTTCGGCGAGGGCGGCTTCGGTGGCACCGACTACGAACTGTACGAGGAGGACGAGGAGTTCGTCCTCACGATCGACATGCCCGGCTTCGACCGGGAGGAGATCGATCTCGCGTGGGACGAGGGCGTCCTTAACGTCGCGGCCGAGCACGTCGACGAGAAGCGCGGACGCCGGAAGACGTACCACCGACGCTTCCGCTTCCCGCGGGAGATCGACGAGGACGCCATCTCGGCCCGCTACGAGAACGGCGTGCTCGAGGTGACGCTTCCCGCCGTCGTTGACGCGACGGCGACCGGCACGACGATCCCCGTGGAGGGGTAAGGTCGCTGCCGGCGTAGTCGACCGCCCCGGCCGCCGTCGCGGTGGCCGTGAACGAGCGAGCGGATCGTTTTTCGCGACCGTTCACCCGTCCAGTTCCCGCAGCACTTCCCGCCCCGGAGCGATCAGTTCGTTCAGGTGGCTCGCGAGCGCGCCCTTCGCGTCCGCGGGGTGGAGCTCCCCCGACTCCAGATCCGCCGCCAACGACTCGTAGTCGTCGTATTCGAGGTCTCCGCCGTACTCGTCGGGGCGCTCGACGACGACCGTTTCGAAGCGCGGGAACACCGAGTACTCGAAGATCTCGAGCACCGGGTTCTCCCGCTCGTTGCCCTCGTCGTCCGGCTCGGGGTCGCGCGTCGGCGGACAGAACGCGCCGTTGATCTTCTCCTCGATGTCCTCGGCGGAGTCCTCCATCGAGATGGTCGTGCCCGACGAGGAGGACATCTTGCCGACGCCGGTGTCGAGGTCCGCGAGGATCGGCGTGTGGATGCACGGCCGCGCCTCGTACGTGTGGTCGCTCTCGCCGTCCATCCCGGGCACCTGTTCGCGGTGGAGCATGTGGACCTTCCGCTGGTCGAGACCGCCGACCGCGAGATCGAGATCGAGGTAGACGATGTCGAGCGCCTGCATCAGCGGGTACACCAGGTGGCTCACCTTCGCGGTGTCGCCGCCCTGGATCTCCGCCATCGCGCGCTGGGCGCGGTTGAGCGTCGTCGACACCTCCAGCTCGTGGGTGTCGAGGACGTACTCCTCGTCGAGCTGGAACTCCGAGCCGTAGACGAACTCCGTCGACTCGGCGTCGAGACCGTACGCGAGGAACTGGTCGCGCATGCGCTCGGCCGTCTCGCGGATCTCGGCGAACGTCCCCTTGTCGTTGAGGTAGGCGTGGACGTCCGCGAGGAGGACGACGACCTCGAAGCCCGCCTCCTGCAGGTCGATGAGCTTGTTCGCCGTCAGCATGTGCCCGATGTGAAGGACGCCAGACGGCTCGTATCCGACGTACACCCGCTTGCCTTCCGGGTCCTCGGCCAGCGTGCGTACCTCCTCCTCGGTGACCACCTCGGTCGCGTTCCGGGTGATCCGGTCGTAGGCGTCCATACCGGTGGGTGTCGCGTCCGCCGAGTATGTCTTTCGGATGTGTGTGACGGCGTATCCGGCGGTTCCGTCCCGGTCGTCCGGTCCCCTCGCCGGTTCCCGGCTACCCTTCGATCCGTTCCAGCACCGGCTCGGGGTCGTACGCCAGCGAGATCGAACGGGAGCGCCCGCGGCCCTCCACCTCGGCGTACTCCGTCTCCGCGATCCCGAGCTGGTCGAGCTTGTTGACGATCTCGGAGTAGCGCGTGTAGCCCAGGTCGGTCCGGTCGTGGAACGCCTCGTACACGGAGCCCGCCTGCTCGCCGTCGTGCTCCGCGAGCACCTCCACGAGCGCCGTCTCCGACTCCGAGAGTCCGCGGAGACTGCGCGAGAGGTGGACGTACTTCGACTTGTCGTACGCCTCCTCCACGTCCTCGACGCTGATCGTCCGAGAGGCGCGCATCTCGGCGTTGAGCCCGGCCCGGCGCAGGAGGTCGATGCCGACCCGGAGGTCGCCCGACTCGGCGGTCAGCTCCGCCACGCGGTCGAGCTCGGTGTCGCCGAGGACGCCGTCGTGGAAGCCGCGCCTCGCCCGCTCGCGGAGGATGTCGACCACCTCGTCCACGTCGTACTTCGGGAAGAACACCTCCTCGGGGCGGAACACCGACTGTACCCGCGAGTCCAGCTCCTCGATGACCGACAGCGAGAGGTCCGAGGAGATACAGATGACGCCCACCTTCGCGCCCGCGTGGGCCTCGTGCGCGCGCAACAGCGAGTACAGCGCGTCGGAGGCCTCGTTCTCGTAGAACAGGTAGTTCACGTCGTCGAGCGCGACGACGAGCACCTCGTCGTCCTCGACGAGGCGGTCGGCGATCTGCCCGAACAGCTTCTTGAACGAGATGCCCGACGAGGGGGGCTCGTAGTCGAAGATGCCCTCGAAGATGCGCGAGAACACCGCGTATCGCGTCGAGTCGACCTGGCAGTTCACCCGAACGGTTCGCACGTCCGTCTGGGCACGCAGCTCCGAGAACAGCTTCTGAACGGAGGTGGTCTTGCCGGTGCCGGGCGGCCCGCGGACGACGGTGTTGAGCGGGCGGGACCCGCGTGCGGCCGGCCGGAGCGCGTACTTCAACGACTCCAGTTGGCTCTCGCGGTGGCGGAACGTCTCGGGGACGTAGTCGATCTCGAAGACGTGTTCGTCCCGGAAGACGGACTCGTCCCACGACAGCATCCCGTCCTCGGGGTCCCCGCCCATGATACCGGACTCTCGCTCGCCCGATCACTTAATCGTTCCCCGGTGCCGGAGTGAAAGTGAAACTGAATTCGAGACGACGTGTCGGATGGGATATCGTCGGAATCCGGTTCAGTATCGCTCCGGTCGTCGACCCGGTGATCGACCGCGATCCGTGGACCATCCAGCAGGCGACGAGGCCGCAGTTTCACCGCCCTGTCCGGCGTTCCTGTCGGGTGAATCCGGCTTAATCCGGCGAACGGGTCGACGGGATTGAGGAGGGAACCGACCGTTGGGGGAGTCAATGACGGAGGAGTCTGTGCGGGACGAGAGAACTGCACCCCCGGCCGAGGAGGAGCGCCCGCACGTGCTCGTCGTCGACGACGAGGCGGAGGTCCGAGAGCTGTACGCGGATCAGCTCGCTGACGAGTACGACGTGTCGACGGCGGCGTCGGGATCGGAGGCGCTCGACGTGCTCGACGACTCGGTCGACGTGGTCCTGTTGGACAGACGGATGCCCGGGCTACACGGCGACGACACGCTCGAACGGATCCGCGCGTCCGGGGTCGACGTGCGCGTTGCGGCCGTCTCCGGCGTCGGCGTCGGTCTCGACGTGGTCGGCCTCCCGATCGACGCCTACCTGGAGAAGCCGGTCGACCTCGACGACCTCCGCGACGCGGTCGACCGGCTCGTCCGGGTCGCCCGATACGACGACCGCGTCCGCCAGTACTTCGCGGTGATGCACAAACTCGCCGCCCTCGAGGAGGCTGGCATCGCTCAGGTCGACGGCGAGTACGGCGAACTCGTCCGGCGTCGCGAGGCGCTGGAGTCGGGGATCGACGACCTGCACGACCGGCTCGACCACGAGGACTACGAACTCCTGTTTCGCGACCTCGGCGACGACGGACACGACTCCCCCGCCGACCTGTACGCCTGACGCCGCCGTCACCGCTCGGGTCGATCCCCGTTCGTCCGCGCTCCCCTCGTTGCTCCTCCGCTCAGAACTTCTCCAGCAGCCCCTCGTAGAACGTGGGGTCGGCGTCACCCCCGGATGCGGTGCCACCGGTCCCGCCGTCGGCCTCCCGCGCCAGCTTCTCGACGATCAGTTCCGGCGTCGATCGAGCGAGGTGGTCCTTCCGCGGCGAGCGATTCACCACCAGCTCGCCGTCATCGAGCCCCACTGCCTCGATCCCGTCGACCGCGACGTCGACGGCGGCGGCCTCCCGGATCTGCCGCGCGAGGTGGGAGACGAACACGCCCGTGGCGCCCTGCTCGTCGAGCGCCTCGAGGATGCCCGCGATGATCTTCGCCGAGGCGCCGGGCTCGGTGATCGACTCCAGTTCGTCCACGAGCACCAGCCGGCCGGACGCGCCCGACACGAGGTCGCCGAAGTCACGCAGCGTCGCCTCGAACGCGCCGGCGTCGAGCGTCCCCTGCGACTTCGCGTAGTAGTGTAACTCCGAGACGCGTCCCACGCGGGCCGACCCGGCTGGAACTGGCAGCCCCATGTGTGCGAGCGTGACGATCAGCGCGACGAGATCGAGCGTCGAGGTCTTCCCGCCGGAGTTGACGCCCGACAGGAGCGTCACCCCCGAGACGGCGTAGTCGACGGGTTCGGCCTCCGCGAACGGTACGTCGAGCAGCGGGGAGCGCCCGCCGTCGATCGCGAACCCGGTACCCTCGTCGTCGATATCGGGGACGACGCAGTCGAAGTCGCGGGCGAAGCGCGCGACCGCCAGCTCCACGTCGAGTTCGAGCGCCTCGGCGACGAGGTCGTCGGCGGGCTCGCGCAGCGCCGCCAGGTCCCCCGCCAACCCCGACTTGAGCGCCGCCGCCCGTCGGTCGCGAGCCGTCTTCAGCTCGGTCCGCAGCCGGTTCAGCGGCTCCTCGTTGTGCTCGGTCGGGAAGGTCGGATCGCCCGCGAAGATCCGCTCTGTGAACTCCGCCTCGCTCTCGTCCAACCGGAGCGCGTCCGCGAGGTGCTCGCGTGCGCTCCGGATCGCGTCGTCGTACTCGTCGGCCAGCTCCCGCGAGAGCAGGCTGTCGACGCGGGCGCCCTGCTCGACCAACGAGAGGAAGTCGGTGCCCTCGATGGTCACGTCCTGCTCGCGGATGGCGTCGCGGAGGTGGTCGTTGGCAACCGACTCGGCCGTCGACACCGCGGCGTCGAGGTCGTCGACGGCGTTCGACAGCCGCTCCAGTTCCTCGTCGCCCCGCACGGTGCCGTCGTCGTCCAGCCGCGAGAGCGCGTCCCGCAGCGCTTCGGGGTCGAGGGCGGGGTCGATGTCGGCCGCCTCGTGGACGTCGAGCGCCGCCAGCAGCTCCGCGCGGTTCTCCGCGAAGAACGCGAGCAGGCGCTCGGGAACGACCTCCTCCGGGTGGCGCTCGGGATCGGTGATCACTCGAACGTCGCCCTCGACGTCGACGCCGGCGAACGCCTCGTCGACCGCGACGACGGTGGCGTACGACCGGGCGAGCTCCGCGAGGTCGCGCGCGTCCTCGACGACCTCGACGGACAGCTCCGGGAACGCGTCCTTCACCGCGGCGTAGCGCTCGGCGTCGGCGGTCGCGAGCGCCCGCTCGCGAACGCGGAGCCCGCGCGGCTCGGTCGGCTGCTCGACGTCCTGCAACGCGTCGAGAACCGCCTCGTCGGGGTCCCGCTCGACCGCCTCGGCGGCCCACCCGCGCACCTCCTCGATGCGCGACTCGGTCGGCGAGGGGTAGAGGGTGCGGAGGCGCTTCTCGGCGTAGTCGGTGACCGCCCGCTCCTGCAGGAGGCCGAGGGCGTCCTCGTACACCTCTCGGGCGCGATCGGTCGCCAGCCAGCCGCCGGGGTCGTCGTGGCGTTCTCGGATGGCGCCGCGGGCGATAGCGGCCGCCCGGCCCTCGGTGAGCCCGCGAGCACGGGCGAGCGTCGCCACGTCGCCGCGCCGGAGCGCCGTCTCCGCGCCGTCCAGCTCCGCGAGGGCGTCGGCGGTCTTCTCGCCGACGCCGGGGACCGACGTGAACTCCATTCGTCGCCCGGTAGCGCGGCGGGGGTCAAAACCGTGCCGGGGAGTGCATGGCCGAGCGAGCGAAGCCAGCGAGGCCACGTGAACGCGAGCGGGGAGCGGAGCGACCCGTGACGGGGCGAGGCGGGAGCGGAGCGACCGCCTCGGAAACGCGAACGGCGAACACAGTGAGCCGTGAGCAGGGCGCGCTCGATCGGGGAAGGACCGCGGGAACGCGATCGACGCGAACACGTTCGTGCCGCCGCCTCGGCCCCGTTCGGACGACTTTTGCGTCACCGCCCCCTCGGCCGAGCCATGGACGACGACGTGGCGGCGAAGGCGGCGGCCGCGCGGGAGCAACTCGCGGAACGCGACGGCGTGCTCGTCGCGTTCTCGGGGGGCGTTGACTCGTCGGTCGTCGCGGCGCTCGCGCGCGACGCCCTCGGCGACGACGCGATCGCCTGTACCGCCAAGAGCGAGACGCTTCCGGCCGAGGAACTGGACGACGCGACCCGCGTCGCCGACGACATCGGCATCGACCACACGATCGTGGAGTTCTCCGAGCTCGACGATCCGGACTTCGTCGCCAACGGCGACGATCGCTGCTATCACTGCCGGACGATGCGCCTCTCGCGGATGTACGAGGCCGCGGCGGACCGCGGCATCGGCACGGTCTGCGACGGCACGAACGCCTCCGACCCGGGGGAGGGGCACCGACCGGGCCTCGACGCCGTCGAGGAACTCGACGTGGTCTCCCCGCTCCTGCAGGCTGGCATCACGAAGGACGAGGTCCGCCAGATCGCCGAGCACTACGGCCTCGACGTGGCGGACAAGCCCTCGATGGCGTGCCTCTCCTCCCGGATCCCGACCGGGTTGGAGGTGACCGAGGAGCGCCTGACCCGCATCGAGAAGGCCGAGCGCCTGCTGCGGACGTGGGGCTTCTCGCAGTTCCGCGTCCGCGACCACGACGGCCTCGCGCGCATCGAGGTCGGCGCCGACGAGCTGGAGACCGCGCTGAACCCCGACTTCGTCGCCGCCGCCCGCGACCACATGCTGGACCTCGGCTTCGACCACGTCACGCTCGACCTTCAGGGGTACGAGACCGGGAGCGTCAGTCCCGCGAGCGAGGCCGACGCCGACGGCGCCGGGGACGCGAGGGCGGTGAACACGGAGGGCGAGCCGGTCGTCGAGGACGTGTTCGCGCGCGACTACCCGACGTCGTAGGGTCGTCCTCACCGCGACCACTCCGATCACCGCGGACGGCCGTCGCACCCCTCAGTAGTTCTCCTGGGTGGTCGCCTCCGGCAGGAACGACGTGACGTTCTCCCGGACCAACTCGACCGTCGCCGATCCGCCGGCCGCGACTCCGCCGCCGGCGTCGCGTCCGACCCGGATCTCGTTGACCGCGCAGTTCCCCTGATCCTGATCGAGCACCGCGGCGACCACGTCGAGTCCCTTGATATCGCCCGTGACGGCGTACAGCGGGCCGCCGTGGGCGACGACCGCGACAGTCTCGTCGTCGCCGATCCCCGCGCGGAGGTCCGCGAAGGCCGCCCCCACACGCTCCCACATGTCGAGCAATGACTCGCCGCTCTCCGGGACGGTCTCGGCGGCCGCATACCCGATCTCCGAGAGGGTATACTCCGGGTACGTGCCGAACAGGTCGTCGTAGGTGAGCCCCTGAAACCGGCCGAAGTCGCGCTCGCGCCACCGGTCGTCGAACGTCGCGTCCGCGCCCGTCGCCCGCGAGATGGCGCGGGCGGTCTCGGCGGCGCGCTCCAGGTCGGAGGCGACGATCCGGTCGACGGCGTACTCGGCGTCGAGAAACGCCGCCAGCGCGTCCGCCTGCTCGCGGCCGCGTTCGGTCAGCTCCGTCGGTGCCCAGCCCTGAACGCGCCGATCGCGGTTCCACGGCGTCTCGCCGTGGCGACACAGGAGGATCGTTCCCATCGAGCGTGGATGGACAGGGAGCCGAAAAAGTGGCCCGGGAACTCGGCGTCGCGCCCGACGGGGAGGGGGAGGGACGCGGATCGCTCGTCACTCGGTCGGCCGCTCCCCGATCCACTTTCGCATACAGGTCGCCGACGACGGACACAGGTCGGCGAACTCCGTCGTCGACTGAACCGTGGACGGGACCAACTCGCGGTCGACCGCCTCGTATCCGAGTCGCTCGAAGAAGTCCGACGCGGTCGTCGTCAGCAGGTACAGCGTCTCGACGCCCTCCGTCCGGGCGCGCTCCTCCAAGGCGGTACACAGGGCCGTACCGTACCCCTCGCCGCGGCTCGACTCCTCGATGACGACCGATCTGAGGAGCGCGTCGGAGCCGTCCCGTTCGAGGCCTCCAGCCCCGACGACCGCGTCGCCGTCGCGAGCGAGGTAGAACCGTCCGGATCCAGTTCGCACGTCGCTCGTCGGGAGACCGTTGGCCGCCAGCAACGCCTCGACGCGGTCGAGGTCCGCGGCGTCCGTCTCCGCCAGCAGGACGGTACGGTCGCCCGGATATCTCCGTTCGTCCGGCGCTCCGGCCGACTCCTCGCGGGGTCGATCAGACATCGTCGACTGGGGGCTTCGTGAGGGTGATCCGGAGGCGTCCGCCCAGATCGACGGTGAACTCGCGACAGACACGGACGCAGCGGACCGCGGCGGCCGCCCGGGGGGCTCCGCGGCGCACGGCGACGGCGGCGAGGAGGACTGTCAGGGCGGCAATCGGGTTGCTGACGGCCCACAGGGACGCGAGAACTCCCGCGATCACGGCGTAGCCCGCGAGGACGCTTCCCCAACTCGACTGTTCGACTCCTGTACGACCGTTCGGATCGGGTGCTCTGTGCATGGTTGGTGTCTGAGGTGGCGTCCGTAGTGTGATATCGCGACGGCGGTCACGCCGCCGTCCCTTCGCTCGCGGACTCGAGATCGTTCGTCGGCTTTCGCGCCTCGATCGTCGCCGCGGTCAGGTAGTCGGCGAGATCGCGGTCGGGGTCCCACTCGCGGATGAACGACTCGCTCTCGTCCTTCGGCTCGATCGCGACGTCGACGAAGCCGGCGTCGGCGAGCATCGATTCGAGCGTCGGGATCGCGGCCGCGCCGCCGAGGCAGGCGCTCACCGACGCGGGGTCGTCCCGGAGGTCGTTCGGCAGGTCGGCGGTCGCCACCACGTCCGAGACGGCGAGGCGGCCGCCGGGCCGGAGCACGCGGTACGCCTCCGCGAACACCCGCCGCTTGTCCGCCGAGAGGTTGACCACGCAGTTCGAGAGGATCGCGTCGACGACGCCGTCGGCGACCGGCAGGTGTTCGATCTCGCCGAGGCGGAACTCGACGTTCGTGGCGTCGTTCGTCTCGACGTTCTCGCGAGCGCGCTCGACCATCTCGGGGGTCATGTCGACGCCGATGACTCGCCCCCCGTCGCCGACCTCGCGTGCCGCCAGGAAGCAGTCGAAGCCGCCGCCGGAGCCCAGATCGAGGACGGTCTCGCCCGGCTCGAGGCTCGCGATGGCGGTCGGGTTGCCGCAGCCGAGGCCGAGGTTCGCGCCCGCGGCGACGGCGTCGAGGTCGTCCTCGCTGTAACCGAGTTCCGTCTCTCCCCCGATCGACGGATCGTTCGACTCCCCGCAGTCGCCGGCGACGTCGCCGCAGCACGACGACGCCGCCGAGGCGATCTCGCCGTATCGCTTCCGCACCGCGGCTCGCTGCCGTGCGGGGTCGATGCCGGTGCCGTCCGTCGTCGGCGCGTCGTCGTCGTCAGTCATCGCCGACCCCCCTCGTCTCGTCGAGCACGTCGAGGAGCCGCTCCGCGCGCGGCGTCGCGCTGTAGTACCGCCACCGGCCCTCCTTGCGCCGCTCGACCAACCCGGCGCCGAACAGCCGCGAGAGCGCCTGGCTCACCGCGCTCTGGCTCACACCGAGCGACGGCTCCAGCTCGCACACGCAGACGTCGTCCTCGGCGCCCGCGATGAGCCTGAGCGCCTCGTAGCGCGTGTCGTTGCCCAGCGCCGACAGCGTCTCGACGTCGGCGGCGATCTCGTCCTCCCGCAGGGCGTGTTCCGTGGTGCAACACCCCGCCGTCCCGTCGCGCGCTCCGTCGTCCGTCCCGGTCTTCGGTGCCTGGTTACTCATTTCAGTATATGCTAATATAATCATCTGCTAATATAAGTGTTGCCCCGGGGGAGATCAGGATGGGCTCGTGGCGACCGACGACGGCACCTGTCGTCCGGAGCGTCCGTCAGGCTGGGCCTTCGGCTCTCGTCGTCGGGAACCGACGTGGCCGACGCGGCCGCTCACGGCGATCGGTTCCGTACCCGGAGCGAGGCGGTGGTCGGTCGAAAAAACGGAGCGAGTGGCGATCGGCGTGGCCGCGGCTAGTTCCCGGTCCAGCGCAACAGCGCGAGCGTCCCCTCGAACAGGCCGATCATCGTCGCGCCGACGATGATGGGCGCCATCCCGGTCGGGTCCGGCGAGAGGATGAACGCCAGCCCGACGAACGCCGACCAGAACAGCAGCCGGCGGTCCTCCATCCACTCGCGGGTCACCAGCCCCATCATGATGGCCAGCTGGATGAACAGCGGGATCTGGAAGACGATGGCCATGTACCCCATCAACAGCAGGATGAGGTTGAACGTCTCCCGGAGGCTGAACGCCAACTCCGCGCTCCCCTCGGTGTAACTGATGAAGTAGTCGAAGATGACCGGCAGGACGATGAAGTGCGCGAACGCGACGCCGACGAGCCCGAGGATCAGGCTCGTCGGCACCGCCGCGAGGTAGTAGCGTCGTTCGTGGGGATACAGGCCGGGACGCATGAACCGGTACGTCTCGTAGACGAACACCGGCAGTCCCACGAGCAGCCCCGCGAGCGAGGCCACCTTCAGCTTCGTGAGCAGGAACTCCAGCGGACCGTAGACCCGCGGTTGGTTCTGCTCGAACCCGACGTGGGTGTCCCACAGGAACTCGATGATCTGCTCGGCGCTGGGGACCGTCGGCGAGACGGTGCCGATCAGCAGCACCGCGACCACGACGACGCCGGCGATGCCGAACACGATGCCGAGGCGGCGCATCATCTCCTCGATGTGCTCGGCAAGCGGCATCTCCTGGTCGGAGTCCGGGCCGCCGCCCTCGCCGCTCTCGCCGCCGAGCGCGCCGACGCCCTTGTTCACCGCCTCCATCCCCTTCTGGGCAGCGGTCATGGCCCCTTCGCCGTTGGCGGCCGGCTGTCCGCTCCCGCCGTTGGCGGCCGACTGTCCGTCCTCACCCGAGCGCTCGCCGGCGACCGCGTCGGGAACCGGCTGTGTGTCGTCGATATCGGGAGCGTCGCCGGAGATCGGCGTCGGCTCGAGATCCCCCCGTTCGGGATCGGCGGCCCCGTCGGGATCCCGATCCGTGTCGTCGGTGTCGTCGTTGCTGTCGCCGGTGTCGTCGTCGATTTTCCCGGTATCGTCGGCGTCGTCGCCGTCCTCGAAGGGGCTTCGACGGTCGATCCCTGAGTCCTCCTCGGACTCGGACGCTTCAGCGGACTCGGACGGCTCGTCGGACTCGGCAGTCCCGGCGTCGCGGTCGCCGTCGGCATCGGGCGACGGCTCCTCCGGCGGATCCGAGTCCGCGGTCATGGGTGAGGTTCGCCCCCGGTCCGTTATAGGCCTTTTCTGATGGCGTCACCGAGGGCGGTCGCGGTCCCACGATCGACCGATTGTCGACCCGATGCCCCCTAGGTCTCGCCGCCGGCACGACGCGTCTCTTGAAAAGGTTGATAACCGGCAAGTCGCTCTCATGCGGTATGTCGAGCGCGCTCGACGAGGACACCCAACAGACGCTGGCGGACGGCAGGGCCGCCGCCGGCGCGATGCTTCGGTCCGCCCAGAAGGACCTCCAGAAGGTGTTCCTCGTCTTCCTCGCCGGATTCATGGGGACGTTCTACGCCCTCCGGCTGTACGTCTGGGACTTCCTGAAGTCCGTCACGCGCGCGCAGCTCAGCGACGCCGCCGGACAGGAGGTCGAGATCATCGCGCAGACGCCCTTCGACGTGATCCTCCTTCAGGCGAAGATCGGCCTCATCGTCGGGATCGTCGTCGGGATCCCGCCGCTCCTGTACTTCTCCCGTGACGCCCTCCGTGAGCGGGGAGCCTGGCCGCAGACGCCGGTCGCCCGCTGGAAGCTCGTACTCATCGCGGTGTTGGCGGTCGGCCTGTTCTCGGGCGGCGTCGCCTACGGCTACCTCGTGTTCTTCCCGTTCATGTTCGCGTTCCTCGCGAACAACGCGCTCTCGGCGGGCATTCTCCCGACGTACTCCATCGTGAAGTGGGCGCAGTTCATCGCGCTGCTCACGTTCTCCTTCGGCTTCGCCGCTCAGATGCCGTTGGCCATCACGGCGCTGTCGTACGCCGAGATCGTTCCCTACGAGACGTTCCGCGAGAAGTGGCGCTACGCCGTCGTCGGTATCTTCGTGTTCGGCGCCGTGTTCTCGCCGCCGGACCCGTTTACCCAGGTGATGTGGGCGGCGCCGCTGCTGCTGTTGTACGGGGCGTCGCTGTACCTCGCGAAGGTCGTCGTCACCGCCAAGCGGGGGAGCGAACGGATCGACGCCGTCGCGACCGCACGCCGCCACTGGAACGTGCTCGCGGGCGTCGGCGTCGCCGCCGCCGCCGCGGTGTACCTGTTTTACGCCCGCGGCGGCGCGGCCGCGGTCAACGGCCTCGTCGCGGGGACGAGGCTGACGAGTTATCGGTTCGCGACGGGCCTCGCGCCCCCGGCGCTGGCGGCGCTGGCGGCCGGCGTCGGCGTCGCCGTCGCGGTCGTGGCGCTGGCGTACTTCGTGTACGTCGAACTCGATGAGGCCACGGCTGTCGTCGGCGACCGCGCCGGCGACCCCGACGCGATCGACCTCATGGCGCTGGACGAGGCGGGCGTTCGCGCCGCGCCGCCGGAGGCGTTCGACGGCATGACCGAGCCCGAGGCGCTCGAGGCCGCCTCGGCCGCAATGGAGGCCGACGAGCCCGGAAAGGCGCAGGCGATCCTCGACCGGTTCGACGAGGCCGCGGCGGCGGGAACCGCCGGCGCGACCGAGGGGGACGCCGCCGACGGGGACGGGGTCGCCAGATCGGGCCCGCCCCGCGATCTGTTCGCCGGCGACGCGGGCGTCGCCGGGGCGCTCCGTCGCGGCGCCGGCTTCGTCGACTGGCGCGGCCGGTTCGGGTCGTTGTGGAACGTCCTGCTCGGGATCGCGGGGATCGTCGCCGCGGTCGGGTACGTGCTCGTCGAGCGACCGGCGCTCGCGGACTCGATACTCGTCGAGTACGGCACGAGTGCAGCCGCGGTCCTCGCGGCCGTCGGCGTGAGCGGCACCGCCGCGCTCGTCGCGTTCGTCGCCGGCGGGATCGCGCTCGCGGTCCTGTTGGGCGTGCTGCTGGCCGTCTACTTCGCGTACGTCGCGGGCACGGATCCGACGGCTGTCGACATCGAGGTGCTCACCGCCGATGAGGTGCGTCGCGCTCCGGACGCCGTGTTCGCGGGCATCTCGGAGCGCCGTGCGAACTACCTCGCCGACCGCGCGGCCGGCGCCGGCGACTCGGCGAAGGCGCGCGCGGTGCTGGACCGCTTCGACGAGATCCAGTCGGCCCGCGAGGCCGCCGACTCGTCGGAGACCGGCGATTCCGGGAGCTCGGGCGGCCCGTCGATCCCGGGCCTCTCGAACGACGCCGGCGACCGGGCCTCGCGGGCGACCGGGACGTTCCTCGAGGGGCTCACCGACGGCGAGAGCGACGAGGATGACATCGGCGGCTACTACGACGACCTCGCGTTCATCGCCGCCTCGCTGCGCTCGCGGCTGTTCGTTCTGGTGTCGGTGTTCGGCGTCACGCTCGCCGGCGTGTTCGCGTTCCTCTACCTCGGCGGGATCGGCGACGTGAAGAACAACTTCGTGAACCGCATCCCCGAGGAGATCGTCGGCGTCGGCGCCGAGAACTTCGGGGTCATCGTGCTCCACCCGGTGGAGGCGCTCATCTTCGAGGTGAAGATATCGACCATCGCGGGCGCGGTCGCGGTCCTCCCCTTCGCGGCGTACTACGCGTGGCCCGCGCTGCGTGACCGCGGCTTCGTCCGCGGCCGCCGACAGGTCGTGTTCGGCTGGGTGGCCGCGCTGTTGGCGGGACTCCTCGGCGGGCTCGCGCTCGGCTACTCCGTCATCGCGCCGGCAGTCATCTCGTGGCTCGTCAGCGACGCGCTGGCGGCGGGCATGGTGATCAGCTACCGCATCAGCAACTTCGCGTGGCTGGTGTTCTTCACCACCGTCGGGATCGGGTTCCTCGCGGACATCCCCATCCTCATGGTCCTCCTCAACACGACGGGTGTGTCCTACCAGGCGATGCGCTCGCGCTGGCGGGAGGTGACGGTCGCGCTCATGCTCGCGGCGGCGCTGTTCACCCCGGCGGACGTGTTCACGATGTTCCTCGTGACCATCCCGATGATGGCCGCCTACGGCATCGGCCTGCTGATCCTCTGGGTGCTGACCCTCGGCGGCCGACGAAACCTCGCCGAGCCGACCGTGGATCTGACCCGCTGATTCCTGCCGGGCCGCCACCGAGGCCGTCTTCGTATCGCCAATGCGGGTGGGAGTCCGCTGCTCAGGACGACCCCGACACCGATCCCCCCTCACCACTCGTTCGTGTTATCCGCGCTCCTCGGTTCTCATCGCTCCCGGTCATCCCATCTCCGCCGTTCGAGGAGTCGTTCGGCCGGAAACGTCGGGCGGCGACTGCACGCTCACGCCTCGATCCAAGCCACGACGTCGGCATCCGGGGTCGTTCCCCGTGGACAAATGACGGTCCCTGTCCGGTGGCCCCTCGCAGGAACGTGCGTGAACACCAGAGAGCGCTCGACGCTTCCGCACCGAACCGCCACTTCGACCGAACCGAGGCCGGTCTCCCCGTCGTTTTCCAGACCGACTGTCACGCGAACGCGCCCCGCCTGTGGGCTTTCGGGCGGCATTCGCTCGACGGAGTCGATGGTGGCGGTCGGCTCGGCGGCGGTGGGTGCGACGATGGCCTGCGACGCGATATACCCGAGCAGTCCGACGATCAGGAGGGCGCTGACGACCATGATGCCGGCCTCGAGGAGGTCGCCGCCGGCGATCACCTCCTCGGGCGCGGTGTCGTCGTCAGTGTCGGACACGTCCGTCTCGGACGCCTCGTCGGACGTCATCCGAGGACCACCCGTGCGCCGCTCGCGCCGACGGTGGCGGGAAACGCGAGGACGACCGTCCGACGCGCCCAGGTCGCGACCGGTTCGCTCTCGATGCCGCCGAGCGCGACGAGGAGCCCGAAGGCGACGAGGAGTCCCACCGCGGTGACGATACTGGTCTGGCCGACCCGTCGCCAGCGCGAACGACCCTGTAGCCGTCGGGACTGGCCGCGAAACTCGAGTTCATAGAGCATCAGATACGCCACGCTGAGCGTGACGACGAGGAGGACACCGACCCGCGTCCAGTCGATCTGCGCGGCGATCAGCCCGATCTCGCCCGTCGGCGCGATGGGGGCGGCGAAGAAGATCGCCCCCAGCGCGAACACGCCGAGGTTCTGCGGGAACCCCGCCTCGGGTATCTCGTCCTGATCGCCGCTGAGTAACTCGTTGGCCAACGCCGCGCCGACCGCGAGCGGGACGACCTGTATCAGTCCTATCCGGACCACCACGCGAACCGGCGTTCGGAGATCGATGACCCCGAGCAAAGCCAGGGTCGAATACCCGATGAAGAGGCTCTGGAAGACGATCTCGGCGGACTCGACCCAGAGGGGCGACCCGCCGTTTCGACGCAGTCCGGTATCGGTGCCTCCCGCCTCGGTGCCCTCTTCGGATCTGAAGCCGACGCTGCGCGTGATCAAAACGACCATCGCGAGGCCGGCGACGACGAACCCGATCAGATGAGTGACCGGGATATCGACGGCCAGCCGCCAGGTCTCGACAGTGTAGGCGAAGGAGATGCCGAGGACCAAGAGCGCCCCCGCCATCCCCCGCCCCTGCTCCCGCAGTTCGGCGCCGAGTTCCATTGTCCGAGAGTACACTCCTGTAGTGAAAGTTATAGTGAGAGTTGTCGCGACGTCACTCCGGCATCGGTGAGGCACCGAGGCCATCGTACGGAAGGCTCGGCGGGTGACGATCCGACGCCGTTCGATCGCCGGACCAACGTGAGCTTCGTAAGCAGTACCGTTTTAATGGTCCGATTCAGATATTCGACAGAGAATACTACGATGCCTGAACGTCACAGCGACCGCAGCACGGTTGTCCGAGTCCCGACGGACCTGTCCGAGTGGTGATAGTGGTATGCCCAAGATAAGCGTCGAGATGCCCGGAGAGCTGCTCGCGGACCTCGACGAACACGTCGGCGACGACGGGAAGTTCGTGAACCGAAGCGACGCGGTCCGCGCCTCGGTGCGCAAGACGCTGGACGTGCTCGACGAGATCGACGCGCGTCACGGTCGCCTGGCCGAGGAGGAATCGGGGGAGAACGGAGCGGAGGAAGCCACCGAATGAGCGGCGGCGAGGGCGTCGCCGCCGCGGAGCCGCGCCGGCTAGAGGTCCCGGTGGCCGCGGTCGTGCTCACCGCGCTGTTCGTGTCGGCGCTGGTCACCGCTCAGGTGATCTCGGCGAAGCTGCTCGCGGTCTCGCTGCCCGTGCTCGGCGCCGTCACCGCCCCGGGCGGGACGCTCGCGTACGCGGTCACCTTCTTCGCCTCCGACTGCCTCTCGGAGCTGTACGGCAAGGAGTACGCCCGGAAGGTTGTGAACGTCGCGTTCGGAATGAACTTCGTCCTGCTGGCGCTGGTGTTCGCGACCATCGCGACGCCCGCGGCACAGGGATCCGTCGACCCCGCAGCCTTCGAGACGGTGCTCGGGCTGTCGGGCAACGTCGTGCTCGGCTCGCTCGCCGCTTACGTGATCAGTCAGAACTGGGACGTGATCGCGTTCCACCGCATCCGCGAGTTCACCGACGGCGACGCGCTGTGGCTGCGCAACGTCGGGTCGACGGCGTCGAGCCAGCTCATCGACACGGTCGTGTTCACGCTCGTCGCGTTCGCGGTCGCGCCCGCGGTCCTCGGAATCGGCGTGGCGCTTCCCACACCGGTGCTCGTGTCGCTCGTCGTCGGACAGTACGTCCTCAAGCTCCTCATCGCGCTGGTGGACACGCCGCTGGTGTACGCGGCGGTCGCGCTCGTGCGCGACGGCGACGCCGACACCGCGGGCGTCGGTGTCTGAGGCGGGCGGGTTCGTTACCGTCGGTCCGGCTCGAACAGCTCGTCGAACACTTTCCGTTCTGCGACCCGGAGGTGCTGACCGAACGTCGAGTCCGTGACCCCCAGTTCGTCGGCCACCTCCGCGGCCGTCGTCTCCCGGGGGCGTTCGAAGTAGCCCATCGCGTATGCGGTCCGCAGCGACTGCAACTGTCTGTCGGTCAGCCCGTGGAGCGCCGCCTCCCGGCCCTGTGCCGGGGTGATGAGCGGCGACTTCCGGTCGAGCGTTCGCTTCGCGAGCAACTCGGCGTCGGGGTAGCTCGTGAGGAAGCTGTCGACGACCGCGGTCGCGTCGACGTGCGGCGGCACCTCGACGACCAGCCGGCCGTCGCCCGCGGTCGCCTCGATGTCGCTGACGTGCGTCCGGTCGTTGGCGAGCGTGGTGGCGATGGCCGACGTGGAGACGAACTCGAACAGCGCGCTCTCGTCGTCGGCGTACACCAACCGGACGTCCTCGATGTCGTCCGCCTCGCCCGCCAGCCGCGCCACCCGGTCGGGGTCGGCCCCCGAGACGGAGAGGTACTCGACGACGGTGCCGTCCGACCGCTGCATGATCTCCTCCAGCCTGAGATCGCACTCCTCGGCCTCGGACGCCTCCACGAGGAAGAACCCGGCGTCGCTGATGTCGAACTCCAGCTCTACCATCGACCCTTTCCCGTCCCCTCCGATCATGTTCGTCACGTCGCGGGATCGGTCGAAATACCTTCGCACTCAGGTATCACATCTAATAGGGGAGGTACATATGGGTTCCCTCATGACGAGTCTCAACGCGGTCATCTCGATCAAACTCGCGCTCCTCCTCGTGGTCGTGACCAGCGTCGGCACCGCGACCGCGGTCACCGTCCTCGACCGCAACCCCGACCCGATCGTTCCGGTCAGGGGGGACATCTCGGGGTCGACGGACCTGACGGTCGACGCCCAACGCTTGACCTACGACGGGATCAACGTCACCGGCGTCACGGTCACCGTTAACAACACCGGGACGACCGACCACACCGGCGCGGTCCACCTCGCGCTGAAGAACGGGTCGACGACGGTCGCGAGTTCGACCGTGACCGGCGAGCAGTTCGCGGCCGAGACGACGACGAACACGACGATCGACTTGGGGTCCGACTACGCCGTCTCGGACGTCGACCGGGTCGAGGTCACTATCGAGCGGACTGACCCGTCGTGACCGGAACGACCGTGAACGCCCGGATCCTCGCCGTCGTCGTCCTCGTCCTCGCCGACGTCGCGTCCGTGGGGGTCGCCTCCGCCGGCCTGCCCGTCCTCCGCGACGACAGTCGAACCGAGCAGGTGCTCGGACGCACGGGGACCGACTCGATCGTCGTCGACGGCTACGACCTCATGTACGACGGAACGGGCGCGAGTGGCATCACCGTCTACGTGAACAAATCGAGCGACAGCCTCACCGCGGACGTCGCAGTCAAACTCCTCGCCGCGAACGGGACCACGGTCGTCCGGGAGCGCAGGAACGACGTGCTGCTCGCGAACGATCCGGCGGCGGTCACCTTCGAGTTCGACCGGCCGTACGGGCCGGGAGAGTTCCACCGCGTGAAGATCGAGGCGGCGAAGTCGCTGTGATCGGCCCGACGGATCGTTCCGTCCGGGACGCCGTCCGCGCCGTCCTCAATCGACGCGCTCGGCGAAGCCGAACCGCGGCTTCACGTCGTCGACGACGACCTCGACGGTCTCGCCCGCCTCTGCGCCGGGAACGAACAGCGTGTACCCGTCGACGCGGGCGACCCCGTCGCCCTCCTCGCCCACGTCGGTCACCTCGACGGTGAGCCGGTCGCCCTCGGAGACGGGGGAGTCGGTGCGTCCGCGGGCGATCAGGTAGCGCTCGGAGGAGCGCTTCCGGCTCGCCTCGGGAGTGTACGCCCGGACGTACTGGAACTCGGCGGCCACGTCGTCGCGGAAGTCCGCGAGGTCGGGCCCGTCGAACACCTTCACGACGAAGTCGCCGCCCGGCTTCAGGAGCTCCAGCGCGGTGTCGAACGCCTGCCGGGAGAGGTGGATCGAGCGGGCGTGATCGAGCTGGTACTCGCCGGTCATGTTCGGCGCCATGTCCGAGACCACCACGTCGACGGGGCGCTCGGGTTCGACGCCGTCGTCCGGGTCCGGGTCCGCGGATCCGGACGGCGCGTCACGGCCGTCCGGGTCGACGCCGAGCGCCTTCCGGAGGTAGTAGCGCGTTCGCTCCTCGGTCATGTCGCCGCGGACCGTCTCGACGTGCGGGTGGTCGAGGTCGTCGATCCGCTGGAGGTCGACGCCGACGACGCGACCGGCCTCGGTCACCGCCTCGGCGGCGATCTGGAGCCACCCGCCGGGGGCGGCGCCGAGGTCGACGACGGTGTCGCCGTGATCGAACAGGTCGACCTCGTCGTCGATCTGGCGGAGCTTGTAGGCCGACCGTGCGCGGTAGCCCTCCTGTTTCGCCCGGTTGTAGTAGTCGTCCTTGCCGGCCATCGTTACCTCGCGACCCTCCCCGACGCGTTCGGCCCGCCCGAGTGTTCGGTCGCCACCCGCGCGAGCGAGATCGGCTCAGTCATACACTGAAGAATGCTGCGTGCGCTGAAAGGGTTGACGCACCCGTTTTGCGGGTCCAGCTGGTCACACACGGGGAGGATCTCGGGAACGGTGATCCCTGTCTCGGTGTGACGAGGACAGGTTCCGCGGGACCGCGGTGGCGGCCCGCGATCAGGCCGTCTGCTCGGGGAGGACGGCGGTCGGCGTCGCCCGGCCGACGCCGTGGAACTCGAACACGGTCCCGGTGTCGTCGGAGTGCACCGACCCCTTCCAGCCGTGCCCGTTCACCACCCGCTCGATGATGAGCAGGCCCAGGCCGGCTCCCGACTCCCGCTCGACCTCCTCGGAGAAGAGCGTCCCCTCGATGTGGTCGGGGAGACCGGGGCCGTCGTCCTCGATGGCGAAGCCGTCGTCGGTGTCGCGGACGGTGACGGTCACGTCGTCGCCGGCGTGCTCGACGGCGTTCCGGAACGCGTTCTCCAGCAGCTGCTGCAGCCGGGAGCGGTTCGCGTAGACGGTCGCGTCCGTCCGGAGGGTGAGCGACGCCTCCGGCGTCGAGACGTGGTTCCACGCGTCCCGGGCCAGCGCCGCCAGATCGACCGCCTCCCGCTGGCCCACGTCGCACCCGTTTCGGGCGAGTTCGAGCAGGTCGGCGATGAGAGCCTCCATCCGATCGATGGCGCCGTCGACGGTCTCGAGGAACTCCCGCTGCTGTCCCTCCGCCTCCTCCAGCGCCAGCTCGGTGTAGCCCATCGCCGTCGAGAGGGGGTTCCGGAGGTCGTGGGCGACGATCCCGACGAACTCGTCGAGGCGCTCGTTCTGTCGGCGGAGCTCGCGGTGGTGCTTGTCCCGCTCAAGTTCGAAGGAGACCCACTTGGCGAGCAGCGCGACGAACCGCCGTTCCGTCTCGGTGAAGTCGGCGTCGCGGGGCTCCGGACTGGAGAAACACAGCGTTCCGAACGACTCGTTGTCGACGACGACCGGGGCGCCGAGATAACAGTGGAGCCCGGTGCTCTCGCGGGCGACGTCGTCGGCGTACTCGCTGTCGTCCACGTCGCCGAACCCGAGGACGTCGCGCTCGTCGACGACGTGACGGCACCACGTGGTCGCGAGCTCGCTCACGCCTCCGGGTGCGTACTTCCCCGACTCGATCGTCGAGTCGAGCACCTCGTACTGCCCGTCGCCGGTGTACGAGAGCACGCCGTGGGTGGCGCCGAGCCGATCGCGCCCGATCTCGATCGCTCGTTCGATCTTCTCCTCGAGGGGGATATCGGTCGAGCCGGCGAGCCGGTAGAGGTCCGCGAAGTACTCGTCGGCGGCCGGCTCGGGGTCGTCCGTCATGGGCCGCGTTTCTCACGGGACGAGAATATCGGTTGTGGATGAAATCGTGAACTCGATCGGACATGAATCGAAACCGCGGCGGTCGCCTCCGCGCCGCCGAGCCGGATCCGGGGGGCCTCCCCCACTTCCGGTCCTCATCGAGTCAGTCGTTCTCCTCGCCGCCGTCGCCGTCCCCGTCGTCCGCGCCCGTGCTGAATCCAGCTCGGTCCATCGCACCCCACTCCGTGTTCCCGCGGAGGTACTCGACGAGCCCCCGCCAGGAGACGGCCGTCTTCCACTGCCGGTAGCCGAAGTTCTCGAGGACGCCGTACCAGAGGAGTCGAAGTATCTGTCCCGGCTTCTCGTAGCGGTTGAAGCTCCACGCCTCCGAGAAGATCCCGAACCACGAGAGGAAGACCCCGAACCCGGTGGTCAACAGGAAGAAGACGACGAAGAACTCGACGTTGAGCGCGCCGACGTACCACGCCAGCGGCAGGAGGACGTAGCCGATCCCCTCGATGAGCGGCCCGAACACCTCGGCGGCGACGAACATCGGGAGGACGAGCAGGCCGACGGGCCCGTACCGGGGGTTGAACAGCATGTCGCGGTGTGTGACGACCGTCTCCAGCATCCCTCGGTACCAGCGCCGGCGCTGTCTGCTGAGGACCGTCCGGGAGGCGGGAACCTCCGTCCACGCGACGGGCTCGGGGACGAAATCGACCGTGTACTCCCGGTCGAGCTCCGAGAGGTGCTTGTGGAGCCGCATCACCACGTCGAAGTCCTCGGTGATGGTGTCGTGGTCGTACCCGCCGATGTCGCGGACCAGGTCCGTCCGGAACACGCCGAACGCGCCGGAGATGAGGATGAGCCCGTTCAGCCGGTTCATTCCGAGCCGGCCGGAGTAGAACGCGCGGAGGTACTCCATCACCTGCAGCCCCGGGAGGCCGGTCCTCGGGAGGTTGACCTCCTCGACGACGCCGCCCTCCACGACGCACTCGTTGGCGACGCGGATGGTGCCGCCGGAGGCGACCGCTCGGGAGGGCTCCGCGAGGAACGGTCTGACGATCTGCAACAGCCCTTCCCGGTCGATCACGGTGTCCGAGTCGACCGCGCAGAACAGCTCCTTCTCCGTGAGCCACAGCGCCGCGTTGAGCGCGTCGCTCTTGCCGCCGTTCTCCTTGTCGACGACGAGCAGTTCCTCGTAGATCGTCGAGCGGTACACCGCACGGATCGGCTCGGACGGGACGGCGAGCGGCACCTCGGCGTCGACGGGCTCGAGGTCGTACTCCCGCTTCAACACCTCGAGCGTGTCGTCGGTCGACCCGTCGTTGACGACGACGAGCTCCATGTCCGGGTAGTTGAGCGCGAGCATCGAGCGCGTGCTCTCGGCGATGGTCGCCGCCTCGTTGTACGCCGGGACGAGCAGCCCGACGCCGGGGTAGGAGGGACTGTCGAACGGCTGGTACGGCGGGTCGTACGACGCCTCGCGGACGTCGTCACGCAGTTCCAGCAGCCCGAGCGCGTGGATCAGGAGATAGAAGACGTTCACGACCGCGTAGTAGCCCACGACGAGGGTCCCCGTCGTCGCGAGTACGGCGAGCACGAGGTGTCTGAGGGTGTGCACGGCTCAGGTACCCCCCTCCGGCGGCCCCTCGGTCGGACCCGGCTCGAACGCATCGATCTCGGCCCGTTCGGACTCCTCGCGGTCGGGTGTCCCGTGGCCGTCGGAGGACACAGCCACCTCCCCGTCCCCGGGGTCGACGTTGCGAGCGCGGTCGTCGTACCGTCGTTGCTCGCGGACCCACTCCCAGGCCGGTCGCGCCCGCTCGGGGACCTCCTCGCGGGGGACGCCGGCGTCCGTGAGCGCCTCCGCGCCCGCGAGCAAAGCCCGGTCGTTCGGTTCCTCGCGGAGCGCGGCCCCGAGTACCGCGACGGACCGCTCGTCGCCCCACGCGCCGAGCATGGCGTAGCCGGCGCCGCGCGCACGGGGGGAGTCGTCGTCGGTCGCCCGCCTGAGGAACGCCTCCTCCCGGATCGGCGTTCGCCAGCCGAACCGCGCGAGGGTGAGCGCCGCCTCGACCCGGACCGCCTCGGCCTCGTGCTCCAGTAGCGCGACGATCCACGACAGGTCCGCACCCGCCAGTCCGGTCTCGACGGCCCGACAGACCACCAGCACCTGCGCGAGGAGGTCCGGCGACCACCGGCCGTAGTCGGCGGCGGCGCGCTCGACGACCGCCGTCGGATCCGTCGTCGCCAGCCGGTAGAGCGTGTCCGTCCCGAACGCCGGGAACGGCTCGCGCGCGTCCGCGAGGAGCACGTCGACCGCCCGATCGGCGTACGCCTCGGGGTCCGTCTCGTACAGCAGCCTGGCGACGGCGGCGCGCTCGCGCGGGGTCGCGGGGTCGTGCTCGCCGGCGGCGACCGACTCGGGGACGTCCCGCAGGAGCGTGAGCCACCCCAGCGCCCGGAGCCGGGCGTACTCGTCGCGCGCGTCGAGCCGGCCGCGGGAGCGCTCACCGATCCCCAGCGCGTCCCCGAGGCCGCGGAGTCGGTCGGCGTCGGCGCCCTCGAGCGTCCGGAGGTACTCGTCGAGCAAGTCCGTCGCCACGTGCCGCTCGGGGCCGTTCATCCCCTCGACCCACGCCTCCCAGCCGGGCTCGTCGGGGTCGTACAGGCGATCGAGCAGGCCGCTCCGGACGTCGTCGCGGACGGCCTCGCGCCGCCGTCGGAGCCACGCCTCGTACCCCGACACCGCGACCGTGAGCACGAACACGGCGACGAGCAGCGACCCGATGACGACGCCGACCCAGAGCACGAGCCGTTCGTCGATGCCGCCGAGCGATCCGGTCTGGAGCGGCCCTGACGTGGCGTGTCGATGGCGAGCGCGGAGGGAGGAGCGGAGGAAGGAACGAACGGGATCCATCGGCGCGATCACCCGGGGAGCTGTCTCCGGACGCGGGCGACCAGCTCGGACGGACTGAACGGCTTCGCGAGGTAGTCGTTCGCGCCCGACTCGAAGCCGTCGAGCACGTCGGCCTCCCTGGCGCGGGAGGTGAGCATGATGACCGGGGTTTCGGCGTCGAGGGCGGTCTCGCCGTTCCGGATCCGCCGCAGCAGGCGCTTCCCGTCCAGCCGCGGCATCATCACGTCCAACACCAGCAGGTCCGGGTCTTTCGGGAGGTCGCCGAACCCCTCGGCCGCCGCCTGTCCGTCGGGGAACACGTGAACGTCGTACCCCTCCCGGCCCAGGCGGTGCCGGAGGAGCTGCCGCGTCGTCTCGTCGTCGTCGACGGTGACGATCGTCGCGCTCACTGTTACACGTCAGTGGCGAAGGACATAATGAACTAACGGTCCGGAGGCGGACGACCGTTTAATATCCGGGCGAACGGTCCCACGTGTATGCAGACTGTCCTTCTCGCGGCGGGGATCGGCACCCGGATGCGCCCGCTGACCGACCGTCGGCCGAAGCCGATGCTCCCGGTCGCGGACCGGCCGCTGGTCGCACACGCCGCCGCGACCGCCGCCGCCGCCGGCGCCTCGAGGCTCGTCGTCGTCGTCGGCTACGAGTCGGCCGACGTGCGCGGGTTCTTCGGCGAGGAGTACGCCGGAATCCCGGTCGAGTACGCCGAACAGCCGGAACAACGCGGCACCGCCGACGCCGTTCGCGCGGCGGAACCGCACCTCGACGAGGGGCCGTTCGCGGTCCTCAACGGCGACGCCCTGTACGACGAGGCGTCGCTTCGGGAGCTGTACGACGACGCCCCGGCCGTCGGCTCCTACCGCGTCGACAACCCGAGCGCGTACGGCGTGCTCCGGACGGAAGGAACCGAGGACGGGACCGACGGCTACGGCCGCGTGACCGGCGTGATCGAGAAACCGGCCGATCCGCCCTCGAACCTGATCAACACCGGGGCGTATCTGTTCCCGGCCGAGGCCCAGGGCTGGCTCGATGTCGGGGAGAGCGAGCGCGGGGAGCTCGAGCTCACCGACGTGCTCGAACGCGCCTGCGAGGAGTTCGCCGTCTCGGCGGTCCCGTTCGACCGTTGGCTCGACGTCGGCCGCCCCTGGGAGCTGCTGGCGGCCAACGAGTGGCGGATCGGCGAGCTCGACCGGCGGGTCGACGGCGAGGTCCACCCGGACGCGGACCTGCGCGGGGACGTCGTCGTCGAGGCGGGCGCGACGGTCGACGCGGGCGTCGTGATCGAGGGACCGGCGCTGGTCCGCGCCGGCGCGAGCGTCGGGCCCAACGCGTACGTCAGGGGGGCGACGCTCGTGGGTTCGGACGCGAAGATCGGGCACGCCGTCGAGGTGAAGAACAGCGTGCTGATGGAGGGCGCGACGGTCGGGCACCTCTCGTACGTCGGCGACAGCGTGCTCGGCCGCGACGTGAACTTCGGCGCGGGGACGACCGTCGCGAACCTCAGACACGACGACGAGCCCGTGCGGACGATGGTGAAGGGGGAGCTGGTCTCGACGGACCGACGGAAGTACGGCGTCGTCTGCGGCGACGGGGTCAAGACCGGGATCCAGACGAGCCTGAACGCGGGCGTGAAGCTCGGCACTGACGCCCGGACGGGCCCCGCCGAGGAGGTCATGCGGGACCGGAACGGGGAGTGAACCCGGCCGCGGATCGAAACGACCACCACGCTTCCGCCGCCGCCGACACCGTATGTCCGCGTCGATCGCGTCGACGTACTCCGCGGTGTTCGCCCCCGAGCTGTTCGTGCTCCTGTGTGGACTGACGGCCGTCTGCTACGAGTGGTGGCGGTCGACCCGGCGGTCGTGGACCGGGATCGCCGCCCGGATCGCCGTCCTCGGACTCGGCTGGGCGGTCGCGTTCGTCGTCTACCTGGGGGTCCCACGGCTCCTCGCCGCGGCGCCCGCGTGGACGACGGACGCCACCGGAAGCGTGGGGCTCGGGGTCGGGCTCTCGGTCGTCTGGGGCTGGTGGCGGCGTGCCGACTGGGGGTCGATCGTCCCCGACTACGCGCTCCTGCTCGTCGCCGTGACCGTCCCGCACCTCCTGATCACGCCCCTGTGGGACGTGTCGAGCCACGTCCTGTACGCGGTGGTTCCGGCCGGCTTCCTCGCGCTCGTCGACCGGCGCGCGGCGCCGCTCGTGCTCGTCGCGCTCGGGATGGTCGTCGCCCGTCCCCTCGCGGGCGCCCACACCTGGGGCGAGTCGCTCGGCGGGCTGGCGCTCGGCGTCGCGGCGCTTGCGGCGTACGAGTCGGTCTCGAACCTCGATTCCATGTCGCCGACCGCGTAGCCGCCGATATCTCCCGCCGCGCCGCGGGTGGCGTCCACGCTCGGCCCGCCGACGCGGCGCTTGCCAGCGTTTAAGAACGGCCGCGAGCGAGTGGCACCAACAGCATGGTCGAGCCGATCCTCAAGTGGGCGGGGGGCAAACGCCAGTTGCTCTCCGAGATCACGGCTCAGTTTCCCGCCGACTTCGAGCGCTACCACGAACCGTTCGTCGGCGGCGGCGCCGTCTACTTCCACCTGGAGCCGGAACGCGGCTCGATCAACGACCTCAACGACCGGCTGGTGACGCTGTACGAGGTCATCCGCGACCGCGATCCCGAGGACCTGATCGCGGAGAACGAGACGCACGAACACGACGAGGACTACTACTACGACGCCCGCGACGAGTTCAACGACCTCCACGAGGTCGACGACAAGACCGACGACCAGCGACTCCGTGAGGCCTCGCTGTTCCTCTATCTGAACCGAACGTGTTTCAACGGGCTCTACCGCGAGAACAACAGCGGCGAGTTCAACGTCCCCGTCGGCCGCTACGCGAACCCCGACTGGGTGCAGGCGGAGCGGATCCGCACGCTCCACGAGGTGTTGCGGGACACGACGATCCACAACGAGGACTTCGAGTACGTCCGCGGGGAGGCGGACGCCGGGGATCTGGTCTACTTCGATCCGCCCTACGAGCCCGTCTCGACCACGGCGAACTTCACCGACTACCACGCCGAGGGATTCGACAAGGACGACCAGAAACGGCTTCGGGACCTCGCGGTCGACCTCGACGCGAACGGCGTCTCGGTCGTCATCTCGAACTCGCCGCCGGTCGCGGAGTTGTACGAGGAGTACGATCAGTTCACCGTGACCGTCGTCGGCGCGACCCGCTCGATCAACAGCGACGGGGACAACCGTGGGGAGGTCGCCGAGGTGTTGATAACGAACGTCCCGGACGCGGAGAAGCGGCGCACGACGCTCTCGGAGTACAACTAACGCGTCCGTGCGGCCCGGACTCGCGGGACTCGGGGGCGACCGTCACCGGAGTCGCCCCCGACTCGGCCCCGCTCCGCCGCCGTGGCCTACTCTTCGTCGCCCGCGGACTCTACCTCGTCGCCGGCTTCCTCGATCTCCTCCTCGATCGGCGCGTTCGGCGCGTGTCGCTTCACGCCGTTCACGGCGTCGAGGGCCTTCGACCGGCCCGTGTACCCCTCGCCCGACGTTCCGAGGATCGTCCCGTTGCGGTGACGCAGGCGCCAGCGGAACTCGCCGCCGGCGTCCTCGTACACCTCGATGGCCGCGGTGGCCATCGTGAGTCGGTCGGCGTCGGGGGTGTACTCCTGAACGCGCTCGATCGCGTCCGTCAGCTTCGACCGGGAGCTGTACCCCTCGCCGGAGTCCGCGATGGCCTCCCCGTTGGCGGCGACGAGCCGCCAGCGGTGGCCGCCCTCGGCGTCCTCGAACGTCTCGAACCGGACGCCGGAGTCGGCGTCGACGGCGGCGTCACCGACCACGTCCTGGACGCGGTCGGCGGCTCGGCGGGCGTTCGACCGACTGGCGTAGCCCTCGCCGGAGTCGCCCAGGATGTTCCCGTTCCGGTGGACGAGTCGCCAGCGGAACTCGCCGGCCGCGTCCTCGTACACCTCGATCCCCGCCGGATCGAACTCCAGGTAGTCGGCGGGACCGATGGCCGACCGAACCGACTCGATCCCGTCCCTCGCCGACGACTTCGAGGAGAAGCCGCGGGTCGCCGCCGCGATGGTCTCGCCGTTGTCGTGCCGGAGCCGCCAGCGGTACTCGTCGTCGGTGTCCCGGTACAGTCGGAACTGCGCGTTCGGCTCCTCGGCGACCGGCTCGACGATCGGCTCGGGGTCCTCCTCGTCGCGCTGCCAGACGACCGCCGCGCCCAGCGAGTTGCGCTTGACGCTGCGCATTCCGCGGCGGGCGGTCCGGTCGGAGCTGTACCCCTCGCCGGAGGTCGCGATGATGTTGCCGTTGCGGTGGACGAGCCGCCAGCGCCACTGCCCGGACTTGTCGCGGTACACGTCGAACGTCGCCGAGCTCTTCGAGAGCGCGTTGACGTGTGAGGCCGCCGCGTTCAGGTCGTCGCGCACCGACGCCGTCTCCTCGCGTGCGGCGGCGGTCTCCTCGCGTACAGCCGCGGTCTCCTCGCGGGCGGACTCGGCCTCCGCGGCCGCGCTCTCGGCCTCCGCCCGGGACTCCGTCAGCTCGGACTCGAGGGCGTCGATCCGGTCGTCGCGCTCGGCGACCGCCGCCTCCAGTTCCTCGATCCGCCGGTCGTCGGCCACGTCGTCGGATCGGGCGTCGGCCAACTGCTCCTCGACGGCCTGGCGCGCGCGGCTCTGCCCGACCGAGATGGGTGCGAGCGCGCCCGAGAGGGTGATGAGCGCCAGCCCGAGGGTGTACACCGCGACGACCCCCTGCGCGCTCCCCGAGCCGAGCGCCCACTGTCCGGGGAAGACGGTCAGGAACCACGCCATCGCGGCGAGACAGACGAGGAGCCCGACGTACACCAGCAGCTTCGCGGTTCGGTGGAACGACTGACCGACCACGAGCCCGGAGAAGGCGGTCGCGAGTCCGACACCAGAGAGGAGGTACGCGATCCCCCGGGTTCCGGTCCGCCCCGCCCCCATCGACGTGAGGAACACCGCCATCCCCACGACCGCGACGACGGTCCCGGCGACGAACAGCCAGTACCCGTACACCTCGTCGGTGGTGAACGGGTTCCCGAACCGCTCTCGATACGTCGACACCAGCACGCCGCCTCCTGATTCGCTCATGTTACTGGCTACCGCTTCACAGTGCCGTTCCTTCAAACTATGTTTCAGACCGTCCCCGTCCCGATCGAACGCCCGATGGACGGCATCGCGATACCGTCCCGGTCTTCGCCGGTGCCACAGCTACCGGGGACCCCCGGAAACTCGGCCTCCCGCCGATCCCGAACGGGCCCGAGGTGACCGATCGCGCTCCGACTCGACGCTCCGTGCGGAACGGGACCGCGAACGTGCTCCGATCCGGAGCGGGAACCGCGGGTATTTTTACGGGCACACTCGTAGCCCGGGATATATGTTCAAGGCCATCGTGAGCGCGTCTACCCTCCGCGACGCGCTCGACTCGGTGAGCGTGCTGGTCGACGAGTGCAAGATCCGGCTCAACGAGGACGAACTCGCGATCCGCGCCGTCGACCCGGCCAACGTCGGCATGGTCGACCTCACGCTCGAGGCCGCCGCGTTCGAGTCCTACGAGGCCGACGGAGGGGTCATCGGGGTCAACCTCAACAGGCTCGAGGACATCGCCGGGATGGCCGACTCCGGCGACCTCATTCAGTTGGAACTCGACGAGGAGACCCGCAAGCTCCACATCCACATCGAGGGGCTGAGCTACACGCTCGCGCTCATCGATCCCGACTCCATCCGACAGGAGCCGGACATCCCGGATCTGGACCTCCCGGCGGAGATCGTCGTCGAGGGCGCCCAGATCGCCCGCGGGATCACGGCCGCCGACATGGTGTCCGACCACATCCGCCTGCGCGTCGACGAGGCGGAGGAGGCGTTCTTCATCGAGGCCGAGGGCGACACCGACGACGTCGACCTCCGGCTCGACCGCGAGGACCTCATCGACCTGCAGGCCGGTCCGGCCGACTCGCTGTTCAGCCTCGACTACCTCAAGGACATGAACAAGGCCATCCCGAAGGACGCGGAGGTCCGCGTCGAGCTCGGCGAGGAGTTCCCGGTGAAGCTGCACTACGAGTTCGGCGAGGGGATGGGGCAGGTCACGTACATGCTCGCGCCGCGCATCCAGAGCGAGTAATCCCTCGCATCGGGATCGACGACTTTTCGGCCGATTCGACCGCGCTCCAGCGCGTGACGATCGCCATCTGGTTCGACCTCGACGGCACGCTCGTCTCGTTCCCCGACTACGGGAGGGTGCTCGCGACCGCCTGCGAGGCGGTCGGGATCGGGGACGCCGACGCGTTCGCGGCCGCCTACAACGACGCCTTCTTCGAGTACTTCGGCGACCTCACGCCCGAGCCGTATCGCCGGGCGGCCGCGGACGCGCTCGCGACCGTCGACGCCGACGCCGCTCCCGAGTCGTTCGTTACGGCCGTCCGCGACGCGGAGTACGACGCCGTCGAGACGCCGCCCGCGGTCCGAGAGACGCTCTCGACGCTCGCGGCCGCAGACGACGTCGCGGTCGGCGTCTGTACGAACGGCGTTCCCGAGTGGCAACGCCGAAAGCTCCGCGATTCGGGGCTGGTCACCCACGTCGACGCGACGGTCGTCAGCTACGAGGCCGGGGCACACAAGCCCGCCCCGGAGCCGTTCGAGCGAGCCGAGGCGCTCATCGAGGCGGACCGTCGGGTGATGATCGGTGACGGCGAGGAGTCCGACGTGGCCGGCGCCCGAGAGCGCGGATGGGAGGCGGTCCACGTCGACGGTCCCGCGGACGTTCCGGCCGCGGTCGACTCGGTTCGCTGAGCTGCCGTCGGCGGATCAGTCGGTCGGTGGATCGGGAGGCCGCCAACCACGTCGGGCGGTTCAGGTCGGCTCGTCCCGGGCGGCGCGCGGGACGCCGACCGCCCCCGACACGAGGGCGGCGCTCAGGAGGCACGCGGCGGCGGGCGCGAACGCGAAGCCGACGGTGACCACGGCCGCGAGCGCGACGCCGGTCATCGCCAGCGCGGCGCCCCACAACAGCCGCCCGCTGTCGGTCCACGCGGCGCCCGACCCCACGATGGCGGCCGCGGCGGCGCCCGCGGCCGTCAGGGCCGCGAAGACGTCGAGGAACGGTCGCGGGGAGGGGATCGCCGCGGCGGCGCCGATCGCGGCCGCCGTCGCGAGGGTGCTCAAGAGTCGACTCGTCGCTCGCTGCGGGGTGGAGGGTCGCCCCGGGTGCATACCGGACGGTCGCCGCCCGAGGAGTAATATCCCCGGGGACGTTCCCGCTCGGCCGCCGAGCGCGGCGGGACCCGTCCTGATCCGGTCCCCGGCGGGCTTCGAGATCCGTTTCCGGCGGCCTCCGCGAGCGCCCCCGAACGGCCGCTCACCACGCTTCCATCGACTCTGTCACCCCACCGCGAGACAGCACCCACACCACCGGAACCAGCAGCACCGCCCCGGCGACGAACGGCGACCAGTACGCGAGCACGTACGCCGCGGCGGCCGTCGGCGGGCCGACGGTCCGGCCGAGGCTCCCCGCCCCCTGGGTGACGCCGAACGCCGCCCCCTGCGTCTCGTCGCTCGCCCGCTCGGACACCAGCGTCGACAGCGAGACGTTCAGCGAGCCGTTGCCGAACGACAGCAGCGCGCCCACCCCGAACAGCGCGACGGTCGGTCCGGTGAGGACCGGCCCGGTCAACAGGCCGTCGCCGGTCCCGCCGGGCAGCGGAAGCAGGCCGCCGACTTCCGGCGTGAACGGGAGGATCGCGAGCGACGCCGCCAGCGCGGTGCCGCCGATCACGGCCAGCCGGACCGCGCCGAGGCGGCGCTCCAACGGCCCGACGAGCGCGCCCTGATTGATCGTGCCGAGCACGCCGATGTACGTGAGGAACACGGCCGCGGCGGTCGCGTCGTAGCCGTAGAAGTCGGCGGCGAACGGGATGAACATCACCTGGATGCCGGCGAACGCGACCGAGGTGACGAAGTACGACGCGACCAGCGGCCGGAGCGCGTCGTCCGCGAGCGCCGAGCGGAACTGGCCGACCAGCGACCGTCGGCTTGCGCTGCCCCGTCGCGTACGCTCGGGCTCTCGAAGGACGACCACGGCGGCGCCGGCCGCGAGGAACGACAGCCCCGCGGCGAGGAAGCTCGGGAGCGTGAACCGCGTCGTCGGAACGACCGACGGGAGCAGCGCGTCGGCGGCGGCGACGACCTGATCGCTCGCGGCGACGCCCCCCAGCGCGGGGCCGAACACGAACCCCAGCGAGAAGGCGGCGCCGACGAGCCCGAGCGCGCCGGCCCGCCGCTCCCGCGGGGTCACGTCGGCGATGTACGCCTGTGCGGCGGAGATGTTCCCGCCGGCGGCGCCCGCGAGCGTCCGCGAGAGCAGCAGGGTCGCGACGGCGGCCGCGGAGCCGGCGACGGAACCGATCTCGGTCGCGAAGCCGAACACCAGCCACGCGACCCCGGCCATCGCGACCGAGAAGGCGATCACCGGCTTCCGGCCACGCTCGTCGGAGATCCGCCCGAGCGTCGGCGCCGCGAGGAACTGCGCGAGCGAGTAGGCGGCGGCGATGAGCCCGATGAACACGTCGCTCACGCCGAACGAGCGGACGTAGAAGGGAAGGATCGGGATGACGACGCCGAAGCCGAGCAGGTCGAGGAAGACGACGGCGATCACGACCGCGACCGCGCGGCGGGACCCGCCGGCGGCATCGTCGTCGTCGTCGTCACCGGCCGGGGACTGGTCGGGAGACGCGGGCACACCGGACCGACGGCCGGCGGGGACTTATCCGCCGTGGTGAGTTCTCACGGCGGGACGTTCGCCGGGTCCGCATCCGCTCCCGCCGACGCCCGCCGACCGCGCCGCGGCGGCGTTCCGCGGCGCGGCCGCCGGGCACCTCCCCGAACTCAGCCGTGACGCTCGATCACGCGCTTCGCTGCCTGCGCCTTCTCCTTCCACCCGTAGCCGGCCTCGTACACGTGGCGCTTGCTGTCGACGAGCTGTTCGGGACTCGACTCCTCGAAGCCGCCGCGCTCCCACGTCCCCGAGCGGTGGAGCCACTCGACGACGTTCTCCCGGGTCTCCGCCCACGAGAGGCCGACCATCTCGTACCACGCCACGAGCGCGAACACGGCGTTGTCGTGGCAGCCGGGGTAGCTCCCCTCACGGTAGATGGTCGCCATCGGTTCGCGGGTGGGCTCGGACACCTCCTCGCGGTAGCGCTCGGCGGTGAGCAGCTCCAGCGTGTCGCCGTTCTCCTCGACGCGCCCCTCGCGCCGGAGCAGGTCCAGCGCGGCGCGGTGGAGGCCGGACCACTCGTCGTGGACGGCGTGTTGCAGCGCGGACTCGCTGACGGGGCCGTCCACGAGGACCGTCAGGAGGTCCGTGTACGCCTGCTCGACGTGGTGCCACTCGGTCCCCTCGAAGTCGCAGCCGGCGTCGTGCAGGCTGTTCGTGGTGCGACAGCCGGGACAGGGGTACGCGAACCGGGGCACGAGTATCGTGTGTTGTGTGGGTCGGCGGCTTAGGTGTCGTGGTTCCGTTCGATCCGCCGGCCGAGCCCCGGAAGCGATCCCTACTCGTCGACCGACGCCACGCCCGTCACCTCGAACCGGGCGCCGCCGTCGCGACCCTCGGTCGCGCGGATCTCCCAGTCGTGGGCGGCGACGACCTGCTTGACGATCCGGAGCCCGAACCCGGTCCCCTCCTCGCTCGTCGAGTAGCCCGCCTCGAACACCGACTCGCGCCGGTCGGCGGGGATCCCGACGCCGTCGTCCTCGACGAAGAAGCCGCCGTCCAGCTCGCCCACGGTGACGGTGACGCCGTCGCCGCCGTGTTCGACCGCGTTGCGGATGAGGTTCTCGAACAGCTGTCTCAGGCGTCGGGCGTCGGCGAGGATCGGCCGATCGAGCTCGACGACGAGCGACGCCTCGCCCGTCTCGACGTTCGCCCAGCACTCGCGGACCGTCGACCCGGGATCGACCGGCTCGATGTCCGCCGCCGTGTCGTCCTCGCGAGCCAGCGCGAGGAGGTCCTCGATCAGCGCCTCCATCCGGTCGTGTGCGCGCTCGACGGCGTCGAAGTGCTCGTCGGCGGGCTCGTCGCGGGCGAGGGCCAGCCGGCCGGTCGCGACGTTCAGCGGGTTCCGGAGGTCGTGGCTGACGACGGAGACGAACTCCTCGAGCCGCTCGTTCTGTCGGCGGAGCTCGTCGCGGCTCTCGCGGAGGCGGCGCTCGCGCTCGCGTTCGTCGAGCGCCGTCTCCGCGGCCGTCGTCAGGATCCGGGCGAGGAACTCGTCGGTCGAGTCGAACGCGTCCGGGGCGGTCTCGCCGACGGAGACGGTCCCGTGAGTGCCCATTGGGAGCAGCATGAGGCTCCGGAGACCGCTCCCGGCGTCGACCGCCCCGGTGTCGGCCTCGATGTCGTCGTACACCCGGACCTCGTCGGCCTCGAAGCTGGCCCAGTTGAGGCTGCCCGAGTCGTCGGCGAACGGTCGGCGCTCGGGGATCACGTCCGCGACCGCGTCGGACTCGGCGACCGGAACCAACTCGCCGGCGTCGGAGTCGAGGAACCGAACCACGATGACGCTGAAGCCGAGGATCTCCTCGGCGGCCTCGACGACCCGATCGGCGATCGCCTGCCGCGAGTCCGCCCGGATGAGATCCTGTGTCGCGTCGTGCAGCAGTTCGAGCCGGCGCTGGCGGTCCCTGAGCGTTCCCTCGCGGACCACGCGATCGAGTGCGGCCTCGAGGTAGTTCGCGAGGATCTCGACGAGGAGGACGTCGGTCTCGGTGAACGCGTCGGCGGTCGTCGACGAGATGATGAACAGGCCGTGGTCGCCGATCGGATGGAACAGGACGCTCTCGGCGGGCGTCTCCTCCGTTATCCGGTCCGTCTCGGACACCGACCGGACGTACGTCGACTCGTCCGCCCGGAACGCCTCCCACGCGAAGTGCGCCCGAGTGCCGGGCGTCGCCGATCGATCGTACGTCGGAAGCTCGTCGAACGCCGCCTCGACGGTGTCGGCAACCGAGGTCGGCTCCAGTCGGTCGCCGGCGTCGTTCAGGAGGTGGACGGAGCTCAACTCGGCGCCGATGATCTCGTCGGCGGCGTCCGTCGCCAACTGCGCCGTCTCCTCGACCGTCTGGGTGTAGTTGAGCGCGCGCGAGCGCTCCCGGAGGCGCTTGAGCTTGTGGTCGCGGCGCTGGCGGTCGGACACGTCGCGACTGCTCACGAGGAACCGGTCGGCGCCGGCGAGGTCGAGCCGTCTGACGTGGATCGTGACGGGGAACGTGGACCCGTCCTTCCGGGTGTACTCCCCGTCGAGTTCGCGTCGATCGCCGACCTCCATGTCCGCCCAGATCTCGTGTGCGGTGGTCCGATCGAGGGTCCGATCGATCTCCCACACCTTCATCGACGTGACCTCCTCCTCCGTGTATCCAGTCTCCGCGAAGAACTGGGGGTTCGCGTCGAGGACGTTCCCCTCGGCGTCGTGGACGTTGATCATGTCCGGCGACTCCTCGAACAGCGCCTCCAGCCGGGCGGTCGTCTGTGTCAGGCGGTCCTCCCGCTCCTTCCGCTCGGTGATGTCGGTGATGAACCCCTCGAGCGCCTCCACGCTCCCGTCGTCCGCGTACACGCCGCGGCCCCGTTCCCACACCCACTTCGTATCCCCGTCGCGTGTTCGGATCCGATAGGTGACCTCGAACGCGCCGTCGGCCGCGAGCTCCTCCTGCACGGCGTCCCACATGGCCTCGCGGTCGTCGGGGTGGATGATCTCGGTACCCCACTCGACGTCGTCGGACTCCAGCTCCGCCGCGGTGTACCCCGTCAGCGCCTCGGCCTCGCCGTCGACAGTCTCCATCGGCCACGTCGGCTCGTTGCGACAGCGGTAGACGAGTCCCGGGAGGTTTCCGATGAGCGTCTCCAACCGGCGGGTCCGCTCGGTCAACATCCGACGCGACTGGGTCGCCTCGACGGCGTTCACGATCCGATTCGCGAGCAGCGCGTACTGGTCGCTGCCGGCCCCCTTCTGGAGGTAGTCGGTCACGCCCGCCGAGATCGCCTCGCTCGCGATCTCCTCGCTTCCCTTGCCGGTGAACAGCAGGAACGGCAGATCGGGATGGTCCTCGCGGACCGCCCGGAGGAACTCGATCCCGTCCCTACCCGGCATGTCGTGATCGGACACGACACAGTCGATGTCATCGTCGGCCAGCACGTCCAGCCCCGCCTCGGCGTCGGTCGCGCCGCGGACCTCGATCCGGTCGTGTTCGCGCTCGAGGAACGTCGAGACCAGCTCGGTGAACTCCGGCTCGTCGTCGACGTGGAGCACTCGTATCGGGTCGGGAGTGTCGGCCATGGGAACCTGGTTCTGTCGCCCAGAGACACCGGAAGAACTTAAACGATCGTCGTCGCCGTATCGACCCCGAGAACGGTCGTCGGCGCCGCGTGAGCGGTGTGCCATCTCCGGGCGGGTCAGATCCCTGTCCGGAGCACCGGTTCCCTGTTCGAACCGGAGGTATCGGTTGCTCGCTCGGGGGCGCAACGGTGCCGTGGAGCGCCGAGTTTTAAGCACGCGCCGGGTGAACGACGGTACGATGCCCGGATTCGACACCATCGTCGTCGCCACCGACGGCTCCGACAGCGTCTCGCGTGCCGTCGAGGTCGCGCTCGACCTGGCCGAGCGGTTCGACGCCGCGGTACACGCGCTGTACGTCGTCGACAGCGGCGAGGTCGACTCCTCGCCGGAGCCGGTGCGCGAGCAGATGCGCAACGCCCTCCAGGAGCGCGGCGGCGAGGCCATCGTCGACGTGCAGAAGCGCGCCGGCCGCGACGTGACCGCCGTCGTCCGCGAGGGCCGCCCCGCCAACGAGATCGCCGACTACGCCCGCGAGATCGACGCCGACCTGGTCGCCTCCGGCACCCGCGGGCGCCACGGCGAGAACCGGTTCCTCATCGGCTCGGTCGCCGAGCGGGTCGTTCGGACCTGTCCCGTCCCGGTGCTCACGGTTCGACAACTGGCCGGCGAGGACGCCGACGGGTACGGCGACGCGCCGGCCTGAGGCCGGGGGCGCCCCGGCGGTCGGCTACGAACCGGCGTCGTCCACCCGCGACGGCGACTCGAACACGAAGTACACGAGCGCGACCGGGAGGACGGCGATCGCCGCGGCGATCGGAACCGCCGCCCAGTTCCCGTCGTATCCGGTCGCCGCGGCCTCCGCGGCGACGGTCGCGACGACGAGCGCGACGAGGAGGTACTTGAGGTCCACGAGGTGGGCCACGAGATCGGGGTCGGCCATCGTCGATGACCGACACGCCCGCTCGGAAAACGGTAGCGGCCGCCGCCACCCGCGACCACGGACCGACGCCGTTCTCGCCTCCGAAGGCTCCGCCTCGACCGGGTCACGTCGCACACCACCGCTGTTTTCACCGCTCACCGCGACCCCCGAATATGGACGACGAACTCATCGAGAGCGACACCCTCCCGCTGGAGCGCAAGTCGCGGCTCCCCGGGACGGGCTTCTTCTATCCGGACTCGCTGGACGAGGACCGATCCGAGGAGCGCGCGAGGGAGGCCATGGAGGGCGCCGAGGCGGTCGTGATCACCGACTCCGACGCCGACGGACTCGGCTGCATCGCGCTGATCCGCGAGGCGTACGACGCCGCCCTCGACCCGACGCCGTTCGAGGAGCGCCGCCGCGCGAAGCTCGACGGGACCGACGAGGAAGGTGAGGACGAGGAAGACCGAGAGGACGACCGCCCGGAGTCGTCGGTCGCGCTCCTTCCCTCGGGCCCCCACTCCTTCGAGGAGGACCTCGGCTACGTCGCGGAGTTCCTGGAGGAGGGAACCGACGTGTTCGTCTGCGACATCTGCCCCGACGCGTTCGAGTACATCGCCGAGGACCTCGGCGCGGTCGTCGACCGAGCGGGAACCGTCCGCTGGTTCGACCACCACCAGTGGGACGAGGAGCTGGCGGCGTCGGTTCGCGATCTGGGGATCGATCTGGTCGTCGGCGAGAGCGACGAGGAGTGTTCGACCGACGTGACGCTCCGGTCGCTCGACTACGACTTCGGCGACCGCTTCCACGAACTGGCGGTCGTCACCCGCGACCACGACCTCTGGCTGAAGGAGGACGAGCGATCCGACGACCTCGCCGACTTCGCCTACTGGACCGGCGGCGAGGAGTACGCGGCGATCGTCGGCGCCCACGGCGTCGACCTGCCGCCGGTCGCGATGGAGTACGTCGAGGAGCGCCGCGTCGAGAAGCGCCTGCTGATCGAGAAGGCCGTCGACCGCGCGGTCGAACACGAGGTGGGCGACTGGTCGGTCGGCGTCACCTACGGCCGGTGCTCACAGAACGAGGTCGCCGACGCCCTGCGCGAGCAGGGCATGGACGCGGCGGTCGTCGTCAAGCCCTCGGGCTCGGCGTCGATCCGCGGCTCCGACGACTTCGAGCGCTGCCACGAGGTCGCCGGCCGGGTCAACGGCGGCGGCCACCCGAAGGCCGCCGGCTGTAAGCCCGACGTCTACGACGACATGCTCGACTACGGACACCACTGGACGACCGAGGGGGCGACGGCGAAACGCGTTATCCTTCGGGCGTTCGAGTCCGTCGCCGACGAGGCGGCGGCGGAGAACGCGGCCGACGCGGCCGAGTAAGTCGCCGTAGCGGATCGGCGGCCGTCGAGACGGCGCTCACCCGGTATCGGCGGATCGGGCCGGGTCCCGCTCGACGCCGCTTCGATCGGAGTCCCTTTGTACGCGCGGCCGCTCCGTTGAGCGGACGGCACGGTCAGGCGGCACCTTTCACCCAGGTGGGTCACCCCGCCGCGGGTACCGTCGACTGACCTACCCCGTCGCTCTACACTCGTGAGCGACGGCCCTCGACGACGCCGCGGGGTCTCCCGGCCCGACCCGTTTCGACCTCGGCGCCAATCGCCCGGAACTTCCTGTCTCAGTCCTCGACGGTCGGGTTCTCGCTGTACTCGCTCATGACCCACTTGTGCGAGTAGTCGGTGCCGCACGAGCAGTGCGCGTACGCGTGCATCACGTCGCCCTCGGCGTACAGACCGCCGACGCCCTCGTTCTGCTCCTCGGCGAACGCGAACACGAACTCCGCTCGATGGGTCGCCTCGGGATCCTCGGCCGCGTCCGGACACTCGCCGCCGCCCAGATCGGGGTAGACGACCCCGTCGCGGTCCATCGCGCCCTTGGCGAACTCCATCGGGTCCATGCCGGTGCCGGCGGCGAACGCCTGGCGTCCGTCCTCGCCGGGGAGCACGAGGACGACTCCCTCGTCGACGGCCTGGCCCATGTTGGCGATCTTCCCCTGTTCGTCGAGGTGATCGTGCGTGAGATAGATCGCCACGTCCTCGAGGCGTTCGCCAGCGAGGAACTCCGCGAGCTTCCCGTCGTTCACGGCACGGTCCGCGGCGTCGGCGCCATCGTCGGCGTCGTCGGTCATACCCCGAATCGGCGCGCGAGTGGGATAAGGTCGTCCGTCGCGGGTCGGAACCGGCGCGGTCGCGCCGCTCGACCGGCCGCCCCCCACTACCATCGGTGATATCTGTAGGTGAACGGGTTTACGTGTCCGCCGAGAACGCTTCGACAATGAACCAAGAGAACGACGAGATCACCGTTCTCTACGTCGACGACGAGCCCGACCTGTTGGAGCTGCTCGTCATCGGACTCGAGCGTGAGTCGGACCGACTGACGGTGGTGACGGAGACCACGACGGCCGATGGACTCGACCGCTTCGGCGACGGCGACGTGGACTGCATCCTCAGCGACTACGCGATGCCGGGGGGAACGGGTATCGAGTTCCTTCGGTCGGTCCGCGAGATCGACCCGGACGTCCCGTTCATCATGTTCGCCGGGACCGGGGACGAGCGCGTCGCGAGCGAGGCCATCTCCGCGGGCGTCACCGACTACGTCATCGAGGAGGCGATCGGGGGCCAACACGAACTGCTGGCGCGGAAGATCACCACGTACGTCGACCGTCGTCGGGCCGAGCAGCGCGCCCGACGAACCGACGAGCGGCTCCGCGACCTCGCCGGGGTCGCGAACGACGCCCTCTGGATGTTCTCCCCCGGCTGGGACGAGCTGTTGTTCATCAACGAGGCCCACGAGCGGCTGTTCGGACAGCCTACCGAGGAGCTGTACGCCGACCCCGAATCGTTCCTCGACCACGTCCACCCCGACGACGTCGACCGCGTACGGCAGACGATGGAACGCGCCTCCTCCGGGAACTCCCAGAGCGTCGAGTACCGCGTCCACAAGTCCGAGTCGGTGGTCGTGTGGCTGGAGTCACACTGCGTCCCCATCACGGACGACGAGGGCTCGATCCAGCGGCTGACGGGGTTCACGCGGGACATCACCGACCGGAAGCGGCACGAACAGGACCTCGCCAGCAGGAACGAGCAGCTCGACGGCTTCGCCTCGACGGTCGCACACGACCTCCGGAACCCGATCAACATCGCGGACGGCCACCTCGGCCTGGCCCGCGAGCAGTTCGACAACGAGCACCTCGAGGCCAGCGCCCGGGCGGTCGTCCGGATGGAGGAGCTGCTCGAGGACCTGCTGTCGCTGGCACGCACCGGCGACGAGATCGGCGACACCGAACCGGTCGATCTCGCCGAGGTCGTCCGGGCCGCCGAGGACAACGTCGCGATGGCCGAGGCGACGCTCGCGATCGAGGACACGGCGACGATCGAATGTGATCCGATTCGGCTCAAGGAGGCCGCCGAGAACCTGCTTCGAAACGCGATCGAACACAACGAGGAACGCGTCGGCGTGACCGTCGGAACGCTGTCGGACGGGGGATTCTTCGTCGAGGACGACGGCGTCGGGATCCCGCCCACCGAGCGGGAGCCCGTCCTCGAGAACGGCTACTCCACCACCGAGAAGGGGACCGGGTTCGGGCTCTCGATCGTCGATCAGGTGATCAGTGCGCACGGGTGGGACATCGCGGTGACGGCCAGCGACGCCGGCGGCGCCCGGTTCGAGGTGACCGGCGTCCCGCTCCTCGACGGGTGACGACGCGGGCGGGCGTCGGCTCCCCGGGCTACTCGTCGTACAGCGAATCGGCGATGTCCTGTAACCCCTTGTCGGGGCGCTTCGTCACCGTGTAGACGGCGCGCTCGCCAGGGACGCGTAGCCCGTAGAGGTAGCCCGGATCGACCTCGTCGAGGTCGACCGGGTCGCCGGGGTCGCGGTCGTGCTCGCGGGCCCACTCGACCAGCCGGTTCTCGACGTCGCCGCCGGTCCCGCGGGTCGCCTCGCGCATGCGCTTGCGGTCGTCGTAGGCGCCGCGCACGAGCAGCCCCTTCGAGTCGCTCGTCACCTCGGCGTGGCGCTGGTCGCCGTCGAGAACGAGCCGGATCTCGTCGCCGGCGGAGACGGCGGCCTCTTCGGGGATCCGCAGGCAGGGGAGCCTCGTGCCGCCCGACCGTGCGAGGCGCGCGCGAAACGCGGTGACGTCGTCGGCGTCGCTGGCGAGTCTGTCGCTCATGAACCTGAAAACGGTGACCGCGTTACTCCTCGTCGTCGTCCGCGTCGGCGTCGGCCTCCTCGTCCTCCTCCGGCTCGTCCTCGCCGAGCGCCTCGGCGATGGAGCCCTCGACGCGGGCGTTGATCTGGACGGTCTCCTCGGAGATCTGGCGGCCGCGGACGGTGACGCGCTTGCGCTCGCCGTCGCGCGAGGGCTTGTAGCCGACGCCGCCCGCGAGCAGGAGCTCCTTCAGTTCGCTGCCGGGAACCTCCTCGCGCATCGGCCGGCCGGCCTTGTCGGAGCCGCCCGTCAGCGTCAGGTCGCCGTCGACGTCGACGGCCGCGCCGTCGACCTCGTCGCCGATCTCGCGACCGAGGAATCGGTTCGCGTCCTGCCCGTCCACGTCGAACTGCCGCGTGTCGCCGGTGTCGTCGCCGACGACGATCTTGAACTCAGCCATTACGGGGTACTGCTCGGCGGTGAGAGAAAAGACCGTCGAAAGCGTGGTCCGAGGCCGTGAGGCCGAGGACCACGGTGTTCGGCGGCGCGCTCGCGGGCGCGCCGCCCACAGAGAAAGCGTAGCCGAGAACCGGAGGTTCGAGGCCACGGCCACGTGCGGCGAGGTCTTCGTGCCGAGCCGGGGAGGAATGAACGCGTTGTCAGAGACCGTGAGGCGGACTCCCGCCGTCCCGGCCGCCGTCGATCACCCGAGGCGAACGGGGTCATCGCTCTCGGCGATCCGCACGTCGACCTCGTCGCCGACGGCGAACGTCGGGTCGCCAGCTTCGGGTCGGGTCACCAGTTTCACGCCCGCGGCGGCGTCGGCTCGGGCGGCGAACAGCGACAGCCCCGTGATCCGCTCGCCGTTCGCGAGCACGTCCACGTCGGCCCAATCGACGTGGCGACCGGTCCGGTCGCCGACCTCGTCGCCGAGGAACGATACCGGCTCCCCGTCCGTCCCGCCGTCACCGTCGATGTCCCCGTCGAGCACACCGCCCCCGGTGTAGTGCGCGAGGCCGCCGTCGAGCGGGCGGCCATCGTCGGTCGTGACGGCCGTGAAGTCCGCGGCGACGCCGTCCGTGGGGGGCGCCGTCGGCGCGTCGAGCACCGCGTGGCTCGGGCCCGTCTCGACGACCGTCCCGGTGCCGTCCCACGGGAGCGCCGTCACGTCCGCGTCGGCGACGAGCGGAAGCGACCCCGACGCGCGATACGGATTCCTCCCGTGCTCGCGGAACTCCAGGTGGACGTGGTTGTCGACCCAGCGGCCGAAGAAGCCCGACCGGACCATCTCCCCGAGGGGGTCCCCGACGGCGACCCGGTCGCCCGCTTTGACCGCCGGATCGACGTGGAGCACGCGCGCCACGTGGTCGCCGGCGTCGATCACGATCAGGTGGTCGTGGTCGACGGCGTACTCGCGGTCGGGACAGCCGACGGTCCGGGTGTCGAGCACCTCGCCGGCGACGGGCGAGAGACCGGCGTTCGACTCGGGGTACAGGTCCACCGCACACGCGCTGTCGTGGGCGGGATACGGCGAGTTGTACAGCGAGAACATCCGGTAGCGAGCGAGCACCAACTCGGGGAGTGCGACCGGCGCCGGCGTGTCCCGGTCGCCGCCGTCCGCCCGCGACAGATCCCCCGGCGACTCCTCCATACTCGCCGCAGGCGACGCAAGCGCTTAGGCGACCCGACTCCGAGCGACGGGCGTGACCGACGAGCGCCGAGGCGGCGAGGGTCGCGTCCGGGTGTATCGCGGCCGCCGATCGGACCGCGATACCGACCGCGCCGCGACCGCCGCGATGCTCTCGGCGGCCGGCGAGTCGGGCGTCCCCTCCCTCCGGGTGTGGACGCCCGGCCGATCGCTCGCGTTCGGGCGCCGCGACGCCCGCGCCGACGGCTACGACCGCGCGACTGCGGCGGCCCGCGAGCACGGGTTCCCGCCGGTCGAGCGCTCCGTCGGCGGCCGGGCGGTCGCGTACGCCGAGTCGACGCTGGCGTTCGCCCACGCGATCCCGCTCGACGACGCTCGGGCCGGCCTGAACGACCGCTACGGGGACGCGGTCGCGACGCTCGTCGCCGCCCTCCGCGACGCCGGCGCCGACGTGGAACGGGGGGAGCCGCCGGCCTCGTACTGCCCGGGCGACTACTCCGTCCGCGTCGTCGGCGGCGGCAAGGTCGCCGGTATCGCCCAGCGTGTCCGGCAGAACGCCGCGCTCGTCTCGGGGTGCGTGACCGTCGCCGAGCGCGGGCCGATCCGGGCGGTGCTCGCCCCCGTCTACGACGCGCTCGACGTGCCGTTCGACCCGGAGTCGGTCGGCTCCGTGGCGCAGGCGGGCGGTCCCGCCGATCCGGAGGCGGTCCGCGACGCCATCGAGGCCGAGTTCGTCGCCGATCGCGAGGCAGAAGTACGGGACGTGGCCGATCTCTCGGCGCGCGACGACTGATCCGCCGAACTTACGCCCGGCCACCGCGCATCTCCGCCAATGAGTACGCTGTTCACCGACGCCACGCTCGCGGACGGCCGCGTCCGCGACGTGCTGGTCGAGGGGGAGACGATCGCGCGGGTCGCCGACGCAGGCACGCTCGACCCCGCCGACGCCCACGAGATCGTCGACTGCGACGGGAGACACCTCCTCCCGGGCGCCATCGACGCGCACGTTCACTTCCGCGAGCCGGGATTCGCCCACAAGGAGGACTGGCACACCGGGTCGCGCTCGGCGGCCGCCGGCGGCGTCACCACCGTCGTCGACCAGCCGAACACCGACCCGCCGACGGTGACTGGCGCGGCGGTCGACGAGAAGATCGACCTCGCGGCGAAGTCGCTCGTCGACTTCGGGATCAACGGGGGCGTCACCGCCGACTGGGACCCCGACTCGCTGTTCGAGCGCCCGCTGTTCGCGCTCGGGGAGGTGTTCCTGGCCGACTCCACCGGCGACATGGGCATCGAGGCGGACCTGTTCGCCGACGCCGTCGCCCGCGCGGCGGCCGAGGACACGGTCGTCACCGTCCACGCTGAGGACGCCGACCTGTTCGACCGGGCGGCGCTGGAGCGTGCCGGCGACGGAGTCGGCCGCGACGCCGACGTCGACGCCTGGAGCGCCTACCGAACCGCCGAGGCCGAGGCCGCCGCCGTCGAGCGCGCGCTCGCGGTCGGCGCCGACTCCGGCGCCGCCATCCACATCGCCCACACCTCCACGCCCGAGGGGATCGACGCCGCCGGCGACGCGGGCGCGACCTGCGAGGTGACGCCGCACCACCTGTTCCTCTCTCGCGCGGACCTCGACGACCTCGGCACCTTCGGCCGGATGAACCCGCCGCTCCGGAGCGAGGAACGACGGAAGGCGGTGTTCGAGCGCGTCGCCGACGGCACCGTCGACATCGTCGCCACCGATCACGCGCCCCACACCCGAGCGGAGAAGGACGCGAGCGTTCGGGACGCACCCTCGGGCGTGCCCGGCGTCGAGACGATGCTCCCGCTGCTCCTGCGGGAGGTTCGCGAGGGCACCCTCGATCTGGAGCGCGTGCGCGACCTCGTCGCCGCGAACCCGGCGGCGATCTTCGACGTGCCGGGGAAGGGGCGGGTCGCGGAGGGCGCGGACGCCGACCTCGTGCTCGTCGACCTCGACTCGACCCGCGAGATCCGCGGCGACGACCTCCACTCGAAGTGCGGATGGACGCCGTTCGACGGCCGCGAGGCCGTCTTCCCCGAGTTGACGCTCGTCCGCGGACACGTCGCCTACGACGCTCGCGGCGACGACGAGGCGTTCGGGGACGCGATCGGCGAGAACGTCCGGCGGTAGCCGTCGCCGGCGACACGTCCAGCGCTCGGCCGTCGCCGTCGCGGCTCCACACGACAACGGTTTTCCCCCCGCGCCGCCGCCGGTGGTGTATGGCCGGCAGCCACCCGCTCGCTGGATACACCGAGTTCTGGGACGACGTGATGGCCGACATGGAGGCCACCGCCGAGGAGTACCGCGAGGCGGGCTGGGACGTGCTCGAACTCCACCCGGGCGACGTGACGCCCCTGCCCAACGTCTCCACCGACGGTACCGGGATCGAGGTGGACCGAACCGGGTTCGACGTGCTCCTCCCGGGCGACGAGTTCTCCGCCGCACAGGAGCTCGTCGAGGAACTGACGGGGACCGACGGGACCGCGGCCGCCTTCGACGAGTACGACGCCTACCGCGCCCAGCAGTCGGAGGTGGTGTTCCTCGTCGTCGTGATGAAGGCCGAGGCCGCGGGCGAGGCGGTCGCGTTCCCGCTGTACTACGCCGAACGACAGGCCGAGCCGATGCTGGAGCGCGCCGAGGCCGCGGGCGAGTTGCGCGCCTACCTCCGCCCGCTCGACGACTCCGAACGCGTCGTGTTCTCGCTCTCGGACCCGGGGACCCTGTACCCCGAGGACTGGGGCGAACCGACGGACGAGGAGTAGCCCGTCCCGGATCGGGTCGCCGCCGCGGTCGCCGGTCGGTGGCCGGTGGCTGGTGGACGGACGGTACGCGAACGCGCGATCCGCTACGCGAACGTCACGTCCGCCAGCGCCGCCGTCTCGCCGAACAGCCAGTCGGCGTGGTCGACGGCGTACTCGCGGTGGTCCTCGGTGATGTACCCGAGCGCGTCCTCGACGACGACCGGCCGGTAGTCGCGCAGGCCGGCAGAGCCGGCGGTGTGGAGGACGCAGACGTTCGCCAGCGTCCCGCAGATCACCAGGTCGTCGACGCCGCGGGCGTCGAGCCACCCCTCCAACTCGGTGTTGTGGAACGCGTCGTACGTGTGCTTCTCGACGACGTGATCCGCGTCCTCCGTCGGGAGGTCCTCGACGAGTTCCGCGTCCCAGCTCCCCTCGACGACGTGCTCGCCCCAGCGGTCGAACTCGTCGTAGTAGTGGGCGTCCTCGAACTGCTCGGGCGGGTGGACGTCTCGGGTGTAGACGACGGATGCGCCGGCGTCGCCGGCGCGCTCGACGAGCGTTCGGACGGGCTCGATCGCCGCCTCGCTGGGCTCGGCGTAGAGGGCTCCGTCGGGGTGACAGAAGCCGTTCTGCATGTCGACGACGACGACGGCCGTTCGGGAGGGATCGAACGCGTCCTGTCCGGAACTCATACCCGACTGTTGGTCCCGGGATCGTAAAACCGATCGGCGATGTCGGGGTGCGGCGTCGGCGCTCCGCGTCCGACGGCCGGACAAGGTACTTCACCCCCCGGGCCAATGCGGAGATATGCGACGATCGGCCCCGTCCCCGCTCTCGCGACTCGGCGCCCTCGTGCTCGCGCTCGCGCTCGTGTGTACCGCCGCGGCGCCGCCGCTCGCCGCGGCGGCGTCCCCCGCGGCGGACTCGGGGACCGACCGGCTCGTGAACGGAAGCGTGACCGCGGCCCAACAGGAGGCCCCGCCGGATCCGGACTCCGACGTGATCGGGTGGGAGGACGGCTACTGGCACAACGAGAGCATCGACGTCGACCAGTCCGACGGGCTGAGCGACGAGGAACTCGACGCGTACGTGGCGCGTGCGATGGCCCGCGTCGAGTACCTCCGCGAGGCGGAGTTCGACGGCGAGGTTCCGGTGTCGGTCATCACCCGCGAGGAGTACCGCAATCGGAGCTCCGGCGGCGGGGGCGGCGACGCCAACCGGACCGAGTACAACCGCTGGAACGACCAGGTGTGGGAGGGGCTGTTCATCGTCGGCGAGTCGACCGGCTCCGGCGACGCGATCGGCGAGACCACCGGGTCGTCGGTGCTCGGCTTCTACTCGCCGACGCGCGACGAGATCACGGTCGTCACCGACTCGCCGGACTCGCCGACGATCAACAACGCGACGTTGATCCACGAGCTGGTCCACGCCCTGCAGGACCAGCGCTACGACCTGACGAACGAGACCTACCGGGCCTCCACTCAGGACGGTGACCTCGCGATCGACGGCGTCGTCGAGGGCGAGGCGAACTACATCGAGACGAACTACGCACAGCGTTGCGGCGAGGAGTGGGAGTGCGTCGACACGCCGCAGGCCGGCGGTGGCGGCGGTGGCGGCGGCGGTGGTCCCAACCTCGGCATCCTGTTGACGTTGCTCAACCCCTACTCGGACGGGCCGGTGTACGTCAACGAGATCATCGAGGAGGGCGGCTGGGACGCCTTCGAGAAGCGCTTCCAGGACCCGCCGGTCTCCTCGGAACAGGTGATCCACCGGACCGACGAGACGCCGCGACCCATCGAGTTCACCGACGAGGGAACGAACGGCTGGAGTACGTTCCCCCGCGACAACCCGCGGCTCGGGCAGAACGGCTCCGACACCGTGGGTGAGGCGTCCATCTACTCGATGTTCTGGTACCAAGCGCGCGAGTACCAGGCCGACACGATCAACCCGAACGGGCTGTTCCAGACGAGCGGTCCGTACGACACGTACAACTACGACTCCGAACCCTCGAACGGGTGGGCCAACGACCGGCTGTTCCCGTACCGTACCGGCGAGGGCGACGACGCCGAGTACGGCTACGTGTGGATCACTGAGTGGGACACCGAGACCGACGCACAGGAGTTCCACGACACGTACCTCCGGATGCTCGAAGCCCACGACGTCCGAGAGACCGACCGGGGCTACTACGTCGTCCCCGACGGTCCCTTCGCCGACGCGTTCCTCGTCCGCCTCGACGGCGAGCGAGTCACGATCGTGAACGGGCCAACCGTCGAGGACGTCCGGGACATCCGGCCGACGCTCGAACCGGCGCAGGCGGACACGCCGGAGGACGGCGACGGGACGGACGCGACGGCAACGGCAACCGCCGCCGACGGCGATGACGCCGGCGACGACACCGGCGACAACGCCGACGCCGGCGACGACACGTCCGGCACGACGGAGGTCGGGGGCGCCGGCTTCGGCTTCGGCGTCGCCGCCGTCGCGGTGGCGGTCGCGGGGATCCTGGCCCGACGGCGACGCTGACGCGGCTGCCCGCGCGGGTCATCGCTTCCCCGCCGGGAGTCCGTGCCGTGTCCCGCTTCCTTCGGCCGAACGCTTTTCGCGCCGGGTCCCCTCCCTCCCCGGACGACCGTGCGTCCCGTGCTCCCCGTCCTGCTGGCTGCGATGCTCGTGCTCGCCGGCTGTAGCGCACCCACCGCGGGCCCGGCGCCCGACGACGATGACGACTGGTCGTACCCCGACGACCCGCCGAGCGACCGCCTCGGCTGGGAGGCGGGCGTCTGGTGGAACGAGTCGATCGAGGTGAACCAGAGCGACGGGCTCTCCCCGGCCGAGCGCGAGGCGTTCGTCGCCCGCACGATGGCCCGGATCGAGCGGGTCCGCGGGCTGGAGTTCCGCGAGTCGGTGCCGGTCGAGGTGATCTCCCGCGCCGAGTACCGCGAGCGGTCGGTGTTCTCCGGGGACCGACCGGAGGGGTACGGCGCGTGGCACAACCAGGTGTGGGAGGCGGCGCTGATCGTCGGCGAGGATCGCGACGTCGCCCGGGAGTTCGACGCGCTGTACGGCGGATCGGTTCAGGGGTACTACACGCCGTCCGACGACCGGATCGTCGTCGTCTCGGACGCCGAGGACCCCCGGATCGACCGCGCGACGCTCGCCCACGAGCTCGTCCACGCGCTCCAGGACCAGCACTTCGGCTTCGTCGGCACGCGCTCGCGTGACGCGGGGCTCGCGCACAACGGCCTCACCGAGGGCGACGCCCGCTACGTCGAGACGCTGTATCTCGATCGGTGTGCGGCCGGCCCCGGCAACGAGAGCGCGGCCGGCCCCGCCGGCTGGGCGTGCGTCCCGCGACCCGAGCGCGCGGGCGGGGGAGGCGAGAGCGGGAGCGACCCGGTGAACCGCGGGCTGTTCGCGTACGTCTACCAGCCGTACGCCGACGGTCCGGCGTTCGTCCACCGCCTTCGCGAGCGCGGCGGGTGGGCCGCGGTGAACGCCGCCTACGACGACCGGCCCGTCTCGACCGAGCAGACGATCCACCCCGAGCGCTACCCCGAGGACCGCCCCGAGGAGGTCGCGGTCCCCGACCGCTCGGGCGACCGCTGGTCGCGGTTCGACCTCGGCCGGCCGAGCGAACGGCTCGGCGAGGCGGGCCTGTTCGCCATGTTCTGGTACAACGACTACGCCGCCGACGGGTACCGGACGGGCGACCTTCCGTACTCGACGCGCAACTACACCGCGGCGCCGGCCGACGGCTGGGCGGGCGACCGTCTCGTCCCGTACCGCCGCGGCGACGGCGACGACGCCGCCTACGGCTACGTCTGGGCGATCCGGTTCGACGACGACGCCGAGGCGAGGGAGTTCCGTCGGTCGTACCGCACGATGCTCCAACTCCGCCTGGGCGCCCGCGTCGTCGACCGCGAGGCCGGCGCGTATCGGATTCCCGACGGCCCGTTCGCCGACGCCTTCCGGATCGAGCGCGACGGCCGGAGGGTCGTGATCACGAACGCGCCGACCGTGGCCGGTCTGGACGCCGTCCACGACCCGCCCGACTGACCGCCCCGACGCCCGCACCGCGTCCAGCGGATGGCGTGACTTTTTGCGTCGTCCCGGCGAACCCGGGGACATGACCTCCCCGTCCCCCGGGTTCGACATCGTCGGGGCCGACGCCGTCCGCGACGGGTCGGCGACGGACGCGTACTTCGAGCGGACCGTCGAGACGCTTCGCCACGCCGACCGCAACCCCACGGTCGTCGCCGAGGTGACCGCCGACCAGTTCCCCGACGGCGACTTCGAGCTGTTCGCGGGCGTGAAGGACGCCGCCGCGCTGTTGGCCGACCACGCGGTCGACGTGGACGCGGTCCCGGAGGGAACGCTGTTCGACGGCGGTCCGGTGTTGCGAATCGAGGGAACGTATCTGGAGTTCGCGGCGCTCGAGACCTCGCTGTTGGGCTTCCTCTCGCACGCCTCCGGGGTCGCCACGGCGGCGCTGGAGTGTCGCCGCGCGGCTCCCGAGTCGACCGTGCTCTCCTTCGGTGCGCGCCACGTCCACCCCTCGATCGCCGCGATGGTCGAGCGGAGCGCGCTCGTCGGCGGGCTCGACGGCTTCTCGCACGTCGCCGCCGGCGAGGTGCTCGGCCGGGAGCCGTCGGGGACGATGCCGCACGCGCTGCTCATCTGCTTCGGCCGCGGCAACCAGGAGGACGCCTGGCGCGCCTTCGACGAGGCCGTCCCCGAGTCGGTCCCGCGGATCGCGCTGTGTGACACCTTCTCCGACGAGAAGGACGAGGTGATCCGGGCGGTCGAGACCCTCGGCGACCGCCTCGACGGCGTCCGTCTCGACACCACCGGCTCCCGCCGGGGCGACTTCCGCCACATCGTCCGCGAGGTACAGTGGGAGCTCGACGCCCGTGGCCACGGCGACGTGGACGTGTTCCTCTCGGGCGGACTCGGGCCGACCGAACTCCGGAGCCTCCGGGACGTGGCCGACGGCTTCGGCGTCGGCGGCTACGTCTCCAACGCCGACCCGGTCGACTTCGCGCTCGACATCGTCGAGGTCGACGGGGAACCCGTCGCCAAGCGAGGGAAGCTCTCCGGGGTGAAGGAGGTGTACCGCACGCCCGACGGGGGCCACCACGTCGGCCTCCGCGGCCGCGACGGCCCCGAGGGGGGCGAGTCGCTCATGGAGCCGCTGATCCGCGACGGCGAGATCGTCCGGGAGTTCGACATCGACGACGCCGCCGGACGGGCGTCGGCCGACGCGGACCGGGTCGCGTTCGGCGGGGACTGACGGCTTCGGGGAACCGCCGACGCGGCCGCACGGCTCGCGGAGAACGTGAACCTCGCTCAGTCATCGCCGCGTTGGACCGTCGCTACAGCTGTTCGACGCTGCCGCCGTCGGGGCGCTCGCGGAACACCTGTCCGTCGATGAGCGTCACCATCGTGTCCTCCTCCTGCCAGGCCATCGGCGAGAGGCCGGCCTTGCGGCAGACGCGCGAGAGGAACCGCTCCTTGCTCCAGCCGTTCTCGACCGGGATCGTCGGGTACAGCCAACCGTGCTTGCCGTTGTGGTCGATCGCGACGCCGTGGCGGCCGAGTTCGAGGTCCTCCACGGGGTCGTTCGTGAGCGTGACGCCGGAGACGACGCACGCGGAGACGACCACGGAGTCGAGCTCCTTCGGCTCCAGTTCGGAGCCGCCGGTGTCGTCGGAGGCCGCCTTGATCGCCGCCTCGACGATGGCGTGACCGAGCTGATCCTTGCCTCGATACGACCCGGCGCAGCCTCGCATCCGCCCGCGGCCGCGGGTGGACTGGAGCCGGACGAACGCTCCCGTCCGGGCGTAGAAGGCGTCGCGCATGCTGCCCGGCTGTTCGCGCTGGCCCTGGAGTACGAACGCCTCGACCGACTCCCGAGCCAGTTCGACCGCGCGTGCACCGTCCTCGTAGGTGAGCTGCACGGCCTTCGCTTCGGACATACCTCTGCTGGGGCCCGTGCCGACTTGAAGGCTTCCCTCTTCGTGCGGGTTACTACCACCCTATCGTCGGAGGACCGACGAGCCGACCGATCACGGCCGACTCACACGCGCCCGATCTCTCCCCGAACGCTTTATCCGGGGGAGCGGCGTACTCCGGATCGGCAGAGGGAGCCCGACCCCCGTGCGCCCGACCCCCCGGGCGACGGCGCATGAGGAAAGTCCCCCCACCCCCGGACGGGCGACCGGGCGCAAGCCCGGAGTCGGAGACGACTGGCTCTGGAACAGCAACGAGACCCCCCGCCCCGACCCATGAGGTGCGCGCGGCGACCACCGGTCGTCGCCGGCGTTCACGGCTCCGCCGCGACGCGCGAACCGACCCGAGAGGGGAGGGAGTGAACCCACCGAGGACCGCGGCCTCGCCGCGAGACGGGCGGGAACGGATGGAACGGCGAATCCTCGCCGGTGCAAGCCCGCGTCGACGGGCGGCCGCCGCGCGGCGGCCGCCCCGATGGTAGTCCGGGTGCTCGCGCGGACCGCGCGAGCGACCGGGGCACGCGCCCCGCGACCGACGCGGACGCTCAGCCGAATGTCGGGCCGAACAGAAGGGGGCTTACTCCCCTCAGCCGCTCTCGCGCTCGCCAGCGACGGCGCCGGGCTCCCGACTAACTCCACGGTAGGCGGACGATTACCGTCCGACGGCGGTCGTGCGAGTGTCTGACACGCACCCGACTAACTAAAACCGCTGGACCACCAACTGAGGGTGTGGACAGCAGAGAACTCACGGCGGCCCTCGAGCGCGAGTTCGGGGGGACCGAGGCGACCCGCCGGACCGTCGCCCGTCAGGCACGGGACCTGGCCGACTCCGGCGCGATCGAGGCGGACCGCGGCCACGAGCTCACCGTGGAGGACGTCATCGAGAACATGGTCGACGCCCCCGACGACCACGACCTGGTCGAACGATGGAACTGGTGGCTCGGCTCCCTCGAGACCGCCTACGGCGGCTACGAGCGGTTCACGGTCCGGTTCGTCGACGACGGCCCGGACGTGAACGCCTGACCGACGCCGGCCCCGGGACGGACACCGGCGCCGCTCGACGTCGTGTCGCCCCCGCCGCGCCGTCCCCGCCGCACGCGACCCCGCTCGATCCCCGACCGCTCTCCGCCTCGCCCTCCGCGTGGCTCGGTCCCCGAGCCGCGGGCTCGCGAGCCTGAGCGTTCCACGGTGTCCGACGCGGTGTACGGCGACGGCTCCCGAATCCTTTTGGCATCGACTGACGCGGGTTCGTGTATGGCCACGGACATCGAGCCCGGCGAGTACGCTCCGGTCCCCGGGTGTGCGGACCTGTACTACCTCGACACCGACATGTACGACACCGCCAACTACGGCTCGGTGTACCTCCTCGACGCCGAGCGTCCCGCGGTGATCGACACCGGACTCGGCACCAACCGCGAGTTCCTCTTCGACGCGCTCGACGACCTCGGGATGACGCCCGAGTTCATTCTCCCCACGCACGTTCACCTCGACCACGCCGGCGGCGCAGGATTCCTCGCCGAGCGCTACCCGGACGCGACGGTGATGATCCACGAGTCCGCCGTCGAGCACCTCGTCGATCCGGGGCGGCTCGTCGCGGGCACGAAGGCCGCCGTCGGCGACCAGTGGCGCTTCTACGTCGAGCCGGAGCCGATCCCCGAGGAACGGATCGAGTCGCTCTCGGGCGGCGAGACGATCGACCTGGGCGACCGGGATCTCGACGTGCACTACGCGCCGGGCCACGCCCCCCACCAGGTCGTCTTCCACGACCCCGGCGACGACGTGGTGTTCACCGCCGACGCCGCCGGGATCTACGTCCCGCAACTCGACGCCATCGAGCAGACCTCGCCCCCGTCCCAGTTCGACCTCCACGGCTGTCAGGAGGACGCCGACATGATCCGCGATATCGACCCGCGATACCTCTGTTTCGGTCACTTCGGCCCCCGCGAGTTCGACGACGACATGCTCGCCGGCTACAAGCGCACGCTCGCCGAGTGGGTCGAGGCGGTTCGTCGGCGGCGCGAGTCGCTGGACGACGACGAGGCGGTCCTCGACCACTTCGCAGAACACGCACCCCAGGAGCTCATCGACGTGTGGGGCGAGCGGAAGGCGCGGGAGGAACAGCGGATGAACACCCGCGGCGTGCTCGGCTACCTCGACTACATGGAGGAGCGAGACGAGACGATCTGAGGCGGGAGTCCGGCCCCGTCGACAGCGCGGCTGGCTGCGGCGACGGCGGAAAAACGCACAACAACGGGCGTCGCGAGGGGACCGACTTATTACGGCCGGCGCGGCAGGAAGTGACATGGATTGGCGCCAGGCGGAGCGCGAGTACGACCCGGAGGTAACCCGGGACTCGCTGGCGGCGACGTTCGACGCGAGCGCCCGCGAGCACGCCGATCGGGTGGCACAGCGATACAAGGGCGGGGTGTACGATCGGTCGCTCGTCCGCGCGGGCGTCGTCGACGGCGCCCCCGACGGCGAGTACGCCGACCTCACGTACGCCGAGATGCGCGACCTCGTGCGCCGGCTCTCGGCCGGGTTTCGCGAGCTCGGCGTCGCCGCCGGCGACCGGGTCGGGATCTTCTCGAACACGCGCATGGAGTGGGCCCACAGCGACTTCGCCCTGCTCGGCGCGGGCGCGGTCGTCACGACGGTGTACAAGTCGTCGTCGTCGAACCAGGTCCGCCACCTCCTCGACGACCCCGACGCCTCAGGCGTCGTCGTCGAGAACCGCGACCTGCTGGAGCGCGTGTTCGCCGTCGAGGACGACCTCGATCTGGAGTTCGTCGTCCTCGTCGACGGCGAGGCGCACGAGCGCGACGACGTGTACACGCTCGGGGAGGTCCACGACCTCGGCGCCGAAGTCGATCCCGGCGACGGCTGGGTGATCGACCGCGACCTCGACGACCTCGCGAGCCTCATCTACACCTCGGGCACCACCGGCACGCCGAAGGGCGCCGAGCTCACCCACCGGAACTTCCTCGCCAACGTCGACCAGTGCATGCGACGGTTCGGCGACCGCCCGGACAAGCCCGACGACGTACCCGTCGTCGACGAGGAGAGCGTCACCCTGTCGTTTCTCCCCCTCGCGCACGTGTTCGAGCGCCTCGCCGGGCACTTCATGATGTACGCGGCGGGGGCGACGGTGGCGTACGCCGAGTCGCCCGACACCCTCCGGGAGGACTTCGGGCTCGTTCGCCCGTCGACGGCGACGAGCGTCCCCCGCGTCTACGAGAAGCTGTACGCCGCGATCCGCGAACAGGCGTCCGAGTCGAGCGTGAAGGAGCGGATCTTCAACTGGGCGACCGCCGTCGGCCGCGAACACCACCGCGCCGACGACCCCGGCCTCGGGCTGCGAACCCGCTACGCGCTCGCGGACCGCCTCGTCTTCTCCACCGTGAAGGAGGCCCTGGGCGGCAACGTCGACTTCTTCATCTCCGGGGGCGGGTCGCTGTCGGCGGACCTCTGTGAGCTGTACCACGGGATGGACGTCCCCATCCTGGAGGGGTACGGCCTCACCGAGACGGCGCCGGTCCTCGCGGTGAACCCGCCCGAGGAGCCGAAGGTCGGCACCATCGGTCCGCCCGTCCACGACGTGGACGTCCGCATCGACGAGGCGGTGAGCGGCGTCGGCGGCACCGACGCCGTGGACGGGAGCGGCGGCGAGGTCGGCGAGCTGCTCGTCCGCGGACCGAACGTCTTCAGGGGCTACCGGAACCTCCCGGAGGCGACCGCGGAGGCGTTCGTCGAGATCGACGGCGAGCGCTGGTTCCGCACGGGCGACGTGGTCGAGGTCCGCGAGGACGACTACATCACGTTCCGCGAACGCGCGAAACAGCTCATGAAGCTCTCCACGGGCAAGTACGTCCCGCCGGGCGCCATCGAGGACTCCTTCGCCGCCTCCGAGTACGTCGAGCAGGCGATGGTGATCGGCGACTCGAGGAAGTTCGTCTCCGCGATCATCGTCCCGAACCTCGCCGCGGTGCGCGAGTGGGGCGACGCGAAGGGGTACGACCTCCCTGCCGACGCCGACGCGCTGTGCCGCGACGATCGGGTTCGGGAACTGGTGCAGACGGAGGTCGATCGCGTCAACGAGGACTTCGAGGCCCACGAGACGATCAAGCAGTTCCGGGTCGTCGCCGAGGAGTTCTCCGAGGAGAACGACCTGCTCACGCCCACGATGAAGAAGAAGCGGCGCAACATCCTCGAGCGGTACGCGGACGACATCGGGAGCATGTACGCGGATTCGTGAGCGGCGCCGGCGTCCGCTGTGTGCCGATCAGAGTACAGCGCCTCCGTCAGACCTGACCCGCCGGTCCCTCCCGACGCGGACTACCGACCTCGCCGCAGTAGCCGGCTTTTTATCGTCGCTCCCCGAGCATAGACCATGGAGGTGAGCGGATGTCGGCGGGCGCCGGACAGCTGATCGCGATCGTCGCGGTCATCATCGCGACAGGCGTCGCCGCACAGATACTCTCCGACCGCTTCCAGCTCCCCAGCATCATCTTCCTCATCGCCGCCGGGATCGCACTCGGCCCCGAGGGGCTCGGGGTCGTCACCCGGGAGACGTTCGGGCTGCAGGGGCTGTCGACCATCGTCGGCCTCTCCGTCGCGATCATCGTGTTCGAGGGGGCGTTTCATCTGAAGATCGACGAGCTCCGACAGGCGCCCGCGGCGTCGGTGCGGCTCGTCACGGTCGGCGCCGCCATCGCGTTCGTCGCGACGACCGCAGTCGTGCGGTTCGCGATCGGCGTCGAGTGGCTCGTCGCCGCCCTCATCGGCGCACTGCTCGTGGCGACGGGGCCCACGGTGATCGCCCCCATTCTGGAGGTCGTTCCGGTTCGTGACAAGGTCGCCACCGCGCTCGACACCGAGGGGATCGTCAACGACGTGACCGCGGCGATCCTCGCGGTCGTCATCTTCGAGGCGATCGCCTCCGACACGACCGACCCCGCCGAACTGGTCGCACTGTTCGCCGAACGGCTCGGGGTCGGCGTCGTCGTCGGCGTGACCGTGGCCGCGGTCGTCTACTACGCGCTCCGGTACGTCGATCTCTCGCCGGGTAACGCCCCTCGAAACGCGCGCCTCCTCGTGTTGGCCGGCGCGCTCGTCGCCTACGGCGAGGCGAACCTCGTGCGGACGGAGGCGGGGATCGCGGCGGTCGCGGTGGCCGGCATCCTGCTCGGCAACGCGGACATCCCCTACGAGGAACAGATCACGGACTTCAAGGGCGACATCACGCTGCTGGTCCTCTCGTTCGTGTTCATCTCGCTTGCGGCGCTGTTGGAGTTCGATAGCCTGATCCAGTTGGGACTCGGCGGACTGGTCGTCGTCGCCGCGGTGATGTTCGTCATCCGGCCGGCGCTCGTCATGCTGTCGACAGTCGGAGGCAGCTTCCAGCGAAACGAGCGGATCTTCATGTCGTTCGTCGGTCCGCGCGGCATCATCCCGGCGTCGGTCGCCACCCTGTTCGCCGTCGAGCTGGCGAACTCGGGAATGACGGAGGCGGCGAACGCCCTCGTCGGCACCGTCTTCCTCGTCATCATGGCGACGGTGGTGCTGGAGGGCGGGTTCGCCAAACAGATCGCGAAGAAGCTCGACGTCATACCAATGCGAGTACTCATCATCGGGGGCGGGAAGGTGGGCCGAACGCTCGCCGACCGCCTCGAGGACCGCGGCGAGAACGTGGTCATCATCGAGAACGACGAGGAGGTCGTACAGATCGCGCGAAACGAGGGCCACGCCGTCCACATCGGCGACGGCACCGACACGGAGGTGCTCCAATCCGCCGGCGCGGAGAACGCCCGGATCGTCGTCGCCGCCACCGGCGACGACGACGCGAACCTGTTGGTGGCGCAGTTGGCCGAGTCGAAGTTCGACCCCGAGACGGTTCTCGCGCGGGCGAACAACCCCGACAACGTCGAGGCGTTCGAGGAGCTCGGCGTCACCACCGTCTCGTCGGTGCTGGCGACCGCGCAGGCCATCGACAACTACATCGAGCGTCCGGCGCTCGCCAACTGGATGGGCGAGATCGGCGAGTCGGGCGACGTGCTCGAGACCGAGGTCACCAGCGAGGAGATGGTGGGGGTCACGATCAAGGACATCGGACCGAAACTCCCCGGCGGCAGCCTGATCGCGCTCGTCGCCCGCGACGGCGAGACGCGGGTGCCGGACGCCGACTTCATGCTCCAGATCGGCGACCGCGTCACCATCATCGGCGGCCACGACGAGGTTCAGGAGGCGCGCCGCCGGTTCAAACCCGAGTAACGACGCCGCCGCACGGCCGTCGCCCGTTCCGACCTGTAGAGGACTCGTCTCGATCGCCGTCCGTCTCGGCCCGCCCGGCCGATCGGTCCCGCCCGCGCCGCGGCCGCAATTCCTGCCAGTTTATCATCCCGGATCGGCAACACCCGCGTAATGGTCGTCGGAGACATCTCGACCGGAACGGACGTCGCCGTCATCGGGGCCGGTCCCGGGGGCTACGTCGCCGCCATCCGCGCGGCACAGCTGGGGCTCGACACCACGCTCATCGAGAAGGACGCCTACGGCGGCGTCTGCCTCAACCACGGCTGCATCCCGTCGAAGGCGTTCATCCACGGCGCGGACGTCGCCCATGAGGCCGGCAACGCCGAGGAGATGGGGATCTACGCCGACCCCGCCGTCGACGTGGAGCGCATGCAGCGCTGGAAGGACGGCGTCGTCGACCGCCTCACGGGCGGCGTCGAGAAGCTCTGCAAGGCCAACGGCGTCAACCTCGTCGAGGGGACCGCGACGTTCGCCAACGAGCACAAGCTCCGGGTCGCACACGAGGGCTCCGGACAGGGCAGCGAGTCTATCGAGTTCGAGCACGCCATCGTCGCCACGGGGTCGCGGCCGATCCAGATCCCCGGCTTCGAGTTCGACGGCGAGCGCGTGCTCTCCTCGCGCGATCTGCTGGGGATGGAGTCGCTCCCGGACGGCCTCGTCGTCGTCGGCGCCGGCTACATCGGGATGGAGCTGTCGACGATGCTCGCGAAGCTCGGCGTCGACGTGACGGTCGTCGAGATGCTCGACGACGTGCTCCCCGGCTACGAGGAGGACGTGCAGCGGATCGTCCGCACGCGGGCGGAGGAGCTCGGCGTCGAGTTCCACTTCGGCGAGGGCGCCAGCGGCTGGGAGGAGACCGCCGAGGGCGGCGTCGCCGTCACGACCGAGACCGAGGACGGCGAGGAGTCGGAGTACCTCGCGGAACAGGTCCTCGTCGCGGTCGGGCGCTCGCCCGTCACCGACACGCTCGAACTGGAGAACGCCGGGGTCGAACCGAACGACGCCGGGTTCCTCGAGACGGACCATCAGGCCCGCACCGACGTGGACTCGATCCTCGCCGTCGGCGACGTGGCCGGCGAGCCGATGCTCGCGCACAAGGCCAGCAAGGAGGGGACCGTCGCCGCGGCGGTCGCCGCCGGCGAGCCGGCCGCGCTCGACTATCAGGCGGTACCCGCTGCGGTGTTCACCGACCCCGAGATCGCGACCGTCGGGCTCACCGAGGAGGAGGCCGTCGAGGAGGGGTTCGACCCCGTTGTCGGGCAGATGCCGTTCAACGCCTCCGGGCGCGCGCTCACGACGACCCACACCGAGGGATTCGTCCGGGTCGTCGCCGACGAGGAGACAGGCTTCGTGCTCGGCGCGCAGATCGTCGGCCCCGACGCCTCGGAGCTGATCGCCGAGCTCGCGCTCGCCGTCGAGATGGGCGCGACGCTGGAGGACGTGGCCGCGACGATCCACACCCACCCCACGCTGGCGGAGGCGACCATGGAGGCCGCCGAGAACGCGATGGGGCAGGCGATCCACACGCTGAACCGGTAGGTCGGACGCGCCGACGGGATCACATCACGTTTTTCACACGACGCGGCGACCCCCCGGCCATGGGTCTGTTCGACCGCGACACGGACATGAGCGACGACGAAATCGACGGTGACGCCGACGCCGCCGACGGCCCGACGTTCGAGCCGGTTCCCGGAACCGCCGACCACGACGGGGAGAGCGACGGCGAGAGCGGCGAACGCGACGACGACCCGCTCTCGAGGCTGGTGGGCGTGCGCTTCCGCGACGACGACTTCAACGGGACGCTCAAGCGCGCGGTCGACGTGGAGGCGGGCGTCGTGCTGTACGCCTACGGCAACGGCAACGCCGGCGGACTCGCGGCGGTTCCCATCGATCAGACTCGGCTGCTCGACGGGGAGTAGCGACGCCGGGGCGACGCGTCGTCCGGTCTCGCCGGCGGTTCCGAGTCCCGTGAGCCTTTGTATCGGCGGCGTGTTTCGATTCGTAATGAGCGACGCGGAGGACGAACACGGCGACTTCGCGGAGATCCGCGAGTCCGTGGACGGCAACCCGATGTCCGGGCTGCTCCGGTACTGCGTGCCGTACTGGCCCCGGCTCTCGGTCGGGTTGGTGGCGGCGATCACCACTCGACTCGCCCGGCTGCTCCCCTCGCTTCTGGTCGCGGCCGCCATCGACCGCGTCATCCTCGGGAGCGGCGAGCCGGGGCTGCTCGCGCAGGCGGGCCTGCTGCCCGGCGGCACCATCTCGGGGGAGGCCGCGCGGCTGGCGTTCCTCCAGCGGCTCGTGGTCATCGCGGCGCTGGCGTACCTGATCCGGTCGGTGACGCGGTTCGCCTCGCGGTACCTGTTCCAGTCGACGGCCCAGAAGGTCCAACGCGACCTCCGGAACGACACGTACGACCACATGCAGCACCTCTCGCTGGGCTTCTTCGCGGACCACCAGACCGGCGCGATGATGTCCGTGCTGAATCAGGACGTGAACCGGCTGGAGCAGTTCCTCAACACGGAGATACGACAGGGGATCCGCGTCGTCGCGACCGTCGGCGGCATCGCGGCGATCATGTACACGTACTCGCCGAAGCTCGCGCTCGTGGCGCTGGCGCCGGTGCCGATCATCGGCCTCGCCTCCGGGCGCTTCCTCACGTGGATCGAGCCGAAGTACCGCGGCATCCGCGAGACGGTCTCCAGACTGAACTCCCGGCTGGAGAACAACATCGGCGGCGCCCGCGTGATCAAGGCGTTCAACCGTCACGACTTCGAGTTCGACCGCGTCGCAGCCCAGAGCGAGCGGTATCACGACGAGAAGGTCGAGGCGATCCGCGCGCGGCGGGCGTTCTTCTCCGGCCTCCGGCTGCTCACGGGAATCGTCTTCGTCGCCATCCTCTGGATCGCCGGCAGCGACATCATCCGGTACGGCCTCGGCAACACCGACCCCGCGACGCTCACCGCCGGGTCGGTCGCGCTGTTCTTCCTCCTCCTGCGGCGGCTCTACTCCCCGATGCGCCGCGTCGGCAAGACCGCGAACAAGTACCAGCTCGCCAAGTCGAGCGCCGAGCGCGTGTTCGGCCTGCTCGGGCACGATCCCGTGGTGACCTCCCCGGAGGACCCCTACGTCCCCGAGTCGGTCGAGGGACGGGTCACCTTCGACGAGGTGCGCTTCGGCTACACCGACGACGAGGAGGTCATCTCCGGCATCGATCTGGACGTGGATCCGGGCGAGACGATCGGGCTCGCGGGCACCACCGGCGCCGGGAAGTCGACGCTCCTCAAGCTCATTCCCCGCTTCTACGACGTGGACTCGGGCGCCGTCGAGGTCGACGGGGTCGACGTGCGCGAGTACGACCTCGCCGCGCTCCGCGAGCACGTCGGCATCGTCGAGCAGAACCCCTACATGTTCTCGGGAACCGCCGCCGAGAACATCGGGTACGGCGACCTCTCGGCGCTGGACGAGGGGAGCGAGGCCGCCGTCAGCGACGTCGAGGCCGACACGAACGTCGGCGGCGCCACCGCGGACGGCGTCGACGACGGCCCGAGCGAGCGCATCGTCGAGGCCGCGAAGGCGGCGGAGGCTCACGAGTTCATCACGGACCTGCCGAACGGCTACGACACCCAGATCGGCGAGCGCGGCGTGAAGCTGTCGGGCGGCCAGCGCCAGCGGATCGCCATCGCGCGCGCCCTCCTGAACGACCCGGAGATCATCGTCCTCGACGAGGCGACCTCCGACGTGGACACCGAGACGGAGGAGCTGATCCAGCGCAGCCTCCGCCGGCTCATCGCCGACCGGACGGCGTTCGTCATCGCCCACCGGCTGTCGACCATCCGCGACGCCGACCGCGTCGTCGTCATGGAGGAGGGACGCATCGCCGAGCAGGGCTCCCACGACGAACTCGTCGCCGCCGACGGCGACTACGCGGCCCTGTGGGCCCGGCAGGCGGGCGAGGACGAGGAGACGGAGGCGCTGGCGGCGGCCGACGACTAGCGCGAGGTCGACCGACGGGAGACCTCGGCACAACGGCGTTCACAGATCGCTGCGCGATTTGTGCGCTCACGAGACCGCAGGTCTCGTGAACGGCGAGGTCTCCGTGCCGAGCCGCCAACCGCGGAGGGAACACGAGCGACCCCCGGCTCCGCCTCGCACGCGCGCCCGCGCTCGCCCGAGGGTATTTCCGGCTCGCTCCCCTGTTACTGTCCATGAGTACACGACCGCCCGGTCCTCGCGGCGAGCCGCTGTTCGGCAACGGCCGACGGTACTCCCGGGACCCCTTCTCGTTCATGACGGACGTGGCGGACGCCTACGGCGACGTCGTCCGCCTCGACCTCGGCCCGCGGGAGACGTACATGCTCACCAACCCCCGCGACGTGGAGCGCGTGCTCGTCTCGGACTGGGCGGCCTTCGGCAAGCCGACCCTCGACGACGCCGTCGACGACCTACTCGGCGACGGGCTCCTCATGAGCGAGGGCGACCGCTGGCAGCGACAGCGTGACCTCGCCAATCCCGCGTTCCACGCGCGCCGTATCGCCGGCCTCGACGACGCGATCGTCGGCCACACGGAGGAGGCGATGGCCGGCTGGAGCGACGGCGACCGGGTCGACGTACAGCTCGAGCTCGCCCGGCTCACCGTCCGGGTCATCGTCACCGCGATGTTCGGCACCGACATCACCGAGGAGCGGGTTCGAACCGTCCAGGAGAACCTCGAGCCGCTCGGCCAGCGGTTCGAACCGAACGCGATCCGGGCGGTCATCCCCTCGTGGGCGCCGACGCGGGAGAACCGCGAGTTCCACGGCGCCGTCTCGACGCTGGAGGGCGTCATCGACGACCTCGTCGCGCGCCGCCGCGGCACCGAGGAGACCGCCCCCGACCCCGCCGGCGAGGCCGTCGACTCCCCGATGCCGATGGACCTCCTGTCGATCCTGCTTCGCGCGCACAACCGGGGCGAGCAGACCGAGGGGGACCTGCGCGACGAGCTGATGACGATGCTCCTCGCGGGCCACGACACGACCGCGCTCGCGCTCACGTACACCTTCTATCTCCTCTCGCGACACCCCGACGCGAAGGCGCGGTTCCAGCGCGAGGTGGACGCCCTCGACGGCGCCCCGACGAGCGAGGACGTGCGGGGGCTCGAGTTCACCGACCGCGTGCTCTCGGAGGCGATGCGGCTGTACCCCCCCGTCTACACGCTGTTCCGCGAGTCGAAGGTCGACACCCGGATCGCCGGCTATCGGATCCCCGAGGGGTCGCTGATCATGCTCCCGCAGTGGGTGATCCACCGCTCCGACCGGTGGTACGACGACCCGCTGGCGTTCGACCCCGACCGCTGGGCACCCGAACGCGCCCGCGATCGCCCCCGGTTCGCCTACTACCCGTTCGGCGCCGGCCCGCGACACTGTATCGGCAAGCAGTTCTCGCTGCTGGAGGCGAAACTCATCCTCGCGACCGTCGGGCGCGCGTTCGACTTCGAGTACGAGGGTCCCGAGCTGGACCTCCGCGGGTCGCTGACGATGCATCCCGACCACCCGATGCCGCTGCGGGTCTCCTCGCGCTGACGGGGGACCCCGGCTCGACGGCCGTTCCGACTCACCCCCGAAGCGGCACCCGCGCGGCGATCTCCTTGTACTCGCGCGTCCAGATCCCCAGCTCGTCGACGGTCCAGCGGACGTCGTCGAAGTCGCGCTCGCGCAGGCGCTCGACCACGTCGGTCGGATCGCCCACTCCGTCCCACCCCCGTGCGAGCGTGACGTGGGACACGTAGTCCGACTCCTCCAGTCCCTCGATCGCGCCGAACTCCCGGACGAGGCGGTCGTGGAGTGCGAGTAGCGGATCCGTCCCGACGTCGCTGTCGCCGCCGTCGCCGGTCTCGCTGGCGCTCCCGGTGACCGCCTCGACGGCGAGGTAGACGACCGGCGCGTCCCCCAACGGTGGGTTCTCGAACGCGTCGACGCCGGTCACGCGTACCTCGAACGGCGCGACGCCCCGCAGCGCTGGCCGAAGGCGCTCGCGGATCCGATGGAGGTCGTTCAGGTCGCGGCCGTCGAGGCGCTTGACCACGAGCGTGTGTCGGTCTCGGATCGACGCGAACCCCGCGAGGTCGGGCTCCAGCGAGGCCGCGAGCCGCCTGACCGCCCCGGGGACGGGGACGTTGACGCTGTACACGGCTCAGAGGCTGTCCGTCAGCCAGAGCACGATGAGCACGACGATGAGAACGCCGATGATCCCGCCCAACGAGCCGAGCAGCCCCAGCGCGAGGCCGACCACCTCGGAGAGGATCTCGAGGAGTAGCCAGAGGATAACGAGCAGCAACACGATCTTCAGCAGGTCCTCCACGTCGAGTGGCATATCACCCCGTGGCTCGCCGCCGACGAAAACCGTTTTGGGCGGGCCGGCGGTGAGAGAGGATATGCGACGCCCCGCCGTGGCCATCGCGCTCGCGCTCGTCCTCGCGGTCGCCGGGATCGCCCCGGCGATCGCGGTCGCGGCGGCTCCCGCTCCCGGCTCCTCCGCCGCCGCTGCCGCTCCCCCCGCCGCGCTGGACTCGCCCGCGGCGTCCCAGCGCGGTCTCGGCGACGGGTTCGCCCAGACCGGCGACATCGCCGCCGATACCGTCGTCCTCCGGGCGGAGGTCGGTCCCGACGGCGACGCTCAGTGGCGCATCGCGTACCGCATCGAGCTGAGCGACGAGAACACCACCGCGGCCTTCGAGAGCCTCCAGACGGACATCCGCGAGAACACGTCCTCGTACGTCGCCCGCTTCGAGGGACGGATGGCGACGACCGTCGCGGCCGCCGAGAACGCCACCGGCCGCGAGATGGCCGCGACGAACTTCTCGGTGACCGCCCAGCGGGACGCCTTCCCGACCAGCACCGACTACGGCGTCGTCGCCTACACGTTCACGTGGGAGGGGTTCGCCGCGACGCAGGGCCAGCGCGTCGTCGCCGGCGACGCGTTGACCGGCCTCTACCTCGACTCGGGGACCGTTCTCACGATCGCGTGGCCCGAGGAGTACGACGCCCGCTCGGTGTCGCCCGAGGCCGACCAGCGCTCGGAGACGGCGGCGACGTGGCGCGGCGAGCGAAACTTCGGGCCGGACCAGCCCCGCGTGGTTCTCGCGCCGGCGTCGGCGCTGCCGGTCCGCCCCGTCTACCTCGCGGCCGCCGCCGTCCTGCTGGCGGGTATCGCGGGCGCCGTCCTCCTCCGTCGCCGCGGTGACCTCCCGATCGGCGCCGGCGACGACCTCGGCCCGCTTTCGGGCGACTCGAACGCGACGGCCGCGTCCGGCGGGAGCGCCGCGGCGACGACCGCCGACGCCGCGGCGGACGAACCGAGCGAGGGCGGGTCGAACGGGGGCGGGGACGACTCGAAAGCCGTCGAGGGGGATACCGGCGACGACGCCGACGAGGAGACGACGGACGCGGACGCCACGACCCCGCCGGAGGACCTCCTCAGCCCGCACGAGCGCGTCATCCGGCTCGTAACGGACAACGGCGGCCGGATGAAGCAGGCCGACGTGACCGACGCGCTCGACTGGAGCGCCGCTCGGACCAGTCAGGTCGTCGGCGACCTCCGCGACGAGGGGGACATCGAGAGCTTCCGGCTCGGGCGCGAGAACGTCCTCCGCATTCCGGAGGCCGACGACGAACCCCACCCCGGAGACACGGATCGCGGCGGCGACGAGTCGGGCGCCTGACGGCTCGGCGGCCTTCGCGGAGAACTCCCCGACTGCGGCGACTTAACGTCGCTTAACCGGGGTGAATCCGGAACGAGCGAGTCGACGCTATTAGTGGGTGGACCCCGTTGCCGGAGATATGAGACGGACGACCGTGCTCCTGGCGGTCGCGATGCTCGTCGTCGCGGGGGTCCCCGCGACGGCCGCGTTCGCTCAGGAGTCGTCGAGTGAGCAGCCGGGGGCGACGTTCGCCGGCGTCGTGGGGGTGCAGGGAGCGGAGGTCGAGGGCGAGGTCGCCCAGCGATCCCTCGACCGGCGCCTCGCCAACGCGGACTCGAACAGCTCCAAGGCGGCCGTCGTCGCCGGGGAGACCGAGGAGGCTCGCCGACAGCTCTCGGCCCTCCGCGAGCGCCGTGAGACGCTGGAACAGCGGTACGAGTCGGGCGAGATCACGCGCGGCGAGTACCGCTCCAGGCTCGCACAGATCGGCGCACAGATCCGAACGCTCGAACGCCGCCTGAACGCCACCGCCGCGGCCGCCGAGGGGATCCCCGAGGAGACGCTGCGCGATCGCGGCGTGAACGCCTCCGAGATCGCCGAACTGCGACGGAACGCCTCCGAGATGGGCGGCGGGGAGGTCGCGGAGGCCGCACGTGGGATCGGCGGCGCCGACACCGGACAGGGACTCACCGGCGATCCGGGCCCGCCTGAGAACGCCGGGCCGCCGAGCGACGCCGGTCCACCGGGGAGCTCAGGCAACGGAACCGGCGGTCCGCCCGCCGACGCCGGGCCTGACGACGGCGGGAACGGGGAGGACCGCGGCGAGGGTGCCGCCGGTCCGCCCGACGACCGCGGCAACGCGAACCGAACGACCGGGGCCGGCGCGGGCGCCGAGAACGGGACCGACGGGGGCCCGCCGGGTGCCCGGGGCGACACGAACGGGTCCGACGACCGTGGCAACGCCGGCGACGCCGCCGACGGCGCGAACGGGTCGGAGAACGCAAGCGATGGGTCCGCCGGGAGCGCCGATACCGGGAACGGCTCCGGCGACGCGGGCGACGGGACCGGATCCGAGAACGCCGATACCGGGAGCGGGTCGGAGAACGCCGGCGACGGGAGCGGGAACGAGTCCGGCGACGACGAGACGCGAGGGAACGGAACCGGTTCCTCCGACGACGGCACAGCGACTCCGACCGAGACCCCCGAGGACGACGGTGACCGCCGCGTCGACGACGGGCGGTACCTCACGCTCCGCTGATATCGTACGCCTTCGACTCGACTCCCCTCCTCCGACCGGCGGATCCGACTCCTCCTCGACCCCCGACGTCGACCCGACGTCGTTCGATCCCGCGAAACCTGTAAGTAGCCTGTCGTCCAACTCGGAGCCATGAACGACGCCGGCGGTCGGTTCTTTCGAACCTTGGGTCGCGTGAGCGCCGGCGAGGTCGGCCTCCCGGAGCTGCTCCCCGACGACGGCCGGTTCCAGATCGGCCTCGGCGTCGCGCTCGCCGTCCTGGCGTGGATCCTCCTCCCGATGATGTACGCCCTCGGAGCGATGGTGCTCGTCCTCGCGCTGGTCACGCTGCTCTCGGCCGTCGAGATCGTCCAGGCCTACGAGCAGCGCGCGCTCACCGTCCTCGGCTCCTTCCGCGGGCTCCTCGACCCCGGGATCCACCTGATCCCCCCGTTCGTCTCCCGTACCTACCGGTTCGACAGGCGCGTCCAGACGATCGACGTGCCGACCCAGGAGGCGATCACCCGTGACAACTCGCCGGTCACCGCCGACGCGGTCGTGTACATCCGCGTCGTCGACGCAGAGCGGTCGTTCCTCAACGTGGAGAACTACCGCCGGGCGACCGCGCTGCTCGCACAGACCTCCCTCCGGGCGGTCATCGGCGACATGGAGCTCGACCAGACGCTCTCGCGGCGCGACGAGATCAACCGACGGATCCGGACGAGCCTGCAGGGTCCGACCGACGAGTGGGGCGTCGAGGTCGAGATGGTCGAGGTGAAGGAGGTGTTACCCACCCGGGGCGTCCTCGACGCGATGGAGGAGCAGACCTCCGCCGAGCGTCGCCGCCGCGCCATGATCCTGGAGGCGCAGGGCGAGCGCCGCGCCGCCGTCGAGACCGCCGAGGGCGAGCGGACGGCGAACGTCCTCTCGGCGCAGGGCGAGAAGGTCGCCTCGGTGTTGGAGGCGCAGGGGGACGCCATCTCCACCGTCCTGCGCGCCCGGTCCGCCGAGTCGATGGGCGAACGCGCCATCGTCGACAAGGGCATGGAGACACTGGCGTCCGTCGGGCAGGGCGAGTCCACCACCTTCGTCATCCCGCAGGAGCTGACGAGCCTGCTGGGTCGCTACGGCCAACAGCTCTCGGGGTCGGACGTGCAGGACTCGGCGGGGCTCGACTCGCTGGAGTTCGACGACGACGACCGGGAGCTGCTCGGGCTGGACTCCGTCGCCGAGATGCTCGAACCGGAGACCGACAACGGCGCGGAGGCGGCCCCGGAGTGGGAGTCGACCTACGAGGGAGAGTGACCGGTTCGGGGGATCCGGCACGCCGGGCGCGTCGCGTCCGGGGCGGCGGACGGGCGGCCAGTCGCGCCGCTTAACCGGCTCTGATGTGTACCGTGGGTCCAATGAGCGAGACACGCGACACGCGGGACTTCTGCCCGCGCTGCGGCGACTCGGTTCCGGAGCGCGAGGAGCCGCTCCCGGGCGAGCCGCGCGAGCGGGACCGCGTGCTCTGTGACGCCTGCTACTTCGAGGACTTCGAGTTGGTCGACGCGCCCGAGCGCGTCGAGGTGACCGTCTGCTCGCACTGCGGCGCGATCCATCGCGGCAACCGCTGGGTCGACGTCGGCGCGCGCGACTACACCGACGTCGCCGTCGACGAGGTGTCGGAGGCGCTGGCGGTCCACCTGAAGGCCGAGCAGATCCAGTGGGGCGTCGAGCCCGAGCAGGTCGACCAGAACACGATCCGGATGCACTGCACGTTCTCGGGCGTCGTCCGCGGGACCCACGTCGAGGAGACGGTCGTCGTCCCGGTGAAGATCAGCCGCGGGACCTGCGACCGGTGCGGGCGGATCTCCGGGGGCAGCTACGCCGCCGAGGTCCAGATCCGCGGTCGCGACCGGGTCCCCGACCCCGAGGAGCAGTCGAGGGCCGTCGAGATCGCCGAGTCGCTCGTCGCCGAGCGCGAGGCCGACGGCGACCGCGAGTCGTTCGTCACCGAGGTCGTCGACCAGCCGGAAGGCAAGGACGTGAAGCTCTCGACGAACAAGCTCGGCAAGGCCGTCGCGACCCAGATCACCGAGGAGTTGGGCGGGAGCTACTCGGAGGCGCCGACGCTGGTCACCGAGGACGGCGACGGCAACGAGGTGTACCGCGTCACGTTCGCGGTTCGCCTACCGAAGTTCCGCCCCGGCGACGTGATCGACCCCGACGACGGCGACGGCCCGGTGCTCGTGCGCTCGGTCCAGGGGAATCTCAAGGGCCTGCGCATGGCGACCGGCGAGCCGTACGAGGCGCGGTTCGAGGAGGGAGAGACGCCCGACGCCGAGACGATCGGACACGTCGACGACGCCGTGGAGACGACCGTCGTGGCCGTCGAGGACGACAACGCAGTACAGGTCCTCGATCCGGAGACGTACGAGGCGGTGACGGTCGCGCGTCCCCCAAGCGTCGACGAGGACGCCGCGACCGTCGACGCGGTGAAGACCGACGCGGGGCTGTACGTGGTGCCGTCGGAGTCGAACGCGGCGGAATAGCGAACCGAGTTCTCAGTCGGCGTCGACGTGGGAGGGGCCGCTCGGGTCGAGCGACGGTCCCGCGGAAGCGATGCCGCGCTTCACACACAGCTCGTCGAAGCGATCGAGGTCGACGCCCGCCTTGCGGGCGGCCTGCGTTCTGGTGAGCGTTCCGGCCTTGAACAGCGTCAGGGCGGTGTCGACACCGTGGATCGTCATGGCTCCCGCTACTACAAGGGAATACATAATCCTTCGTGAGATAATATGCCATGGTACGTGCGATACCGCCCGGCGCTCGAACTACGTGATATAAGGACGTACTCGGACCGTCGCGCGGATCGAAGGGACTACTCCCCCCACACGTCCGACAGCGGGTGGTCCGCCATCGGGTCGTCCTCGTCGTCGCCGTCGTCCCCGCCGGCGTCGCCCCCCGCGGTTCCCGAGGACCGCGTCGACCCGGAGCGCGAGGACGTGGACCGACGTGATCCGCCCGATCCGCCGCTGAAGCCCTTCGACGTGCTCGATCCGCCGCCGGCTCGGTTCGATCCGCCGGACCGGGTCGCTCCGTCGGACGCGCTCGACCGGCCCCGACCGACGCCGTGGCCGGCTCCGGAACTGGGCCCGGGGTCGGCGTCCATCCCGGCCATCGCGGCGTCGGGGTCGAACTCGGGGAGGTCGGGGGTCGACATGCGGTCGATCTGGTCGCGGAACCACGGCGGCGTGTCGGCCTCGGCGCGCTCGAAGAGGTCCAGGAGGCTCGAGTCCGCGAGGTAGGTCGCGCCGTGGTCGTCGGGCGCGCGGACGACCCGGCCGCACGCCTGAATGACGGTGCGGAGCGCGGCGCGGTGGTACCACGGCCATTGCCCGTCCTCCAGTCTGGCGGCGACGCGGGAGTCGCCGGTGTTGAGATACGGCGCCTTGCACAGCACCTGCCAGCGGCACAGGTCGCCGTGCAGGTCCAGCGCCTCCTCCATCTTCACGGAGACGAACACCTCGGGGTCGTCGCTGGCCTTCCACGCCTCCAGTTGGGCGTCGCGGTCGTCGCTGTCGTGGCGGCGGACGCGCGCGCCGACGCCGAACTGGTCGAGGCTCTCGGTGAGCTGTCGGGCGATGGCGTAACTGTGGGCGTGGATCAACCCCTTCTCGTCGGGGTGGTTCGCCATCAGCCGCAGGCACAGCCGCGCGACCTTCGGGAGCGTCTCGTCGCGGTGTTCGTACGTCATCTTCCCCTGCGTCACGTCGTACAGCGGGCGATTCTCGACGGGGAAGGTGTGCTGCACGTCCACCAGCGCGACCTCCTCGGGGTCGAGGCCGACGCCGCGGCAGAAGGACTCCTTGCTCAGGATCGTCGCCGAGAGCAGGGCGAAGCGGTTACCGCGGTCCCAGACGGTGTGTTTGAGGTACTTCTCGGGGTCCAGCGGTTTGATCGTCAGCGCCCCGCCCTCGCCGTCGGGCTGGTCGACGACCCACGTCGTCGCCGACTCCGTGTCGCGGTAGTCCTCGAGGAACCACTTCAGATCCGAGATCATCTCCTGAAGGCGGTCGCGGCGTGCGGCCTCCTCGGGCGTCAGGTCGCCCTGCCGGAGTAGCTCGTCCTTTTCGTCCGAGCAGACGCCGAGCAGGGCCTTCGCGAACCGAGCGGTGCGTTCGAGCGGACCGACCTCGTCGTTGTGGACGTCGGGAACCCCCACGTCGTCCCACACGGGAACGGTCTCGGGCGACAGGTCGATCGTCGCGTACATCTCCGCCCACTCCGCGAGGCCGTGCGCCTCGTCGACGACGACCACGTCCCGCTTCCGAAAGACGTCCGAGCCGGCGGTCTGCATGAAGTACGCCAGCGTCATGGCGGCGATGGGGCGGTTCGAGGCGATGGCCCGGTCCGAATAGTACGGACAGCGATGCTTCACCGAGCAGTCGTAGCCGCGCTGGCGGGCACACGGGGCGCGGTTGACCGGCGTGTCCTCCTCGCCGGGGAGGATGCAGGTGTAGTTGGACTTCCCCCGGATCACGTTCAGGTCGTCGAGCAGGTCGTCCTCCGCCACGTCGTCGAGTTGGGACACCTGCGGCGTCGTGTAGTACGCGCCCGTCGCCTCCGAGGGGCTCGCCTCCTCGACGCTCCGGGCGGCGCCCGCGATGGCCCGCGCGAGCAGGGACTTCCCGCTGCCGGTGGGCGCGCGCACGAGGACGACGCGGTTGCCGGCGGCGAACGCGTCCGCGATGTCCGACAGCGCCCCCTTCTGGGCGCCGCGGTAGGAGGGCGCGGGGAACTCGGAGCCGATCCGGTCGGGGTCCACGGTCGTCAGACCGAATCGGCGGCCGGCGGGTAAGCGTGTCGGATGGTGGCACCGTGGCGATCCGGCGACGATCGCGACCCGGGTGGCGTGCGCGTCGGGATAGTCACTCGTCGCCATCCGCCGGAAGCGCCTCGACGTGTGCGCGGGTGACCTCCTCGTCGTCCGGCAGCGCCTCGATGCAGTCGTAACACAGGAAGTGCTCGGAGCCGTCCGCCAACTCCAGCGTCAGGCCGTCGGTGCTCCCGGTCTGAAACGACCAGAGGTCCCCGATCCCCCCGCCGAGACGGACGCGCCGGCCGCAGCCGTCACAGCGCTGTTTGCTCATGGGACCGCTCGGAGGGCCGCGGCGATAAGCCCCCGGCTCCCGCGCCCGGATCGGACCCGGACGCCGCAGAACACGGCCGACCGCCGACCGTCGCCGGCGCGGTATCGGTCGGGGACAGCTTCTTGCTCGGAGGCGGCGTCGACTAGCGACGGCATGGACGTGAACTGCGAGGGGTGTGCCGGCTGCTGTCTCGACTGGCGGCCGCTCGGCGCGCCTGACGATCGCGAGCGCGAGGGCCGCTACCGCGCGCTCGACGACGCGTACCACCTCGTTCCGCTCTCTCGCGACGAGATCCGCGGGTTCGTCGACTCGGGGCTCGGGGACGCGCTCGTCCCGCGGCTGTTCGCGGCCGAGGGCGACCGGACGGCCACGGTCGGCGGGCACGAGGTCGCCGGGATCGGCGGTCGACCCGCCTTCCTCGTCGGCATCCGCAAGCTCCCGAAGCCCGTCGCGCCGTTCGACGGGGACCGGGTCTGGCTCGACACTTGCGCGTTCCTCGACCCGGACACGCTGAAGTGCCGGATCCACGACACCGATCGCTACCCGGATCGCTGTCGAACGTACCCCGGGCACAACCTCGAACTCGACGCCGAGACCGAGTGCGAGCGCGTCGAACGCGTCCACGGCGAGGCGGGCGAGCGCCTCGTCGACGACGCGGTTCCCGGGGACCTCCCGCCGCCGCCGCTGAGTCGGGGAGCCCTCGGCTCGTCGGTGTTCCTGCACCACGATCCCGACGCGCTCGCCGATTCGGGCGCTGTCGGACGGCTCGTGGACGACGCGGCGACCCGCGCCGACCGCGCGACGTTCGTCGCCTGCGCGGCTGCCTCGGCGCCGGGGACGGCCGCGGTGAGCGCCGACCGATACGAACGGGCCCGAGAGCGCGTGCTCGCGGCCGACTCGTGGGTGGGCGCCGCCGCAGAGGGGTGGCGAGCGGCCGCGGGACCCCGCGGCGACGCCGTCGCCGACGTCGACGCGCCCGACCCCGACCGCGTGGAGGTCGACCGCGGGGCGCCCGAGACGGCCGACTGGGACGGCTGACCGCGAGACCGCCGCGGTCGAGCCGGCCGTCGCTGTGGCCGTCGGATCCCGCGGAGAAGTCGACCGGTCGGGGGCCGCCGTCGGGGGTTACTCGTCCTTGATCGTCCTGAACTGGTCGAGGAGTGCCTCGGTCGACTCGCCGGAGTCGTAGGTGACCCTGCCGCGGTACTCGCTTCGCTCCTCCGCGAAGTCACCGTCGACGCGCGTCTTCTCCTCGCGGCGTTCGTGCTCCTTCTCGTCGTAGGCACCCATTGACATGGTACGATATCACATAGCAAATTCTGTGTGATATATGTATCGATCGTTCACAGCTCGCCGGTGTCCTGTCGTCCGGTTGCCGCGCGAGCGGTGGGTTCAAACCCACCGACGGTCGATATCGGGTGTGGCACGTCCCCTACGGTTCAGATACGCGCCCGGGTCGTGGTCGGCGTCCCGGGTCCGCGACGACCTCTACCGACCGCTCGACTCGAACCTCGGGGCGACCGAGCGCGACCCGTGGTTCGCGCCGCCCGCGGGCTACGAGGCTCGGCGCTTCGACATGGACGACGGGAGCCTCGCGCTGTTCTGCTGGACGGACGACGGCGAGGGGCCGACGGGCGTCGGCGGCGGTCCCGGCGCCTACTGGCTGGGGAACACGGAGACGCCCTCGTCGCTGTGGCGGACCGAGAAGTACGCGCTCGCGGACGTGCCGTTCCCGGTGACGCGGTGGGCCGAACGCGAACTCCTCGCGGTGCTTTACGAGGAGGACCCGTGGCTCGAGGACTTCCCGCACCTCGCGTGGTACTTCCTTCCGGTGCTGTGCTCGAAGGACGGCGCGGAGACGACGCGCGAGTTCTTCCGGGAGCACGCCGCGGGGTTCCCGGACGCCGACCGGTTCGACGCGCTCGGCTTCTACGAGCAGTTCCTCGCGACGGGCGTGCTCGACGACGACCGCGAGGAGATGGCGAGCAAGCTCGGCACCAGCGAGTACATGGACCTCACCCGGATGATCGCGACGATGGGCGAGTTCGACGTGGCGCGCCTGCTCGTGAACGCTGGCTACGACATCGAGCCGGAGATCGAGGTGTCGACCGACCACGTCATCGACTTCCGCGCGACCCGCGGGGACGGTCGCTCGACGCTGGTCGAGGTCACCCGCCCGGTCACGCCGAACAAGCGTGCCGCGGGGACCCCGTCGGCGGCCGTGCGCGACACCGTTCAGACGAAGACGAGCGGACAGCTGGAGGCGCACGGCGGCGGCGTCACGCTGTTCGTCGACTGCTCGTCGTTCCCCGACGACGACTGGTTCGCCGTGCGCGGGGAGCGGCCCGAGGTGGGGCACCGGCCCGCGGTCGTGTTCCGCTCGCGCCCCGACGGCTCGACGGAGGCGTACCGAAAGGGGAGCGTTCCGCTGGAACTCGACGCGGCGCTGGAGTGGGTCTGAGGCGGCGTTCTCACGGAAGGAGTGGCCCCGGAGTACGGTGACTGAGCCGGTCCGGAGCCGGAGGTATGGCAGCGATCGGTGCCGCGGCGGTGGCGGGCCGCCGCGGGGGTCCGCTCAGAACGAGATCTGATCCGGTCCGTCCTCGCCGACCGCCGGCGCGTCGCGGTCGCTGTAGAACCGGCGGCCGACTGCCTCGTGCCCGACGCCGCCGCGAAGCGTCGTCCACACGTCGTCGGCGGAGTGGAACGTCTCCGAGCCCAGACGGCCGAGTACCGCGCCGATCGTCTCGCTCCCGTCCTGCAGTTCGATACGGGTGTCGCCGTACGCGTCGATGAGTTCGCCGCTCGTCGCGGGGTACTCGTGGGCGGATAGCTCGTCGTCCGTGCCGTTCAGGCGCATCAACTGGTCGAACACGAGCCGAGTATGTAATGATTGTCCATGTACGACCTTCGTGAGAACGGTAGAATATAATGTATTATAATACGATCCTCTCACACGGTCGTCGCCGTAGGCTACGTTCTTCCTGCCGGGAGATCCCGCATGCGCGACCGGAACGACCTTGCGCGCCGCGCACCTCCGCTCCGGCAATGGTAGTCGCGGACCTCCACGCGCACACGACCGTCTCCGACGGAACGTTCACGCTCGAGACGCTCGTCTCGACGGCGCGAACGGTCGGCCTCGACGCGGTCGCCGTCACCGACCACGACCGGATCCATCCGGAACTCGAGGCGCCCGTCGTCGACCGCGACGGCCTGACGGTCGTCCGCGGCATCGAACTGCGGGTCGAGACGAACGCGGGCGACGGGGGCGGCGAGCGCGTCGACCTCCTCGGGTACGGCGTCGACGACGACCCCCACCTGCGAGCCGAGTGCGACCGGTTACAGGCGGACCGTCGCGAACGCGGTCGGCGGATCATCGAGCGCGTCGAGGACCGTCTCGGCGTCGACCTGGGCCTCGAGCCGCGCGCCGGCCTCGGCCGACCGCACATCGCCCGCGCCATCGACGAGAGCGACGCCGACTACGACTACGAGGGCGCCTTCAGGGACCTGATCGGTAGCGACGGCCCCTGTTACGTTCCTCGTGCCGTCACGCCCGTCGAGCGCGGCGTCGACCTGCTCCGGGACGCCTGCGCGGTCGTGGGGTTGGCGCACCCGTTCCGCTACGGCGACCCGTCACGCGCGCTCGAACTCTGCGTCGAGCACGACCTCGACGCCGTCGAACGCTTCTATCCGTACGCCGACGCGGTCGCCGACGACCCCGAGACCGTCGAGGAACTGGCGCGCGAGCACGACCTGCTGTTGACCGGGGGAACGGACGCCCACGGCGAGGAGCTCGCGGTCGACGGGCTCGACGCGCGACGGTGGAACGCGGTGCGGGAACGACTGCCGGAGGCGCGGGGTTAAGTACGATCCAGCCCCTCGATCGGGTATGCAGTGTCACTACTGCGATCGGGACGCGGCGTACGGCGCCGAGCGCGACGGCGTCACGGTCGGCCTATGCGAGTCGCACTTCCGCGACCGCGTCGAGGAGCTCGCCGACAGCGAGGGACTCGAGGCGCTCCGGGAGCAGGTCGACGTGACACAGACCGATCGAGAGCCCTGAACCGGACGCCGTCGATCCCCGCGACCCGTTCCCTCCTCACCACAGCAGGTCGACGCCGAACACGTACAGCCCGGCCAGCGCGGACTCGAACACCAGCGTGCCGAGCGCCGAGAGCACGACGAACCGTCGCCGGTCCATCTCCGCCAGCCCCGCGGGGACGGTGAGCATTCCGCGGGTGAACAACAGCGCGTTCGAGACGGGCACGACGACCGGCCCCCAGCGATCGAACCACCCGTCGAAGCGGTCGAGGCTGTCCTCGCTCACGCGGAACCACCGCTTCTGCAGAAGCCACTCGCGCCCGCCCCGCTGAGCGAGCGTGAACAGCGCGACCTGTCCGACCGTCGCACCGAGCACCGCGATCCCGACCACCGCGACGACGGTTCCCGGGGAGTGGCCGAAGAGGATGAGCGACCCGGGGACGATCAGCTCGCTCGGCATGAAGTACATCAGCATGGCCCCCTCCAGCACGAACACCGCGAACAGCGCGAGGTAGGCGTACTCCGAGGCCAGCATCGACTCCAGCCACGGCGGCATCGCGCCGACTTGGAGGGGCGACAGCGTCACGGACTCCGATTTCCCGTCTCCGAATATAGGGTTTGTGTGATACCTTGTGCGGCGGCGACGGTCGCCGGCGGCGGTGCCGTCGCCGACGGCCGCGAGCGTCGGGTTTACTTCCCACGCGGGCCGACGCTCATCCATGTTCCCAACCGATCGGCCGCGACGGCTCCGGACGGACGGCGTCCGGTCGCTCGTCTCCGAGACGGACCTCTCGGCGTCGGACCTGATCGCGCCGGTGTTCGTCGACGCGACGACGGACGAGCGGGTCGCCATCGAGTCGATGCCCGGTCACGAACGCGTCCCGGTGAGCGAGGCGGTCGACCGCGTCGAGGAGGTGCTGGCGACGGGCGTGGAGGCGGTGATGGTGTTCGGCATCCCCGAGTCGAAGGACGAGGTCGGTTCCCGGGCGTACGCCGACGACGGCGTCGTCCAGCGCGCCGTCCGCGATATCGCGGCCGAAACCGACGCATACGTGATCACCGACGTGTGCCTCTGTGAGTACACCGACCACGGCCACTGCGGGATCGTCGAGGGGAGCGCCGCGGAGGACCCCACCCTGACGGTGCGGAACGACGAGACGCTCGACCTGCTCCGGAAGACGGCGGTCTCGCACGCCGAGGCCGGCGCGGACATGGTCGCGCCCTCCTCGATGACCGACGGGATGGTCGGCGCCATCCGCGAGGCGCTGGACGGCGAGGGCTTCGCGGAGGTGCCGATCATGAGCTACGCGGTGAAGTACGAGTCCGCCTTCTACGGGCCGTTCCGCGACGCCGCCGACGGCGCGCCCGCCTTCGGCGACCGTCGACACTACCAGATGGACCCCGCGAACCGCCGCGAGGCGCTCCGGGAGGCTCGCCTCGACGCCGAGGAGGGCGCGGACGTGCTGATGGTGAAGCCCGGCCTCCCGTACCTCGACATCGTTCGCGACGTGCGCGAGGGGTTCGACGTCCCGGTCGCCGCCTACAACGTCTCCGGGGAGTACGCGATGCTCCACGCCGCGGCCGACCGCGGGTGGCTGGATCTGGAGGCGACGGCCCGCGAGTCCCTGCTCTCGATGAAGCGCGCCGGCGCGGATCTGATCCTCACGTACCTCGCGGAGGACGTCGCCGAGTCGCTGTAACCGGGCCGAATCGATCCCGAGACACGAACCCTTAACCCGGAAACCGACGCATCCCCCCACAATGCATCGCCCGGCGGTTCCCGACGCCTACATCGAGGAGGTCGCCGAGCGCACCGACTTCACCGTCGACGACGTTCGAATCGGCCTGCGCGTCCTCCACGACGCGGTCCAGGACCGCCTCGTCGAGCAGTACCGCCGCGCCCGCGACGACGCGACCCCGAACCACCTGCTGACCGACGACGCCGACGCCGCGTGGTTCGCGTTCGCGTTCGCCGACCTCCGGTCGGAGCTGGAGGCCGCCGGCTACGAGATGGACGCGGACCTGCTCGCGGCGGTCGCCGCCGTCAACATGACCGTCTTCCAGGAGGTCCACGACCGGACCGTCTCGTTCCCCCGGGACCTAGCGGACGCCAGCGACACGCCGTTCTTCTACCCCGTCTACGTCGAGAAGCCCGACTGGTGGCGCGAGGTCGAGACGAGCACGCTGCGCTCGCTGATCGGCCTGTTGGAGTCCGGGTCGTCGCCGGCGGCCGCGCTCGATGCGTGGGCCGTCGACGCCGCGGGCGCCGACCCCGACGAGTGGGCGGCCGTCCGCGGCGTCGACCCCGACCGCGTCCGGTCGAACGCTGCCGCCGCGCCGGATCCGGCGCCGGAGGCGGCCGACGGGCTCCGGGCGGAGGCGCGCGACGGCGTCCCCGACGGGCCGTACGACCCCGAGACGGACCGCCTGTTCGTCCCGACGACCGACCAACTCGCGGCCGTTCGGGAGGCCGACGAGGGGCCGAACGGTGACGGTGCGGGAACGGACGACGGAGAGGGGGCGGGACACGAGGACGAGCGTGGCGACCTCGCCGGCGACGACACGATCACTGCCGACAGCGATCCGGACCAAGATCCGGATGCGGCCACGGAGTCGGATCCGCGCTCGAATCCGGACCCGGATCCGGACCAGCTCGCGGAGATCGATCCCGCCGATCTGCTCTCGGGCGACGTCGAGGCCGCCGACCTCCCGGAGTACGCGGTCCAGGGGGACGACGACCCGGGGGCCGACGTGGACGACGGGGGTCGGTTCATCGACGGCGCGGACGCCTTCGACCGGACCGACGACCGCGATCGAGCCGACGACGCCGACGACAGGTAGATACCCGCGCCGCGCGTCCGTCGAGGTATGACAGACTGGCGTGCGGTCGCGTGGGGCGCGCTCGTGTTCCTCGTGCTCGCGGCGTTCGGAACCGCCGTCCCGATCGTCGGGCAGCTCGGCGCCGGGCTGGTCGGCGGCGCGGTCGCGGGCTACCTCGCCGGCGGCGGCCTCGGCAGCGGCGCGTACCACGGCCTGCTCGCGGGTTCGGTGACCGGGATCGCCTACACGCTGCTGTTCGCGCTGCTGGGCGGCGTGCTCGGGCTCGCGGGCGGCGGTCCCCTCGGCGGGTTCGTCGGCGGCGCCGGCGTGTTCGTCCTCGGCCTCGTGATCACGCTCGTGTTCGCGATCGACTCGGCTATCGCCGGCGCTATCGGGGCCGTTCTGTCGGCGGAGTAACGCTGATCGCGGGACCGAACTGGAGGCCGCCGTTCACCGATCGAGGTACTCCTGCTGGATCGCGACGACCTCCGAGGAGTCGGCACACTCGGCGTACCGCCGGAGCGGCTCCTCGTTGAGTTCGAGGAACGTCTCGCCCCAAGTGAACTTCGCGAGCACCTCCTCGGCTTGGTCGCGCTCGCCCAGGATGTGGAGCGCGGCCGCGAACGCCTCCACCGTCGTCAACTGCATCGGGCGACCGAAGTTCACGGGGTTGGCGGCGACGAGGTAGGGGAGCGCGCGGTGCTCGCCCGGCAGCGAGAACATCGCCTCGCCGGCCGACTCCCACGAGCAGTCGAGCGCGACGAGGGTCTCCCCGTCCGCCACGTCCCGGTCGGCGGGCGAGAGCGCGCGCTCGGCGTGGGGGTTGAGCACGACCCCGTACGGCGTCGCCGCGTCCGAGCGGTGCAGCGCCGCGAGGTCGAAGCGCGCGAGCTTGCGCGCCGTGCACTTGTCGGGGTCGTCGTCTCCCTCGTACCGGACGTGCAGGTCCACGCCCGGAGCGAGGCCGCGCGGGCGAATAAGCGCCCCGGAGCGGTGGCGGCGTGTTCCTCGCGCCGGCGGGTCGGCGCCGTCCCTCCGGCCGACCGATTCAAGCCCGTCGGTGCCCGCGAGTGAGGCGTGTCACGCGAGGATGCCGTCCGGACGTACTACCGCGCCGTCGACGCCGCGGACTACGACGCGCTCGCGGCCCTGCTCGCGTCCGGGTTCGTCCACGACCGACCGGACCGGACGCTGTCGGGACGGGAGCCGTTTGTTCGATTCATGCGCGAGGAGCGCCCGCGGACGAACACGGAACACCGGGTCGACGCGGTGTACGCGTCCGCCGACACGGCGTCTCCCGAAGTCGTCGCCCGCGGACGACTCCTCGGCGACGACGGCGAGGAACTGTTCGGATTCGTCGACGTGTTCCGATTCGCGAACGACGATGCGGACGCGGTTGTCGATCACCTCACGACGTACACCGACTGAGAAACGGGGCTGCGGAGGACGATACGCCGGTTCCGGTGCCGGTCCCCGGACCGCCGGCTACTCCCGCTCGCCGGCGCCGACGGCGCTCTCGCCGACCTTCTCGCTGCCCTCGATGACCTCCCTGCCACCCATGTACGGCTGGAGCGGTTCGGGCACGTCGACGGTGCCGTCGTCGTTCTGATAGTACTCCAGAATGGCGACGACGACGCGCGGAACCGCCACTCCCGAGCCGTTGAGCGTGTGGAGGTACTCGGCCGACTCGTGGCGCTCGGGTCGGAACCGCAGGCCGGCGCGCCGCGCCTGGAAGTCGCGGAAGTTCGATACCGACGAGACCTCCAGCCATCGGCCGCCCTGCTCGGGGCCGTCGTCCATGTCGTCGCCGGGGGCCCACACCTCGATGTCGTACTTCTTGGCCTGCGTGAACCCCAGGTCGCCGGTGCACATCTCCAAGATCCGGTACGGGAGTCCGAGCCGTTCGAGCACCTCCTCGGCCTCCTCGACGAGGCGCTCGAAGCGCTCCTCGCTGTTCTCCGGACGGACGAAGTTCACCATCTCCACCTTGTTGAACTGGTGGACGCGGACGATCCCGCGCGTCTCGGTGCCGTGTTCGCCCGCCTCGCGGCGGAAGTTCGGCGAGTACGCCTGGTGTTTGACCGGGAGGTCGTCGTCCAGCAGGATCTCGTCGCGATACATGTTCGTCACCGGGACCTCCGCGGTCGGGAGCAGCCAGAGGTCGTCGTCGTCGATCTCGTCGGCGTTCTCGTCGCCGACGCGGTAGGCGTCCTCAACGAACTTCGGGAACTGGCCGGTGCCCTCCATCGACCTCGAGTTCACGGGGATCGGCGGGAACACGTCGGTGTAGCCCTGCTCGCGGTGGACCTCCAGGAAGAACTGGATGAGCGCGTGCTCCAGCATCGCCCCCTCGCCCTTCGCGAAGTAGAAGCCGCCGCCCGACACCTTCGCGCCGCGGTCGAAGTCCAGAACGTCCAGGTCCTCGCCCAGATCGTAGTGCGGGATCACCTCCTCGGGGAGGTCCCGGAGGTCGTCGAACCCCTCGCGCCGGCGCTCGACGTTCTCCGACTCGTCCTCGCCGACGGGCACGTCGTCGTCGGGGATCTGCGGGAGGTGGAGCATCGCCTCGTGGAGTTCCTCCTCCAGCTCGTCGGCGCGGTCCTCGATCTCCTGGAGCTCAGCCTTGAGCTGTTGGCTCTCGTCGATCGCGTCCTGGGCCTCCTCCTCCTTGCCTTCCTGTTTCAACTGGCCGATCCGCGACGAGACCTCGTTGCGCTCGTGGCGCAGCGTGTCGCCGCGGCCCTTCAGGTCGCGCCACTCCTCGTCGAGTTCGAGAATCCGGTCGAGGTCGACGTCGACCCCCTTGTTCTCGATCCCCTCGCGAACCTCCTCGGGGTGCTCGCGGAGGTACTGCCTCGAAATCATTGTCTGTCGGTTCCGGTGGTTCCGCCTAAACCGTGTCGGGTCCGTGTGAGCGATCCTGATCCGGTGGATGTGATCCGGTCGCCGTGGTCGTGACAGCTACCGTTGCGTCGCCACACCCGGATCCCGGATCGGCGTAGTCACTCTCCCTCACGCGGCCAAGAAAAACGCATGCAACCGATCTACCGACTGAACTCGATCGCCGCGCCCTGCCCGAAGCCGACGCACAGCGACGCCAGCCCGCGGTCCACGTCCCGCTTGATCATCTCGTGGATCAGCGTCACCGGCAGGCGGGCGCCGGAGGCCCCGAGCGGGTGCCCCAGCGCGATGGCGCCCCCGTTCACGTTGTAGCTGTCCTCGTCGATCCCGAGTTCGCGGCGGGTGTACTCGCACTGGGAGGCGAACGCCTCGTTCACCTCGACCAGCCCGTAGTCGTCGATGTCGGCGTCCGCCCGCTCCAGCAGGCCGCGTGTGGCCGGGACCGGGCCGATACCCATGACGGTCGGGTCGACGCCGGCGACGTTGTTCGTGCCGACCTCCGCGAGCACGTCGAGCCCGTGCTCGTCGGCGAACTCCCGCGAACACACGAGCGTCGCCGCCGCGCCGTCGGTGATCTGCGAGGAGTTCCCCGCGGTGACGCTGCCGTCGCCGGTGAACGCGGGCGGCAGGTCCGCGAGCGCCTCCGCGGACGTGTCCGTGCGGATGCCCTCGTCCTCCGTGACGACGCCGTCCTCCGTCTCGACGGGGACGATCTCGTCGTCGAAGCGCCCCGACTCCGTCGCCTCGGCGGCGCGGTGGTGCGAGCGCGCGGCGAACTCGTCTTGCGCCTCGCGGGACACCTCGTACTCCTCGGCGACCTTCTCGGCGGTCATCCCCATCTGGAGCTGGAAGACGTTGTACTTCTCGGACAGCTCGGGGTGGAGGTGCTGGTAGGAGTCGCCGTCCATCGGCACCCGGCTCATGCTCTCGACGCCGCCGGCGACGATGCAGTCGCGGTTGCCCGCGGCGACGGCGTCCGACGCCGAGATGATCGCCTGCATCGACGAGGCGCACCAGCGGTTGATGCTCGTCGCGGGCGTCCCCTCGCCCAGCTCCGAGAGGAGCGCGATGACGCGGGCGACGTTGTTGTCCTGCTCGCCGCGCTGCTGGGCGACCCCCCACATGAGGTCGTCCACGTCGTCGGGTTCGAGGTCGTGTTCCTCGAGGATGTGGTCGATGAGCGTGACGGAGAGGTCCTCGCCGCGGGTGTCCGCGAAGACGCCGTCCTGCTTCCCGAACGGGGTCCGGTACGCGGCCGCGATGACGGGTGTTGCCATGGTACTCATTCCGCGGTCCCGACTGATAAATCCGGGAGAACTGGCGGAGCGTGGCCGAGGGTTTACCCCGAGTCGTGCGTGCGTCTCACACACCCGGTTTCCGCCGCTTCGACGCGCTTAACAGCTTCCGGCGGCAATCCCTGGGGGATGAGTGACCCGGCAGAGGACGTGGTCGAGCTTCTCGTAACCGTCCACCGGTACAACGAGGACCGCGACCTCGACGCCGACGATTTACCGCCACGGTACCGCCGTGTCTTCTGGAGCGAATCCCCGGAGGACGAGGAGGGACCGGGCGGCGTGGAGCGTCCGCTCCACGTGACCGAATCGACCGCAAAGACCGCGACCGGAGTCGAGCGCCCCTGGGAGGCGATCTCCGACCTCCTGTTCACCCAGCGAAAGGAGTTCTCCGGGGAGGTGTCGCTGTCCCAGCCCGAGATGGCCGTCGAGTGGATCCTCGACCGGGTCGACGACGACGACCTCCTGAGCAACCCCGTGCTCGCGGCGATCGCCGAGGACCCCGAGGTCGACCACGACGCCGACTTCTCGGTGACCCACGACGAGGCCCGCGACGAGAACCGTCCCGTTCGCGCCGACCGGGTGTGGATCGACGCCCTCCTCGGCGAGTACTTCGACGAGGAGGAGGACGCCGAGATGCTCGACCTCGTCACGGTGAAGGCGCCCGAGGAGATCGAGATGACGCTGAAGGACCTGGTGCTCACGACCGACCAGGAGGGCGAGATCCGCAAGCTGATGAAGGCGATCGAGCACCGGCAGTACCTCGCGGACATCGGCCTGCGCGAGATCGGCAAGCTCCTGTTCGTGGGCCCGCCGGGCACGGGCAAGACGACCGCCGCCCGCGCGCTCGCCCACGAGTTGGGCCTCCCGTTCGTCGAGGTGAAGCTGTCGATGGTGACGAGCCAGTACCTCGGCGAGACCGCCAAGAACGTCGAGAAGACGTTCGAGGTCGCCAAGCGGCTGGCGCCGTGTATCCTGTTCATCGACGAGTTCGACTCCGTCGCCAAGACCCGCAAGTCCGACGAGCACGCCGCGCTCAAGCGCGCCGTCAACACGCTGCTCAAGAGCATCGACGAGGTGTCGCTGGTGCGCGACGAGGTGCTGCTCATCTCGGCGACGAACCACCCCGACCAGCTCGACGCCGCGGCGTGGCGCCGGTTCGACGAGATCGTCAACTTCCCCAAGCCCGACCGGCAGATGCGCTCGGACATCCTCCGGGTCATCACCCGGCAGATGGAGATCGCGAAGTTCGACCCCGACGAGGTCGCCGACCGAACCGAGGGGCTCACCGGGAGCGACCTCCGACTCGTGCTCCGTGAGGCCGTGCTGGAGGCGCTCACCGACGACCGCATGGAGATCACGCAGGCGGACATCATGGACGCCGTCCAGGACTTCGAGGAGCGCGACAACCTCAAGAACATGGACATGATCGACGGCGAGGGCGCGGAGGTCGTCGGGGACGGCGGCGCCGGTCACGATCACTCCGATCACGATCACGACCACGAGCACTGACTCGCCGGATGCGCGTCACGCTTCTCGGCACGGGCGACACCACCGGCACGCCCACCGTCGGCTGCGACTGCGACACCTGCGAGGAGGCCCGCGAACGCGGGATCGAGCGCTCGCGCTTCTCGGTGCACGTCGAGAACGAGCGCACCGGCGAGTCGCTGCTGATCGACTGCTCGCCGGACTTCCGCCAGCAGTTCCTCACCCACGACGTGCCGCTGCCGGACGCCGCGATCGTCTCGCACATCCACTTCGACCACCTCGACGGCCTCGGCAACGCCTACCGGCTGTTCGACGACCTCCCGGTGTACGCCGCCGACGAGGTCGACCCCGTCACCGGCGAGTCGGTCGCCGACACGATCCGCTCGAAGTACGACTACCTCGACCGGGTGACCGTGGAGGACGTGACGCCGTTCGAGTCCGTCCGCGTGTGCGGTCTCGACGTGACGCTCGTCCCGGTCGACCACCCGCCGCTCGTCTGTTACGGGCTGTGCGTCGAGGACCCCGAGACGGGCGCGAAACTGTCGCTGTCTGGCGACACGAGCTACGACGTGCCCGCAGACTCGCGAGCGGCGCTCTCGGACCCGGACCTCCTGCTCGCGGACGGCATCGTTCCGGCGGCGTTCTGTGAGTACCACCCGATGGGCGGGAAGGACGAGGGCCCCGACGGCACGCCGTACACCTTCGGCACGAAACACATGACCCGCGAGGGGGCGCTGGCGCTGGCCGACGATCTCGACGCCGCGGAGACGCGGCTGGTCCACCTCGCGCACTACTACCCGCCCGAGGAGGCGTTCGCGGAGCCGCTCGCGGTCGACGGCGAGACGTACGACCTGTGAGTCCGGGTCGCCGTCGTGTCGACGTGTCCGGCCCGCTCTGCCCCGGGGAAGGTATTTGCGGCTCCGACCCCTAACCGCGTTATATTGAACGATCGTTCGACCGAAGCGGCCGCGTTCGTCGCCGCCGCGCTCCTCGCCACCTCGGTCCTCGCCCCGTTCGTCGGCGTCGCCGGCGCGGTGCCGGACGCCCGCGTCGCGGTGACCGACGCGACCGTCACGCCCGCGACCCCGACCGCGGGGGCGCCGGTCACCGTCGAGGCGACGATCCGACTCTCGGGCGCGAGCGCCTCCGCCGCCGATCTCGACCGCGTCGCCGTCCGCGACTCCAACGGCACCGTCCTCGGGGCGGCGACGGGGCTCGGCACGCTCTCCCCCGGCGAGACGATCGCCGTCCCCGTCACGCTCGTCGTCGACGAGCCCGGCGGGTACGACCTCTCGGTCGTCGCCACCGTCTCCGACGCGGACGACGAGACGGCGACGGCCAGCCGCCCGCTCTCGCTCGCCGTCGAGCGCGGCGCGCCGTTGGTCGAGGCGACCGTCGCCGACGCCGTCGCGGGCGCGGACTCTGCCGTCGACGTGACGGTCTCGAATCCGACGACCGCTCCCCTGCGCGATCTCACGGTTTCGGTCGTCGAACCGACCGACGGCGAGCGGGTCCGCCGGACCGTCGCGACGCTCGCGGCCGGCGCGAGCCAATCGCTCAACCTCTCCGTGCGACCGATGGAGGCCGGCGAGCGGTCGATCCGCGTCCGGGTCGACTACACGACCGCCGCGGGCACCCGCGCGACCGTCACGCACGACCGGGCGGTGACGGTCGACCCCCTGACCGCCGACGTCGGCGTGCGGGTCTCGACCGCGACCGGCGACGCCGCCGGCGACGCCGCGGCGGGGGGTGCGGGCGGGATCGCCGGGATCATCGGCGGCGGGGGCGGCGCCCTCCAGCCGTCGACCGGCGGCGACGGCGACGACGACGCGGACGGTGACCGACTCGACGTGACCGTGACCAACTTCGGCAACGCCGCGATCGAACGGGTCGTGCTCGTCCCCCGAGGCGACAACGGCACGCTCGTCTCCGCCGTCGGTCGCGTCGCGGTCGCGGACGCGCTCGAACCCGGCGCCGAGGCGACCGTGACCGTCGACCTCTCGGCCGTCGAGACCGCGGGCGATATCGACTTCGTCGCCAGATACGACCTCGCGGGCGAGCGCCGCGAGGCCGCCGCGGACTACGACTTCCGGCCGAAGCGCGGCGCCGTCGAGTTGACCGGCCTGAACGTCAGCCTCGACGACGACGGGCGCGTCACGATCGGCGGCAACCTCGGGAACGTCGGCGGCGGCGAGGTGTCCGGCGTCGTCGTCGGCGTCGCGGAGTCCCGGTCCGCCACCCCCGCGTACCCCCAGCGGAGCTACTTCGTTGGCACCGTCGACGCCAGCGAGTTCGCGCCGTTCAGCGTGACCGGTCGCGTCGACGCCGCGAACGCCACGTCGATCCCCGTTCGGGTGGCGTACACCGCCGGCGACGACCGCGTCACCGAGGTGATCGAGGTGCCGCTCCCGGCGAGCCGGTCGTCCACGGGGGCGGGATCGTTCGGCGCGCTCGGCGTGTCGGGCCCCGTCGGCGGACTCCTGCTCGCGGTCGGGTTCGCGATCCCGCTGGCGATCGGACTCGTCGTCCGACGGTACGTATGACCGACGACGCGAACACCGAGGCCGCCGGCCGGTCAGCGGACGCCGATAGCGACGGCCGATCGGCGGACACCGAGGTCCCCGGCCGATCGGTGAACGCCGACGGTCGCGACCGGTCAGGGGACACCGACCCGGCCGCCCGATCCGCCGACGCCGTCGACGTGTCCTCCGACGACTCCCGCTCGTCGTTCGGCGCCGCGGCGGACGCCGCCGTACCGCCGACCGACACGGTCGCCCGCGGGACCGACGTCGACGCCGACGCCGCGGACGCGGACGACGCGACCCCTCCGCTTCGGCTGGCGAACGTGACGAAGCGCTACGAGGGCGGTGGCGGCACCGTGACGGCCCTGTCGAACGTCGAGTTCGCGGTCGCCGGCGGCGAGGTCGTCGCGGTCGTCGGTCCCTCCGGGTCCGGGAAGTCGACGATGCTGAACCTCCTCGGTCTGCTCGACGACCCCACCGAGGGTCGCGTCGAACTCCACGGGACCCCCGTCGCCGGCCGCTCGGAGCGCGAGCGCACCGACGTGCGCCGCGAGACGATCGGGTTCGTCTTCCAGGACTTCCACCTCGTCCCGACGCTGTCGGCCGTCGAGAACGTCCGCCTCCCGACGGCGTTCCTCTCGGAGGACCACACCGACCGCGCGGTCGACCTGCTCGAACGCGTCGGCCTCGGCGACCGGCTGGACCACACCCCCGACGAGCTGTCCGGCGGGCAGAAGCAGCGGGTGGCCATCGCGCGCTCGCTGATCAACGAGCCCGACGTGCTGCTCGCGGACGAGCCCACCGGCAACCTCGACCGCGAGACGGGCGTCTCCGTGCTCGAGGAGATCCGCGAGATCGCCGCCGCCGGCGTCGGTGTCGTCGCCGTCACCCACGACGATCTCGTGACCGGGTACGCCGACCGGACCGTCGAACTCGTCGACGGGGTGCTCGACGATGCGTGACCGGATCCGGCGACTCGTGCGACTCGCCCCGGTCGCGGCGGTCGCACGACTCGGGAGCCGCCTCCGTGGCGCGGCCGGCGGAGCCGCGGCGGCGGCGCGCGTCGCGGTTCCGGACCCGGCTGTCGCCCGGATCGCCCGCGCGGGCGACGCGCTCGGCCGCCGCTTCCCGGCGGTCTCGCTCGCGTTCCGCAACCTCTCGCGCCAGCGCCTCCGCGCGGGGCTGGCCGCGCTGGGGATCGTCATCGGCGTGTTCGCGGTCGTCGCGCTGGGGATGCTCGGCACCGCGCTCCAGACGGCCGCGACTGAGGAACTCGGCGGGCTCGGAGACCAGGTGATCGTCAGCCCGGCCGCCGAGTCCGGCGAGGAGACGCTCGACGGTCGGGACCTCGCGGCCGTCGAACGCGCCGCCGCCGGCCGCGGGACGGTGATCCCGCTGAAGTCGACCGGCGGAACCGTCAGCGCGGGCGGGAGCCGGACGGTCGCGCAGGTGTACGGGACGACGAACCCTCGGCCGCTGTTCGGCGACGCGCCGGGCGTGCCCGACTACCACCGGCAGGGCGCGCTCGTCGGCGCGGACGTGGCCGGGGCGCTCGACCTCCGCGTCGGGTCGCAGGTCACGATCGAGTCGAACACCTACCGCGTCGTCGCGGTGCTCCCCCCGCAGTCGAGCATCACGCCCCTGCGGGCCGACTCGGCGGTCGTCCTTCCGCCCGGCGAGTTCGCCACCGACGGCTTCTCGCAGGTGGTCGTGCAGGCCGACTCCGGCGGCGACGCCGACGCGGTCGCCCGCGGGGTCCGAGACCGACTCAACGCCCGCGAGCGGCGCGTCTCGGTGTTCTCGCTGACGAGCGTGCTCGACCGGATCACGGAGTTCTTCGCGCTGCTCAACGGGTTCCTGCTGGCGGTCGCGGGCGTCTCGCTCGTCGTTGCCGGCGTGTCGATCTTCAACGTCATGCTGATGACGGTCTCCGAGCGGCGGGGGGAGATCGGCGTCCTGCGCGCCGTCGGGATCCACCGCGACCAGGTGTTGCGGACGTTACTCGTGGAGGCGACGCTGCTCGGGGTCGGGGGCGGCGCCGTCGGGGTCCTGCTCGGCACCGTCGGCGTCGTCATCGTCGCGCTCAACACGGAGCTCCCGCTCGATGCGGTGCTCGTTCCGACGAACGCGCTGGTCGCGCTGGGTGCGTTCGCCTTCGGCGTGGCGGTCGCGCTCGTCGGCGGGCTGTACCCCGCCTACCGCGCGGCGTGGGAGCCGCCGGTCCAGTCGCTCCGCGGGTAGGACACCGACACACGCCGGGCCGTCGCGCCCGGCTCGGCCGTCCCGCCTCCGGACCCACCGCGGACAGCCGTTCACCGACCCGCGACCGTGAAAGGACCCGAAGACACTTGCGCGCGTGTTCGCTTCCCACGAACATGTCGAACACTTGGTCCCGTCGTCGGACCCTCGCGGTCGCCGGTGCGGCGCTGTTCGCCGGCTGTAGCGGCTCGCCCCCCTCCGACGGCTCGCCCGACGGCGACGCCACGGCTGATCCGGCCGACACGACGGCGAGCGGCACCCCGACGCCGGAGCCGACGCCCGTCCCCGAGCCCGACGCGTCGTTCACGCCCGAGGAGTGGACAGCACCGACCGACGCGCCGACGAGCGACGTCGAACGGACGGTCCTCGTGGAGAACCTGGAGGTGCCGTGGGACATCTCTGTCGCGGGCAACGGCGACGTGTTCGTCACCGAGCGCGTCGGCCGCGTCAGCCGCGTCGCCGGCGGCGACCTCGACACGGTGTTCGCCCCGGAGGACGCCATCGACGCCGGCTCGATCGCCGCCGAGCCGCAGGAACAGCAGTGGTGGGTCGAGGGCGGCGAGGGGGGCACCCTCGGCGTCGCGGTCCACCCCGACTACCCGGACGTGGAGGTGCTGTACGTCTACTACACCGCCAGCGTCGGGGAGGACGAGCGGGTCAACCGCGTCTCGCGGTTCGACCTCTCGGCCGACGACCCCGCCGCGACCGAGCGGGTCGTCGTCGGCGACATGGCCGCGAACAACTTCCACAACGGCGGCCGCATCGCGTTCGGCCCTCGGGGATACCTCTGGATCACCACCGGCGACGCCGGCGAGGAGGCGCTGGCGGCCGACCCCGGGGAACTCCCGGGCTCCGTCCTCCGGGTCACCGTCAACGGGGAGCCCGCGCCGGACAACCCCGACATCCCGGGCGGCGACCCGCGCGTGTTCACCTACGGCCACCGAAACCCGCAGGGGCTCGTCTGGCTCCCCGACGGCACGCCCGTCGCAACCGAGCATGGGCCCGCCGGCCGCGACGAGGTCAACCGGCTGGTCCCGGGCGGCAACTACGGCTGGCCGGACGTCAGGAACGCCGACGAGTACCGCGGGCTGTCCGAGGACAGCGACGTGCGGCGTCCGCTCGCCAACACCGGCGGGAGCACGTGGGCGCCGACGGGAGCGCTGTGGTACACGGGCGAGGCCGTCCCCTCCTGGCACAACCGGCTGATCATCGGCGGGCTGGGCAGCCAACAGCTGATCGTCGTCACGCTGTCGCCCCCGGAGGCGGAGCTGCCGCCGCTGGGTGAGACGGGCCGGCGATTCGACGCCGACTGGCTCGACGACGCGTTCACCGCCACCGCCCACCCGATGCTGACGGACGAACTCGGGCGGATCCGACACGTCGAGCAGGGCGTCGACGGCGAGCTGTACGCGATCACGTCGAACCGGGACGGGCGGTCCAGCGAGGAGTTCCCGAAGGAGAACCACGACGTGCTCGTGCGGCTGGAGGCCGGCGAATGAGAGGCGGCCGAACCGGCGGGCTCGCGCTCCTCGCGACACTCGTCCTCGTGATCGCGGGCGTCGCACCCGTCGTCGGGGCGGCGGCCCCCGGCGGTGCGGCCGACGGCGCCCGCGCCGTCGGCGGACCCGGCGCACCGGCCGCCCAGTCGGACGGCCTCAACCCCTGCGTCGGCACGATCGACGAGGACCGCCGCCCCGAGACGACGACGCTCGTGTCGATCCAGGGCGCCCGCGCCGGCGACAAGACCGCCGCGCTGCTGGTCGGCCTCGCACCGAACGGCTCGGTCGTCGGCGTCCACAACGACACCGCCGACGGCCGCTGGTGGTCCTACGACGTCGACCCGCTCCCGAACGGCGAGCTGCTGATGGCGACGACGCAGAACCGCCACACGGTGATCGAGCGGATCGACCCCGCGACCGGCGAGACCACATCGAGGACCGACTTGGAGAACGTCGAGGACGCCCACGACGTCGACTACCTCGGCGACGGCGAGTTCGTCACCGTCGACAAGGGCGACGAGCGCAACCGCGTGGTGATCTTCGACGACTCCGGCGAGATCGTCTGGCAGTGGCGCTTCGACGAGCACGCCGACCGCTTCCCCGAGGACGGTGGGGGTCCGTACGGCACGGACTGGACCCACGTCAACGACGTGGACCCCATCGGCGACGACACGCTGCTCGTCTCCGTCCGCAACTTCGATCAGGTGATCGCCATCGACCGCGACACCAAGGAGGTGAAGTGGACGCTCGGCGAGGACGACGACTACGACGTCCTGAACGAGCAGCACAACCCCGACTTCATCGAGGGCGAGGACGGCCGCACGACCGTCATCGTCGCCGACTCCGAGAACGACCGCGTCGTCGAGTACAGCCGGACCGACGGCGGCGAGTGGGAGCGCACGTGGTCGCTCTCGGGCGGCGGCCTCCACGAGCCGCGCGACGCGGACCGGCTCCCCAACGGCAACACGCTCGTCACCGACCGCCGCGGCCATCGCGTGCTGGAGGTCACCCCGCGCGGCGAAGTCGTCTGGGAGGTGTACACCCCGTGGCAGCCGTACGACGCCGAGCGCGTCGGCACCGACCCCGGCTCCGACGGCCCGACGACGCGCCAGATCGGCGCGACCGGCGACCAGACCATGACCGGCGGCACGGTCTTCGACACCGAGGCGATCGAGTCGTGCTACGCGCACCTCACCGGCGTCGAGCGCGACCGGCTCGTCCCCGAGGACGAGCTGTGGGGGACCGGCGGCGAGCTGGGCGACGCCGCGACGGCGACGCCCGACGACGGCGCGGACGGCGGTTCGGCCGGGAGCGCCGACGGCGACGATGCCGACGGGACCGACCGCGAGTGGACGACCGTTCCCGACGAGTCGTTCGTCCAGACGCCGGGATTCGGCGCCGGCGCGGCGCTGACGGCCCTGATGGCGCTGGCGGCGGCGTTCGCGCTCGCGGCGGTTCGGCGGCGCTGACCGCTGCGGCGGCGTTCGTATCAACACGCTAAACTTTCCCGGCTCGCATCGGGCGCGTATGGCCCTCCGCGCCGTCGTCCGGAAGGACTTCCAGGACTCGATCCGGTCGTTCGCGCTGCTGTCGACCACGGCGGTGTTCGTCGCGTTCGGCGCGTTGCTGGCAGCGATCCAGTGGATCCCCCCGATCTACCGCGACAGCGCGGTCGACCCGAACACGCTGGCCCTGTTGAACAGCATGCGCCAGCCGACGGTGTTCCTCGTCCCGCTGATCGGGCTGCTGCTCGCGTACGATACCCTCGCGGGTGAACGCGAGGACGGCAGTCTCCGGCTCCTCCTCGGGCTCCCGAACACCCGCGCGGAGGCCGTTCTCGGGAAGGTGATCGGTCGGACTGGGGTGATCACGGTCGCGATCGGCGTCGGCTACGCGGTCGCCGGGGGCATCGCGCTGGCGACGTACGAGTCGTTCGACCTACGGGTGTTCGCGCTGTACACCGTACTCACGGTGTTCTACGGCGCGGTGTACGTCGCGCTCGCGACGGGGTTCTCGGCGGCGATGCGCACCCGAATGAACGCGTTCGCCGGCGCCGGCGGCCTCTACGCGCTGTTCCTCCTCGGGTGGGACGTGCTGTTGTTGATGCTGCAGTTGGTGATCTACGGCAACGAGATCCCGGAAACGGGACTCCCCGACTGGTTCAAGTTCCTCGGGCTGGCGAACCCCTCGACGGCGTTCATGCACGCCGTGCAGGTGTTCGTTCCCGAGTACGGGGAGATAACATTCTATCCGGAGGGGAGCGCGTGGTACCTCGACGACTGGATGGGCTTCGTCGTGCTGGCGGCGTGGGCGGTGACACCGTTGGTGCTCGGCCTGTGGCGGTTCGAGCGCACCGACATCCACTGACGCGAGGCGACGCTCCCGCGGGCCGGCGTTCGGTCTCGACGCGATCCCGTCGTGACTCGCCCGGACGACGGCTAGTCCTCCGGCGTCGCCTCCTCGCCGAAGCCGCGGCGGGTGGCCATCAGCCGACGGACGATCGCGACCAGCCCGTTGTCGAACCCGCGACCGAACACGCCGAGTTCGTGGTCGCGGCCGGCCGCGCCGGCGGTGAACGAACTCACGAGGATCGCCTCGCGGTCGACCAGCACGAGGCGGCTGATCTCGGTGGTGTCGTCGCTCGTGGCGGCCCCGCTGAGCCAGTCGAGCCCGGAGACGAACACCTCGGCATCGGGGAGCGACTCCCGGACGGTCGCGGCCAGTTCCGCCGAGGCGGCGCCGACGAGCAGGTCGACGCCGCGGTCGTGTGCGGCGTCGAGCCGCCGCATCAGTTCGGGCGTGACCACTCCGTCGTGGCCGATCACGACGACGATCTCCCGCTCCGCGCCCTCGACGAGTTGCCGCGTTCGGCTCGTGATCCCCTGCTCGCCCGACAGCGCCCACACCTCGTGGGTGACCTCCGTCCCCTCGTCGTCGTCGGGCGGTTCGAGCCCGTCGAGCGCGTCGCGCAGCGACTCGGTCCGTCGCTCGTACTCCGTCTGTAGGGTCCCGATCGCCTCGTCGATCGACACCGCCCGAAACACCTGCGGGTTGGTGTGTTGCGTCTCGACGAGCCCCTTCGCCTCCAGCACGCGGATCGCGTCGTAGACGCGCGTTCGGGGCACCTCCGAGGTGTCGCTGATCTCCTTGGCCGTGGCCTGTCGCTGCCGCGCCAGCGCGACGAAGGACCTCGCCTCGTACTCCTTGAGCCCGAGTTGTTGCAACAACTCGATCGCCTGCCGTCGATGGGTGCTGTCGTTCATGGGTCCCAACCTCGGTACGACACGCCCGCTTCTCGTTCCGGGAATATAGTAGCCTCGCGACGCGAGCCGACCTCGATCACCCGTCCGCGTTCGACGCTCGGTTGTGATCGTTCGAGTTACACATATCAATCGGCTTCGTGGGTGTGTCCTCTCTGCTGTTAGCTCTCGGAATAGAATTCACTCGATTAATCACAACAAAACTATATGCGGCCCATCACTCGTTCCTCGTGGCGCGGGGTCGCAGTTCTGGTCCCAACCTCGCTGTCGCCCCGCGCCGAGAACTCCCACCTCGGGTCGTTCTCGATAGGCCGCCGAGTCGGCCCGCGAGCGGCACGCTCGGCTCGACGACCGACCGCGTCTGGACGCGCCGGCCCGCGATCGGCTTTGTTACTCAAAAATTCACAACAACGTTATCCCTGCTGACGGGGTATCCCCTCCACGATGGACGACTACGATCGTGGCTTTCGACCAGGCGTCGCGCCGACAACGGTTAGAGAACGATGAGCGAGGCGGTCTGGTGCGGCGACACAGAGCCGTGCGTCGAGATCGTCTCCGCGGTGTCGGAGGCGACTGGGCTCCCCTCGACGAGGCTCCCGCCGCTGCAACGGTCGGTCGACGTCGACGCCCTCGAGGCGCTGGTGAGCGGCGACGCGTCGTCGTCGCTCCGGATCGAGTTCGAGTACGCCGGCGTCGTCGTCAGCGTCGGCCGCGACGGCGTGATCGCGCTCGACTCCGTGGACGAGTGAACCGATAGCGCGGTCGGGCTGACCTCCGATGACGCCCGCCGTCGTCACTCGCTCGTGGACCGGTCCGATCCGTCACCGAGTTCTCGGTGGGCCGTGACGGTCCGGAGGAGCGAGGCGACCGCGTCGAAGCGGGGGCCGCGCCGAACCGTCCCGTCCTCGGCGTCGTAGTCGATCACGTCGGCGTCGTGTAGCTTCGGGAGGTGGCTGTGTCGCAACCCGATCCGGACGCCGGCGACGTCGCTCGTCGTCGTGGCGAGCGACGCCGCCAGCGACTCCACGGTGACCGGTTCCTCCGCGTCGGCCAGACGACGGACGACGGCGCGTCGCTGTCGCTCCGCGAGCAGTCGAAGCGCCGCGTCGGTCGTGATCGGACGTCCCCCCTGATCCATTGTCGTCCCCCCCTGATCGATCGAACGGCCGTCCGTTTCGAGGACGGTGTGAAAAGATGCGACTGTTTCCCGAATCCTCACAGCAGCGGCCACCGGCGCGTCGCCGTCGGCTACCCGAACCGGTCCAGCCCGGTCTGTCGCCGGACCACCCCGGGCGGGTCACGGACCCACGGCGTGCGCTCCGCGCGGAGCGCGTCGCCGTCCGCGGCGGTCGCCGCCGCGTCGTCCGCCGTCCACCCGGAGCACGACTCCCCGCAGTCGCTCGCGGGGTCGACGACGCGGTCGAAGTGCGCGCAGCGCGGGCGACCGTCCTCGGTCGCCTCGCAGTTCCCGCAGCCGGGGAACGCGTACGTCCGCCACCCCTTGCCGTAGGCCCGCTCCGCGATCCGTCGCCGCTTCGCGGCCTTCTCGGCGGGGTCGACGACCGCCACGTCCGTCCGACCGGGGTGTTCGGCGAGCAGCTCTACGCCCGGGGCGTCGGGGTCGAGGCTCGTCGCCTCGCGGACCACCTCGCGGTCGCCCGTGTCGGGGTGGAAGCGCCAGACGCCGACCGTCTCGGGGATCCGGTTCAGGTGCGCGCCGGTGACGTGGCTCTCGGTCGCGAGCACGACGCGGTCGAACAGCGCGAGGCTCGTGTCGACCCGAAGCTGTCGCCGGAGGTCGCCCGGCCGGCCGAGGTCGGGTTTGTTCTCGATGGCCACGAGTTCGTCGAACCAGTCGTCGGGGTAGCGCGTCGCCTTCCGGACGTGGCGCGTGCCCCCGCGGCGCTCCTCGGCGAAGAAGCCGCAGTCGACGGCGGCGTCGGCGATCCCGCGGGCGCGGTCGGGGTGCGCGTCGACCGCCTCGGCGACGGGGACCGCCTCCCCGACGCCCGCCGTCGACTCGACCGCCTTCGGCGGGATCGTTCGGTCGGTGATGCGGGCGCGGTCGTCGAACGCGGGGCCGGGCACGAGGCCGACGACGTCGACGACGCGGCTCCCCGGCGCCGCGACGGCGCCGCCGAGCTGGCGCGCGAGCACCCAGTCGGTCGCGTGCTCCAGATGGGCACACAGCGCCAGCTCGAAGCCGAACTCCATACCGGACCGCGGGACCGGACGGGCAAAAGCGCTCGTACGCTCGCGGGCGCCGCGGACGGGGAACGGATCGGCCGCTATCGGGGGTGATACGCGCGACGACGCGCTTTTGTGTCGGACGGGCGCCCCGACGACCATGGACAGACGACGATTCCTCGCGGGGGCCGCCGCCGCCGGCGTCGCGGGGCTGGCCGGCTGCGGGACCGCGTCGGGGACCGTCCGACCGCCGCGGACACCGGATGACCGGCTCGACGAGGGGGGATGGGAGCGAACGCGCGCCGACACCGAGGAGGTGCTCTCGCGGACCGTCGGCGGGGTCGACGTGACCGCGACGGCGGTCACCCGCGTGTACGACGACGCGGCGTTGCGCGCCGCGGTCTCCGAGCGGACCCTGGGGGCGATCGACGCGCCGCTCTCGAACGTCTTCGCCAGCCGGATCGCCTTCTCGCCGAACCTCGCAGACATCCCGTTGGAGTCGGCGCGGGAGGAACTCGCCGACCGCGCGGGCGAGGTCGCGCGCGGCCAGTTCGAGTCGCAGCTCTCGTCGGCCGGACTCACGGACGTCTCGGGCAGCGACGCGGGAACGCTCACCGTCGAGACGGGCGAGGACGCCTCGCTCACGGAGTACAGCGCCGCCTTCGAGTTCGACGCGCTGTCGTTCGACGTGCGCGGCGAGACGGTCACCATCGAGGAGGGGAGCGTCGCCGTCGAGGGGCTGCTCGCGTCGTGGATCCACGACGGCGGCCTGCTGATCGCCGGCGGGGCGTACCCGGCGGAGAACTTCGCCCGGACGGTCGATCGGGACCTCTCGGAGGCGATCACCGTCACGGTCGACGTGGACCTCGGCCTCACGCCCGACGCGTACCGCGAGGAGGTCCGCGGGATCGTGCGGCGCGTCGAGTAGGGGCGACCGCCGCGCGCTCGGGGACCGATCCCGTTTCACCCCGCGGACCGCCGGATGCACAAGCGGTTAGTCTCGCCCCGCCGAGACGGCGCGTGTGCGAACCACCGACGCCTTCGTCGCGTTGCGCTGTATCGACTGCGACGCCCGCCACGACCCGAGCGAGGTAACCCACCGCTGCCCCGACTGCGGCGGCATCACCGACCCCGAGTACGACCTCGACGCGGTCGACCTCTCCCGCGAGGACATCGAGTCGCGTCCGTTCGACTCGCTGTGGCGCTACGAGGAGCTGCTCCCGTTCCCGAAGGACGTCGCCGTCTCGATGGGCGAGGGGGCGACGCCGCTGGTCGAGTGCCCGACGCTCGCCGAGCGGATGGGCGTCGGCGCCGTCTACATCAAGGACGAGGGGCGCAACCCGACGGGGACGTTCAAGGACCGCGGGCAGACGGGCGCCGTCACCGCCGCCGTCGAGCACGGCGCCGAGTCGATCGCGCTCAACAGCGCCGGCAACGCCGGGCAGGCCGCAAGCGCCTACGCCGCCCGGGCGGGACTCGACTCGCACGTGTTCCTCCCCGACCGCGCCGGCTTCACGCAGAAGGCGATGACCGAGGTCCACGGCGGCGACCTCCGGATCGCGAAGGGCGAGATCACCGACGCCGGCGCCGAGTACGCCGCGGCGATGGAGCCGGGCGCCGAGGGCGACGAGGCCGGCTGGTACTCCACGAAGACGTTCGTGACGCCGTACCGCCACGACGTGAAGAAGACGATGGCCTACGAGACGATCGAGCAGTTGGACTGGGACGTGCCGGACGCGGTCGTCTACCCGACCGGCGGCGGCGTCGGCCTGATCGGGATGCACAAGGCCGCCCTCGAGCTCCGCGAGTTGGGGTTCACCGACGACCTGCCGGGGATGTACGCCGCGCAGGCCGAGGGCTGTGCGCCGGTCGTCCGCGCGTGGGACGACGGCGCCGAGGCACACGAGGCGTGGGAGGAGATCACCACGGCCTGTAACGGGATCGCCGTCCCGGATCCGGGCGCGTCGACGTGGATCCTCGACGCGATCGCGGAGTCCGGCGGCGGCGCGGTCGCCACGAGCGACGGGGCGATCCTCGACGCGGCGATCGAGGTCGCGCGGACGGAGGGTATCGAGGTCGGCGCGACGTGCGCCTCGGCCGTCTCCGGAGCCTTCGAGCTCGCCGAGCGCGGCGACCTCGGCGAGGACGACACGGTCGTGCTCCTCAACACCGGCGCGGGAAACAAGGACGTGGACACCCTGCGGAGCCACCTCGGCGCTCGCGAGGGGGCCGCCGAGACCGACTCGACCGAGTAGGTCGCCGACGCGACGCTCGCAGCGAACGTTCTCGGAGGAGGACGGGGGCACTCACTCGCGATGTAGCACGCAACGAACTCCCCCGTGTACGCCGCAGAGCCGCGGCTCGACGGATGGGATCGGGCGGCTCGGGTGAATCCCTCGTCACACGGGGCTCGGTGGGGGTAACCCTCGTCACGGCCGCCCGGCCGGGTGTATCCGGTCGGCGCGTATCACTCCTTCCCATCGTCATCGGCGCGTCGTTCGGCCGCAACCTCGTCATCGACGCGAACACCGGACACGTGTACCACCACCGGCGCGCTTTTGCGGCGGACGGCCGGAGGTGTCGTATGGAGCTATTCGCCGTCCCCGATCTCCCCGAGATCCGGGAGGGGGACGACCTCGCGGCGCTGATCCGCGGCCGGGTGGACCTCCGCCCGGACGACGTGGTGTGTGTCGCCTCGACGATCGTCTCGAAGGCCGAGGGCCGGGCGTTCGACCTCGACGACTTCCCCGCCGGCCCGCGAGCGCGGGAGATCGCCGCCCGCCTGGAGGAGATCAGCGGCGACGAGAAGGACCCCCGGTTCGCGCAGGCCGTGCTGGAGGAGTCGACCGAGGTGATCATGGAGGCGCCGTTCCTGCTCACCGAGTCCCGCTTCGGGCACGTCGGCGTCAACGCCGGGATCGACCGCTCGAACGTCCCCGAGCACGACCTCCTCCTCCTGCCGAGGCGACCGTCGGAGTCCGCCGAGCGCATTCGGGAGGGGCTGCCGGCCGACCGGGTGCTCGTCACCGACACCTGCGGCCGGCCGTTCAGACACGGCCAGCGCGGCGTCGCCGTCGGCTGGGCCGGACTGGCGCCCGCTCGCGACTGGCGCGGCGAGTCGGACAGGGACGGCCGCGAACTCGGCGTCACCGTCGAGAACGTCGCCGACGAACTCGCCGCCGCCGCGAACCTCGTCGCCGGCGAGGGCGACGGCGGAACCCCGGTCGTCGTCGTCCGCGACTTCGAGTGGGGCGATCACGGCGAGAGCGACGCGCACTTCCGCGACGTGGACGGCGACCTGATCCGCCAGGCGGTCCGGGGGTGGGAGTTCGATGAGTGACTCCGCCGACGCCGGCGGCGAGCAGGCGGACGCGACGGAACCGATGCTCGGCATCGAACTCGCGCCCGAGCACCCGGTCGATCGGATGGTCGAACTGGGGACGCTCGCGGAGGACGCCGGCTTCGACTCGCTGTTCGTCTCTCACCACTACAACAACCGCGACGCGTTCTCGGTGCTCTCGCGGCTCGCCGCCGCGACCGACGACGCCCGCCTCGGCCCCGGCGTCGTGAACCCGCTGGAGTTCCACCCGGCGACGCTCGCGTCGAAGGTGGCGACGCTCGACGAGGCCAGCGACGGCCGCGCAGTCTTCGGTATCGGTCCCGGAGACCCCTCCACTCTGCGCAACCTCGGGCTCGACGACGATCGGGGCCTTCGCCCCGTGCTGGAGGCGTTCAAGACCGCACGGAAGCTGTGGGCCGGCGAGCGCGTCGACGGCGGATCCACGTTCGATGCCGACGACGCCGGACTGAACTACGAGCCCCCGCAGGGCGCCGACATCCCGGTGTACGTCGGCGGCGAGGGGCCGCACATGTGCCGGATGGCGGGCAAACACGCCGACGGCCTGCTGTTCAACGGCTCGCACCCGGACGACCTCGCGTGGGCGCGCGAGCAGGTCGAGCAGGGCGAGGCCGACCGTCCGGACTCGCGCGGGGCGTTCGACCTCGCGGCGTACGCCGCCGTCAGCGTCGCCGCCGACCCGGACGAGGCGCGGGAGGCCGCCCGTCCCCCGGTCGCGTTCATCGCCGCCGGCGCGGCCCCCCCGGTGCTGGACCGCCACGGGATCGACGCGGATCTGGCCGGCGACATCGGCGACCGGATCTCCGCCGGCGAGTTCTCCGAGGCGTTCGAGCTGGTCACGCCCGCGATGGTCGACGCGTTCTGCATGGCCGGCGACGCCGCGGCGGTCGCGGACCGGATGGCCGCGGTGCTGGAGCACGCAGACTCGCTGGTCGTCGGGTCGCCGCTCGGGCCGGATCTCGACACGGCGATCGAACTTGCGGCCGAGGCGGCCGCTCGCGCGACGGAGTAGAACCGCGGAGAAGATCGTTTCGTGTCGGTCGCGTCGGGTCGTGTCGGTCGCGTCGGGTCAGCGCCGGCCGCGGACCTGCCGGCTCTTCGCCGGGAGGTTGCCGATGCCGAACTCGTAGCCGAGCGCGCCGAGCGCGAGGTAGCCGAGGAAGGCGGACGCTCCGCCGACGAACGCGGCGCCGAACAGGAACGAGACGAACGACAGCGGGTCCCGGAGCGCCACGTCCGTCACGAAGATGACGATCAGGTCGATGACGCTGGTGACCAGCCGGACGATGAAGTCGATGACGGTTACCATACCCGGCGCTCGGTTCCGCGGGGACTTGAGCGTTGATGTGTGTGAGGCCGTGGACGGCGGTCCCGCCTCCCCCTCCGTCGCCGCGGCGTCGCTCGCCGGAGTTAACTTCGCGCCGGTGGACCGAACGACCGTGTCGGAGGACCACTCGCTGGAGGAGTTCGCGTCGACCGACTCGACCGGTTCGGACGACACGGACACGGTGGACGACGTGGACGATCCGGGCGATCCGGGCGACACAGCCGACGACGCCGCCGATAGCGCCGGCGCCGAGGGCGACGACGCGGCCGACCCTCCCGCCGACGCGGTCGATCCCGCCGATCCGACGTACGACTACTCACCCGACGGCGCGTCCTGTGGCGCCTGCGGCGAGCGGGTGACGCGCCGGTGGCGCGACGACGGCGACTACGTCTGCGTCGACTGCAAGGAGTGGTGACGCGCGCGAACCCTCGGCGCCGACCCCGTTCCGGCCACGCGGGCCGTTTTCACCGCGAGCCGTGCCGCTCGAACCCGTCCGCCAGCGTCGACGCCGCCACCGACAGCACCGTCGGCCGGCCGTGTGGACAGGCGTACGGCTGCTCGCACTCGCCGAGTCGCTCGACCAGCCGCGCCGCCGTCTCGCGGTCGAGCGCGTCGCCGGCCTTCAGCGACGGGTGGCAGGCCAGATCCGCGAGCAGATCGTCCCGGACGGCGTCCGCGCCGCCGCGTCCGCCCGACTCGCGGAGGTCGGCGGCGACCTCGCGGAGCGTCCCCGCGTCGGCGACGCGCCCCAGCGGCGCCGGGACCGCCGTCACGCGGTAGGTCGTCCCGCCGAACGGGTCGACCGAGAAGCCGAGCGTCGCCAGTTCCTCGCGGTGCTCCTCGACGGCGGCGGCCGTCGGCGGGTCCAGCGTCACCGTCTCCGCCGGGTCCAACTCGGCCGACGGAACCGCCTCCTCCGCGAGCGACGCCCGGAGACGTTCGAAGTTGACGCGCTCGTGGGCGGCGTGCTGGTCGACCACCACCAGGTCCCCGCCCGACTCGCAGACGACGTACAGGTCGCGGAGGACACCGAGCACCGTCGCGTCGGCGAAATCCGACTCGGTCGCCTCGACGGGCGCGAGCGAGGAGTCGAGGTCCATCGCGACCTCCCCCGACCTGCGGAGGTCGGCGGTCGTCAGCGCCTCCCGGACGCCGGACTCGACCGCGTCGGCGACGGCGTCGCCGCCGCGGATCGCGACGCGTTCCTTCGCGGGGTGGACGTTCGGGTCGACCGCCCACGCGGGCAGATCGAGGTGAACGACGGCGACCGGCTCCCGGCCGTTCGGGAGCAGGCTCCCGTACCCGCGAGCGACGGCCCGACGGAGGTCGTCGGCGCGGACGGGCCGGCCGTTCACCGCGACGTGGACGTGATCGCGCGTCGAGCGCGTCGTGGAGGGGTAACAGAGCCGTCCCTCGACCGAGAGGTCCGCCGCTCGGTCGACGAGGTCGACCCCGGCTCGGTGGGTGACTGCCGTCGACTCGCCGCCGGTCTCGCGGCCGTACAGCGCCACCAACGCGTCCCGGAGCCCGGTCCCTGGCGTCGACGCCGTCTCCCGGCCGTCGTGCTCGAGCGAGAACGCCACGTCGGGCCGAGCCAGCGCGTACGAGGTGAGCAGCTCGGAGATCCGACCGAACTCCCGCGCCGGCGACGCCAGCGACTCCCGACGCGCGGGCCGGTCGCCGAACAGGTCCGTCACGACGACCGTGGTGCCGCGGGCGCGGCCGGCGTCCTCGACCGTCTTTCCGTCCCTCGCCACGGTCACTCGCGTTCCGACCGCCGAGCCGTCGCTCGTCACGAGTTCGAGGTCGCCGGCGTCGGCGATCGCGGCGAGCGCCTCGCCGCGGAAGCCGAGCGTCGCCGCCTCGCGGAGGTCGTCGGCCGAGCGGATCTTGCTCGTCGTGTGGGGCTCGACCGCGCGAACGGCGTTCTCTCGGCTCATGCCGTGGCCGTCGTCGGCGACGCGGATCCGGTCGGTCCCGTCGCCGTCGACGGCCACCTCGATCCGTTCGGCGCCGGCGTCGAGCGCGTTCTCCACGAGTTCGGCGACGACGCGGGCCGGGCGGGTGACCACCTCGCCGGCGGCGATGCGCTCGACGCTGTCCTCGGACAGTTCGCGGACCGCGGGTGCGTCGGCCTCGGTGTCGCGGCTCACTGTCCCCCACCACCGGGTACGGCGCCGTCGTCGTCGTAGCCGTCGCGGTTGACGTCGCCCGCCTCCTCGGCACGCCGCTGGAACTCGTGGAGGCTGTTCAGCGCCTCCAGTGGCGTCGTTTCCGCGAGAGAGAGGTCGCGGAGGTCCGTGAGGAGGCCGGCGACCGCGGGGTCGTGGCGGGGCGACCCGGACGCCGCCGGGGGGGACGACGTGTCGTGCCCGTTCGTCGCGATCTCGTCGAGGGTTCGCTGGGGCGTCGCCTCGACGGTGTCGTCGCCGGCGGCCGACCGGTCGCCCGCGTCGGATCGGTCGGCGGCGACGAGGTCGTGCGCACGGGCGACGACCGAGTCGGGGACGCCGGCGAGGTCGGCGACCTCGACGCCGTACGACGAGGAGGCGGCGCCCTCGCGGATCCGGTGGAGGAACGTGACCTCCCCGTCGCGCTCGGTCGCCGCGAAGTGGCGGTTCACGACCCGGTCGTGTTCGTCGGCCAGGTCCGTCAGCTCGTGGTAGTGGGTCGCGAACAGCGTCGTCGCGCCGGCCTCGTCGTGGAGGAACTCGACGGCGGCGCGGGCGATGGCCCGGCCGTCCGTCGTCGACGTGCCGCGGCCGACCTCGTCGAGCAGGACCAGCGAGTCGCCGGTCGCGTCGTGGAGCACGTCGGTCAGCTCGCGCATCTCGCGCATGAACGTCGACTCGCCGCCGGCGATGTCGTCGCTGGCGCCGACGCGGGTGAACACGCGGTCGACCACGGGGAGCCGGGCCGTCTCGGCGGGGACGAACGACCCCGCCTGCGAGAGCACGACCGCGAGCGCGACCTGCCGCATGTACGTCGACTTCCCGCTCATGTTCGGGCCGGTGATCAGCGCGACGGTCCCCCGCGGGAGGTCGGCGTCGTTCGGGACGAACTCCGGCTCGGTCTCCTCGACGACTGGGTGTCGGGAGCGCTTCAGGTGGATACCGTCGTCGTTGTCGCCCGTGTCGCCGCCGGTCGCGTCGGCGCCCGCCACGATCTCGGGCCGGACGTAGTCGCGCTCGACGGCGGCGGTCGCGAGCGCCGAAAGCGCGTCCACGCGGGCGACGGCGTCCGCCAGCGCGCCGATCCGGTCGGACTCCTCGGCGACCCGGTCGCGGAGGTCGGCGAACAGCTCGTACTCCATGGCGTCCGCGCGCTCCTCGGCGCCGAGGATCTCGTCCTCGCGACGCTTCAGCTCGGGCGTGTAGAACCGCTCGGAGTTCTTCAGCGTCTGGCGGCGGGTGTAGTCGTCGGGAACCCTGTCGAGTTGCCCGTTGGTCACCTCAATGAAGTAGCCGTGGACTTGCGTGTAGCCGACCTCCAGGTTGTCGATGCCCGTGCGCTCGCGCTCGCGTTCCTCTAAGTTCGCGATCCACTCGCGTCCCTCGCGGGCGGTCGACCGGACCTCGTCGAGTTCGTCGTCGTAGCCCGCGCGGATCACTCCGCCGTCGGTGATCTCCTGTGGCGGCTCCTCGACGACGGCGGCGTCGATCAGTTCCCGGAGGTCGTCGAGCGGGTCGAGATCGGCGCGTACCTCGGCGAGCGCCTCCACGTCCGCGACGGCGTCGCGGATCGCCGGCACCGCCGCGAGCGTGTCGTGGAGCGACCGGAGGTCGCGGGCGTCCGCCCGCCCCCGGGAGATCCGCCCGGCGAGGCGTTCGAGGTCGTAGGCGGCCGAGAGCGCCTCGCGCACGTCCTCGCGAACGAGCGTTCGCTCGGCGAACGCCGCGACCGCGTCGTGGCGCGCCTCGATGGCCTCGCGGTCGACGAGCGGCCGGCGAAGCCACGCGCGCAGGCGCCTCCGTCCCAGCGCCGAGCGCGTCTCGTCGATCGTGTCGAACAGCGTCCGGCCGGAGCCGACGTGGTTCTCGAACAGCTCCAGCCCCCTGAGCGCGGTCGCGTCCAGCCGCAGCGAGCGCCGGGGGTCGTACCGTCGGACGCGACGGACGTACTCCAGCGGGCCGTCGTCGCCCTGGGTGTACTCGGCGTACGACAACAGCGCGCCGGCGGCGACGCGCTCGGCGGCGTCGAAGCGCTCCGACTCGGCGTAGCGGTCGAGCACGGCGCGGGCGGCGTCGGGCTCGAACGTCTCCGGGTCGCGCTCAGTGCGCATGCAGTCGGCGCCGTCGACGACGGCGGGGTCGACCCCGGGGCCGCACAGCAGTTCGGCGGGGCCGATCCGCGCGAGCTCCTCGTCGACCGCGGCGGCGTCGCCGGCGGTGACGGCGCACTCGCCGGTCGACACGTCGACGTGGGCGACGCCGTAGGCGGGGTTCCCTTCGGACTCCTTCTCGGATCCGCCCGCCGCGGTCGCGACACAGGCGACGTAGGTGTTCGACCCCGCCGCGAGCAGTTCCTCCTCGACGACGGTGCCGGGGGTGAGCACCTGCGTGACCGCGCGCTCGACGAGACCGGAGGCCTCCTCGGGGTCCTCGACCTGGTCGGCGACGGCGACGCGGTACTCGGCGTCCAGCAGGCGCTTCAGGTACTTCGGGGCGTTGTCGACGGGGATGCCGCAGGCGGTGTAGGTGCCGGTGGAGTCCTCGCGCTCGATCCGGGTGAGCTCGCAGATCCGGGCGACCTCGTCGGCGGCCTCGCAGAACGCCTTGTAGAAGTCGCCGACGCGAAAGAGGACGACCGCGTCGTCGTACCGCTCGGCCACGTCGACGTACTGCGCGAGCATCGGCGTCAGCTCCTCCCGGCGGTCGAGCATCGTCGCCGGCGCTCCCGTGACCATGTTCTCGACTGTGAGGGGGGCGGGCGAGCGGCGAAAGGGTTTCGCACCGAGGCGATCGGTTCGGCTTCCCCGACGCCGCTCAGATCCCGATCTCGTCGTCGTCGCCGTCGGCGTCCCAGTCCCAGTGCTCGGCGGTCAGCCGGCTCGACGACCGGCGGACGCCCTCGTCGTCCAGCCCCTCGGCGTACGTGAAGCCGTACGTCGGCGGCTCGTACTCCTCGGGGTCGGTGAACGGCTCGTTCCTCCGGAAGCGCCGCGCGACCAGCAGGACGGGCGTCCCGCCCGCGGCCTCCCCCGGAACCTCCCTGAGTTCCTCCAGCCGGTACCACTGGGGCAGGCGCTCCCGGAGCTTCTCGCCGCACCGCGTGTCGCGGAAGCGCCCCGCGACCCGGAGCGCGAGCGTCCCGTTCTCGGCGAGCCACTCGCTCGCGCGCTCGACGTACAGCGCGGAGGTGTCGTAGGTGTAGTACGCCGTCTCGTACCCGGCGTACGCGTCGGCGACCGGGCCGTCGGCCACGTCGCGCCGCAGCGTCGCCGGCGGCGCGCCGACCACGTAGTCGTAGTCCTCGCGTGCGAGCGCGGCGGGGTCGTGCTCGTCGCGGATCAACGGATCCGTCCGGTACACCGGAAGCGAGTCCAGGGTGAACCCGTCGCCCTCCTGCCGCGCCGCCCGGTAATCGTCGAGCAGCTGCAACAGCAGCCGCGTCTCGGTCACGCGACACGCGAGGGGATCCGGGCTCGCGCCCGTCAGCCGCTCGCGGACGGCCCGCAGTCGCTCGGCGGGATCGACGTCCGCGAGTTCGGATCGCAGTCGCGCGGCGGCCGCGAGCAGGTATCGACCGTCGCCGACGGCGGGGTCGAGGAGGTCGCCGCCGAGGTCGGTCGGCTCGCCCACGGCGGTGTCTGCCCCCGCCACGGAGTCGAGATAGCCGGCGGCGTCGAGCAGGGCGTCCGGCAGTGGGTCCGACAGCGGATCCGGAGCGGCAGGGTTCCGGTCGGCGCCGTGGGGGTCCGTGTCGACTCCGGGGAGATCCGCCGCCGACAACAGGCGGTCGTACGCGGTCGCCGCACGGGTCGGGTTCGGGTCCGGGTCGGATTCCGGGTCGGGTTCGCCGTCGAGGTCGGCGAGGGCGACGTCGAGCGCGTCGACGGTCCGCGACAGCGCCTCGCGGACGCCGTCGTCGTCGAGCGCCCACCCGGCCAGGTCCGGCGCACGTCGGTCGTACACCGTCGCCCGGCGCTCGCGGGCCAGCGCGAACAGGTCGCCCGCGTCGCGGTCGACGCCCACGTCGTCGGCAAACGCCGTCAGGCGGCCGAGGGCATCCCCGGTCAGCGTCGCGTCGAGGACCCCCGCTCCCGCGAGGGTCCGGTCCAGCAGCGCCTCCTCCACGAGCTGGAACGCGACGACGCGGGCGAACGCCCGACGGTTCTCCGAGGGGGTGAACCCCGTCCGCCCCGCGCCGCGGACCCACGTGCCGTAGGCGGCACGCAGGGCCCGCGCGCCGGCGTGGGCGCACTCGTGCGCCAGCAGTCGTCGCCGTGCGGGACCGGCGGCGGTCTCGTCGCCGTCGCCGCGACGGGCGTCGCGGACCTCCTCCCGGAGATCCGCCGCCCGGTCGTCGTAGCCGTCGAGGTCGTCGACGAGGCGTGCGTGGGCCGCCTCGACCGCCGGCGCGAGGAGGTCGTCGAGGCGGTCCCGGAGGGTCTCGGCGATCGCCCCCGGCCCGTCGTCGGTCGCCTCGTGTTCGGACGCGGTGCCGTCGTCCTCGCGATCGGTCGGGGTCCCGTCGGGGTCCCCGGCGCCGACGGCCGACAGTTCCCCGGCGCGAAGCGCCGTGAGCTTCGCCACGGCGAGCTGTTGGCCGGGGCGAAGCGTCTGTGAGAGGCGGCCCTGCCGGCCGGCGGCGACGATCCTCGCGAGCGGGATCTCGGCGTGGGTGACCGCCGTCACCCCCGCGACGGTCCGCATGTCCTCCCCGTCCACGGTCTCTCTGTCCACGCCGTCCCCGCCGGCGTCGCCGTCGGTATCGTCCACATGGACGGCCCCGTCGCCGACCCGCTCGAAGACGAGCAGTCGGTCGACGCCGCCGGCGACGACGTATCGCGCCGTCGGCTCGTCGCTGGCGGCCTCGAACGCCGCGACCACCGCCGCCCCGGCGTCGGCGGCGTCGCGACCGACGGCGGCGAAGGTGACCGCGACCGCGCCGTCGCCGTCACGGACGCGAGCGACGCGTCCGTCCAGTTCGTACGCCGCCGGGTCGTGTCCCAGCACGTCGCCGAACAGCGCCGCACACAGCGACGCCGCGACCTGTTCGGCGCCGGCGTCGGCGTCGAGCGTCGCCTCGACGCCGTCGGCCGCCTCGACGACGCGCTCCACGAAGCCGGCTCCGTACGAACCGTATGGGGTGTCTGACATGAATCGAACCGGATCGGATCCCTCTCGGGATCGGACCACCCTAACGTTTTCTCAGTCGTCCCGCCGGCCGCGCGGCGGACGACCGTCGGACGGGTTCCACCCGAAGCGATCGGGTCGGCTCCGGTCGGCTCCGGTCGGCTGCGTTCGGATCCGGAGCGCTCGACACCGGTCCGGAGCGCGGCGCCGTCGCTCCGATGTGACACACGTCCGCATGCGGCAGAGTTAGGTCCGTCCGGCCCCTGACATGGGCTGTGAACGGCACCCAGACGGCTCGTATCCGGGTGTACTCCTCCGCCGAGGTGTGTGCCGCGTGAGCGACGCGGAGGCGGAACCCGAGACCGATCCTGAGGCCGACGACGAGGCGGACGCTGCGACGGCGGTCGACCGCGACGGCGCGGAACCGGGCGGGTCGGACGGACTCGCCCCGCTCCCCGTGTCGGAGGCGGCGGACCTCGTCGACCGCGTCGCCGACAACGTCTCCCGTGTCATCGTCGGCAACGACGCCGCCGTCGAGCACATCCTCGTGACCGTGCTCGGCCGAGGCCACCTCCTGTTGGAGGACGTGCCCGGCGTCGGCAAGACGATGCTCGCGCGCTCGCTCGCTACCTCGGTCGACTGCGAGTTCAAGCGCGTCCAGTTCACGCCCGACCTCCTCCCGTCGGACGTGACCGGCATCAACGTGTACAACCAGAAGACCGGCGAGTTCGAGTTCCGGCCCGGCCCCGTGTTCGCCAACATCGTGCTCGGCGACGAGATCAACCGCGCGCCGCCGAAGACGCAGTCGGCGCTGCTGGAGGCGATGGAGGAGGGGCAAGTCACCGTCGACGGCGTCACTCGCGGGCTCCCCGACCCCTTCACGGTCATCGCGACGCAGAACGACGTGGAGCCGGGGCGGACCTACGAGCTCCCGCTGGCGGAGATCGACCGCTTCATGAAGAAGCTCCGGCTGGGCTACCCGGACCGGGCCGACGAGACGGAGATGCTCGGTCGCACGGCCGGCGAGCATCCGATCGAGTCGCTGGAGTCGGTCGCGACGACCGCGGAACTGCGTCGCGCTCGCGCGACCGTCGGCGAGGTGAGCGTCTCCGAGCCGGTCCGCGAGTACGTCACCGACCTCGCGACGTACACCCGCGAGCACGCCCAGCTCGGGGTGAGTCCCCGCGGCAGCATCGCGCTGGTTCGCGCCTCGCAGGCGCGGGCGGTCGTCGACGGTCGCGACTACGTCGTCCCCGACGACGTGCAGACGGAGGCGCCGTCGGTGTTCGCCCACCGCGTCCGTCCCCGGACGGGCAGCGAGTCCGGACTCGACGTGGTCGAGGACGCCCTCTCGTCGGTGGCCGTCGAGTAACGATGCGGCTCACCCGACGCGGGAAGGCGGTCGTCGCGGTCGGCGTCGTCGCCGTGGTCTCCGGGCTCGCGTTCGGCCCGCGCTCGCTCAACGCCGTCGTCGTGCCCGCTGTCGTCGCGTTGAGCGCCGCCTACCTCCAGCTCCGCTGGGTCGAGCCGCCGGCGGTCGCGCGCGACGTACCGCCGGACGACCACGTCGGGCGGACCTACCCCGTCCGGCTGTTCTTCGGCGATCCGGACGGTCCCCGTCCGAGCGCCGAGGCGGGGATGGACCGCCCGTTCGCGGGGGCCGTCCGCGAGCGCGTCGGCGGCGGCATCGACGCCGACCGGCTCGTCTTCGAGACCGTCGTCGGCGCGGTTCCGGTCGAGTACGAGGTGACCTACGAGTCGCGCGGTCGCCACCGGCTCGGTCCGGCGGCGGTGACCGCCCGCGACGCGCTCGGGCTCGCGGAGACGGACCTGTCGACGACGACGAGCGAGGTGCTCGTCTACCCCGAGGTCCACGCCATCGCCGGCTGGGCCCGTCGCGACCTGCGTGCGCTCCACGAGACGGGCGTCCACGAGGAGCGCCGCGAGTTCGACCGCCTCCGCGAGTACGACCGCGGCGACTCGCTGCGGGACGTCCACTGGAAGTCGACCGCCAAGCGCGACGACCTCATCGTCAAGGAGTTCTCCGCGGAGGCCGAGACCGAGGCGGTCTCGGTCGCCGTCGGCGCCGCCGCGGCCCCCGGCGCCGACGACGGCATGGCCGAGGCGACCGCGAGCCTCGCGCTCGCGCTCGTCGAGGACGGCGTTCCGGTCGACGTCTCGCTGCCCGACGGAACGCTCACCGTCACGGGCGAGCGGGGCAGTCAGGTGCGACTGCTCGAACGGCTCGCGGTGATCGGCCCCGGCCGCGTCGCCGACGCGGACGCCGACGTGACGGTGTACGGCGAGGCCGACGGCGTGCGCGTCTCCGTGGGCGGGGAGGACCACGAGTTCGCGGACTTCCGCTCGGACCGACCCGTGACCTACGGCGTCTCGCGGCGGGACCCGCGCGCGGACTCCGACCGCGGAACCGGGCGCACGGCCGACGGGGAGGTGACCGCGTGAGCACCCCCGTCGGCGACCGGTTCGGCGGCATGGGCGCCGGTCGAACCGGCGACGACGGGGCCGCCGACCGCCGGAGCGGCGACGACGCGGGCGGAGGCGGTCCCGGCAGCTACTCCGTCGCCGCGGCGGTTCGGTCCCCGGCCGCGCTGGGCGTGGGTCTCGCGATCGCGTCGTTCCTCGCGGTGTTCTACCACGTCGTGGACGTGGTCGGCGGCGCGACGTTCCTCCTGATGGAGGTGGCGGTCGTCGCGGCGGCGGCGGCGTGGCTCGGGGGCTTCCTCCGCCAGCGGACCGCCCTCGGCCTCACGGCCGCCGGCCTCGCGCTCGCGCTGATCGGCTACTTCCTGTCGGTGCCGCCGTCGGCGCGCGCGCTGTTCACCGTCGGCCGCGTCGCCGCCGACGTGATCGCCCTGCTCACGGGGCTGTCTGTGCTGCGGCTGCTCAACGCCGGCGCGTGGGCGCTGTTCCTCGTTCCGGTGCCGACGTTCCTGTCGACGTACCTCCTCGTGCGCCGACGCCACGCCGCCGCGGCGACGGTCGGCGCGGCCACGACCGGCTTCTTCGTTCTCACCGGCGACGCGAGCGCCGGCGTCGGCCTGACGGCCGCCGTCGGGCTCACCCTCGCGGTCGGCTTCTCGCAACTCGCGGCCGCCGGACGGGCGGGCGTGCTCGCGCAGTGGGACACGATCGCGGTGGTCGTCGCGGCGATGGTCGTCGTCACCTCCGTCGTCACCGTCGTCCCCGGGAGCGCGTCGAACCCGGTGTTCCCCGGCGGCGACTCGCCGACCGTCGAGTCGAGCCTGGTCGCGAACACCGACTCCGTCGGTGTGCTCGGGAGCATCCGTCTCTCCCCCGAGGTCCGGTTCACCGTCGAGGCCGACGAGTCCGCGTACTGGCGCGTCGGCTCGTACGACCGGTACACCGGCGGGAGGTGGGTCAGGACGGGCGATACCACGCCGTACACGTCCGGCTCGCTCGGCGAGCCGCCAGGCGAGAGCGAGCGGCTGGTCCAACGGGTGACCGCCCGTGGGAAGCTCGACGCGCTGCCGGCGGCGTGGAAGCCGGTCGAGCTCCGCGGCCGGGCGGCCGACACCGCGCAGGTGACCGACCACGACGGGCTCAAGCCGGGCACGACGCTGCTGGAGAACGATACGTACACCGTCGTCAGCCAGCGGCCGACCGCGACGACCGGCGACCTGCGCCGCGCGGGGACCGACTACCCGTCGGGGATCTCCTCGCGCTACACCCAACTGCCCGAGAGCACCCCCGATCGCGTCGGCGACCGAACCGCCGAGGTGCTCGCGCAGGCCGACGCGTCGAACCCGTACGACGCGGCGGTCGCCGTCGAGCGATACCTCGAACGGACGAAGGAGTACTCGCTGGACGTGCCGGCCCCGCAGGGGAACACCGCCGACAGCTTCCTGTTCGAGATGGACGCGGGCTACTGCGTCTACTACGCGACGACGATGGTCGCGATGTTGCGCACGCAGGGGGTGCCCGCGCGGTTCGTCACGGGCTACACGCCCGGGCAGCGCGTGAGCGAGGACGAGTGGGTCGTCCGCGGCCTCGACTCGCACGCGTGGGTCGAGGTGTACTTCCCGGACCACGGCTGGGTCCGGTTCGACCCGACGCCGTCGGGACCGCGCGAGAGCGCCGAACAGGCGAGCGTCGAGACCGCCCGCGAGGAGGGCGCCGAGAACGTCGACGCCGCGGGTTCGGAGGACGGGAGCTACGAGACGGCGACCGCGACGCCCGGCTCCGCCTCCACGGCGTCGGCCGGCTCGACCCCGGACATCGGCGCGATCGACCCCGGCGATCGCGGGATCCAAAACGCGACGATCGCCACCGCCGCCGGCGGCCTCACCGCGAATGCGACGCCTGCGGGCGGCGGGTCCGGTGACGCCGGCGACGGCGGGTGGACCCCCACCCGGGAGGACGTCGCCGTCGGGGTCGCCTCGCTGGTCGGACTCGTCGCCGGCGCGCGCCGGTTCGGACTGACGGACCGAGTTCGGCGGACCGTCTGGCTGCTCCATCAGTCGCGTGCGGACCCGAACACGGACGCCGAACGGGCGTTCCGACGCCTGGAGTATCTGGCGTCGATCGTCTACCGTCCGCGCCGGCCGGGGGAGACGCCGCGCCAGTACGTCGAGGCCCTCGCAGGCGAGCGGTTCGGGGACCGCGCCCGCGCCGTCGCCGACGCGTACGAACGCGCCCGCTACGGCGGCGGCGTCGACGAGGCGGAGGCCCGGCGGGCCGTCGAGGCGGTCGACGACCTGATCCGCCAACACGCGCCCGTCCTGCGACGGCTGGGCGGGGCCGGCACGCCGCGGTGACCGGCCGGATCCGGGTTGCCGTCGCTTCTCGCGTCCGATCGGCCGCACGCCCGTGGCGTCCCGGTCCGCGTGCGAACACCCGACAGGATTTAATACGGCGCTCTTGTACGTTCGACCGGAAATGTCCGAGGTATGCTCGACGTGCGGACTGCCTGAGGAACTCTGCGTCTGCGAGGACGTCGCCAAGGAGTCCCAGGAGATCTCGATCCGCATCGACGAGCGCAGGTACGGCAAGGAGGTAACGGTCATCGAAGGGTTCGATCCCAAGGACGTGGACATGGACTCGCTGTCGAGCGATCTGAAGTCCAAGTTCGCCTGCGGCGGCACCGTCGAGGACGGCGCCATCGAGCTGCAGGGGAACCACAGCGGCCGCGTCGAGGGGTTCCTCCGCGACAAGGGGTTCAACGTCGCGTGACCTCCGGGCCGACCTGACACCCGCACTCGAGCAGTCGCGTTTCGTTCTCTCGGTTTCTCCCGCGAGAGTCGCGGGACCGGAAAACGCCGTCCCGTAGAGCGATCCGCTTTTATGATGTAGCGCCCTCCCACGAACGATGTCAGGGGGGAGTCGATCCGCCGTCGTAGTCGTGGCGCTCGTACTCGCATTCGCCGGCCCGGCCAGCGCGGCGCCGCTCGCGAGTCCGTCGAACGGTGCCGACGCGCCGTCGGTCGCGCCCGACGGCTTACCGGTAGCGGCGTCCAGCGTCGACGCCGCCGATGCCCCGCCGGCGTCGACGGGGACGACGGCGACCGACAACATCCACCTCACGACGCGACTCGCGCTCACGCCGGAGACGCCGGGCGAGATCGGCGTCACCCTTCGATTCGACATCCCCGACCGCGTCACCGAGGTCGAGACGACGCTCGCTCCCGGCGCCCGGGGCGTCGAGACGACCGGGTTCGCCGCCACCGACGGCGACACGTACGAGTGGGACGGCGAGACCGCGAAACCGACGATCAGCTACCGGCTCCCGGCGAACGAGACCGACGCCTCGGCCCGATTCGACACGCACGGACACGCGGTCACCGGCGACGACCGTCCGGCGACGGCGACCGCGCCGGCAGGGGCCGGGTCCGCGACGGCCGTGGCGCCCACGGCAGGCGCGACGACCGCAACGGCTGCTGCCGCCGCGACGGCCGCAACGGACGCGACTGCCACGACGGACACGCCGGACGCGACCGCCGCGACCGCCGATGAGCGGTACCTCTTCGCCGACGCCGGGCCGTGGGCGCTCGTGCGGATCCCCGGTCCCGGCGTCTCGTGGCGCTACCGCGGCGAGACCGTGGGGTTCAGCCGTGAGACGACCACCGCGGGCCCGGGCGCAGTCGGCGACCGCGTCGCCTTCCTCGGCGAGTACTCCGTGCGCGAGCGGACCGCCCACGGGCAGACGTTCCGGCTCGTGATCCCCGAGGGCTCGACCGACGCGATGACCGTGTCTCCCGACGCCGTCCTCGACTCGCTCTCGTCGGCCTCCGACACGCTCCGCGTCGGCGACCGCGACCAGTCGGTGTTCGTCGTCGCCGCGCCCACGGGCGTCGAGTGGGCCGTACAGGGGCTTCAGACGGGCGACGCCGACATGTGGGTGGCCGCGGACAGACCCCTCGACGAGGCCGACAACCCGTGGCTCCACGAGTACGTCCACACGCGCCAGTCGTACGACACGACCGCCGAGACGCGCTGGACGATCGAGGGCGGCGCGGACTACTACGCCGCCGCGCTGGCGCTCGAACAGGGGCACATCGGATTCGGCGAGTACGCCGACCACCTCGAGCGGGGCACCCGCGATCCCCACGCCGGCGCGGTGCTGTCGGACCCGGAGACGTGGGCCTCCTCCGCCACGCCGTACCGGAAGGGCTCGCTCGTGATGGGCGACCTCGATCGTCGGATCCGGCTGTCGAGCGGCGGGGGATCCACGTTCGCGACGGTGTTCGCCCGGCTGAACGCCGAGGGCGAACCGGTCACCGGCGACCGCCTCCGCGAGCTGGTCGTCGCCGCCGCCAACGAGTCGGTCGGCGACGCGTCCGACCGCTACGCCCGCACCGACGCGGCGCCGGCGGTGTGGGACGCCGACAGCCACGAGGCGGCGTTCGGCACCCTCGCGCCGTGGATGGACGTCGCGCCGCCGGCGGCGGTCGAGATCGGCGGTCCGTATCGTGACGGCGACCTCCGCACGTCGCCCGCGACCGTCGCCGTCGGGGAGACGGTGACCGTGCCGACGACCGTCACGAACAGGGGCGGCGCCGCCGGCGACTACCGCGTGGCGTTGACGGTCGACAACCGGACCGTCGACGCGGCGAACGGGACGCTGGAGCCGGGGACGAACACGACCGTGCGGCCCTCGTGGACGGCCGCCGAGCCCGGGACGTACGAGCTGTCGCTGGACGGCCGGACGTACGAGGTGCGGGTGCGCGAGCCGTCAACCCCGCGGGTCGGCTCGCTGTCGGCCGACCGGACGGCCGTCGAGGCCGGCGAGTCGGTGCTCCTCACCGCCGAAGTCGTCGCCGAGGGGGCGGTTCCGGCCGACGGCGAGGTGACGGTCCGCGTCGACGGGGAGCCGGTCGGGACGGAACGCGTCCGCGTCGCCCCGGACGCGACCGCGACGCTCACGATCCCGGTCGCGTTCGACGAGCCGGGACGGCGCACGGTGACGGTCGGGAACCGGACGCTGACGGTGACGGTGAGCGAGCCATCGACGGCGACGGCGACGGACACCTCCTCGACGCGGACGCCCGGATTCGGCGCCGTCACGGCCGCGACGGCGTTGCTGGTGGCGCTCGCGGCGCTGCTCGGTGTCGGTCGTCGTCGATCGGGAGAGTGAGATCGGGCGGTCAGAACGGCGACTGCGACCCCTCGTCGGCCGCCGCCTCCGTTCCGTCGCCCCCGTCGTCGAGGTCGCCGGTCCACGCCTCCAGCCCGCCGGCCATGCTCTCGACGCGGGCGTCGGCCGTCCCCTCGAACGAGCCGATCAGCTGGGCGGCCTGTACGCTCGCCTTCCCGTGCGGGCACACCGTCACGATGTGCTCGCTCCCGGTCAGCGACTCCACCCGGTCGGGGAGCTCCTGAAACGGGACGTTCTCGGAGCCGGGGATGTGTCCGCGCGCGTACGCCCCCGGCGAGCGGATGTCGACGACGCGGACGTCCGCGCCGTCCGCGAGGAGTCGCTCGACCTCCTCCGGTGTGATCTCGCCGTCCATGCCCGTGGGGTGCCGTCGCCCGGTGAAAAGGGCTCCGCCGCCGGCGATCCGTGACGCTCCGTCGAGACCGTGGGGTCGACAGTCGCGGCGTCCGGCCCGAGACGCTGTCGCTACAGCAACCCCTCCTCGCGGGCCAGCAGGACCCCCTCGAGCGTCGCGTCGTTCGTCGGCGGCGATCGAACCACGTCGACCGCCTCGTCGACGGGGACGGTTCGCGGAACGATGTACTCGTTGTCGTCCAACTCCTGTCCGACCGGCTCCAGCCCCTCCGCGAAGACGAACCCGCGCGTGTGCCGGAGCAGTCCGGTCGTGCACTGCACCTCCCCGAGCAGCGACAGCGATCCGGCGTCGAAGCCGGTCTCCTCGCGGAGCTCCCGCCGGCCGGCCTCGGTGTACGACTCCCCGCCCTCGACGATGCCCGCGGGGAGTTCCAGTTGCGTGTTGCGGACGGTCGGGCGGTACTGCTCGACCACGAGGAGGTCGTCGCCGGCGCGGGCGACGACGACCACGGCCGTCGCTAACTCCGACCAGTAGTACTTCTTCGTCGAGCCGTCGGGGTGTTCGACCAGGTCGTAGCCGGCGGTCTGCCAGCCGGTCTCGTACTCCACGACCGTCTCCAGCACGGGCCAGTCGGGCTCGCCCGGCCAGTCGTGGCGGCGGCCGTCGCCGAAGTCGGGTTCGTCGGAGGTCCAGTTCCCGTCGGCAGGGGTGTCGTCGCTCACGGTTGGACGACGGTTACGCGGTAACGCGTATCGTTGTACCGGACGAGGACCGCGTCGCCGTCGACGGCGTCCGCCGGCGCGAACTCCCGGAACGTCGCCACCTCGTCGAACGGCGAGTGGCTGAACTCCTCCTTCAGCCCGTACGGGCCCCGCTGATACGCCTTCGAGCGCCCGTCGGTCGACTCGACCGCCGAGAGGAAGTACTGGAACCGCCGTTCGGCGACGCCGCCCTCGGTCGCGTTCAACTCGTAGGCGGGGCCGTCGGCCTCGGCCACGGGGGTCGCCTCCAGGTAGTACGGGTCGCCGGAGCCGAGATACGAGGGGAGCGCCCCGAGCGCGAGCAGTCCGACGAGCACGACGAGGACCGCCGCGAGGAACGTCCGCGTAGCCGGTCGCATGGGCGCGGTAGGGGCCGACGGCGAAAACCGGTTACGGCTCCCCCGCCTCGTCGGTCGGTTCCGGCTCGGTTCCGTCCTCGTCGTCGCCGGTGACGACCGGTCGGTACGCGCGGCCGAACGCGCGCCGCCGGAGCGTTCCCAGCGCGGCCTCGCGCTCCGCCTGCCACGTCGCCGCGACGACGGGCTTGGGGCCGTCGCCGTCTGGCGCGAACGCGACCGGGTGCCAGACGACGTTGTCCACGTTGTCGCTGCCGGCCATGTCGGACTCGTACTCCGGGTGGTCGTCGAGCCACGCCTCGTACTCCTCGCGCGTGCCGACGTGGACGCGAAGCAGCGACGCGAACAGGGCGTCGCGGACGGTCTCGATCACCTCGCCGGTGACGCGTTCGGCGTACTCCTCGCGGTCGAACGACATCGCCTTCGTCGCCTCGCGGACGGCGACCTTCGCGGCGGGCACGAGCGTGGCGTACTCCTCGCGCGCGTCCGCCGGCGTCGCCGGCGCGAGCGTTCCTTCGGTGTCCATGCCCGTCGCTGGGGGCGTGCGAGCCAAGAGTCGTTCCCTTCGGGCGACCGACCGCCGACCCGTCGGACGCCGCCGGTCGGGAGACGGGGGACATGAAAACGGGCTTGCAGGTGACGGCACAACACTGAGTCGCGTTCCGAACCTCGGTACGGACGCTATGGACCTGTTCCAACAGCAGCAGGCGGATTCGAGCGAGAAGATCGAGAAGAAGGCCGAGGAGGTGTCGGACTCGGTGCCCATGTCCGGGGGCGACCCGATCGCCGCCCTCGGGGCGGGATCGGTGCTGTTCGCCTGGTACAAGTTCTACGTCAAAGGGGACAAGCAGGGCGGCATCTTCGTGGGCCTGTGGGCACCGACCATGTTCGCGGCGGCGGGCTATCTGCAGCAGAAGGACCTCGTCCGGAAGGTCAGGCAGGGGCTCTCCTCGTTCTGAGGCGACGAACGGCCGGAGCACTCGCCGGCCGACCGAAGTCCGTTTTTCACGCGTGTCGACCGCCGGATAGCGGCCGGCTCACTCCCCGTCGCCGTGTCCCTCGTCCGTGGAATCCGCCGCCTCACCGTCGTCGCTCCCCGCGCTCTCGCTCTCCGACGCGTCGGCGCCGTACATCTCCTCGGTGAGCTCTCGCGCCTCCGAGAGCACCGACTCGACCGCCTCGTCGGTCACCGCCTCGGCGATGCTACCGCCGCCGGCGACGTCCGGGCGATCCTGACCTCCGTGGTCGTGGGAGTGCCCGTGTCCGCCGGTCGACCCCGAACCGGTCGTGTCCTCGAACACCTCGTCGTACTCCGTCTCCTCGGCGAACTCGGTCACCGAGGACGCCAGGTCCACCGGAGTGCGGTCGCCCCAGTCGTCGACGTGCTCGTCCAGCCAGTCCTCGTGCTCGTCGCCGTGGAGCATCGCCGTGAACGCCAGGTGGTTCGCGAGGTGCTCGCCGTCGCGCTGGGGCGTCTCGCACACCGGACAGGCGTATCCCATACCTCGACTGGGGTGCCGAGCGTGAAAACGGCTGCCGTCCGCGATCGCCCCCGAAGCGGCGGCGAACCCCCCTGGATCGCCGCCGGCCGCGACACCGGCCGATCGACGACCTACGTCCCGTCGGCGTTGCGTTCGCGGACCCACTCGCCCAGATCCAGCCGCATCACGAACGCCGCCTCGCCGTCGCCGTAGTACCGCGGGATCCGCCGCGCCGGCCGGAATCCCTCGTCGGCGTACAGCGACTGCGCGCGGTCGTTGGTCTCGCGGACCTCCAGCTTCACGCCGCCGGCGCCCGCCGCCGCCAGTTCCGACAGCGACGCCCGGAGCAGCCGGCGGCCGAGTCCATCGCCCTGTGCGTCGGGACGAACGGCGAGGTCCTTGATGTGGCCGATGTCCCGGCCGTGGTTCGGCGTCACGTCGCCGACGACGTAGCCGAGCACGTCGCCGGCGTCGATGCTCGCGGCGCCGTCGGGGTTCCCCCGGTCGCCGCGGTGCCCGTCCGCGTCGCCCTCGGCGACGAGGAAGCCGGGCGCGTCGAGCAGTCCCTCGAACGCGGCAAACGGCCACGGCTGCGTGAACACGGCCTTCTCGATGCGAAACACGCCGAGCAGGTCCGCCCGATCGGCCGGGCGGATCCGAGCCTCGCCGTCGGTGCCGTCGCCGGGGGCCGAGCCGCGCGAGGTGGTCACGACCCGGCCTTTGGAGTTCGCAGGGATAAGTCAACTGGCGGACGAGGGGCGAAGCCGCGATGCCGAATCGGTGACCGTGGTCCGGTGCGGCCGACGTATCGTACCGCGAGCGGGGGCCGTCAGGCCCGAGCGAGCGGCAGTTTTGTGATGAACGGGTTTTCAATGAGGGTTCCCGCAGGCCGCCGGAGGCGGCCGAGGAAACCCTCATCCGAAAAAGCGGTTCTTAGTCGTCAGCCGGCGCCGCGCCGCTGCCGGAGTCGTGCTGCTGCTTCGTCCACGAGAGCTTGCCGCCGGCGGCGAGAATGTCGCGCTCGCGCTCGGAGGCGTCGAGGTGCGCCGTCGCCTCCCAGTCGTCGTTCACGCGGACCGTGAACTCGGTCTGGCCGTTGCGGACGCCCTTGCCCACGTCGTCGACGATCTCGATGTCGTCGCCCTGATCGATCCGCTCGTACGTCTCCGAGTCGATGGTGAGCGGGACGAGCCCGAAGTTGAACAGGTTCGCCTTGTGGATGCGGGCGAAGCTCTCCGCGAGCACGCCCTCGACGCCGAGGAACATCGGGCACAGGGCCGCGTGCTCACGCGAGGAGCCCTGCCCGTAGTTCTCGCCGGCCACGAGGAAGCCGCCGTCGGCGTCCAGCGCGCGCTGTGCGAACGTGTCGTCGACGCGGCTCAGGGTGAACTCCGAGAGCTTCTCGATGTTCGAGCGGAACTTGAGGATGTCCGCCGTCGCCGGGATGATGTGGTCGGTCGTGATGTTGTCCTCCATCTTCAGGAGCGCCTCGCCCTCGATGTCGGAGGCGAGCTCGTCCTTCAGGGGGACGTCGCCGATGTTCGGGCCCTTGATGAGGCCGTCGTCGACGGCCTCGTCGGGGCTGATGATGTCCGGGTCGGACTCGCCCATGCCGGGACCGTACTTCGTTCCCATCTCGAGGCCGGGCGCCTCGAGGTCGCCGAGATCGTCGGCCAGGTCGCGCGGGTCGACGATCTTGCCGGTGATGGCCGCGGCGGTCGCGACCTCGGGCGAGCAGAGGTACACCGAGTCGTCCTCGATGCCCGAGCGGCCCTCGAAGTTGCGGTTGAAGGTGCGCAGCGAGACGGAGTCGGAGGCGGGCACGTGGCCGATGCCGATACAGGCACCACACGTCGCCTCGGAGAAGTTGACGCCGGCGGCCATCATCTCCGCGGTCCAGCCCTCGCGGGCCAGCATCTCGGAGGCCTGCTTGGAGCCGGGCGCGACGATCATCTCGGTCTTCTTGGCGACCTCGCGGCCCTCCAGCATCTTCGCGCCGGGGAGGATGTCCTCGTAGGCGCCGTTCGTACAGGAGCCGATGATGACCTGCTCGACGTCCTCGCCCGCGACCTCGCGGACGGGCACGACGTTGTCGGGCATCGACGGCTTGGCGATGAGCGGCTCCAGCTCGGAGAGGTCGACCTCGATGGTCTCGGCGTACTCGGCGTCCTCGTCGGGCGTCAGCTCGACGTACTCCTCCTCGCGGTCCTGGCGCGCGAGCCAGTCCTTCGTCTTCTCGTCGGTGCCGAAGATCGAGGAGGTCGCGCCCAGCTCGGTGCCGAGGTTCGTGATGGTCGTCCGCTCGGGGATGGTGAGGTTCTCGACGCCGGGCCCGGTGTACTCGAGCACCTTGCCGACGCCGCCCTTGACGGTCAGCTCGCCCAGCAGGTGGAGCGCGACGTCCTTCGCCGTCGCCCAGTCGGGGAGCTCGCCCTCGAGCTGCACGTTCACGACCTCGGGCATCTCGACGTAGTAGGGGCCGCCGCCCATGGCGACCGCGATGTCGAGGCCGCCCGCGCCGATGGCGAACTGGCCGAGTCCGCCGGGGGTCGGCGTGTGCGAGTCCGAGCCGAGCAGCGTCTTGCCGGGGGCCGCGAAGTTCTCCTTGTGGACCTGGTGGCAGATGCCGTTGCCGGGGCGGGAGAAGTACGCGCCGAAGGTGCCCGCGGCCGAGCGGAGGAAGCGGTGGTCGTCGGTGTTCTTGAAGTCGAACTGGTACGTCTGGTGGTCACAGTACTGCGCGGCCAGCTCCGTCTGGACCTCGTCGAGGTCCAGCGCCTCGAACTGCAGCCACACCATCGTCCCCGTCGTGTCCTGCGTGAGGACCTGGTCGATCTCGATCCCGATCTCCTCGCCGGGTGTCAGCTCGCCCTCGACGAGGTGATCGCCGAGAATCTGCTCCGTAATTGTCTGTCCCATATCGTCCGCGTATCCTCGCTCGGCGGATATAAATCCGGCGAGTTTCCACCCCGACGTTCGTGATAGACCACCGCTCCGTCCGGTAATTATTGCACAGTCGGCGCGAGTATTGCCTCCGCATCTGTTCGAATGATCTCTCTGAATCGCCGTTCGTGAACGGTCGGATTCAGCTCTCGCCGGTCGGTTGTCGACCGGCGGGCTTTTCGGTCGGCCTGTCTCTCCCTCGGGTATGTTCGAGTCGGGACGGACCGTCGCGGACCACGTCGACCCCGTCGACGACGACCAGATCCAGCCGAACGGCGTCGACCTGACCGTCGACGCGTTGTACGAACAGCGCGAAGCCGGGCGAATCACCCGCGAGGGGAAACGCGTCGGCGACCGGACGGAGATCGATCCCGAGGACGGCCTGTACCGGCTCGACCCCGGCGCGTACGTCCTCCAGTACGGCGAGCGCCTGCGGATCCCGGACGACCACGTCGGCTTCGTCTACCCGCGGTCGACGCTGCTTCGCAACTCCTGTATGTTGAACACCGCGGTGTGGGACGCCGGCTACGAGGGCCGGGGGGAGGGGCTCCTTCAGGTCGGCCACCGGATCGAGATCGAACCCGGCGCCCGCGTGGCGCAGTTCGTCCTCGCGGCCGCCGACCACGAGGGTCGCTACGACGGAACGTATCACGGGGAGGGATAGGCGGAACAATAGTTCCGATCACCCCGACACAACGGTGGATTCAGCGTTCCTTTGCTGAAGTCCACGGCCCGTCTCCACGCTCGTAATGAAGTTTTCTGTGACTGTTTGCACAGAGAACCCTTCCCCTGTCGACTTCGTTCCGGATAGTTTGTTTGCTGTACCCTTCTCGCGCCATATTACTCAGACGCAAACCGTGCTCATTCGCCTCTGTGTGGTGTAACTGAACACAAGCGGGGTGGGATTCAGCACACTCTTGACACTTGAAATCTGCACGGAGGTCTTTGACCCATCTTACCAGTTCCTGCTTCCGTGACCTCACCGTCTCCTTGTGGTCATCCTTGTTTTTCAGATACCAGCGCTGGAAGGCAGTCAAGTCCTCCCACTCGGTATCCTCTGGGGGCTCGACACCAGGTGGCGGCGGTTCAATGTCTGTCACAACTACACGTGGTAGTAGACCTAATTTAGGATGAGCCCCGAAGCGAAAGTGTACGAAGAGACGGTACTCAGTGGTGGACTACCAGAGAAAGCGGGCTGGGAGGGATTCGAACCCCCGACCGTCCGGTGACTTCCCCGCACGCACGCGCTGTTCGAACGGGCTAAAAGCCGGACGCTCTCCCTAACTGAGCTACCAGCCCTCGCCCGGACTTACTGTCGTGCGCTCATAAGCGTTTACGAACGTCGACGCCGGCGAAGTCATCGATGCCCGCGGCGCCGCCACCCACACGCCCTTGTCGCCGGCCGTCGATCGACGCCGCATGACCGTTCCGGACCTGCGGGACCTCACGACCCGACTGTGCGAATTCGAGACGACGGACGGCGCCGAGGCGCCCGCCGCAGAGTGGCTCCGCGACCGGCTCGCGGACGCCGGCTTCGAGACGTACACGTGGGAGGCCGACCCCGAACGACTCGCGGGACACCCGTCGTTTCCGGACGACCCCGCCGCAATCGACGCCACGGGACGTCCGAGCGTCGCGGGCGTGGTGGAGTTCGGCGATCCCGACGCCGGTCGGACGATCGTGCTCAACGGCCACCTCGACGTGGTGCCCGCGGACGACGACCTCTGGACGAGCGATCCGTTCGACCCCGTGTGGGGCGAGGCCGACGACGGCGCTGAGACGCTCACCTGCCGCGGCGCCGTCGACATGAAGGCCGCCGTCGCCGCCTGCGTCCACGCCGCCGTCGACCTCCGCGAGGCGGTCGGATCCGGCGACCTCGACCTCGACGGTCGGGTCGTCGTCGAGGCGGTCGCCGGCGAGGAGGAGGGCGGTCTCGGCGCGGCCGCGGCGGCGCTCGACTCGCCGTACCCGTTCGACCGCGACGCCGGCCTCGTCGCGGAGCCGACGGAGCTCCGCCCCGTCACCGCGACGGAGGGAACCGTGATGAAGCGCCTGCGGATCGCGGGCCGGAGCGCCCACGCCGCGACGCGGTGGAACGGCGTCGACACGCTCCCGCTGTTCGAGCGGATCAGGGGGGCGTTCACGGAACTGGAAGCCGAACGGTGCGAGCGCGTCACTCACCCGCTGTACGAGGCGTTCGACGTTCCGTGGCCGATCGTCTGCGGTCGGGTCGAGGCGGGATCGTGGGCGTCGACCGTGCCGGGGACGCTGACCGCCGAGTGGCGGATCGGGGTCGCGCCCGGCGAGACGGTCGACGAGGTCGAGGCGGCGTTCGAGACGCGACTCGCCGAGGTGGTCGCGGACGACGACTGGCTCTCCGAGCACCCGCCCGAGTTCGACCGCTTCTCGATCATGTTCGAGCCCGCGGAGATCGACGCCGACGAGCCGGTCGTCCGGTCGTTGCAGGCGGCGATGACCGATTCCGGTCTGTCGGACACCGCCCCGACCGGGGCGACGTACGGCGCGGACAACCGCCACTACATCGCCGCCGGGATTCCGACGGTCGTGTTCGGTCCCGGGAACATCGATCAGGCTCACTTCCCCGACGAGACCATTCGCTGGGCGGACGTGGAGACGGCACGGGACGTGATCCGGGACACCGCCGAGCGCTTTCTCGGCGGCAACGGGATCGATGGCCGTGGTGAGGCGAACGCCCGACAAAACGACGTTCCGCGATAGCTCGGACGTTCCAGAGAGATTCAGAGGTCCCGGTATCCGTCGAGCGCGTCCGCGATCACGTCGCCGGGCTCGCGGTTCTCGAGGGACGCGCGGTCGCGGAGCCGACGGTACACGTCGAGCGGGAGGTCGACCTCGAGCCTGCCCGCGGCGACGCCCTCGGCTCGGAGGGCCGCTTCCGGCGAGGTGCCGTCGTTGATCGCGCTGGCCGCGCGGCGCACCTCGCGGACGGTGAGGTCCGCATCGAGCACGGCCCACGCGAGATCGAAGCGTGCGTCGCCGGCGACGCGCGCGATATGTTTCGCGGCCGTCGGCGCGATGTGCCCGCGGGCGACGTGCCGGCGGACGGACTCGGGCAGGTCGTGGACGCGCGCCCACTTGCGGATGAACGACACCTGTACGCCGTCGCCGGCGGCCTCGGCGGCGGCCTTGTACGATCCGTGCCCGCGAACGAGCGCGGCGCAGGCGGCCGCCCCGCGAAGCATGACGACGTTGTCGTCGCCGGCGACGGCCTCGCTGGCGAACCGTCGAACCGTGTCGGCCGCCCGTTCGAGACTCTCGGGGTCGTCGGGGTCGAAGCGCGCGGCCCGCTCGGCGCGCTCGCCGGTGACGGCCGGGTCGCCGCGGACGACCGGCTCGCCCACCTCGGCCTCGCGGTCGGCCGGATGCCACAGCGATTCGGCCCGATCGCGGGCGCCGTCGGGCCGTTCGTCGCTCATTGCGGGCAGGTGCGTTCCGGCGGGGCAAAAGGCTCTCGGGGGTGGTGCATCTCGCCGTGATCTGTGACGGGGTGACGGACCCTCCGGTCCCCCGCTCCAGGGCGCACCTGCTCCACTCCGACCGTCCCGGCATGCCACCGTGACGCCGCCGCCGGCGCCGTCCGCATCGACGCCGCTTTGCCGCGGGCGACCCGAGCGTGAGTGTGCTCCGTTACGTCACGACGAACCCCGGGAAGGTCCGCGAGGCCCGCGAGTACCTCGGGGACGCCGTCTCCCAGCTCGACTTCGACTACCCCGAGATCCAGGCCGCCGATCTCGCGCCGATCGCCGCCCGCGGCGCCCGCGAGGCGTACCGCCACGCCGGCGAGCCCGTCCTTGTCGACGACGCGGGGCTGTTCGTTCGCGGCTTCGACGGCTTCCCCGGTCCCTACTCCGCGTACGCCGAGGACACCCTCGGCGTCGAGGCGGTTCGACGCCTCGTCGACGCCGAGCTCGACGACCGCCGCGCCGCGTTCCGCTGCGTGCTCGCGTACTGCGACGGCGAGCCGTTCGAGGCCAGTCCGGACCCCGTCGACCGCGACGAACGCGTCGCCGCGGCCGCGACCGGGGCCGAGCGCGACGGCGAGGAGACCGAGCCGCTCCCGGTGAAGCTGTTCGAGGGCGTCGTTCGCGGCGAGATCGTCGAGGCGCGCGGCGACGGCGGCTTCGGCTACGACCCGATCTTCGAGTACGACGGGTCGACGCTCGCCGAGATGGACGCAGCCGAGAAGAACGCGATCTCCCACCGCGGGCGGGCGTTGGAGAAGTTCGGGGAGTGGTTCGCCGAGCGATAGCGAGGCGAACCGCGCGAGTCGCAGCGCGAGCGTAGCGAACGTCGTCTCGCGCAGGTCTCAGGGGCGCAGCGACTGATAGCGGACGAGACCCGACCGAAGCGAGAGGCCGAACGCCGCGAGCGCCGACGCTAAGCCGTCGCCGCCGCAACGCGATCGCATGCCCCGCGCGGTCGCCATCAACGTCGCCGCCAACACGAACCTCCCGGGTCGCCGCGGGCCGGTGTATCCGGACGGCTCGTTCGTCTACGTCCCGATCCCCGAACGTGAGCCGACCGCCGAGCCGGCCCCCACCTACGACGACCTCGACCTCGCGGCGTACGTCCCCGACGACGCGGTCGATCTCCCGGTTCACCTCGACCCGGAGTTCGCGGGCGCGCTCGGCCGCGAGGCGTACACCTACGGCGACCCGCACGGCGTGAAGGCCGGGCCGATCTCGGGGCTGGAGCCGGGCGCTCGACTCCTGTTCTACGCGACGTTGACCGTCCACGATGGGGGCGAGAGCGACGACCGGGCCGACTGGCTCCCGCCGGAGTGGGGCTGCTTTCTGATCGGGGAGTTCCGCGTCGCGGAGCTGCTCGACGGCGACGAGTACCGGGAGGCCGACGCCGCGACCCGGGACCGGTTCGCCTCGAACGCGCACGCCCGGCGGGAGTCGTTCGACGCGGCCGTGCTCGTCCGCGGGGACCCCGACGGCTCGCGGCTGTTCGAGGGTGCGGTCCCGCTGTCGACGCCCGCCGGCGGCGCCGACGCGAACCGGCTGGTCACCGAGCTCTCGAACGACTCGGGGAGGGGTCCGTGGTGGCGTCGCGTCCTCCGCTACGACGCCGACGCGGCCGCGACGCTGCGCGATCGGATCGATACGGACCCGGCGGACTGGCCCGCGTGACCTGAAACGGTTGTTCCGGCGGACTCGCTGACGACGATCGCTACCCGATCACGCTGTGGTGGTAGGCCCACCCCCACACGAAGGTGAGCACGACCAGGAGTCCCACTGCGGCCACGCCCGCCACCGTGTCCGTCGCGCTCGCCACGCCGACTTGGTCGGCGAGTTGGACCCCCACAGCGTTGGCGTACGCGACGAGGTCGCGGGCGCTCACGAGGTGCTTCAGTACGTCCTTCAGGTACGAGGCGGACACCATCGCCGCCAGCGCGGCGACGGCGTGGGAGACGCCGGTTCGGTGTGGCATACGTCGCTGTGGTCCCGTCGGGATGATATAGGTTGGCGCCGGTGAAATGGGCCGATCGGCGTCACGGCCGACGACGCCGTCGCTGTCCTGTTCGAGTGTCGGGAGGAGTGCGCCGTCCGGGAATTGAACCCGGGCTATTAGCTTGGGAAGCTAATGTCCTACCACTGGACCAACGGCGCTCACTTACTTCGTGCGTTCGCCCCGAGCGTTACGTCGCTTCGCTCCGTAACGCAACGGCGCGCTCGTTCGTTTCACTCACTCGCGCCCCGAGGCTCGCGATTCCTCCGGAATCGCTCACCAACGGCGCTCGTCTGCCCGGGGTCCCCGACCAGCGAGGCGCTCGTGTGTGTTAGGTTCTTTCCCATCGCAACACTTCAACTAATCGGTCGCCGGCGTCGCCACGGAACTGGACACGCGTCCACGATCCGCGGACACGAGGGAGCTATTTGTTCGATGACGACTTACCCTGCGGCGATGAGCGAATCCGTCCTGCTGGAGGAGGAATCGACCCCGTTGGATCTTCGCCTCTCCGACGACGAACTCGACCGGGTGCACGGACACGTCACCGACTTCATCGCCGAACAGGTCGACGCCGCGGGCGCCGAGGGCGCGGTGCTCGGGCTCTCCGGCGGGATCGACTCGACGACGGTCGCGTACCTCGCGGTCGACGCCCTCGGCGCCGAGTACCTCCGCGGCCTGGTGATGCCGGGGTCGGTCAACACCGACGAGAACATGAGCGACGCCGAGCGCGTCGCCGAGGACCTCGGCATCGAGTACGACGTGATCGAGATCGAACCCATCGCCGAGGCGTTCTACGAGGCCCTGCCGGGGGCGTCCGACGAGCGGATGGCCGAGAGCAACGTCCGCGTGCGCGTTCGGGCCGTCCTCAACTACTTCGCCGCGAACGCCGACGGGCGCCTCGTGCTCGGGACTGGAAACCGCAGCGAGGCGCTCACGGGGTACTTCACCAAGTACGGCGATCAGGCGGTCGACTGCAACCCGATCGGGAACCTCTACAAACAGCAGGTACGCCAGCTCGCCGCCCACGCCGGCGTCCCCCGGGATCTGGTGATGAAGACGCCCTCCGCCGAGATGTGGACGGGACAGACCGACGAGGAGGAGCTGGGCCTCGACTACGACACTCTCGACGCCGTGCTCGCGCTCCACGTCGACGGACCGCTGTCCACGGCCGCGACCGTCCGCGCGCTCGACGTGACGGCCGAGGAGGTCGCCCGCGTCGAGGAGCTGTACGAGTCCTCGAAACACAAGCGCGCGATGCCGCCCGCGCCCGCCGAGTTGTCGCTGTAGCGTCGCCGGACGCGTCGGGGTCGCGTCGATCTCCTCTCCATTTCCGTCTCCCTCTCCTCCACCTGACCCCGACTGCCCGGGTTCCGGGAGAAAGGATTTACCGCTTGGAGCGGACCTGCCCGGCGTGTCCCGCTTCCGTCCCCCCTCCCTCCGTACGGCCGTCGCGCTCGTGATTGCGGCCCTGTTGGTCGCCGGCGGCGTCGCCGTCCCGGCGCTCGCCAGCCCGGCCCCGGTCTCGGCGTGTCCGCCGTGCGACGACGGGTTCGTTCAGGCCGCCGCGGAACACGGCCTCGAAACCGCCGTCGCCGAGAGCGAGGCGACCGTCCGCGTCCACCGCAACGACTCCGCGACGTGGCGGGTCCGCGTCGTCCCGACGGACGAGTCCGCGCTGAACCGCCTCGCCGAGAACGAGTCGCTCGCCCGCGCCGTCGCCGGCGACAGCTTCGGCGTCCGCTACGGCGGCGGGATCGACCACCGGCTCCTCGCGGCCGACGTGCGCGACGGCGCGTTCCTGATCCGGTACCGCACGTCCGGCGTCGTCGAGGAGGGGCCGCTCGGAACGAGCCTGCTGACCTACTTCCGCGACGACCCCGGCGCGTACATCTACACAGATCTGGGCGCGGACGAACTGACCGTCGTCGGCCCCGAGGGAACCACAGTCGCCCGCGGGTTCGGCGAGATCGACGGCCGCCGGATGACCGCGACCGCGCTCCCGGACGTGCGCGACGGGCCGTTCGTCGTCTTCGCTCCCGCTGGAACGCCCGCCCCGGGACTCGTCGGGGGCCTCGCGGTTCTGGGGACGCTCGCCGGCGTCGTCGCCCGCAACCTCCTCGCGTTCGTCCTCGTCCCCGGCGGCGTCGCGGTCGGCGGGCTGATCGCGCTCCGTCGGATCGCAGGTCCCGCCCGCGACCGTGACCCGCGGCGCCTCGGTGCCGGCGTCGCCGTCGGCGGGGCGGCCGTCGTCGTCGCGACGGTCGTCGCCGAGGGCGATGCACTCCTCGGCGTCACGGGGAACCTCCTTCTCGGCGTCGCCGTCGGAACCGTCCCGCTCGGACTCGGAGCGGCCGTTGCCGTCCCTGCGGCACGGCGAACGCTCAGCGTCCGTCGGCTGCTCGGCGTCAGCGTCGTTCTCGGCGCGCTGGTCGCCGCGGGCGGCGCCCGCGCGTTCGGCGGCGACCTCCACGCCACGCTCGCGCTGGGCGGGGCGCTCCTGCCGGCGGTCGCGGCGCTCGGGCGTGCGGACGCGAGCGGGAGCGACGGCACCCGAACGGTCGTCGTGCTGGCGGTCGCGCTGTTCGTGGCGCTCCTCGCGCTCGCCCCGCTGACAGCGCTGGGCGGGACGCTGTTCCTGATCGGTCCCGTCCTGCTGACGCTCGCGGCCGTCGCGTTCGTCGTCGCGGCGGTCCCGCTGTACCTCCTCGGCGGGGCCAGCGTCGGTCCCGACCGGCCGGCGTCGACCCCGGAGCGTCGAACCACGGCGTGAGCGGTCGGGTCGCCGAACCGTCCTCTCGACTCCGTTACCGAACCGGGTTCTCCGGACCGCGCCCCATGTACTCGGCGGCGAACGCTTGGACGACGTCGGCGTCGTACTCGTCCATCCGGAGGAGGTGACGCCACGCGGTGAGGGCGTACGGCGCCTCCGGGTCGTCGTACGGGTACGGCATCGCGACGAAGCTCTTCCACGTGCCGGTGTGGGCGTTCGCCCACGACTGGAGGTTCGATCGGGCCTCGTCGGTCAGCGCGTCCGGCGCGTAGTACGCGACGATCGCGCCGTGTTCGAGCGTGTGGACGATGTCGCCCATGGGCTGTGGCTCCTCGTAGAACCCCGCCTCGACGACCCCGCCGTAGTGGGGCCCGGAGGTGGGCGGCCGGGTGCCGTAGTCGACCTCGGTTCCGCGCTGGACGTGTTCGTTCCCCTCGTTGGGGAACGACTCCACGTCCGCGAGGAGGTCCGGGTCGCCGTTCTCGGGCAGCGAGGTGTCGCCGCCGCCGCCCCCGAGACAGCCGGCGAGCGCGGCGACCGCGCCGGCGCCGACGACGCCGAGCGTCCGGCGTCTGGAGAGCGAGGAGCGTTCCGCGAGGTCGTGTCCGTCGGTCATACCCGAGGTACACGCCCGGGAGGTTTCAACTGTTGTGGTGCCGGGTCACTCCCCGAAGCGCTCCGCGTGAAGTCGCTCGAACGCCGCCCGCTCGTCGGCCGCCGTCTCCGCGCCGCGGGCGCCGGCGCGGACGAGCCGCTTCACGGCGCCGAGCGCCCCGGGGTCGTTGTCGGCGACCTCCCGGGCGACGGCGGCGGGATCGTCCACGACCCGAGAGACGAGACCGATCTCCCGCGCCTCCTCGGCGTCGACGACCCGCGCGGAGCAGGCGATGTCGAGCGCGACGCCCTCGCCGACGACGCGCGGGAGGCGGGCGGTGCCGCCCCACGCGCCGAACAGCCCGATGGAGACCCCCGACTCGGCGAACGTCGCCTCCGACGTCGCGACCCGGAGGTCGCACGCGAGCGCCAGCTCCACGCCGCCGCCGCGGGCCGCCCCGTCGACGCCGGCGATCACGACCGGGTCGGCGGACTCGATCGCGTCGGCGACGCGCTGCCCGTGCCCCGCGAACGCGGCCGGGTCCTCGAGCGACTCGACGACGCCGAGGTCGGCGCCGGCGCAGAAGGCGGAGCCGGCGCCCCGAAGCAGCACCACCGGTTCCGTCGCGTCGACGACGGCCCGCTCCAGCGCGTCGAGGGCCTCCGGCGTGAGGGCGTTTCGCGCCTCGGGGCGGTCGATCGTCACGGTCCGGTACTCCCCGTCGTCGGCCCGTTCGGCGCGTATCACGGGACGCGATAGCCCCCCGTTTCCAAAGGTCTTTGCGTGTGCCCGGTCTATCGCGTGTCGATGGATGACGCCGTGCGGACTCGGGCCGCCGCGGAGCGGTCGGTCGCCGACGTCGAGCCGGCGGCGCTCCGGAGCGCGCTGACCGACCGCTTCGACGACGCGGAGATGACGCCCGGAGCGCTCACGCTGCTGTCGGCCCGCGCGCTCGACCCCGACGTCGACCTGTCCGGCGTCGAGGACCACGCCGCCGGCGTCCAGCTGATCTACGAGGGACTGCGGCTCACCCGCGAGCTCTCACAGACGGAGCCGTGGGCCGGCGTCGACCTCGACGCCGCCGGCGACATCGACGCCGACCTCGACGTGCTCGCGGCGGACGTCTCCGTCTCGCGGGGCTTCTACCTCCTCGCCAGGACCGCCGCCGCGGGGAAGGCCGTCGAGACGGTCCGGTCGTTCGGCCGCGACCAGACGCTCCGCCGCGAGGCCGACGCCGAGAACGCGGCGGCGCTGGACCGCAACCTCGAGGCCGACGTGTTCGAGCTCGCGGTCGTCGCCGGGACGGCCGCCGTCGGCGCGTCCGCGCCGGCGGACCTGCTGTCGTACGCCGCCGAGCTCGCCGCCGACGACGACGACCGCATGCCCCCAGTGAGCGCGCTCCCCGAGTCGACGGGCGATCGGATCGCCGCCCTCGCGGACGAGGAGCGCGTGGCGTCCTCGGCGGACTCGTGAGGGGGGTTCGGAACCCACGGTCGACCCGGTCGGCGTCCCGTGATACTGCGTGTCCCCCGCGGCGTCTGATCGTAACGCCTAAAGACGACTCCCGGCTATCCGTAACCGCGCCTGGGTAGCTTAGCGGTAAAGCGCGTCCTTGGTAAGGACGAGAGCGCGGGTTCAAATCCCGCCCTAGGCTGTCTCTCGTTGCTACGTCCGGTAGTTACCGGGTTCTTCGTCGGTGAAACAATGAGCACCACGCAAGAACGAGTACCCGGTCCTATTCTGGGTACCCCGACGCAGTCACGCGTTTTTCAAGAAAAGACAGGCATATTACATTATATATTTAAAACTTGTCGCGCAAACGATCTAGTTTCTAGACAGAGGTGTCGAGAATGACGCACAGTGAAGACAACAAAGTAGACGGGATCGTCCTCGTCTCCGAAGACGCGCGCGAGTATCTAAACCCGAGACAGGAAGTTACCTACCGCGAGCACCGACGCGAACTCTGTGAATGGATGCTGGCCCTCGGCAAAAACCCGGACAAAGCCACGGGCTACAGCCACTCAACGACAAAGAACAGGATGAACCGCTTAGACCTGTTCTACCGCTTTATCTGGAACCGTCGAGGCCGGTACACCCAGGAACTGACTACGGACGACGCGGATACCTGGATGCGTCACCTCGCCACCGAGGAGATGAAAGAATCTACGAAAAACCACTACCAGAAAGCCGTATACTCCTTGTTCAAGTGGAAACGAGAAGCCCGGAACAAGGACGTCGAATGGGAGCCGGAGATCGAGTACAGCGATCCCAGTACAACGTATACTCCACGTGACTACCTAACCAAAGAAGATCGGCGGAAAATGAGGGAAGCATCCATGGAGTACGGAAGTGTACCCCACTACAACAGTGTAACACCCAGCGAACGCGACAAATGGAAGACGTATCTTTCTCAGCGGCTGCAGAAACCGAAAGAAGAAGTCACGATGAAGGACTGGCAGAAAGCCAACTCCTTCAAATACACCTCGATGATCCATGTCGCACTCGATGCGGGTCTACGTCCTATCGAGATTAAGCGCAGTAATGTTCACTGGGTCGACACCGAAAACGGAGTACTACGGATACCACGAGAAGAATCCAGTAAGAACCGGGAGAACTGGATAGTCGCACTCAAAGAAGAAACCACTCAGATCTTGAAACGCTGGCTCGACGAGAGGGAGACGCGGGAGAAGTACGACAGCCGAGACGCACTCTGGCTCACCATGTACGAAAACAGGTACAACAAAGACAGCTTCAGAGACGTCTTCCGCAAAATCGCATCCGAAGCAGAACTCGACTTAGAAAACCGAGACCTCACACCCTACAGCATCCGCCACAGCACAGCCACCTACATCGCCGAACAAGAAGGACTCGCAGTCGCCGCCCAACAATGCCGCCACAAATCCAAACGCACCACGGAAAAATACGAACACAGTAGTACGACCCGACAACAAGACGCAGTCAACAACATAGACTAACCCCCTCCCTCATCTCCCCACCCTCTCCTCTCTTGTTGCGTGGAAAACCCGGATACAGCAGTAAGTCGTTCCACGTTTCAAACCTGATCCAAACCCGGTAGTCCAAGCAAACAGATAGAGATCAAACCTGACTCAGACCTGATTTCCGGACCTGTCCAGAGTATTCTACCCTGACTCAAAGCCTCAATCCCAACCCGGGTTATCTACAATTCGCTTAGAACATCATCGAGTCCAGCCTTCCTCACCAACAAGACCACCATCCCCATGAAGAACACCAGACCCATCACTGAACCAATCACTCCGAATACCGGGTGTATCATCTCAGAGATCACACCAGGCGTTATTATCCAGAGAACGGCGCCAGAGACCACGAAACTAGCCGTATAAGAAATATTCCAGTAGGTGGCAGATGTGTATATCCCGAACAGAATAACCCCCCATAGAAGAAGATAGATCAGGCCTGCTGCAGCCCCACCAAGAAACTCCTTAGTCAATGCGACCGCTATAATAACTCCTGCTGAAGGCAGTACGAACTCGACTGCTCTTGTTAAACCATCTTCTCCTGTCGGTGCTCCCATCGATCTATACTCACACTTCTGAGGAAGATGTTAACTAAGTTGTCCTACCGCGTTAGTGGCCTGAGTGAGACCTCTTGAGTAGCGGAGTTCATCAAGTAGATTCAAGAAAGTACGAGATATGATATTTCATTATGAGCGATAGGGACTTGGCTCTCGTTAACGAGATCGCAGATAATGGTGATCTCATTTTAGGATTTCTAGACGGGGCTGGGAAAGATACGTTGCCGGACAATACAGGGGATGCAGAAGTCGGCGATATAGTAGCTGTTGAAGAAGTCAATTATAGAGGAGAGGAGGTGGTCGAAGTAGTCAAAAAGGGAGGTTATGACCGAGGAAAATCTGTGGCTGTTGTTGAGGCGGTGTTTGACGATAAACTTGCAGTACGAACTGAAAATGGACTGATTGAAATTGAGCGCCCTGAGGAAACTGTAGAAGAAGGATATACTATCGCGGTAACTCCGTCCCAGTCTTTTGGCGGTGTAATGGGTGAAGAGCCGATTGAAATTGAATCGAAACCAGACCTCGAAGTCGATGCGATCAATCTGAACCTAGGATCTGACGAAGACGAGGAAGAAGAAAATGAGGAAGCTGAGGGTTTATACCAACCCGAGAACATCGGAGAAGTCTCATTTGATGATGTAATCGGGTTGCAGGACGCCAAAGATCGACTAATAGAGGCTGTGAGCTTACCAATAGAAAAACCCGATGAGATGGAGAAGTTTGATCTTGAGGGACGATTCGGAATTCTGTTCTACGGGCCTCCAGGCACGGGTAAGACAATGTTGGCAAAGGCAGCCGCAAACGAATGGGGTTCATCTGATTCATTCTTCCATATCGGCGGCCCAGAAATTGTGAGTAAATACTACGGTGAAAGCGAACGTCAAATCCGGAATATTTTCGAAGCTGCCAAAAAGAAGGCAGAGGAGGAAGACGAGCCTGCGGTAGTTTTCATTGACGAAATCGACAGTGTCGTACCACGCCGGGATCGTGCAGATGAGACTGAACGTCGGATCGTTGCACAGTTCCTAAGCGAGCTCGACGGATTAGAGGATCGAGGAGATATTATCGTCATTGGTGCAACCAACTTGATTGAGGTAATTGATCCAGCGGTACGCCGGCCAGGACGATTTGACGAGGAGATCGAATTCACTCTACCAGACACCATAGAACGAAGAAAAATCCTCGAAGTTCACTCAGACGATATGCCAGCCTCTTCTTCTGTGGATTTTCAGGATATAGCAGAGCGGACTCGTGGATGGTCGGGAGCCGACCTAGAATCTATCGTAAAGAAAGCCGGACTCATCGCTGTCAAGGATGACCGGCCGCAGGTTCACCATGAGGATTTCTTGATTGCGCTTGAGAGATTTGATGAGCAACGCGAGGCCAAACGCCAGCAGATAAAAGAAGTGAGGGAACAGGAATGAGTTATCTAAAAATCCGTCAAAGACTACACTCAGGGATTGCTTGGCTACAGCGCTGGCTTGCTAAAAACCAGTTTGATGATCTCCGTGAATTCGTTTACCTTGACGAGATTAGTGTGAGGAGTTTACTGGCTTCAACAGGGGAAGGCGGTATTGTATCTGAGACAGTCGACGAAGAGATGCGTAGAAGACGTTCTGGATCTAGTGTTGGTGGTTCGGTATCGACTGGCCCTGCCTCCGTCAACGCAAAAGTTTCAGAGCAGAGTGAGCAGCAGGAGACAAAAATTGAGACGCGGAACTATGACCTGATTCAGTCAAAGTTCACGAGACTGTACAAGAGCAATGTAGTAGAGAAGAAGCTCTCATTGGATCAAATACCAATAGAAGATGAACCTGCGGAAGAACCGTTTTCAGGCCTTGCCGCATCCGATTTGAGCCGTGGTGATGTAGTTGAGCTCCGAGTGAACCTTTCAGCAAACCTCCTGTTCAGGCTGTACAGGACTATCGGTTATTTCGCTGATTCGTTTGAAGATCAGATTGATTCTGAGACGGAGGAAATGCTGGAGTTGATCGGTAGCAGTCTTGGTAATCGTATTCCAGTTGTCGGTGAGGCTGTGGACTACAAAGTCGTCAAGGATCATGAAGAGGAGAAGACGATCAAACGTAGTGATCAACTGGATAGCGATGAGGAAGAGGAAGCAGAGGATTTAGCCATCGTTACGCTGCTGAACTTGGATAGTCTGTGGGTAGATCCGATACAGACCTTGTTCAATAACGATCGTTTCGTGATCTACTGTAGAGTGGAAGACGTGGATATTGACCGTTGGTATCCACTGAAAGTTACTCGTGCAATTAACAGTCTCTCAAAACCCGCGGCGAAGAATTTGAACCAAGAGTTCCGGCGGGGTCTAAAGGAGACAAGAAGCCAGTTATCCGAGCTCCAAGATTTCACTGACTGGTCTAATGACTCAACTATGCAGTGGAGCCAAGACATCCACCAGTATACTGAATCTCTGGGGGATGAATATGGTCAAGATGTCTCTGAGGAGGAACAGGAGCAGTTGATTGTAGAGGCGATGGGTACTGTTGATCTTGGTGATGAAATCAGTCAAACAGCGCAACGTAAGAGGGTTCTTAACGCCTACACAGACGCATTCGTCGAGATGTTCGGTCTAGATCCTATCGGTGAAGAAAAACGTCAGGAGTTGCGGTCCGATGCTATGAATTCGGCTCGGAGTGATAACGTAGGGAGTTCCTCGGATGAAGATGATGTGTTCCGAATTGAGGCGAAAGCTGTGGCCCTGTACTGGTGATACTGATATTTGACATTTGGTTTTGAGAGAGTAAGGGGAAAGTTTCCTAACTGTTTGGTTCGGAATTGTTTGTTATGTCGACGGTTGACAGGATTCAGCAGAGCGGGATTGGGGCTTTAATCCTGTATCTGTACTCTGCTGGTGTCCTATACTTGTTCGTGGGGGATCCCACTTTGTACTCTCTTTACGCTTTAGCGGCAGCTCCGCCTGTCATACTGGTGTTCTTGAGCTCGGTATTCAATGATGAGTTGATGGAGTTTTTCGTTGGTAAGGAGATCGAGGAAGCATTCAAAGCGATTGACGAGCGGACTGGCGACGAGGAGTTCTACTGGGATTCAGACGCGGAGACGAAAGAGTCGATTGATGGCATGGATGAGAGGGCTCACAAGCATTTAGTCACGATTTTGACTGGTATTGGGATTGCGCTCTCTCTTCCGTTCATTGTTTATTATGAGTTCGGGGCTCTGGAGTCTGCAGGAGCTGTAGGAGGGTCTCTGATCGTCCTTTATTTGTTCAGCATCAGAGAGTTACGTAACCTCCGACAAGTAGTTAAAAGTTCAGTGAAGTTGTATGATTAACAAATGAGAATTAAGACTCTGGATATCGAGGAATTCGCCAGCGGAGAACACCGCGGGAAAACTGTTCAGAACGTCCAAGGCGACTCATTCCTCTTCCGAGGCGGCAGCCGCACCGGGAAGACGCTTACATTCAACGCCATACTATACAATCTCCTCGGTGCTCGCCATACAGTCGATTTAGCGACAGGCCGACAGAACGAAGTTGAACTAAGATTCACCAACGGAACACGATTCTTCAGAGGTAATCCAAGGGCGGAGTTCGAAAACGGAGGAGAAGTACTGACGGGTGGTGATGCATCCGACGAATTCTCTGAGCTATTAGGAGATACTGATCTCATCAAGTCACACTTTGTCCATTCTCACCTAGGCAAGATGCCTCTAGACGATTTGGGTAAGGATGACCGGATATCTCTAATTAGAGCGGTTACCAATGATGAATTGAGACAGCGTCTGTCCAGGTTTGAAGACGCAGAAGAGCAGCTGGAAGAGCTAGTTATTGAGACAGAAGACGAGAAGCGACGTGCAACCGAGAATTTAGAGGAGATCCAACGCGAGATCCAGAGTCTTGAGTCCCAGAAAGAGAAGTACGAAGATATCGAGTCCAAAATTGATTCAGGAGAGTTAGCTGATCTCAGTGAGCGGCTTCTACGTGATGAGGATCTTGAGTCCCGGTTGGACCAACTGTTCAGGGAGAAAGAAGGCTTGAGGAAACAGCTACGAAAGCTGCATCGTAAGAAACGGAAGCAGCAGAACTACGATTCAGAGGTCAACCAGATTATTGCTGAAGCGGTCAACGATTTTGTCTGTCCAACGTGCGACCGCCGTATTACCACCGAGAAGGCTAAGAACCGTATTCAGACAGGTAATTGCCCTTACTGCGGTCGAGATCATTCGCTTGAAGGACTGAAAGAGCAGATTAGCGAGCGAATCAACCGTTCTGATGATTTGCTTTCTGAGCTTGAGACCGAGATTGAGGAGCTACAGAGCCAGCGGGATCAAGTCGACCAAGACATCGAGAAGATTAGAGATGATAGGCCTGAGATCGGAGATCTTGACGGGTTTGTCAAACGCAGATTGGATCGGTTCGACCATGATTTAGATCTGCTTCGGGACCATGTCGAAGAGGAACTGGAGAACGTAGTACAGAGCTTGGAGGAAGCACGAGCTGAGGAGCAGAGGTTGCAGGAGAAGCAGGAGAATGCAGAAGACAGGTTGGAAGCATACCAAGAATCTCTGGTGTCTGCGTCGGAGCAGGTGGAGGAATTGACGCAGGAGAGCTTTGAGGCAGGTATTCAGGAGTTCAGTGAGAAGTGGGAGGAGATATACAATGAGATGAATTCCAGCCTTGAGCTGGAGATCGATATTGATCCAGAAGGTACTATCCAGTTCCCTGGTCGAAACAACGTGAGAGAATACGATAGAGGTGGGAACTTGAGCGGATCAGAGCTCCACTTACTCAATATTTCGTTTGCCTGTACTTTAGCCATGTTTGCAACTGAAAGCGAGGCTACAGAGTGGGATACAGTGGTTCTCGACGAACCGTTCTCTAATCTTCAAGAACCAGAAAACCGGGAAGCGGCTATTGAATATATCCTGAGTATGGACAAACAGGTGATTGCGACGAGTTCGGATGATTCTCTGGATGGCCGGTTTGAGAATGTGGAAGTGTTGAGTCGTGAGGCGCTTCAGACTCGACTGGGTGAGTTCACATGAGCGACGAAGATGATGAGATGTTTCATCCCCGGCTGATGATGTTGGATGATTTCGGCGGTGAGATTGAGGGCCGGTTGAAGTTCCACAAATCCCTCTATCAGTACCGGAACTCTGAGTCTGGTTCTGAAGACTGGGCGTTCAGAAGAGAGGAGCACGGACCGCTGGATCCCGGTTTTTCCAGTCGGATGCAGTCATATGAAGATCTTGATATGGCAGAAGTTGACGAAGATGAGGAACCTCACCGGTTTAGAATCACGGAGAAGGGAAGACGATTCTCAAGAGGTCTGAGTAACGGTCTATCGAAGCTGCGTGACGGATTTGACGATCGCAGAGAATCGCTTAGAGAAGTTGCTAGGGTGAATAAGAGTCGCTCTGGCTCTGAGATAGAGGAGGATGAAGATGTTCAGGACGCAAAAGACGAACCATACCAGACTGACGTTTAATCGAACTATAGTTTCTGTTGGATCTGATCTTTGAATGTATCCAATGCTCGATCAAGAGAGTCTATACGAGCTTCTAGCTGATTGAGTTTCTGAACAAGCTCTTTGTGGGTCAGATCATTGTAGTGGCTGCCTGAGTCTTCGTCCAGAGTGTCGACAGCGGTTTCTCCTTCATTGGTTAGTTCGGCTTGTTTTGGGTGTTGGAAGACGCGTTTCTGTCCGTTGATGATTCGTTCGACGTTTCCGTCTGGTTTTGAGATTTCGAGCAGCTCTAGTTCTTCGAGTTTCTGGAAGGCGTAGGTGACGTGGTGGTTTTCCAAGGTCGTGTTTGCCGTGATTTTCTGGACGTCGTTGTTTCCGTCGGCGATGTTTCTGAGTACGGCCTTGTCTTTGTCCCGTAGCTGGTTTTGTACGTCAGTCATTAGTGGTGATCACGCATTCTTGGCCCAGTTCGGAACAGTATCCGTCCTCTTCTCGGTACAGGCAGAAGTCTTCGAGCTCTTCTTCATCGAATCCGTCGTCGATCTGCGGGCAGTCTGTCTCGGGTTCTTCTATCTCTTGCAGACTGTCTCCGTCGAGCTCGAGCACCCGGTATTCCGCGTTCTGCAGTTGTTCGGTGTCTTTCACAGGTTGGCCGTCGCTGTCCTTGTAGTAGCTGAATCCCCCATTGCTGTCGGTGTGTTCGCTGCCTCGACGGTTCACCGGGTCGGAGATAATGTTCTCCAGTTTCGCTGCATCACCGTTCTTCACGACGAAGAACACCTCCCGGTTTTCTTTGATGCCTCGCCGCAGGTTTTCCAGGACTTTTGCGGGCTTGGTTAACGTGGAGAGTTCAGCCTCTAAGTGTGCGATGTCGTTGTCAGGCAGGAAGACGTGGCCGTCGGGTTTCTCATCACCGCTGTCCTGGTACAGCAGATTGACCTGGAAGCCACGAGTTTCCAATTCCTCTTTGGCTGCGGCCAGCATCTCCAAGTGTTCGTCGCCGCCAGCGTTTGCAGAGTTTCCAAGTGACTGCTCTACCTCAAGTTCGACCTGCTTCGTCTTCTTAGCCGGTGTCTGCCGCCGTTTCACACGGTTGATGTCACGAGTGTTTTCAGGTTCCCAGGGCGGGTAGGTGTCGAAGATAACGGCGTTCTGTTGCTGTTTTTGTCCTGGTTTCTGGATGACGGCTCGGTAGTTCCCCAGTGACTTCAACTGGGATTGGTTGATGTTGTTGAACATCCGGGTGATGCTCGCTGTGTTTTCTCCGTCACCGGGGTGTAGGGCGATCTTGGTCCGGCAGTTGTTGGTAACTGCCTGCTGCATCCTTGTGGGTAATTGGTCGAGGTACTGTGTGGCGAGCCAGCAGCCAAGCCTGTATTCCCGTGCCTCAGAGAGTATAGTGGTGAAGTTGCTTCCTTCGCCAGCGAAGTTGTCGAGTTCATCGACGTAGAGATGGAACGGGTCCCGTTGTTCCTCGGGTTGGCTGATCCGGCTTTGTGCGGCCGCCCAGATCTTGGTGATGATGATGCTGCCAACCAATCGGGAGACTTGTCCGCCGACATCGCCTTTCTGGACTTCGACAAGGATGATCCGCTGGTTGTCGATAGCGTCCTTGATATCGAAGCTGGACTGTTTGGCTGCGATAACCTTCCTGATGGTCGGATTCATCACGAAGTCGTTCAGTCGACGTTGCAGCGGTTCGAGTTGACTGGAACTGAGGTCTTCGCGGACCCGGACAAGTTCCTCTCGGACAACAGGATCTTGTGTTTCGTCGATCAGTTCTTCAAGAGCTTCGTCGTTGACTACGGTTTTGAAGACGTGTAGAAGCGTCTTCTCACTGTTTTTCTGGATGTTCAGGTTGATGTGTGCTCGGAGCAGTGTTTCGAGTACTCGTCCGAATCTGTCACCCCAGTTTTCGCTTTGACGTTTGAACAGGTCGATGAGGTCGGAGACGATGATCTCTTTCTGGTTTTCGACCTGTGCCTCTGTCATGTCCTCGTTGATCTGTGGCTGCAGGACGTTGATTCCGGGAACAGGCTCCTTCCCGGGATTGATGTAGATAATATCGTTGAGCCGGTCTTCCGGCAGCTTCTCGATGAGTTCGTCGATGAGTCCGCCTTTCGGGTTGATGACGGCGAACCCAGTGTCTTTGTATGCGTCTTGGAGTGCAGCGTGGGTCATGAGCTGTGTTTTGCCGCCGCCTGTTGCTCCGATGTTGAGGACGTGTGTCCGTCTGTACTGGTCTTCGATACCGACGTTCTCCTCGACTCCGAGGGTGGATGTTCGGCTGCCGAGGTAGGTGGTTTGGAGCTGACCGGTACGTTCGATGAGTTGTTTGGCTTCTCCGGGTTTCATGGCTGAGCTGTCTGAATGTTCTCTTGGTTGCGGTCAGGGATTGTGACGAGGCTGGCAAGCTCTCCTTGGGTGGTACGGAATTTCCGGCTCCACCCACCGAATTCTCGGTTACGAACGGTTTCTGCGTAGCTGAGAAGCCGTTTTTCCAACAGGGGTTGGAAAGTAACCGTGTTGAAGTACTGGTTGGTTTCCGGGTTCTCGAATCGGTTGAACCCGCCTGCCAGTTCTTTGATTCGACTTGGTGTGTACTCCTTTCCGTTGATGATCAGGAAGCGGATACTGGTCCAGTATCGGGCGTTCCCGATTTTCTTGTTGATGCTGTGTGCTTGACTCTTTTCTCTGCGGGTGGGTTGGGTCGACCCCCAGATACCTTGTTTCTCTTTTTTGAGGTAGTTGCGTTGCTGAACAGCCTTTTTCCGCCACCACCACTTCCGGAGTGTTTTGGCTGCGATTGGCTGGAACAGGACTTGGATTACGAACTTAGTGTTCTGCATCGAGTGCCGGTGCAGAAGCGCTGTAACCGCGTTGATAGGCGGTGAATCATGCTCAGTGTTCAACGTGTACCAGTCGCTGTCTCCGAGGTGGAGCAGACCACCACCCAGTGTTTCACCGTTGTAGACCGGTAGCCCGTTGACTCCATCCCTGAACTTGACCTCAGGTATTTCATCGGCTAACTGGGTTCGGACTTTACGCTCAAGTCGTTTGGTGGGTACCGAGTACTGGAACCGCAACTGGTTGTTCTGTGCTCTCCGTATTTCGTAGCTGACTGTGGGCGAGGTATTCCTGAGTCCAAGCCACTTGTTCTGTATTTCCAGTATGCCGGAGACGAAGTACGGCAAGGTCGATGGCGTGTCTTGGTTCCGGGGTGGGAGAACCTCGACACTGTACCAAGGCTTCGAAGGATTTTGCAGCCGTTCTGCTTCTTCCTCGTTCAGGGTTACGTGGTTTGACCGCAGGAAGTCGAAGACACCCATTATTCGCCCTCCCTTTCTGTGATCGTGGAGTATTCGGTGTCAGTGGCGGTGATACGGACTTTGGAGTCGAGGCGGTCACTGATTTTCATCAATGCCTCGCTGTAGTCCGACTTGGTACCTGTCTTCAGTTTCTGTAGTTCAGTGGTCTCCTGAGTGGAGAGCTGGAAGAATTCTATAACGTCTTCTGCGACCTCGCTGTGCCGCATCAGGAAGGTGGCTTCCAAGTTTTTCAGGATGTTTCGACCCTCCAGGTTGGATGCGAAGTCATCGGCGTTCTGCGAGATCATCACGACCGAGGTCTGGGTGTCTCTCGCTTCACGGACGAACTGTTCGAGTGCTTCCCGTCCCTTTTTCCGGCGTAGAATGTTGTGGGCCTCGTCGATTATGACGAATGTCTTACCCGTGTTCTGGGAGGTGTGACTGTAGATCTCTCTAACTAGTTTTACCAGGTTCTCAGCGTTATCTTCGCCGCCACGGGTTTCGACTTGGAAGCCCTGTACCCCTTCGTTGAACTGGTAATCCTTCTCGTCGTTGAGAGTGGTTGTGGAGCCGTTGAGCTGTTTGATGACTTTGCCGTACTCGTTTTTCGGGTCGACGACGATGACTTGTTCGAGGTCGGGGTAGGCGAGTTTCCAGCGTAGAAGCAGTGTTTTGGCGTAGAAGCTTTTGCCGGACCCGGTCTTTCCGAGGATGGCAAGGCTGTGGCTGCTCCAGTTCCAGAGGTCGAGGAGGACTGGTGATTGGTCTTCAGTTGAGGTTCCGTAGATGATCCCGGAGCCTTCGTTCTGGTTGGAGGTGGCGAATGTGAAGCCGCTGGCTGCTGAACTACTCGGCATGATCCGGGACTGGTTCAAGAGGTCGTTGTAGAGGATTGACTCTGTTTTAACCGCTTGATCGGTCCGGAAAACCGGTGACTGGTATTCTGCAAGCAGGGTGTCGAGTCGGGTTTTTACCTGGGTGTATGCGTGTTTTCGCTGCTGTGGTGTGTCTCCGTGGGCGATGATGTAGGTGCTGTAGTCGATCAGGGACTGGTTGTTGTCAGCAGCTAAGCTAACCATGTTTTCAGCGTCTTCTCGTCGGGTCCGGAGTTCTGCGATGTCCTTGATCAGGCCGCCTCCGAGCCGTGAGTTGATTTCTGCGTCTAACCGGTCGATATGTCTTTCCAGTTTTCGAACTGTTTTGGACTGGTCCCGGGGTTCGATTCTCTGTATGATGTCGATTCGGCCGTTGCTAGATTGGTTTAGCAGTGTGACTGGCCAGCCGAGTTCTGCGGAGGCCGGGTATTCGGTGAGGTAGAGTAGTCGACGGTAGCCTCCTATCTGTGAGTAGGGGAGTTGGTAGGTCTGGGTGTCGTGGCTTGGTTGTTTGTTGAAGCTGTATGCGTATTGCTGGAGTTCTAATCCGGTGACTTGCTGGGCTTCTAAGCTTCCCCGGTTGAGTTGATCGACGACGACGTCGAGCCTGTGGTTCAGTTTTGCTACTGTTTCTGAATTATCGGATTCTGTCTCGGCTTCAAGTTCGATGTAGGGTTCTATTTTTTCGAAGACCGGTTCTAACTCTGGGTACTGTTCCCGGATGTTCTGAAGTATCTCTCGGAGCTGGGTTTCACCGGGTTTGTCTGCCCGGATGACGATGTAGTGGTGGGTGGTTGTGGCGTTCCCTTGGTTCAGGTTTTCGAGGTACTGAGTGTAGTCTTGGAGATGACTGGATTGGTTGTTGTCAGCGATTTTCTCGATGTAGGTATCGAGTTTTAGTGGTAGCTGCCGGGAGTGGACCTCGATGGGGAAGGAGATCGTTTCGTAAAGCTCTGTGAGGATGCTGTGCAAGGCTTTCTGCTGGGCTTCACCCTGCATGCTAAGCGGTACAGGCTGGACCTTCACCACTCCAACAGCAGTACCAGTGGAGGTCAGCACATACCCGTCGCTTACACTGTCTATCTCAACAGGTTCACTGAATTTCTCCACCAGTCTCTGACGCAGGAAGTGGTAGCAGTGAACATCAACGGTGTCTCCCTCGATCTGGAGAAACACCAGTGACAACCCGATAAGCAACCCTGCAAGGACACCGAGCAGTGTACTGATCAAGTCAACAGGGTTGTACGTGAACCCGGCTATGATCGCTGTCGGAATCAGCAACCGGGCAATGTCTTTGACCGTGAAGTAGCCAAGGAACTTGACCGGTGTAGCGGTATTCCGCGGAATACTGAACTTAATCATCATCGTCCTCCTCATCCTCAAATCGGAACTTGCTCCGCTTTCGACGGTTCTCGTGTCGTCCCTGCTTCAAGCGTTTCTCACGGTACTCCTCCCGTTTCCTCGCCTGTTTTCTTTGTTTGACCCGTGTTTTGACCCCTCGTGAGACCATGTAGGCTTGACCGAGGATCGCCTGGCTTGCTCCGTACAACTGGTAAGGAACCCAGAGCAGCAGGGTGAACCCGGCGACACCTAGAACCCAGTTGGATACTCCTTGTACTCCGCTGCCTTGAGCGTTTAACAGTGAGAAAATGAATTTCAGTACAAGTACGTCGAGCGGTGCCATCGCTAACGCGGTCCAGTACCCGGAGATGAACGTATCCGCGTATCGCTTGGTAGTCGGGAACGCCCAGGCTAAGGCCAGTAATGGGCTGATCGCGGCTACGAACAGGATGTAGACGTTCCGAATGATGAAGACGGCAACTAATACGAGTAGGAGAGACGCGTTTATCACCCAGACCAGTACCAGTGCCACTGATAACCCGGCGAGCTGGGTTGTGGACATCGTCAATCCGGTTGGTGCGAACGCGTACACCAACGCATCCGAGAACTCGACCGTGTACTGAAGCAGGGGCAGTGAGATCGTGGCGAAGACTAGTGCGGTGATGAACCGCGGTAAGATCATTCGGACCTCGCGGTAGCTCACACCGAGAACGGAGCCATACATATACAGAATCCCTGTCGCAGGAAGCACTACACCGGCAACGGCATAGGCCACCAGTAATGTGTCTCGGTGGACTTCCTCGACGACCGGGTTGGGATAGATCGTCGGTGTGTTTGTCAGTACGAGTGTGAACTGTCGAACCAGTTGTTGTGCCAAGGTCTGAAACGGTTTAAACAACACCGCGATCAGCAGGTCCTCGAGTGTAGCATCCCAGGACCCGGTGAAGTCGGCTAATTCATCGACGAGGTCATCAATAGCTGAGCTCAACCCGGAGAAGTCGATAACAGTATCCGAATCATCCTCTTCGGATTCTTCATCGTTCTCAGGGGTGGGTGTTGTAGCGGTTGCTGGTACTGCTAATCCGGTGATCAGCAATACGACTACCAGAGTTTTGAACGGGTTCATGTGCAGAAGGTACCTCCCATCTGGCTGGTCAGGAACGAGACAATCATTCCTGCCGACAGCAACAGCACGGTCCCGATGAACACGCGTTTCACCGTTCTCTTACCGTGCTGAGTGTAGTCGTCACCGAACGGGCCAGCAATCAGGATACCAGCAACAGTGAATCCCAAGGTGGCCAGTCCAACACCCATTAAGAACGCAACATCAGTCAGGGTGTGCAGCAGGTCGAACAACGGAAGGAGCGATGACGGGACCTCACATTTCAACGTGCCGTGGCTTGCTGATGCGGGCGCGGATGCGGTCAGGATCAGTGCCGTGATCGCAGTCACGAACTGGATTTTTCGGGGCATTGCAAGTCCGAGATTTGGGGGCTGACATGTTAGTCGAGTATTATATATGTCCGAATTGTCTATTTTTGAGGGGTCTTTTGATCTGGGCTGTTCGGTGGAAAATCCGGATTCTGTGATGATTGCAGATTCTGTGATTTATGCCTGTGTTCGACTACTGCCCGGCGTTTCACTGGTTGGGTATGGTGTTGGAATTCGCCTCCCACCCGGAAGAACATTTAAAAAAGTTAGCACCAAAAGGTAACAATTATGATATTTGTTGATGGATTCGGAGAAGTCGACGCAGAATACTTCCAAACACTAACCAATACAATCGAAGACCTGGCCGAATGGGATGTAAAACAGGACTCTAGGCTTTCACAAGAGGATGCAGCTGAAACAGCATCAGAAGGAAGAATATCCGAACTGGATTACGTACACAATAGCACAGACAGCATCCTCAGAACAATGATGCCCTCTGAAGAATGGGATGCAGCTTTGACCGGACGACTAAGGCAAACAGTTATTCCGGAACCTCACAGCAACAGAATGCCGGCAGAAGACTCCTTCGAGAGCCAGCTTTCAAAAGTATACAACGCTATCGCAGAACAACACACAGAATCGGAATACTTGTCTACAGCGTCGGGGGACAACCTCAACTACGATCTTCTATCTTTGAATGTTCCTTGGGACTACGACGAACAAAGTCTTGAATCTGCTTTTGAGGAGATGGGTGCTGCAGCAGAGGAGGCATACAGAATCAACGAGTCAGTAAGACAGCCAGTACAGTCATACTTGGAGTAACCACCTCCTCCCTTCCTCTCGAACTCCTCTCTTCTTTACCTGTTTTCCACCATACCATTATTTACCAACGGCTTCCCGTACTATCGGTCTGTAACCTAAATATGCGTGAAGACGACCGGTCGTGGACGCACGCGGGCGTTTCTAAGATCAAAGGCAGCGGCAGTAGGTATGTTCGTATCCCGGACCGAGTTTTCCGTGAAGAATCTATTTTGAAACCGGGTTTTCCTGTGCTTTGGCACTACGAAAAAACAGTTGGAGTTCTTATCGCTACACGCCAAGAGCTAGAGGAACCCAATTACGAATACAGTGGTGAATCCCGTAACTTCCGGGCAGGAGACAGTGAGTATACCTGTGGGATTCCGAAAGCGTTCTTCGATGACTTCAAAGGCAGAGGGGAACCCAAAATGAAGCCACGAGCAGCGGAAAAGATTGATTTACCACGGGACGGTTGGCTTCACTTCGTATTCCACGACAGAATGACTGAAGGAAGCAAAAAGTCGTGTTACGTTCTGACTGAAGATCAGTTCAACCAACGGTTCTCGGACTCAGACCAGCTCAGGGAAATCGAACAAGTACCTAAATTTCACTGAATGACCGAACGGCTACTTCTTCAGCAATCCGAAGCTGATGTAGAGTTCACCCCGCTAGAAATTCGTTCGGAACTACCGAATGATGCTGTAGAAACCGGCTCAGAAGAGGATCTTGAATTCACCAAACTGGAGTCAAAGCTGTTGTTCGGTATCCGTTTCAATTGGAGGCTTATTCCCACGGAGGGCAGTTATCGGTTGATCGAAAAGAAGTATGCTTCTGTCTACTTTTTTGCGGCACTCGTATTCACGAGCTCTGTATTATTATTTGGTCTGACCATCGTTGAGCTTCTCTCGGGTATATTTGTGTTACTTAATTTCGGAGTTGTGATCTTGTCCGCTTCTATCCTATATTCGCTGAGTGGATATGGTGCTGATCAAAGCCCTGTAAGAGACATTTTTGATAAAGGCGATAACCGGTTCTACGCCAATCAGTTGATAACGTTGTTAATTGGGGTCGTATTACTGGCTCCTCTATCGGTGATCGATTCGTTCTATAAGATATTTTGTCCATTTATATTCCTATTTTTATCGCGGTTCTATTGGGAGTATCAAGATATTGTTGTAGAGCGGACGACCAGGTGGCAGCGGAAAATCCGGGATCTCATCAAAGCTATTCCGAAGATTGTATTGGCATACTGTATCAGTATTTTTGCGTTTCTATTAATCGAAACACTGTGTCTGGTGGTTGTTTCTGGCGACTTTAGTAGTGTATTCAACAGTTCGCCTATTCTCTTCTCTTCACTTCTCATCGGACTATTCTTATTCCTGATCTACGCCACATACAATGGAGTCCAACTGACTCATCGAATTGTCTCTACGCATTTAGATTTGGGAAAACAGATAGAGATCCCCTTGTCCAAGCTTGTGGTCACTACATTTCTCGTGGTCTCTTGGTCTATCATTTTTGCACTCTACTCAGGATATCTAATGGTGAGTGGATTGAATTTCGCAGCTGAAACCGGTCAATTCGCCGTCTATTTAGTGGTTTTGACGGCTGTAGCCCCGATTTTTTATTATATGGGTGGTGTTGTCTATCAGTTTTCCAGTTTTCTCTACGACAATGCTGTTCTTGCGGTTAAGTCGGAGCCTGTGGATCTGGGTTTAGATCGGAGTGTTCCTCTGCGTATTGTGGATTCTGAGGTTTGTACGGCGGGTGCTGTACATTTGGGTTTCACGCGTTTTGTTGTGGTTTCTCAGGGATTGGTGGATGAGCTTAGCCAGAGTGAGTTGGAGGCGGTTGTTGTCCACGAGGAAGGTCATTTCCACTACAGTGATGCTTGGTTGGCGCTTTTGGCTGGTTTGCTGGCTTCGTTTATCTTCACTGGTCGGAATGTGCTGTTCGGTGTCTTGGAGTTCCGTAGCCGGGAGTTCCGTGCTGATCGATATGCTGTGGACGAGGTGGGTGAGGACGCAGTAGTAGCTGCGTTGAACAGGCTTCAAGAAGTTGAATATCGAGAGAATCCAGGGAGTGCGGCAGGGCTCTCTCCGACGGTGACAAACTTCAGTGTCAATACTCCCCGCGGTCTGTTAGAGTCCATATTTGGGTTCTACTACGGGAGCTTTGCTTTGTCCGGTGTCCACCCTAGTCTTAGTAGCCGGAAGTCGGCAATACGAAGAAGTTCCAATTGAAACGGGGTCTGTCCTATCCGGTACATTGTTTCTCCCTATGTATGGTTTTGTAAGGGTGATTTCGAGATCAAAGGAGAACAGTACAGCTTCGACAGTTTAGAACAACTCTATGAAACCGCAGAAGAGCTTCCTGAAGTAAGTCGGCATGACGTCTACGCACATCACACTGAGAGTGATGAGTGGGAAAGTGTGCCGTACAGGGATAGTTTGTGGACGGATGATGGTCGGACCACAGGTGTAGTGTCCAGTAACGATGACTTCTACAACGTTATCCAGTACGGGGATGTCTTGGAGACGGTTGGTGATGCGGTTGATCGCCACGGTATCTCTCCGAGCGGCAGTGTCTCTGTTTCCCCGACCGCGCATAAGATGATAGCTGACATCGATTTCGACGGGACAACGGTTTACGCAGACCAAGATGACCCGATCAAACTAGGTTTACAGGTTAGAAGCGGACACAGTGGTTTCCACGGTTTGAAGTATGATGTCGGTGCGGAACGTGAGGTCTGCAGTAACGGTATGACCGCGTTTGTATCTGAACTAGGTTTTGAGCAGACTCACGGCGATCCGTTCGATCCCGGATTGGCGTATAACGCGGTTGATGCTGTAGCTGAGAGCCCCGCTGAAGTTGAGCACCGGTTAGCTCAGGCTCAGAACAGGGAGTTCATGAACCAGGAGGAGGCCCTATTGGTCTTACTGGAGTCTGGTGTCGGCCGGTTCTTGGATAACCCGGTTCCTGACTTGTTGAACGGTTTGTATGAGGAGGTAGATGATCCGGATAGTCCGTCGCTTTGGGAGACGTACAATGCTGCAACTCGTGTACTAACCCATTACACGGATGACAGTGTTTCGCGGCACCGGTTGGCTGACGGGTTTGAATCGGCTGCTCAACTGTTGGAGAATGGTTCGAACAGTATCCCTGACCCTGAGCAGGTTGGCCGGGTTGCGGTTGAGTCTCGAAGCCGCCAGTTGATTGAACGAGGTGGCGCGGAACCGTACTGGGATGGCGAAGTTGAAACCTTGAGAGAGCTACGCGGGCTGCACGGCCTCGGCGCATAAGGTGGAATCTGTTGTGGCAGATGATTACAGTGATGAGGAGCCGTTAGCTGCTTGGGAGGCGGCGTTCCTTCCTAACTGGAAGTGGGAGGCGTACGACAAAACCGAAGACGACCTGTATTTTGGCCGTGTGAAAAGCCCGAATACCTTCGATCAGTGGGAGTACGGCTACTTCACTAAGGATCAGTTGAAGCAGGCAGGAGCGTACCGTGTTGACGACGAGTTCGACGATGATCCGGATGGGGAGTTGTTTCCGGACGGCGGCTACCAGGTTTCGCAGCTGTACGAGACAGAGCTCAACGCCTTGCTTGAAAACGATGAGAGAGGTGATGGATTATAGAATCTGTTGAAGAAATACTGGAGGAGAAGCGGTTTGTGGAAGAGGAGAAGCCGTACTGGATGAACTTGACCGGAGGCACCACGTTCTCCGGCATGCTCCGATTCAAACTGGAGAACTACTTTCCAGAAGCCCATTACAGAAAATCCTTGAAGGAATTAGAGGGTGATGAGGAGGTCGTGTTGGATGGTGGGAAATCGAATCTGCATACGGATGGCCGACGGAACACGGTTTATTATTGGTTGAATCCGGATACGGGGGCCGCATTGTACCATACGGAGGTGAACGGTGAGGAGGCCGACCCGTTCTTCGGTTCAACAACCGAGGCAGAAGACTATCTGGACACACGAAGCAACTCAAACACTCAGGAGATGTACGAGGGTTTCAGCTTGTACAAAGCCCGTGTCGAGAAAATCGAGGATGCTGTGGAGGTCTTAACCAGTCAAAGCGGGATCCAAGACTTCTGAGATCGAGCCAGGGCAGGTAGTGCATGGTGACTGCCGAGAAATCTTGAAGCAGGTAGAAACTGGGTCGGTGGATTTGGTGTTGACTGATCCGCCGTACAACCTCTCCTCAAACTTCGAAGCCGATTTTCCAAGCCGATCCAGTATCTCTCATGACTTCGGCGAATGGGACGACAACCAGATCACACCGAATGACTGGGTACCGGAAATCGCCCGGATACTGAACGACAACGGCACCCTGATCACTTTCTACAACAACCGTAGAACCCACGAACTACTCGCCGCACTCACCCAGGCAGGGCTCGAATTCCGGCAGAAAGCATACTGGCACAAAACCAACCCTGTACCTCAACTCTACGGCGTGAAATGGCAGGAAGCAGTCGAAGAAATCATCATAGCCACTGTCAACGAAGGCAAAGGACACGGCTTCCAGGACCAACGCGGACAACACCACAACGTAATCCACTCCTCAATACAGAACCGTGGACCCAACACCGATCATCCGACACAGAAACCAGAAGAAGTCATCTCCACACTAATCAAGTGGTGGACCAAGCCAGAAGACCTGGTCGTTGATCCGTTCGCCGGCTCCGGCACGGTTTGTGTGGTAGCTCAGCAGCTCGGAAGACAATACCTTGGAATAGAACAAAAACACGAGTACGTCGAAACAGCACGGACAAGACTCAACCAACGCTCCCTACAGCAGGACTGGTAACGAGAATTGGTTTGATCTGCAATATTGGAAAGAACAGTACACCGGTCCGGAGCTGCGGAAATCTAAGAAAGTCGAGGAGGCAATCGAGGTCTTGACCGAACAGTTCGGGTTGTCAGACTGGTAATATAGCGAGAAAACAGAAGGGGCTGAAAACGAGTGGAATAAAGAGGAGCGGTCCTCTCTGAAGAAGTAACCTGGATGCATGTAGTGAGTACGATGGGTAGTGGAGAACTTGGTAGGGAAATAGAGCTATCAGAGATAATTGAGGCTCTCTCTGCTGAGTTCGATATAGAGGCCAATACTCACGGCGACTCGACGGTTACGATACGTTTAGAAGAGGGAGGTCCGGCATTCACTCTATATCGTACGGGAAGTTTCCAAATTAGAGGGACAGAAAGTCGTGAAGCTTTGTTTGAAGCCAAGGAAGACCTACTAGATGCTCTACAAGAGATCGGTGTAGAGTTTGATGAAGTGCCGTTCAGGCAGAACAACGCTGTCTATCTCGCGGACTTCGGAACTGAGATCCAATTAGAAACTTTAGCGATCCATTTAGGCCTTGAGAACGTTGAGTATGAACCTGAGCAGTTTCCTGGCGTCATTTATCGACCACCGGAACTCGGAACAGTGATGCTCATATTTGCAAGCGGCAAATCAATTATTAGCGGTACAATAAGCAGGGAAGAAGCGAAAAAGTCTGAATCACATCTCCAAGCTCAGATTCTGCAGATAGGTTAGTTCGTTGTCGGTGGCCTCTGGTTCAACACAACCATTATCAGTGTTTCCTTAGCACTACTGTGCATGGCTATTGCGGGGAATTCTAACGGTGAGCTTGAAAAGAAACTCTGGGAAACTGCAGAAAAACTGAGAGGACCTGTCGACCCCTCTGAATACAAGGACTTTGCGCTCGGTCTGCTCTTCCTCAAGAGTATGTCTGACTCCTTTGAGGCGCGACGACAGGAACTCGAAGAGAAAACCCGCGACTCCGATTCTCGATACTATACCGAAGACGAGAAAGAACGGGAGTACATTCTCTCGGACAAGGACGAGTACAACCGAGAAAACGTATTCTACATCCCTGAAGAAGCACGCTGGCAGTACTTCGTCAACAACGCCACTAACCCTCAGATCGGGAAGAAGATCGACGACGCAATGCGTGCAATAGAAGACGAAAATCCGCGTCTCAAAGGAATTCTCCCGAAAGGATACTCCCGATCTTCTCTCTCCGACAACTCTTCTGACGCCTTAGAAGGTCTGATCAATCTGTTTGCAGATCTGAACATGGAAGCAGGGAACGGAGACAAGGATGAGGACGTCTTCGGCCGTATCTACGAATACTTCATTAAGCAGTTCGCGATGGAAGGCGGGCAGAAAGGAGGCGAATTCTACACTCCCAAAAGCGTCGTCGAACTAATGGTCGAAATCTTAGAGCCCTACGAAGGCCGGATCTTCGACCCATTCAGCGGCTCAGGCGGAATGTTCGTCCAGAGCCAGAAATTCATAGAAAGCCACGGAGGAGACACCGACAAGATCTCTATCTACGGCCAAGAAATCAAGGAAAGCACCCTCCAAATCTCCAAGATGAACCTCTACCTCCGCGGTCTAGACGGTAACATCAAACAAGGAGACAGCATCCTCAATGACCAACACAAAGGACTTGAAGCAGACTACATACTCACCAATCCTCCATTCAACATGAGCGAATGGGGCAAGGACCAGATAGCGGATGACGATCCTCGATTCAAATACGGGGTGCCTCCCTCCAACAATGCCAACTACGCCTTCATCCAGCACATGATCCACCATCTCAACGACACCGGGATGGCAGCCACAGTCATGGCAAACGGCGCAATGTCTGCTCAAAATAACGAAGGAGAAATTAGGAAAGGTATTGTAGAAGATGACCTACTGGATGCTGTTATTGCCCTTCCGAAGGAGCTATTCTATACAACTAGTATACCGGCCTGTATATTCATTCTCAGCAAAGGGAAGAGAGAAGATAAATATCGTGACAGAAAGAATGAGACCCTGTTTATTGATGCAAGAGATCTCTATGAAACTGTCAACCGAACCCAAAATCGGTTGGAGAAGAATCATATACAAAAGATAGCCAATACCGTAAGAGCATATCGTGGAGAAGATCAGGCAAATAATTATGAGGATGATACCGGGTTCTGTAAAGTAGTACAAACAAAAGAAATAGCTGATAATAGATATATTGTAACACCCAGCAGATACGTTGGTGTCGAAACGGATAGTGAAGATACAGAGATATTCCAAAACAAAATGGAGAGACTCGCTGCTGACCTTCGTGAGAACTTCCAAAAATCAGAAGAATTGCAGAAGAAGATAGATAAAAGCCTTCAAGAGGTGGGATTTTGAACTCCGAACAGCGGACTCTGTCGGAAATAAAAAAAGTAGAAGGCCTCAGCAAGCCGTACATCCTACAAAGACAGGGTGTAGAGAAGCCAAATTCCTGGAAAATCTCTCCGATCGGCGAATTGCTTGAATTAGAATACGGTAGCTCTTTACCCAAAAAAGAACGCGAAGAAGGGCCATATCCTGTTTTTGGCTCAAATGGTCGTTCAGGATGGCACTCAGAATATCACGTTGATGCTCCTGGAATTATTGTTGGCAGAAAGGGAGTGAATCTCGGGATTGAATGGAGCGACACTAATTTCAATGTGATCGATACTGCCTACTATATTAATCCAGATTCTCTAAAGATATCTGAGGTGGATCTCCGATATCTCTATTATAATTTCTTAGATTTTGATCTTGATCGGCTGAAGAGCGGTTCTGCCGTTCCTGGTTTAAATCGAGATGAATTCTACGAGGAGACTATTGCTATACCTCCGATTGAAGAACAGAAGACGATCGCAACTATTCTCACAAATATAGACAAGAAAATAAATACAAATAGGGAAATAAATTCTGTATTGGAAGAGATAGAACAAACTATCTTCAGGAATTGGTTTGTTGACTTCTCTCCATATGATGACTTCAAAAATTCTGATATAGGGCGGATTCCTGAGAGTTTCGAAGTAAAAACCATATCTGAATTTGCCGAGATCATACTAGGTAATTCACCGAAATCTGAACATTACAATGAAGAGGGGGAAGGGTTGCCGTTTTTCCAAGGTAGCAAAAATTTCGGACTTAGATATCCCAAGGTAGAGAGATGGTGTACGAAAAAAAAGAAGGTAGCTCAAGAAGATGATGTATTAATCAGTATCCGAGCACCGGTTGGTGATGTAAATAGGGCAGGTGAAAAATGCGTTGTAGGGCGTGGGGTTACTGCTCTACGAATGGCTGAGTTTGAAAACGAATATCTATACCATTTGCTGAAAGCAAATAAGCCAAATTGGGAAAAGTACAAATCAGGAACAACATTTAACTCAATCAATAAAACAGATATTCAGAACTTCCCTGTGGCACTCCCGCCGAAGAAAGATATTGAGCGATTCAATACATTAACTTCCTCGATGAAAGAAATGATCAACGATAACGTAGAAGAAAACCAAGAACTTTCCGAACTCAGGGATTCTTTGCTTCCGAAGTTGATGTCGGGTGAGGTCAGGGTTAATGACATTAACTTGGATGATTTAGAGGTTGATAGTGAGGTCTGATGTGGTATGTCTTTGAATGAGATGGAGTTGGCGGAGAAGCCGGCCCTACAGGCTTTCCAGGATATTGGATATGACTACAAACACGGTTCTGAATTGGGGCCGAATAGTGATGATCCTGAGCGGCAGTCGCTTTCAGACGTAGTTCTGCGTGGCCGTCTTGAGCGGAAGCTTCAGGAGTTTAATCCGTCTATGCCGGATGAGGCGATCGAGGATGCGATTTCTCAGCTTCTCGGTTTCAACTCGACGAAACTGCTAAAGAATAACAAGAATTTCCACGAGAAACTGGTTAACGGGATTCAGGTTGAGTACGAGGTCAACGGTGAGACTCGCGGTGATTTTGTAGACGTAATTGACTTTGAGAACCCTGAGGCGAACGATTTTCTGGTCTCTAATCAGGTGGTTATTCAGATTGGCGAGGGTCCGCAGCGCCGGCCGGATATCATCGTGTTTGTCAACGGGCTACCTCTGGGTGTCTTGGAGTTGAAGGATCCGACGAATCCGCAGGCGTCGATGGGTAATGCGTACAAGCAGGTCACAGACCGGTATGTGAACGATATTCCGGACCTGTTTCACTATAATGAGTTGATCGGGATTTTAGATATGAATAATGCGAAGCTGGGTTGTCTGTCTGCTGGCTGGGAGTGGTTCTCTCCGTGGCGGTATATCGATGAGGAAGAGGATGCTACCGGGGATTTGCCTCCGTCTGAGGTGTTGATCCGTGGTGCGTTCGATAAGTCACGGGTTCTCGATCTTATCCAGAATTTTGTATTGTATGCTGATGAGGATGGAAAGCTGGGTAAGAAGCTGGCTGCGTACCACCAGTTCTATGCAGTGAATAGCGCGGTGGAGAGCAGTCGGCAGGTAGTTCCGAATCCTGATGAGGATCGTATCGGCTTGGTGTGGCATACTCAGGGGTCTGGGAAATCGCTCTCTATGGTGTTCTATGCGAAGAAGATTCGGCGTGTAAGCGAGATGGAGAACCCGACGCTGGTCTATCTCACGGATAGGAATGATTTGGATGATCAGCTGTATAAGGAGTTCAGGAAGCACGGTTTGGATGCTGAATGGGCAGACAGTGATAACCGGGTTCAGCTTCGTGACCGGTTAGATCGGGAGGCTGGCGGCATCATTTTCGCGACGATTCAGAAGTTCCAGACCACGGATGATGAAGTACAGTATCCGGAGGTCAACGACCGTGAGAATGTGATCGTGGTTGCGGACGAGGCCCACCGAACTCAGTATAAGAGTTTAGCGACGAATGTCCGTGACGGGCTGCCGAACGCGTCACATCTCGGCTTTACTGCTACTCCGATTGAGAAGGAGGATCGGTCGACAACGAACACGTTTGGCGGTTATATCAGCCAGTACACGATTAAGGAATCTGAGAAGGATGGTTCCACAGTCCCGATTTATTATGAGAGTCGTTTGGCGAAGCTCCAGGTTAATGATCCGGAGATAGAGGACCGGTTTAACGAGTTGATGGAGTCGAAGTCGGACGAGTTGAAGAATGAGATGAAGAAGAAGTGGACTCAGCTCCGCCGGGTTATTGAGAACAGTGAGGAGCGGACTGAGATGATTGCTGACGACATTGTAGACCACTACAATAATCGTGAGATCGAGGGGAAGGCGATGGTGGTTGCTATCAGTCGTCAGGCAGCGATGAACTTGGCTGAGAAGATCAGGGAGAACTCGGATGCACCTGAGACACGGGTAGTCATGTCCGGTGCAGAAGACTATATCGACAACCCGATTTCGAATGATGAGTTGAAGCGGCGTTTCAAAGATCCTGATGACCCGTTCGAGATCGCTGTTGTCTGTGATAAGTGGTTGACCGGGTTTGACGCCCCGCATCTGCACACGTTGTACGTCGATAAGCCGATGAAGAACCACAACCTGTTGCAGGCTATCGGCCGGGTTAACCGGGTGTACAAGGACAAGCCTGGTGGTTTGATCGTTGATTATATCGGTATCAGTGAGCGGTTGAAGCAGGCGTTGGATAAGTACACGTCTGAGGTCCGGAATGATGCGATGCTGGATATTGAGGAAGCGGTCCAAGTGATGCGGGAGAAGCATCAGGAGGTTGCCGACTTCTTCGCTGCTATCGAATACAATGATTGGCCGCAGCTGAACAAGACGGATCGCCAGCGATTGCTGTACAAGGCACAGAACGAGGTATTGGTTACTGAGGAGCGTGAGGATAAGTTCCGTGAATCGATGAAGGGGTTAAAGAAGGCTCATTCATTGGTTTCGCCTCATTCCGCGGCAAGTGATATCCGGGCAGACGTAGCGTTCTTTGAAGCTGTCTTAGGTGCTATCAACAGTATCGATAACTCCGGTAATCCGGACGAGGTCGAGGACGTGGATTCGGCCATGAAGGAGCTTGTTGCTGAGGGCGTCGGTATTGAGGATTTGATAGAGGTAACTGGCTTTGACAAGTGGGAGAAGGAGAAGCCGGTGTTGAGCGATGAGTTCTTGGAGGATGTCGAGGAGGTCGAATTCGAGAACTTGCAGGTGAAGATGCTTCGGCAGCTATTGGAAAATGAGATCACGACCCGGAAGCAGACGAACTTAGCGAAGTACGAATCCTTCGAGGAGGAACTGGAGGAGACGATTAACGAATACAACGAGGGCTTCATCTCAACGCAGCAAGTTATCGATGAGTTGCGGGATTACGCTGATAGGATTCAGGAGACGGATGATCAGCAGGATGAGCTTGGCTTGAGTGACGAGGAGTATGCTTTCTACTCGGCTATCTCCTCGAATACGGATTCTGAAATCGATGAGGAGACGTTGAAGACTATTGCTCGTGAGTTGAAGCAGAATTTGAAGGATAGTACTGAGGTGGACTGGACGAATCGTGAGAAGATCCGTGCTGAGATCAAGACGGAGGTTAAGGCTGTTCTGCGAAGTAATGGTTTGAGTTTGTACAAGTATGATGGCTTGGTTGATCCGATTGTTTCGCAGGCTGAGGCTTTCTATGGCGGGGCTGCGGCATAGGAGACGTGGTGTTCGCTTAGACTGAATTTTGTTCTTGTTGTAGAGTTGTCTTTGTGAGGAAGGAGTCTTTGCTGCGTTTGTTGGAGGAGAATCGTGTTGACGGTGAGCTACGTGATTTGGTGGAGGCAGCTGTTGCTTCGGATAATGAGTTCTTGTTGAACTGTGCTGGACGGTTAGCGGCGGTTCAGGATCTGCGGAATCAAGAGTTCCCGTTCAGCAGCTCTGAGATGTTATCCGGAGGTGTGGAGGTGGGACGAAGCTATAGCGGCTTCCCGGTTCGCTTAGATGAAGAGGGTTTGAATCAGCATTTGTTGGCGGTGGGTCAGAGTGGTTCGGGGAAGACGACGTTGTTCTATAATCTGTATCGAGAGGTGGGTGTGCCGGTCTGGTTCTTTGATCTAAAGCAGGACTACCGCCATCTCTCACAGAACCATGAGTTGTTGGTGTTGCCGTGGTCTAAGCTGCGTTTGAATCCGTTACGGCCGCCTGAAGGAGTACCTCCGAGAAGATGGGCTCAGGTATTCAGTGAAATGTTTAGCCACTCTACGGCGTTGTTGAGTGGTTCTAAGAATTATTTGCTGAAGTCGGTGATCAAGCTCTACCAGGCGTACAATCTATTCGAGTGTGTTTCTCCGCCTTACCCGAGTTTGTTTGAGCTCCAGGCTTTGATTGAGGCTGATTCTATGAGTTATATGCGGAAGTCGTCGAATTATCGTGATACGGTTTTGAATCGTTTGGAGGCGATGACTCTTACTGCGGGAACGGTTTTTGATTGTAGTCAGGGCTACGACTTGGAGGAGTTGTTGAAGCGGGATGTGGTGTTTGAGTTTGACGGACTGAGTCGTGATGTCCAGAATTTCTTGATGGAAGTCTTGTTTGCCTACGTGTTTGAATACAGGTTAGCCAGTAACCAGCGAGACAGTGGTTTGCGGCATCTGTTCTTCTTGGATGAAGGGAAACAAGTCTTCTCGGTTTACAAGGAGAGGCAGAGTGCTTCTGGCATCCCTGAAATTGATGAGTTGACGGCGAAGATGCGGGAGTTCGGTGAAGGATTGGTTGTGGGCGATCAGGAGCCTGGTAAGTTGACGGATTCTATCAAGGCTAACACGTACACCAAGTTCCTGCTGCCAATGGATGATCGGCGGCAGTTTGACGAGGTTGCAGACAGTTTGAACCTGTCTGAGCGGCAGCGAGAGTTTGCCCAGGGATTGGGTACTGGTGAAGCGGTTGTCCAGGTTGGTAACGGTAGTCCGGTACCGGTGAGTTTGGATGATTACAGTTTGGAGAAGCAGGTTTCGGATGAAGACTTGGAGCGAAGACAAGCTGATAACTGGACCAGTCTTTCATATGAACCTCGGAGCTTGACACCGGATTTCAAATCACTAGTTGCTCCCGGTCGTTCAGATGAGGTCGAGAATCCGGAGATCGTTGAGGACCCACAAGGAGAACTAGATTTGAGTGGTGATGCAGACCGGTTCCTCAAGGACGTAGTGGAGAATCCATTCCGTGGCTTGACCGACCGATATGGTGATTTTCCGAGTAGTTACAAGGGTAACAAGGTGAAGAATATGCTTGTCGACAACGGTGTTGTAGTTGAGAGAAAGGTCCACACTCAGAAGGGTAAGCGGAAGCTGTTGCAGTTGACTGAGAAAGGCCGTAACTACGCAGAAAGTGAACTGGGGTTGGAGGTGAAGCGAAGGGGTCGTGGCGGAGTTGTACACCGGTTTTGGCAGCATCGGATCAAAGATTTGTTTGAAGAAATGGGCTGGTCTGCGTTCTTCGAGAAATTCGATGCGGATGTCTACGTCAACATGGGAAACACGGAGTTAGTGGTTGAGGTCGCGATGGGAGATAATCCCCGAGAAATCAAACATGTTGAAGAACACTTGGACCGTTTCGACAGCGTCTGGATCGCCTGCCGTAACAAGGAAGTTCGGGAAGGTTTACGGCAGAGATTAGCTGAGAACAATTTAGAAGATGATAGAATCGTGTTTCGACTGTTTCGGGAGTTCAACAGCGAGCAGCTTCCACAGCTGTAGGGAGTTCTACAGTTTCGCCGTATCGAAATATATCATCTTGGATATCTGTATTAAGAGAAATACGACTGCTGTATCTCTCGATCTAGGTATTGGTCCAGGGCAGTTTTGATGTGTTCTTGTTTGACTGTTTGGTAGCCCTCTTCGGCAGCAAGAGATATTGCGTCGCTGGCGATGTCTTCACTGAATTTCTCTAGAACTTCTCCAAGCTGATTTGCTGCGGATTCAGATACTCGTTTATCGGTCTCTTGTTTAAGTAAAATACTCATAGATCGGATCGAGAATTCCATATCTAATTATCAAATATTTAACTTATTTAAAGATTCTAGATCAATTTTCACTTGAAAACTCAAACGAAGGAAGGAGAGGCGTAAAGCCACTCAACGAAGACCACTGAACCAATAATAGCTTGGACTCTTCGTCCACCTAATCAACGGTTGAGTGGACTCCAACCGAGACAGGGTCCAAAAGAAACCTGTCCCGGCTTCCGGAACAGACCACTTGACCCTTGGTTTAGATGTCGGGCTGTCCATTGAACCCCAAATGAAGTGGTGTGTTTCCTCTCATTCCTTCCATCTTCGAGACGTGAAACACAACCATGACTACTACAGAATACATCGATATCAATAGATCACTTCAAAAACTGGAAGACGAAGTCGGCCAAGAAAACTACCAAGCCGTAAACAGCCTTATCAACCACTGTGCTGCCGAAGGAATAGGAGACAGCCAGCAACGACGGATTATCTATGCTTGGAAGACCGCCTTGAAAAAATTCGCACCGTATGATTTCAAAATCCGTGGTGCCTCCGAATCCGAACTCAAGGAATTAGTCGCTAATATCAACCGAAGCGACTACGCTGAACCTACAAAGCACAAGTTCAGAGCCTCGATCAAGAAGCTGTACAAAGTAGAAAACAGTGGAGAACACCCGGACAAGGTCCAATTCTTTTCAGTCCATCAAAGCAGTAAGCCCACCTCTGTTACCCGGGAAGACCTGTTCACGAAAGAGGAGTTGAAACGACTGCTTAGCAGCTTTAACAACACTCGTGACCGAGCAATGGTCTACGTACTGTACGAGTCAGCAGCACGTCCTGGCGAACTGCTTTCTCGTAACATAGGGGATTTCACTGTGAATGAGAAAGGCGAGTTCATTTTCTTGGAAGGATTGAAAGGTACTCCTGATCGGACAAACCAACTGGTTCGGTCTGGCCGTGCTCTCCGTGAATGGGTTTCATTGCATCCGTTGGGAGGTGAGATCGGAGATATAGAGGATGTGAACGCTCCTCTATGGGTAAAATTGGAACAGCAAGCCTGCCGGAACTGCGGTGATACTCCGCAAACCCATAGTGACAACTGTAATTATGAACCGGATGCCGCGGATCCGATGAAATACGCTGCTTTCCTCCGTCGTTTCAAGAAAGCATGTGAACGGGCTGATATCCCTGAATCCAAGCGTCGTCCGTACAACCTGCGTCATACCCGATTGACAGAGGTAGCGACATTCATGGGGTATGAGCAGTTGAACAAGTTTGCTGGCTGGACCCCTGGAAGCGACCGAGCCAAGGTCTATGTCCACTTGAACAACGACGATGTGAACCAGGCGATCCGAGATCAGTACGGGCTTGAAACCGACTCAGAGGAGGATAAACCGATTTCATGTTCGTTCTGCGGTACCGAGAATCAGAATGAGCACAGTCAATGCAGGAAATGTGGGCGACCTCTCAGTCTCAAGAAGCAGGCGGAGAAACAAGATAAGCAGGAAGTACTGGAGCGTCTGTCTGAACTGGAGGAGAATGGTGTTTTGGAGAAGCTGAAAAGTTTGGAAGACTGAGTACTCTCCCATCACCTATAAAAACTTTAGTCACTAAGAGTGACTTGTACCACTATGAGTGACGAAACTTCGGGTGTGTTCCTCCCACTACCCCTACCCGAAAAACAAGTATTCCGATACCAAGCAGCAGACGACATACTCGAACTGCTCTACAACAACCCTCACACCGAATTCACAATCACACAACTACGAGAAACCACAGGACACGGCGGAAAATCAGTAGACAACGCCGTCAAAATCCTAGAAAACCTCCACCTCATCACCAAAACAAAACAAGGGCGAAGCTCACTGATACAGATCCAACAAGACCAAATCCAGAAACCCGACGACCCACTGCTCCAAATACCTCAAAAAGAATTCAGAAACCCCGTCAAAACACTACTCGAACAAATAAAACAAACCGACATCAACACTGTTGGAATCATACTGTTCGGAAGCGTCGCACGAGGAGAAGCAGACAGAGCCAGCGACATCGACATCCAAGTAATCGTGGAAGACGACCTCCTCGAATCCCGACGCACACTCCAAGACCTTAGACAAGAAGTCGAGAACAAGAAGTTCGACGGACAACGATACGAAATCCAACTCCTAGTAGAATCCGTCGAGTCTGCGGAAAACTACGGCGAGAAACTACAGCAGATCTTCTCAGAAGGCATCATACTCCACTCCACCAGTAAACTGGACGAAATCAAGGAGGCAGTCTTCTAAATGGACGACAGCGACGTAGAAGACCTACTGGACGAAGCCACAACCCTGTTCGAAAGACCAGGCAACCAGTTCGAAGAAGGACTCGACGTCGACGACCCCACCCTGTTACAACTCAAGAAAGCATGTCGCATGATCGATGCCGCACAGTTCCTCCAACAAGAAGACGGATACTACACCGTTGTAATCGAAGCCAGTTTCTCTGCGATAGAACGAACCATACAGTTCTACCTTCTCGACACAGGCTTGCTTCACGAAGACGAATACATCAACCACGAAAACGTCTACCAGATGGGAGAAGACGCAGGGCTCTACACCAAGGAATTCGCCGGCAAACTCACCAACCTCTGGCGAAACAACCGATCAGACACATACTACAGAGAAGGAATCGCAACCGAAGAACGAGCCAGGAAAATGCTGGAACTCGCCAAAGCCGTCCACAGTCATGTACTCCAATTAGCAGGCGAAAGCCACGAATGCATCTGCAACACCGCCTAACCCTTCCCAATCTAAAGATTCAGATCTCCACCAAACCAGTGATGGGACGCGCCACTCCAAGAGAACTATCAGAAGCCGACAAACTACTCAAAAAAGTACAGAACTGGACCGACAACGAGATCGAACAACTACCCCAGTTCTACAGAGAGAAGGCAAAGGAATACCGGAGTCTACTGCAACCCGGCGAGGAATAACCAGTAACACTCCCTAATACCAATTATTTTTTATGGATTACCTGGATGACGACTGGGATCTTGAGCTGAAAGAGCTACTACAGGAGAGCAAAGAACAGCAGCAGGATCGATTGGAAGAGGAACTGAAGCGGATCGAACAGCAGTTAGAGGAACGAAATCAGGTACACAGGGAAGTCGTCGACGAACTGGAGTCGAAACTTGATTGGTACAAAAATCGATTAGAAGACTTGTACAAGCAGAGACGAGGAAAGGCTGCTGAAAGAAGCCAATTGAAGAATCAAATCACCTTGTTTTATCGGCAACTACGGAACGAGAAGCAGCAGCACTGGTGTGATAAACAGGAGCTGGAACAAGAACGGAGAGATCTACTCCGCAGTATCGATGAATTAAGTAGCGAAAACCTGCTTGACGAACTATTCTAACGCTCGCGGACGGGCTTCTGCTGGAAAATTCTACTGTATACTGATTGTTGGTTAGTTTCTTATTATTATAATGTATAGTCGGTCTTGTATGGCCTCAGGTAGTGATGGACGGATTCGTCGTGAGATTCTTGCCAAGGTATACAGGATACATAGTCAGAGTATTCGTTATCGTGCTGGTTTTGAAGAGATATGTGACAGCTTGAATTTTGACGTTGAGGACGTTGTGTATCATTTATCGCGGATGGATGATGACCGGCTTGTTGAAACTAAAGGTGGACTCGGAAACCCGATTAATTCTGTAGAGATCACTGCCGCCGGGATCGAGAGGTTGGATGAAAAAGGGTATGACACGATTTTGAAAGATGATCTTCGTTACGTAATTTTGGGGAAACTGTATATCCATGATCGAGAGAACATTACCAGTTCCAGTTACGGTGTTGGCCGTAGTGATATTCTCGATGAACTGGATGTAGACGAACAGGAGTTCAAAGTAAATATATATTATTTGAATCAAAAAGACCTGATCGAAAATAAAGCCGGGGATTATCTTGAGATCACGGCACAGGGACGTAATATGTTTGAGGAGTATCGGGATGATGGTATTCCGATTCCGCGTTCAAAGGAGTTGACCCAGTGGGCACAGTATTCAGTTGAGAAGGGTGATGAGGAGACTGCATTCAATCTTTTCAGAGATATCGTAGAGTTAGCGGGAGAGGAAGTTCTTGTTGTTGACCCGTTTGCTCAGGGCAAATTGTATACTGAAATGTTGTGTGACGTACCTGATGTTGTTGATATCAAGGTCCTATGTACTGACCAAGAAATTGATGAAGAGAATAGGGAGAAGTTCAATCAGTTATCCGAGGATCGGACGGGTGGCACGGAGCTACGATACTTGGATTATCGGAGTGGTGAGTGGCCTTTCCACGACCGGCTTCTGTTTGTTGATCGCAGTGAAGGCTGGGTTTGGGGTCATACCTTTGCTCATTCCGGTACGAAGCATCATACCATCAGTGAGATGCGTCCAGTAAATGTAGAATCAGATTTGGAGAAATTTGATAGTGCTTGGGAAGACGCAGAGGAGGTCCAATGAGAGTCTCGAAACAAATTTCGATCGAATTCCCCGACGACGGGGGAATGATTGGGAGGGAGTGTCCTCGCTGTCAAGGACGTTTCACTGTTGACAGAGAAAGATATGAGGACAGTGGTTTCCGGAATCTGCGTTGTCCTTATTGTGGGTTTATTGCTGAGTTAGACCGGTTTATGACTGGTGAACAGCGTGGATATGCGCATTCTGTTCAACAAGGTGAGCTGTATGATCTTGCTGAGGAGATGCTTGAAGAGGCTTTGTCTGATATAGGGTTTGAGTCTACTGGCGGAATTGATTTTGGAGGTACGCCTACGGAGTCTCCGCAGTTTTCAACTGAGACAGAATTGGTAGAATGTGGTGAATGCGGTTTTTGTTTTGGGACTGAGGTCGGTCGTGAAGGTGTCTGTCCTGTTTGTAGATAGCTGAATTTCTATGGAGTTGGTTGTTTGAGACGGATTTCTCGTGTTTTACCTTTGCTGCCGCCGTAGTGGTATTCTGCTTTGATCAGGTTGAGGTGTTCGAGTTGTTTTAAGTGGTCGCTGATACGGCGGTTGCTCAATGATTCCTGTTCTTGGGATTGACAGAGTTCTTGGTAACGTTTGTAGACGGCTCCGGTCCGTATTTTGGTGTCTGTGTCTTCTGCGAGCTCTTGGATTGCTTGGAAGAGTAGCCGGTGGTGTTCGGTGAAAGAACTGAGGATCTGGTTGATGTATTCGTTAACGGCTTTCTCTTGGACTTGTTGGACGTGTGTTTCGGTGATGATTTTGTCCGCCTGTTGTGCTGCGGTTTTCAGCCATTGGATCCCGAGTCGAGGGTTGGTGGTTGTTGAGGCGATGTAGGTTAGACTTGATTTCTGAACGGTTTGGGGTTTCAATGATTTCTGTGCTCGTTCAAGGAGTATGTCGTAGACCTCTTCGCCGGTATACGGTTCCAGTTGAATGGGGTATGGTTGGAGGCTGCTGAATGTTCTTTCCTCTACCTGTTTTTGCAGATTCAGATTCTGGTTGGAGATGGTGATGACGTTGACCTTGGATTGGTTTTTCATTCGGGAGAGGAAGTAGAGAAGGCTGTCACCGTCGTTCTCCAGTAAGAATTCGATTTCATCAAGAACAATCACGGTGTGTACAGCTCCGGTCCGTTCCTCGATCTTTCTCTGTAGGTCGGATGTGTGGTACCCAGTATTGACGGGTTCCTTGGTTAGTGATTGAAGTATCTGTCTCAGGGTTTTGTACTGTGTATCACTGTTTTTACAGTCGATATAGCATGTGTTTGCTTGGTCAAGTTGGTTGAGTTGGAGAAGTGTGAGATGGGTTTTACCGGTTCCCTTGGGTCCTTGGAGATGAATATTTCTGCTGCTGTCCGGACCGATCAGGTTGGAGAGAGCGGTTTTCGTGTTCTCACGGTCGACGAAGTCTGCAGGAACGGATTCTGGTTGCAGTGGCTCAAGGTCGGAGATTAGTTCACGTGTCATCAAAACAGGATTTGTGAATTGTTGTTTTACACAGGTTTAGCGATACCCTGGTTCAAATGAAAAGACTGGAGATCACTGATTTATTTAAACCCGAGAGTGTTCCACGAGTTCCGGTTACAACGCTTTGTTTTAGTGGTATCAAGTGAACCGGGGTGCCGGACCTCTCTTTTGAATATGGTTGATCCAGAGTAGAATTTACTCGCTGGGAAAACTGCGAGGGGGTGTATTCTATTGGCAACGTTTGAATCAAAACAAGAAGACGGACGCAGTATACTTAGAAGCGAAACCTATCTCGGTACAGGTTTTCAACCGGAGAAACCGGTAGGAAGACGCAGGGAGATAAATCGGATTGTGGAGGCGGTGAAACCGGTTACGCGTCGGCGTAGCCCTGAGAACCTGTTAGTCTATGGTCCGGCCGGTATCGGAAAGACCACCTGTGTACGCCATGTCTTCGACCGGATGGAGGATGAGACCACCTCCAAAGCGGTTTACATCAATTGCTGGCAGTACAACACCCGTCCCTCCTTGTTGACGGAGTTATTGATTCAGCTGGGTTATCCAGCACCGCGGAAAGGAAAACCGGTCGACGAACTACTCTCCAAAATACAGGAATGGTTGAGCAAGAACCGTGGAGTAGCAGTCGCATTAGACGAGTTCGACCAACTACAGGAACGAACCGAAGTCATCTACGACTTGCAAATGCTGAACGAAGACAGTGAAAATCAGTTAGGTATTGTAATGGTGTCAAACCAGCAGCCCTCGACGCTGAAGTTAGATCCGCGCAGCCGCAGCCGATTGAACTGCCAGACACTCCAGTTCAAACCTTACAGCACACAGGAACTGATCGAAATACTGGAAAAGCGTGTTGAGCAGGCATTCCGTCCCGGCACAGTACCTGATGAAGTAGTAGAAGAGATTGCCTCTCAGGTTGCACAGAAAAGCGGGGACTGTCGACAAGCTTTGAACCAGTTGCTTCGTGCAGGCAGGAAAGCTGATCAGGCAGGACAGCGACAAGTAGTCATCGACGACATAGAGGAGTAGTCCACTACGGCAGCTTTGAATGGGTATTGGAGACGTTGTCGATGCTAGTGGTATCAAGCAGGCCGATAGACTGCTTGCCCGGTGTTTGAAGGGGGTGCGCGATAATACTAAGTTGACGAGGAGCCCGGCCAGCAACCGGATATACAGCAAATACAAGGACGGCGACGAGGTCTGAAAGACACACTAAAAACGTGTTGGCTGAGGACGGTCAAATCGGCGTTCTCAGGCCACGAAACGTATCACCGTCTTGGTAAGGACGAGAGCGCGGGTTCAAATCCCGCCCTAGGCTTCTCACGTTCTCACGCCGTCAGCCGCCGCGTCGTCCCTCGCGTGTTCGGCGACGACGCCGTCACTCCCCCTCCGACGCGATCCGCGGGACGCGCACCGTCACCACGGTGCCGCCGCCCTCGCGGTCGTCGATCGTCAGGTCGCCGTCGGCCAGTTCAGTCCCCCAGGCGATGAGCCACAGTCCGAGGCCGCTGCCGTGTTCCAGCGGCGTCTCGTTCCCCCGCTCGAGGGCGGCCCGTTCGTGGTCGCTGATCCCCGGACCGTTGTCGGCGACCCTGATCTCCACGCCCTCGTCGGCGCAGGTCGCCCGCACGCCCACCCACGGGTCGGCCGAGTCGTTGTGTTCGGCGGCGTTCTCGACGACGTTCATCAGCACCGAGGTGAGCACCGGGGAGACCGAGACGGCCGTGCCGTCCGCGGGGTCGTCGCCCGGATCGACCTCGAGGTCGACCGCGACCGACGGGTGGTCCTCGCGGACCGCCTCGACGCACTCCTCCAGCACCGCCGACAGCGTCAGCGACCGCCCGGACTGGCGGCCCCGTTCGAAGATGTCGATCACGTCGCGCGCCTTGTCGCTGATCGCCTCGATCCGCATCGCGCCGTCCTTCACCGCCTCGACGTGCGCGCCCTCGGCGTCGATGAGGTCCGCGTTCCCGTAGATGAGGTTCGTCTCCGTCCGGATGTTGTGTCTGAGCACGCGGTTGAGCACCTCCAGACGCTGCTGACGCCGGAGGTGGTCGCTCACGTCGTGAAAGGAGATCACCCCGCCCAGCGAGCGGCCGTGAAAGTCCGCGACCGCCGTCACCGTCACGTCGTACTGCCGGCTCCGGAGGCCCTCCCCGAGGGTGAGGTGGCGTGAGGAGCGCCCCTCCTCCGGCAGGTGTTCGTACCGGGGGATCACCTCGGCCGCCGGTTCACCGAGCACGTCCCGCGGCTCGACGTCGAGGATCGCCGCCGCCTGCTCGTTCATGTCGACGACGTAGTCGTGTCTGTCGACGACGACGGCGCCCTCGCGCATGCGCTCGAACACCAGCCGTCGCGCGCGGTGGTTCGCCGAGGGGCTCGTCCCGAGCAGGCGAAAGCGGGTGATAGCGCCGAGGTACGCGACGCCCGACACCGCGAAGAACACCGGCGTCGGGTCGAGGCTCGGGACCGGGACGGCGCCGGCGAGGAACAGCACGTTGCTCGCCCACGGGGCGAGCGTCCCGACGAGGAGCCCGAGGCTCTGGCCGCGGAACGGGAGCGAGTCGCTGCGGACCAGTCCCAACAGGGGGATCGACCCGAGCAACCCGAGCAGGTAGGTGTAGCCGGTGACGACCCAGTACCAGGGACCGCCGACCCGATCGAGCACCTGCCGGCCGCCCTCGGTGACGAGTTCGGTGTCGAGATACAGCAGGTCGTGGTAGTCGTTCGTCGCGGCGAGTGCGACCGTGACGACCGGAACGACCGACAACAGCGCGACGTACCGCGGTCGGACGTAGCGATCCCGCCCCGTGTACTCCAGCGCGAACAGGAGCCACGCGACCGGGATCACCACGACCCCGACCCACTGAACGTCGGAGTAGAACGCCTTCGCCGCGAGGGTGTCGGCCCGGTGTTCGAGGACGAAGAACACCGACCACCACACCTGTCCGGCCGACATGGCCGTCAACGGAACCGCGCCGGGTTCCCGTCGCTCGCGCCACGCGAGGAGCGCGGCGGTCGTCCCCACGACGACGGTGAGCAGCATCACCGCCGTCAGCGTTCCGGGCGAGAGCACGTCCCCTCCTGCTGTGGGGGGAACCGTAATAAATTCCGTCGTCACGCGCCGCGCGACGATCCCGCAGATCGGGGGACGGCCCGCTCACGCGATGAGAAGCGGCCCGACCAGCGCGGCCGCGACGACGAGGTACTCGCACTCCGAGGCGAGCGCGACCGCGTCGTCGTCCGCGCGACCGAGCAGGCCGGTGACGACCAGCGAGTACGCCACCCCGACGCCGAGCGCGACCGCGGGTCCGGCCCGTAGCACGCCCGTCGACGCCGCCACGCCGACGAGACCGACCGTGAACAGGTCGACGCAGTACAGCGCCCGTCGCGTCGCCGGGACGCCGAACGCGACCGGCAGCGTCGCCACGTCGGTCGCGCGGTCGGCCTCGACGTCCCCGACGTTCGGGATCTCGGTGTCCACGAACGACCGGAGCAGGAAGTACGCGAACACCACTGCCGTCGCCGGGGTGACCGCCGCGTCGGTGAACGCGACCGGAAGGGCGGTCACCGTCGTCGCCCACGCGAGCGCGACGACGAGGGAGTTGACGACGAGCACCTCCTTCAGTCGGCGGAGCCTCGGGGCGAGGTTCGGAACCCAGTCGGCGGCGTACGCCACCCAGAACGCCCCGGGAAGCAGCGTCACGGCAAGGGCGACGGGACCGCCGAGCACCGAGATCGCAACGGCGAGGCCGTACGCCACCGACGCCAACAGGTAGAGGGTGCCGCGGTGTCGCCGAACGAACGCCGACCGATCGGGGTCCGAGACCGCGTCGGTGTCCGCGTCGGCGACCCGGTCGTTCGTGTACACCGCGAACGTCACCAGTCCGACGACCACGGGAGCCGGGTTCGGCGGCAGCGACAGCAACACCATCGCGATCGCCACCTCGGTCATCGCGATCGCCGCCAGATACGCGGAGCTGTACACGAGCGCGTTTCCGGCGCGCTCGCCGTACGTGGTCAACAGGTCGACGATCCGACTCCTCCGTCCGGTCGCGCCGCCCTCCTCCGGCGCGTAGGTTGGTTCGTGGGACATGTGTCAGTGGATCGACCGACGGCGACCCCGCCGGCGTGCCTTGGCGGTACCACCCAGCCGATCCTATAAATATTCTGTCTAATATGACACTCATTTGAGTCTATGCGGTCCGGATAAATCGGCTGCGATACTCTCGCTACTTAAGATCTCGTCGAGCGCGGCGGCTTGCCCGCCCGCGGCGAGCCAGTCGGCTCGGGGACGATGAGGTCAGTGCCGGTCGAGAACGGTATGCAGTCGGCGGGGCCGTGATCGATACACCGACCGATCTCTCGATCGAGTGGTCCTATCCGTCGATCCCGGTTCCCGTCGCGGCGTCGGGGACCTCGTTTCGCACCACGTCGAGCCCGAGCTCGTCGATGGCCGCCTCCATGTGCTCGTCGTCGACGTAGCTCGCGCCGGCGGCGACGCGCTTCGACTGCGCGAGCGCCATCACCTCGCCGCGGCGGTCGTCGGGCAGTTCGTACTTGTCGACGACGAGTTCGATGGTGAGGCCGTTGTGGTCGCGGGTGTACAGCGAGTGGAACGCGCCGCGGTCGAACTCGCTGTAGCGGTGGCCGTGCTCCGAGAGCGCCGACTTGATCTCGGGCAGTTCCTCGGCCTCGATCGAGAAGGCGAGGTGGTGGACCGCGCCGACGCCGGGCCGCTGGCCGGGGGCGTTCTCGCGGTCCTCCTCGACGAAGAACGTGATGATGCGCCCGTCGCCGCTGTCGAAGAACAGGTGCGTCACCTCGGGCGCGTCGAGGTTCGGCTGGCGCATCACCAGCGGCATCCCGAGCACGTCGCGGTAGAACTTCACCGTCTCCTCCTCGTTGCTCCCGATGAGCGTGATGTGGTCGGTGCCGGTCGTCCGCAGCACGCTGTCGTCGGGTCGCTCGGCGGTCACGGGGACGTCCGACTGGTCCGCGGGTACCTCGGTGTCGTGGTCGTCTGTTGCCATACCAGTGGTACGGTCGCCGGCCACTTAGCCGATCGCTGACATCGATGTTACCGGGCGCCTTCTCGCCCCCGTGTCACCGACTGGCTTCGTCGTTCTCCCCGCCGTTTCTGCTCTCACCGTCCCCGATCTCGACGCCGATCCGTCCTCGGCTCACGCCCGGTTCCAGTTCCGTCACGTCGTTCGCCCGGTCGTCGCCCGTATCGCCGGCGTCGCCGGTGTTCTCGGTGCCGGACGGCTCGAACAGCGCCACCTCGGCCTCCTCGCGCGCGACGGGTCGGTGTTCGACGCCCGCGGGGACGACGAGCAGTTCGCCGGGCGACAGGGTCTCGGTCGGGGCGTCGCGGAACTCGACGTCCAGCGGGCCGCCCTCGATCACCCAGAACAGCTCGTCGGCGTCGGGGTGGCTGTGCCAGACGAACTCGCCGTCGAGGCGGGCGAGCTTCACGGCCTGCCCGTTCAACTCGGCGGCGAGGCGCGGCGACCACGGCTCCTCGAAGGAGTCGAACCCGTCCGCGAGGGATACCTTCTCCATGCCGTCGGCTGGGGACGCCGGCGCAAAAAGTACCCAGACCGCCGTCGCCGGTGTCGTCGCCGCTGGTCACTCGGGCGTCGCCCGTTCGGGTGCGACATCGACGCCGCTGATCTCGAAGCGCGCGCCGCCGCCATCGGCGTCCGTGATCGTCAGCGTTCCGCCGTGTGCCTGGACGACCGCTTGTACGATCGCCAGCCCCAGTCCGCCGGTTCCGGCCGTCGAGAAGTCGGCCTCCACGGCTCGATCGCGGAGGTCCTCGGGAACCCCCGGGCCGTCGTCCTCGACGTAGAAGCCGTCCGGAAGCGACCCGACCCGGACGGCGGGATCGGGGCCGGCGTGGGTGACGGCGTTGCGAAAGAGGTTCTCGAGCAACTGCAGGAGGAGCGACCGGTCGCCGTGGATGGTGGCCGTTCGCTCGACCGTCAGCGTCGCGTCCGCGGTCGCCACCATCTCCCACGCGTCCCGCGCCAGGTCGGACACTCTGACGGGCTCGACCGTCGACAGCGCACCGCTCTCCGTGAACGCCAACGTCGCCTCCGCGATCTCGGAGATCCGGAGCGCGGCTCGCCGGATGGCGTCGATACGTTCGTCTCCCTCGATCTCCGCCGCCAGCAGGTCGGCGTACCCCTCGATCACGTTCAGCGGGTTCCGGATGTCATGGCTGAGCACGCCCACCAGCGTCTCCAACTGCTTCTCTCGGGCCGCGGACCGTTGCTCGGCGAGCTTCTGTGCGGTGATATCGTGGTGAACGACGAGCGCGTACCGGTCCCCGTCCAGGGTGAACGCCGCGGCCTCGAGCGCGAACCACCGGTGATCGTCGGGAGAGTGGCACGGGTAGTCGACCCGCAACGGTTCATCGACTCCGCCGAGTATCGCGCGGAGCCCCTCGATTGAATCGCTCGCGTACGGGTCGGAGAACGCTTGCTCTCCGATCTCCAGGTAGTTCTCACCGACCCAGTAGTCGGGATGGCTCCCGTGGTTCTCGTCGGCGAACCGACGCCAGGCGTCGTTCACCAGCACGATCGTTCCGTCGGCCGAGATGACGGCGATCTCGACGGGGAGCGCGTCGAACCCGGCCGTGACGATCGAAGACGAGAGAGACGACACTACTGGGTTGAACACTCGCTCGGACGGATATCAGGCTGCCGGCCGTGGACCGGTCGTCACCGCAGGTCCTCGATCAGCGTCTCCGGGACCGCCGCGAGCACGGGGTCGGGCGCGGCCGCGACGAGGCGCTCGCCGGCGTCGACCAGCGACCGACGCACGAGCGCGTAGCCCGCGGAGACGACGAGCACGCCCGCGATCCCCCAGCGGGCGGGACCGTCGAGCGTCGCCAGCGCCGGGAGCGCGAGCGCGACGCCGACGAGGAAGTCCTCCGGGGCGCCGTCGTAGCGGATCCACCGCCGCGGCCGATGCCACCTCCCGCGGACGTGCTCGTACACGGCCCGATCCCCCGTCGCCTCCCACGGGCGAAGCGTGAGGTCCCCGCCGACGACGTCCGAGACGGCGTGGACCGCGGCCGCGACGAGGAACGTCGCGACCGACAGCGTCGCCGGCGACGGGGCCGCCGCCGCGACGAGGACCGCCACCGCGGCGGCGGCGCTGCCGTACCCCGGAAAGTGGAGGTCCTTCCGGTGGTCGCCCAGCAGGTCGAGGTCGGGCGCGAGCCCGCCCAGCGCCCCCGCGAGGACCACCGGTCCGGCCTCCGGCACGAGCGCCAGCGTCCCGAGCCCGACGACCACGCCCGCGAGGACGTGGGTCGTCGCCATCATAGCCACACGCAGGCGACGGAGACGCAAAAGCGAGACGTGTCCCGTGTTAGCGTGGGGGCTCCGTGGGAGGGCTTCGTCGGCCCCGTTCGGCGACAGCGCTATGTGGTATGACGTAGCATAGCATGACATGGACATCGTCATCGTGGGGTACGGCCGGGTCGGCGCCCGTACCGCGCGGGTGCTCGACGAGGAGGGACACGACGTGACAGTCGTCGATAACGACCACGTGAAGGTCGAGCGCGCGCAGTCCCGCGGGATCCGGGTCGTCGAGGGCGACGGCTCGAACCCGTCGGTGCTCGCCGAGGCCGGCGTCGCCGACGCCGACGCGGTCGGGGCGATCACCGGCGACCCGAAGCTGAACTTCGAGATCTGCATGGAGGCGACGGAGCTGAGCGACTGTCGGACCGTGATGCGCGTCTCCGAGGACTTCCACGAGGAGATCTACGACGAGTTCGAGCGCGCGGTCGACGAGATCATCTACCCGGAGCGTCTCGGCGCCGCCGGCGCGAAGACCGCCATGCTCGGCGGCGACTTCAACGCCATCAGCGACCTCACCGAGCGGCTCCAGCTCGTGACGATCATGGTCGACGACGACTCCGGCGTGATCGGCAGACACGTCAACGACCTCGCCGTCGACGGGGGGCGCGTGTACGCCCACGGTCGCGCCAGGGAGCCGCTGACGATCCCGCTGCCCGGCACCGCCGTCGAGGCCGGCGACCGACTCGCCGTGCTCGCCGAGACCGAGCGCATCGACGACGTTCGCACGGCGCTGCTCGAGGGCTGAGCGACGGGACGGTCGCCGATCGAGCGTATCGACGACGAGGCAGCCGTCGCTCGGCGGTCTGCGGACCGTCCGGAGAGGGGGAAAGAGGCAGGGCGGAGCCCTGACGGGCGAACGTCGGGGGGTCCACGCGCCCGCGGCGCGGATTCCGGATCGAGCGTGTGAGGCGTTCGAAGCGACGCGCCGTCGCGATCCGGTTCGCGATGGGGATCGGCCGTCGGCGGACGTTCTCGCGCCCATCGGGCGACTTCGTCTCCCGTCTCATAAAGACGCGTCAGACGGAAGCGGTGCGTCAGACGCCCGCACGACCCGATCCCGGCCGCGGCGTCGTGCCCCTCGACGGGCGTCCTCTGGAGTCGACGGGAACGCTCTTGATGCGGGCTGTCGACCCACCTCGTATGCACGGTACCGGACCGCCGCTCGTCACGCCGTTCGACGCCGACGGAGCCCTCGACGAGGCCGCCCTGCGGGACCTCGTCGGCTGGGTCGAGTCCCGCGGGGTCGACTTCCTCGTCCCCTGCGGGTCGAACAGCGAGGCCGAACTGATGACCGCCGAGGAGCGCGCCCGCACGATCGAGGTCGTCGCCGACGAGGCCTCGGTGCCCGTGCTGGCCGGCACGGGCAGCCCCGGGAAGCGGGAGACGCTCGCGGCGACCGAGTCCGCCGCCGACGTCGGGGCCGACGCCGCGCTCGTGGTCACGCCGTTCTACTACGGCCACGATCAGGCGACGCTCGAGGCGTACTACCGGGAGGTCGCCGACGAGTCGCCGATCCCGGTGTACCTCTACTCCGTCCCCGTGTTCACCGACACGGGTCTGGACCCGGAGACGGTCGGCCGGCTCGCCGAGCATCCGAACGTGGCCGGCATGAAGGACTCCTCGGGCGACATCGCGGCGTTCCAGCGGATCCGCGAGCGCACCGCGGACGCGGACTTCGACCTCATGGTCGGCTCGGGCGGCGTCCTCGGACAGGCGCTCGCGGCCGGCGGAACCGGCGGCGTGCTCGCGCTCGCCAACATCGCGCCGGAGGCGACGACCGCGATCTACGGGGCCCACGAGGCCGGCGACGACGGGCGCGCTCGCGAACTCACCGCCGCGTGCGTCGATCTGGATCACTCCGTCACCGGCGAGTACGGCATCCCCGGACTGAAGTACGCGATGCGTCAGCGCGGGGCGCCGGCGGGGCACGCCCGCTCGCCCCACCGCCCGATCGACGACGAGGCGAGGGCGGCGCTCGACGACCGCCTCGCCGAGTTCGAGGAACTGCGCGCCGAGTTCTGAGTTCCGTTCCGAAGCCCTACTCGGTCCGCTCGTCCGCGTCGCCGGCGGCCTTCGACCGGGTCGCCCGCGTCGCCGTCGCCTTGAACGAGGCGACCACCGCACCGCCCTCGTGCAGCCCGAGGCGGTCGGCGCTGTCCACCGTCACCAGCGCAGCGAGGGGCTCCTCGGCGCCGACGTCGACGCGGACATCCACGACGGCGTCCCCGCGGTCGACCCCGATCGCGTCGCCCGGGAACCGGTTTCTCGCGCTGGTCGCGTCCGCGGAGGGCGTCCCGTCGGGGTCGTGGAGCGTCACGGCGTCGGCGCGGACGCTCACCTGCACGCGGTCGCCCGCCGCCGGGTCCGGGTCGCCGACCGCGAGCGCCCGCAGCGACCCGGCGTCGGTGTCGACGACCGCGAGTTCGCCGTCCCGCCCCTCGACGACCCCCTCGAACACGGACTCCGCGGCGCCGGCCGTCCCGGCGAGTGCGGCGGCGAGGCGGTCGAACCGCGCGAGCAGCGCCCTCGCGCCCCGCGTCAGCCTGCTTCCCCCGCCGTCTGCGCCGCCGCGGCGCCGCTCGACGAGGTCGCCGAAGGCGTCCTCCAGCGTCTCCAGCCGCGAGAGCGCCCGCGCCCGGGACCTGCCGAGCTCGCTCGCGGCGCCGCTCACCGATCCCGCGTCCGCGATCGCGCGCAACAGCGTCGCGTCGCGTCCGTCGAACGTCACGCCGGCGGCGACGAGACTCGCCTCGAACCCCGCCGCGCCGCCGTCGCCGCCGGACCCGTCCCCGTCGCTCCCGTCGTTCGATCGCATCGACGACCGGTTCGGCGACTCGGCGGAAAACCGTTGCGTGCGGCGGTTCTATTCGATCACGGCTGTGCTGTCGGGGCGCTGAAATCAAAAACGGTTTCGAATTTGTGTGTATACGATTTGAGGTAACCGATTCCCACAAGTATATACGGTCGTGGGCGATCGTTGTTTCCATGTCGAAACAACGTCCCGGCGGCCGCGAGGGGGCGGCGAGCAGGCGGGCGTTTCTGGCCGCGACGGCGACCGGCGCCACGGGCGCGCTCGCGGGCTGTGTGGGGCTCGGCGGCGGACGGAGCGACGACCAGCGCCCCGGGGTGGCCGGCGAGACGCTGACGCTCACGACGACGACGAGCACGTACGACACGGGGCTGCTCGACGAGATCCACCCCGACTTCGAGGACCTGTACGGCGCGACCGTCGACGCGGTCGCGCAGGGGACCGGCGCCGCGCTGGAGACGGCCCGCAACGGCGACTCGGACGTGGTGATGGTCCACGCCCGCGGGCTCGAGGACGAGTTCATGCGCAACGGCTACGGGATCAATCGTCGCGATCTGATGTTCAACGACTTCGTGATCGTCGGGCCCGAGGACGACCCCGCGGGAATCGAGGGGGCGGACTCCGCGACAGAGGCGCTTGCGACCATCGCGGACGCGGGGGCGACGTTCGTCTCGCGGGGCGACAACTCCGGAACCCACACGAAGGAGTTGAACCTCTGGGAGGCCGCGGGGGTCGACCCCGGCGGCGACTGGTATCAGGAGACCGGCACCGGAATGGGCGAGGCGCTGAACGTCGCCACCCAGCAGGGCGCGTACACGCTCTCGGACCGCGGGACGTTCATCTCCCAGCGCTCGGAGATCGATCTCGTCGTTCTGGTGCAGGGTCCCATCGAGGACGGCCCGGAGATCCTCGCGAACCCGTACGGGATCATGGCGGTCAACCCCGGTGTGCACGAGAACGCGAACTACGACCTCGCGATGGCGTACATCGGCTGGATCACGAGCCCCGGAACCCAGGACGCGATCTCGAACTATCAGGTCAACGGCGAACAGTTGTTCTTCCCCGAGGCGGTCTCCGAGGACCCGAACTTCCAGCAGTACGTTCCGGAAGGCTGGAGTAATAGCTCGGACAGCGAGTAAGCGTGCCGCTCGAACCGGTCGTCGGACTGCTTCAGGGGTTCCTCGATCTCCCGTTTCGGGACGGCTACGTTCCCAGCGTCGTCTACGTCTCGCTGTACGTGAGCGTGATCGCGGTGGCGCTGAGCACGCTGTTCAGCATCCCGGCCGCGCTCGCGATGGGGTTCACCGACTTCCCCGGAAAGCAGTTCGTGAAGTCGGTGATAAACACGGGAATGGGGTTCCCGAGCGTCGTCGTCGGGCTGCTCGTCCTGTTCGCCGTCTCCAATCGGGGGCCGCTGGGCGCGCTGGATCTCGTGTTCACCAAGGAGGCGATGATCATGTCCCAGTTCGTGCTCGCGACGCCGCCGATCACGGCGATCAGTCTCGCGGCCATCACCGGCGTGAGCGACAACGTCCGCGACGCCGCTCGCGTGCTCGGCGGCACCCGCCTCGACACGGCGCTGGTCGTGATCAAGGAGGCGCGCTACGGCATCGCGACCGCGGTGCTCGCGGGCTTCGGCCGCGCGATCAGCGAGGTCGGCTCCGTCCTCATCGTCGGCGGGAACATCACCGGCGCCGACGGGGTCTCGAAGACGCGAACGCTGACGACCGCCATCCAACTGGAGGCCCGTCAGGGGCGCTACGAGACCGCGATGGTGCTCGGCGCGGTGCTGGTGGCGGTCGTGCTGACGGTCAACGCGATCGTCGTCAGACTGGGCGACACGGGGGTGAACCGATGATCCGGCTCTCGAACGTCTCGCACGCCTACGACGGGGAGCCCGTCGTCGACGACGCGTCCCTCTCGGTCGAACCGGGCGAGGTCGTGGCGATCATCGGCCCCTCGGGCGTCGGGAAGACGACGCTGCTGCGGGTGCTCTCGCTGTCCCTCGAACCGGACGCCGGAACCGTCGAACTCGACGGCGACTCGGTGTGGGACGCCGACGAGGACCGGCGGCTGGCGCTTCGCCGACGGGTCGGGATGGTGTTTCAGGACGCGAGCCTCTTCGACGCCACCGTCGCCCGGAACGTCGAGTACGGGCTGCGGGTCCGCCGCGGGTGGAACGACCGGATCCGCGACGGGCTCCGGTCGGTCCTCGGGTCGAACGGGACGCCTCGGGCGGTCGAGGAGGCGCTCGACGTCGTCGGGCTGAGCGACACGCTCGACCAGGAGGCCGACTCGCTGTCGGGCGGCGAGGCCCAGCGCGTCTCGTTCGCGCGGGCGCTGGCGTACGAGCCGCGGTTCCTCCTGCTCGACGAGCCGACCTCCGATCTGGATCCGCGGAACACGGGGCTGATCGAGGACGCGATCCGCGAGGCCCGCGACCGGGACATCGGGGTCGTCGTCGCGACCCACGACATGCACCAGGCCGAGCGGATCGCGGACCGGGTCGGCGTCCTGCTCGGCGACGGCTTCACCGAGATCGGTCCCACGGAGACCATCTTCGAGGACCCCTCGGACGAGCGGACGCGGAAGTTCATCTCCGGGGAACTGGTGTACTGACGGCGGACCGATCCCGGAATGTAACTAAATATAGTTATCGAACACGTTCGGAGTGGCCCCGACCGGTTTCCGGACAGCCTCAAGTAGAACGCTGGCAACTCTCGAACGTGGCGATATCGGAGCGATTTCGGACCGGACGCGAGCTCCGGTTCGAAGCCGGCGAGTGGACCGGTGCGTTGGGGGATTCGGTTACGGTCCTCCCGATAGTCGTCGGTCTGTCGGCGCTCACCCCGGTCTCGTTGGCACACGCGCTGCTGTTCTTCGGCGTCTTCCAGGTCGTGTGGGGGCTCGTCTACGGGCTCCCGCTGTCGGTCGAGCCGATGAAGGCGCTGGCGGGGCTGGCGCTGGCGGGCACCATCTCCGCCGGCGAGTACGTCGCCGCCGGCCTCCTCGCGGGAGTCGTCCTCCTCCTCGCGGCGGGGACCGGCGCGCTCTCCCGGCTCCGCCGGTACGTGAGCGAGCCGGTGATCCGTGGGATCCAACTGGCGGTCGCGCTGCTGCTCCTCCGCGCCGGCGTGGACCTCGGCGTCGCGGACCCGACCCTCGCCATCGCGGCCGTCGGCGTCGCGGGCGTCGTCGCGCTGGCTGGCTACCGACGGGGTGCCGCGCTCGCGGTCCTCGGCGTCGGTCTCGCGCTCGCCGTCGCCGACGCCGGCGTTCCCGCGGCGACGCTTCCCGCCCTCGCGGTCTTCCCGTCCGGTGCGCCCGCACTCACGGCGGACGCGCTCTCGGCGACGACCGGCCAACTGGCGATGACCGTCGGAAACGCCGCCGTCGCGACGAGCCTCCTCCTGTCGGATCTGTACGACGCCGACGTGTCCGCCGACCGGCTCTCGGGGAGCATGGGCGCGATGTGTCTCTCGGCGGTCCCGCTGGGCGGGATCCCCATGTGTCACGGATCCGGCGGCCTCGCGGGCAAGCACGCCTTCGGCGCCCGCACCGGGGGCGCGAACCTCGTGCTCGGCGGCCTCTACCTCGCGGCCGTCCCGTTCGCGGGCGTCGTCGCGGCGTTCCCGATGGCCGTCCTCGGGGTGCTGCTCGTCGTCGTCGCGGTCCACCTCGGCCGCCGCGCGGTCGACGTGGAGGGCCGGCGCGCGCTCGCGCTGGTCGCGCTCGTCGGGTGTGTGGGCCTCCTGTGGAACGTCGGCGCGGCGTTCCTCCTCGGCGTCGGCGTCGACGCCGTCCGGCGACGCCTCGCGGCGACCTGAGGGAAACGGCTCCGCTTTTTGTCTCACAGACTCTCGATCGGATATGGAGACGTGGGCCGCGCTGTTCGAGCGGGCCGAGGGGTTCGGCGTCGACGAGGAAGCGATTCGGGCGGCGCTCGCCGAGCGGCGCGAGCGCGGGACGGACGGCGACAACGCCGATGACCGCGGGGGCGATACCGCGGGCGAGGGAGCCGGCGACGCGGATGACAGCCCCGGCGACGACACCGACGACGTCCCGGATCCGGCCGACCCTTCGCCGGCACGGATCGTCGCCGACGCGGACGTGTTGGCGGCGGATCTCCTCGTCGGCAGCGACGCACGCGAGGCGCTGGACGGCCCACGCGGGCACTCGTGGACGACGCTCGTCGCCAGCGACGCCCTCGTCGACGACGCCGCAGCGGTGATCGCTTCCCTTGCCGACTCAGATCTCGCGGCCGACTGGCGCGAGCGGATCGACGAGTGGCGCGAGCCGGTCGCGCAGCCGCCCGGCGATCACCCGGCGCTGGCGTCGGCGTTCCGCGGCGGCGCGATGCACGTGCTGTCGTTCGACGACCGACTTACGACGCCCGGAGCGGGCGCGGGACTCCACGATCGCTTCCCGGTGAGCGTGCGCGAGCCGCGGGCGTTCGCGGCGCTGTTCGACGCCGAGAAGCTCTATCCGGAGGTGGGAGACGGGGAGTATCCAGGTCCGGACCGGGACCCGCGGGCGTGAGTGAGTGAACGTCGAGACGTGCGTGTTCGACTGATCGCCCCGAGGATCCACCCGCAGTCGGTCCTTCTCAATGAGCGGGACTCATCGGACGGACTGACGGTTCACCGACACGAAATCTCCCGTGTATGACAGTACTGACTGCCATCGACGGTGAGGAGGGAAGCGAGACGGTCGCCGCGGCGGGCGTGGAGCTGGCGTCGCGGCTCGGCGAGGACGCGGTGGTGATCCACGCCGCGTCCGCGAGGAACCTCGACGACGCCGAGCGGACCGTGGAATCGATCGTCGCGGACGCGGTCGCCGACCCCGATGAGGTGACCGTCCACGTGCTGGAGGGGAACCCGGCCGAGCGCGTCCTCAACGAGGTCGACCGACTGGAGCCGACGTACGCGGTACTCGGGTCGAGCCGGCGGACGCCGGCCGGGAAGGTCGTGCTCGGGAGCGTCCTCCAGCTCGTGTTGCGCGGGGCCGACGTGCCGGTCGTGACGGTCCCTCAGGACCGGGAGTGAGGCGGCGGTAGCGAGGCCTCGCTTCCGTCGTGGGTCGGTTCGGCCGTTCGGACCGCTTCGCGGTCCGTCGAGGCCTCCCCGCTCACTCGGCGTCGGGCGCGTCGACGCCGTCCGGCGGCGTGAGGTCGCGCTGGAACTCGTCGAAGACGTCGAGGTCGTCGGGGAGATCGAACTCGACCCGCCGCTCGTCGGCGCGGTTGGTCAACTTGTCCTCGACCGGGTCGGCGACGGACTCCCACCCGGGTTTCACGCGGATGCTCCGGGCGGGCGAGCCGACCGCGATGTGGTGATCGGGCACGTCGCCCTGAACGGTGGCCTTCGCGCCGACGACGGCGTTCCTGCCGACGCGGCAGCCCGCCGAGATCATCGAGTCGTAGGTGACGCGCGCGTCGTCGTCGATGATCGTGTGGTAGTTGTCGACGTGCGTCTGGTCGACGACGTCGTGGTCGTGGCTGTAGACGTGTGCGGAGTCCGAGATCGAGACGCGGTCGCCGATCGTGAGCTTCCCGCGGTCGTCGAGGTGCACGTCGTCGTGGACGACGGTGTTGTCGCCGATCTCGATGTTGTGGCCGTAGGTGAACGTGATCCCCTTGAACAGCCGGAGGTCGTCCCCGGCGTCGGCGAACAGGTGGTTCGCGAGCATCTGTCGGAAGCGGAGCGCGAACGCGATGTTGTCGGCCATCGGCGTCGCGTCGAACTGTCGCCACAGCCACTGGAGGTGCTTCGAGCGGGTGTACCGGTCCTCGTCCTTCTCTGCGTAGTACTCCGACTCCAGCGTCGCGTTACACGGGTCGTACCCCTGGAGCCGGACGCGCTCGGCGGGCGTCACGTCACCGCCGGCCTGCCACCGTTCGTAGGCGTCGCGGTCGCCGAACAGGTCCACGAGCGTCTCGCGGACGACCTCGCAGGTGTCCTCATCGGACGATAGCCGGGCGTCCACCTGCTCGATGAAGGCCGTGACCCCCTCGTCCGCTTCGGCCGGGAGGGACACGTGGCGCTTGGTCATACCGGCCCGATTCGCCGCGACGAGTCATAGGGGTTCGGATATGCGAAGTCGGCGCCGACCCGCGGCGTGCGAGGAACCGACTGCGGTTCGGCCCCGCCTTCCCCGCGAGCGACAACGACCGAAAACGGAGACGCCGCGACGCGGCGACCGTCCGCCGTTTCCGCCCTGCCGACGCGACAACCGGGTCGGATAAGTGGCGGCGGTGCCAACCTCGGTGTATGCAGTACCGAGAACTCGGCGACTCGGGCGTCGAAGTGAGCGAGGTGGCCTTCGGTGCGTGGGTCGTCGGCACGGACTGGTGGGGCGACCGCTCGGACGAGGACGCCGTCGACATGGTCCAGCACGCGCTGGACGAGGGCGTCACGTTCTTCGACACCGGCGACGTGTACGGGCACGGCCGCTCGGAGGAGCTCATCGGGGAGGCGCTCGGCGAGCATCGCGACGAGGTCACCGTCGGCACGAAGGTCGGATACGACTTCTACAACAACGCGCAGGCCGGCCACGGGGAGATACCCAAGGACCTCTCGCCGGAGTACCTCCGCAACGCCGTCGAGCGGAGCCTCGACCGGCTCGACATGGAGTACCTCGACGTGCTGTTCCTCCACAACGCGAACGTCGACGAGGTGACCGACGATGTGCTGGAGGAGCTGTACGCCATGCGCGAGGAGGGACTGTACGACGCGCTCGGCTGGGCGCTCGGCCCCTCGATCGGCTGGCTCGCCGAGGGCGACCGCGCGGTCGAGCTCGACTTCGACGCGGTCCAGACCGTCTACAACCTCTTCGAGCAGACGCCCGGGCGACACTTCCTCGACACGATCCGCGAGGAGGGCGCCGACACGAGCCTCATCGCCCGCGTCCCGCACTCCTCGGGCCTCCTCAACAAGCAGGTCACCCCCGACACCGAACTCGGCAAGGGCGACCACCGCGCGCACCGACCGCAGGCGTGGTTCGAGACGGGCTGGGAGAAGATCGAGGCGATCGAGTTCCTCGAACGGGACGGCGAGCGGACCATGGGGCAGGCGTCGATCCAGTACCTCCTCGACGACGAGGAGGTCGCGAGCGTCATCCCCACCTTCCGCTCGATCGACGACATCGACGAGTGGGCCGCCGCGCCGGACACGCCCCGCCTCAGCGACGAGGAGCGCACGCGTGTCGACGAGTTGTACGCCGAGAACTTCGGGATCGACCGCGACGACGGCATGAACCCGGAGGACTTCCGCACGTCCGTCGGCGGCGACGACCTCCGCGGCGCCGGCGTGCTCCCGCCGGAGCCGGCCGACTGAGGGCCGCGACGTGACCGACGACCGCACGCGGCAGTACGCCCGACGGCTCGCCCGCCTCGCCGGCGTCACCGCCGCCGTCCACGTCGTGCTCGCGTGGCTCGTCTACCGAGACGCCGTCGACCGCGATGTCTCCGGCGGGCGCTGGGCCGCGCTCACCCTGATCGGCGGCCTGTTCGGCCTCGCGGGATACCTCCGTCGCCGGTGAGCCACGCGCGACGGCCGTCCGCCGGCGGCTGTCGCTCGCCGTCCTCGCGCTGCTGACGACCCCTTCACTTCGGCTCGAAACCCGCATACTGCGGAGAGGTATCGCCGGACCCGTTCACGTTCACTCCGCTCTATTCGTCGACGACGACCTCGAACCGCGCGCCGCCGGCGTCGGCCTCGGCCACGCGGACGGACCAGCCGTGGGCGCCGGCGATCTCCTCGACGATCGCGAGGCCGAACCCCGTGCCGTCGTCGGCGGTCGTGTGCCCGCGCTCGAACACCGCCTCGTGCCGTTCAGGGGGGATCCCCGGACCGTCGTCGGCGACGTAGAACCCGGACGGAGCGTCGGGACCGGCGGCGCCGTCGCCGCCGGCCTCGCACTCGCCGGCACCGCGACCGGCCGTGTCACATCCTCCGTCGAGGGCCCCGACGGCGACGTCGACGCCGTCCCCGGCGTGGTCGACGGCGTTGCGGAAGAGGTTCTCCAGAAGCTCCTGCAGCCGGGAGGCGTCGGCCTCGACGTAGCCGACGTCGTCGGCGACCGAGAGCGACCCGGTCCCGTCGACCGTCCGCCACACCTCCTTGACGGTCCGCTCCACCGACACCGGCTCGGTGTCACCCACGCTTCGTCCGGTGCGTGCGAGCGCGAGCAGGTCCCCGATGAGCGCGTCCATCCGCTCGTGGGCGGTCTCCATCCGATCGATGTGCGGGCTGTCACAGTCGTCGCCGAGCAGCTCGAGGCGTCCCTGTGCGACGTTGAGCGGGTTTCGAAGGTCGTGTGAGACGACGCTGGCGAACTCGTCGAGCCGCTCGTTCTGTCTGGCGAGGTCGCCCTCGCGCCGGCGGAGGAGCGCCTCCCGTTCGGCGCGGTCCAGCGCCGCCTCGACCGTGTCCGCGAACAGTCGTGTCAGCGCCACGTCGCTCTCGTCGAACCGACCGGGACACTCGCTTCCCGCGAGGAACACGCCGTGGTCGCCGAGGGGGACGATCAACGTGCTGCGGATCGTCGACTCGGCCGCCGCGTCGCCGATCGAGAGCCGTGCGTCCTCCCGGTGGACCATCTCGCCCGACTCGAACACCCGCCACGGGAGCGAGTCGGTCGACAGCGCCGGGACCTCGCCGAACAGCGCTCGTGCCTCGCCGGTCACGCTCACGGGGACGAGCCGGCGGCCGTCGCCGGAGGCGAGGTACACCGCGTTCGAGCGCAGATCGAGCACCTCGTGGGCGGTGTTCGTCGCCGACGCGGCGACAGCGGCGCTGTCACGTGCCTCCATCAGCTCCCTCGTCGTCTCGTGGAGCCCGTTCAGCCGGGACTCGCGTTCGATCGCGTCCAACGCCACCGCGGCGTGCTGTCCGAGCAGTTCGACCAGCTCCAGACACGCGGTGTCGGCGTCCCCGCCCCGCTCGCGTCCGGCGATCAACACGCCGTGATCGGGGATCGGAACCACGATCCCGCGGTGGGACGCCGACCGGCGCTCGGACACGGCCCCGAGCCGAAGCGGATCGTCCCGTTCGTACACCCCGTACACCTCGTCGCCGGGAACGTACGTCGGCGGGTCGTCGTCGAACCGTTCGCGAACGGACTCGGGGTACGCCATAGGGACCAGCCCCGGCCCGTCGTCGCCGCGGAGGTGGACGCCGGTCAGCGTGTAGCCGAGGACGCGCTCGCTCACGTCGACCACGGTCCGACACAGCGCCGGCCGGCTGGTCGCGCTCATGAGATCCCGCGTCGCCGCGTACAGCGATCGGAGTCGATCGTCGGCGTCGGCCGCGGCCTCGTTGGCCGTCATTGTCGATCGGTCTCGGAGGGTGAGTATAAACCTCGGTCCGCAAGCATCAACTCGGATATTCGGAGCCCCGAATAGAGGCTACGCTGTCGTGCGGTTTCCGACGGAGACCGGAGTCAGTATCACGCCAGGAACACGTGGCGCGGTCGGTCCGCGAGCACGTCCCGGCCCCACGAGACGGTGTCCCGGAACTCGTCCGACCGGAAGAAGGTCATCGCGTCGTCGCGGGAGGCCCACTGGCTGGCGATGAACATGTCGTTCTCGTCCTCGCGGTTCACCATCAGGTCCGTCTCGTAGTGGCCCTCCATGTCGTCGAGGACGTCGCCGACGACGTCGAACTTCTCGACGAAGTCCCCGCGGTGCTCGGGCTTGACGGTGTAGAACATCCCCATCGTCCCGAAGCCGGACTCCTCGCCGGCGCGCTCGACGATTCCGGGTAGCTCCGAGAGGAAGCCCGCGGCCGTCTCGGCGGCGCTGGCGGTCTCCCAGATGCTCACGACTCCGGCACGGTCCGTTTCCGTCCCGGTGTAGACGGCCGTCTTCACGTGGGTGCCGTAGTGGTCGAAGTTCTTCCGCAGGCCGTCGACCTCCTCGAAGAGTTCGTCGGCGTCCGCCTCGGAGTAGAGGACGGTCGCGAACACGTCCTCGCCGTGGGGCTTGCCCGCGTAGATGTCGAGGTCCTCCAGTTCCGACCGGATCGACGCCTCCTCGTCGGCGTCCGCATCGCTGGCGTCCTCGTCGCCGTGGTGGCTGCCCTCGCCGTGGCCGCCGTCGTCTCCGCCGTGGTGATCGCCTTCGCCGTGTCCGCCGTGATGGTCGTCCCCGTGGCCGCCGGGATGCCCGTCGCCGTGATGACCACCTTCGCCGTGTGCGTCATGGGAGTCCCCGTGACCGGACTCGCCGCCGTGCTCGCTCGTGGGGACCTGTTCGCCGTCGAGGTACGCGGCCAGGTCGGTCGGCGGGAAGCGCCGGCCGACGTAGAACGGCCCGAACTCGCCGTACTCGGCCGAGGCCTCGTCGAAGCGCATCTCGTAGACGATGTCCTTGATGTCGGCGGGGTCGCCGCCGAACAGGGTGACGCCCCACTCGTAGTCGTCGAACCCGACCGAGGAGGCGATCACCTGCTTGATCTTCCCGGCGTACTGCTTCCCGATCTCGCCGTGGGCCGACAGCAGGTCCGCGCGCTCCTCGTACTCGAGGGTGTACCAGTTCTGCTCGGCCTCCCGCTTGCGGTTCATCGGGTAGAAGGAGACGTACTCGGTGTCCGGGATATCCGGCTTTAGCTTCCCCTCGATGTACCGGCGGATGCCCTCGTCGGTCTCCTCCTCGTCGTCGTCGAAGTAGCTGTCCGAGACGTAGTCGGACACCTCGGTCACCGACACGTACGAGGTCGCCTGATCGGTGAATTCCGCCAACGCCGTCGACTCGAAGCGGCGCTCGGCCGCCGACAGCGCGTCCAGCGTCGGGCGGAAGTGGACGATCATGAGGTCGGCCTTGTGCCCGAGCACGGAGAACACGGCCGAGGCGCCCTCCTCGGCGTCGACGACGCGCTCGTGCTCCTCGAGGTACGCGACGCCGTCCTCGATGGCCGACTCGCGCTCCCGCTGGGGCGCCGCGCGCCAGGCGTCCCAGTCGACGGTTCGGAAGTCGTGCAGCGCGTACCAGCCCTCCTCGGTGCGGGGGGGATTCGTCATGTGCGTAGTTCGAGTGGAGGGGGCTTGTGGCTTGCGTCACCGCGGCGACGGACCGCCATCCGCCTCGCGGCCGCCGCCGACCGAACGGCTCGCCGACGCGTCGCCGTCGGCGACCGTGACGAGACCCGAACCCCTTTGACCGCGCGCCGACTTCCATCGACAATGAATACGCTCCTGTGGGTCCTCGTGGGAGCCCTCGCGTACTCCGTCGTCCTCATGGCGTTGTACACGAGGGGCTATCTCCCGGACGCCGTGCGCGTCCAGGGGCCGCTGACGACGATCCACACGCAACGCGGTCGCGCGTTCCTCAACTGGCTCTCGGGGCCCAGACGGTTCTGGCGCGCCTGGAGCAACCTCGGCGTCGGCATCGCCGTCGTCGTCATGGTCGCGATGTTCGCGTTCCTCGTGTGGTCGGCGCTCGCGACCCTCCAGAGCCCCGTTCAGACGCAGGCGAACCAGCCATCGAACTTCCTCATCATCCCGGGCGTCAACGACTTCCTCCCGCTGGCGGTCGCCCCGGAGATCGTCCTCGGCCTGTTGGTCGCCCTCGTGGTCCACGAGGGCGGCCACGGCCTGCTGTGTCGCGTCGAGGACATCGACATCGACTCGCTCGGGCTCGTCCTCCTCGCGATCATCCCCGTCGGCGCGTTCGTCGAACCCGACGAGGAGAGCCAGTCGAACGCCGACCGCGGCGCGCGAAGCCGGATGTTCGCCGCCGGCGTCACGAACAACTTCGCGATCACCGCCGTCGCGTTCGCGCTGCTGTTCGGCCCCGTCATCGCGTCGATCACCCCCGCGGCGGGGCTCGCGGTCGGCGGCGCGTACGCGGGCGCGCCGGCGTCCGACGCCGGCATCGAGGGCGGCGACCGGATCACCGCGGTCGGCGGGACGGAGGTCTCGGATCCCGCGGCCTTCCGGTCGGCGCTCTCGGCGACCGAGGACCCGTCCGTCGAGATGACGGTCAACGGCGAGGAGACGGTCACCGTCGACAGGCGCGTCACCGTCGTCGGCGCCGTCGAGGGGAACCCGCTCGGGCTCTCGGTCGATCCGGAGGGCGACGCCGCACAGATCACCGCCGTCAACGGCACCGAGGTGTCCACGGTCGAGGCGTTCCGTGAGGTCGCCAGCGAGCACGAGATCGCTCGCCTCTCCACCAGCGAGGGCGAGGTCACCGCTCCCCTCGGCGCGTACGTCACGAACGTCTCCGAGACCGGCGCGCTGGCCAACCAGACGAACCTCTCCGGCACGCTCACCGTCACCCGGATCGACGGACAGCGGATCCTCGACTACGAGGACCTCGACCGCACGCTCTCCGGCGACGCGTACGACGCCGGCGACACGGTGACGCTGCGGGTGTACGCCGACGGGGAATTCCGCGAGGTCGACGTCGCGCTCGGCGGCACCGACGACGATCCGCGCGTCGGGATCGTCGTGACCCGTGGCGTCTCCGGCGTCGTCGTCGACGACCTCGGGATCGAGCGATACCCGGCCGAGGCGTACCTCGCGCTGCTCGGCGGGGATGCCGGCGACCTCCCGCCCGGCTTGGGCGGCATCGCGGGCACGCCGCTGGGGCTGGTGTACGCCGCGCTCCTCCTCCCGCTCGCGAGCGCCGTCTCGGCGGCGCTCCCGTACAACTTCGCTGGATTCTACGGCGAGTTCGCCGGCTTCTACGACGTGACCGGTCCGCTCGCGCCGCTGGGTGAGGGTCCGGTGTTCCTCATCGCGAACGTCCTCTTCTGGACCGGGTGGATCAACGTCCAACTGGGGATCTTCAACTGCATCCCCGGCTACCCGCTCGACGGCGGTCGACTCCTTCGGATGGGGGCGGAGGGGCTCGTCTCCCGGCTCCCGGTGTCGAACCGGGACCGGCTGGTCACGACACTCACCACCTCGGTGGGACTCACGATGCTGACGGCGCTGCTGGTCGTCGTGTTCGCGCCACAGTTCCTCTGAGCCGACGCCGGGTTCCGCCTCGGCGCCGCGTTCAGGCGTTCGTCCCGCCGTCGGTGGCGGCCTCCTCCGGACGTTCGTCGTCGTCGGGGTCACCGCTCACGTCGCCGTCCCCCGTCCCGTCGCCGTCGGGAGCGTCGGCGTCGCCCTGGCGGGCGTGGAACTCCTCGGGGGTGTCGGGGACGCGCTCGAACTCGCCGAAGTCCCGCTCGTGGTGGCGGATCACCTGTTCTGCGATCCAGCCGGAGTACTCGTCGTCGAAACACCAGTCGTCGTCCGACGGGTCGACGTCGAAGCGGCCGTCGGTGGCGAACGCGACGTACATGTGATAGAAGCCCAGGATCACGTCCGCGAAGTCGCGCGCGTTCCCGCCGATCTCCGTCCGCTTCTCCGCGAGGTGGTCGTGCCCCTCCTCGGTCAGCGCGAAGTACTTCCGGTCGGGCTCGTCCTCGCGCTCGATCCGTTCGGCGTACCCCTCCTCCTCGAACTTGTAGAGGATGGGGTAGACGGAGCCGTAGGACGGCTCCCAGTGACCCCCGCTGATGTCGGTGATCTCCTTGAGGATCTCGTAGCCGTACCGCGGCTTCTCCTCGAGGAGTTCCAGCACGATGTACGAGATGAGGCCACGCGGCGGGCCGCTCTTCCGCATTACTCGACGGTTTCGCCGTCACTCACTAAGGGTTTCGGTCGGCGAAACCCGTGCTGACTTACCAGTCAGTTGGTCTCGCGGCCGATCCGGGTTCGCCCGATTTCGGCGCGAATGCCCACCGCCCCGGGGCGGACAGCGCGAGTCGGCCTCGCCTCCCCTGTGGGCGGCTCGGCCTGGAGACCTCGCCGTTCACGAGACCTGCGGTCTCGTGAGCGCACAAATCGCTCCGCGATTTGTGAACGCCGTTCTACGAGGCCTCCCTCTGGTCGGCCTCGCCTCTCACGCCTCGCGCCGGAGTCGATCGACGACGAACTCGCGTTCCAACTCCCCGAGGAACTCGCCAAGCCGCGGCCCCTGCGTCTCGTCGAAGAACAGCCGGTAGCCGGCTGCGAAGAAGTCGCCGACCTCCACGTCGTGGCGTCGGGCCGTCTCGTAGATCTCGCCCTGGATCGCCTCGCCGTCGTGGCCATCCGCGACGAAGTCGGCGAGGTCCTCCAGCGCCGCCTCGACGTCGGCGTCGAAGTCGTGGTCGGGCAACTCCGACTGGAGCCGGTAGTTGTACTCGTTGTCGCAGCGCTCGGCCCACCGCCGGGCGCGCTCGACGCGCTCCAGCGCGTCCTCGATGGCCCACTCGGGCGTGTCCTCGGTGAAGTGTCCCTCGTCGCGCGCGAGCTGGATCCGGAACTCGCGGTCGTCGACCATGCCCAGCACCGCGGCGAACGTGTACGGCAGACGGACGCGTCCCTCGCGCACCTCGTCGACGACGAACGGGTACGCCCGCTCGGCGAACGCCGCGAAGCGCTCGTCGGGGCCCTCCTCCCCGAAGTACGCCCGCTCGAAGCGGTCGAACTCGTTGACCAGTTGGTCCAGCCGCTCGATATCGAAGTCCTTCGCCTTCTTCGGGTTGCGCGCGAAGAAGTAGCGCAGCACCTCCGGCTCGATCAGGTCCAGTACCTCTTGGACCGTGACGACGTGCCCCTCCGACGACGACAGCGACTCGCCGTTGAGCGTGAACCACTCGTACACCATCGGGACGGGCGGATCGTTCCCGAGCACCTCCCGGGCGATGTCGACGCCGCTGGGCCACGAGCCCTCGGCGTGGTCCTTCCCGAACGGCTCGAAGTCGACGCCGAGCACCTCCCACTGAGCGGGCCACTCGAAGCGCCACGGGAGCTTGCCCTCGCGGAAGGAGGCGACTCCCTCGTGGCCGCAGCCCTCCATGAAGCGATCGCCGGCCTCGATGCCCGAGCAGCGGTAGTGGACCTCGCGGGCGTCGACGTCGACCTCGATCACGTCCTGTGTGAGCATGCCGCACTCGGAACACTGCGGCATGAAGGGAACGTAGTCCTCGTCGACCTTGTCCTGATACTCCCCGAGCGTGTCGCGTGCGGCGTCGGCGTTGCGCAGGACCCGCTCGACGACCTCGTCGAACGTGCCGTCGGCGTACAGCTCCGTGTTGGACACCATCTCGACGGGGATCCCGAGCGCCTCGGCGTCGGCCGAGAGCAGCGCCGCGAAGTGGGCGGCGTAGGAGTCGTGCCCGTCCTCGAACGGGTCGGGGATGTCCGTGTACGGCTTCCCGAGGTTCTGCCCGAGCGCGCCGGCGTTCACGTCCCCCAACTCGACGATGTCGCCGTCGGTGTCCGCGAGCGTCCGGGGGAGCTTCCGGAGGGCGTCCTTGTCGTCACTGGTGAACACCTGCCGGACCTCGTGGCCGCGTTCGCGCAGCACCGCGGCGACGAAGTAGCCGCGGATGATCTCGTTGAAGTTGCCGATGTGGGCGATGCCCGAGGGGGAGACGCCGCCCTTGATGACGATCGGCTCGTCGGGGTCGCGCGCCTCGACCGCGTCGGCGACCTCGTCGGCCCAGAAGGCGTGGTGCGCGTCGCCGTCGCCCCCGTCGTCGCCACCGCGACTTCCGACCTCGTGCGGATCGATGGTTCCGTCCTCGCTGTCGGCGCTCATCGCTGTGCCCAGTAGGTCGGCTCCTCCCCGCCGGCGGGAACCACGTCGGTCCCGGTGTGTTCGCCGTACAGTACCGCGTTCTCGACCGCCTCGGGGTCGTGCCCGTCGAGGACGACGGTCCGCATTCCGGCGCGTTGGATGAGCTTCGCCGCCAGCAGGTCGACCGGGGCGGAGGCGCCGGCGTCGCGGCTCATCGGGACGATGACCTCGACGAGCTCCTCGGGGGTCATCTCGGCGAACTGCTCGGCCGAGTCGTCGACGTTCGGGTCGGCGTCGTAGATCCCGTCCGCGCTCGTCGCGTACACGAGCAGGTCCGCGTCGACGTACTCCCCGAGCGCGGCCGCGACGGCGTCGGTGGTCTGTCCCGGCGTGATGCCGCCCATCACCGACACGTCGCCGCGGCGGATGGCGTCGGCGGCCTCGTCGTAGTCGTGGGCCGGCGACGGGTCCACGGAGGATCCGAGCGCCGTGATCAGCAGGCGAGCGTTCACCCGCGTCACGTCGATGCCGAGCTGGTCGAGCTGGACCTCGTTGGCGTCCAGTTCCCGCGCGGCGCCGATGTAGTCGCGCGCGATGCCGCCGCCGCCGACGACGACCCCCAGCTCACAGCCCTCGCCGACCAGACGCTCGATGGCGTTCGCGTACGCGGCCACCCGCTCCGGATCGAGCTCCGGCGCGAGGACGCTCCCGCCGAGCGACAGGACTACTCTCATTGCAGTCGCTTACCTCCGTTTCGCTCTTAAGGCTCCCGGAGCGATCTCGGCACGGTACCGACTATCAGGCGCCGAACCGCTCGAACCGAGGTTCGAGCCGAAGGCCTAAGCCGGTCGCTCGCCCTCCCTGTGACATGCGCACGCTCTCGCTCGTCGGCCCCGGATCGGCCGACATCGTCGACTCCCTGGCTGCCCGACTCGACGGCCGCGTGGTCACCGTCCGCCGCGACGACGTGACCGATTCCGCCGACACCGACGCCGACGCCGCATACCGCCTGGGCGACGACGGCGGGTGGACCGGCGCCGGCGCCGGCGAGACGTTCCCCGATCTGCTCGACCGGCTCGCCCCCGAGTTCGACTACGCGCTCGTGACCGGCGTCTCGAAGCTCCGGCTCCCGACGGTCGTCGTCGGCGACGAGCGCGTTCCCGGCGACGTGGTAGAGCGCGTCGACGACGCGGCCGACCTCTCCGTCGACGGACTGGTTGAGGCCGTGGAGTCGGCCGAACCCCACGTCACGCTCGAGACCCTCGTCGACGAGGCGAAAGCCAGCGAGGACGCCGACCGGGCGGGGGCGATCGCGACCTTCACGGGTCGCGTCCGCGCGAAGGACGCCCCCGACGACGATCGGACGGAGGCGCTGACGTTCGAGAAGTACGAGGACGTCGCCGCCGATCGCATGGCGCGGATCGAGCGGGAACTGGAGGAGCGCGACGGCGTCCTCGACGTGCGGATGCACCACCGCGTCGGCACCGTCGCCGACGGCGAGGACATCGTCTTCGTCGTCGTGCTCGCGGGGCATCGTACCGAGGCGTTCCGGACCGTCGAGGACGGCATCAATCGGCTCAAGGACGAGGTCCCCATCTTCAAGAAGGAGACCACCGAGTCGGAGGAGTTCTGGGTCCACGAACGCTCCGAGTGAGTGGGAACGGTCGTGCGTCGTCGCCGCGCGAGAGCCGCTTTCAGGATAATTTCTCACTCTCTGATGTGAATATATAAGCATTCACCTCGATCAGTACGACAGCCGATGATCCAGACGAAACGGATTCATAGAAGAGTATGAACTGTCTAACGGTCTCTCAAACGATCGTAAAACGTTCGGATCGATCCTTTCACGGCAGAACTCTCCTGAACGGACCCGAATCACCCCCAACGAACTGGACTTTATATGCCCCCGGACGGCCGTAGGGTGAATCGAGGTGACACAATGAGCGCAACCGTGCAACCCTCCGACACCGACCGTGCCTCGACCGACACCCCCTCCAAGGAGGAGCGTCTCGCGACGTTCCTGCGCGAGAAGGCCGAGGACGGCGAGCTCTACTTCAAGAGCAAGTTCATCGCCGACGAGGTCGGCCTCTCCGCGAAGGAGATCGGCGCCCTGATGGTGAAGCTCAAGGACTCCGCCTGCGGGCTCACGATCGAGAAGTGGTCGTACACGTCGGCGACGACCTGGCGCATCGAGCCGACGAACTGACGAGACGTACCGGACTCCCTGTCGGTCCCCGACTCGCGGGTGGTCCCCGTTTCGGTCCCCGACTGTTCCGTTCGCGCTTTCACCCCACGTTCACACCGTCGTCCGTCCTGTTTGTCACGCCCCCGAGCTGTCCGTCACGCCGCTTGTCCGTTACACCGTCCCTGACGCGCACGGCGCCGAGGACTTATGCCCGTTCGCGGCGAACGTCCGCCGATGAGTGAGGCGGCCGCAGCCGATGCCCCCCGTCCCCCCGAACTCGACGCCGTCTTCCACTGCTCGGAGATCCGGCGCGACGACGATCGGATCCTCTACTACGGGGTCAGCGACGTCGGCGAGCGCGAACTGATCCGTCGTGTCTGGCCCGCGTTCAGAGAGGCCGGCTACGAGGTACAGGTCGTCACCACCGACAGCGGCCTCGACGTCGTGGTAGCGAGTCCCTACTCCGACGGGATCGACGGGATCCCGTGGCTCAACGTCGCGCTGTTGATCGCGACGGTGGTTTCGACGCTGCTCGTCGGCGCGATCGCGTGGTACTACGTCCCCATCCCGGTAATTCAGGAGAATCCCCTCGCCGTGCTACAGGCGTGGCCGTTCACCGCCGCCGTTCTCGGTGTTCTGTTGACACACGAGCTCGGCCACTACGCGCTGGGTCGCTACCACGGCGTCGACGTGTCGCTCCCGTACGTGATCCCGTTCATCCTCCCGTTCGGAACGATGGGCGCGATCATCCGCATGCGCGGGCAGATGCCCGACCGGGAGGCGCTGTTCGACATCGGCGTCGCCGGTCCGCTCGCGGGGCTCGCCGCCACCATCGTCGTCACGGTGGTCGGGCTCCTGCTGGGTCCGTTCACGGTTCCGCAGTCGGTGCTCGGCGGCGGCGGGCAGGTCATCATATTCAACAACCCGCCGTTGTTGGACCTCATCGCGGCCGCGCTGAACCAGCCGACGGGGTACACCGACCCGACGAAGACGGCCCACCCGGTGATCATGGGCGCGTGGGTCGGGATGTTCTTCACCGTCCTCAACCTCCTCCCGGTCGGCCAGCTCGACGGGGGACACATCGTCCGCGCGATGGTCGGACGGCGCCAGGAGACGCTCGCGGCGTTCGTGCCCACCGCGCTGTTCGGCATCTCCGCGTACCTCTACTTCGTTCGCGACCTCGGGCTCAACGAGTCGGTGGGGCTGTGGGCGTTCTGGGGGCTGTTCTCGGCGTTCATCGCCTACCGCGGCCCGGCGGACCCCATCGACGACTCGTCGCTCGGCCCGAAGCGCATCGCCGTCGGCGTGCTCACGTTCGCGCTGGGGCTGCTGTGCTTCATGCTCGTCCCGATCCAGGTAACGACCCTCTGAGCGCGCCCGTCGTCGGCGCCTCCCGTTCAGTCCCCGTACCCACTGCCTCACTCCTCTCCGTGGCCGTAGCCCCGGTCCGGAAGCGGCTCGCCGTCCATCCTGATCCCGTCCCAGGTCACGTTCCCGATCACGGCGATCGGCGTCGGCGAGGCCGCCCGCGCCGCCTCCACGTCGTCGCTCGCGACCGTGAACACGAGTTCGAAGTCCTCGCCGAAGAACAGCGCCGCCTCCCGGCGCCGCTCGGGGTCGTCGAACGCCTCGCGGACCGCGTCGGCGACGGGGACGTACGACTCGGTGATGTCCATCCCCAGGTCGCTCACGTCGCTCGCCTCGACGAGCTGGTGGAGCGACCGCGCGAGCCCGTCGCTGGAGTCCATCATCGCCGTCGCGTAGGGCTGGAGGGCGACCCCGGCGGCGACGCGAGGGGTGAACCTGAACAGCTCGTTTCCACGCTCGACATCACCGGTCTCGAACGCGCGGACCGCGGCGGCGCTCCGGCCGAACGCGCCGGTCACGCACACCGCGTCGCCGCGCTCGGCGCCGCCGCGTCGGATCGGGTCGTCGGTCCGCCCGAGCGCGGTCGTCGCGACGGTGAACTCGTCGTGGCTGTCGAGGTCGCCGCCGACGTACTCGCCCTCGACCGCCTCGCACACCTCCCGGGCGCCGCGCACGAAGTCGTGGACCTCGTCGGGATCGAACCGCGGCGCCCCGTAGGCCGCGACGGCGGCCTCCGCGTCGGCGCCCATCGCTGCTACGTCCGACAGCGAGGCGCCGACGGCCCGCCACCCGGCGGTGTAGCGGTCGACGCCGGCGGGGAAGTCGGTCGTCTCGTGGAGCATGTCCGTCGTGAGTACCCTGTCGCCGACGACGGCGCAGTCGTCGCCCGCGCCCGGGAGCGTGTCGGCCAACCGGGCGAGCGCCTCGCGTTCGTCCATCGACATCCCGTTTCCGCGCCGACACCTACGGTGTTTCCCTTCGGGGCGCCCGCGTCGGCGACCGCGCCGCGGAGCCGCGACACCGCGGCCCCACGGTTTCGGAGGCTTGAAGCGGTCGCCGGGCGACCGTCCGGGTATGGATTCGGACCAGCTACGCGCCACCGTCGTGGGGTTTCTCGGCGCGTTCGCGGTCCTCGGCGCGCTCCTGTATCTGGTCGGCGTCGGCGACCTCCTCGACGTGCTCCGGCGGGCCTCGATCGAGACGGTCGGGCTCGTCGTGCTCGCTACGCTCGGGTGGCTCGTCGCCTGGTCGATCGCGCTCAGAACCGTCCTCGGCGTGCTCGGTATCCGGCTGTCGGTCGTTCGGTCGTTCCTCGTGTTCAACGGCGCGATGTTCTCGAACAACGTCACGCCGTTCGGTCAGGCGGGGGGCGAGCCCGTCACCGCCCTGCTCATCGCGAAGGTGGCGGACACCGAGTACGAGCGGGGCCTCGCAGCGATCGCGAGCGTCGACACGCTCAACTTCGTTCCCTCCATCACGCTCGCGCTCGTCGGCGCGGCGTACTTCGCCACCGAGACGACGTTCGGAACCCGTCTCCAGCTGGCGACGGGCGTCGTCGTCGCGCTCGCGCTGGTCGTTCCCGGGCTCGTCTACCTCGGCTGGCGCAACCGCTACGCGCTCGAGGTGCGCGTCGTCGGCACGTTCGTCCCGCTGATCCGCCGGATCGCCGGTTTCCTCCCGGTGTTCTCCCCCCCGACCGAGGAGTCGGTCGAGTCTCGTATCGGCCACTTCTTCGGCGCCATCGAGCGCGTCGCCACCGACCGCACCGGCATCGTGGTGTCGCTCGCGGCGTCGACGCTCGGCTGGGTTCTCCAGATGGTCGCCCTCTACCTCGCGTTCATGGCGATCGGTCAGCCGGTACCGTTCTCGGCGATGCTGTTCGTCGTGCCGATGGGCGCGATCGCGGGCGTCACCCCGCTTCCGGGCGGCGCGGGCGGCATCGAGGCGGTGCTCGTGGCCGTGCTCGCGGCGCTCCCGTCGATCTCCGTCCCCGCGACGGCGGCGCTGGGCGCCGTCGTCATCTATCGCAGTGCGGTCTACTGGGTCCCGGTGATCATCGGCGGGACGGTCGTGAGCGTGATCGGCGTCGACAGCGTCGGGTAGTCGCCGACCGAGCAGCCGCGGACCGACACCGGTCGCGGATCGAACCCGGTCACGGATCGACGAGCGACGCCTCGGAACCGCGTCGGCACGACCGCGGGGACGCCTCACACGCGGCGGGTGATACGACGGCTTTAAACGGAACGACGGTGAAATCGCCCGTATGGTTACCCTCTACGACGTCCCGGCGGCGGACCTCAACGACGAGGTCGCCGTTCGACTGGAGGATCGCATCGAGCAGCCGGAGTGGGTGCAGTTCACCAAGTCCGGACAGAGCCGAGACCTCCCGCCCCAGCAGGAGGACTTCTGGTTCCGCCGTGCGGCCTCGCTGCTGCGCAAGGTCGCCGACCGCGGCCCCATCGGCGTCGAGCGCCTCGCCACCGAGTACGGCGGCGCCAAGCGCGGCTCGAACCGCTACGTCGTCTCCCCCCCGAACCACGAGGGCGGCTCCCGGAAGATCATCCGTGTCGCGCTCCAGCAGCTGGAGGACGAGGGGCTCGTCGAGACAGCGCAGGGCGAGGGTCGCCGCGTCACCGAAGACGGTCGCTCGTTCCTCGACGAGGTCGCCGGCGACGTGCTCGAGGAGCTCGACCGCCCCGAGCTCGAGCGCTACGCGTAACCGGCCGGATACGCGGACGAGCTCTCCGACCTCCGCATCGCCAGCGACGGCGTCGTCGCCGGTTCCCCGCCGGATATCGCCGTGCTCCCGGCACCCACAACCGTTTTGACCGCTCGGCGGCAACCTCGGCTTGACATGAGCGAGAATCCCGACGACGAGCGGCTGGAGGAACTGCGCGAGCAGAAGATGCAGGAGCTCCAGGAGCAGGCACAGGGACAGGGGCAGGGAGACGCGGAGGCACAGCAGGCCGCCCAGGAGCAGGCCGAGCGCCAGCAGGAGGCGATGCTCAAGCAGTACCTCACCGACGGCGCCCGCCAGCGGCTCAACGCCGTCGAGATGAGCAAGCCCGACTTCGCCGCGAAGGTGAAACAGCAGGTCACGGCGCTGGCGCGCAGCGGCCGAGTGAACGGCCGCATCGACGAGGACCAGATGAAGGAGCTGCTGCGCGAGCTGCAGCCGGACCAGAAGAGTTTCGACATCCGCCGCCGCTGACGCACGCGTGGACCTCGCGCTCTGCTACAGCGGCGGGAAGGACTCCTCGCTCGCCGCGCTCGTCCTCGACCGATTCTACGACGTGACGCTCGTCACCGCCCACTTCGGCGTGACCGACGACCACGAGCACGCCCGCCGGGCCGCGGAGGCGCTCGGCTTCCCGTTCGACACCCACGACCTCGACCGCGAGGTCGCCTTGGAGGCCGTCGAAACGATGCGCGCGGACGGCTTCCCCCGCAACGGGATCCAGCGCGTCCACGAACACGCGCTGGAGTCGGTCGCCTCCCGCGACGTGGACGCGGTCGCCGACGGCACCCGCCGCGACGACCGCGTCCCCTCTGTCTCTCGGGCGTTCGCCCAGTCGCTGGAGGACCGCCACGGCGTCGACTACATCTCGCCCCTCTCCGGGTTCGGTCGCGGCGCCGTCGACCGCCTCGTCGACGCCACGCTCGACGTGGAGTCGGGGCCCTCCGAGGAGGTACCGAAGGCCGACTACGAGGGGGAACTCCGCGCCCTCCTCCGCGAGGAGGCCGGCGACGACGCGGTCGCCGAGGTGTTCCCCGAACACGAACAGACGTACGTGCGCGGGAAACGCTGAGTCGGCCACACTGACTCTTCCCCTCGGTGCCGCCCGCCCGGCGCGCCGTCATCCGCGGCGTTTTCACCGCCGACCGTCGACCCCGAACCGTGTCCGCACTCGTCTCCCCCGGCATCGCCGTCGCCGTCGCGGCCGCGGTGCTGTGGGGCGTCTATCTCTTCGCGCTGAAGCGCTACGTCGCGGGCGTCCCCGCGACCGTGCTCACGGTCCTCGTCAACGTCTGCGCGCTGGCGTGGTACGCCCCCGTCGTCATCACCCGGCTGTCGGCCGACGCGCTCCCGCACCCGGCGACCCTCGGCGTGCCCGCGGTACTCGCACTCGCCGGCGCCGTGCTGGGCGTCGGCGTCGGCTTCGTTCTGTTCGTGAACGCGCTCGCGCTCGGCGAGGTATCGTACGTCACGCCGATCAACAAGGTCGTCCCCGTGTTCGTCCTGCCGCTGGAGCTGCTCCTCCTCGGCGCCGACCTCCCGGCGCTGGCGTTCGCGGGCATCGCCGTCGTTACCGCCGCGGTGTACGTCGCGAACTACCACGGCGGCGACCCGCTCGAACCGTTCCGACGGGCGATCTCCGCTCGCCCCGCACAGCTCGCGCTGCTGTCGGCGGTCGCCTACGCCGTCGGCGACGTTTCCAAACGCGCCGTCCTCGACCGCGTCGGCCTCCCGCCGGAGGCGCTCGTGGTGCTGGTGCTCGGCGGGGTGTTGCTCGTCCTCCTCCCGCTCGCCGTCCGCGACTGGCGCGGCCCCCGGTCGTGGGAGACGCCGGTGCCGACGTTTCTCGCGCTCGGGCTGGTCGTCGCGACGGCCGAACACCTCACGAGCGTCGCGTTCGCCGCCCTTCCCGCGAGCATCGCCTCGCCGGTGATCAACACGCAGGCGGTCGTCGCGGTCGTGCTCGGCGGCGTGTTCCTCGGAGAGCGCCGGCTCGGCACCCGCCTCGTCGCCGCCGCGCTCGCGGTCGTCGGCGTCGGGCTGCTCGCGGTGTGAGCGCGGATCGGCCGGGGGACCGCTCCGACCGCGACGGCGAACCACGGGGTTAAACTCCCGGACGCGCGAGGTACCCGGTAATGCCAACGTACGAGCGCCTGAAGGGGTTCCGCGACTTCTACCCCCCCGAGATGGCCGTCCGCCGCGAGGTGACCGACACGCTGGAGTCGGTCGCGCGCGGCTACGGCTTCCGCGAGATCGACACGCCCCGGCTGGAGCCGGCGGAGATGTGGACGGACAAGTCCGGCGACGACATCGTCGACGAGCTGTACGCCTTCGAGGACCACGGCGGCCGCCACGTCACGCTCGCGCCGGAGCTGACGCCCACTGTCGCGCGGATGTACGCCGCGAAGGCGCAGGAGCTGTCCAAGCCGGTGAAGTGGTTCTCGACGCGCCCGTTCTGGCGCTACGAGGCCGTTCAGCAGGGCCGCTTCCGGGAGTTCTATCAGACGAACATCGACGTCTTCGGGTCGGCCGAACCCGCCGCGGACGCCGAGGTGCTCGCGACCGCGGCCGACGCCCTGACCGAACTCGGCCTGTCGGCCGACGACTTCGAGTTCCGCGTCAGCCACCGCGACATCCTCGGGTCGCTGCTGCGCTCGTTCGGTGACGACGTGGACGTTCGGGCGGCGATCCGCGCGGTCGACAAGTCCGAGAAGGTCGACGAGAACGAGTACCTCGACCTGCTCAACGACGCGGGCCTCGGGTTCGACGAGGCGCGCGAGTTCGACGACCTGCTCGGCGTCGACGACCCCGCCGACCTCGACGAACTCACCGACTTCGCGTCCGGCTCCGAGGACCTCGCGGACGCGGTCGAGAACCTCCGGGCCGTCCTCGCGGCGGCCGACGACCTCGGCGTCGGCGAGCACTGCGACCTCTCGCTTCGCACCGCTCGCGGGCTGGACTACTACACCGGCGCCGTCTTCGAGTGCTTCGACGCGACCGGCGAGATCGGTCGATCCGTCTTCGGCGGCGGCCGCTACGACGACCTCATCGAGGAGTTCGGCGGCCAGCCCACGCCCGCCGTCGGCGTCGCCCCCGGACACGCGCCGCTCGGGCTCCTTCTAGAACGTGCGGGCGTCGCTCCGGAGGCGGCCATCGAGACGGACTACTACGTGCTGCAGGTGGGCGACACCCGGACGACGGCCGCCCGGATCGCCCGCGACCTCCGGGGCCGCGGCCACGTCGTCGAGTCGGACGTCTCCGACCGCAGCTTCGGCGCGCAGCTGAACTACGCCGACTCGATCAACGCCGAGACGGTCGTCATCGTCGGCGAGCAGGACCTCGCGAACGACGAGGTGACGCTGAAGGACATGGCCTCCGGCGACCAGACGACCGCGCCGGTCGACGAGTTCCCGGGCGAGTCCGACCGCCCGACGTTCGACGACTTCGCGTAACGCCCGTCCGGATCGGGCGGCCGGTCCCGGGTTCCCGACCACGTCGTACCGGGCTTGGACCGACTCCCCCTGCTCCCGTAGAAAGCTTATGAGGTGCGGGACACGGGGTCCCCGCATGGTCTCCCGCAGAACTGCGCTGCGACTCGCCGGTGTGGCTCTCCTCCCTGCCGCCGGCTGTGCCGATCGAACCGCCGGACCGGACGGGTCGACCGATTCGCCGACGCCGACCGAGCGATCGGCGTCGCCGGACTCGCGACCCGACTCGCCGACCGACCGAACGCCCCCGGAGGACCTCCCCGACTGGCAGCCGGCGTGGACCCGGACGGTCGAGGAGCGACACGTCCTCGGCCTCGACACCCACGACGGAACGGTGTACGCCTCGCTGTCGAACGAGGGCGGTCCGAGCGCCGTCGCCGCGCTCGACCCGGCCGACGGAACGGAACTGTGGCGCACGCCGACGCCGGGCGAACTGGAGGGCCAAGCCTACGCGGAGCCGAACGACGGCGACGACCAGTGGGGCGTTACCGTCACCGACGACAGGGTGTTCGCGGTGACGGGCCACGCCGACCGGAACGAGTGGACCGCCCTCCGCGCGCTCGACCGGGCGACCGGGGAGGTGACGTGGCCCCTGCGCCGCGAGCGGAAGCTCGCAGTTCGCGGCGTCCGCGACGGGACGGCGTACGTCACTTCGCTGGAGTTCTTCGCGCCCGAGCACTCCCACGACACGCCCGAGGAGCCGCTGACGAGCGACCTGCTGGCGGTGGACGTCGCCGACGGGACGGTCCGCTGGTCGCGACAGTTCGCCGGCGTCGGCGACGTGGCCGTCTCCCCTGCCGGCGTCTTCGTCGCCGCGGGCACGCGGCTCGTCGGCCTCACGCCGGAGGGGGACGAGCGGTTCGCCGTCGACACGGGCATCGCCGGGACCGCCGTCGAGGCGACCGCCGACCGAGTGTTCTTCCTCGGCGAGGGCGACGGGTCCCTTCGTCCCCTCCGCGGGTACGCCCTCGACGGCACGCGCGACTGGGGCGACCGACGCCGGATCCGAGACGTCCTCCTCGACCGTGAGCGAGAACGGTTGTACGCCGCGGGAGACGTCACGATGGCGTTGAAGGAGGACGGTTCGGTCGCGTGGCGGCGGGACGTTCACGGCGGCCATCCTCTCCTCCTCGACGGAGCGAGAGAGGCGTTATACACGCGCGGCGGCGGGTCGACGGCGGAGGCCTTCTCGCTCCCCGACGGGACACACCGCTGGTCGGTCGACCCCGGCGAGCGGTACGCGTGGCCGGTCGCGGCGACGACGGGGACCGCGGTCGTCGAGGGGTTCGCCGAGGGGCGTGCGCTGTACGCGGTCGACGCCGGCTCGGGCGAGGCGACCCGCCGACGGTCCTTCGGCGACGACGCGATCCTGTTCACGGTCGAACGGGCCGGCGACGTCGCGCTGGTCGGGACCGGCGACGCGTCGGTGGTCGCGCTCCCACTGGAGGCGGTGTGGACGTCGAACTGAACGGAGCGAACTCGCCGGGTCCGGGGATCGTATCACCCCCACGTCCGTTCAGCTACGTATGCGCGCCTACCGCGTCGCCTACGACGGCCGCCCGTTCTTCGGCTTCCAGCGACAGCCGGACGTGCCGACCGTCGAGGACGCGCTGCTGGACGCGCTCCGTGCGCTCGACGTCCTCGCACACGATGCGGACACCCCGCCGGGGTACGCCGCCGCCGGCCGCACCGACCGCGGCGTCTCGGCGGTCCGCCAGACGGTCGCCTTCGATGCACCCGAGTGGCTCACGCCGCGAGCGTTCTCCAGCGAGCTCCCCGCCGGCGTGCGGGTGTGGGCCGCCGCCGGCGTGTCCGCCGACTTCCACGCGACCCACGACGCCGCCCGCCGGGCGTACCGGTATCACCTCCACGCGCCCGGCGCCGACAGCGACCGCGCTCGCGACGCCGCCGCGGCGCTCTCCGGCGAGCACGACGTCCACAACCTCACGAGCGATCCGCGCGGGCCGAAGACTCGACGCGACCTCTCGATCACGGTCGACGAGGCCGACGTGAACGCGCCCGGTGCCGGCGAGTTCCTGACGCTCACGGTCGCCGCCGGGGGGTTCCCACGCGAGTTCGTCCGCCGGCTCGCGACGGTCGTCCGCGGGGTCGCCGTCGGCGACACCGGACTCGACCGGGTCGAGGCGGTGCTCGGCGACGAACCCCTGTCGGGGCCGGCGGGTGTCGCCCCCGCGGCGCCCGAGCCGCTCGTGCTCGCCGACGTGACCTACCCCGGCGTCGAGTTCGAGCCCGACCCCGAGGCGGTCGCGGCGCTTCGGGCGGTGTTCTCCGAGCGCCGCGCCGACGCGCTCGCTCGGGGGCGAGTGTTCGACGACGTGGTCGCCGCGGCGTCGGAGTGAGCCGCGGTCACTCCCACTCCTCGGGCCACAGCCCGGCGGCCCTCATCCCCGGTTCGAAGTCGGCCTCGCGGAACGCGTCCTCCAGGTCGTACTGATCGAGGATCGGAACCTCCGTCGCCTCGTCCGCCAGCTCGCGGACCATGAGCGCCGCCAGGACGCCGTGCTCGCGGATGCACCGGTCGTCGACCTTGTCCCGCGTGTCGGCGTGGGTGTGCCCCCACCCGCGGCCGCGCTCGCCGGAGTCGGAGTGCAGTTGGAGCCCCGCCGTCCCCCGCCGGACGAACGGCCACTGGTCGGAGAAGGGGTGCGGCTCCTCGCGCACGTCCACCGGCTGGCGCGTCCGATCGCCCACGCGCCGGGCCACCCGCGCGGTCGCCTCCGAAGTGTGTGTCATGGCGATCAGGTCCCGGAAGCGACCCGCTCCGTCGAGGTTGACGACGGCCTTCACCCCGTCCGGGTCCGTCGTCTCCGCGAGGTGCTCGGAGCCGAGCAGTCCCGTCTCCTCGCAGCCGACGGCGGCGAACCGGACGCCGATGTCGAGGTCGGCGGCGGCGAGCACGCGGGCGGCGACGACGAGCGTCGCGACGCCGCAGCCGTTGTCCAGCGCCCCCTCCGAGATGTCGTGGCCGTCGTAGTGGGCGAGCACGAGCACGAACTCGTCGGTCTCCGGCCCCGTGCGCGCGAGGACGTTCTGTGACTCCCCCTGCACGGTCTCGGCGTCGACCGACAGGTCGACCTCCCCGCCCTCGCCGGCGTACTCGGTGAGCCACGCTCCCGTCTCCTTGCTCACGCCCACCGCCGGGATCGACGCCTCCTCCCCGAAGGTGAGCGACCCCGTCGGCGGCAGCTGTCCGGGGACGTGGTTGACGAAGACGAACCCGTCCGCGCCCGCCTCCGCGGCGGTGCCGAACTTCTCCATCCGGTGGATGAACCGCGAGTTCCCGGGCGTCGTCGTCGAGGCGACGGCGATCTTCCCCTCCACGTCGGTCGCTTCGATCTCCTCGGGCGTGCCGTGGCCCACGTCGACGAGCTCGCCCGACGCCTCGCCCGCGGGGCTGTACGGCAGCGCGATGGCGTCGAACGCGCGGTCGGCGGGCGCGGTGAGTCGAAGCGTCGTCCCGCCGCGGCGCCACTCGGTCGCGTCGAACCGCTGTCGTCGAACGCCGTCGAGTCCGACCTCCTCGAAGGTCTCGGCGACGAGGTCGGCCGCGCGCGCCTCACCCTCGCTCGCACCCATCCGACTCCCCAGCGCCGTCAACTCGGTGATGAACTCCCACGGTGCGGTGTCGGTCCAGGCGCGCCCGACCGCCGCGGCGAGGTCGTCGTCGAGGTCCATGTCGAACAGATCGCTCAGCTGAGGCAAAAACCCGCGGGTGGCTGCGGTGCCACGCTATCGGCCGACCGGACTCCCTCGAGAGTTCCCTCCGACCTCGAACGGCGGACCAGACCTGTTTCACCGTTCGCACTTGAGACATCTATCGGACCACATACTATTCATCAGTCTGTCAGCTGGAGTGCAGCTGTACCGAACGGACTCGTCGCCGCGTCGCCTCGACTCGGTTGACGATCGGCGTCCTGCGTGTTGTCCCCGCCACCCCCGCCTGCTCGCATAGGGATGGAGTGAAGTCCTCCAGTCGAGCGCCGCTTCGGAGGACGGGTTCGCCGAATCGACGACGAGCGTATCGAGGCCGTGGCGGGCGGCGACGGGGCCGTCGAGGTGCCGGTGCCGCCGCCGATCGCGACAGCGGTATCGATCGGAGAGTCCGAGTCGCTTGCGGCAGTGTGTGGGCTCGGTGATCTCGCTATCGCCGGACCCGGACCGGTCGTTCGGCCGCGATGAACAGTTCGTCGCCTTCGGACGAGAGGGCCAGCCCGCCGCAGTCGAGACGGCACGCACGAACCGCCGGCGGATCCGGGATCCCGTACTCGGACGGATCTCCGAACGATGCGGCCACAGCCCACTCGCGCGCTCGCATCAGGCGGTCCCGTTGATGATGTCCGCGACCCGCTGGCGGTCGAACAGCTGCTGTTCCTCTGGGGTCTCCGTCGCGCCCCGGAACTCGCCGAACTCCTCGGGATAGATCTGCTGGGCGGCGTTCTCCAACTGGAACAGGTTGAAGATCGGTCCCTGCATCGGCGTCCCGCCGACGTAGACGCGGTCGTTCCGGATCGCGGTGAGCTCGCTGCCGACCGCGTCCTCCTCCAGATCCAACATCGCGTTGAACCGGTCGGAGGGCTCGATGTCCCAGTGGTGGATGATCACGTCGGGATCGACCTCCAGCATCTCCTCGAGGTCGACGTCGCTGTAGTCGTTCGCGTACGTCTTGTCGCTGTCAGCGAACGCTCCGACCGGCTCGAGCGGTCGGTAGTGTGCCTTGGCGAACCCCGGGCCGTTGATCTCGTAGGTGCCGAACGTCTGCTCCTTGGGGTTGAAGACGACCAGCGCGACGGTCGGGCGGTCGTCGGCGGGCGGGAGCCGATCGCGGATCTCGGCGACCATCTCCTCGCGAACGGCGCGGAGCTGCTCCCCTCTGTTCTCCGCCTGGTACACCCGGCTGAACTTCGCCGCGAGCTCCCACACGCTGTAGTACTCGTAGGAGTCGCGGCACTCCCCCTCCGGCGGCTCGGCGTGAGCCCGGCTGAACCGGTTGCAGAAGAACGGGGCGACGGTGTCGGTCACCTCCTCGAAGTCGTCCCGGTCCCAGCCCGAGTCGAACGAGAGCCACCGGCACGGGTCGAGGTGATGGACGTCCGCGTCGAGTTCGTAGAACAGCTCCTTCGAGAGGCCGTCGCTCCACATCGCGGTGAGCCCCTCCGTGTCGAAGGACACGCCCGGAAGCTGGTCGTAGAAGCCGGTGAAGTATCCGCCTGGCCTGCCCGTGGCGACGATCTTGTCGTGCTGTCCGAGGGCGACGAGGTGGTCGGCCCAGACGTCGTCGAACAGGACGGCCGTCTCCGGCACCCGCTCGAACGTGACCTCGCCCATCGGCGCCATCGTCACCGAGTAGCTCTCGTCTTCGGACGTGGACGTCTCCCCGTCTGTCGACTCTCCCGGTGTCGAGGTGTCGGTCTCGGTGTTGTCGCCCCCGGCACCGTCGCCGGTACAGCCGGCGAGCAGTCCGCCGCCGACGATCGCGCCGCCGTACTTCACGTAGTCTCGTCGCGTCGGTGCCCCGCGTTCCGTGTCGTCTTCCGACATACATCTTTAGGCGGGCCTAAAAATTGATAACACCTCCGATCCGCGGTCCGCGGGAACCTACCCTCCGCCGACCAGCGGCACCGCCCCGAGCGTCACGAGGGTGGGCTGCCGGTTCGTGCACTCCAGCGCGGCGGTGACGCCGAGGACGATCACGCCGGTCCGGACCGCATCGCCCAGCGCTTTGTCGAAGAACGTCATGTCGAGCCGCTGCATCTTCTCGTAGGCGTCGACCCGGATCGCGTACATCACGCCGTGGGCGAAGAAGTTAATCGAGACGCCGCGGACCCACTGGAGCACCGCGCCGCCCAGCAGCGCGACGCCGATGATCGTCGCCGACAGCCTGAACTGGTCGGTGCGCGCCGTCGGCAGCCACGCCTCGGGCACCAGCGGGAGCGCGTACGCGCTCTCCTGTGTGAACACCGCGTCGATGGTCGTCCCGAGGACGATCGGCGTCACCAGCAGCGCGGCGTAGGTGAACACGCTCGTGAGGAGACCGACCGCGAGCCACCGCCACTCGCCGCGGCCGTACGCCACGAACAGCCGCCACAGCGGTTTCTCGACGCGATCGCGGTAGGCGTCCAGTTCAGTTTCGAACTCTCCGGCGTCGGTAGCCATCTACCGGCTCACGTCCCCTGCGGTAGAGTCACGGGCCCCTTCAGGAGTCGATTCATCTTCTGCCATGCGGTTTAGGCTCGGCTAAAAGCGCTTAATCCCTGCGGATGGGAGACGGCCGGTCGGTCAGCGCGGTGAACCGCAGTTCGGGCACATCGGTAACCCGCCGTCCGGAAGCGCAACCCCACAGTGAGGGCATTCGTACTCGTCGGGTGTCCTCATCGCATCGACGGCCTTCTCGGTACCGTCTCGAATCGATTCGAGCGTCCCTACGCGATCGTCTCGATCGACCGGCGAGTCGTCGTGTGTCTCCTGAAGGAACGCGACCCGCGAGCGGACGAACTCGTCGTCGTCAGTGCCGATCGCTGGCGACACGGTACCACGCTCGTCGGAGACGCGGGTTAACAGCCCGAGTGCCTCGGCGGCCCGCCCGCGGACGTGCGGGTCCTCGTCGTCATCCGACAGTCGGGCCGCGAGCGCGTCACGGCCCGGAGCGAGCTTCGCAGGGTGCTCACAGCCTATCGCCGTCAGCGCCGTACAGAGGTGGTAGCGAACGAGTTCTTCGTCGTCGTCGAGGTGCTCGGCGAGCGACTCTACCTGGTGGCGGAGTCGACTCGGGTCGCCCAGCGCGACACACTCCAGGGCCTTGGCCAGTTTCTCCTTGACTTCCGGTTCGTCGAACGACAGCCCGATGCGGAAGTCCGCGAGGATCTCCGGGTCGCTGACCGATTCGGGGCTGTCGCGACCGAGATAGCCGAGCGCCTCCGCACACCGCGCTCGGACGTAGTAGAACTCCTCCTCGTCGGCCAGTCGTTCGGCGAGCGGGTCGACGACCGGGAGCACGACACCCGGTTCCGAGTCGGCGAGGGTGACGAACAGCTTCGCCGTCGTCAGCCGCACCGCCCGGCCCTCGTCGGTCAGGAACGACGCGAGCGGGTCCGCGAGTCCGTCGAAGACGCTCGGATCCTCGCTGGCGACATCTCGAATCGCCCGCAGCGCACGTCTTCGGGCCTCGGCGTCGGCCGCGCCGATCCGATCTAGACACGCCACCACCTCCTCTCGGGTCCCGTCGATGAGGAGATCAGTCGGACCGTCAGGCGACGGTGGCGGGTCGATGTCGGTCATCGGCGGAGCGAATGTGCGATCGACTTCTCTGGCGGTTCGTTTCAAACCAGGTGTTCTGCATCGGAGGTGAGGCTGTTCGTTGTCAACGACTCCAGAGTACGTGAAGAGGACGGCCGATCTCTCGAAGAATTCCGTCTCGGCAATCGAACAGTGAATCCATGCGGGTGTCCGTGGTTCTGCTCTCGGACCGGTTCTATCCGACGGCGTCCTATCCACCGAAGCTGATTTTATATCGCGTTATTCGATTTATGGATCGTGTAGTGGTGGTTATCACCGCCCGAACCGTTCACCGAACATGAGCGCCCAGCACCCGGTGATCGGCTGATGCCGGTCATTCCGGGGTTCCTCGAACGGCTCGCCTTTCGTGCAAACCTCGCGCCGGTGGCGATCCTCGACGTCCACGGCGCGGCCTCACTGCATACCGTCGCGCTCGCCGACGAGCTCGGCGTGTTCGCGGCCCTCCATGGGCCGCGCACGCTGTCGGACCTCGCTGCCGCGCTCGCGTGCGAGGAGGACGCCCTGCGATGCCTGCTCGACGCGCTCGTCGCGGTCGGGTACGTCGGCCGCTCGGGGGACGAATACTGGCGGACACGGACGACCGAGCGGTGGCTCACCGACGGCGGCGACGCGAACCTCGCGCCGTTCGCGCGGTTCTGGGTCGACGTGGTCCTCCCGTACTGGCGCGATCACGCTGAGCGCGCCGTCCGCGAGGGGGACCCCGGCGAGTCGCTGTACGACTGGCTCGGCGACGACGAGGCGGCGTGGGCGACGACGCAGGCGGGGTTCCGTTCGTCGGCGTCGCTGTTGGTCGACCCGGTCGCTGAGGCTCTCGGCGACGTTTCCGGCGCCCGCGTCCTCGACCTCGGCGGCGGTCACGGCACCTACGCGGTCGAACTCGCGCGCCGCGGCGCGTCGGTGACGCTGGTCGATCGGTCTCCCGCGCTGGAGCCGGCACGCGAGGCGGCCGCCGACGCCGACGTCGACGGGGAGCCGGGGACCGACAGCGACGCTGACAGCGACGCGGACTCGGGCTACGACCTCGTTCTCCTGTTCAACGTCCTCCACGGGCACTCTCCGGCGGAGGCGGCGACGCTGCTCGACCGCGCCGCCGCCGCGCTCGCGCCCGGCGGTCGGCTCGCGATACTCGACCAGTTCGGTTGAGGCGGCGACTCGTCGATCGCCGACGTGGGCGTCGCGCTGATCGACCTCACCTACCTGATCACGCTCGGCGGCGGCACGCTCGACCTCGACGCGGTGAACCGGTGGCTCGGGGACGCGGGGCTGTCCACGGTCGACACGAAGCGGTTCAGGCGCGCTCCCGGAGTCAAGCTACAGCTGGTCGAAGCTCCGTATCCGGATCGGAACTGAACGGTACAGCCGGCGTCGCTGTCGGGCGATACTGCCGGATCGTCTTGGCAAGACTTACCACCGGCCACGGGCGAGTCACTCGCATGAGTTCGGTTCCCGACCGCTCGGAGATCGACGAGGAGTACAAGTGGAGCATCGACTCCATCTACGCGGACGACGAGGCCTGGGAGGCCGCCTACGAGGACGTGGAGGCGCGACTCGACGACCTCCGGGCGTACGAGGGGCGCGCGACCGAGAGCGCGGCGACGCTTCGCGAGCTGCTCGACACCTACGAGGCGGTGTTCCGCGAGGTGTCGAAGGTCACGTCGTACGCGCGACTGCGCTCGAACGAGGACACTCGCGATCAGGAGTATCAGGCCATGTCCTCGAAGGCACAGGCGCTGTCGGCCGAGGCGTCGAGCGCGTCGAGTTATCTCGAACCCGAACTGCAGGAGCTGGAGTGGTCGGACGTCGAGGACATGATCGACGAGGAGCCCGCGCTCGCGGAGTACGAGCACTTCCTCGACGATGTGCTTCGGATGAAGCCGCACACGCGCTCGGCGGAGGTCGAGGAACTGCTCGCGGACCTGAGCGAGGTCACCGGGGCCGCGGGCGAGGCGTACTCGATGCTGTCGGACGCGGACATGACGTTCCCGACGGTGACGGACCCCGACGGCGACGAGGTCGAGATCTCCCAGGGCAACTTCACGACGCTGCTCCAGAAGCCGGATCGGGAGTTCCGCCGGCGCGTTCACGAGGAGTTCTACTCCGAGTGGGAGACCGTCCGCAACACGGTGGGGACGACGCTCGCGAAGAGCGTCAAGAAGGACGTGAAGATGGCCGAGGCCCGTAACTACGACTCCGCCCGACAGGCCGCCCTGAACGGGCCGAACGTTCCGGTCGAGGTGTACGACACGCTCGTCGACACCGTCCGCGACAACCTCGACTCGCTGGGGCGTCACGCCGACCTGAAGCGTCGGGCGCTCGACGTCGACACCCTGGAGATGTGGGACCTGTACATGTCGCTGACGGGCGACGAGGGCCCCGAGATCAGCTACGAGGAGGCCAAGGAACACGTGGTCGAGGCGGTCGCACCGCTCGGCGAGGAGTACCAGCGGCGGATGGCCGAGGGGCTGGAGTCGCGCTGGGTCGACGTGTACGAGAACCGCGGGAAGCGCTCGGGCGCCTACTCGGCGGGCACGTACGACACCCAGCCGTTCATCATGATGAACTATCAGGACGACGTGTCCTCGATGTACACGCTGGCCCACGAACTGGGTCACTCGATGCATTCGGAGCTGGCGAAGGAGGCCCAGCCGTGGCAGTACGCCGACTACGAGATCTTCGTCGCCGAGGTCGCCTCCACGGTGAACGAGACGCTGCTGACGAGGCACCTGCTCGAGAACGCCGAGTCCGACGAGCTTCGGGTCCACGCGCTCGACCAGTACCTCGAACGCTTCCGGTCCACCCTCTTCCGCCAGACGATGTTCGCGGCGTTCGAGCAGGCCATCCACGAGCACGACGAGGCGGGCAAGCCGCTCACGCCGGACGTCTTCGACGAGCTGTACGGCGACCTGAAGGCGGAGTTCTACGGCCACGCCGACGCCGACGTCGACGAACACATCCGCCGCGAGTGGATGCGTATTCCTCACTTCTACTACAACTTCTACGTCTACCAGTACTCGACGGGCATCTCGGCGGCCGCGGCCATCGTCGACCGAATCGAGGACGAGGGCGAGGTCGCCGCCGAGGAGTACCGGGCGGCCCTGCGCGCGGGCGGTTCGGAGTACCCGATCGACGTGCTGGAGATCGCCGGCATCGACATGACGGAGTCCGGCCCGATCGAGTCGGCGATCGGCGTGTACGACGACTACCTCGACGAGGCGGAGGCGCTGCTGGACCTGTAAGCGGACGGCGCCGCCGTCCGACGCGGATGTCGTGGACGGCGGGGAGGACCGTAACACGGAGGCGAACGCTCCCGGCACCCAAAGCCCCTTTACCGGCGGTGCCTAAGGACGGGCAAGAAATGTCTCGGAGTCCGTCTCTCCCCGACCGGCCCCGCCTCGATCTGGATCCCGACATGAACGAGGCCGAGCGGCTGGAGGCGCTTCGCAAGCACTTCGAGCGGATCGTCCAGGTCAACGACGAGTTGGACGACCGCCTCGATGAGGCTCAGAGTCGCCGCTCGGACCTTCGGGAGGAGGTCGACGAGCTCAAGCGCCGAAACGAGGCGCTGAAGACGGCCTCGCTGTACATCGCGACCGTCGAGGAGCTCACCGAGGACGGCGCGGTGATCAAACAGCACGGCAACAACCAGGAGGTGCTCACCGACCTCTCGCCCCAGTTGGAGGACGAACTGGAGGCCGGCGACCGGGTCGCCATCAACGACTCCTTCAGCGTGCAGACGGTGCTCGACGACGAGACCGACGCCCGCGCGCAGGCGATGGAGGTCGACGCCTCCCCGGACGTCACCTACGCCGACATCGGCGGCATCGACGACCAGGTCCGCGAGGTGCGCGAGGCCGTCGAGGACCCGCTCGTCAACGCCGACGCGTTCCGCGAGGTCGGGATCACCCCACCCAGCGGCGTCCTCCTGCACGGACCGCCCGGCACGGGCAAGACGATGCTCGCGAAGGCGGTCGCCAACGAGACCGACGCGACGTTCATCAAGATGGCCGGCTCGGAGCTGGTCCGGAAGTTCATCGGGGAGGGGGCGCGCCTCGTGCGCGACCTGTTCGATCTCGCCGGCGAGCGCGAGCCCGCGGTCATCTTCATCGACGAGATCGACGCCGTCGCCGCCAAGCGGACGGACTCGAAGACCTCCGGCGACGCCGAGGTCCAGCGCACGATGATGCAGTTGCTCTCGGAGATGGACGGCTTCGACGACCGCGGCGAGGTGCGGATCATCGCGGCGACGAACCGCTTCGACATGCTCGACGAGGCGATCCTCCGGCCCGGCCGCTTCGACCGCCTCATCGAGGTGCCCAAGCCCGGTCCCGAGGGTCGCGAGCGCATCCTCGAGATCCACACCGCCGACATGACGATCGCCGACGACGTCGACTTCGCCGACCTCGCGGCGGACCTCGACGACTACTCGGGCGCCGACATCGCCGCGCTCACGACCGAGGCCGGGATGTTCGCCATCCGCGACGAGCGCACGACCGTCCGCCGCGCGGACTTCGACGACGCCCGCGAGAAGATCGAAACCGACACCGAGGGTCCGGTGTTCAACGACGGCGAGTTCGGTCGCTACCAGTACTGACTCGGCTCCGATTCGCGGTCGCGTCCGGCGGTTTTTCGATCTCGTTTCGTTGCCTTCCCCACGGCTCACTGTTTTCTGAGCGGCTCGGCCCTTCGAACCTCGCCGTTCACGGGACCTGCGGTCCCATGAGCGCACGAATCGCGCAGCGATTCGTGAACGCCGGTCGCCGAGGCCTTCGGTCGTTCGCTTCGCTCACTCCCTCACGCCTCGCTATCGACACCCACTTTCGCCCCGACACACCACTCCCGATATGGACATCCACGTCGCCGACGGCATCGGCCGGGGGCCGACCGAGCTGGCCGCCTACGACGCCGCGCTCTCCGACGCCGGCGTCGGCGACTTCAACCTCGTCACCGTCTCGTCGGTCGTTCCCGCCGACGCGACCGTCCGCGCCGTCGACACCGCCCCGGATCTCGGGCCCGCCGGCGACCGCCTCACCGTCGTGCAGGCGCACGCGGCCGCCTCGCCGGAGGACGCCCACGAGACCGAGAGCGTCACGGCCTGCCTCGGGTGGGCGACGGGTCCGGGTCCGGGGCTGTTCTACGAGGCCGACGGCAGCGACGCCGACGCGGTCCGCGAGACCGTCTCGACCGGCCTCGACGCCGGCCGCGACCTCCGCGATTGGACGTTCGACCACGAGGGGACCCGGTGTGCGACCGTCGAGACCGACGACTCGGCGTACGTCGCCGCGGTCGTCGTCGCCGCCTACGGCGAGAGCGAACCGATCGCGTGAGCCGGCCGCCCCGGCTCTCGGGGGCTCGATAGTGTATTCACCCGACAGATCGCCGACGCCTTTTTACGCGGACCACCCATATCATCGCCGACCCTAATGAACGGCAACAACCCCTATGCGGGGGCGCCTGGCGTCGTCGAGGCGGGCCGTCCCGAGGAGGTCGACCTCACGGCCGACCAGAAGGACGCGCTTCGCCGGGCGGTCGCCACCATCGTCACGCGAACCGAGTCGTATCTCCCCGACGGCTACGCCGTCGGCTCCGAACTCTCCTACGGCACGAACGGGGCGCAGGCCACCGTCGCGGTCCAGCCGCCGATCGGTCACGCCGTCAGCGCGGGCTTCTCGCCCGATCTGGAGGACATCGAGGCCGGCCTCGACGACGAGGACCGCGAGGAGGTCGCCCGCGGCCTCGCGGCCAGCGCGGCCGCGCAGGTCATGTCCGCCGTCGGCGACGACCTCGAACCGACCGCGCGATAGGCGCTTCGGCCGCTCGGACTCGTTCTCCGTCCCGTCGGTGAGGGACGCCGTCCGCCGATCCGCGCGCTCGCCGACCGACAAGTGGATCGGTCGTCGGCACTACTCCGATCCGAACTGTCGTCTTGCGGTTTCGCTGTGCAGAGCGATTGAACGGAGATCGCCCGGCGTGACGACGGATCGGAGCCTGACCGTCGCCGGATCTGGGAACGCTGGTCGATGCCGAGCGGATCGGCGCGTCGCCCGTGCGGTCAGGTGTCGCGGCCGCCGAGGGGCGGGTCGACGAACAGGCCGTAGCCGACGAGCAGCGCCGCGAGCAGCGAGCCGAGCCCCGTCCCGACCGACGCGGGCAGCGCCAACCGCGTGGCCGCGGCCGCCCCGGCGAGGAGCAACGCAGGCACGGCCGCGAGCAGCAGGTCGTACTTCGACGGCGATACGGGACCGACGCGGTCGGCCCCGGGGACGACGTCGTCGCTGGATGGGTCTCGGACACTCATCGACTCTCACCAGCTTAACGGTACTATCCGGGCCGTAAAATCTGTTACGTCTGAAATAATACGAGAATAATTTCTGTGAGTGACGAGTGTTGTTCCTCCGGTTGTCCGGTGACCACGAGGTCACGTCGGCCGAGGGGATCGTGGCGCCGGCGCTGGTCGCGGGGAGGAGACGGCGAACGGGATCGGAAACGAGACCGCGTCCGAGATCGGACGCGACCGGGGTCGGAGCGGGTCCCGCGGACTACTTCCCCCAGAACGGGTCCGCCTTCCGTCGCTTCTCCAGGTACGCCTTCAGCGCCTCGATCTCGTCGGCGCGGATCTCCGAGGCGAGCTCCTGTTCGAGGATCTTCGCGTGTTTCTCGGGGAGTTCGACCCACAGCTCGTCGCCCTCCTCGATCTGGCGGCCGACGGTGGGCCCGTCGATGGCGACGGAGACGCGCTCGCCCGCCTGCGCCGACTCCACGTCGTCGCCCTGATGCTGGATGCCCGAGAGGGTGCCGACGCGGTTCGGCTCGCTGCCCTCGAACTTCGCGACCGGCCGGTTGTTCTGGACGGTCCCCGAGAGGATCTCGACGCCGACGACCGCGGGGTCGTTCTGGCGGAAGGTGTGGTCCTGGAGGATGCGGAAGCGCGCGGGCTTGGTGATCTTGTCGAGCACCGTCTCCTGTTGTGCGCGCTCGAGTTCCTCGACGTACTCGTCGTACTCCTCGACGAGCTGATAGATCACGTCGTCGTCGAACAGGCGCACGTCGCCGTGTTCGAGCGCCTCCTCGGCGTCGGGGAGCACGTCGACGTTGAACCCGAGGATCACCTTGTGGACGTCCTCCTTGGCGGTCTGGGCGACGGTCACGTCGCGCGGGGCCACGTCGCCGACCTCCGCACGGAGGATCGGGATCTCGGCCTCGTCGAGGGCGTTCGCCATCGCCTCCAGGCTCCCGAGCGTGTCGGCCTTCACCACGACCCCGTCCTCCGTGGTGTCGACCTCGATCTTGGCGAGTTCCTTCCTGACCTCCTCTGTCACGGCGTCGACGTCGTCGCCGCGGACGACGCGGACCGGCGCGCCCGACATCGCGTCGTCCAGGTCGGGCGCGGCGATCTTGACACCCGCGGCCGCGCGGACCTCCTCGACGCGCTCGAAGCGCTTCTCCGTGCGGATCTCGGCGTTCGGGCGCGGCTGGAGCAGCGCGCGCACCTCCGTCACGATCGGCTCGTCGCGGCCGCCGACGACGACGGTGTCGCCCTCGCGGACGACGCCGTCGTACAGCACCACGTCCAGCGTCGCGCCGAACCCCTGCTCGTCTTTCACCTCGAGCACCGTCCCGACGCCGGGGCCGGCCACGTCGACGGACATCTCCTCCTTCATGTAGCGCTGGGACAGGCCCATCAGGACGGTGAGCAGGTCGGGGATCCCCTCGCCGGTCATCGCCGAGAGGGGGACGACGCCGATGTTGGACTGGAAGTCCTGCACGCGCCAGTAGAAGTCCGCCGAGAACCCCTCGTCCGAGAGGTCGCCGATGAGCTCGTAGAGGTTCTCGTTGAGGCGGGAGGTCGCGCGCTCGGACTGCTGCTCCAGGGACTGCTGGATCGGCTGGCCGTTCTGCGGGTTCCAGCCGGGCGTCGTGTCGACCTTGTTCGCGGCGACGACGAACGGCGTGCCGGTCCGCTTGAGGATGTTGATCGCCTCCTCCGTCTGCGGCTGGAAGCCGTCGTTCACGTCGACGACCAGCACCGCGATGTCGGCGAGGGCGCCGCCGCGAGAGCGCAGCGTCGAGAACGAGTGGTGACCGGGCGTGTCGATGAACAGCAGGCCGGGCAGGTCGAAGTCGGTCGGGTCGACGAGCGCGCCGGCCATCTCGGAGATCGTCGACAGCGGCACGGCGGTCGCGCCGATGTGCTGGGTGATGGCTCCCGCCTCGCCCTCCTGAACGGCGGACCCGCGGATGCGGTCGAGCAGCGTCGTCTTCCCGTGGTCGACGTGGCCGAGCACCGCAACGATGGGCGTGCGGAGCGAGCCGGCGTCGAACGTCTCCTCGGTATCGGCGTCGGAATTCGTGTCTGACATGGCTGAGATCCTCTCTACGGCGAAGAACGGCTCTTGTCGGTACTGGACGGCCGCGTGAAGTAAGGGCTTCGACTCCGTCGAAAGCGGGGCGACCGCGCTCGTCGCCGGCGACGAACGCGGCGTCGCTAGCGGCGGCGGATACTGCGTGGCCGGCGGGGGCGCCGACGGATCCGATTCCCCCGAACGCGTGGTGTCCGCCCCGCGTCGGACGCCAGCGTGGCGTTTATGCTCGTCGCGTCAGTGACCGCACGTATGGCAGACATCCTCGCCGAGAACCTCTCGGGGAAGGCGGTCATGGGCTCGGACGGCACCGAGCTGGGCATGCTGTACAACATCACGATGGACCTGAAGACGGGCTCGCTGTCGGACCTGCTCGTCACGCCGAACGAGGAGCTCTCGCCGGCGCAGGTGCCGTTCGATCGCGACGAGTCGGGCCGATTCCACGTCCCGGTCGCGGACGTGCAGGCCGTGAAAGACTACATCGTCGTTCGCACGTAATGGAAGTCCTCGATTCGTCCGCGTTCATCCACGGGTACGACAGCGACGACCGAACCGCCTCGATCCCCGCGGTCCAGGCGGAACTCACCGGCGAGACCGCGCTCCGGTTCGACGCCGAGGAGGGCGCCGGGATGCACATCCACGTCCCCGGCGAGGGGGCCGTCGGCCGCGTCCGCAGCGCCGCCGAGGAGACCGGCGACCTCGCGGAGCTGTCCGACACGGACCTGCGCCTGCTCGCGGCGGCGTTCGAGCTCGACGCGACGCTCGTCACCGACGACTACGCCATGCAGAACGTCGCCGAGCACATGGACGTCCGCGTCCGCGTCATCGCCCGCGAGGGCATCGAGGAGGAGCGCGACTGGCGGTTCCAGTGTACGGGCTGTGGCCGAACCTTCGACGAGAACCGCGACCGCTGTCGGATCTGCGGGAGCGACCTGACCCGGAAGAACCCGGCATAGCCTCCCGGAAGAACCAGACGGCGCCTCAGATACCGGCCGTCTCCAGGTACTGGACAGCGTACTGGACGGCGTTGTACGCGCCGTGGACCACGATCGGTACGACGATGGTGTCGGTGTACTCGTACAGCGCGCCCAACCCGATCCCGAGCGTCGCCGCGACGGCGACGTAGACGAGCTTCTCGGCCGGCGTCCCCGTCCCGGCGACGTAGTGCAACAGCCCGAACAGCAGCGACGCGCCCGCGATGGCGCCAGCCGGGCCGAGCGCGCGCCGCAACTCGCCCTGCACGACGCCCCGGAAGAGCAGCTCCTCGCCGACGGCGACCGTGAGAAACGACAGCGGGATCATCGCCAGAAAGTACGCCGGCGGGTTGGTGAGCGCCTCATTCGTGCTCGGTGACAGCCCCGCGGCCGAGAACGCCAGGAGGATCCCGTAGCCGGCGACGATGAGACCGATCGCGCCGCCGACGGCGACCGCGGCGTCGCGGCCCGTCGGCCGCCGGACGCGCAGGACGTCGAGGTCGCCGGCGTACAGGAGGAACAACAGCGCCGCGGCGGTGAAGCCGGCGGCGTTGCCGACGGTGACGAACACCGCCGTCGCCGCCGACTCGGCCCCGAATCCGACCGCCAGGGCCGCCCACTCGAACGCCGGAACCATGGCGCCCACGGCGACGACGCCGGCGAACACCGCGAGCAGCGCCTGCCCCCCGCGGATCGCGACCGCCCGGGCCTCGATCGTCCCGTCGGGCGGGCCGAGTTCGACGCTCACCTCACTCCACCTCCAGGCGCCGCTTCTCGGTGACGGCGTCGGCCTCACTGAACTCGCCGCCGCCGAGCAGGCCGCGTGCGGCGTTCTTCCCCCACTCGACTGCGGGCTGGGTGAACGTCGAGACCTCGGCGAGTTCGCCGTAGAGGACGCACGCGGCCTCCATCCCGTACAGCAGTTCGCCGAGCCCGCGCTCGTCGACCCGGTCGATCTCGATCCGGACGTTCTCGCGCCCGGCGGCCGCGAGGCTCGCCTCGGTCGCGCGGAACTCCGCGTCCAGCAGCTCCCCGAGCGACGAGCCGCCGAGGTACGACAGCCCCTCCAGATCCGTCTCGGGGATGCCCACGTCGTTCGATTCGCGAGGTCGAACGAGCGTGACGAGCTTGTCCGCCGGGCCGGCGCGATACAACTGGAGCTGACTGTGCTGGTCGGTCGCGCCGAGCGCCCTCGCGGGCGTCTGTCCCCGTCCGTCCTTCCCGAGCGACTCGGCCCAGAGCTGGGCGAACCACTCGGCGAACCGCTCCAGCGACTCGGCGTACGGCATCACGGCGTTCGTCGCCGCGCCGCGTTCGGCCAGCGCGTACGTCGTCGCGCCGTAGGCGTACGCCGGCGACTCGAACAGCGATCCCGCGAGGCGGTCGGCCTCGTCGGCTGCCCCCGCGAGCACCGCGTCCAGATCGACGCCGGCGACCTCTGCGGCGAACAGCCCCACGGTCGACAGCGCGGAGAAGCGGCCCGGGACGCCGTCGGGCACGTCCAGCGCGGGGAGGTCGTGGCGGGCGGCCATCGACCGGAGGTTCCCCTCAGTGCCCGTGGTGACGACGGTGCGTTCGGTCCAGTCGACGCCCGCGGCCTCCATCGCCTCGCGGACGACGAGGAAGTTCGAGAGCGTCTCCGCGGTCGTCCCGGAGCGGGAGACGACGTTGACGACGGTCGACGAGAGGTCCACCTCGTCCACGATCGCGCGGACCCACACGGGGTCGACGTTGTCGAGGTAGCGGCAGTCGACGCCCGCCCCGAGCGCGCCGGTGAGGGTCGCGGCTCCCAGCGCGCTCCCGCCGATCCCGACCGTCAGGAGGTGCTCCGGGTCGAAGCCGTCGGCCGCTCGTCGGATCGCGTCGGGGTCGCACGTGTCGGGGAGGTTCAACGCGGCGTACCCGTGTTCCGACCGGGCGCGTCCGCGCTCGATGCGCTCGTGGGCGTCGGCGACGCGTTCGTCGAGGGTGTCGAGGTCCCCCCGTTCCAGCCCGAGGTCGCCGCCGAGGGCGTTGCCGATGTCGACGTTCATGCGGGAACCGCCGTCCGCCGCCGGCAAAACCCTGCCGTCCTCGCCACCCTCCCGACGCCACGCGGGACGGCTCGCGACGACGATGCCGCCTTCGCCGCGCCGTCGTTCCGTCGCGTGTGCCGATCCGACGACCGCGGAACCCGGAACCGCGGACGGCGCGCTTAACACCGCCGCGACCCAACCACGGGCGATGACAGACGCCGAGGCGACGCCCGAGGCCGCGACGGCGTCCGGCGGGGACGACCCCGCCGGAGTCGAGTCCGGCGGGAGCGACGACGGGTACCGCGGCGTGTTCGGCGCGTTCCCGTACGCCGCACGCGCCAGCGAGTCGCTGACGTTCAAGTCGTACGTCCTCGTCGGCGGCCTCGCGGCGGCGCTGTTGACCCTGCTGTTCACGCTCGCGCTGATCACGCTGTTCGGTGCGACCGCGCAGGCGCGCTTCTCGATCGTCCGGGCGTTCTACGTCGTCGTCGCGCTCGGCGCCGTCGCCCCGACGATCACGCCCGTGTTGCTCGTCGCGCGCTCGCGCCGCCGCGGAACGCCGGGACGCCCCGGCTACGAACTCGGCCTCGCGCTGGCCGGGTACCTGTTCCTCGCGTCGCTGTACCTCGGTCTGGTCGCCGCCCTTCCCGAGACGTTCGTCCTCGACGGCGAGACGGTCGCACGACCGCCGCCGTCCGGCGCGTTCGCGCCGCTGATCGCGGTGCTGTACGACCTGCCGCGGCTGTCCGGGCTCGCGATCCCCGCGGGGGCCGCGCTGCTCGTCCCGCTGGTCCACTACTTCCGTCGCTGACGGACTGCCTCGCTCCGTCGTCCTCCGAGGGCTCGCTCACGAGGTTCGCTCGCCCTCGCCGGTCACGAAACCCGGAAAACCCCTCCCCACGTATCCCGCCCATGACCGACGATGACCCCGATGGATCCGAACTGGACGCCGTCCGCGACGCGCTCGCGGCGGCCGCCGGCGACGCCGGCCCGGCCGACACCGCGGGCGGCGAGCGGGACGGCGTCTTCCTCGTCACCCACGCGGACGACGGCTCGGCCGTGCTTCGGGACGTCGACTCCGGGCAGGTGCACACGCTGTCCTCGAACCCCGGCGTCGCCGAGGGCGAGGCCGTCGAGGGTGTTGTCGCACCCGATCCGCCGATGAACGTCTCCTGGCAGCTCGTCGAGGTCCACGACCGTCGGGAGATCGCCGTCGAGGAGAGCGAGGAGCCCCCGACGCAGCACTCGCTCGACCTCGCCGCCGACCGCGAGACCGGCGAGCTCGCCCGCACCGAACGCGCCGGGACCGGCGAGATCCACGTCATCTCCGTACCCGAGGACGACACCGATCGGGCGGTCGCCGACGTGCTCGCCGACGCCGACGCCAGCCGAACCCGCGCGGCACGCCTCGGGGTGAACCGCGTGGAGATACGGTCGGCTCCGGGAGTCGTCGCCGTGCGGTACATGCCGTAACCCGCTGCTACCGTCCTCTCGGCCGATCCTCGGCACTTATCCCGTAGAACCACTGGGTCCGCTGCCCCCTGTCGTAAATTTCATATCGCGATATCAACTCGCCGGAGACCTGTGATCGGGTGCGTGTGCCCAACCCGTTCGAGTCGTCTCGCGAACGCCACTGCTCACGATCCGTCCGGGCGGAGCGCCGTCGCTCGCTTCAGTACCGGCCACTGCTCCGAGTACCGTCCGTCCCCCACGATTATGGTGGACGAGACGGGCATCGTCTCTATCGTCGCCATCGAGCCGTCCTACTGTCATCAGTGCGGGGCCGAGTTGACGCGCCGGGAGATCCACGGCCGAGAGCGACGGTCGTGTCCCGACTGTGGCCACCGTCACTTTCGAAACGCGGTTCCCGCGGTGGACGTCGTCGTTCGGGCCGACGACGCCGTGCTCCTGATCGACCCGGTCGCCCGGGACGAATGGGAGCTTCCCGGGGGACATCCCGAGTTCGACGAGGAACCCGCGAACGCGGCCGTTCGAGAACTCGAGGAGGAGACGGGGATCGCGGCGGACCCGTCCTCCCTCGATCTCCTCTCGGCGGTCCACAGCACGCATCGGGATCGGCATTACACGATGATCACGTACGTCGTCGACTACTCGGAGACCGACGGGACCCCGACCCCCGGCGAGGAGGCGACGGACGTCGAGTTCTGGTCGATCGCTCGGATCCTGTCCTCGCCGGACGCAACGAGACGGATCGACCGGGAGGCGATAGAGACGATGCTCGACGATTGACTCTCACTCGCCGGAGCGACGCACCGGCACGCGAGTGGCGCCGACACGGGGTTCGGCGTCGACCCGGCGGGCGCGGGACCGACCGCGGCGCAGTGCCCGACTCACTCCCTCGGTCCGGCGGCAGACTGCACGCGCCATCCGCCATCGACCGCGCCCGTGCGTTCGACCAACTCGACGACGGTCCCGTCGCCGATGCGGGCGCCCCCCTCGACGGCCTCGACGCGGAACGTGAGATCCAGCGAGTCGCCGCAACAGCCCACGTCGACGAACTCCTCGCGCTCGTCGCCGACCCGCGGCTCGTCGAGCATCCGCCGGAGGTAGTTCCGGTAGCGGTCCGTCCGGATCTGGTCGCGGCCCCACTCGCTCAACCCGTCGGGGAACGAGAGGACCACGCGCGTCACGTCCTCACCCATAGGCCGACTACGGGCCGTCGACACATCGGTCTGTCGTCCGTGTGCTCGCGGGACACCGGAGCGGACCCCGCCGCGAGGATCGGCGGACACGGGCGCGTCGGTCCGGGTGGCGGGCGGGTCAGCCCCGTCAGTTCCGGGTGCAGGGCGGGGCGGCCCAGCCGGTTCAGGTCCGCGGCTCGCTCCGTATCCACGACGCGCTGTATCGCTCCGGCTCGGCGAGGGCGTCTGCGGAACTCCGATAGCGCGAACTCGACGGTGGACCAGGCGACCACGGGAGAACCGGTGTGGGGCCCCAACCGGGATCGGGCGGGAGCAGGACCCTCAACGGCGAATACCGCTGAAACACCGGTGGCCGCGAAGAAGAAGGCTTATTCGGTGCGCGGGGGGACCGGAACCCATGGCTCGATTCGAGGTACCGGAGGTCGATTACACCCGGTACACCAACCGGCAACTCGCCGCGATACCGCTCGCGGTGTTGGCCGTCGCGATCCTCGTCATCGGCGGGGCGTACGTGACGACCGGTACGCCGGTCGATCCGGGGCTCGATTTCACCGGCGGCACGGAGATGCGTGTCGCCGTCGACGCCCCGAGCGACGCACAGGCACGCGAAGACATCCGCGAGGCGTTCACCGCGACGCCGAACAGCATCCAGCGGGTCGGGAACAGCGACGTGTACATCGCCACCTTCCAGACGGAGGGATCAGAGACCGAACAGAGCGAGCTCACCCGACAGCTCGAGTCGGAGGCCGACGCGGCCGGGTTCGACGTCCGGTCGATCGAGGGCGTCGGGGCGGCCTTCGGGTCCGAGACCCAGCAACGCGCGCTGATCGGGGTCGTCGCCGCCTTCGCCGGGATGGCCGCGCTGGTGTTCGCGCTGTTCCGGACCTTCGTCCCGAGCATCGCCGTCGTGGTCTCGGCGTTCTCGGACATCGTCATCCCGGTCGCGCTGATGAACCTCCTCGGCATCGAACTCACGCTCGGGACGGTCGCGGCGCTGTTGATGCTCATCGGCTACTCCGTCGACTCCGACATCCTCCTGAACAACAGCGTGCTCCGGCGCTCGGGCGACTTCTATGAGTCCACGTACCGCGCGATGCGCACCGGCGTCACGATGACGCTCACCTCCATCGCGGCGATGGCCGTGATGGCGGTCGTCGCGTCGTTCTTCGGCATCGGGCTGCTCGCGAGCATCGGGACGATCCTCGTGTTCGGGCTCGCTGCCGACCTGATGAACACGTACCTGCTGAACGTGTCGCTGCTTCGCTGGTACAAGTTCGAGGGGGTGGCACGATGAGCGCCTGGGAGACGATCAAGGAAAACTGGCGGGTCGTCATGCTCGTGTTCATGCTCGTCCTCTCGACGCTGTTCCTGTTCGCGCCGGCGTTCGAGCCGTCCGGGAGCCAGGGACCGGCCGCCCAGGAGAGCGCGACGAACCTCCAGTACGGGCTGGAGTTGTCTGGCGGGTCGCGGATCCGGGCGCCCCTCGTCGGCGTCACGGCCGAGGAGGTCCAGTTCGAGGGTCGCGACACCGCCGAGGTCGAACGCCAGGTCGCCGCGGAGCTGGAAACCGGCGACAGCTCCGACGTGATCGCCCGCTTCTCGACGAACTCCAGCGGGACGGTCGAACTCGTCACGGAGAACGCCACGCAGGCCGACCTCCGGAACGCGCTCGACGCCGCCGGCTACGAGTACGAGACCGTCCGCGACGGCGTCACCGACGAGACGCGCCAACAGACGATCGAGGTGCTCGAGTCGAAGATCAACGCCGCCGGCCTCTCGGGCGGGAGCGTCCGGACGATCGGCAACGGCGACTTCGTCCTCATCGAGGTCCCCAACGACGACCTCAGCGAGGTGCGCGACCTGGTGAACTCCCGCGGGACGGTGCAGATCGCGGCGTACCACGAGGTCCAGCGGAACAACACGACCGAGTACGTGAACACGACCGTCATCCGGCAGGAGGACTTCCAGACGGTCGGCACCGCCCAGCAAGGAGAGCAGGGTCCGGGCCCGAACGTCCCCGTCTCGGTTCGACAGAGCGAGGCCGAGCGCGTCCAGCGGCTGTTCGTCGAGACGGGCGTCGCCGGACAGGGCGGCACCGACTGCACCTTCAGTCAGGAGAACGGGCCGAGCACCACGGAGCCGTGTATCCTGATCATCCGCGACGGGACCGTCGTCTCCTCGTTCGGGATGAACCCCTCGCTCGCGCAGTCGATGCGAAACGGCGAGTGGGCGCAGGACCCGCAGTTCATCCTCGTCACCGGTTCCTTCGAGCGCGCGCAGGACGTCTCGGTCGACCTCCGCGCCGGCGCGCTCCCGGCGGGGCTGGCGCTCGACGAGGGGACCGCGACCTCCATCAGCGCCGCACAGGGTGACGACTTCAAGCGCGACTCCCTGATCATCGGACTCCTCGCGGTGCTCACGGTCGCGGGCGTCGTGTTCTTCCGCTACGGCGACCCGAAGGTCGCCGCGCCGATGGTCGTCACCGCGTTCTCCGAGGTGCTGATCCTCCTCGGGTTCGCGGCGTTCATCCAGTACCCGCTGGACCTCTCGGTCATCGCGGGGTTCATCGCGGTCATCGGGACCGGCGTCGACGACCTCGTGATCATCGCCGACGAGGTGATGGCCGAGGGCGACGTGAACTCCCGGCGCGTCTTCCAGTCGCGCTTCCGGAAGGCGTTCTGGGTCGTCGGCGCCGCGGCCGCGACGACGATCGTCGCGATGGCTCCGCTGGCCTCGCCGTGGCTCTCGCTGGGCGACCTCCAGGGCTTCGCCATCTTCACGATCCTCGGAGTGCTCGTCGGCGTGCTCATCACCCGACCGGCGTACGGCGACATCCTCCGTGCGCTGCTGACCGACCGCTGAGCCCGACGCGGCGCGGCGCTTCCGGTTCCCCCCGTCGCGCCGAACCGCTTTTCGCTTCGTCGTGTGTGTCGCCGACCATGCCCTCCGAGTCCGCCAGTCCGGGCGACGGCGATCCGGGCCTCGACGGCCCGACCGACGACCGATCGAGCGACGGCGACGGAACCGACCGCGGCGACCGACTGACCGAGGCCGACGTCGAGCGGATCACCCGCCGCGCCGTCCGCGAGGAGTTAGCCGCGCGCGACGACCGCTCCGGCTCCGTCTGGACCGTCCTCGCGGGCGCCGTCGTCGGCCTGCTCGTGCTCGTCCCGCTGTCGGGCGCCGTGGTCGGCGCGCTGGCCGACGCGGGCGTTCCGATCCCGCTGCTCGCGGCCGCGGCGCTGCTCGCGGCCGCGGCGCTCGTCGCCTACGGCTGGCGGCTGCCGCCGTTCCGGTGAGCCGGCGGCTCCGCTTTGTGGCCCTGGCGATGCTGGTCAGCACAACCGTCGTTCCGACCCCGAAGCGCACGGTCCGCCCTAGAACTCCCCGAGCGCCGACTGCTCGCTCGCCGCGAGCACGTCGTCGCAGGTGCTCCACGACGTGCGGGCGCACTCCGGCAGGTCGCCCTCGCGGCGAACGTACTCCCGGAGGAACTCGCGAGTGTTCGGATCCGAGGGATAGCCGCTGCCGATCCCGTCGTAGCCGCGGTCGCGGTAGGTCGCGTCCAACCCGGCGACGATCCGGTCGCGCTCCACCTTGGCGACGACGCTCGCGGCCGCGACGATCGAGTACGACTCGTCGGCGCCGTGCTCGGCCGTCACGTCGACGTTCGGGCCCGAACCGTGTTCGCCGGCACCGTCGCCATCGCGGTCGCCGACGCGGTCGCGGTCACCACCGTCGTCGGTTGTGCCGTCGTCGGCGAAGGCGTCAGCGATCCCGTCCGCGACGCGATCGGCGAACCGGGACTCGCTCACGTCGCCGGCGTCGACGACCGCGCGGTCGCCGTCGCGGGCGACCGCCGCGAGCGCCTCGGCCTGCCCCGCGACGGTGAGGGTGTTCATGTCGGTCGCGGGGTCGTCGATCCGGTCGACGGAGACGACGGCGACCGAGACGCCGACGCGGTCGTCGTCGCGGAGGACGGCGTCGAGTTCCTCGCGTCTCGTCGCGGAGAGGCGCTTCGAGTCGTCCACGTCCTCGGGGATCGCCGCGGGATCGGCGCGGACCGCGCCGGCGACCATCGGGCCCAGCACCGGTCCCTTTCCGGCCTCGTCTGCGCCGAGCATGATTCACTCCCCGTCGGCGTCGGTGTCGCGATCCTCGTCGTCGAGGAAGAACCCGGAGTGCTCGAACGGCTCGTCGCGCCCCTCGACGGCGAGGACGTCCAGCGTCGTCACCGTGGCGTCGACGCCGAGCAGGCCCGCGAGGCTCGGTTCCGTCCGCCCCTCGTCGCCGGAGATCAGCTCCTTGATGTAGAGGCCGCCGGCGCCGTGAACCTCGACGGCCGCGTGGCGGGCGTCCGCCAGTTCGCCGGTCACGTCGTGGGCGACGCGGGTCCGCGTCTTCGCGGCGCGCCGGTGGTCGACGCGGTTCGGCGTGTACTGCTCGATGGTCGCACCGTCGAGCTCGTCGACGGCGTCGGCCAGTTCCTCGGCGGTCACGTCGGCGCCGAACTCGACGGCCGCGTGGTAACGCTTCGTCGCGTCGAGCTCCTTCACGCGCTCGACCATGTCGTGGGTACAGCGGCGCAGGCCCTCGACCTCGACCTTCCCGTCGGCGAAGGCGTTGATGTCCGCCTCCAGCCGGTCCGCGTCGATATCGCGGCGCCGGGGCTCGTCCACCTCGATCACGAACGGCCGTCCGGTGCCGAGCATCAGCGCGTCCACGTCCTCGCGGCCCGCGCCGTGGAACGTCGAGTCGACGCCCTCCATGACCTCCTCGACGACGGGCGCGGTGAGCTGTTCGACGCTCTCGTCGTACAGGTAGCCCGAGCCGCCGCAGGTGTCGCACGGCTCGCGGCCCTGTCGGCCGGAGCCTCGGCAGTCGGAGCAGGGCCACTCGGTCTGGGGGATGTCGCGCTCCAGCTTCCGGTAGCGGCCGTACACGTGCGCGGAGTTGACCGTGGCCTCGACGCGGTCGGCGTCCACGTCGAGGAGGAACTGGACGTGCGGGCGCTCGAAGTCGACCTCGGTGTCGGTCACCTGCCCCACGCGCTTGCCCACCTCGCGGTTGAGTTCCTTGCGCAGCGGCTCGCCGGTCTCCGGGTCCAGTCCGGCATCCTCCCGGAGTAGTCGGTCGTTCTCCTCCGCCAGCGGCGGGACGCGCGTCCCGACTTGGTACGTGGCGTACTCGTAGTCGGCGACCGCGTCGGCAGCGCGCTCGGCGAACTCGTCGACGCGTTCGAACACGCCCTCGCACACCCAGCAGTCCCCGGCCGCACCGCTCTCGTAGTCGGTGTCGTCCGCGAGGGCGACGGCGATCCGGAGCCCGCGGCCGCGCTCGTGGTTGCCGAGGCCGAACGAGCGCTCGGCGAACGGGCGGCCGAGGCAGTGGTCACACAGCGGCCCTGTCGCGAGGAGCGCCCGGGCGGTGTCGAGAACGTCGGGGACGGCGCTCTCCCCGGAGGAGCCGGCGTCGTCGCCGTCGGCGTCCGCGGGAGCGTCGGAGTCGGTCATACCCCGAGTCGTCGCGGCGGGCGGTAGGCACTTTCGGTCCCGCGGTCCCCCGTCGTGCTCGACGGTGGCTCCGGCGGACGGGACGGCGACTGTCGCCGCCGGTCGCCGTCGCCGACGCTACTCGCCGGCGACGGCGGCGCCGTCGGCGCTATCGGGCGGGACCGAGCGGACGGCCGTCACCGCCACGTCGGTCACGCCGAACGTCTCGGCGAGCGCGTCGGCGACGGCCTCCCGGTCCTCGCTCGCGTCGCTCGCGAGCGCGACGGTGGCCTCGGCCTCGACCGTGAGGTCGTTGAGGCCGGGCTGGAGGCCGCGGATGTCGAGCGACTCGACGGCGCCGACCGCGTCGGCGCGGGCGAGCTTCGATTCGGCGCCGTCGGCGAGATCGCCGGGCGCGGATCTGGACACTGCGATGGTCATGCTGGCGTCGGCCAGTCGCTGTCGGTGGACCGACATAGACTCCCTGCGCGGCTCGAACGCGACTGCGGGCCTTCCCGGGGAGCGGGTCGGCCGCGCGAGCCGGCTGACGGGGTCACGGGGACCTGAACGGTAGGTGGAGAACGGCGTCCGCCTCCGCTCGGGTCGAGCCCGAGACGCGTCGCCGGGTCACGCGGCGATGGAGACGGACGGTCCGTACACGGGGGCGATATTCCCCGCGGCGGTACCCACGCCGGTCCCGGTCGCGGTCGCCTTCGGGGCGGCGACCACAGTCGGGACGGCCGCGGGGGCGCCGGCGACCGACCACCCGTCCCCGCCGCTACCGAGCGGCGAGCGGAGTGCGGGAGTGGTGTGGTCGGTCATTGGGGGGCCTCCGTGGTTCGTCGTACTTCCGCCGATGGGGGCCCAATGCTTAATTGTTCCTCCGCAGTGACAGGAGTTGTCACGGTGGTCGCGACGTGGCGGACGCGACAGTCGTCGCGGCTCTGAACCGACACGCGATCCGGACGAACGCCGTCGGCCTCACCACGTCGTCGCCTCAGTTCTCGTCGTTGATTGCAACAGAATCAGGCTTATATGTCGGTTCGAACTCGACCGGCGTACATGAGGCTGGACGCGCAGTTCGAGAAGCTCGCGTCCGACGGGGCCACCGACAAGCGCCTCGCGGTGGTTCGTCGCGACGGCAGCACGCCCCTCGACTCCATGCTCCGTCGGCTGTTCGCCGACCAGTCGGTGACGGTCACCGTCGACTCGTCGGACGTCGAGGGCGTCGACGACGACGTCGCGGTCCTCGTCGAGAACGACGAGGTCGTCGCGACCTCGCCGTTGGCGTCGCTCGAGCGTGCGATCCTCATGGTCAACTCGGACATCTACACCACCGGGACGCTCGACCTCGACGACGCGGCGCTGCCCTCGGTGCTGACCGAGCTCGCGGACGTGCCCTTCCGCCTGCGGGGGTATCCGCTCGCACACAAGGAGAAGCTCCTGCTCATCGCGATGAGCAGGCAGATCGAGTTGCGCGCGCACCGCGCGGACCGGGGCGAACTCCACGCCTCCTTCCAGCGCCTCTCGCGGATCGACGACGAAACCGGCACCATGCGGGCGTACGAACGCCTCTCCGACGGCGACGTGGACGTACACGTGTACGGCGAGCCGGACTGGGACCCCGAGCCGCGGCTGGACGTGACCGCTCACGCCGGCTACGGCCACGGCTACAGCGACTCCTGGTTCGTGGTGTTCGACCCGCCGGCCGACGCGATCGGTCCCGACACCACGCCCGCAGGACTCCTCGCGCTGGAGGAGGAGCCGAACGTGTGGCGCGGCGTCTGGACGTTCCGCCCCGGTCCGGTCACGGACCTCGCCGAGACGGTGCGTCGACAGCTGTAGGCCGGTCCGGCTCCGTCTGACAGCATCGGTTTCCGCCCGTCGCCGCGGTCGACTCCTTCCCGCTCGCGTCTCCCAGTCCTCCATTGCTCGCGGTTCGACCCGGTCACCGTCCCAACGGTCCGGCCGTTTCGAACCGAAACGCTTTCCGAGCGCTTCGCCAACCGCGAGCCAATGAGCGACGCAGACGCGGACGCGCTCGTCGTCCGGGGCGGGACGGTGCACACGCAGACCGAGCGAGGAACGATCGAGGGCGACGTCCTCGTCGTCGACGGGGAGATCGCGGCCGTCGGCGACGTCGACGCCCCCGACGGCGCGACGGAGATCGACGCGACGGGGATGGAGGTCACCCCCGGGCTGATCGACGCCCACAGCCACGCCGGGATGGCGGAGTGGGGGGAACCGGAGGACGGCGACTTCAACGAGGGGACGAGCGCGACGACGCCGCACGTCAACGCGCTCGACGGATTCCACCCGCGGGACGAGGAGCTGCAGGGCGCGTTCCAGAACGGCGTCACCACCGTCTCCGCGCGGATGGGGTCGGGCAACGTCATCGGCGGCGTCATCTGTTCGATGAAGACCTACGGCGACGTGGCCGACCGAATGCTGATCGCCGAGGACGGGATGAAGGCCGCGATGGGCGAGAACCCCAAGCGCTTCCACGGCGAGCGCGAGGGCCGACAGCCGTCCACGCGGCCGGGCGTCGCCGCCACCCTCCGCGAGGAACTCATGGCGACCGAGGACTACGTCGAGGCGCGCGAGCACGCCCGCGAGAACGGCGAGCCGTTCGAGCGCGACCTCGGCCGGGAGAACCTCGCGCGCGTGCTGGAGGGCGACCTCCCGCTGCGCGTCCACGCGCACCGCTCGGACGACATCATGACCGTGTTCCGGATCGCCGAGGAGTTCGGCATCGACCGCCTCTCCATCGAGCACGCCACGGAGGGCCACGTGATCGCGGAGGAGTTCGCCGACCGCGACGTGCCCGCCATCGTCGGCCCGTCGTTCTCGTCGGCCTCGAAGTACGAGCTCCGGAACATCACCTTCGAGACGCCCGGCATCCTCCACGAGGCGGGCGTCACCGTCGCCATCCAGACCGACGCGCCGGTGCTCCCCCAACAGCACCTCGACGTGTGCGTCGGCCTCGCGGTCCGCGAGGGGTTCCCCGAGCAGGCGGCGCTGGACGCGGTGACGACGAACCCGGCGGAGATCCTCGGGATCGGCGACCGCGTCGGCGACCTCGCCGAGGGGACCGACGCCGACCTGGTCGTGTGGGACGGCCCGTTCCACGAGATGGACACCCGCAGCCAGTTCGTCGTCGTCGACGGCGAGGTCGTGTTCGACCGCGAGCGCGACGACGTGGACCCGCGCGAGGAGTACGCGTGGTGAGCGCGACAGTGCCGAACGGGGCGTGAGCGAGTAACCGACGTGCTCGGACAACCGACGTGAGCGGGAGCCCATCGAACTCCGGAGCGTCCGATACGTCGGAGGCAGTCCGGTACGTCGGAGCGGTCGGGTGCGTCCGACTACTGATCGGATCGTTCCGGCGTCCCGATCGCTCACGTACCGGTTCACCCTCCGCTTCGACTCGAACTCGCGCGACGGGGACGACGGTGCGACGCCGCCGACCGCGCCACCGACCGATCTCGACAGCCGAGACACGAGCATCGACATGACCGACACGACGGACCCGACCGACACCCCGAACGACGCGCCCGCCTACTCCGAGCAGCAGGTGCGGACCGTCGTTCTCAGCCTCGTCGCCGGCGTGTTCTTCGGGGGGGTGGGTGGCGGCGTCGCGTTTCCGACCATCCCGGCGTTGGGGTCGGTGCTCGGCATCGCGCCGGTTCTCGTCGGGCTGATCCTCTCGATCAACCGCTTCACGCGGCTGGTGATGTCGACGCCGGCGGGGAGCATCCTCGACCGGATGGGGACGCGCCGGCCGATGATCGCGGGGTTCGTCGTGCAGGGGCTCGTCCCCTTCGGCTACCTCGTCGGGCTGAACCCGCCGTTCGGGGTCCCATCGTCGGCCGTCTTCCTCGTGTCGCGGGCGGCGTGGGGGATCGGCTCGGCGTTCGTGTTCGTCGGCGCGTTCTCCACGGTGACGCACGTGACCACGTCGGCGAACCGCGGCCGTTGGGTGGGGTACATGCGCGGCGGGCAGAGCCTCGGCTTCCCGACGGGGCTGATCCTCGGCGGCGTCGTCACGGAGCTGTACGGCTACGGCGAGGCGTTCGCGGTCGCGGGCGCCGCGGGGTTGTTCGCGGCGGCCGTCGCCTACCGCGTGCTCCCGGACGTGTCGCCGGAGGTCGGGGAGAAGAGCCGCCTGCGCGACGTGCCGGCGCTCGTCCGCGCCGATCCCCGGATCGGGGCCGTCGGCGCGGTCAACTTCACGATCCGGTTCCTCTACGCGGGCGTCCTGCTGTCGACGGTCGTGCTGTACACCGAGGCCAACGACATCTCGTTGGGCGGGTTCGCCGGCGCCGGCACCAGCGGCCTCGTGATGGCCGTCTCCGTCGTCGCGCTGGCGGTGTCGAACCTCGCGGTCGGTCGCTTCTCCGACAGCATGGGCCGGCTCACGACGGTCGTCCCCGGACTCGCCGTGTTCGGGTCGGGGTTCGCGCTCACGGCGCTGGTGCCGACCGCGCCGGGCGTGCTGGCTGGCGTCGGCCTCGTCGGCGCGGGCGCCGGTCTGACCGGCCCGCCGCTGCTCGCGTACCTCGGCGACATCGCCCCCGGCGGGGACGTGGGAAAGCTCGGCGGGGTCTACAACGTCTTCGGCGATCTGGGATCGACGCTCGGCCCGCTGGTGGCGCTGCCGCTGGCGGCCGAGATCGGCCTCTCGGGCGAGTACCTCGCGTGCGCGGGACTCGTCATCGTCGCCGGCGTCGTCGCCGCGACGACGCTTCGGGACGACTCGGCGGCCGAGGCGGCGGCCGTCGCCGGCGACGACTGAGGCGAGACGCGAACCGAGCGGAGCGAGGTGACCGTCCCGGAGGAACGGCGGAGCGGTCCCCGGTCCGCTTCGCCCAGTAGCGGCGGGCCGAGGGCGAGCGAGCACTTTCGACTGGAGCCGTACCGGCGACCCCTTCGGGCGACGCGAACGCTTAGGGGTCGTCGGCGACGACGCCGGCTATGACCGTACTCTGCACCGGCTACGAGCCGTTCGGCGACCACGACGTGAACCCCTCCGGGACCGTCGCCGAGGCGTTGGACGGTCGGACCGTCGCCGACCACGAGGTGATCGGCCGGATTCTCCCGGTCGCGTTCGACGCCGCGGGACCCGCGATGGCCGACCTGATCGACGAGCACGACCCGGCCGCCGTCGTCGCCACCGGGCTCGCGGCGGGGCGCTCGGCGGTGTGCGTCGAGCGCGTCGCGATCAACGTGGCGGACACGGTCGGCGTCCCCGACAACGCCGGGAACGACCCCGTCGACGAGCCGCTGGACCCGGCCGGTCGGGACGCCCACCTCGCGACGCTGCCCGTGCGCGAGACGGTCGAGGCGTGTCTGGCGGAGGGCGTCCCGGCCCGCGTCTCCAACACCGCCGGGACCCACCTCTGCAACGGCATCCTCTATCGAACGCTCGCGCTGCTGGAGGGGACTGGCACCCCTGCGGGGTTCCTCCACCTCCCCGCGACGCCCGAGCAGGCCGCGGCGACGGCGGCCGAGGGGGAGGCGGCCCGCGGCGGGAGCGTGCGGCCGAGCCTCCCGATCGACCTCGACGAGCGGGCGGCGGAACTGGCGTTCGAGACGGCGCTGGCGTCGACTGAGGCGTGAGTCGGGAGGGGACCGGCGTCAACCGGTGTCTGGGGTGGTCCCGCCGTCGGCGACCGTCTCGTCGGGGGTCGGGGTGCCCGACGGGGCCGGCGAGCCGCCGTCGAGCGCGCGGCGGCCCGCCTCGGTGATCCGGTAGAGCCGTTCGGCCGTCGCGACCTCGACGAACCCACGCTCCGCGAGCGTCGCCATCCGCCGCTCCACGAGCGGAATGTGGAGGCCGGTGTTGGCGGCCACCAGCGCCGGGTAGTCGGCGCTCGTGTCGGCCAGGTGGCGCAACACTCGTTCGTCCGCGTCGGAGAGGTCCGTGGGTTCGGGCATCTTTTGCGGTATTCGGTACCACACCACATGAACTTGTCGCAGGCCGAGCGATCGAGTTCGGGGGCGACCGCCGTGGTCGTGGTCGTGGTCGTCGGCCTCGGTCGCGGGTGCCGTCGGCGCCTCCGCCGTGGGTGCAGCCGTGATCGCGATCGCCGTCTCGGGTACGGCCGATCGACCGGCGGCGTCGGCCGGGATCCGGGAACTCAAGTCGGTCGCGTCGAAGCCGGGGGCATGCGACTGTCGAACGCGGCCGTGGGCGACGCACAGACGAGCGGCTTCGGCTGGGACGTGCTGACCGACCTGGTCGACGTGGGGAGCCGGATGGCCGGGCAGGCTGGCGAGCGCGAGGGCGCCGAGGTCGTCCGCGACGCGTTCGAGCGCGCCGGCGCCCGGAACGCCCGGCTCGAGGAGTTCGAGATCCCCGGCTGGTGGCGCGGCGACTCGTCGCTGTCGATCCACGAGCCCCACGAGCGCGTTCACGACGGGCGACAGGACGTGCTCGCGCTCCCCGGCTGCCCCGCGGGTGAGGCGACCGGCCGCGTCGTCGACGTGGGCGACGGCACCTACGAGGAGTTCGAGGAGCGGGCCGACGAATTGGACGGGGCCATCGCGATGGCGTCGTCGGCGACGCCGGAGTCGGTCGACCGCTGGATCCACCGGATGGAGAAGTACGTCAACGCCGCCGACCACGGCGCCGTCGCGTTCGTCTTCCGGAACCACGTCGAGGGGTCGGTGCCGCCGACCGGCGAGGTCGGCTACCACGAGCGCCCCGGGCCGATCCCGGCCGTCGGCGTCTCCCGCGAGGTGGGCGAGCGGCTCGCGCGCTACGCCGAGGAGGGCTGTGAGGCGACCGTCTCCGTGGACTGCCGCAACGAGCCGACGACCTCGGTGAACGTCGAGGCGGAGGTCGGTCCCGACACCGACGAGCACGTCCTCCTCACCGCCCACGTCGACGCCCACGACATCGCCGACGGCGCCAACGACAACGGCGCCGGCTCCGCGCTGGTCGCGGAGGTCGGCCGGATCCTCGCCCGCGACGACGTGGAACTGGACACGCGCGTCCGCCTCGTCACCTTCGGCTCCGAGGAGATCGGCCTGTGGGGGGCGTATCGCTGCGCGGAGACGACGGATCTCGACGACACGAAGTGCGTCGTCAACCTCGACGGCGCCTGTTCGTCCCGGAACCTCCGCGTGGGAACGAACGAGTTCGAGGAGGTCGGGGCGGTGTTCGAGGCGGTGACCGACGACCTCGACGCCAGCCTCTCGACGGACGACACCATCTCCCCGCACGGCGACCAGTGGGCGTTCGTGCAGGAGGGCGTCCCGGCCGTGATGACCTCGACCACGTCCGAGCAGTCCGGCCGCGGCTGGGGACACACCCACGCCGACACGCTGGACAAGCTCGACTCGCGGGACCTGCGCGACGTGGCCGTTCAGGTCGCCGAGGCGGTCGCGCGCGTCGCCTCGGCGGACGTAGAGACGCCGGGTCGAACCCGCACGGAGATGCGCGACGCCATCGACGAGGGGTACGAACAGGAACTGCGGATGGGCGGGCGCTGGCCGTACGCGGACCTGGAGTAGGACGCGGACCTGGAGCAGGGACGGGCCCCGAGCGGGCGAGGCCGAAGTCCGGCCGACGCGCCGGGTCCGTGCGGGTCCTCCGTCCGGCGCTCACTCCGACCGGTCGTCGCGACCGAGGAACTCGCCGAGGTCGTCCATCACCTTCCCCTCGGCGCGCGCGAGGTGCTCCCACGCGGTCGTCGTGCTGACGTCCAGTTCCGTGGCCACGTCCTCGACCCCGGCGTCCTTCTCGTGGCCGTAGTACCCCGCCCGGATCGCCGCCGCGAGCGCCTCGCGCTGGCGCTGGGTGAGCTCGTGGAGCGCGCCGACCGTCTCGAACCGCGAGGACGGCTCGATGTCGTCCATCTCCACCTGACGGACGAGCTCGACGTCGTTGCCGTCCGCCTCGACGGCCCGGATGACGGCCGAGAGGTCGTCGTCCGGCTCCAGGTACAGCGTCCAGCGCTCCCACCCGCCGCTGATGACGGTGCCGGTGTGATAGTGGAGTCCGAGTTCGGCGAACTGCTCGCCGATGCTGTCCCACTCCTCGGCGTTGAACGTGAGCGCGACGAGCACCGTCGGCTCCCCCAGCGGCGTCACCGGGTCGGCGGCGATGATCGGCTCGCCGTCGCGGAAGTCGTCGATGAACGCCGCCACCTCGTCGGGGTCGCCGCTCAGCTCGATGATCCGCTTGCGCTCGGTCGTCCGCCCCGTCATCGAAGAGATCGAGCGCATGGTCACGCTGGGGTACCGTGCGGATACCTCACACTCCGGTTGTCCGTTGTGTCTGATCCGAAGCGTCACCTCCCGCATCGGCTGTTCGGCTCCCTCCCCGGCGACGTTCGTCACCATACACCGAATCCTTTTGGGGTCACCTTGAACCTTGTTACTCTGTATCAATGATGTATGGCATCGGACGAGCTCACGGACGAAGCGCTGAGCGGTCCCGTGGTGGACCGCCGGACGACGACCGCCCTCCTCGGGGCGGCAGGACTGGGCGGCCTCGCGGGCTGTCTCGGCGGCGGCGGCGACGACGGCGGCGACGGGGAGACCGACGCCTCCGGGGGCGACTCCGGGGGCGACGACGGCGGCGACACCGAGGAGACGACGGCCCCGCCGGAGGACAAGCAGGGTGGCCGGCTGCAGGCGGGCTGGTTCACGGGGTCCATCGAGGACCTCGACCCGCCGTACATCAGCGTCGGCCAGTACTTCCAGCTCGCGGCGAACGTGTTCAGCGGACTCACGACGTTCAACAGCGACCTGACGATCCGGGGGGACCTCGCCGAGGACTGGACCGTCGAGGACGGCGGCGCGACGTTCACCTTCCAGCTGCGCGATGACGTCACGTTCCACAACGGGGCGGAGTTCACCGCCGACGACGTGCTGTACACGATCCGTCGGACCATCGAGGAGGAGGCGCCGGCGGCGTCGAAGCTTTCCACGCTCCAGCCGATCGACGAGGGCGGCGTCGAGGTCGGCGGCGACTACGAGGTGACGGTCCGGTTCGAGGATCCGAACGCCGTCGCGCTCGTGTACCTCTCCCGCGGACCGGGCCGCGCGGCGACGATCGTCAGTCAGGACGCCATCGAGGAGATGGGGGCCGAACAGTACAACGTCACTCCCGTCGGGACGGGCCCGTTCCAGGTCGTCGACCACGAGGTCGGCACCAGCGTCACGCTGGACGCGTACGACGACTACTTCGAGACCGACGAGGACGGCAACGCGCTCCCGTACCTCGACGGGATCGACGTGCAGCCGATCCCGGAGCCGTCGTCGATCGTGAACGCGCTGCGCTCGGGCGACATCCACTTCTCGAACCTCCTCCCGCTCCAGAACCTCAGCGAGATCGAGAGCTCCGACGAGGCGGTCGCGAGCGCGCAGCCGGGGATCAACTGGACCGGGTTCGCCATGAACCAGAACCGCGAGCCGTTCGGCTCCCGGGACGCCCGGCTGGGCATCGCCAAGAGCATCGACAACGAGGCGTTCGTCGAGGCCGCGTACTTCGGCAACGCGCTGCCGGACAACGGCGTCATCTCCAAGGGAACCGCCTGGGCGTGGCGCGAAGACAAGCCGGACACGCAGGCGCACGCCCCGGAGGAGGCGCAGGAACTCCTCGAGTCGAGCGGCGCGGAGGGCGCCAGTTTCTCGATCCTGGCCAACTCCGGAAACCTCCGTGCGGCGAAGGCGATGCGCCAGCAGCTCAACAGCGCCGGGTTCGACGTCGATATCGACCAGGTGACCTCCTCGACGTACTGGAGCCGCTACGCGGAGCTCGATTACGACGTGACGATCTCCGGGAGCATCATCGATCCCGACCCCGAACAGGGGCTGTGGAACTTCTACCGGCTCCCCGACGAGGGCGGGGTGTGGAACTGGGTCGACTACGAGAGCCAGGAGGTCCACGACATGCTGGCCGAGCAGCGCAGCACGATGGACCGGGAGGAGCGCAAGGGGATCCTCCACGACATCGAGGACCAGCTCATCGAGGACGTCCCCCACGCGTACCTGGTCCACCAGGACGACATCGCGGGCGTCCGAAACGAGGTGAAGGGGTTCAACCACATCCCCGGTCTCCGCAACTTCCACACGGTCTACCTCGACGAGTAGCTCATGTGGCGGTACATCACGAAACGGGTCGCACACGCCGTCCTCGTCATGTGGATGGTCGCCACGACGGTGTTCTTCGGGCTTCGGGCCGTTCCGGGCGGCCCCGTCAGAGGGATGCTCGGTCAGGAGGCGACGGAGGAGGCCGTCGCGCGCCTGCGAGAGGACCTCGGGCTCGACGAGCCGCTGGCGGTCCAGTACGTCGAGTGGATGACGGACCTGCTGGTCGGCGATTTCGGCACCAGCATCACCTCGAGCGAGGCCGTCGGCACGCTCGTCGCCCAGGCGGTCCCGAAGACGCTCTCGATCGCCGCCTTCGGCGTCACGCTCGGACTGTTGGTCGCGATCCCCGCCGGCGTCATCGGGGCGACCCGCCGCAACGAGCCGGCCGACTACGCCGCCACGATCGCGGCGTTCCTGGGCATCTCTATGCCGGCGTTCTTCGTCGGGATCCTGCTGGCCGTCGTCTTCGGCGTCTGGCTGGGCTGGTTCCCCGTCGTCGGCTACACGAACATCTCGGAGGGCGTCGTGCCGTGGCTGCGCGGGATCGTCCTCCCGGGCATCGCCGTCGGCCTCCCGTACGCGGCCGGCGTCACCCGGATGATGCGCTCGTCGCTCATCGAGACGCTCGACGAGCAGTACATGCGGACCGCCCGCGCGAAGGGCGTCGGCGACAGCGTCCGGCTGTACAAACACGCGATGCAGAACGCCCTCATGCCGGTCGTCACGATCGCCGGCATCCAGCTCGCGCTGGTCTTGGGGGGAACCGTCACGGTCGAGATCGTCTTCGGCATCCAGGGGCTCGGGCGACTGCTCGTCGACTCGATCCTGGAGCGCAACTACCCGGTGACGCAGGTGGCCATCCTGCTGATATCCGGCATATTCGTCTTCATGAATCTCCTCGTCGACATCGCATACACCGCGATCGATCCGCGGGTCAGGTACGGAGGTGAACAGGCGTGACCGACGCGACCGACGCGTCGGCCGACACCGAGGCGGACGACGCGGCGCGCCCGGACGGGGGAACTCCCGCGTACGCTCGCAACACCGGCGAGTTCGGCGTCGGAGAGGTGCCTCAGGAGTACGAGACTGGCGAGCGCGTCACGGCCCACCGGTCGACCGGCGAGCGGATCGTCGAGGCGCTGACCGACAACAAGCTGGCGCTCGCCGGGGCGGTCACCATCGTGGCGCTCGTGCTCGTCGCCGTCTTCGCCCCGTACGTCGCGCCGTACGGGCCGGAACAACAGTTCGGCTTCATGCAGGAGCCGATGGGCCAGTCGACGGCCGACGTCGACGGCGACGGGACGACCGAGACGGTGACGCACTACCTCGGCACCGACTCCTTCGGCCACGACATCCTCACCCGGATCATCTACGGGGCGCGGATCTCGATGGGGGTCGCCCTGGCGACCGTTGCGTTCGCGTTCACCGTGGGGACCACCCTCGGCATCCTCGCCGGGTTCTACGGCGGCTGGGTCGACTCGGTGATCATGCGCTACATCGACTTCCAGTGGGCGTTCCCGACGATCATCCTCGGGGTCGGCATCATCGCCGTGATGGGCGGCCTCGGGTGGCTGAACGTCGTGGTCGCCATCGGGATCGCGTTCATCGACGACTTCGCCCGGATCATCCGCGGCGAGGTGCTGTCGATACGCGAGGAGGAGTACATCACCGCCGCCCGCGCCGTCGGCATGGGCGACGCGCGCATCATGTTCAAGGAGATGCTTCCCAACGCGGTCGCGCCGCTGATCGTGCAGGCGACGCTGATGATCCCGTTCGCGATCCTCGCGGAGGCGGGGCTCTCGTTCCTCGGTCTCGGGGTCAAACCGACGACGCCGACGTGGGGACTGTTGATCTCCGACGGCCGCCAGTTCGTCTCGCAGGCGTGGTGGATATCCGTGATGCCCGGGTTGGCGATCATGTTCACCGTGCTCGCGTTCAACACGGTGGGAGACGGCCTGCGCGACGCCTTCGACATCTCCGAGGGCGAGGTGAACTGAGATGGCCACGATCGATGTCGCCGCCGAGCGCGACGACGGCGGCGACCCGGTGTTGGAGGTCGAGAACCTCCACACGCAGTTCCCGACCGACCGGGGCGTGGTGCGGGCGGTCGACGGCGTCGACCTGACGATCGAGTCCGGCGAGATCGTCGGGCTCGTCGGCGAGTCCGGCTCCGGCAAGTCGGTCCTCGCCGAGAGCGTCGTCGGGATCGTCGAGGAGCCGGGCGAGATCGTCGAGGGGGACGTGCGCTTCGACGGCGAGTCGCTGCTCGCGATGTCGGACGCCCGACGCCAGGCGGTTCGCGGCGGTCGGATCTCGATGGTGTTTCAGGACCCGATGAACAGCCTGAACCCGACGCTGACCGTCGGCGAGCAGATCGCCGAGACCGTCCGCCTCCATCAGGACGTCGGCGAGTCGGTGTCGCTCCCGGCCGAGCTGAAGCGGAAGATCGTCGGCGCGGCGAAGAACGGCGACGCGTGGCGCCGGGCGATCGAGATGCTGGAGGCCGTGGAGATCCCCGAGCCCGAGGCGCGGGCCGCCGACTTCCCGCATCAGTTCTCCGGCGGCATGCGTCAGCGCGCGATGATCGCGATGGCGCTGTCCTGTGAGCCGGACCTGCTCGTCGCCGACGAGCCGACGACCGCGCTCGACGTGACGATCCAGGCACAGATCTTGGAGGAGCTGGAGGGGCTGAAGGACGAGTTCGACACGTCCATCCTGCTGATAACCCACGACCTCGCGGTCGTCGCCGAGACCTGTGACCGGGTCAACGTGATGTACGCCGGAGAGATCGTCGAGCGTGCCGAGACCGAGGCGCTGTTCGCCGATCCGCAACATCCGTACACCCAGGGACTGATCGCCAGCACGCCCCAACTCGACGAGCCGGATCGGGACCTCCAACCGATCCAGGGGAACGTCCCCGACCTGATCGACATTCCGTACGCCTGCCACTTCGCACCGCGGTGTCCCGAGGCCGAGCGGGAGTGTTTCGAGATCGAACCGGAGTTCCGCCCGGTCGGCGACTCGGACGCTCCCGGCGACGGCGGGACCCACGAGGCCGCCTGCCTACGGCGCGGTCCGGACGGTGAGCGACTATGAGCGCGGACACACCCGTCGGCGCGGAGCCGAGCGAGGATCCCGACTCCGAGGATCCCGACTCGGTCGACCGCGATGCGGCGACGCCCGGCGACGACGGGGCGGCCGACGACGCGGATCCGGTGTTGTCGGCTGAGGGACTGGAGAAACACTTCGAGCAGTCCGACGGCTTCCTCGACCGGCTGCTCGGCACGGGCGGGACGGTGAAGGCCGTCGACGGCGTCGACCTGGAGGTCCGCGAGGGGGAGACGCTCGCGGTCGTGGGCGAGTCCGGCTGCGGCAAGTCCACGCTGGGACAGGCGCTGTTGAACCTCCATCGGCCGACCGACGGCACGGTGCGGTACCGGGGCGAGGAGATCACGGGCCTCTCCGGGTCCGCGATGCGACCGTACCGTCGCCACCTACAGATGGTGTTTCAGGACCCGCTGGCGTCGCTGAACCCGCGAAAGACGGTCGGCGACATCGTCATCGGACCGATGGAGGTCCACGACGAGCCGTCGACGGACCCCGACGTGACGACGACCGCCGAGGTGCGCGTCGACGGAGCGGTGACGGAGCCGGTCGCGGTGAGCGTCGACGACGACGTCGACCGGGCGGTCGGGAGCGTGGAGGGCGTCGCCGCCGTCGACGTGGAGGTGGGTCCGGCCACGGACGGCGAGGGGATCGAGGTCGATCTCGGCGAGGCCGGCGCGGTGCTGGCGGCCACCGTCGACCGCACCGCCGACGGCTACGAGGTCCGGATATCGGTCGACGCGTCGACTCCCGACCTCCGCCGCTACCGTGCCGGGGCGCTGCTGGAGCGGGTCGGTCTCGAACGTGGGCACCTCGACCGCTACCCGAGTCAGTTCTCCGGTGGCCAGCAGCAGCGGGTCGGTATCGCTCGCGCGCTGGCGGTGGAACCGGATCTCATCGTCGCCGACGAGCCCGTCTCCGCCCTCGACGTGAGCGTGCAGGCGCAGATCCTCAACCTGCTGGAGGAGCTGCAGACGGAGCTGGGGTTGTCGCTGCTGTTCATCAGCCACGACCTCTCGGTCGTCCGGCAGGTGGCCGACCGGGTGGCGGTGATGTACCTCGGCGAGATCGTCGAGACGGCGCCGGTCGACGAGCTGTTCGCCGAGCCGCGCCACCCGTACACGAAGTCGCTGCTGTCGGCGGTGCCCCGGATCGACCCCGGCGACCGATCCGACCGGACGGTCCTCCGGGGGTCGGTCCCCTCACCGATCGACCCGCCGGCCGGCTGTCGGTTTCACACCCGATGCCCGGAGGTCATTCCGGGTGCGGGATGGGACGGCGACCAGGAGTCGTTCCGGCGGGCGTTCTCGTTCCGGACGCGGGTCGAGAGCGGCGAGCTCGAACCCGACGCGGTCCGCGACCGCCTCGAGGCCGAGTCGGACGCGTCCGCCACCGACGAGACCGTCGCCGCCCGGCTGCTGGAGACGGCGCTCCCGGGCGCCGTCGACGCGTTCCCCGCCGGGGTGACCGAGTCGCTCCGGGAGGCCGGTCGGCTCGTCGCCGCCGGCGAGGACGACGACGCGGCGGCCCTGCTGCGAGAGACGTGCCCCTCCCCCTGCGTCGACGAGGCGCCGCGGACCGTCGAGACCGTCGACGCCGCCACCGTCGCCTGTCATCGGGTCGACCCCGACGCGCCCGGCGAGGAGCGCGTCGGCGACTGATCCCGGACCGAACGCCGTCGATTCCTCTCGAACGCTCCGGTCGTCCCGGGCGGGTTCGGCCCCGTCCGGACCCGTCTGCTCGACGCCGCTTGGCTCCGTTGTTGCGAACGGACGGGACCGCAGGCGACGCGATCGCCCGCGTCGAGGGCTCCGCTCGACCGGCTCCCGTGTAATCGCGTGAACCGCGCGGCGGCCGGCCACGTCATCGGGAACGCTGGCCCCGCTCTCCGTGGGAAACGTTCGTCGCGATCGAGGCACCGACCCGCCGTCGTCGAAGCGCGGCAGCGGCGTCGTCAGTCGAAGATCCGCCCTTTCTTCTCCTCGGTGAAATCGCCGCTGGCGTCCTCGGCGGCCTCGTACACTCGGCGTATCTCCGCGATGGGGTCGTCGTGTTCGTCGACGCGGAGGTCGTGGTAGGCGGTCGTCTTCGGCGCCTTCACGAGCACCGCCGCGGAGCTGTGGCCGCGCTTGTCGCCGCCGGCGTCGCGGCCGGCCTCGAGCGCGTCGATGAGCCGGGGGACGAGATCCGCGTCCGGGACGGGGTCGTTCGAGGCGCCGGCGGCGCCGTCGAGGAACGTGTCGACGGCGGCATCGAGCGTGTCACCGTTCGCGAGCATGTTCCCCGCGGCCGTGACCCCTTCCTCCTCGCGCACGAGGTGACCGCACCACCCCTCGCAGCTGTCGCCGGTGAACGCGAACGCTCCCCCCTCGTCGTCGACGCCGTGAAGCTGTCGCATGTCGCTATCGTCGTCGCGTTCGAGGAGGCCCGGGAGAGCTGTCTCCACCCCGACGTCGTCGAGCAGCCTGATCCCGCGTCGACCCAGGCGCACGTTGACGAAGCTCTGGGTGCTGACCGCGCCTCGATGGCTCGCGTACGGCGCGAGCGCGCCGACCGCCGGGGCGTCGGTTGCGACGCCGACCCCGAAGGCCGGTCCCGCGGGCGTCTCCTCGCGAACACACAGTGAAAACGTCATGCCATGGGCTGTAAGGCCCCCAACAAAACCGGTTTCCCAAATATATACGGTGGCACCTTTTCCGCCGTCGGGGGCGACTCGTCGGACATGCAGGACCCTGATATCGATCGATTCTCCTCCCGCCGGTCGACGGTGTACGGCCAGCGCGGCGTCGTGGCCACGAGCCAGCCGCTCGCGTCGCAGGCGGGGATCTCCGTGCTCGAGGACGGCGGAAACGCTTTCGACGCGGCGGTCGCGACCGCCGCCGCGTTGAACGTCGTCGAACCGACCTCGACGGGGCTCGGGGGCGACGTGTTCGCGCTGTACCGCACCGCCGACGGCGAGGTGGGCGCGATGCGCTCGTGCGGCCCGTCGCCGGCCGAGGCGACGATCGAGAACGTCCGCGAGGCCGTCGCCGACGAGGAGGACGTCGACCCTGCCGACGCCGAGATGCCAGCCACGGGTGCCCACGCAGTGACGGTCCCCGGCACCGCCCGCGGGTGGGAGGCCACCGCCGAGCGGTTCGGCGAGAAGTCGCTCTCGGAGCTGCTCCGGCCGGCGATCCGGTACGCGATCGACGGCTATCCGGTCTCCGAGGTCGTCTCCGCGCAGTGGCAGCACGGCGAGGAGCTGTTCGAGACGGACCACGCCCGCGAGGCGTTCCTCTTCGACGGCGAGGCGCCGGACGTGGGCCAACACGTGACGCTCCCCCGGCTGGGCGAGTCGCTTCGACGGATCGCCGAGGAGGGCGCCGACGTGGTGTACGAGGGCGAGATCGGCGAGCAGATCGCCGCCGAGGTCCAGGAACACGGCGGCTTCCTCACGACCGACGACCTCGCGGACTTCGAGCCGGAGTTCCCCGACCCCGTCTCGACGACGTACAACGGGACAGAGGTGTACGAGCTCCCGCCGAACAACCAGGGGCTCATCGCGCTGGAGGCGCTGAACGTCGCCGAGGAGCTCGGTGCCGGGGAGCACGACTACGACTCCCCCGAGCGCGTCCACTACTTCTCGGAGGCGCTGAAGCTCGCGTTCCACGACGGCCACCGCTACATCACCGACCCCGACTTCGAGGAGCATCCGCCGCTCGCGAGCAAGGAGTGGGCGGCAACGCGTGCACAGGAGGTCGGCGAGGAGTGCAACGACGACGTGAGCTTCGGCGTGCCCGACGCCAACGCCGAGGACGCCGACACGGTGCTGCTGTGCGTCGCCGACGACGAGGGCAACGTCGTCTCCTTCATCAACTCCCGGTTCGCCGGCTTCGGCTCGGGGCTGGTCGCCGGCGACACCGGGATCGCGCTGCAGAACCGCGGGTCGTCGTTCTCGCTGGACCCGGACCACCCCAACTCGCTTGCGCCCGGCAAGCGACCCTTCCACACACTGATCCCGGCGCTGGCGGACTTCGCGCCCGACGACGACGGCACCGACGACTGGGCGGCCTTCGGCGTGATGGGCGGGTACATGCAGCCGCAGGGGCACGTGCAGGTGATCTCGAACGTCGTCGACTACGGCCAGCCGCTGCAGGCGGCGCTTGACAGCGCCCGGTGGCGGTACCGGGAGGATGGTAGCCTGGCGCTGGAGCCGCAGTTCGACGGCAACACGGCCGCGAAGTTGGTCCGGAAGGGCCACGACGTGAAGACGCTCCCGCCGGCGCTGTTCGGCGGGGCACAGATCGTCCGCAGCGCCGACGGCGTCCTCTCGGCCGCGACCGAGCCTCGAAAGGACGGCAACGCGCAGGGGTACTGAAGGGCACCGAACGGTCGCCGACCGCCGACGGGCAACTGTCGTGCGATCGCACGGAACCGACACGCTCATTCGCCTCTCGTCCCTTCCGACGCCCGTGCCACAGTCCCCGCGGAGTCGAGAGGGTGGCGATCGCCTCGGCTTCGACGAGACGCGTGACTACCTCGGCGCCGCCGTCGCCGCCCTCCTCCCGGCGTCGCTGGTCGCCCGCGGGCTCTCGATCGCCGTCGACACCGACCGCGAGGTGTACGCGCCGGGAGATCCCGTGTCGGTGCGAGTCGTCCTTCGCAACCGCCTCCCCGTGCCGGTCGCGGTGACGACCCCGTCGCGTCGGCTGTGGGGGTGGGAGGTGGACGGCGCGCTGGAGGCCAGCGAGGAACCCCGCCGCGACCCCGGCGGGTCGGGAACGCTCTCGTTTCGCGCCCGCGAGCGCAAGACCCGCGAGTGGACGTGGGACGGCCGGGTGACCCGTCGCGACGACCGCGGCCTTCGCTCGTCGCCGCTCGACCGCGGCGACCACGAGATACGCGCGTTCGTCGCGACCGAGCGAGAGCGACCCGAGGGGAAAACGACGTTCCGCGTCGAGTGATGGCGACGGCGCCGTGGCGTCGTCGTCGAACGAGTCGAGAGAACCGAAGAACGCGGGGAACGTGACCGACGGCCGGTCGCCTCAGTCGTCGGCGTGCGGGACGCCTCAGTCGTCCGCCGGGGCGGGCGCCTCCACGTCATCGCGATGGAGGTGGCAGGCGGCGAAGTGTTCGCCGTCGCCGATCGTCGGGTCGACCGAGTAGGAGGGCTCCTCGGTCGCACAGATGCTCGCGTCGGCGAACGTGGAAATGAGCTGTTCGGCCGCGTCCTCCCACTCGTCGTCGGCGACCCGATCGAGCGCGTCGTCGACGACGGTCCCCGCGCGTCCCGACGGGGTTCCGTCGGGGAAGAACTCCGCACGGACCGCGGCGCGGTCGTCGGCCTCGAAGGTGCGCCGGTCCACGGCGCGGGCGAACTCGCGGACGGCCTTCCACGTGTCGGAGTCCATCGAGAACTCGTCGGGCTGGATGAGCCTCGGACACCGGGTCCGGAACCGACAGCCCGACGGCGGCTCGATCGGCGAGGGAACGTCCCCCTCCAGCACGCTCCGGGCGCCCTCCGAGCGCGGATCCGGGACCGGGATGGAATCGAGCAGGGCCTTCGTGTACGGGTGTTCGGGGTGCTCGAACAGCTCCTCGGTCTCGGCGAGCTCGACCAGCTTCCCGAGGTACATCACGGCGACGCGGTCGGAGATGTGCCGGATGACGCTGAGGTCGTGGGCGATGAACAGGTAGGTGAGGCCGAACTCGTCCTGCAGCTCCTGCATCGTGTTGAGCACCTGCGCCTGGATCGACACGTCGAGCGCCGACACCGGCTCGTCGCAGACGATGAAGTCCGGGTTCACCGACAGCGCCCGCGCGAGGTTGATCCGCTGGCGTTGCCCGCCGGAGAACTGGTGCGGGTACCGGTTGTAGTGGTGCGGGTCGAGGCCGACCTTCTCCAACAGCTCGCGGGCGCGCTCCTCGCGTTCGCCCTTGTAGAGGCCGTGGGCCTTCATCGGCTCCTCGACGATGGGGCCGACCTTCATCCGCGGGTCCAAGCTCGACTGGGGATCCTGGAAGATCATCTGCAGGTCGCGGCGGCGCTCGCGGAGGTTCGACCCGGACAGCTCCGCGAGGTTGTCGCCCTCGAAGTACACGGCGCCGTCGGTGGGATCGACGAGTCGGAGGATGGTGCGCGCGAGCGTCGACTTCCCGCAGCCGGACTCGCCGACGAGCCCGAGCGTCTCCCCGCGCTTCACGTCGAAGCTCACGTCCTCGACGGCGCGAACGGGCGGCTCGTCGAACAGCGCCGACAGCATTCCGTCGGACTGGCTGAAGTGTTTCGTCAGTCCCTGAACGCTGAGGATCGTGTCGTCGTCGGTCCCGCCGGCGCCGGTGCCGAGCGCGCCCGTTCCGTCGGCCTCACTCATCGGCCTCACCTCCGGGAACGCCGGCGGGGTCCCGGCCGTCGTCGTCGCCGCGCATGTCGGCGAGCCCGCCCGCGAAGGCGCCCGTCGCCTCCGTTTGGAGCGGGTCGCTGTCCTCGTAGCCGACGCGCTCGTACTTGATACACGACACCGCGTGCGGCGCCTCGTCGGCGTCGCTCACGTCCTGGTACTCCGGGTGGAACTCCTTGCACGCCTCCCGGGCCTCCGGGCAGCGCGTGTGGAATCGACACCCGGAGGGGGGATTGATCGCCTCCGGCATCACCCCCTTGATCGGGTCGAGCGACTCGACCGATCGGTCGGGGCGAGGCATCGACCGCAGCAGCGCCTCGGTGTACGGATGCTTCGTGTCGTGGAACAGGTCGTCCACCTCGGCCTCCTCGATGACCTCGCCGAGGTACATGACGTTCACGCGGTCGCAGATCTCCGCGACGACGCCCATGTCGTGGGTGACCCACAGGAACGCGGTGTCGTACCGCTCCTGGAGGTCGCTGACCAGATCGAGGATCTGCCCCTCGACGGTCACGTCGAGCGCGGTCGTCGGCTCGTCGGCGATGATGAGCCGCGGCTCACACGCCAGCGCCATCGCGATCAGCACGCGCTGGCGCATCCCGCCGGAGAACTCGTGCGGGTAGTCGTCGTAGCGAGCCTCGGGTTCGGGGATGCCGACCTCCCGGAGCATGTCGACGGCGATCGTCTTCGCCTCCGACTCGTTCACGCCCCGGTTCAACTCGATGAACTCCCGAAGCTGGGCGCCCACCTTGAACACGGGGTTGAGCGACTCCATGGGGTCCTGAAAGACGATCGCGATCTCGCGACCGCGGACCTGCTCGCGCATCTCCCGGTTCGAGAGCATCTCGTCGGACTCCTCCATCCGGCCGTCGGGAGTCTCCTCGATGTCGACCAGCTTCTTCCCGTCGAACGTGACGGTGCCGTCGACGATCCGCCCCGGCTCCTCGACGAGCCGCATGATCGACTGGGCGGCGACCGACTTCCCGGCGCCGGACTCGCCGACGAGGCCGACGAGTTCGCCCTCGTTGACCTCGAAGTTCACGCCGTCGACCGCGCGGACGGTGCCTTCCTCGGTGAAGAACTGGGTCTTCAGGTTCTCGACTGTGAGTAGTGGTTCGGACATCAGTTGTTGATACGGGGGTCGAGCGCGTCGCGAAGCCCGTCGCCGAGCAGGTTGAAGCCGACCACGGTGATGAGGATCGCGAGCCCGGGCCAGATACTGAACCACGGGTCGGGCAGCATGTAGTCACGCGACTGCGAGAGCATCTGTCCCCACGACGGCGTGGGCGGCTGTGCGCCGAAGCCGAGGAACGACAGCCCGGCGACGATGAGGATCGCCACGCCGATCTGCAGGGTCGCCTGTACCAGAACGGGCGCGAAGCTGTTCGGGATGACGTGTCTGAAGATGATGTTGCGGTCGCGCACGCCGGCCGCCCGCGCGGCCTCGATGTAGTCCTCCTCGCGTACCGACAGCACCCGCGAGCGAATGAGCCGGGCGAACGTCGGGATGTTGGCGATCCCCACGCCGATCATCGCGAACGTGAGGTCGCGACCGAACGCGACCATGAACACGATGACGAGCACGAGGAACGGGATGGCGTACAGGGTCTCGACGGCGCGCATCAGCACGTCGTCGATGCGGCCGCCGTAGTAGCCGGCGACCGACCCGACGACCGTCCCGGCGACCAGCGCGATGGTCGTCGCGATGACGCCGACGGAGATGGCGATCCGCGTGCCGTAGAACACCCGTGCGAGGATGTCGCGTCCGCGGTCGTCGGTGCCCAGCGGGTGGGCCCACGTCCCCTCGCCGAAGACGTTGGTCGTCCACGCCGGCGGCAGCAGTTGGGGGGCGACCTCGGCGTTGGGACTCATCCACACCGCCTGCGCGATGGCGTACTGTTCGATCCCGAACATCGGGAGAACGGTCTGATCGAGGAACGCGATAACCGCGACGAGCGTCGCGACCCCGATGATCCCCAGCCCCGCCAGCGCCGTCGGGTCGCGACGGACCTGCGAGACGGTGTAGCGCCACCCGACGTTCGCGGCGGGCTGTTCGGGGTCGGACTCGACGGCCTGTGCGTCGCTCTCGGTTCGCGAGTCGGTGTCGGATCCGGTTGTCGTCGCCATCAGTCTGCGTCCTCGAAGGTGACCCGCGGGTCGATGTACGCGTACGAGAGGTCGGTGATGATGACCCCGACGACGAACACCAAGCCGAGCACGAGCGTCGTGCCGACGACCAGCGCGAAGTCCTGGTTGTTGATCGCGGTGATGATGAGCGTCCCCATCCCGTTGATGGAGAAGACGGTCTCGGTCAACACCGCCCCGCCGATGGCGCTGGTGAGCTGGAGCCCCAACAGCGTGATCAGCGGGAGCTGTGCGTTACGGAAGGCGTGCTTGCGGAGGATCGTCGTCTCCTTGACGCCGTAGGCTCGCGCGAGCTTGACGTACTCCTCGCCGAGCACCTCCAGCATCGAGGACCGCTCGATCCGGGTGAGCGCCGCCATCTGGAGCGTGCCGAGCGATATCGTCGGCAACACGAGGTGGTGCAGCGACGTGACGAGCACGTCGAGCTGACTGTCGACGCCCACCTCCGCGGGCGACGCCCACGGGAGCACGAGGTTGGTCGCGGGGAACCAACTGACCTGATAGGCGAACACGATGATGAGCACCAGGCCGATCCAGAAGGAGGGCGTCGAGACGCCCAGCAGGGCCACGACCCGGGCGACGTGGTCCGTGGGCTTGTTGCGTCGCTGGGCCGAGATGATCCCGAGCGGGACCGACGTGACGATCGCGAACGTGAAACTCGACACGAGCAACAGGATCGTCACCGGCATCCGTTCGAGGATCTTCTGGGTGACGGGAACCTCGTAGTACAGGCTCGTTCCCAGGTCGAGCTGTACCACGTCCCAGAGGTAGTTCAGGTAGCGGAGCCACAGCGGCTGGTCGAGTCCGTACTTCGCTCTGATGGCGGCGGCCTGTTGGGCGCTGGGCGACGGCCCGAGCATGATGCTCACGGGGTCGCCCGGCATCGCCTCCATCAGGAAGTACGTGATCGTGACGACCCCGAGCAGGACCGGTATCGCCTGCAGGACCCGTCGGATCGTGTACTGTGCGCGTCCCATGTCTCTAGTGTCGTGTGGCTTCGTTTCGCACGGGGATATATAAGTTCGCGGAAGCGGGGTTCGAGGCCGCTCCCGTCAGTTTACGCCCGGTTCGGGAATTCGATCTACTTGTCGACCGAGACGTTGTTGTCGTCGGTGACCAGGTGGAACGAGTCCACCGGGTGCGACGTGAAGTCGTTGACGTAGTCCTTCACGCCGAAGCTGTTCTTGAGGTTGTACGCGGGCAGGTGCGCGCGGTCCTCGAGGATCGTGGTGATCGCCTCGGTGTACAGTTGCTTGCGTTCCTCCCGGTCGGCCGACTGTCGGGCGTCGACGATCTTCTGGGCGGCGTCCTTGCCCCGCTGGCTGTTGGCGCCGTAGTACGACCCGTTGGTGACGCCGAGCGTGTCGTCCGTACGGCCGAACATGTAGTACGTGAACGCGTCGGGGTCGGGGGTGCCGGACCAGCCGAGCGTGTACATGTTGTAGTCGTCCTCGTTGCCGGTGACGTACGCCTCGAGGAACGCGCCCCAGTCGAGCCGCTGGACCGAGACGTTGTTGAAGCCGGCCTCCTTGAGGCCGTTCGAGACCGAGATACCGATCTGTTCGCGCTTGTCGTCCGGCGGGACGATGATCTTCCAGTTGTAGTCCATCGAGACGCCGGCCTCCTCGAAGAGGGCGGTCGCCTCGTCGATGTTCTTGTCGTGGGGGATCTGCTCCCACTCGTCGATCGGGAAGCCCCAGTCCTCGGTGATCGAGGCGGGCGTCGGCGCGTACTGGCGGACGCCGGTCGGCTCGACGTACTGCTCGACGGCCCTGTCCATCGAGAAGCAGTAGTCGATCGCCTCGCGGACCATCGGGTCCGACGTCGGGCCCTCGTTACAGTTGAACGCGAGGTAGAAGTAGCCGATCCCGGGCACCTCGTCGATGCTCGCGTCGTCGATGTCGCGAACCGTCGAGTACAGCTTCGGCGGGATCTCCTCGACCACGTCGTTCTCGCCGTTGCGGAGCGTGGTGACGCGGGTCGTCGCCTCCGTGATCGGCGTGTAGTGGACCTTCTCGAGGTTCGCCATCGGCTCGCCCCAGTAGTCCTCGTTGCGCACGAGGTCGACGTAGTCGCCCTCCTGCCAGCCGTCGAAGACGAACGGCCCCGACCCGACGGGGTTCTGGGTGTTGAACGCGTCCTTGTCGTCCTCGCGGACGGACATCGGGACGATACGGCCGGCGGCGAGCGTGTTCATGAACGGCCCGTACGGGTACTTCAGGTTGAACACGATCGTGTCGTCGCCCTCCGTCTCGATCGAGTCGATCATGTTGAACTCCGAGGCGTTCTCGGTCTCCTCGTCGACCGGGGCCTCGAAGCTGTACTTCACGTCCTCGGGGGTGACGGGGTCGCCGTTCGAGAACGTCGCGTCCGTCGTCATCGTCACCGTGTACACGGTGCCGTCGTCGTTGACTTCGGGCTCGCCCGTCGCGAGCTCGGGGACGACGCCGGTCCCCTCGTCGTACGTGTACAGCCCCTCGAAGATCTGGCTGGCCACCTGATCGGACGGCACGTCGTTGAGCACGATCGGGTCGAACTCTAGCGGGCTCTTGACGAGCGCGAGGTTGAGCGTGCCGCCGCTCGAGCCTCCCGAGTCGTCGCCCGAGTCGGTGTCGGAATCGGTGTCCGAGCCGCCGTCGGAGCCCGAGTCGGTCGTCTCGTCGTCGCTCTGGCCGCTGTCGCCGCCGAGACAGCCGGAGACGGCCGCGACGCCCGCCGCGCCGGTTCCAGTTAGGAACGTGCGCCGGTTCATTCGGTCGAATACGCGAGTGATGTCGTCTTTTGTCATGGTTTTTCTACCCAAAGCGGGATATGGATCCATGGCTTACAACACTATTTATACTTATTGCTGTTGGTGTCGGTAACGTCCGCCACCGAGGGGACCGACCCCGATCGGAACGCCGATTGTCTCCGCGGATCGACGCCGTGCATGCGCCAGTTCGTCGTCTGCGGTCACGACGCCCCCACGACGCCCGAGTTCAGTCTCGACGACCTCGCCGGCGGGGCGGGGCGACTGGATCTGCTGTGTCGCTGTGTCAACGCCGGGCTGTTCCTCTCGCACGGGATCCGCGAGGACAGCCGCGTCCACCTCGTGCTCGGCGACGAGTACACCGTCCGGTTCTCGGGCGCGACGGCCCGCGGGCTCCATCCCGACGAGCGCACGACCGCCGCACGGGTTCGCGACGCGCTCGATGCACGCGAGAACGCGATCGGCCACATGCCGGCCGAGGTGTCTCCGGGCGTCGAACTGTACCGGATGGGAGTGGCCGAGACGCTCGACGCGATCGACGGTACGCTCGTCCAACTGCACGAGGAGGGGGATCCGATCGTCGAGACTGAACCGCCCGAGGATCCGGTGTTCGTCCTCTCGGACCACTCGGACTTCACCGCCGAGGAGGCCGATCTCCTCGCCGACCGCGCCGACCGCCGGGTTCGGCTCGGCCCCGAGGCGATCCACGCGGATCACGCTATCAGCGTCGCCAACAACTATCTCGACACCGACGGCTACGAGCGGTACTGAGCGTCGGTCCGGAGTCGGTCTCCGGCGGGGGCACGCGATCGGGGGACTGCCCCGCGTTCGGAAGCCTTAACAGAACGCCCGGCGTTCCTCGGGATGCGGGCCGGTGGGGTAGCTTGGTATCCTTCGGCCTTCGGGTGGCCGTAACCGCGATTCAAATTCGCGCCGGCCCACTTCCCGCATTCTACGCTTCGGAGAGTCGTCACCGTCGGTTTCGAGACGACCGCGGAACCGGCAGCTGCTTCCGTCGAGCTGTCGTGGGCGACGGGTCCGTGAGTGCGGAACTCTCTCGATCCGTCGACTCAACCGCGTGATTCAGTCCTCATCGTCCTCGTCGTCGTCTTCTTCCTCGGCGTCGTCGTCTTCGTCGTCATCCCCCTCTTCGTCGTCTCCCTTCTCACGTTCGTGCTCGTCGTCGTCACTCCCATCGTCGTCATCGTTCTCGTCGTCGTCCTCGTCCGAATCCCGATCGTCTTCGGGGTCGCTACCGGGCGGACCGGCGTCGTCGGGTGGTCCGGCATCGTCGGGCGGGCCGGCGTCGTCGGGCGGACCGGCATCGTCCGGTGCGTTCGAGTGATCGGGCGGTCCCGCGTCGTCAGGCGGACCCGCGTCGTCAGGCGGTCCGGCGTCCTCGGGCGGACCACTGTCGTCCGCGGGGCCCGATTTCCCGTCTCCCGTCTCGTCGTCCTCGCTTTCGTCCTGTTCGTCGGAGTCACCCTCGCTGTCGTCCGGAGTGTCCGAATCGGTGTTGTCGCCCCCGCTGTCAGTCGTCCCATCGGAGCCGCACGATCCGGCTCTGATGCGGATCGGTTCATCGAGCGCGAGCGCCGCGCGCTCGATGCCGGATTCGGTCGCGGAGAGGAGCTCCCAGTCGGTCACGGTGCCCTCGTAGTTGACGCCGAACAGCTCGGCGGCCTCGTTGAACGCGGGATCGATCGTCACGTCGACCTCGGTGCCGAGGGGGCGGAACACGCCGCCGTCCGTGCGACCGGCCGCCCAGGTCCAGTCGATACGCTGCGGCTCGCCGTCGACGCTCCACCGGTCGTAGTTCGACGACCCGTCGTACTGGTCGTCCCTGACGGCCCACTCGCCGGTGATCGGAATGCCGCCGAAGGTGAACGTCGCCGACCCGCCGTCGCGACTGTCCGGGCCGCCGTGAACGACGACCAAGCTCACGCCTCCCGGACCGTCGTACAGCAGGAGGATGCTGGTGTCCGGGCGCTGAAGATCGCGCGTTCCCGCCGAGTTGTATCGGTCCTCGTCACCGACGACCGCGCCGTTCTCCTCGGAGACGTACCGCGGCGGCAGCCGGTACTCGTAGAACTCTTCGGCCGTGAGCGACCCCTGTACTGGACGAACCGGAACGCACGTCGACCCCTGCTCGACGACGTACGACGTTTCCGCCGCCGGGTCCACGGCCGCCGTCGGTTCGCCGATCGCCGCTGCGGCGGCAAGCGCTCCCGTCGCTCGCAGGGCGTCCCGTCTGTACCACGCTCGACCGCCGCCCCCGTCGTCGTCCTCGCTCATCTCCCGTCCGGGGACGGGGACGCCATACTTCGTTAGCCGGCGCCTGCGACGCCGATGGGTTCGCGGGACGAACGCGCCGTCGACGACCGACCGGTCGGATCCTCACCACACGGCGGGGGACCGAGCGGCCGTCGTCGCCACTACCCATCGAGGAGAATCGAGAGAAAGGAAGTGAGCCGACTTACAGCTCGACGGCTTCCTTGTTGCCGAGCGACTCGGGGACCGAGAACCGGATCTCGGTGGTCGCGCCGGCCCTCGTGTTGATCTTGATGGTCACTTCCTCGCCCTCGTTGAGGTTGCCTCCGGCGAACTGGTCGACGTCGAAGATGTACTGAAGCCGGTCGTCGTTGTCGTTCAGGACGGGCGCGCTGCCGTCGCTGTCCTTGATAATGTCGTAGGTGAACGTCTCGCCGGTAGCAGCCGGTGTGTTGTCGAAGTCGGCGGCGGCGATCAGCTGGTAGGTCCCACTGGGACCGATCCAGGTGACCGTCGTGTTCTGCAGGTCGATCTCGCCGGCGCCGGCGGCCTGCGTCACCGTCACGTTAACGAAATTGACTGCGTCTCCGGCGCTGTTGACGTTGCCGACGGTGGCGACCTCCTGCACGCGGTCGCTGACCTGTTTACTGCTCTGTTGTCCCGTTTCCTGCGACTTGCTCTGGAGGAAGCCGGCGGTGTTGATGAGGACGCCGGCGGCGATCGCCGCCACCAGCACCATCGCGATGAACACGATGAGCGTCCCGATACCAACCTGCCCGCGCTCTTCCTCGTCCGTGATGAATTCGAACATTGTGTCTTCGGTTGCTCCCAGCTCTGGGATATCGACACGTACCGGGATCGTCGTATAGTATCTACACCTCCAGATATCAACGATGATTTCTCTGTGAGCGTGAACCGACGGATACTCGGTCCCGAGCGCCGACCCGTCGAACGGACATCGATGTCGGACACCACGCGTCTCGTCGTCGTCTGCGGGCTCCCGGGTGCCGGGAAATCGACGGTCGCGGCGGCGATCGCAGACCGCCTCGACGCCGCGATCGTCCGCACCGACGTGGTTCGAAAGGATCTGTTCCCCGACCCGTCCTACACCGACGAGGAGTCGCGCCTGACGTACGAGGCCGTGTTCGACCGCGCGAGTGAGCGCCTCGGGGCGGGCGACCCGGTCGTCCTCGACGGGACGTTCCGTCGCGCGGTCCGCCGGCGGGAGGCGCGCGATCTCGCCGAGCGCCGGGACGCCGCGCTCCGGCTGGTGCGAGTAAGCTGCGACGAGCAGACCGCGAAGGATCGCATCCGGTCGCGAGCGGACGATCCGTCGGACGCGGACGTCGGCGTGTACGATCTGCTCCGCGAGGAGTTCGAGCCGGTCGAGGACCCGGTCGTCGTCGACAACTCCGGCGACCTCGACTCGACGCTCGATCGGGTGCGGGCGTTGTTCTGACGGCCCGGAACGACACCGCGAGACCGAAGGCTTTTGCTCGGCGCATGGCTCGCGTTCACCGATGAGAACACGCGCGGTCGAGTTGGTCCTCGCGGGCGTGCTCCTGTTCGGGTTGACCGTCGCCGGAAGCGCGCTGGTCGCCCCGGATCGCTCGACCGCCGCCGTCGACGACGGCGCCGAGCGTGCGACGCTCGTGGGATCGCAGGGCGGTGGGCCCGGGTGGCACGAACACGGCAGCGCCTACCTGCTCGACGGCACCGACATCGAGTGGCGTGAGGACTCCGCGGACAGCTACTTCGACGTGCAGCGGCTCTCGGACGGCCGCGTGCTCGCGGGATTCATGGACAGCGGCTACGAGGAGTGCGGCCCCTACGAGTCGCCGTGCGCCCACACGGGCGTTCGACTGATCGATCCCGACGCCGACGGCGGCGCGGCGGTCGTCGAGGAGTACAGCTTCCCCGTGCGCTCGCAGTCGAACAGCGAGATCCACGACGCCGAGCCCCTTCCCGGCGGCGGGTTCGCCATGACCGACATGGACAACGAGCGGATCATGGTCGTGGAGGACGGCGAGGTGACGTGGACGTGGAACGCCTCCACCATCTACGACGCCCCCGACGATCCCACCCGGACCGACTGGCTCCACATCAACGACATCGACCGTATCGGGGAGGATCGATTCCTGGTCTCCGTGCGCAACGCGAACCAGTTGGTGATCGTCGAGCGCACCGACGACGGGGGCAGCGAGGTCGTCGAGATCGTCAACGAGGACGCCGAGGGTTCCTCGGACGAGTCCTGTACCGGCAACGGACAACTGCGCGACACCGACGGCGACGGCGACGTGCGCTGTGGCGACCCGTCGGTCCTCGACCACCAGCACAACCCGCAGTGGCTCGGCGACGGCGCGGTTCTCGTGGCCGACTCCGACAACGACCGCGTCGTCGAACTCCACCGGAGCGACGACGGCGACTGGGAGATCGCGTGGGTGGTCAGGAGCGTCGACGGCCGCTCGCTCCACTGGCCGCGCGACGCCGACCGACTGGAGAACGGCCACACGCTGATCACGGACACGCTGAACAAGCGGGTCGTCGAGATCGACGAGAACGGCACCGCCGTCTGGACGTACCCGACCGAGCGTATCCCGTACGAGGCCGACCGCGTCCCGCGGGAGTTCCAGGGGACCGAGCGCGACCTCCCGCTGGCGACGAGCGACGGCGTGAACCTCGACGACGGGTCGAGCGAGTCCGGGATCCCCGTCCTCTCGACGCTCGTTGTCGGCGTTCGCGCGGCCGCGCCGTGGGCGCCGGTGTGGTTCGGTGAGACGCAGGTCGCGCTCACGCTCGTGTCGCTGGCGCTCGTGCTGGCGGGCGGCGCCTCCGCGGTCCGGACGCGCCTCGGTCGCTGACGACGCGAGTTCTGCCACGCTTTTGCCGGCGCGCGTGAACGCGAAGGTACACCATGGGCGACGACCCCGACGACGACCTCGCGTGGGAGACGCTCGACAGCGACATCGACTACTCGTGTCCCGGCTTCGACGTCCGACGCGACGACGTACGGCTCCCCGACGGCACCGAGACGGACTTCCACTACCTCGAGGAACCGCCGGCGGTGGTGATCCTCCCGTTGACTCCCGACGGCGACGTGGTGCTCGTCGAGGAGTGGCGGCAGGCCGTCGGGCGGGTGAATCGCGGCCTCCCCGCCGGCGGCGTCGAGGACGACGACGCGGACCTCGCCGCGACTGCGCGACGGGAACTCCGCGAGGAGACCGGCTACGAGGCCGAGTCGATCGAGAAGTTCCACGCGGTCGAACCCGCGAACGGCTTCGCCAACTCCGTGCACCACTACTTCCTCGCGCGCGGGTGCACCCCGTCGGCGACGGCGGATCTCGACTTCAACGAGAGCATTCGCCCGACGACAGCCGACTACGCTCGGTTCCGCGACGCCGTGTTCACCGGCGACGTCCGCGACGGCCGGAGCGTCCTCGGCGTGTCGATGTACGAACACGCACGCGACGGGACCGGCCCGGAGTGATCGGCACGGGGAAGCCGATTCGAGGTGCCGACGTCGGGTGATCGAGCCGACCACGACGGGGCGACGTGGCCGCCGTCGCTGGGTCAGGTCTTTCAGGGTGGCACCCGGAGGTCGGGTATGGTCTCGTTCGGCCCGCTCCAGACGCTGACCGCGTGGTTCCGGTCGCTGGACCCGCGGATACAGGCCCTCGTCGTCGCGCCCGCGATCGGGTTCTCCGGCATCGTCGCCGCGGGAGTCATCGTCCTCGTCGTGTTCCTCGCGCTCGGCCTCGTCGGCTATCAGCCGTCGCCGCTGGTGCTCATCGGCCTGTCGCTCGTGCTCGTGCAGGGGATCTCCTTCGGCGGCGTCGCCTCGGCCTACCTGATCCGGACGGGGCGCCCGCCGCTGTCGCTGTTCGGCGTCCCCACGCTTCGCGACGTCGTCGTCGCCGTCGGCGGCTTCTTCGGGTCGCTGCTGATCCTGGTCGCGGCGAGCACGCTCGCCCAGCAGGCCGACGCGCCGACCGCCGAAAACGAGATCGCACAGTTCGGCGCCGAGAACCCCGAGGTGCTGCTGCTGCTCATCCCCGCGGCGTTCATCTTTATCGGGCCCGGCGAGGAGATCCTGTTCCGCGGCGTCGTCCAGAGCCGCCTCCGGGAGGCGTTCTCGCCGTGGGTCGCGATCCCGCTCGCGAGCGTCATCTTCGGCGCGGTTCACTACGTCGCGCTCACCGGCGCGCCCTCCGGCCGGATCGTCACGATCGGCATCCTCTCGACGCTGACGCTCGTGTTCGGGGCGACGTACGAGTACACCGACAACCTCGTCGTCCCGTCGTTCATCCACGGCGCCTACGACGCCGTGCTGTTCGCGGGACTGTACGTGGTGGTCGTGTACGGTCCCGAGGCGGGCTCTCCCAGCGAGACCGCGTCCCTCGTCCTCGCGGACGTATTGACGCTGCTCCCGGCGATCTGATCGCCGGCGCACCTCTCCCTCGCTGCCCGGGGGCGCTACCTCGTCGCTCGGAGCCGTGGATCGTCCGAACGTTCTTCCGTGATCCCGGGGCCACTCCGGGGCGCCCGTGCACTGAACCGCCGCGGGGCGTGCCGCGACGCGACGACACGCCCGCCCCGTGGCCGCCGGTCTCCGGCGATCGCCGCCGACCGCCTCACCGGATTGATCGCGTGTCGTCCGTTCGCCACAACCGTCACAACCGCCACGGTCGAGGGCGAGAGGAGACCCGCGACCGCCGAGCGGAACCCTTACTCGCGCGCCCCGGGAACCCCGGCCATGCGCGACCACTTCGAGATCCGGGACCACGACGCGGCCGGTCGCATCGGGGAGCTGACCGTCCCCCGTGCGGGCGTCACCGTCGAGACTCCCGCGCTCCTCCCGGTGATCAATCCCAACATCGAGACGATCGATCCGAGTCGACTCCGCTCGGAGTTCGGCGCCGACATGCTGATCACCAACTCCTACATCATCCGCACGACCGAGGACGTGCGAGAGCGGGCACTGGAGGATGGCCTCCACGACATGCTCGGCTTCGACGGCGCGATCATGACCGACTCCGGGAGCTTCCAGCTCGCCGAGTACGGCGAGATCGACACCACGACGACCGAGATCCTGGAGTTCCAGCGGGACATCGGCAGCGACGTGGGAACCCCGGTGGACATCCCCACGCCGCCGGACGCGAGCCGCGAGCAGGCCGCGTCCGACCTCGACGTGACCCGTCAGGCCCTCGCCGACGCCGAGGCGGTCGACGTGGGCGACATGCTCGTGAACGCGCCCGTGCAGGGGAGCACGTACCCGGACCTGCGCGAACAGGCCGGACGAGAGGCCGCGGCGACCGACCTCGACGTGTTCCCGGTCGGCGCGGTCGTTCCGATGATGAACAGCTACCGCTACGACGACATGGTCGACGCCGTCGCCGCCGCCAAGCGCGGGCTCGCGGAGGACTGCCCGGTCCACCTGTTCGGCGCGGGCCACCCGATGATGTTCGCGCTGGCGGTCGCGCTCGGCTGTGACCTGTTCGATTCGGCCGCGTACGCGCTGATGGCGCGGGACGGCCGCTACCTCACGGTCTCGGGAACGGAGCAGTTGGAGGACCTCGACTACCTCCCGTGTTCGTGCCCAATCTGTCACGAGTACACGCCCGATGAGCTCCGGGCGGTCGACGCGGACGAACAGGAGGCATTGCTCGCCGAGCACAACCTCCACGTCACCTTCGAGGAACTACGCCGCGTGAAGCAGGCGATCCGCGACGGCGACCTGCTGGAACTCGTCGAGAAGCGCGCCCGCGGTCACCCCGCGATGGCCGACGGCTACCGCGCGCTGCTGGACCACGCCGACCAACTGGAGCGCATCGACAGCGCCTCCAAGGGGACGTTCTTCGGGCTCTCCCACGAGTCCGCGCGGCGACCCGAGGTTCGCCGCCACCACGACCGGCTCGCGCGCCTGTCGGTGCCCGACTCCCTGCTGTGCACCGAGTACGGCACGCCCTCCGAGCACGACTACGACGAGGTCTGGCGCGTCGTGCCGCCGTTCGGGCCGTTCCCCCGTGCGCTCTCGGAGACGTACCCGCTGACCGCCGAGGTGCCCGACCGCACCGACGCGGCCGCCGAGCGCGCCGCCGCCGAGGGCATCCGCGCGCTCGTCGAGGCGAACCCCGGAACGGAGGTCACGCTCGCGCACGAGGGCTGGGACGCGGACGCGCTCGGTGCCGTTCCCGAGTCCGTGACGCTGGAGAACTTGCATGCCGATGCGGACCGGGCGGACGCCGACACACACGCCGGTGGGGACGCGGACTCCCCGGAGGCCGACGCGGACGAACCCGCCGAATCTCGAAGCGAAAGCGAATAACGCCCGGGCCGCACACCTCGGGACATGACCGACTACTTCGAGGTCCACGAGCGGGACGGGGCCGCCCGTCTCGGGGAACTCCGCCTCGATACGCCCCTCACGACCCCGGCACTCGCGGACGACGTCGTCCGCGACGCCGGGTCGCTGTGGAACGCCGAGCGCGACGTTCCGGCGGACGACGACGCCGCGCTCACGATCCTCCCGCACCGCGCGTACCCCGCCGGAACCCGCGAGGAGGTCGTCGACGCGTTCGCCCCCGACTACGCCGAGTCGGCCGCCGCCGTCGACGGGGCAACCGCCGCCGTGATCTCCGGCGACGCACCCAACGCCGGTGGCACCGCCGACGCCTCCGTGGACGCGTACGTGCTCTCGAACGCACAGGGGGTCGTCGGCCACGCCTCGGCGTTCGCCGACGCGGTGATCGACGTGCGTGAGGCGGTACCCGCCGACACCGCGCTCTATCTCTCGGGCGTCGCCACCCCGCTGAACGTCGCGACGCTCGTGTACGCCGGCGTCGATCTCGTCGACGCGAAGCGGGCTCGGGTGAAGGGATCGCAGGGGAAGTACCTCACCGACGAGGGGGAGCGGTTTCTGGAGGATCTCGACGAGCTCCCCTGCTCGTGCCCCGCCTGTCAGGTGCCGCGCGAGGAGTTCGACCGCGCCGCCTGCGAGGAACACAACGTCAACGCGCTGGAGGCCGAACTCCGGCGCGTCCGCCGTCGCATCCGTGAGGGCCGGCTCCGCGACTATGTCGAGGGGCAGGCCCGCCACGAGCAGTGGCTCACCGCGGCGTTCCGCGAGTTGGACCAGCAGTACGCGTACGTCGAGGAGCGCGCGCCCGTCGCCCGCAACAACGAACTCGCGGCGGCGACGAGCGACACGATCCGCCGGCCGGAGATCCAGCGGTTCGCCCAGCGCGTGAGCGAGCGGTACGTCAACCGCTTCCGCAACCCGCTCGTACTGGTTCCGTGTTCGGCCCGCAAGCCGTACTCCGAGAGCCAGAGCCACGGGCAGTTCCACGACGCCATCCAGTTCCGCGCGCACCTCGCGTCGATGACCTCGCCCATCGGCGTCGTTCCCCAGGAGTTGGAACTCACCTACCCCGCCCAACACTACGACACGGTGGTGACAGGCCGGTGGTCCGAGGACGAGAAGCAGTTCGTCGCCGAGGTGCTCCGGCGGTACCTGGAGCGTAACGAGTATCCCCGCGTCATCGCCCACGTTCCGGCGGACGGCTACCGGGAGATCTGTGAGCGCGTCGAGGAACGGGTCGACGTGCCCTTCGAGTACACGGTCGAGGATCACCCGACGACGACCGAGTCCATCGGGAACCTCATGTCGACGCTCGACGGCGAGCTGAAGTACACGAAGCGGGAGCGCCAGCACAACACCGTCCGCGCCATCGCCGACTACATGCTCGGCGACGGCGCCGGCGACGACCTGTTCGACGAACTGAACACGCGCTCGCGATACCCCAAGCTCCAGGTCCGCGACGACGACGAGGAACTGCTCGCGACGATGGTGCCGACGTACGGCGCGCTGGCGTTCACCCTCGCGGGCGCCCGCCGGTGGGTCGAGGGCGACGCGCCGACCAAGCGGGTGGAGATCGACTCGTTCGTGCCGCAGGGGAGCGTCCTCGCGCCGGGTGTCGTCGACGCGGACGACGACATCCGCGTCGGCGACGAGGTCGTCGTCGAGGGACCGCGGGCGTTCGCCGTCGGCCGCGCGGGGATGCACGGCGCGGAGATGCGCTCGTCGACGCGCGGGATCGCGGTGGACGTTCGCCACAGCGAGGAGTTGTAAGCGGCGCCAGTGAGGAACTGTACGCGGGCGCTTTGCGGCCGCGCCCGCCGGACCGCGGCCGGCGACTCAGATCTCGTCCCAGTCGACGCGGTCGCGGTACTCCTCGCGGAGCAGGTGGCACTTGATCCCGTGGCCGTCGCTCGCCTCGTGGACCGCCGGCTCCTCCTCCTCGCAGACGTCCCCGATCTTGTGGGGACACCGCGGGTGGAAGCGACAGCCCGAGGGCACGTTCGACGGGTCGGGAACGTCGCCCTCGAGGATGATCCGGTCGGCTGCGTCGGCCCGGCCGGGGATCGCCGACAGGAGCGACTCCGTGTAGGGGTTGTACGGCGGTGCGAACACGTCCTCGGTGGTCCCCGTCTCGACCAGCTCGCCGAGGTACATCACCGCGACGCGGTCGCAGATGTGCTCGATCACCGAGAGGTTGTGACTGATGAACAGGTACGACAGCCCCATGTCGTCCTGCAGGTCCGAGAGCAGGTTGAGGATCTGCGCCTGGATCGACACGTCGAGGCCGGAGACCGGCTCGTCGAGGACGATCAGCTCCGGGTTGACCGCGAGCGCCCGCGCGATCGCCACGCGCTGTTGCTGGCCCCCCGAGAGGTCGCCCGGGCGGCGCTCCAGGTGCCGCTCGTCGAGTCCGACCTCCGTGATCAGCTCTCTCGCTCGCTCGCGCCGCTCGTCGGTGTCCGCGAGCCCGTGGAGCTTCATCGGGCGGCGGACGATCTGGCCGACCGTCCGCCGCGGATTGAGGCTGGACTGCGGGTTCTGGAACACCACCTGCAGGTCGCGTCGGATCCCGCGGAGCTCCTGCTTCGAGGCGGCGGTGATGTCGCGACCCTGGTAGACGACCGTTCCCTCGGTCGGTTTGTGCAGTTGGAGGATCGCTCGGGCGGCGGTGGACTTCCCGCAGCCGGACTCGCCGACGAGTCCGAGCGTCTCTCCGGCGTCGATCTCCAGATCGATCCCGTCGACGGCTTTGACAGTCTCCCCGCGACCGAGGAGATCGTCGACGATGTTCCCGGTCTCGAAGTGCTTCTTCAGCCCCTCTGCCGAGAGGACGGGCGCTCCGTCGCGCTCACCGGACTGCCGGGCGTCGGGGACGCCCGGTTCGGCCCCGTCACCGGCGGCGCCGTCGTCCCTCACGGAACGCCACGAGAGGCTCCGCGGTTCGTGATCGTAGGTGTACTCTATGTCGTCGATCTCCTCGTGACGGTAGCAGGCGACCTCCCGGCGCTCGTCGCCGACGGCGACGCTCTCGAGGGCGGGGTGTTCGCTCCGGCAGTCCTCTGTCGCGCCGGGACACCGGTCGGCGTACTTACACCCGCGGAAGTCTCCGCCGGTGAGGTCGGGCATCGAGCCTTCGATGACCCGGAGGCGATCGGGGGCGGCCGCTTCGCCCTCGATCACGTCCGAGTCGAGGCCCGGGTTGCTCGCCAGCAACCCCTTCGTGTACGGGTGGCGCGGTTCCGCGAACATGGACTCGACCCGCCCCGACTCGACGACGCTGCCGGCGTACATCACCATCACCCGGTCGCACACCTCCCGGACGACGCCGAGGTCGTGGGTGATGAACAGGACGCTCATGCCGAACTCGTCGCGGAGCTCGACGAGCAGGTCGAGGATCTGCGCCTGGATCGTCACGTCGAGGGCGGTCGTCGGCTCGTCGGCGACGAGCAGGTCCGGCTCGCTCGCGATCGCGATCCCGAAGACGATCCGCTGTTTCTGGCCCCCGGAGAACTGGTGGGGGTACTCGTCGTAGCGGGCGGAGGCGTTCGGGATCCCGACGCGCTCCATGATCTCGACCGACCGCTCCTTGACGGCGCCGGCCGACAGCGACGGGTCGTTCGACTTCACCGCCTCGGCGACCTGCTTACCGACGGTCATCGTCGGGTTCAGGGTGCCGGTCGGGTCCTGGAACACCATCCCCGTCTCCGTGCCCCGGAACTCCCGCAGTTCCGCCTCGGTCATCTCGAGCACGTCACGCCCGTTGAAATCGACCGTCCCGCCGACGATCTCGCCGGGAGAATCGATGAGCCGGAGGATCGACTCGGCGGTGGCGCTCTTGCCGGCGCCGGACTCGCCGACCAGGCCGACGATCTCGCCCTGATCGAGGTGCAAGTCGACGTTGTCGACCGCGCGGACGACTCCCTCCTCCGTCCGGAACACGGTCTCGAGCCCGTCGACCGTCAGGAGCCGGTCCTGGCTGTCGCTCGTCGTCGCGTCCGGTACGTCGTCCGTGGGTTGCGTCGGGTGGCTACTCATCGGTAACACCGAATTCAGTGTTCGCGTCGGGATCGAGGATGTCGCGGATGCCGTCCCCGAAGAGATTGAACCCGAGAACCGTCGTCGCGATCCCGAGCCCCGGGAAGATGGCCATCCACGGTGCCTGCGTGAGGTACTGCTTCGCCTGCTGGAGCATCAGTCCCCACGACGGCGTCGGCGGCTGCGCGCCGAGCCCGAGGAACGACAGCCCCGCCGCCGCGAGAATGGCGAAGGAGATGCTGATGCTCGCCTGGACGATGATCGGCGCGGCCGCGTTCGGCAACACCTCCCTGAAGAGGACGTACGAGTCCCGCTCGCCCAGCGCTTGTGCGGCCTCGACGAACTCCTCCTGCGAGACCGATATCGCCTCCGACCGCGTCACCCGGGCGAAGTAGGGGATGTAGACGAGGCCGAGCGCGAGGATCGCGTTGTTGAGCGTCGGACCGATCACCGCGGTGATCGTCATCGCGACCAGGATCGGCGGGAAGCTCATCAGTATGTCCATCGTCCGCATGATGAGGTCGTCGACCGCTCCCCCGGCGTAGCCGGCGAGCCCGCCGAGCGGGACGCCGACGGACGACGCGATCGCGACGCTCGTGATGCCCACGTAGAGGCTGATCCGGACGCCCAACAGCGTCCGCGAGAACATGTCGCGGCCGAAGTTGTCCGTCCCGAACGGGTGTTCGAGACTCGGCGCCGCGAACCGGTCCTGGACGTTCATCTGGTTGGCCGCCTGTTCGGAGATCAGCATCGGGGAGACGATGGCGAGCACCACCAGTCCGAGGATGAGGGCGAGTCCGACGAGCGCCTTCGTGTTACGCCGGATGCTGCGAGCGAGTTTGACGAGGCGCTCGCGCTGGTACCGGTCGAGGACCCGCGCCGACCCGGTTTCCGTCTCTGCCGCCATCAGCCTTCACCCCCCGCGGTGACTCGCGGGTCGATGACGGCGTACAGGAGGTCGACGACGAGGTTACTCGTCATGAACACGACGGCGATCGTGAGCACCGACCCCTGGATGAGCGGGGCGTCGCGGTTGAGCAGCGCGTTGAACGCGAGCCGGCCGAGTCCGGGGTACGCGAACAGCTGCTCGATGATGATGATCCCGCCGAACAGGAAGCCGAGCTGGAAGCCGATCACGGTCAACACCGGGAGGAACGCGTTCCGGAGCGCGTGCCGGAGGACGATCCGCCGGTTCGTCAGCCCCTTCATCTTCGCGAGCTCGATGTACCCCGAGCGGAGCTCTTCGATGAGCGACGACCGGGTCATCCGCGTGATGTGTGCCATCAGGCTGAATCCGAGCGCGCCGGCGGGCAACAGGACGTGCGCGAACGCCGACCCGAGGTCCTCGGTCGGACTGACGTACCCCGACGGCGGAAGCAACGAGGCGTAGCTCGCGATGAGCAGGATCAACACCATCCCCCAGAAGAAGTTCGGGAGGCTGATGCCGGTGAAGGCGGCGACACTCGTCAGGAAGTCCTTCCAGGTGTTCTGTTCGACCGCGGCGACGATCCCCATCGGGATCGCGACGAGGACGGCGATCGTCAGCGCCGAGAACGCGAGGAACGCGCTCGCGGGGAACCGCTGTGCGATGAGCGTCGCGACCGGGTCGCCGAAGCGCAGCGACGTGCCCATGTCTCCCTGGAGCACGCCGGCGATCCAGTCGAGGTACCTGATGTACACCGGCTGATTCAAGCCGAGTTGCTGGCGGAGCACCTCTACCTGTTCTTGGCTCCCGCTCGTCCCTAGGATCATCACCGCCACGTCTCCCGGGAGGACGTTCACGAGCGCGAACGTGATGACCGACGCGCCGAACAGCGTCCCGACGAGGAAGACGACTCGACGGACCGCGTAGCGTGCGAGGCTCATATCCCGGTCGCGGTCATGACTGGTCCATCCACATCCGGCCGAAGTTGAGTTCGCTGTTGTTCGGCGAGAGGACCGTGTCCAGCCCGTAGACGTTGTTCTTCGCGGCGACCGTCCCGTCGCGGAACCACAGCATCACGTCGGGCACGTCCTCGTGGATGATCGACTGCGCCTCCTGGTACAGGGGGATCGCCTCCTCCCGACCGTCCGCCGCGGCGGCGTCCGCGACGGCCTGGTCGTACTCGTCGCTGGCGTAGCCGCGGAAGTTGAACGAGCCGTCGGAGGTCCACAGCGAGGTGTACAGGTACGCCGGCTCCCAGAAGGTGAAGAAGTTCACCATCGAGAGGGTGAAGTCCTGGTTCGCGAACACCTGCGAGAGCCAGTCGCTCCACTGGAGCTGTTGGATCTCCACGTTCAGCCCCGCTTGCTGGAAGAACTGCTGCATGATCGTCGCCGCGTCGACGTGCCACGGGTAGTTCGTCGTGACCTTGAACGTGAGGTCGAACTCGTCGACGTCGTACTCCGACTGCTCGAACAGCTCGGCGGCCCGATCGAAGTCCTGTTGGCGCGGGGAGATGTCGGAATTGCGGAAGGCGCTGTTCGGGAAGCTCGGGCTCGCGGTCGGCTCGCCGTTGCCGAACAGCGCGCCCTCGACGAGCGCCTGTTTGTCGATGCAGAAGTCGACGGCCTTCCGGAAGTCCGGGTCGTCGAACGGCGGCTCGGTGTTGTTCATGTTGAGGAACGCCCACGACAGCGGCGACCACGTCCGTGTCTTGAGGTCGTCGTCCTCGTTCCCGACGACGTCGTTGATGTCGTCGAGCGGGATGTCGTTGATGAGGTCGAAGTCCCCCTCCTCGATCCCGGTGAGGCGGCTGTCCGGGTCGGTGACGGTCCGCTCCTCGACGGCGTCGAGGTACGGGCCCTCGCCCCAGTAGTCGTCGAACGCCTCCAGCTCGGCGCGGTTGCCCTGCTGGCGCATGACGAACTCGAAGGGGCCGGTGCCGATCGGCTCGTCGCCGATCGTGTCGCCCGAGTCCGCCGGCACGATGGACGTCCCCGAGAACGCCAGCTGGCGCAGGAACGGCTGGTACCGCTCGGACTGGTTGACGACGACGGTGTAGTCGTCCTCGACCTCGACGGATTCAGTCGAGCCGAAGACGAACTGCATGATCGCGCCGGTATCCGGATTCGCGATCCGGTCGTAGCTGTACTTCACGTCCTCGGCGGTGAGCTCGGTCCCGTCGTGGAACGTCACGCCCTCCCGGAGCGAGAACGTGTACGTCATGAGGTCGTCGCTGACCTCCCAGTCGGTCGCGAGGCCCGGACTCGCGATGTCGGGGTCCGTGGACAGTTCGAGGTCGCTCGTCAGTCCGACGAGGGCGTCGTAGACGCTGTTGAGGAAGCGACCGGTGCTGGCGGTCGCGGTCTGGTGGATGTCGAGGTTCTGTGTCACCTCGCTGTGTCCCCAGATGAGCGTCCCGCCCTCCTGGATCTCGCCGGGCTCCTCGGTCTCTGCCGGCGTGGCGTCGCCGTTGCCGTCGCCGCCACCGGTGGTGTCGGTCGGTTCCTCGGTGTCGTCACCGCCGCCGGCGCAGCCGGCCATCGCGGTCATGCCGCCGGCGCCCGCGAGGCCGGTTGCCTTCAGGAAGCGGCGACGATCGACGTCTGTCGGGTCGAAGTGGTTGTCGTCAGTCATGTGTTGGGTCTCGTCAGTACTTCAGTCCGAAGTCGAGTATCTCGTCGGGGTACTCCCCGAGCATCTCGTCGGTCGACGCGGGCAGATCCGTCTCCGTCTGCTTGCCCAGTTCGAACGCCTCGCGGAGGTCGTCGACCGGATCCTCCGAGTTGTCGATGCGGAGGTTGTGGTACAGTTTGGGGTCGGGCGAGTGGACGAGCAACGCCGCGCTGATCTTCCCACGTTTGTCGCCGCCGGCCCCTTGGCCGGCCTCGAGGGCGGTCATGAGCCGCTCGGCGAGTTCCCCCTCGGTCTCCCGGAACGTCTCGCTGATGTCCTCGATCACGTCGCCGTTCGAGAGCATGTTGCCAGCGACCGTGTGGTCGTCCCGTTCGAGGTGTCCGTTCCAGTCGACGCAGTCGTCGCCGCTGAAGGCGAACGTCCGGCCGTCGCCGTCGATGCCGTGGAGCTGCCGGTAGCTCGCGTGTTCGTCGTCCTCGAGCAACGCGTCACACGCCGTCGGCACGCTCACGCCGCGGTCGGCGAGGTCGACGGCGTTGGCGCCGTGGGACACCTTGACGAACGACTGGGTCGCCACGGCGGCGTTCTCGCTCACGAACGGACACAGCGCCCCGACGCCGACCAGCGCGGTGCTGACGGCGACGCCGAACTCGTCGGCGTCGGGATCGCGTGCCGCGATCGAGAACGTCCCCGGGACGAACCCCCCCGGTTCGTCCTCCTTCTTGTTACCTTTTCCCATGTGTCGTCACAGCATGGTAAGGATGCCCGAGGAGGATAAGCTATGGGGTCCGGAACTATCTTTCCGGATCCGTTCGTGATCATCGAATTAGTATCCGGATCGTCTCCTGATCGTCCGGTTGTTTCACACAGCTTACCGAATATATCCGTCGTCGAGTTGAAATAGTCCCCGGTGTTCGGTCCGTCGCTACTCGACGGCGGACCCGAGGCGCGCGAGCGTCGGCTCGTCGAACCAGTCGGCGACGAGTTGGAGCCCCACCGGCCGCCCGTCGGCCGTTCCCGCCGGAACCGACAGCGCGGGGGTGCCGGTCAGGTCGAACGGGCTCGTGTTCGTGATCGTCCCGATCACGTCGGCGGTGGTCGTCACCTCGCCGAACTCCGGCGCGGTCGTCGGCGTCGTCGGCAGCGCCAGCGCGTCGACGTCCTCCAGCGCGGCGTCGACCGACGCCGTGAACCGCTCGCGTACGTTCTGTGCCCCGACGTAGGCACGGCCCTCGGTCGCCTCGAACAGGGCCTCGAACGTGACGGCGCTGTCGACGACACCGTCGCCGAGCGCGTCCCAGTCGAGGTCCGCCGCGGCCGAGCGCCACGGGTCCGCGTACCCGGTGCCGCTCCCGCGAACGAGTCCCCGATCCGCGAGCAACGAGGCGAACTCGGTGTTCGCGATCACGACGACCGCCGACGCCATCTCCTCGAACCGCGGCAGCGACACCGCCCTCGTCTCGACGCCGACCGCCTCGAGGTCGGTCAGGGCGGCTCCCACCGCCTCGCGCACCTCGGGATCGGCCACGTCCATCGCCTCCCGCACGACGCCGACGGTCGTCCCGTCGACGGAGTCGCCGACCGCCGCGTGCGTGTTCCGGGCGGGACGGGCCGCGCGAGAGGAGAGGTCGCGACGGTCCGGCCCCGCGATGGCGTCGTACACGCGAAACGCGGTCGACACCGACGACGCCAGCGGCCCGACGTGGTCCAGCGACGGCGCGAGGTCGCCGAACCCGAACCGGGGGACGGTCCGGTGGGTCGGCTTGAGTCCGACGACGCCGCAGTAGGAGGCGGGGATCCGAACGCTGCCGCCCGTGTCGCTCCCCAGCGCCGCGTCGACGAGGTCGGCGGCGACGGCCGCTCCGCTCCCGCTGGAGGAGCCGCCGGGGACGCCGTCGTCGGTCGCCGGATTCCGGGTCGGTCCGTGCGCACAGGTCTCCCCGGTCGTCGTCAACGCGAACTCGTCCATGTTTGTGGTGCCGAGGAGCCGTGCGCCCGCCGTCTCGAGTCGCTCGACGACGGTCGCGTCGTACTGCGGGACGAAGTCGACGCCGGCGGACCCGCACGTCATCGGCACCCCTGCCACGGCCATGTTGTCCTTTACCGCGACACGGAGTCCCTCCAAGGCGCCGTTGCCGCCCCGTTCCTCGACCCGGTACCGGAAGGCGTTGTACTCGTCGTCTCCCGGTTCGTACTCCCGGGGATCGCGCCCGTCCGTCGTCGGCTCGAACGCCGCCGTCATCGCGGCGGCCTCGGTCGCGTCGGCGGCGTACCGCTCGATCTCGATCGGATCGAGCGCGACGCCGAGTCGGTCAACCGCGGTTTCGACGTGGTGTTCCTCAACCATGCGATGTGTGGGCATGCACCTCACGCAACATGACTGTTCCCTCGACGGCTGGCGATGTCCGCGAGGCGAACGCATACAACCCAGCCGCCGTACCCTCGTGTATGACCGACGATCACGCGCCGGCGGGCACGCGCGTCGGCGTCGATGTGGGCGGTACGTTCACGGACCTCGTGACGGTCCGGGACGGGCGGATCCGCGTCGACAAGACACCATCGACCCCGGGATCGCCCGACGAGGGTGTCGTGACCGGCCTTCGGGAACTGGACGCGTCGCTCCCCTCGGTATCGTTTCTCGGTCACGGTACGACCGTCGCGACCAACGCCGTGCTGGAGGGCGAGTGGGCCGACACCGCCCTGCTCACGACCGAGGGCTTCCGCGACGCCGTCGAGATCGGCCGACAGACCCGCCCCGACATCTACGACTTCGAGGCGACGAAGCCCGACCCGGTCGTCCCTCGGGACCGCCGATTCGAGGTTCCGGAACGGGTGGACGAACGCGGCGACGTGCTCCGCGAACTGGACGAGGCCGCCGTCCGCGACCGCGCCGGCGACCTCCGGGAGTCGGGGATCGACAGCGTCGCCGTCTCCCTGCTGTTCTCCTTCGAACACCCGGAGCACGAGCGTCGCGTCCGGGAGATCCTGCGTGAGGAGGGAATCGACGCCAGCGTCTCGCTGTCCTCGGACGTGCTCCCCGAGATCCGCGAGTACGAGCGCACCCTGACGACCGCGATGAACGCCGCGCTCAAGCCCGTCATGGACGCGTACCTCGGATCGCTGGCCGACGCCGTCGGCGACCTCGGGATCGACGCGCCCCTGCGCGTGATGGGGTCGAACGGCGGACTGATGGCCGCGGAGGCGTCCCGCGAGCGCCCCGTCAACACCCTCCTCTCGGGGCCGGCGGCGGGCGTCCGCGGCGCGACCCACGTCGCCGGCCGCCGCGGCGTCGACGACCTGATCACGATGGACATGGGCGGCACCTCCTGCGACGTGAGCCTCGTGCGCGATGGCGAGCCGCTCGTGACGACCGACACCGAGGTGGGCGAGTACCCCGTCTCGGTGCCGACGGTCGACATCCACACCGTCGGCGCCGGCGGCGGCTCCATCGGCTACGTCGACACGGGCGGCGCACTGCGCGTCGGCCCGCGGTCGGCGGGCGCCCAGCCCGGCCCGGTCTGCTACAACCGCGGCGGGACCGAGCCGACCGTCACCGACGCCCACCTCGTGCTCGGCCGGATCGACCCCTCGGCGTTCCTCCCGGACGCGCTCGGCCGCGACGACGACCGCGTCCGCGACGCCTTCGCCCCGCTGGCGGAGGCCGTCGCCGGCGACCCCGACGCGACCGAGGCCGCCGCCCGCGGCCTGCTCGACGTGGCGAACGCGAACATGCGCCGCGCGCTCCGCGTCGTCAGCGTCGAGCGCGGCTACGACCCCCGCGAGTTCGCCCTCGTCGCGTTCGGCGGCGCCGGCCCCCTGCACGCGACCGCGCTGGCTGACGGCCTCGACATCCCCGAGGTGATCGTCCCGCGGGCCGCCGGCGTCCTCTCCGCGCTGGGACTGCTCATCAGCGACGTGGTGTACGACTACTCCACCTCGATGGTGCGCCGCTGGGACGACGTCGACCCGGCGGCCCTCCGGGACGCCTACGAGTCGTTCGAGGCGGAGGGGCGCGCGGAACTCCGTGACGCCGGCCGCGCGGCCGACGAGGTGGCGTTCGAGCGGACGCTCGACCTGCGCTACGCCGGGCAGTCGTTCGACCTGTCGGTCCCGGTCGAGGGCGACCTCGATGCGGACGAGCTCGCCGCCGTCGAGGAGCGCTTCCACGCGGCCCACGAGCGCCGGTACGGCCACGCCTCGCCCGGGGAGCCGGTGGAACTCGTGACCGTCCGCCTGCGGGCCCGCGGGCTCGTGGAGCCGCCCGACCTCACGGCCGAGGAGCGCGACGGCGACCCCGACGACGCGATCACGCGGTCACGCCGTGTCGGGTTCGCCGACGGCGACCGCGACACGCCGGTGTACGACCGAACACGCCTGCCGACGGACGCGGCGTTCGACGGCCCCGCGGTGGTCGAGGGGAGCGAGAGCACCGTCGTCGTCCACCCGGGCCAGCGCGCCCGAGTCGACGGCGACGCGAACCTGGTCGTCGAGACCGGAGGTGGCGGCGAATGAGCGACCCCTCTCCCGCCGGCGTCGACTCGGTGACGCTGGAGGTGATCCGCAACGGCTGCGAGGCGGTCGCCGAGGAGATGAACGCGACGCTCGTCCGGACGGGCTACTCCCCGAACATCAAGGAGCGGCGGGACTGCTCGACGGCGCTGTTCGACGCCGACGGCGAGATGATCGCGCAGGCGGAGACGATGCCGGTCCACCTCGGGGCGATGCCGTACTCCGTCGCCGCGGCGGTCGATGCCTTCCCGCCCGAGTCGCTCTCGCCGGGCGACTCGGTCCTCCTGAACGACCCGTTCCGGGGCGGCGCGCACCTCCCGGACCTGACGCTCGTCACCCCGATCCACGACGACGCCGGGGAGGAGGTGATCGCGTTCGCGGCCAACCGCGCCCATCACGCCGACATCGGCGGCTCCACGGCGGGCTCGGTCGCTGCCGACTCGACCGAGATCTATCAGGAGGGCCTGCGCATCCCGCCGGTGAAGTTCGAGCGCGGGACCGGCGAGGTCGCCGCCGACGGCACGCCCGAGGGCGAGGTGCGCGAGGACGTGCTCTCGATGATCCTCGCGAACGTTCGCACGCCCGAGGAGCGCCGCGGCGACCTCCGCGCGCAGGTGGCCGCGAACGCCACCGGCCGGCGACGCTTCCGCGATCTCGCCGCCGAGCACGGCGCGGATCTGGCGCCGGCGCTGGAGGAGATCAAGGACTACTCCGAGCGGCGGATGCGCGCCGAGATCGCGGATCTGCCCGACGGAACCTACGAGTTCGCGGACGCGCTCGACGACGACGGCCGCGGCAACGAGGACCTCGCGGTCGAGGTGGCGCTGACGGTCGACGGCGACGAGGTGACCGTCGACTTCACCGGGACCGCAGATCAGACCGAGGGACCGATCAACGCCGTGCTCGCGGTGACCGCCTCGGCGACGTACTACGCCGTCCGCTGTGTGACGGACCCGGACATCCCGCCGAACCACGGCTGCTACCGCCCGATCGAGGTCGTCGCGCCCGACGGGACGATCGTGAACCCGCGACCGCCGGCGGCCGTCGTCGGCGGGAACCTGGAGACGAGCCAGCGCGTCACCGACGTGGTGCTCGGCGCGCTCGCGGGGGCGGCACCCGAGGCCGTCGCCGCCGCCGGGCAGGGGACGATGAACAACGTCACGCTCGGCGGGACGGACTCCCGGGGCGACGAGCCGACGCCGTACGCGTTCTACGAGACCCAGGGCGGCGGCTTCGGCGGCCGCGCGGGCGGCGACGGGATGGACGGCGTCCACGTCCACATGAGCAACACGCTGAACACGCCCGCGGAGGTCCTCGAGACCGCGTACCCGCTCCGGATCGAGCGGTACGAACTCCGGCCGGACTCCGGCGGCGCGGGGGAGCACCGCGGCGGACTGGGCCTCCGCCGGGACATCCGTGTCCGCGGGCACACCGCCCGATTCAGCCTGCTCGCCGAGCGCCACGAGTCACACCCGTACGGCCTGAACGGGGGCGGCGAGGGGGCCAACGGCGCGGCGTATCTCGTGGACGGCTCGGGCGACGAACTGGAGAAACTGCCCGCGAAGCACACCCGCGATCTCCCCGCGGGGACCGTCGTCAGCGTTCGCACGCCGGGCGGCGGCGGCCACGGCGACCCGGCCGACCGCCCCGACGAGGCCATCGAACGCGACCTGCGACTCGGGAAGCTCACGCCCGAAACGGCCCACGAGGAGTACGGCTACGGGACGGGTGTGGACGCCGTCGACGACGACGACGCCACCGACGGCGATGACGCCATCGACGCCGCCGACGACTGACTTTCCGGGGCGCCATCGACCTCCTCGACGGCTCGGAGGCCGAGAGCGAACTGCCTCCCATCGGGGTCCTATTCGGCGACGAACTCGACCCCGTCGATATCGAATCGTGCGCCGCCGTCGGAACCCTCCGTGACCCGTATCGTCCACCCGTGTCCGGTGACGATCTGTTGGACGATACTCAGCCCGAACCCGGTTCCCCGCTCGTCGGTGGTGTATCCCGTCTCGAAGACGCGATCGCGCTTGCCCGGCGGAATTCCCGGTCCGGTGTCGGCCACGTGGAACCCGTCCGAACCGACACCGACAGTCACGTGGGTGTCTGGCCCGGCGTGTTCGATCGCGTTCCGGAAGAGGTTCTCGAACAGCTGCAGGAGGCGCGACTCGTCGGCCACGAGCCGAGGGTTCCCGTCGGGCGTGTCCAGAACCGCCTCCGGGGTGTCCACGTTGCGCCACGCCTCCTCCGCGACAGCCCCTATCGAAACCGGCGCCGTCTCGCCCACCTCGCTGTCGCTCTGTGCGAGTTCCAACAGTTCGGAGATCAGCACGGCCATCCGGTCGAGCGCGTTGTCGACGAGCCGCAACTCGTCCCGGTCGACGTCCTCGCGGAGGAGGTCGAGATACCCCTGCGCGACGTTCAACGGGTTCCGGAGGTCGTGAGAGACGACGCTCGCGAAGTCCTCGAGCCGTTCGTTCTGGCGTGCGACCTCGCGTTCCCTGTCCCTCCGCTCCGAGATGTCCTTGATCGTCCCGAAGTGGTAGGCGGTGCCGTCGATCGACCGCCGCGTCGTGACCGTCGCGACGGGGACCTCGCTGTCGTTGTACGCGTGTATCGTCTCGTCCGTCCGCGTCTCGTCGTCGGCGAACGAGGTCCAGTACGAGTCGAACTTGCTCGCCTCGATCCCCGGAACGACCTCCCACAGCGACGTTCCGACCAGTTCCGCCGGTTCGACGCCGAACAGATCGGCGTACGACTGGTTGACGTAGACGTATCGTCCGTCCCGTCCGTAGACCCCGACGCCCACGCCGACGGATTCGACCAACTCGGCGAGGAACTCGGGCGAGAGATCCGCCGGGGCATCGGATGTCATACTGTCCGGATACGCGATCTGCCGATAAAGTCTTGATCCAGCAACTACTGCCCCTTCTGACACGAATTGACACCCGCGAACGCCCGGTGTAGTCGGGTGATCCCACGGCCGGGCTCCCCGTCGACGAGCGGTGAGCGCCCGTACCGCACCGTCGAACGGCGGCACGCGACGTCGGACCGGAACGAGCCCGTTCGCCGGACTTCCGGGATCGGTTCCCGTTCGAGCACGCCGGCGGCACCGACACGGCCGACCGAACCACCACGGCACGAAAGGTTTAGCCGCCGGCCACACACCACACCGATATGCTCGAAATAGGCGACGACGCCCCCGACGTGACCGCACCGATGGCGACGCCCGAGGCCGCACGGGAGACCGACCGCGGCTCCTACACCGGCGACGACGTGCGGGAGTTCTCGCTGTCGGACCCCCTCGAGGACGGTCCGGTCGTCCTCGCGTTCTATCCGGGCGTGTTCTCCCGCACCTGTACGCGGGAGCTGTGTGAACTGCGCGACTGGAAGGCGGACCTCGCGGACCTGGACGCGCCGCTGTACGGCGTCAGCGTCGACTCGCCGTGGTCGTTGCTGGCGTTCATCGACGAGTACGACCTCCAGTACCCGCTCGTCTCGGGGTTCAACAACGACGTGATCGACGACTTCGGCGTGCGCCGCGAGGACTCGATCATGCGGGGCATCGCGAACCGCGCGGTGTTCGTCGTCGCGCCCGACGGCACCGTGACGTACACCTGGAAGGCGACGGAGCCGCTGACGTTCCCCGACACCGACGAGGTCGAGGCGGCGGTCGCGGAGGCGGCCGGGACGAAGTAGCCGTCCGTCGTCGCGGATCCGGTTCTCCCCGGCGCCGCTCTCGCTCCCGCCGCCCTCGGCGCTCTCACCCCTGCCGCGCCGTTCCCTCCTCGAATCCGGCCCACCCTGCCCAACCCCGGCGCAGCCGTGACCGCGGCGGCGACGGGCGAAAGATTTGTTTTCGGGGCCCGAGTACCCGCGGACGATGCCCTCCACCACGCGCGGATACGGACGTCTCGACAGACAGATCGTGCTGGCGCTCGCGGCCGGTGTCGTCGCGGGCCTGTTCGCCGTCGGACAGGGACTCGCCACGACGCTGATCGACCTCTCCCGCGACACCGTCTGGCTGCTCACCGCCGCCGCCGCGCTGTCGGCGCTGGCGAGCGCGGTCGCGGGCGGCGCCGCGGGCTACGCCGCCGGAATGGGCGACACCGGGACCGGAACGGTCCTGCGGACCGCCGCCGTGTTCGCCGGCGTGGCGGTGCTCGCCTTCGCCGGCGCCACCGTCGCGTTCGGCCTCCTCGGCTCGGACACGACGACCGGCCCGCCGCTGGTGGCGGCCGCGGGCGTCGCCGAGCGGACGGTCCCGTTCGTCGCCGGCGGCGTCGCGGGCGCCGCGCTCTCGCTGGCCCGTGGCGCAAGCTACTCGGCCGCCGACCCGAACTGACGGACGTGACCATCGAACCGGAGGACGCCCTCCCGACCGAGGGGCTCGTCTGCGTCGTCGGCGCCGGCGGCAAGAAGACGACCCTGTACACGCTCGCGAACCGCCTCGACCGCGCGGTCGTCACCGCGACGGTCCGCATCCCCATCTTCGACGACCACGTCGCGCGCGTCGCGGTGACCGAGGACCCGGTGGACGCGCTGGCGGCCGTCGACCGCGACGGCGACGCCGCCGACTGGCCGCTCGGGCTCGTCCCCGAGCGGGAGCGCGACGACCGCTACCTCGGCTACGAGGTCGACGTCGTCGACGACCTCGCGGCCGCCCACGACGGCCCGGTGCTCGTGAAGGCCGACGGCGCGCGGATGCGCGAGTTCAAGGCGCCCGACGACCGCGAGCCGCAGGTGCCCGCGAGCGCCGACGCGGTCGTGCCGATCGCCTCCGCCCACGCGGTCGGCGAACCGCTGACCGAGGAACGCGTCCACCGTCCCGAGCGCGTGGCATCGATCGCAGGGATCGACGAGGGCGAGCGGATCACCCCCGAGGCGGTCGGCCGCGTGCTCGCCTCCCCCGAGGGCGGATTGAAGGACGTCCCACCGGACGCTGAGGTCGTCGCGCTGGTGAACAAGGTGGACGACGCCGACGACGAGGCCGTCGCACGGGAGGTCGCCGCTGCGGCGTTCGAGGCCGACGGGGCGGGTCGGCTCGACCGCGTGGTGCTCGCGGCGCTCGGCGAGGGGCGGATCGTCGACGTGATCGAGGCGTAGCTACCGTCGGGCGAACGCCTCGGCGGCCGCCTCGAACTCCTCGCGGGTGTTGAGGTTCTCGAAGCTCCGGTCGTCGACGCCCAGCGCCGCGAGGTCGTCGGCGCCGACCGTCTCGTACTCTAACTCGAACAGCGGCGCGATCACCTTGCGGTCGCCGCGCGCGAGCGCGTCGTCGCAGGCGTCGGCCATCGCCCCGGCGCGGTACACCGCGTGGGTGGTCTGGAACCACTCGTCGTCGACGCGGGGGACGACAGCGTCGGGCGAGTCGCCCCCGTCGTCTCCTTGGTCGCCCTCGTCGTCCCCCGCGTCGCCCTCGCCGTCCCCGTCGAGGCGGTCGAACAGCGCCGCCACGAGGGCGGGGTCGACGAACGGCATGTCGCAGGCGACGACGAACGCGGCAGCGTCGCGTCCGTCGGCCGTGCCGTCGTCGTCCGCCCACGCCTCCGCCGCCCGGAGGCCGGTACGGATGCCGGCGGTCGGTCCCTCGTCCGGCTCGGGGTCTTCGGCGTAGCGGACTGGGTTCGGATATCCGGCCATCGCGTCCTCGATGGCCTCGCGCTGGTCGCTCCGGCAGTTGACGACCAGTCGGTCGGTCGCGTCGGCGACCCGGTCGGCGACGCGGCGGATCATCGGCGTGCCGGCCAGATCGGCGACGGCCTTGTCGCGGTCGCCGAAGCGGGTCGAGCGCCCGCCGGCGACGACGACGGCGTACCGTGACATGCCCGGAGGTGGGCGGCGCCGTGTGAAAACGCCTGCGGGCGCGCCGCTCGATCCAGCGCGGCTCGCCCACTGGCAAACCCTTATCGGCGTCGACCGTTTCCGGGGTGACGATGACACGGACCCGGGTGCTTCGCGTCGACCTCTCGGCCGGGACCGTCGGGTTCGAGCCGGTGCCCGCGGAGTGGCGACGCCGCTACCTCGGCGGCAAGGGGCTCGGCGCGCGATACCTGTACGAGGAGCTGTCTCCCGGGGCCGACCCCCGCGGTCCCGAGAACCTCCTCGGGTTCGTGCTCGGCCCGCTGTCGGGCGCGCTCCCGGGCGAGTCGCGCTACGCCGCGGTGACGAAGTCGCCGCTGACGGGCGCGTTCCTCGACTCCTATTCCGGGGGAACGTTCCCCGACCGGCTCGCGGGGTCGCTGCCCGACTGTCTCGGCGTGTTGGTGACGGGCGCGGCCGAGGAGCCGACCGCGCTCGTCGTCGGCGACGGCGAGCCCCGGCTCGAACCGGCGGGCGACCTCGCGGGCGCGGACACGGTCGTCACCGCGGAGGCGTATCCCGACGCGGCGGTCGCGTGCGTCGGCCCCGCCGGCGAGAGCGAGGTCGCGTACGCGACGATCGCGTCCGACGCCGGCGACCACCACGCGGGTCGCGGCGGCGCTGGCGCGGTGATGGGCTCGAAGAACCTCAAGGCGGTCGTCGCCCGCGGCGACCCGCCGGACGTGCCCGACGAGCTCGCGGCGCTGCGCGAGACGTACGCCGACGCGTTCGCGGCCGACGACGCCGGCAAGTGGCAGACCGCGGGCGAGACGCTGGAGTCGATCGACTTCGCGGCCGAGGTGGGCGTGCTGCCCGCGAACGGCTGGCGCGACACCGCCAACGAGGTCGACGGGATCGGGATCGAGGCGGCCACCGAGGCGGCCGCCGGCCGCGAGCATCCCGAGGAGGACGTGCCCGGCGGCTTCCGCGTCGAGACCGACGACGGCGAGACGGTTCCCCGCGGCGCCGCCCCGATGACGCTCGGGGCGGGGCTGGGGATGGACGACTTCGACGCCGTCGCGGCGCTGGGCGAGGCGTGCGACCGCCTCGGCGTCGACGTGATCACCGCCGGCAACGCCGTCGCGTGGGCGGTGCGCGCCGGCGAGGCGGACTTCGACTTCGGCGACGAGGCGGGCGCGCGCGACCTCATCGAACGGATCGCTCGCCGTGACGACGGCGACGACCTCGCCGACGCGCTCGCGGAGGGCGTCGACGCTGCCGCCGAGCGATACGGCGGCGACGAGTACGTGCCCACGGTGAAGTCGATGGAGCTCCCCGCCTACGACCCCCGGGGCGCGCTCGGGATGGCGCTGGCGTACGCGACCGCCGACCGCGGCGGCTGTCACCGCCGCGCGCGACCCATCGAGGAGGAGGTGTTCCGGGAGGACTGGGACACCGCCCGCCGCGTCGAGGCGGTCGTCGGCGCCCAGAACGCCCGCGCGGTGCTGTGGAGCCTCGTCGTCGACGACTTCGCCGGCGAGACGCTGTGGGACGATCTGGGCGCGGAGTGGCTCGACGCGCTCGGCGTCCCGCACGACGACCTCCGCCGCGTCGGCGACCGCGTGTGGACGCTCGTTCGGCTGTTCAACGCCCGCGAGGGGTTCGACCGCGGCGACGACACCCTCCCGCCCCAGTTCGCCGAGCCGCTCCCGGCCGGGGACGCGCCCGCGGCCGGCCGCGCCGTCGACGGCGAGGCGTTCGAGCGGCTGCTCGACGCCTACTACGCCGCCCGCGGGTGGAACGACCGGGGGATCCCGACGGCCGAACGCTGCGAGGCGCTGGAGCTCCCGAGCGACGCGCTCGACCGATGCACCGACCGCCCGCGAGCGGACGACTGACTCCACCAGCGATGCCAGACAAGATCGACCTCGACGAACTCGACGTACAGCCCGACGACGACGAGCGACCCAACCGCGGCGACTGGTTCTGGGACGACGACGGCGGCGACCCGGCCGGGGGAGCCGACGCGGACGAGGGAGCCGATCCGGCCGCGACCGACGACGGAGACGCGACCGACGACGACGCCGGGTCCGCCGGCGACGCCGCCGCCGGCTCCGCTCCGAACGACGGCGCCGACACGGCGGACTCGACCGACGGGTGGCGCTCGGGCGCCGCTCGCGCGGACGAGTTAGGCGCGAACGAGCCGGAGCCGACGGAGTACGACGACGACCTCGGCGCGGATCTGGAGTCGTCGACGCCGCGAGTGCCGTACGCGGACGACGACAAGCCCGTCGGCATTCCCCGCGAGGGCGGGGGCGGCGGCGGCGTCCCGGCCGACGCGCGCGACGAGGAGACCCAGGAACAGCCCGAGGCGACGGGCCCCCACGGCGAGACGAAGAGCGAGATGACGATGGCGCTGTCGTACCGGGCGATCCGGTCGCTGTCGAACCTCCACGCCGCGCTCGCGGACGCCGAGACGTGGACCGACTACGTCGGCATCGTCGGCGACGTGGACGCCCACGTCATCAACAAGTACCAGCGGGACAACCGGCTGGATCTGGACTTCTTCAACGGCACCGGCACCGGCCCGAGCGAGCGCCTCGAGGAGGTCGGCCCGAACTCGATGTTCCACGCCGAACGGATGGTGCTGGTCGGCGTCGAGTCGGCGGGCGAGCGCGCGTGGGCCGAGCGCGCCGGCTGGGAGTTCGTCCCGCTCGCGGAGGCCGCAGAGGCGTCGGGTTGGGCGGTCGACGGCGACGTGGACGCCACCGGCGACGACACCGTCGGCGACGCGGACGCTGTCGACGGCGGCGACGACACCGACCCGGGGTGAGCGGAGCGCCCCCGGGGTTCTTCGCCGGCGAACGGAGGTACACTTTTTGCGATCCACGTGCGACGCTATCGCTATGGGACTCCGAAACGCGGTCTCGCAGAGCTGGGTGCTGACCGCGATGGTCACCGGGATCGGGCTGTGGTGCGCGTACATCGCCGTCCAGACCTTCGCCACGATCGAGAACTTCTGGGCGTTCTCCGGCTCGTACGTCGGAACGAACGTCGTCGGCGGGCTCGCGGGCGTCCTGGTGTTGGCCGCGATCGTCGCGCTGCTGTTCGTCTACCTCGGCGAACTCGGCGAGTCCGACCCCGCGCCGCGGGCGTGGCCGCCCGAGGAGTAGCGCCGCGCCGCGACTGTCGGCGGAGCCGATCGTTCGAGGGACAAGGCTAACACGTCGGATTCCGTTCGTTCGTTCATGCAGTACGAGTGCGTCGACTGCGGCACGATGACGCGCGTCGGCTCCCCCGAGGAGGAGGTCCGCCGGGAGTGTCCGGTGTGTGAGACGGTGACGCTGTGGGAACCGGCCTTCGAGGGACAGGGGGTGTCGTTCTGATGGCCGTCTCCTTCGAGCCGAGCGACCGGCTCCTCGAGGCCGCGGGCGAGTGGGCCGACCAGCGCATGATGGAGGACGACCGAGCGCTGGAGGTGAAGGTCGAACAGGCGCTGTTGGAGATCGAACACCTCGTCTCCGGCGCCACGGAGGTCACCTTCGAACTCGAGGACGGGGGCGAGCGTGTTCGGTTCTCCCCGAGCGACGACCTCGAGACGTTCCTCGAGCGCCAGTCCGAGGAGTCCGGGCTGCCGGTCGAGCGGCTGCTGAGACTCCATGTCGACCTGTTCTCGAACGTGTTCCTCGACGAGGACGCCGAGCGCCCGCCGAACGCGCCGCCGACCGAGTAGCGGCCAGACACCGCGCGTTCACGAGTCGTGCGAGCGTGCTGACGCCTCCGTCGGTTCCCGGTCGTCGGGAACCAGCCCGCCCCGGTTTTTCACTGCCGCCCATAGACTCACGTGGGTGAAGACTGATGCCGGCAACCACGACTGCGACCGACCCGCTCGCTCGATTGGACCGGATCGGAACCGAGACGGAGGCGATCGTCGTCGCCCTCCTCGCGGCGGGGATCGCCGGCCACGTCGCGCTCGGCATCGCCGCGCTCACGTTCCTCGCGGGGGTGCTTCCGGCGCTGCTGTGACCTCGATCGGCGCGTGACCGGGCGAGACGTTCGCGTATCGACACGTCCGCGCGACGTCGGGCCGCGACGGGACAACAGTTAACTTCTCGAATCCTGATCCGGGATACATGGCAACGGAGGACACCGGCTGGCGACCGAAGGGCGGACTGGAGGAGTACAAGGGCCACAAGGTCTGGGAGTACGAGAGCGGCCCCCACGAGGAGAACCGCCGCGAGAGCGAGGGCGAGGTCGAGGTCGACGGCGCCGTCGCCGACGACGAGTAGCCGCCGAAGGACCGGCGCCTCCGGTCGTCCCGCCGCGCTGCTTGCACGTTCTCTCCGCGGATCAGGTGATCGTGAGCGGGAACGCCCGCTTCTCCCGCGGCGGGACGACGAAGTTGGCCCGCGACTCGGTGCTGATGAACTCGAGGATCCCGTTGTTCTCGCGGTCCGTGATGTCGGGGTGGTCGTCCCGGAGGTACCAACCGTTCATCGACTTCCGCGTCCGCCGGAAGTGCTCGAGCTCGCGCTGGTAGCTGAGGAAGTGGACGCCCGTGCGTCCGTCGTCGACGGTGTTGAAGTCCCGACGGAGCACCAGCGGCTCGCCGTCACGTCGGACGCGCGCGACCTTCTCGTGGTGCCCGACGCTGCCGTGGTCGCGAGCGTGCTCGCGCACCGCGTCGGCGAACGGCACGTCCGTCCCGAGGTCCGCCACGTCCTCGCCGGTGAAGTCGGGCGAGAACATCTTCCCGATCCGGCTCCCCTGGTCGAAGGAGAACCACGACGGGAGGTCGAACGTGATGTGCGAGAGGTGGGCGGTGGTGCCGCCGGCCAGCGGGCCGTCCTCGATGGCGACGCGGTCCTCGCTCGCCTGCGATCCCTCCCGGCCCGAGAAGAAGCCCGAGAACATCGGCGCGTCCGCCTCCAGCCCTTCCACGTCCACGTGCTCGGCGGGCAGTCCCTCGCCGAGGAAGCCGGTCCGCCGGTCACGGCGACGGAACACGCCGTCGAGGGTGTGCTCGACCGGCTCGCCGTTCAGCTCGTCGCGCGAGCCGAACAGCGCGCTCTCGGCCGCCGGGAGGTGCGACTGCACGTCCGATTCGAGGACGAGCATCGCGTCGAACCGTTGGAGCGCCTCGTCGTCGGTGCGGGTGAGCACTTCGGGGTGTTCGATGGGCACGCGGCCGAGCGCGCCGTTGTCGTCGAAGTACGTCGACCCCCACGCGAGCGCGTGAAACAGCCCGTCGGGTGCCCAGTCGTACGCCGACTCGACGGTCCGGAGCGCGCGCTCGACGGCCTCGGCGGCCTCCTCGGAGGGCTCGCGCTTCAAGTCCAACAGGAGGATTCGTCGGTGGCGCGCCTGCAGCTCGTTGCCGTCGGCGTCGCGACGGAGTACGTCGTTCTGTGCGAACTGTCTGCTCGGGACCGAGTGCGGGTTGGCGTCGAGCGGGAGTCCGGGCGGCGCGCCGGTCGTGCAGCCGGCGACGCCGATCCCGGCCGCGACCGCGAGCTTCCCCAGCATGCTCCGTCGTGACGGCATTCTATGACGTGTCACGGCTCACGCGGGCAAAAGCGTTCGGTCGCCACGGACTCGGGCAACGGGCGGCGTCGGCGGCCGTCGGTCCCGACACAAACGCTTTGAGTCCGCGGACCGAGCGATCTCTCATCATGGGCGGAACACACGCGAACCTCCCGCTCGCGCTCGGCCCCGCGTTCGTCGTCCTCGGCGTCGGCGTCCTCGTCCTCGCGCTGGCGACGTACGACGCGTACCGATCGTACGACGCGGCGGGGGGTGGCGTCGATGAGTAGCCCGACCGCGCCCGCCGAGGGCGGCGCCCGTTCGGGGGAGGTCGCCGACGGCGCGGGCGACGACCGCGGTCGACTCGCCGGCGCGCTGTACTGGGTGCGGGTCGGCGCGTACACGCTCGCGTCGCTGCTCGCGCTCTCGTTGCTCATGGTGGGCACCGTGGCCGTCATCGCGGAGGTCAAGGGAACCTGGCACTGGGCGATCCACCTCGAGTCGACGATCAGCTACATGGGCATCCTGATGGGGGGACTGCTCGCGCTGTTGGTCCCGCTGCTCCTCGTCTCGCTGACCGCGCGGGTGGTGTACGATGTCTGACCGCCTCCTCGGCGGGGCCGATCGGCTCTCCGGCGCGTGGCTCGCGCGGGCGTTCGCGGGGCTGTCGGTGCTCGGACTCGTCCTCTCGGTCGCGGGCGTCGCGGCGATGGCGATCGCCGCCGAGTCGATCGGGCGGAAGACCTGGGGCGCGTACTTCGCGATGGAGCGGGCGATGGCGATCGGCACCCCCGTCGTCGTCGTCTTCGCGGGGCTGTCGGTGCTGGGCGGGTTCGCGGTCGTGTACACGACGGGCGTCTCCGACGGCGCGTCGGCGGGACGCCCGTCGGACGACTGAGGCGTCGCGGGCACACGATCGGAGAACCGAGAACCGAGAACCGCGTCGCGCGTCGAATCCGATCGCTCTTACGCCATCTGTGCGACGATCTCGTCCTCGAACTCCACGAGCCCCGCGAGGATCTCCGCGGCCGCCAGGAACAGGGGTTCGTCCGTCTCCTCGTGAACCTCGGCGACGGCGTCGTCGACCCACGTCATGAGGTGGTTGTCGAGGAACACGCGCTCGTAGCCGAACGTCTCGTCCCGTCCCTCGCGCTGCTTGGTGACGAGCCACCGCAGGAACGCGAGCTCGACGGCGACGAAGTCGTTCTCCTCGGGGTACTCCTCGGGCGGCGTCCACCCGGCGGCGCCGTAGCTGGCCTCGACCTCCGCGAGCCCCTCGCCGATGAACTCCGTGTCCTCGCGGTAGTTCGTCTCGTGCAGCAGGACCGGCGGGCGCGGGCCGACGAACACCTCGGTGTACTTCCGGCGAAGCTCGGTGTGGAGCTCCTCGACGTCGTCGCCCTCGTGGGCGTCGACGAACGCCCGGACGTGTTCGAACCCGGCGTCGAGGTGGTCGTTGACGCTGTCCTCGGGGGTTCGCATGTCGCCCGAGAGGAGATGCGAGAGGAACTCCTCGGTCGGCGCGTCGTGGAACACCTCGATACAGAAGTCGATCAGTTCGATCCGGGCGTCGTAGACGGCGAGTTCGTCGGTGCTCATGGTGTCTGTGTGGGGTGGGGGAGTGGGCGGTCGGCCCTCAACGGTTGTCGAACAGCAACTGCGCGCGGCAGTCGCCGCAGTACTCGAAGACGCTGTGATCGGAGTCGGGCGCGATCCCCTCGACGAGGCCGCCGACCTCCGACTGGATGTGTTCGGCGGAGGCCGCCGAGGTGAACGGGTCGCCGCAGCGGGCGCACTCCAGCATCTCGCCGTCGTGAACCGTCTCCCAGCGCGGGTCGTCGTCGGCGACGGCGCCCTCGCCGGCCGTCCGGTTCTCGGGGAGGCGCGAGAGGTCCAATCCCTGCTCCATCGTGATCGCGGTCTCGGGGCAGCCCTCCTCACAGAGCTCGCAGTTGACGCAGTCCTCGTGGTTGAACTGGAGGTTCCCGTCGTCGGTCCGCCGGATGGCGTCCGTCGGGCACAGCGTCGAACACGTCGGCGTGAGGTTGCAGGCGTCGGAGACGGACATCACGCCGAAGTCCTTCAGTCCGCGGATGGTCTCGCGCTCGGGCTCGGCGAACTCCAGGATCCGTCGCACCGACTCGAGCGTCCAGTCGTGGCTGTTGAACGCGGGGTTGGGCTTGTCCTCGCGGACGACGCCCGTCGCGCGGTGCTCGCCCTCGGGGACGGGCGTCGGGTCCAGCGTCAGCTCCGTGAAGCGACCCAGCTCCTCGGCGAACGCGCCGGGTTCGTGCGGGTCGGGCGCGAAGAACCCGACGCGCTCGCCCAGCCCGAGATCGCTCGTCGCGCGGTTGAGCCGCTCGACGAGTTCCGCCTTCGGGTCCGGGCCGGAGTGGAGACACGAGCCCCCGCAGCCGACGATGGCGACGCCGGCCGCGCCCGCGGCGAGCGCGTGCATGACGTGTCCCTCGCCGACGGTGTCGGTGCAGTTCACCTCCACCGGAAGGACCGGCGGGTAGGTGATGTCCTCGCCGGCGGCCGCGCGCCGGCCGTACTCGTCGAGGGCCGCGGCGGCGCGCTCGTCGCAGGTGAACGCGACGACGGGGGTCTCGATGCCGTCGTCGCTCCCGGTGAACGGCCAGATGCCGCCCTCGTCGGTCTCGCGGCTGAGCAGCGCCTCGACCTCGCGGGCGATCCGCTCGTTCGACGGCTCCCGCAGCGACGTCGCGCCCGTCGGGCACGAGGAGGTGCACGCGCCGCAGTTCTCGCAGGCGGTCAGGTCGAACTCGACCTCGTCGACCGCCGGCCGGTCGACGGCGTCGTGCGGACAGGCGTCGACGCAGGCGGTACAGCCCTGCTGGCCGGAGTCGCCCGCGGCGCACACGTCCATCTGCAGATCGAGGTACTTCGGCTTCTCGACCCCGCCCAACAGCGACTCCACGGAGGCGATCGTTCCGGCGTCGACCGGGCCCGTGTAGTAGCCGATGCGGCCAGCCCGCGCGGTCGACGTACCCGCCGGGTCGACGACTTGGTCCGCGTCGAGGGTGTCCGTGACGCCCGACAGATCGATCGCGTCGGTCGGACAGCAGTCGGTCCACTCGCCCTCCGGGGCGTCCGGGTGGATGTCGACGGGGCGGCGCGTCACCATCCCGTCCGGGCCCTCCCTCACGCACTTCATACAGGAGATACAGTCGTCGGTGACGCGCGCCTCGACCTGCACCTCGAACTCACCGAACCCCCCATCGACGGCGACGAGGCGGCCACGCTCGACGCTAACGTCCGAGAGATCCGCGTCGGCGTCAGCGTACTCCGCGCCGTCCGCGAGAAGTGTCACCTCGGCGGAATCGGAGAGCGCGGCCGCGGTCTCGGCGTCGCCGACGACGAGCACCTGCTCGCCGGCCTCCCGCGAGACGGTGCGCGTGGCTGCCTCGTACTCGATGCCGGTTCTGCGGGCGTTGATCAGTCGCGCGGTCTTGTCGGTGGCGTCGTCGCGCTCGTGGACCCACCCGGCCCGCTCGCGGTGGTCGACGTAGGCGGCCGCGTCCGGGTGGAGTCCGTTGCGCTCGACCAGGTCGTCGAACTTCGACTTACAGCCGTCGTCGCAGGCGCCAACGATCAACTGGTCGAGGTCGTACTCGTCGATCAGTCCGTCGACGGCCGGAAGCGCGTCCCGGCACAGCTGCTCCGATGACGCGACCACGTCGACATCGCGGACCCCGTCGCGGACCGACTCCAGGTCCACGTCGCAGGTCCCCCCGCACGAACAGACGAATGCCCCGACGTTCATCGTCGGAGCCAACGGGGTGGCGCCTATATACCTTGCGCAGGGGGATCGTGGGACAGCCGTGTTCCGGGTGATCTTTCCGGTTATTTTAGGAGGGCCGAAAAAATCCAGTCACGATCGTAGCGAAGATTAAAGGAGGTCGATTACGTGCACCGTGACGATAGCCCACCAACCAGTGGTGAATGTCAACATAACACAATGAGCACGGAACCGGTCTCACTGGACCTAGACAGACGGTCGTTCATGAAGGCGAGCGCGTTGGCCGGCGCGGTCGCCCTCGGTGGCGGCGGCGCCGGACAGGCGCTGGCGCAGAGCGACGACGGGGAAGAGGACGGAACGGACACAGATCACAACGAGCTGACGAAGACGATCTGCAACTACTGCTCGGTCGGCTGCGGCTTCCACGGCGAGAAGAAGGGCGACGCGTTCGTCGGCATGGAGCCGTGGGAGGAGCACCCGGTCAACAACGGATCGCTCTGCTCGAAGGGCGCCGGCATCTACGAGACGGAGCACTCCGAGCGGCGGCTGAAGTCGCCGATGCGGAAGGTCGACGGCGGCTGGGAGAAGCTCTCGTGGGACGAGGCGTACTCCACGGTCGCCGACGAGCTGACCCGGATCAAAGACGAGTACGGCGCCGACAGCACGATGTGGCTCGGGAGCGCGCACCACTCCAACGAGGAGGCGTACGCGTTCCGGAAGCTCGCGTCGCTGTGGGGCACGAACAACGTCGACCACCAGGCGCGGATCTGCCACTCGACGACGGTCGCCGGCCTCGCGAACACGTGGGGCTACGGGGCGATGACGAACTCGATCAACGATTATCGGAACTTCGATATGAACCTGATAATCGGGCAGAACCCCGCGGAGGCCCACCCGATCGCGATGCAGCACATCCTCGAGGGCCAGAAGCGCGGCGGGGACATCGTCGTCGTCGAGCCGCGGTTCACCAAGACCGCGGCCCACGCCGACTACTTCTACCGCCTCCGTCCCGGCACGGACGTGGCCCTCATGATGGGGGTCATCAAGCAGCTCCGCGACCGCGGCGAGCTGGACGACGACATGCTCGAGGGCCGCGTGCAGGCGTGGCCGGACGTCGAGGACGACCTCGACGACTACGACCTCGAGACGGTGTCGGACATCACGTGGCTCTCGACCGACGAGATCGAGGAGCTGACGGACCTCATCGTCGAGAACCAGCCGAAGATGCAGATCGAGTGGGCGATGGGCGGGACCCAGCACAACAACGGGACCCAGAACATCCGCTCGTACGCGATGCTCTCGCTGGGCGCCGGCGCGGCGGCCCAGTCCGGCGGCGGCCTGCAGGTCATGCGCGGGCACGCGAACGTCCAGGGTGCGACGGACCTGGCGGTCGCGAGCCACATCCTGCCGGGCTACTACTCGGTCGGTTCGCCCGGCTCGTGGCAGTACTGGTGTGACGTCTGGTCGCGCACGCCACAGACCTCGGGCACCATCGAGTTCGACGACCTGTACGAGGAGTACGGCGAGATGCCGGCGGAGAAGTACGTCCGGCAGTCCACGAACACCGAGAACGCCGACGAGATCGACGAGTCGTTCCCGGCGGAGAACTCGATGATGTTCCAGAAGGGCCTGACGGTGGCCCGCTGGTTCGACGCCGCGCTCCCCCAGGAGGAGCGGCTGAACGAGACGCCGATCTACCAGCCGAACGAGCTGAAGGCGGCGGTCGTGTGGGGACACTCGCTGAACTCCATCTCCGAGATGGAGAAACAGCGGAAGGCGATCGAGAACCTCGACCTGCTGGTCGTGGTGGACGTGTTCCCGTCGGTGGCGTCGGTGCTCGCCGACGTGGACCAGTCCGACACGGAGGTCGTCCTGCTCGCGGCATCCAGCCAGTACGAGCACTACCGCTCGCTGACGAACTCCCACCGCGCGACCCAGTGGTCCGAGCCGGTTCGCTCGCCGGGTCACAACTCCCGTCCGGACCTGCGGATCATGCAGGAGCTGGCGGGTCACCTCGGCATGGGCGAGCACTTCGACTGGGGCTCGGGTCCGGCGCTGTACAACGGCAAGTCGACGTACGAGTCGGTCATCCGAGAGTTCAACCTCGGCATGCGGACCATCGGCTACTGCCAGGACCCCGAGCGCCTCCAGCAGCACCTGGAGTACGACTACGCCTTCTCCACCGAGGACACGAAGGCGGACGCGCCCGGCACGCCCGTCGACGGCGAGTACTGGATGCTCCCGTGGCCGTGCTGGGGCGAGGGGCACCCGGGCACGCCGATCCTCTGGAACGACGACATGGACCCCCGCGACGGGGGACAGGACTTCCGCACCCGGTGGGGCGTGCAGGCGCCCACCCCCGAGGAGTGGGAGGAGATGGCGACCGACGAGCCGTACCCGATGCAGACGACGTACGACCAGCAGGGCGAGGAGGGCCTCAGCCTGCTGCGTGACTCCTACGAACCGGAGTGGTGGGACGGCACGATCGAGGGCGTTCCGCAGTACCCCGGCTTCGCGACGACGATGCCGGACGACCCGCACAACGCGGACGCGCTGACGCTCCCGTACGAGTACGCGCTCCGCGAGGACACGTCGGTCGCCGACACCGCCGAGGCGATGAACCAGAAGTACGACTGGGCCGACTACGACATGGACTTCTACGGCCAGTTCGACAACCCGCAGCCGGACGCGCCGACCGGGCGCGGCCGCGCCCGCGGCGTCGTCTGGAGCTTCCTCGACACGACGCCCGTCCACCGCGAGCCGATCGAGAGCCCGCGGCCGGACCTCGTCGAGCAGTGGCCGTCGAACGGCCAGCAGCGGAACTTCTACCGGCTGGACCAGAACAACTCGACGGTCCAGGAGGAGTCCATGCAGCGGCTCACCGACGCCGGCGCCTTCGACGAGCAGTCGGGCGACGCCGAGTGGACGATCCTCACGAGCGGTCGCCAGGTCGAACATCAGGGCGGCGGCTCCGAGACGCGTTCGAACAAACACACCGCCGACCTCCAGCCGCACATGTACGTGGAGATCAACCCCGACATGGCCGAGCGGCTGGGCATCGACGGCGGCGACCTCGTCGTCGCCTCGACGACCGACCGCGGCTCGATCCTGCTGAAGGCGCGCGTCACCCACCGTCCGAACGACAGCGAGACGTTCTTCCCGTTCCACTGGGGCGGGATGTTCAAGGGCGAGTCGCTGGAGGACCGCTATCCCGACGGCACCGTACCGTACGCCATCGGGGAGTCGGTGAACGCGATCACCTCCCGCGGCTACGACGTGGAGACGCAGATGCAGGAGACGAAGGCGTCGATGGTACGGATCCAGAAGGCGACGCCCTCGGTGGTCGAGGAGCTGTCGATGCGGCCCGTCGAGGAGGACGGCCTCGCCGACAACGTCGTCGACATCGAGTCCTACGAGTTCCCGCAGGACCGGGACGGCTTCGGCCGGCAGAAGGACTTCGACGTCCGCGACAGCAGCACGGTGCAGTGATTCCCAATGGCAACTAACGAAACCAGCAAGCAGGTGATGGGTCAGGGGGTGATGAGCACCGGCGACGATGCTCGGATCTTCCCGGACGTGGAAGCCTGCATCGACTGCGGCGGGTGCGTCGTCGCGTGCAAGCGCACGTGGGACGTGCCCAGGGACGAACAGCGCATCAGCATCTCGACGATGCTGGAGGGACAGCCGGCGGAGCCGATGGAGCGGTACAACACCAACAGCGGGGGCGCGCTCGGGCAGGAGGACGCCTCGCCCGGCGAGACGGCGATCCCGATGCAGTGCTACCACTGCGAGGAGGCGCCGTGCGTCTCCGTGTGCCCGACGGACTCGTTGATCAAGAAGGACAACGGGTTCGTCGACGTGCGCGACAACCTCTGTGTCGGCTGCCAGTACTGCCTGTCCGCGTGTCCGTTCGGCGCGCCGCAGTTCCCCGGCTCCGACGAGGGTGCCGCGCGGCTGTTCGGCAACGGCGGCACGATGGACAAGTGTACGATGTGCGAGGAGCGTCAGGACGTCGGCAAGGGGCCCGCCTGCGCCGAGGAGTGCGCGACCGACGCGCTGCTCGTGGGTGACGCCGAGGAGATCTCCAACGAGCTCGACCGGCGCGGCTCCGACTCGTTCTTCAACGACGTCGCGATGGAGATCATCTTCGGCGAGGACGCCGACGAGTTCGAGGGGAGCAACGCATGAGCTACCGAGAGCACCTTCCGGAGACCAAGGGCTACCCGCGGACGGCGATCGCGATCAACGCGGTCGTCGCGCTCGCGGTGACGGCGCTGATCCTGTGGTGGGCCGCGGACTTCGCGGTGTTCTACGAGGAGCTGTTCCGCATCCAGCCCGTCGCCGAGGGCGCCAACGCCGGCGTCGGGTCCGACTGGACCTCCGGGAACCAGATCGCCTGGCTCGACTTCCTGATCGCGATCACGCACGCGGCCGACGTGATCATGGGCGTGTTCATCCTGTTCATGGTGTTCCTCCACTGGGGCGCGTTCCGCCGGCTCGCCGGCCGGATGCGCCAGCCGGGGGACTCGGACTCCAGCGCCGTCGCCGCGGACGGCGGGCGCGTGGCCGACGACGCGGCGGACGACGACTCCGCCGCGACCGACGGAGGTGAGAGCCGATGACGCAACTCGACCACGGGAAGTTCAGCAAGATGACGACCACGTTCCACACGCTGCTGGCGCTGGACGTGTTCGTGCTGTTCTTCTCGGGCTACAGCCTCATGTTCAACGACGAGCTGTGGTGGATGGTGAACCTCATGGGCGGCGCCCAGGGGGTCTCCGCCGTCCACCGCATCGCGGGCGGCGGACTGCTCGCGCTCATCGTCTTCTGGATGCTGATGATGCTGACGACCGACACCGGTCGCGGCAACTTCCGGGAGATCCTGCCGTCGAAGGGCGACTTCGACGCGTTCATCCAGGACGTGCAGTTCCTCCTGGGGAACGCCGACGAGCGCCACCCGAACGCCCGCCAGTTCGCGGGCGGCACGGCCGACGAGATCCCGCTGCTCACCTACATCGGCAAGGGCGTCGTGTTCATCTTCGCGATCGAACTGACGCTGCTGACCATCTCGGGGATCCTCATCTGGTCGAAGACGGGCGTGATGGAGATCATGGCGACGAAGACCGCCGCCGCGGCGTTCGTCACGTTCCACGGCCTGCTGGGCGTCATCATGCTGATGGGGGTCATGTTCCACATCTTCGAACACGGCTTCCACCCGGCGCTGTACCCGGTCGAGGTGAAGGCGTTCATCCCGAAGTCGATGATCCCCGAGGACCACGACGACGACACCGAGGGAACGGGCATCGAGCTGCTCGAGCTCGCTCCCTCCTGGAACATGGCGTCGACGGTCGTCGGCGCGATGACCGTGATCGGCATCGTATCGGTTCTGCTCGGCAGCCTGTTCGACGAGGGGTACCCCGTGCCGCGTGAGATCGCCATCGGCGGGGGCCCGACCGACATCCTGCTGACCGTCGGCATCAACATGGGCATGTTCGTGCTGCTGCTCGGACTCGTCCTGCAGATGTACGGCAACCTCCTGCGCGTCCGCTGGCAGAAGCAGCTGGAGCAGGAGGCGTCGGAGCCGACGACCGCCGCCGACGGCGGACACGTCGAGTCCGACGACTGAGGCGGGCATCGGCCCGCGCCGCACGGACTCTTCCTCCTCCTCTCCTCTTCCACTTCCTCTTCCGCTTTCTTCCTCCGACGTCGAGAGCGGACTGAGTGCCCACGCCCCGGTCGTCGCGTCCGCCCCCGGAGGCGACGGGCGCGACGCTCGCGGCTGGCGAGTACTGGCTCAAGAAGGGGGAGTGTCGGATCCCGTTCGAGCGACCGATCGGGAACGGCCGACGCGTGTGACGTGCGATCCGGTCAGGCGTCGACGCCGAGACGCAGCGCCTCCTCGCTCAGGTCGACGGTCACGTCGTTGCTGGTGTGGGTGTTGATCTGCTCGACGTTGCGCGTGAGCACCTCGAGGATGTCCTTCGGCTCGGGGTACACGAGCATGTTGCCGTCGTTGTCCTCCATCACGAGCTGGGTGTCCGACAGCTGGATCTGGTTCCCCTCGATGCTGGCGACGACCGCCGGCAGCGCCTGGGCGGCGCCGCTGTCGCCCTCGGTCACCTTCGTGATGTAGATGTTGTCCAGTCCGATGAGGTCCTTGTACTCGCGGACGGTCTCGGCGCACTCAACCATGTCGTTCGACACCTCGGTCTTCGACGGGTTGCCGTGCTCCCCGGCGAGGCAGTGCTTGCAGACGCGCAGTTCCATTCGCATACCCCGGCGTCGGCGGCCCGCCCGGATATATATTCGCCCCGCGGCACCGGCACCCGGGACACGTCGCCGTCCCCGGAACGGCCGTGGGTCGGTACGGAGTTTTATTAGGCGTCGGAGACACCCGCGGATCATGGTCTCGGCACTCCTCAATACTGTGTACAGCGTCGTGGTGCTCGTCGTGGCGCTCGTCGGGTTGGCGATCGTCCTGCGCATTGGCGGCACGGGCGGGGAAGGGTCGACGCGCATGGAGTTGACTGCGGTGGCGGTGGCGCTGTTCGTCATCGGACTCGTCGCCAGCACCCTGGGGTACATCTGATCCCGCCGTCGGCCGGGACGCGTCCGGGGGGGTAAGCGATGCTCCGAAACGCCCACGAGTGCGACCGGTGCGGGGAGACGATCCGGCCCGGCGACGAGTACGCCGCGATCGACGGGATCGCTCCCGAGGGCGCCGTTCGTGCCCTGTTGTGTGTGTCGTGTGCGGGGTCGCTGTCGCGGTTTCTCGACGGGGAGTGACGACGTTCGGTCGGTCGGAAGCCGTCCCGCCCGATGCGGGGCCGGCTGAGGCGGTCGGAGCCGAGACGACGGCGGCCGGTTCGCCCGACGGAAGCCTTTACCCGCGTCCGCCGAACTCCGGGACATGGACGTGGATCTGGATCTCGCGATCCCTCGCGGCGTGCTCGAATCGCTCCCCGACGACGACGGCGCCGCCGAGCAGGACATCCGCCGCGCCGTCGCGGGCTACAGACAGGCCCTGGAGGACGGCTTCGGCGACGCGGACGACGAGTCGGAGGCCGCCGCGGTCGCGGTCGACTTCCTCGAGTACGCCGAGGAGCGCGCGGAGATCTACGACGAGTTCGTCCCCGAACTGCGCGCGTGGGGGCAGTCGCCCATCTACGCGATCGCGTGGCGCGATCTCTACATCGAACTGGCCGCGCAGGTGTACGAGGTCGACTGGCTCGCCGAGCGCATCGACCGCGAACGGAACTATCGGCTCGTGGACGACGGGATCCGGTTCGGGAAGGACTGATCGGGGTTCGTCGGGCGTTCTCGTGGCGATCCGATCCCGCCAGCGACGGCGAGGGGCCGACCGCGAGACGGCGGCACGCTTCACTCCGACCGGTGGCTCGGACAGGCTCTCGTCGCAAACGGACCGACTCGTGAACAGCCGCGGCCAGTCGTTCGTCGTCGAACCGACCTAGTCGTCCGCGGCCGCCGCGTCGCCCGCGCGCTCCGCGCGCTCGGGGCCGCTGAGTAGGGGCGTCCCGTCGGCCTTCGGGCCGAGCGTCGGCCCGAACGGCGGACCCTCGTCGGGGTCGATCCGGCGACGGTCGCGGTAGTCCGTCGACCGTTCGACGGGGACCCGACCGACCGAGGTGATCAACTCGACGTAGTCGTCGAAGCTGCGGAACTCGCCGAACGAGCCGCCCGCGCGCTTGGTGATCTCCTCGGAGAGGATGGTGCCCATGAAGTCGTTCGCGCCACAGGAGAGCGTCTTCAACGCCTTCTCGTCGCCGTACTTCACCCACGAGGTCTGGACGTTCTCGACGTTGTCGAGGAACAGTCGCGAGACGGCGATGAGGAGCTCGTCCTCGGCGTCGCTCGCGCCGCCGTCGACGACGCCGTGCTCGTACAGCGGCGTGCGCTCGTGGACAAAGGAGAGCGGGACGAACTCCGTGATCCCGCCGGTGCGGTCCTGCAGGTCGCGCACCCGCTTCAGGTGCATCGCGCGATGCATCTCGTTGTCGACGTGACCGTACATGATCGTTGCCGTGGTGTCGAGCCCGGCGGCCATCGCGCCCTCCATCGCGTCGATCCAGCCTTCGGTGTCGATCTTGCCGGGGCAGATCACGTCGCGTACCTCGTCGACGAGGATCTCCGCGGCCGTCCCGGGCGCCGAGTCGAGGCCGGCCTCGGCGAGCGTCCGGTACACCTCCTCGTAGCTCCAGTCGGTGCCGCGGCGGGCGTGGTACGCCTCCTCGGGGGTCATCGAGTGGAGGTGGACGCCGTCGACGCTCATCGCGTCCATCTGTTCGACGTAGGTGCCCGGATCGGTGTCGTACGCCTCCGGCGGCTTGTAGTTGACCGCGCGCGCCGCGTCGTCGACGCCGCGCAGGACCTCGTGATGCTCGTCGTTCAGCGCGAACGCCGGGTGGAGTCCCGAGACGGACGTGACCTCGTAGACGCCGCGCTCGACGGCCGCCCGGACCGCCGCGCGCGACTCCGCCGGCGTCTTCGTGAAGCCGGCGTGCTGGCCGTCGTGGTCGGCCTCGAACTGGTGGGCGGTGTCCTTGAAGTTGCAGAACAGACAGCCCGTGTTGCAGGCGGTGGTGACGTTGTTGTTGAGGTTCGCGACGAACGTCACCTCGTCGCCGACGACCTCCGCCCGTCGGCAGTCGGCCGCCTCCAGCACCGCCTCCTTTCGCTCGCGGTCGATACCGGTGGCGTCGCTGCCGGTCGTCAGCAGTTCGACCGCGTCGTCGACCGTCAGGCGGGTCCCGTCGCGCGCCTTCGCCAGCGCGTTCTCGAACGACTGGTCGGTCTCGGGAACGTGCTCGAACCCGAGGTCGTCGGGGTCGAGGTCGGCCGCTGACGGTCGCGTCATCGTCGTACCGGTGTCGGCACGGCGTGAAAAACGGGCCGGTCGCGGCCACCCCGCCGATCGGTGTGTTGATTGTGGACCCGCCGGTATTGTGAGCTAATGACAACCACGGAAGATGCGTCGGCGAGGCCACCACGCCACGACGTGGGCTTCCTCGCGGACCTCGAACTGGAGGGGGAGGTGAGCCTCGGGGACGGCGACCGCGACGAGCACGCGACCGACTACACGACCGCCGACGCCGACGCGGTTCGCCCCGACGCGGTCGTGTACCCGGAGTCGACCGCGGACGTGTCGGCCGTCGTCGCCGGCGCGGACGAGCGCGGCGTCCCCGTGACGGCGTACGCCGCGGGAACCGGCTTGGAGGACGGCGCGGTCCCGGCACACGCGGGGATCAGTCTCGACATGACCCGGATGGACGAGGTCCACGAGATCCGGCCGGACGACCTCCAGGTCGACGTGGGCCCGGGAGCCATCGGTGCCGACGTGGACGAGGCGGTCGCGAGACACGGCCTGTTCTTCCCGCCGCTGCCCTCCTCGGGCGACATCTCCACGATCGGCGGGATGATCGCGACCGACGCGTCGGGGATGCAGACGGTCAAGTACGGCGAGGTGGCCGACTGGGTGCTCGAACTGGAGGTCGTCCTCGCGGACGGGTCGGTGACGACCGTGGGGTCGAAGGCCGCGAAGTCGTCCTCCGGGTACAACCTGAAGGAGCTGCTGATCGGCAGTGAGGGCACCCTCGGGATCGTCACGCGCGCCACGCTCGAGCTCGCGGGCAGGCCTGAACAGGTCAGGGGCGGTCGGGCCACCTTCCCGACGCTCGACGACGCGACCGCCGCCATCTCCGACGCCGTCACCGCCGGCGTCGACGTGGCGAAGATCGAGCTGTTCGACGCCGAGACGGCGATGCTCGCCAACGCCTACAGCGACGCCGCCCTCCCCGAGCGCCCGATGGTGTTCGTGGAGTTCCACGCGAACCACGGGATCGACGAGGAGATCGACTTCTGCCGCGCCGTCTTCGAGGCCCACGGCGTCGAGGAGTTCGAGATAGCCAGCGGCGAGCGCATGGAGGAGCTGTGGCAGGCGCGCAAGGACATCACCTACGCGGCGGAGGCGTACGACTCCGACCGCGAGATGGGACAGCCCGGCGACGTGACCGTCCCCATCGGCTCGTATCCGGAGATGATCCGGGCGGTGAAGGACGTCGCCGACGAGTACGACCTGTTCGTCCCGTGCTTCGGCCACGCCGGGGACGGCAACCTCCACTACTTCGTCCTGCAGAACCCGGACGACCCGGACGAGGTCGCGCGCGCGGAGGCCGCCTACGGCGAGTTGGTCGAGCGCGCGCTGGAGCTGGGCGGCACCGCCACCGGCGAACACGGCATCGGCGCGGGCAAACGGAAGTACCTGGAACGGGAGCACGGCCCCGCCGCGGTCGGGGCGATGCGGGCGGTCAAGGCGGCGCTCGACCCGAACGGGACGCTCAATCCCGGAAAGATCGTGCCCGAGGAGTAGCGGCCGCGCCGAATCCACAAACGTGGATACATACCTCTCTGCCTCCGCCGAGATACGCACGAGAGTGGAAGGATTCTTGCCCCCCGCGCCCGCCCCACCGACCATGACGAGCGTCAAGGAGTTCGTCGTCGAGCGCGAGCCGACCGCAGACGGCCTCGGCGCCGGCCGGTTCGCCTTCACCGACGACTACTCCGTCTTCGACTGGGGGAAGATGCCCGACCCGATCCCGGGGAAGGGGAGGTCCCTGTGCACCATGGGCGCGTACAACTTCGAACTGCTGGAGGACGCCGGCGTCCCCACCCACTACCGCGGCGTCGGCCCCGACGCCGAGCCGCTGTCGACCGTCGACGAGCCGCCCCGCGAACTCGCTATCGAACTGGCGACGGTGCCGGACCTGCCCTTCGTCGACGGCGCGTACGACTACGACACGTTCCACGAGGAGGCCCGCGAGGCGGCGGGCTACGTCGTCCCCCTCGAGGTCGTCTTCCGCAACGCCGTCCCGGTCGGTTCGAGCCTCCGCTCGCGCACCTCGCCGCGCGACGTGGGGCTCGACCGCGACGAGTGGCCCGCCGGCCCCGTCGATCTGCCGGAGCCGGTCGTGGAGTTCTCAACGAAGTACGAGGAGCAGGACCGCTACCTCGGCGCCGACGAGGCCGACGCGGTCGCCGGCGCGGCGCCGCTGACGGAGCTGGAGTCGGTCGCCCGCGAGGTGAACGACCTGGTCACCGAGCGCGCCGCGGAGGCGGGCTTCGTCCACGAGGACGGCAAGATCGAGTGCGTGTACGCCGACGGCGAGGTGCGCGTCGCCGACGTGGTCGGCACGTTCGACGAGAACCGCTTCGCGTACGACGGGCAGGAGGTGTCCAAGGAGGTCGTCCGACAGCACTACAAGCGGATCGCGCCCGAGTGGGTCGAGGCCGTGAGCGAGGCGAAGGCACGTGCCGACGACGAGGCCGTCGCCGACTGGCGGCCGCTGTGTGCCGTCGAACCTCAGGCGCTCGATCCTGACGTGATCGAGCGCGTCGCGGACATGTACGCCGCCGGCACGAACGCCTACACCGGCACCGACTGGTTCGACGCCCCGCCCGTCGCCGAGGCGGTCGACGCCGTCCGCGACCTCTGAGGCGCGGGGACGGCGTCCGGGACGATGGTTCCCGGGCGACGGCACCCGGAGCGACGGTGGTCAGGTGATGCCACCCGGAGCGATAGTGGCCGAGGTGACGGCTACTCCGCGGTGACGCCGCCCAGATCGTAGGCGTCCGGGTCGACGCCCTCGCGGAAGTGGGTGCGCCCGCGTCGGACGACGACGGCGTCGTCGAGGTGCGCCCGGAGCCCGGCGACGAGCGCCTCCGCCTCCAACGGCTGCCCGCGCTCCTTCAGGTCCTCGGGGCCGTCGTCCGGCTCGACCGGGAACGCCCGCTGGGCGATGATCGGCCCCTGATCGAGGTCCGTCGTCACGTAGTGGGCGGTGGCGCCGTGGACGCGCGCGCCGCCCTCGACGGCCTGCCGGTACGCCTCCGCGCCGGGGTACGCCGGCAGCAGCGAGGGATGGACGTTGATGATGCGCCCCTCGTAGCGGAAGACGACCTCCGGCGAGAGGATGCGCATGAACCGCGCGAGCACCAGACAGTCGACGTCGTACTCGTCGAGCACCCGCAGCAGCTCGCGCTCGTCGTGGGAGCCGCCGTCGTCGCCCACGTCGACGAAGGGCACGCCGTACTCGTCGGCGAGCGACCGGAGGGTGCCGTGGTTGCCGATCATCACCGGCACCTCCGCGTCGAGGGTTCCGTCCTCGCACGCCTCCAGCACGGCGCGGGGGGCGTGGTCCTCCTTCGTCACGAGCAGCGCGGCCTTGCGCGCCGCCTCGGCGTCCGCGAGGCGAACCCGAATGTCGACGCCGAGTTCGGTTCCGAGGTCCTGCAGGTCCTCCTCCAGCGTCGCCGGCTTGCACACCATCCCGTCGGTGTCGGCGTGCAGGCGCATCCGGAACACGCCGTCGCGAACGTCCTGATCGAGGTCCTCGATGTTGCACCCGCGCTCGAACAGCAGCGAGGTGACGCGGGCGACCAGTCCCGTCGCGTCGTCCCCGACGACGACGATCTCGGTGTCCCAGCGTCTCGGATTCGGGCGGTCGGCCGCGGTCATGTCGATCGTTTCCTCTCCCGCGAGTAAACAGGTGTCGCTCCGCGCGACGACTGCCGTACACGAACGTGGATATCGAATCCGTCCCGAAACGGATTTTGCGCATGAACTCGCAGAGTCGCACGATGACCGGCTACACCGCCACGGTGACGGTCCGCCTGAAGCACGGCGTGCTCGACCCGGAGGCTGAGACGACACAGCGGGCGCTCGAACGGCTCGGCTTCGAGCTGGAGGACCTGCGCTCGGCCGACCGCTTCGAGATCGACCTGGAGGCCGCCGACGCCGACGAGGCCGACGAGCGCGCCGGCGAGATGGCCGACCGGCTGCTCGCGAACCCGACCATCCACGACTACGAGGTGGCGGTTGAGGAGCGCGAATGACGGTCTCGACTCATCCGACTGCGACCGTCAGTGGCCGCTCCCGGCGAGGTGAGACGGCGTGACGGTCGCAGTCGTCCAGTTCGGCGGCTCGAACTGCGACCGCGACGCCGTCCGCGCGCTCACGCACCTCGGAGTCGACGCCGAGCGCGTCTGGCACGCGGACGGCCTCCCGGACGACACCGACGGCATCGTCGTTCCCGGCGGCTTCTCCTACGGCGACTACCTCCGCGCCGGCGCGATGGCCGCACGGCAACCGATCATGGCCGAGGTCCGCGCGGCGGCCGAGTCGGGAACGCCCGTGCTCGGCGTCTGCAACGGCGCCCAGATCGGCTGTGAGGCCGGGCTCACCGACGGCGCGTTCACGACGAACCGTTCGGCGCGGTTCCAGTGTGAGCACGTCCACCTGCGCGTCGAGCGCGCGGACACCCCCTGGACCGCGGCCTACGACGAGGGCGACGTGATCGAGGTGCCGATCGCCCACGGGGAGGGCCGCTTCGAGATCCGGGAGGACCGTCTCGAGACGCTGGAGGCCGACGACCGCGTCCTGTTCCGCTACTGCGACGCCGACGGCGCCGTCACCGACGAGGCGAACCCGAACGGGTCGACCGCCAACGTCGCGGGCGTGCTCGGCGCCCGCGAGACGGTCGCGGTGATGATGCCGCACCCCGAGCGCGCGACCCTCCCCGACGTGGGCGGCACGGACGGGCAGGGCGTCCTCCGCGCGTTCGCGGAGTAGCCGACTGCGGGAGGACGTTCGTACTTCCGGCCGAACCGCTCGAACGCGTCGATCCGTCTCACCACCGCTCGCTCACCCGGGGACCCCGCGTCAGTAACCGCTTACCAACACTGTCGGCTGTATTACAATGCGAATACGGGCCGGGTGTTCCCCGTGAACGACGGCCGACGACGTGGTCGACCTCGTCGACCCGTGCCGACCTGACGAGCCGCCGATCGACGTCGTGTTCGAGGACGCCAACGGAGAGGCGACACTCCTGTCTCTCCCGCCGGGCAGGTATCCACTCGAGGGATCGGTCGCGGGCGTCGACCCGCGTCTCCGCTTATCGCACCCGCTCGGTCGCCGTCGACTCCGCGCCCGCACGGTTCCGTTCGAGCGGACCGACGACCGCCCCGCACCCCGGACACACCGGGTACCCGAGGCTGTCGTACTCGATCCCGAACGACGGCGCCGACGTTCCACAGTCGTCGCAAGTGAAGATCGCTCGGTCGACTATCTCCATGAACGTGTCATATGGTGTCAAGGTACATAATTGTATGCCGCGCGTCTGACAACGGTGGAACGGACGCATGAACCCTAACGATCGGGTCTTCCGAACCCGTGGGTGTTCGGTCGATCACGAGCGTGAACCGAGAGTTCGAACCGACCGGGTGGCCGACCTGATGGCGACGGTGCCCCCGGCTCGCCGAAGTCGGTCCCTCGACCCGACGGTGTCTGCCGACCGACCGGAGGGTGCCCGCTCCGGACTCAGCGCGCCAGCGGCTGGTTGAACGCGGTCTCCTCCTCCAGCACCAGCTCCCAGGTGCGCTCGCACTCGCAGGACACCTGCTCGAACACCGACGGGTCCTGCCGGAGGTCGAAGTCCTTGATCGCCGTCTGGACGCGATCGTCGCACTCGCCGCAGTTGTGGGGGCCGCGGTCGGAGCCGGCGCCGACCGGGTCCGAGACGACGATCGCGTCGGCGTCCGCGGTCCGTTCGAGCACGGCGGCGACCGACCACAGCCACGGCGGGCGGTAGCCGCCGCGGAAGTGCAGTTCGTCGACCATCGTGTACCGCTGGACGTTGCAGGGGTTCATCGAGACGGTGTGGCAGTTGTCGACCGCGGCGCACCGTTCGACCGAGGAGACCATGTCCGCGAGCGCCTCCGACTCCGCGAGGAACGGCGGCTTCATCAGGAGGTACGCCTTCACGCCCGCGCCCGCCTCCGCGGCCTCCGCGCAGGCGTCCTCGAAGTCCGAGAAGGCGAAGTACTTGTTCACGCAGTCGTGGCGCACGCGGTCGGTGGCGGTCTCGAGCCCGACCGCCACGTCGGTTTCGAGCCCGCGGTCGGTGAACTCCGAGAGCTTCTCCGCGGAGACGAAGTCGGGGAGCGACTCGACGACCACGCGCTCGCGGTCGGCGAACGTCTCGGCGACGGCCCGGCGGCTCTCGGCGGGCACCTCGCGCTCGTCGAGGAACGAGCCGGAGGTGTAGATCTTGATGAGCTCCGCGGGCTCGTCCGCGTTCTCCGCCTCGTGCTCCAGACAGACGTCGATCTGGTCCATGAGCGCCTCGTGGGAGACGCTGCCCCCCTCGACGGACTCGGCGACGTAGCCGCACATCGTGCAGCCGCCGGCGCGGGCCCAGCGACACCCGCCGGTGTTGAGGATGATCGTGAGGCTGGTCTTGACGCCGTCGGGGGTGTTGTCCTCGTCGAGCCACACGCGGGTGGGCTCGTGGGCGTCGTACGTCTCGTCGCGCTCGGACCGGATGTCGCGCATGACCGCGTTGTGGGCGTCCATCCCGCGGTCGCGCTCGTAGACCTCGGGGCTCGGCTGACTCATTGTCGAGACTGGGCGACAGCCGCGGAAAACCGCTTCGCTCACGCGTCGTCGGCTCCGTCACCCGTGCGGCGGCGCGGGCGGTCGCCCCCGCGCCGTCGCCACAGCAGCACCCCCACGGCTGCGCCGACGGCGTTGGCGACCCCGTCGAGCGCCGAAGGATCCCGGCCGGGAACGGCCCCCTGCGCGATCTCGACGCCCGCGCCGATCGCCGTCGCGACGGCGACGACGCCGAGGAGGACGGCGGCCGACGGCCCGTCCGCGCCGCGTCGAACCCGAGCCGGAAGCGCCCGACCCAGCGTGTACGCGACGGCGGCGTAGCCGACCGCGTGGACCAGCTTGTCCGTCCCCGGCGTCGGCGACACCGGATCGGCCGAGGCGGCCGGGCCGGGCGCCGCCGGCATCGGCACGAGCGACGAGGTAACGACGATAGCCGTCACCGCGGCAAATATCGCGAGGCGTCGATCGCGGGTGTCCATCGAGCGGATCCGGGGACTGCACGACAAAAACGTCACCAATCCGACGCGGGCGGGAGTCGCGTGGCGAAACCGAAATACGTTACATCCGCGTGACAACGGCTAACAGAATCCAGTCCCATATAACTAGTGTAGATTAACCATGACAGATATGGGCGGATTCAGGGACCACGTCGCACACGTGGACCTCTCGGCGGGCGACGTATCGTACGCGGGCATCGACGACGAGGACGCGGAGAAGTACATCGGCGCGCGCGGCCTCGGCGTGAAGTACGTCTTCGAGGCGGGACCGGACGTGGACCCGCTGGGACCGGACAACCGACTGTGCTTCATGAACGGTCCGCTCACCGGGACACAGACCGTGATGAGCGGACGGATCGCGGTGACGACGAAGTCGCCGCTGACGGGGACCGTCACCGACAGCCACCACGGCGGCTGGTCGGGCGCGCGCCTGAAGTGGGCGGGCTTCGACGGCCTCGTCTTCGACGGCGCCAGCGACGACCCGGTGTACGCCGTCGTCGAGGACGGCGAGGTCGAGCTGCGTGACGCCTCCCACCTCATGGGCGAGGGCGTCCACGACACCATCGACACGGTCGGCGAGGAGGTCGACGGCTCGGTCGGCCGCAACGTCTCCGTGATGGCGATCGGTCCCGGCGGCGAGAACGAGGTCAAGTACGCCTGCATCGTCAACGAGGACGACCGCGCCTCGGGCCGCGGCGGCACCGGCGCCGTGATGGGCTCGAAGAACCTCAAGGCGGTCGTCGTCAAGTCGGGCACGAAGATGCCCAAGCCGGAGAAGCCCGACGTGTTCCAGGAGGGGTACCAGCAGGCGATGCAGGTCATCCAGGAGTCCGACGTGACCGCGCCCAACGAGGGCGGCCTCTCGCTGTACGGGACGAACGTCCTGATGAACGCGGGCGAGGAGATGGACGGCCTCCCGACGAAGAACGGGAAGTACACGTCCACGGCCGCGATGCGCGACGCCGAGGGCGCCGACATCGACGCCGAGCGCGTCTCCGGCGAGAACGTCCGCGAGAACATCCTCGTGGACGAGCCGACGTGCCACTCCTGCCCGGTCGCCTGCAAGAAGGAGGTCGAGGTGTCGGTGGACCACAAGGGCGAGGAGCTGAACGTCCGCACCGAGTCCTACGAGTACGAGTCGGCGTACGCGCTGGGTCCCAACTCCGCGCACACCGAGCGCGACGAGATCGCCGTCATGATCGAGCGCTGTAACGACATGGGCGTCGACACCATCGAGATGGGCAACATGATGGCCATGGCGATGGAGATGTCCGAGGAGGGCAAGCTCGACGGCCTCGACGAGCAGCTCGACTGGGGCGACACCGAGCGCATGATCGACCTCATCGACGAGACGGCGCACCGCGAGGGGGAGCTCCCCGACGCGCTCGCGGAGGGCGCGAACGGCCTCGCCGAGCGCTTCGACGCCCACGACAACTCCCTCGCGGTCAAGGGCCAGACGATCCCGGCGTACGACCCGCGCTGCATGAAGGGCATGGGCATCGCGTACGCGACCTCCAACCGCGGCGCGTGCCACCTGCGCGCGTACACGCCGGCCGCCGAGATCCTCGGCATCCCGCAGAAGGTCGACCCCTACGAGCACGAGGGCAAGGGCGAGCTGACGGTCACCTTCCAGGACCTGCACGCCATCTCGGACTCGTTCGACATCTGCAAGTTCAACGCCTTCGCCGAGGGGATCGAGGAGTACGTCACGCAGTACAACGGCATGACGGGCCGCGACGTGACCGAGGACGACCTCCTCGAGGCGGGCGAGCGGATCTACACGCTCGAGCGCTACTACAACAACCTCAACGGCTTCGACGGCACGGACGACTCGCTGCCGGCGCGGTTCCTCGAGGGCGGCATCGCCGGGCAGGGCGCCTCCGAGGGCGAGTACTGCGAGCTGCCGGAGATGAAGGAGGAGTACTACGAGGTCCGCGGCTGGGTCGACGGCGTCGTCCCCGACGAGAAGCTCGACGAGCTCGGCATCGACATCGGGCCGGGCACGGGCGTCTCCTCGGGCGATTCGGGCGTCGCGCCCGCTGACGACTGAGGCGAGGTCGAAGCGAGCGGAGCGAGCGAGACCTCGGCTGTCCGGCGGCGAGGTGTGCGCGGCCGAACGGAGTGAGGCCGCGTGGCCCGAGCCGCCCACGAACGACCTCCGTTCACGGGGTCCTCCTCGCTCGCGCGGCCTCGCCGCGCTCGCTCGTCGAACCCCGCCAAAACCCGTCGATGCTGCAGGAACGCTTCGCGTTCCTGCTGCTGATCGGACGCCGAAGGCGTCTGATGATGCCAAAAGGCCGCTCGCTCGCCAGCCTGACGGCTGGCTCGCTCGCGGTACAACTGCTGGTGCTCAGTGGTTGTGACATCACCGTCCCATCGCTCGCCTCCCATTCGCGCCTACCGCCCCGATTTATCACCTCCCCGTGAGGATCGCGGTTCGTGTCCAGCGAGTCCCCGCCCACCCTCCGACAGTCGCTGAGTTCCCGAGCCGGGATCGCGGTCGTCGTTCTGTTCGTCCTCGTCACCCTCTACGCCGTTCTCATCGTGTCGCAGATCCTTGCGGTCGTCTACTTCGCATCCGTCGCGTTCCTCCTGTGGCTGCTGTACCGCTTCGTCCGCGCCCACGAGCGTATCGCGGTCGCGCAGGAGCGCCGCGCCGCGGTCGCCGGCGGCGACCGCGCGGGCGACGAGGACCGGTCGACCGCCGGCGTCGACGCGACCGACGACCCGGCGCCGACGGACGCCGACGGCGTGGACCGCCCCGCCTCAGGCGTCGCCGAACCGGGCGATCAGCCAGACAGTGAGAACGACCGCGAGTAGCGAGACGCCGGCGACGCCGAGGAACGCCGCCCGACGCCCGGCCGTCTCGATGAGGTAGCCGAACGCCGGCGGCGCGACGGCGTTGCCGAGCATCACCCCGATCGTGGTGATCGCGAAGCTCGTCCCCGTCGCCCCCGACGGCGAGAGCGCGTCGGTCAGCTTCGAGCGTGCCGGCCCGGCGATCGAGCGCGCGCCGCCGACGAGGAGGACGAGCCCGACGGCAGCGAGCGGGCCGACCGTCCCGAGCGCGAACACGCCCACGAGGACGCCGACGATGGCGAAGCTGGCGATCATCACCGGCCCGGCGCTGATCCGGTCCGAGAGGTCGCCCCCGACGAAGACGGCGAGCGCGCCGACGAGATACGACCCCGTGAGCGCGAGGTTCGCCCGCGACAGCGACAGCCCGTAGCCGTCCTGCAGGAACACGACGACGTAGCTGGTGAACCCCCAGCTCGAGGTGGAGCTGACCAGCGCGAGCAGCGCCAGCGCGAGCACGCCCGGGGCGGCCGCCAGCTCCCGGAGGTACGCCCGGGCTCGCGCGATCCACGAGCCGCGCGATCGGGAGCCGGTCGGACCGGCGTCGTCCGCGTCGCCGTCGTCGGGCACGTTCGGCGCGGTGACCGCGTCGTCGACACGGGCGGCGAACAGCCACGTGACTCCGAGGGCGTACGCGAGCCCGACGGCGCCGATGAGCCCGACACCGAGGCGCCAGGAGTAGCCCGCCGAGACGACGCCCGCGATGAGCACGGGCGGGGTGGCGAAGCCGACCGACCCGCCGAAGCCGTAGAGGCTGTACGCCCGGCCCATCAGGTCCTCGGGCGTCGAATCGGAGATGAGCGGGTAGTGGGCCGGGTGGTGGCCCGCGACGCCGATCCCGATGACCGCCTGCGCGACGAGCAGCCACTCGTAGGTGGGCGCGGCGGCGGCCGCCAGTACCCCCACCGCCCCGAGCACGGACGAGAGCCCGAGCGCGATCGTCCGGTCGTAGCGGTCCGCGAGGCGGCCGAACGGGAGCTGAAACGCCGTGTTGGTCGCGCCCTGTACCCCGAGGGCGACGCCCAGCGCCGCCAGTCCGACGGTGAACTCCCCCGAGAGGACCGCGAGGATCGGCGGGAACAACACGAGATACGCGTGGTTGAGGTACTGCGAGGCGGAGACGGCGCCGACGACCACCCACGTCTCGCGTGGCGCCCGTCGTGCGGCCGCCAGCAGCGACTCGGTCATCGGCGGGCGTTCCGTCGGGAGGGAGGTGTACGCGGGCCCTCCGGCAATCGCCGCCGTCTCCGGGCCGAGCCGGTCGTCGGTTCCGGGGTCACAGGCTCACAGGAGGAAGCGCGCGACGTGGAGGCCGACCATTCCGGCGGCGACCGTCCACAGCACGTCCTCCGTCTTCCAGGCGGCGGCGACCGCCGCGGCGCCCCCGAGCAGTTCCGGCGTGATCGCCGCCTCGACGGTCGCGCTCGCGGGCGCGAAGTCCGGCGCGACGAGCGCCGCCAACACCGCGGCGGGGACGTACACGAGCGCACGCTCCAGCCACGGGGGCACCTCGTCGACGCGGCCGAACAGGTGGATGAACGACAGCCGGATCGCGAACGTCGCCAGTCCGCCGGCGACGATCACCGCCCAGATCGACAGCGGCCCGTAACTCGTCGCCATCAGTGTCCCTCCGCGGGATCGGAATCGGTCCCGTCTCCGCCTCCACCGCTCCCGTCGCCGTTCCCGAGGCCCGATTCATCGAGCGCGATCCCCGTGGCGACGCCGACGACGGCGCCGACGATCAGCCCGGCGTTGAACGGGAGTCCGGCGCCCAGCACCGCGACCGCGCCGGCGACGACGGCGGCCCCGAGGCTCGGCGCGTCCGAGACCGCGGGGACGAGCAGCGCGAGGAACACGAGCGGGACCGCGAAGCCGAGGCGCCAGCTATCGGGAACGGCGGCGCCGAAGACGACGCCGACGACCGTGCCCGCCTGCCAGACGATCCACAGCGTGAGCGCGACGCCGAGGTAGTAGTACGGGCGCCGGGTCGACGTCCCGCGGTCGCGGTCGCCCACGTAGCGGGCCAGCGCCAGCGCGTACGCCTGGTCGGTGAGCACGTACGCGCAGCCGGCGCGAACGCGCGCCGACAGGTCGCGGAAGTACGGCGCGATCGACGCGGAGTACATCAACATTCGGAGGTTCACGACGACGACGGTGAGCACGACGACGCCGAGGGCGGCGTCGCGCCCGAGCAGATCGATCGCGGCGAGCTGGGAGGCGCCGGCGAAGACGACGACCGAGAGGCCGACCGTCTGCAGCGGGGTGAGCCCCGCCTCGACGCCGGCGACGCCGGCGACGAGCGCGAACGGCACGATCCCGAGCAACAGCGGGAGCGTGTCGCGGATCCCGTCGCGGAGGTCGGGGGGAACGCGGCTGTCCATGTGTGTGCGGCGGCGCGCGCACTCAAGGGGGCACCGGTCTCGGCAGGGGGACGAGGATGGAACGCGATCGGAGAGGAGGCCCACGGAACGCGGCGACCGCCGGTCCGCGGACGGTCACCGCCTGATGACGACGGCCTCGCGAAGCTCCAGCGCCGACTCGAACTCCCGCCGTCGTCCCCGTTTCGTCCCGAGCCGCAGGAGGTGCTGCTCGTGGGCCCGTCGGAGCGCGTCGGCCTCCCGGCGGTTCACGCCGAGTTCGTCGCCCACCTCGCTCCAGTGACCGTCGGGAACGAGGTAGGTCGAGGCGCCGTCGTCCCCGCCGTCGCCGTTGTCCTCGTCGTCATCGTCGTCCCCGTCGTCGTCGACGCACTCGTAGGCCCGCTCGTACTCCTCGCGTCGCGTTCGGAGGTGCTCGTCGGCGGTCCGGAGGAGTTCGGGGAGCCGTCCGGCGCCGACGCTGGCGGTCGCCGCCGCGATCATGAGTGCGTTGGGATCGATCGGGTGTCCCATCGCCCGTGTGTCCGGGTCGTAGGACGGGTCGGCCGGGTCGTCGGTCCCCGCTCCGTGTTCGCCGTTTTCGGGATCGCTGTCGTCGGTCCGTTCTCCGTCCTCGCCCCCGCCGTCGCGACCGGGCATCACCCGCCGGCGCGCATCGCCTTCTGGCCGAAGCGGTCGATCAGGTCGTCGAGCACCCCGGGGTCGCCCTCGAAGGTGACCGTCACCTCGGTGAGCGTGATGGCGCCCGCGGCGGCGACCTTCTCGGCGGCGACGGACGCGCGCCACCCGTCGCCGGCGATCTCGGTCGCCTCCTCGTCGGGGCCGTCGGGGTCCCCGCCGAGGTTCCGGAGGTAGCGGACCGCGAGGCGCCGGGAGATGCCGCGGTACGCCTCTGTCCGGGTTTCGGTCCCGTCGGACTCCCCGTCCGCAGGGGCGCGGTCGACGTCGCCGCCGGCGACCGGCGGGAACACGGCGATGGTGTCGCCGTCCGAGACCGCGGTCTCGACGCCGTCCATGTGGAGGACCTCGCGGCCGTTGAGCAGGACGTTGATCTGGGGCTTGAGGTCCCCGTCCTCGAGCAGGCCGCCCGCGAGTCCGTCGTACTCGTCCTCCAGCGCCGCGAGCACGTCCCCGACGGTGCTCGCGTCCGGGAACGATCGGTCGACGATCTTCGAGCCGACCGCCTCCCGAAAGGTGGCGAAGAACTTCAGCGTGAGCTCCATACGGACACGTGGGGGGAGGCGGGCAAAAAGCTACGCGGGGAGCGCGCGGTCGACCGAAGGGAGACCGCGAGGCGAGCGGGGAGGAACGACCCGCGAGCACGTGCACGGCCGACCGGGGGGACCCCACGAGGCGAACGGGCTGAATCCCCAGCGAGCGGGCACCCGGTCGACGCGAAACCGTCATCGGTATCCCTCCGGTGACCGGACAACGCGACATGGCCGACCCCATCGATCAGGACCTCTACGAGCGGACGAAGGCGCTGTTGGAGCCGGGCGACATCGAACTCCTCGGTATGGTCGTGCACACGTCGCTGGGCGGGCAAGAGGACCTGGAGATGCAGGAACTCACCGTCGACCTCAACGAGGTCATCGCCGAGCACGCCGGCAAGGGCGAGTCGTACATCCACGCCGGAAACGAGGACGCGGACTTCTCATCGAACCAGTTCCAGGGGCTCACTCTCGAGGACGAGGAGTTCGTCTGGGAGTGTCAGCAGCTGCTCCGCGAGGGGACGTTCGACCTCGTGTTCTACTACGAGGCCGGCGTCGACCAGGAGGCGCTCGGCGAGGACGTGCGCGCGCTCGACGGCGTCGACGACGTGACGCTCGTTCCCTGAGCGTTCGCGCCGCCGAGCGGTGACGGTACGAGTTCCCTACCGGGAGGTGTTCACCTCTGGGGGGTGCGAATCGGACACCTGGACTGACGCCCGGTCGGCGGACACGACCGGACGGCCGGTCACGTCGATGCGCGAGTCCCGGATGACCCCGTTCGAGACGTAGTCGAACAGAAACCCGTCGCGGGACGCTCCCGACTGGACGACAGTGGCCCGATCGAACGTACAGTCCTCTCGGTTCAGCATCTCGATCGCCGCCCCGTTCGCGGCGGTCCCCCGAACCGCGATGTCCTCGAACACGAGTTCCCCGTCGGCCAAGGCGTCGTCGGGCGACTTCGCTCTGATCGCGCTGACCCCGTCGGCGTCGACCTCGATCCGGGTGTTCCGGACCGTTCCGGCGGTCAGCTGGCTGCTCATCACGAGTCCGCCCTCGCTCGCGGGAACCCTCTCGAGCTCGACGGTGCAGTCCTCGATCAGGACGCCGTCGCCGTGTGTGGCTCGGATGCCGCGCATGTTCTCGTACCCCGACGACGCGGTGTCGTTCCTGACGTGAACGCCGCGGACGACGCTGTCGTTGCCGACGCGGACGTTCGAGATGTCGCAGTTCGCGTAGTAGCCGCCGACGACTTCGACGCGTCCGTGATCGGGATCGGCGTACAGTCCGTTGTCGGGAAAGCCGACGATCCGACAGTCCTCGAAGCGAAGCTCGCCGCGGTGACGGTCGCCGACGAGAAAGGCGGTCGACTGTGTCTCGTACGCGGCGCCGTCCGGGAGCCGGAGCCGTTCGACGAGGCCGGTTCCGTCCGCGTCGGTGACGTCGGCTCGAAGCATCGCTCTGCCGGCGTCCTGCCTGCCGACCACCGCGAGGTCGCGGATGACGAGGCCGTCGTCGACGAGCGCGGAGACGGGGCGCGACCCGGTGTCCGGCGCACCGAAGTCGAACGTGATCCCCTCGAACAACAGGTTCGACGCCCGGCCGGGCCGACCGAGATCGAAGAGCGTGGAGTCGAACCCGTCGGGCGGAACGATGACGGCGCCGTCGCCGACGATACCGACGTTGTCGAACGACAGGAGGCGAACGGTGTCGTCCATGCGGTACCGGCCGGCGGGGAGGTACACCATCGTGTCGTCGGCAAGGTGTCGTTCGAGGTGCGGCACGAGCGATCGGTCTGCGTCGGCGCCGGCCTCGGCGAGGTCGACGACCGAGTCGAATCGATCCGTGTCGGTCGCCCGTCCGGGGGTCGACGTGGAGGGGGTGTCGAAGGGGGTCGCGGCGGTTTCGGAGGGCCGTGGCTGGTCGGAGTCCGCTCCGGATCCTCCGCATCCACCGATGACCGCAGCGATCCCCGTCGCCGCGGTCGTTCGCAGGAACTGTCGTCGATCCATTATACCGTGGACGGTACGCTCTCGAGGGACATTAGTAGCGACTGCCAAATGCGACGCGGCACGGGGCGATCGGGACCAGCCGCCCCATCGTCCTCGTCTCGTGTACCCGTTCGTCGCGCACCCTGTGACGCTCGTCGCGTGGCCGGATCCGTGACGCCCGCGAACGCGGTGCTTATGCTCGCGGCGTCCCGAGCGCGGGTATGGACCAAGTCGGGACGGACGTCGACCTCTCGACGCTCGAACGTGCCGTCGTCAACGCCTTCCAGGGCGGCTTCCCGGTGACCGAACGCCCGTGGGAGCCGGCCGCGGCGGCGCTCTCCGAGCGCGGCGTCGACGTCGACGCCGCCGAACTGCTCGCGACCGTCCGCGACCTGGACGAGCGAGGCGTGCTCTCACGGTTCGGCGCGCTCGTGAACGCCGAGGAGATCGGCGGCACCGCGACGCTCGTGGCGATGCACGCACCCGAGGAGCGCTACGACGAGGTGGCCGAGACGGTCAACGGCTTCCGCGAGGTAGCGCACAACTACGAGCGCGAGCACCCACACCTCAACATGTGGTTCGTCGTTTCGGTCGCGAGCGAGGACGAGGTCGAGCGCGTGCTCGCGGACGTCGAGGACGCCACCGGACAGGAGACGTATAACCTCCCGAAACGGGAGGAGTTCCACGTCGGCGCGAAGTTCCTGCTCGACGGCCCCGTGAGCGACGGGGACCTCGACCTGTCACAGCTCGGCCCCGAGGTCGAGCCCTCCGAGGAGCGCGGGATCACCGCCCGCGAGCGCGACCTCGTCGTCGAGATCCAGGGCGGCCTGCCGATCACAGAGACGCCCTACGGGGACGTGGCCGAGGCGATCGACCAGCCCGTCGAGTGGGTGATCGGGACGATCAAGCGCTTCAACGAGGAGGGGAAGGTGCGCCGCGTCGGCGTCATCCCCAACCACTACGCGCTCGGCTACAGCGAGAACGGGATGACCGTCTGGGACGTGCCCGACGAGTTGCTCTCGGAGGTCGGTCCGGCGGTCGCGTCGCTCGGGTTTGTCACCCACTGCTATCACCGCCCGCGCCACGAGGGCGTGTGGCCGTACAACTTCTTCGCGATGACCCACGGCCGCGACGAGGCGGAGTCCGAGCACCGGATCGAGCAGGTGCGCGAGACGATGGCGGAGTTCTGGGACGTCGACGACGACGAGTGGGACTCGCTGTTCTCGACGCGGATCCTGAAGAAGACGGGCATCCGGCTGGACGAGCGCGCCGACGCACAGGTGCGAAGCGAGGACGGCGAGCCCACGGACGCGTGACCGTGGGGGGAACGCGGCTCACCGGACCACGGTCGCGGTCCACGTCGGTGGTGCGACGAGTTCCGTCGCCGGCTCGCCCCGAACGGGTTCGCCCGCGGTCCACGGTTCGCGATCCGGGGATCGATCTTTATGTAGTCCGGGCGAAATCGCCCGACGATGCGGAGCGTGACCCGTGATCCCGCTGCTGCACGACTTCGAGGGGGAGGCCGTGCTCGTCGTCGGCGGCGGACCGGTCGGCGCGCGCAAGGCCCGCTCGTTCGCCCGCGAGGCGCGAACGGTCGTCGTGAGCCCGGCGTTCGCCGACCGCGACTTCGGCGACGCGGAGCTGGTGCGGGCGGCGCCGGCGCCCGGGGAGGTGGCCGACTGGGTCGACCGCCTCGATCCGGCGCTCGTCGTCGCGGCGACGGACGACGACGCGGTGAACGGGGCGGCCGAGCGCGCCGCCCGCGAGGCCGGGGCGCTCGTGAACCGGGCGGACCGCTCGGGGGGGCGCGACGCCGGCAGCGTCGTCGTCCCGGCGACGGTCCGCGACGGGTCCGTCGTCGCGGCAGTGGCGACCGGGGGCGCCGCGCCCGCGCTCTCGAAGGAACTGCGCCGCCGGATCGAGTCGGAGATCGAGGGGGCGGGGCCGATGGCGGACCTGGTGGCGGAGATCAGGGCCGACCTGAAGGCGGCCGACGTCCCGCCGACCGACCGACGGGAGGCGGTTCGCGCGGTGGTCGGGTCGTCGGAGGTTTGGAAGGCTTTACAAGAGGGACTCTCCAACGGCCGGCAGGAAGCGGACCGAGTCATGGAGGAGATACATGATTGACACCGGCGTCATCGCGGGGGTGAGCGTCAGCCACGCGAACGCGTCCGTCGAGGAGATCGAGTCCGCTCAGACGGTGGACTCGGAGACGCTCGTGTCGGATCTGATCTCGCGCGAGGGGATCGAGGAGGCGTTCGCCATCCAGACGTGCAACCGGGCGGAGGCGTACGTCGCCGCCGACGACGCCGCGGTCGCACGGACGGCGGTGGAGGCGCTCTCTCCCGACGTCCGCGAGGGCGCCATCGTCCAGTTCGACCACGAGGAAAGCCTGCGGCACCTCATGCGGGTCGCGGCGGGGCTGGAGTCGCTCGTGCTCGGCGAGGACCAGATCCTCGGGCAGCTTCAGGACGCCGCCGAGGCGGCCCGCGAGGTCGGCGGACTGTCGGGCGGCGTGCTCGACGACGCCCTCTCGAAGGCCCATCAGGTCGGCAAGCGCGCCCGCGCGGAGACCGCGATCAACGAGGGATCGCTGTCGCTCGGGTCGGCGGCCGTCGAGCTCGCGACCCGGGAGATCGACCTCGCGGACGCCTCGGCGTTGGTCGTCGGCGCCGGCGAGATGGGACTGCTCGCGGCGCGGGCGCTCGACGCGTCCCCGGTCTCGCGGATCGTCGTCGCCAACCGGACGCAGCGGACGGCCGAGCACGTCGCGGCGGACCTCGACACCGAGTCGGCGGCGCTCCGGCTCGACGACCTGTCGGCGGCGACCGAACGCGCGGACGTCGTCATCGCGGCGACCGGCGCCGCGGACCCGATCGTCAGGGATGAGACGGTCGCCGACGCCGGCGAGACGCTGTGTATCGACCTCGGTCAGCCCCACGATGTCGTCCCGGACGCCGGGGGTGCGGACGTCGCCGTCCGCGACATCGACGACCTCGAGACCGTCACCGACGAGGCGCGCGAGCGGCGCTCCGCCGCCGCGAGGGCCGTGGAGGACATGATCGACGCGGAGTTCGATCGGCTCCTCGAGGAGTTCAAGCGAAAGCGCGCCGACGACGCGGTCTCCGCGATGTACGAGTCCGCCGAGCGGACGAAACAGCGCGAGCTGCGCGAGGCGATGGCGAAACTGGAGGCGAACGGCGAGCTCACCGACGAGCAGCGCGAGGTCGTCGCCGGTCTCGCGGACGCCCTCGTCGGGCAGCTCCTCGCGGCGCCGACGAAGAGCCTGCGCGAGGCGGCCGCCGAGGACGACTGGGCGACGATCCACACGGCGATGCAGCTGTTCGACCCCGAGTTCGACGGGCCGCCGCCGACGCCGGGGAGCGCTCGGTCGCCCGACGGCGGCGCCGACGCCCCCGACGGCGTGCTCGAACGGCTTTCCGAGGAGTGACCCGCTGTCTGCGAGTTTTCAGCATTCCTCGGACGAAACATTCTCGCCGCGTGTCGTAGGGGAAACTGTGATGTGCGATGCCGTCACACGTGGACCCATGCAAGGAGCGAGCCACGGTGTCGGTCGGCTCTCGACCGAACGGGTCGAACTGGGCGTGGAGTCCGTGTGCCGGGCCGCGGCGTGCGAGCACCCGGACGTCGCCGTCGCGCTCGCGGTCCTGGGGTTGACCGCGGTGTTCGTCCTCGCCGCGGGAGCGGTGCTCACGCGACTCGACGACGCTCGCGATGCGCTCGCGCGGGAGGCGGTCCGCACGCGCGCCGAGCGGGACGCGTTCGAGCGGTTCCGGCGCCGGGTCGCGAGGCTGGAACCCACCGAACGCACGCGTCCGTCGCCGACCGCCGGGGGGACGAACGTCCTGTCCGTGCCGGCCGGCGGGGCCGCCGTCGACGACGGACTGGTCGACGCCCGTCGGGCCTATCGCGAGACCGTGATGGCGACGGCCCACTACGAGGAGGAGTACGACGAGACGCTCGCGACGAACGTCGCCGAGGAGTTCTCCGGCCCGGTCGCGAGCGCGCTCGCCGAGGAGGGGGGAACCCTGACCCCGTCCCTGCGGACGACGCTCGCGAGCGGCGCTCGGCGGGCGAGCGAGGAGCGGACGGACCTGCTCTCGCGGGTGGAGACCGAACGGTCGTCGATCGAGACGGCCGAGTCGACGCTCGCGCCGGCGGTCGACGCGGGGGAGGACGTCGTCGACCGCGAACTGTCGCACGCGACCTACACCGACCTGGTCGCGGCGTACGAACGGCTGGAGTGGCACGAGGGACGCGTGGAGTCGCTGTTGTCCGACCGGCAGACCCGGATCCACGACGAGGAGCACGACCGTCGTCGCTGGTTCGACTACCTCTACCGCTCGCTGTCGTCGCCGTATCCGGTGCTGTCGGCGGGCGCGGAAACGCTCTCGCTGATCGACGACGGGAAGTCCGCGCTCGCGTCGGCCGCGTGCAACCGCTGACCGGCCCCGGACGCGTCTCGACACCCTCCGCTCGACGTCCTCCGACCGACACCCTCCGCTCGACCGGTCCCGGCCGACCGTCGCCGTTCGACCGTTCCGACTGCCCGTTCTCGTCCGACCGCTCGCCCGCCGTTCCCACGGGTCGCCCCTCCGGGGTACGCTTTTGCCCCGGGCGACCGTCCGCGAACGCGTGAGCGACGTACTCGACGCCGACGAGATCGCGGCGGAACTGCCCGACGGATGGCACCACGACGCCGACGCCGACGAGATCGCCCGCACCTTCGAGTTCGACTCGTACCTCGAGGGCGTCGGCTTCGCGGCCGGCGCGGGCGGACTCGCGGAGGAGGCGTTCCACCACCCGTCGATGACGATCGAGTGGCGCCAGGTCGAGGTTCGACTGACCACCCACGACGCCGGCGGCGTCACCGGGAAGGACATCGACCTGGCCGAGCGGCTGAACGAACTCGCGGAGTGACGGGCGGGAGCGATGGACGCGGCGTACGTGTTCCGGGTCCGGTTCACCCTCTCGCCGCGGCGCGCGCGGATCGATCCGGACGCCTTCGAGACGGCGCTCCGGATCCCCGCGCCCCGTCCGGGCGAGGAGGGATGGCTGCTGTTTCGCGACGCGCTGTGGCACGGGGAGGCGAACGACGAGGAGCACGCGCGACAGCTCTGTGCCGACCGCCTTCCCGAGGGCGTCGAGGTGCTGTCGGCGACGTTCGCGGAGTTCGAGAGCGACGAGGCGTACCTCGAGTCGTTGCGGGCGGCCGTCGGGGAGGACCTGGCCGCGTTCCGCGCCGACTCGGTCCGGGAGGCGCTGCACAAGTACTTCGGCTCGTCGATCCGAGTGGACTCGACCGCGGAAGGCGGGTAAGCGGCGGCAAACCCGGCCGTTAGGGTGCGAAGATATAACAGCGGGAACGGCCTACTCCGTATCCCTTCGATGGTCCCCGACACGTACGACTTCTGGCTGTTCGACCTCGACGGCACGCTCGTCGACGCGGAGTGGTCGTACACCCGCGAGGTGTTCGACCGGGTCGGATCCCGCATCGGCTACGAGTTCTCCGACCGGCAGGCCGAGGTGCTGTGGCACGGGCTCTCGGGCGCGCGCGACCCGCTGCTTCGCGAGTGGGGGCTCGACCCGGGGGAGTTCTGGCCGGCGTTCCACGCCGTCGAGGACCCCCGGGCGCGGGCCGAGGCATCGTACCTCCACGACGACGCCGCGCGCCTGCTCGACGACCTCCACGAGCGGGACGTTCCCATGGGGATCGTCACCCACTGCGCGGAGTTCCTCGCGCGCCCGGTCACCGACCGGCTCGACCTGACCGCTCGATTCGACACGTTCCTCTCGTGTTCGGACGAGACGGGGTGGAAGCCCGCCCCCGACCCGCTGCGGATCGCGATGGACGACATCGGCGTCGACCCGACGAGCCAGCGCGGCGTCTACCTCGGAGACGGCGACAGCGACGTGGGCGCCGCGTGGAACGCGGGACTGGACGCCGTCCACGTCGAGCGCCACGGGCACGAGCAGCGCGGGCGCTGCGTCCGGGCGGACCACCGCGTGTGGAGCTTCGACGAGCTGCCGCGGACCGGGATCGACGACGCCGCGTGGCAATCGGGACCGGGGACCGCTCGCGCGGACGGTTCCGGCCTCGACGACGACGTGACCGACTGATCGGGGGCGTCACGGGACCCGGTCAGTCGTCCGCGTTCGCCCCGGAACCCGAACCCTCCGCGTTCCCCGCGGCGTCGATCCGCTCCCCGCGCAGCAGTCGCGCGGCGATGGAGAACGTCTGCTCGCGCGAGCGGCGCGTCGGGTAGTGGGCGGCCATGTAGCGCGCGGCGGCGACGAGGCAGTCACGACGCTCGTCGGGGTCGTCGCGGGCGTCGAACTGCCGACACGCCGCCTCGTACGCCTGAAACGTGTGGAAGTTCGTGTCCTCGACCAGCAGCGCGTTCCCCAGCTCCGCCTTCAGCCGGTCGGGGTCGCCGCCGGCGGCGAGGTAGTCCGCGACCGCGTCGCCCGCCCGTTGCACCTTCCCCTGCTGTTCGAACGCCATCCGCAGCGACTCCAACGCCGCCTCCGGGTCGGCGTCGGGCTCGCCCGTCGCCTCCGGCGCCGGCGGCGTGTTGAGGAACCGATCGAGATACACGTTCACGGCGGCGTCGAACACGCCGCGGTACAGCGCCGTCGCGTCGGTCCGCTCGGCCGCGCGGTGGACCGCGTTCGCGAACGTGAACGTGTGGTGGACCGTGTTCCAGTCGTTGAACTCGTTGCTGGTGGCGAACAGCGCCACCCGCTTGGCCGCCGCAAACGACACCGCGCTCGCGAGCTGCTCGACGGTCGCGCCGTCCTCGATCGCCCCCTCCAGCGCGTCGAACACCGTCTCGGGGTCGGCGGCGTGCAGGCGCTCGGTGAAGTCGTCCGGCTCGGTCCACGTCTCCCCTTCCCCGGCGGCGACGAGGTCGTCGAGGCGGGCGAACGTGTCCTCGCACATCGTCGCGAGGTCGTCCGGCTGCCGCCACGACGAGGTCTCCTCGGCGCGGTCGGCGGTCGCGAGCCCCCGCACGAGCGAGGCGAGCACCTCGGCGGTCCGCTCCTCGTCGTCCCAACCGACCAGGTCCAGCGCCTCGGTCGCCTTGTTCACGTAGTCGAAGGTGTGACCGGTGTTCAGGTAGCGGTGGTCCGTCGCCGCGGTGACGAGCAGCTCGGTCAGCGTCTCGCGGCCGTGGCCGGCGGCGACGGCGGTGCGCAGCACGCGCTCGGCGCCGTCGGCGTCGCGGACCTCGACGTTCTCGCGGAACCACGAACGCAGGCGCTCGACGGGAACGTCCGTGGCGGCGAACGCCTCCTGATCGAACTTCGGGGCCTCCCCGTCGCAGTCGCCGGCGACCTCCGTGAGTCCCTGGTACAGCGCCCGCTTGCGGTCCTGCTCGTCGAGATCCGGGAGGCGGTTCGAGAGCGCCGTGAGGATCGTGAGCCCGGAACTCCAGCCGTCGGCACGGTTTCGGACGCCGAACGTGACGCCGCGCTCGACGACCTCCGCGGGGTCGACTCCGCTGTCGAGGAGCGCGACGGCGGACTTCGCGAGCACGAGCCGGAGGTTCTGTTCGAGGCCGTCGTCGAGGCGCTCGCGCCAGTGGACCCCCGGCGGCTCCGTGCGTCGCGGCTCCGGGGAGACGTACACCGTCCCTTCGCTGGACTCGCCTCGCTCGTCCAGCGTGCTGACAGTCACTACGTTCCCGTCAGCGTCCCGGATCTCGGTCGGATACGTGTCCACGTCGTCGGCCCACGGATCGAAGGTGTCGCCGCAGGAGAGCTCGAACCGGGCGTGGTGCCAGTGGCAGGTGAGCACGCCCTCCTCGACGCTGCCCTCCGTGAGCGGGAAGCCCATGTGTGGACAGCGGTTGTTCACCGCGCGGACCTCGCCTTCGTGGTGGAACAACGCGATCGGCGTCCCGTCGACGGCGGTCAGCGCGCGCCCCTCCTCGCGGAGGTCCGCGAGGTCGACCGCCTCGCGGAACTCGCCGTGACTCGTGTCATCGACTGCCATGTGTCAGTGAACGATACGAACCCCGAAGAAGGTTCTCGGAACGTCGTTTCTGTAAGAACCCGGACACTCCTGGGGGCGCTCGACCTCGCTTCAGTCGGCGGTGGCCGGGGTCCGCGACCCGTTCTCCGCCATCTCCAGCACGTCGTCGAAGAAGCTCAGCGAGTCGTTCGGGCCGGGGTTCGCCTCGGGGTGGTACTGCCGGGTGACGACGGCGCACTCGTCGCTCTCGAGTCCCTCGGCGGTGTCGTCGTTCACGTTCACCTGCGTCACCTGCAGGTCGCCGGGGTCGGCGACCGAGTACCCGTGGTTCTGGGTCGTCATGACGACCTGCCCCGTCTCGAGGTCGCGAACGGGCTGGTTGACGCCGTGGTGTCCGAACGCCATCTTCTCGGTGTCGCCGCCGAACGCGCGGGCGACGATCTGCTGGCCGAGACAGATGCCCGCCAGCGGGATCTCGCCGGAGAGTTTCTCGACGAGGGCCTGCGCCGACTCGAAGTTCGCGGGGTCGCCGGGGCCGTTCGAGATGAACAGCACGTCCGGGTCCAGATCCGTGACCGTCTCGGCGTCCACGTCGTACGGCAGCACGTGCACGTCGGCGCCGCGCTCTGCCAGCGAGGAGGAGATGGAGCCCTTCATGCCGCAGTCGACGAGCGCCACGTCGTACTCGCCGCCGCCGTCGACGGTGTACGGCTCGTCCGTCGACACCTGCTTGCCGATGTCGAGGTGGTCGGACATCTCGACGCACCCCTCCAGTTCCTCCTTGGCCGCCTCCGGGGTCGCGTCCGGCCCGGCGGCGATGCCGCAGGCCATCGCGCCCTCCTCGCGCACGCTCGTGACGATGTCGCGGGTGTCGAGGTGGTCGACCGCCGGCACGCCCTCCGACTCGAGCCACTCGGCCACGTCGTCGGTGAACTCGCGGGCGATCGCGGCGTTCGGGTGAACGCGGTCGGACTCGAATCGCTCGTCTCGGACGCCGTAGTTGCCGATCAACGGGTAGGAGAACGTCAGGACCTGCTCCTCGTAGGAGGGGTCCGTGAGCGACTCCTCGTACCCGGTGTACGCGGTCGTGAAGACCAGTTCACCACGTGTCCGGCCCGGCGCGCGGGCGCGTGCCTCGAAGACACGGCCGTCGGCCAGGGCGACGTAGGCGTCCGCCATTACGAGATACACAGCGTCGGGCGGAACATAAGTGCGTCGTTCGAAGCTTCGTTACGAAATTCGTAATCTCTTTGCCGGGCCTCGGGAAAGGGCATGCATGGACGACCTGGACCGGCGGATCCTCAACCTCCTTCGACGGGACGCCCGAACGCCGTACACCGAGATCGCCGAGGAGGTCGGCACCAGCGAGGGGACGGTTCGCAACCGCGTCGACCGGATGACAAGCGACGGGGTGATCGAGCGGTTCACCGTCACCACGCGCACGGGGAACGTGAAGGCGATGGTGGAGATCTCCGTCGACATGAACGTCGACACGAGCGCGGTCTCCGACCGGCTCGCCGACTGGGAGGAGGTGGACTTCGTGTGGCAGGTGTCGGGACAGGAGGACATCGTGCTCATCGTCGACTGCGTCGACACCCGCGCGGTCAACGAGCTCATCTCGCGCGCCCGCGAGCTGGACGAGATCGAGGGGACGAAGACGCGACTCATTCTGGACGAGCGGCTCGGCTGACGCGGGTCCGCACGAGTCGTCCCCGTCCCGTCCCCGTTCCGTACCGGTCGCCTCACCGTTCCCGACCGGCCCGCCACCGTCGAGCGTGGATGGCGGTATATGCGCGGTCCACGACGCGCTGGAGGCCGTCGAACCGGAGCACCGGCTCCGTCCGACCCGCGCGGACCGCGTCCGCGACCGCCCGCGGCGTGGGCTCGTCGCCGTCGACATCGACGACCGTGTACGCCCGCCCGACCTCGACCGGGTAGTGCGCGTCGCTCCCGCCGACCAGCGGGAGGTCGAGTCGCTCCGCGAGCCGGCGGGTTCGCGACTCGTGTTCGGGGTTCTTTCCGTTGATCTCCACGGCGTCGAAGTCGGCACCGCTCCTGCGGGCCATGCTCCCGCGGAACGGGTGCGCGAGGATCGCCGCACAGCCCCGCTCGTGTGCGAGCGCGACGGCCTCCTCGGGGGTGTGCTCTCCGGGCGTCGTCCGCGCCGGCGGGTTCGCCCCGACGATCACCACGTGCCCCCGCGTCGTCGACACCTCGATCCCCGGCACCGTCGGGAACGCGGTCTCCGCGGAGTAGGCGTAGTCGTGGTTCGTCACGGCGAGCGCGTCGAGGCCGCGTCGACGGGCCGCCGCCGTCTGGAGGCGCAGCCCGACCGGGTCGTAGGCGGTCGGGCGGCCGACGCGGCCGTGGAAGAAGCGGGTGTGGCTGTGGAGGTCGACGGCGAACCGGGTCACGGCGGCGATGCTCGCCCCGAGGGCTTCGGTGTTGCGGATGCCGGTAGAGCCTTTTGTCCGTGGCACCGACAGCACGTCCATGCGCGTCCTCGTCAGGAACCCCAACAGCGGCGACGGAAAGCGAAGCGCCCGCGCCGCCGACCTCGCCCGCGACCGCGGGTTCGACGTCCGCGACTCGACGAGAGCCGGCGAGACGTACGACCTCGCCCGGGAGGCCGCCGTCGGGGGTGCCGAACTCGTCGCTGCCTGCGGCGGGGACGGGACGCTCAACGAGGTGGTCCACGGCGTCGACGACGCCGACCGCCTGGACGACACCGAACTCGGGGTAGTCCCCGCCGGCACCGGCAACGACTTCGCCGACAACGTCGGGATCCGCGGGGTCGACCACGCCTTCGAGGTGCTGGAATCCGGCGAGCGGCGCCGGATCGATCTGGGGAGCGTCGACCTCCCGGCGGACCCGGAGATCGACCGGGACGACGCGCTCCCGCCGCGACCGTTCCTCAACTCCTGTGTCGGCGGGCTGACCGCCGAGTCGAGCGCGCGGACGAAGCCGGCGTCCAAGCGGCGACTCGGCGTGCTCGCGTACGTTCTCACGACGATGGCGCACACGCGGGGCTTCGAGGGGCTGGAACTGGAGGTTCGTGTGGGGTCCGAGCGCGACCCGACGTGGGAGGGGACGGCCGCGATGCTGCTCGTCGGCAACGGCCGACGGTTCCCGGGGGAGCAGCGCCGGCAGGCGAACATGGAGGACGGCAAGCTCAACGTCGTCGTGGTCGAGGACGCGCCTGCGATCGATTACCTCGCCCGGGGCGCCGCCGACCGGTTCCTGCGGCGCGGCGCGTCCCACCTCACGCGGGTGAAGGCGTCGTCGCTCGTCGTCGACGCCGCCAGGCCGCGGCAGTTCTCGCTCGACGGCGAGCTCGTGGAACGCCGCCACGTCGAGTTCGGCTGCCGCCCCCGAGCCATGCGGTTCGCCGTCGGCGAGGCGTACGACACCCACCCGGAGGAGAACCCGCCGGACGTCTCCTGACCCCTCGGGCCGCCCGTCCGGTCGCGCGGACGCGACCCGACCACCCCCGCCGCGTCGCGGTCGACCGAAGCGGTCATGGTCCAGCCTGACGCAGAACGCGCCATGAGCACTGAGGACGCCGGCGCGAGCGACGCCGCGGCGACCGCGACCGAGGAACCGGAACACGAGAACGCCATGCAGGACGTGATCGCCGTCGACAGCGACGACGAACCGCAGGGCACGGTGAACCGACTGGACGCCCACACCGGCGACGGCATCCGCCACCGCGCGTTCACCTGCCTCGTCTTCGACTCGAACGGTCGCCTCCTGCTGGGCCAACGCGCGCCCGGCAAGCGCCTGTGGGGGACGTACTGGGACGGCACGGTCGCCTCCCACCCCGTCGAGGGACAGACGCAGAAGGAGGCCACCCGACAGCGGCTGGAGGAGGAGCTCGGCATCACTCCCGACCAGTACGACGAGGTGGCGCTCACCGACCGCTTCGAGTACAAGCGCTACTTCGAGAACGCGGGGCTGGAGTGGGAGGTCTGTGCGGTCCTGAAGGTCACGCTGGAGGACGACGCGCTCGACCCCGACGAGGAGGAGATCGCGGGCCTACTGTGGGTCGACTACGAGCACCTCCACGAGCACCCCGAGTGGTATCGCCAACTGCGCCTGTGCCCGTGGTTCGAGATCGCCATGCGGCGCGACTTCGAGTAGCGCCACGAACCGACCCCATGCCCGCCGATCGCCTCCTGTTGCCGGCGACCGTCCGCGACGCGCTCCACGAGCGGCGGGCCGCGGGCGCGCCCGCGGAGGTGTGCGGCGTGCTCGTCGGCGACCGCGGTGGTGACGTGGACAGCGGGGGCGACGCGGACAGCGCGGGCGACGGCGTCGTAGAAACCGACGCGGCCGACCGCGTCGCCGAGGCGGTCCCCGTCGCCAACGTCGCGGACGATCCCGAGCGCTTCTACGAACTCGACCCCGCGGAGACGGTCGTCGCCATCGAGGACGCCGAGGCCCACGGCCGCGACGTGATCGGCTTCTATCACAGTCACCCGCGCGGCCCGGCCGAGCCCTCCGAAACCGACCGCGGGCGGGCGACGTGGACGGGCTCCGTCTACGCGATCGTCGCGCCCGATGAGATCGTCGCGTACCGCTGGACCGGCGAGTCGTTCCGGTCGCTCCGGGTCGAAACGCCGTAATGCCCTGACCGTCAACGTCGGGTATGACCGACAGCGACGCCGACGCGGGCGGCACGGACACCCCCGACGTGGACACGCACGCTCGCGGCGACAGCCCCGCCGAGCCGGATCTCTACGACGACCTCTCGGGACAGGCAGCCTTCGTGACCGGAGCCAACCGCGGCATCGGCGCCGAGATCGCGAGCAACCTCGCCGAGTTGGGCGCGACAGTCTACGCGGGCGTCCGCAGCGTCACCTACGACCTCCCCGACGAGTACGAGCGCGTCACCCTCGACGTGAGTCAGGAGGGCGACATCCAGGACGCGCTCAACCGGATCGGCGAGGACGAGGACGGCCTCGACGTCCTCGTCAACAACGCCGGCGTCGGCCACTTCGGCGCGGCGCTGCACGAGGAGCGGAGCCACCACGTCGACCACTCCATCTCGGTGAACCTCCGCGGGCCGATGCTGCTGTGCAAGTACGCGATCCCGCCGATGCTGAACACGGAGACGCCGCGGATCGTCAACGTCTCCTCGGGGATGGGCGCGCTCGGGGAGGAACAGTCCGGCGGGTCGCCCGCCTACCGCGTGACCAAGACGGGGCTCAACGGACTCACGAAGTACCTCCACGGCGAGTACGCCGACGAGGGACTCATCGCCAACTCGGTGTGCCCCGGCTGGGTCCACACCGAGATGGGCGGCGAGGAGGCGCCGCGAACGCCCGCCGAGGGCGCCGAGACCCCGACGTGGCTCGCGCGCTTCCGTGACGGTCCCGGCGGGCGGTTCTGGCGCGACCGCGAGGTCATCGACTGGTGAGGTCGACACGGCCGGCGGTGGCGTCGCGCTCGTCGTCGCGGCGTCTCAAAGCGGGAGGAGGTCGCGGAACTCCCGGATCTCCTCGTCCATGACGCCGTAGGCGGTGACGCGGTGGCCGTTGTGGGAGAAGACGGCGTACCGCGGGCTGCGAACGCCGACGATCCGCTCGGTCGGGATCGAGACGTAGTCGTAGCCGTCCGTGCCGATCTGGTCGAACCCGACGACCCACGGCCAGTCCTCGATGACGAACGCCGCCGCCAGCACCACCGGCTCGCCGTCCTCGTAGTACACCTTGGCGACCGAGGCCTCGTCGGCGATAGGGGCGTCGGCGTCCGTCCCGCTCTCCTCGCCGAGCGTCGCCGGCGCCGCCTCGCCGTCGCTCTCCGGTCGTGTGTGCCCGTTGTCGCTCTCGGATGTGGCGTCCTCGTCGTGAGTCGGGGGCTCGTCCTGGCGTCGTGTCTCGGCGTGGGTCGGTGTCTCCGTGTCGTCGGCCATGATCTCCCCTTCGTCCTGACGGGACATAATCACGTAGTGAGCCGTGCTCGCTCGTCACAGCCGCGGGCCCGATCTCGCCCGGCTCCGGCGCTATCAAACCGTTTATACCGGTCCGACGGGAATCGCGGGGTATGCCGAGAGAGCAGAAGCAGGTCCGCGAACTGCAGGAGGGGAGCTACGTGATGATGGACGACTCCCCCTGCAAGATCAACGCCTACAGCACCGCCAAGCCCGGAAAGCACGGGAGCGCGAAGGCCCGCATCGAGGGCAAGGGCGTGTTCGACGACAGGAAACGCTCGCTCTCCCAGCCCGTCGACGCGAAGGTCTGGGTCCCGATCATCCAGCGAAAGCAGGGGCAGGTCGTCTCCATCTCCGGCGACGACGCGCAGGTCATGGACCTCGACACCTACGAGACGTTCACGATGCGCGTCCCCGAGGACGAGGACTTCACGCCCGACCAGAACATCGAGTACCTCGAGTACGAGGGACAGCGGAAAGTCGTCGGATAGTTCCATGCGGTTCCCCGGCGCGTCCGTCGATCGCGACGAGGCGGCGTACGTCCTCACGGGCGCCCCGCTCGACGCGACGACGACGTTCCAGCCGGGGACCCGCTTCGGGCCCGACAGGGTCCGAAAGTTCGCTTCGACCTACGACGACTACGACCGACGAACCGACTCGTTCTTCTCCGATCTCCGCGTCCACGACGCGGGCGACGTGCCCGCGTGGGACGCGGTCGACGACTACCTCGATCACCTGAGCGCCGAGCTTCGCGCGGCGGCCATCGACGACGCCGTCCCCCTCCTCCTGGGCGGCGAGCACACCGTCACTTGGGGGGGCGTCCGCGCGACCGACCCCGACGTGCTCGTCACGCTCGACGCGCACCTCGACCTCCGCGACGAGTACGACGGCAACCCGCTGAACCACGCCTGCGTCGTCCGCCGCTGCCTCGACGGGCTCCCGGCCGACGGCGCGGACGACGCTGACGGGGCGGACGAGGCGGACGCCCCCGACACCGACGACCGCCCGACGGTCGACGAGGTCGTGGTCCTCGGCGCGCGCACCGGCTCCCCGGAGGAGTGGGAGCGCGCGGACGCGCCCGACGTGACCGTCGTCGCGCCCGAGGACGTGGCCGACTGGACGCGCGAGTTCGACGGCCTCGATGACCGCGACGCGTACCTCTCGATCGACATCGACGGCGCCGACCCGGGGTTCGCGCCGGGGACCGGAACGATGGAGCCGTTCGGGCTCTCCCCGCGGGAGATGCGCGACGCCGTTCGCGCGGTCGCGCCCCACTGCGTCGGCGTCGACGCGGTGGAGGTGAACGACCGCGACGACGGCCAGGCGGCCGCGCTGGCCGGGAAACTGCTCCGGGAGGCGGTGTACTCCCACGCCGACGCGAACTGAACTCTCCCGCGTTCGGGACCGGTCCACGTCACCGGCACGGTGACCGGTCCACGTCGCCGACGCGGTGGCTACAAACGTCCGCCAGTCGAACGCCCCTCCATGCAGCGATCGGAGTTCGTCGACCGACTCGACGATGAGCTGGACACCGACGCGTACGCCGACCTCGACGCCTCCCCAAACGGGCTGCAGGTCGGGAGCGACGCGGGCGAGGTCGAGACCGTCGCCTTCGCGGTCGACGCGGTCGAGGCGACGGCCGAGGCCGCCGTCGACCTCGGCGCCGACGCGCTCGTCACCCACCACGGGATGATCTGGGGCGGCCTGGACCGCGTGACCGGCCGCGAGTACGACCGCATCGAGCCGCTCGTCGCGAACGACGTGTCCCTGTACGTCTCGCACCTCCCGCTCGACGGCCAGCAGGAACTGGGCAACTGCGCCGGCGTCGCGGACGTGCTCGGGCTCGTCGACCGCGAGCCGTTCGGCGAGATCGGGCCGGAGTACGTCGGCCAGCGCGGCGTCGCGCCCGAGGGCTACACGGCCGAGGAGCTCGCGGCGACGCTGGAGGCGGAGTTGGACCACGGCGGGGAGGGCGTACAGACGCTCGCGTTCGGCCCCGACGAGATCGAGTCGGTCGGGATCGTCACCGGCAGCGGGAGCGACTGGCTGCGGGAGGCAGAGGAGCTGGGGCTCGACGCGCTCGTCACCGGCGAGGGGAAGGGGAAGGCGTACCACGAGGCGCGCGAGGCCGGCGTCTCCGTGTTCCTCGCGGGCCACTACGCGACCGAGACGTTCGGCGTGCGCGCGCTGCAGTCGCTCGCCGACGACTGGGGACTGGAGACGCACTACATCGACCACCCGACGGGACTGTAGCGGGAACGCTCGCCGACCATCTCGGCGAGGAACCGGCCGCCAGCGTCGTCGGGATCGCCGGCGTCGAGGCGCCCCCGCGAACCACGCGGTTCAAGCGCCCCCCGACCGCACGGCAGGACATGAGCGACGAGGGCCACGAGGGGAGCGACGAGCACGAGCACGGCGACGGCGGCCACCACCGGCCCGAGCGCGAGGCGTTCGACCACGACCCGCTTGGGCACGCGCGGGTCCGTGGCGGCATGACCGTCGCCGAACTGGTCGAGCAGTACGGGCACGCCGGCATCGGCGCCGAGTCGGTCCACGGCGCCGCGGACGTGCTCTCGGGGATGTGGGCCGACGACGACTGCACCGTCTTCGTCTCGCTCGCGGGCGCGATGGTGCCGACCGGGATGCGACGGATCGTGGCCGACCTCATCCGGGACGGCTACGTCGACGCGCTCGTGACGACCGGGGCGAACCTCACCCACGACGCGATCGAGGCCATCGGCGGGAAGCACCACCACGGCGAGGAACGACAGGAGGGGAAGACCCTCCGCGAGCACGACGAGCAGCTCCGCGACGAGGAGGTCGACCGGATCTACAACGTCTACCTCCCGCAGGAGCACTTCGCGGAGTTCGAGGCGCACCTCCGCGAGGAGGTGTTCCCGCCGCTGGCCGAGCGCGACGGCGCCGTCTCCATCGCCGAGTTGACCGCCGAGTTGGGCCGCGCGAACGCCGCCGTGAACGAGCGCGAGGGCGTCGACGAGGGCCCCGGCGTCGCCGCCGCGGCCTACGAACACGACGTGCCGATCTACTGTCCTGCAGTACAGGATTCGGTACTCGGGTTGCAGGCGTGGATGTACAGCCAGACCTCCGACCTGACGCTCGACGCGCTGGCGGACATGACACCGCTGACGGACCAGGCGTTCGAGGCCGACAACGCCGGCTGCCTGCTGATCGGCGGCGGCGTGCCGAAGAACTTCACGCTCCAGACGATGCTCGTGACGCCGCGGGCGTACGACTACGCGGTGCAGATCACGATGGATCCGGAGGCGACCGGCGGGCTCTCCGGGGCGACGCTGGAGGAGGCGCGGTCGTGGGGGAAGCTGGAGAAGGACGCGGAGAACGCCTCCGTCTACGGCGACGCGACGGTGTTCCTCCCGCTGCTCGTCGCGGCGGCGCGCGAGCGGGTCGAGGTCGAGTAGGACTGGTAGCCGCTACCCGTCGATCCGTTCCTCTCGTACGTGTCGTTCGAGTTCCGCTGCGGAGTCGAATCCCCTGCCACAGTCGTGGCAGAAGACGCGGTCGGAGCCGGTGAGACTCATGGGTGTCGGTCGCATACCTCGGGGCGTCCTTGAAACCGACGGCTCGTGACAACGGTTGCCACGTCCGGTTCGATCGTTGACACCGGCGGCGGTCCCGATCGCGGTCCCGGCTCGCTCAGGAGTGTCGCGGCGCGTGGTCGTCGGCGCGGCGGGGCCACGGCAGCAGCGAGAGCCCGTCGCCGACGCCGTCGGGGAGCGCTCTGCGGATTCCGGCGACGAACGGACCGGGGTCGTCGAGCGTGAGGTAGTCGAAGTGAGGCTCACGGACGATCGAGGCGACGATATCCCAGAGTGTGCCGGGGACGGAGGGTCGCTCGACGTGTGGCGAGTCGTCCGTCAGGACGCTCATGAGGTAGCCGAACTCGCCGTAGAGCATGTGGGTCCCGACGCCGACGTCGTAGCCGTCGTCGATCGCGTCGGCCTGTCCGGTCGCCGCCAGCCAGTAGTACCAGGGGAAGTCGGCGCCCGCGCGGACCGTCGACGGGAGCGACTGCCACATCCGCGGGTTGATCTCGGTCAGGACGTACTCGCCGGTCGCGGCGTCGCGCATGTACTCGATGCACGCGAGGCCGTGCCAGTCGAGTTCCTCCAGCAGCGCCCGCCCGACCTGCTCCAGTTCGGGATCGGCGATCGACCGGCGATAGACGCCGCCGCCCCCGGTGTAGGAGTTCCCGCGGATCTGGCGGTGTTGGAACGTCGCGAGCGGATCGCCGTGGTCGTACAGCCCGGTGAACATGAACTCGCCGTCGGTGTGGACGAACTCCTGCACGATGGGGTCGTGACCCATCTCGGCACGGATCCTCGCCACGTCGGGCGTCTCGCCGAGGCCGACGTGGTGGATGTCCTTCACGACGTCCACGTCGGCCGGCCCCAGTTCGTCGAGGGACGCACCCGTGAGGACGTTGTATCGCGACTTGATCAGCAACTCCGGCGTCCAGTCGTCGACGTCCGAGAGACGCCGGGTCTCGGGGACCGGGACGCCGGCCGCCTCCGCGGCCGCCGCGAGCTGGAGGCGGTCGAAGACGCGCTCCAACTGCGGCATCGAGGGAACGACCACGGAGACGTGTTCGGCGAACGACGCCTCGTACCGCGACAGCACGTAGCTGTCCTCCGGGCGAACCGGGACGATCGTCCGCACGTCGTCGCGTTCGGCCAGCGCCATGAGCGCGTCCCGATACGTCAGCAGGTCCGCTCGCGGTGGCGGGAGCGTGACCGACTCGTCGCAGTAGCGCGACGCGGCCGCCGGGACGTCCGGCTTCTCCGATGCGACGATCGTGCCCACTCCCTGCCGTGCGAGCGACCGGACGCACGCACACGTCGCTCCGTCGTACCCTGTCGGGATCAGCGCGCGCTCGCGCCTCCCGTTCGCGGAGTCCATTCGTTCCGCTACGTTGGGCGGGACCCGCGATTAGTATGCGGCGCCGATCCGTGAGTACGGTGAAAATAACCGGCAGATCTGCCGTCTCCTCATTCGACACGCCGCGATCGGATCGGATCTCGACTACGGCATCGAGGACGGTACGGTCGGCCGATCGGGCTCGGGTACACGGGCGTCGGGACCGCGAGGTGTCGTTGCAGCCGCCGGCTCCGGTGCGGCGCGGACGCTCAGGTCTCGACCGATCGCCGGATCGGTCCACCGTTCACGCTCCCGTTCGCGGTCGGCTATCGACTCGCTCGTGTCCGATCCGTCGGCAGTGGACTCGGTTCCGCTCGACTCCTGAACCACGTAGCGCTGGCCGACTATCGGGTCCAGCAGGCTGTCGACGGGGGCCCGGTCGTCGCGCAGGACCGGCACGTCGTCCGTCCGCGGCGCCTCGGCGTACGTCCGGATCTCCGCGGCGAGATCGATGCCGACGTCGCGTCGGTCGTTGCGTGCGAGCAGCTCCTCCTCGGAGAGCCGGGTCCCGTTCTTCGTGGCGATCAGCTCGATGTTCTGCACCACGCCGCCGCCGACGGTCGGGAAGCTGTACACCTGCGGGAACTCCCGCGACATGGTCCGGTACTCCGCGCGGTAGAACTCCGAGGCCGGGCCGCTGGCCGCCGATATCAGGTTCGCGAAGAGGATCCCGTCATCGTCGAGTCGACTGCTCGCCAGCGACATGAACTCCCGCGTCGTCAGCTCGAACGGCACCTTGTCCTTCTGATAGGCGTCGAGGACGATCAGGTCGTACGTGCGGTTCGTCTCCCGGAGGAACTGGCGGCCGCCCTCGTTGTGGACGTTCAGTCGCTCGGACTCCTCGACGCGGAAGTACTCCTTCGCCGTCGAGATCACCGCCGGGTCGATCTCGGCCACGTCGACGGTCACGTCGTCGTACTCGTGGACGAACCGCTTCGGGCCCGTGAACCCCCCACCGCCGATGAACAGCACCCGGTCGATCTCGTCGGGATCGTCCGCGTAGAGATACGGGAGATGGAAGTAGCGCGTGTACTCGAACACGTGCCGGTTCGGCTCGTCCAGGTCCATCGCGCTGTGGCGCTGGCCGCCGAGATAGAGGGTGCGGGTGTCGCCGAGGTCGACGACTCGGAGGCTCTGGTACGGGGTCTGCGTCTCGTGGACGACCTCGCCCTCGACGGTGTAGCCCGCGGCCCCGGTCGCGGCCGAGGCGACGAGCAGCAGCGCGACGAAGCCGGTGACGGTCGCGCGCTCGCGGCCGATGGGTCGACTGATCGCGACCGCGGTCGCGATCGAGAGCGCCCCGAAGGTCAACGCGATCTGGTCGATCCCGAGCGACGGGATCAGGAGGTACGTGGTGGCGAACGCCCCGACGATGCTGCCGACGGTGCCGAGCATGTACACGTGCCCGGACGCCTCGCCGGTCCCCTCCTTCGTCGACAGCTCCGCGGCGTACGGGCTGACGTAGCCGAGGAGGTACGTCGGCGGCCCGAACAACAGCGTCACCGCCGGCAGCGACGCGACCCGGCTCGGGAGGGGGAACCCCGACGTGGCGCGCAGGAGCACGTCGCCGACGAGGATCAGTCCCGCGACGTAGGCGGCCGTCAAGAGGAACACGCGGGCCATCCGGCCGTTCGTCGCGCGTTCCGCGGCCTGCTTGCCGCCGCGGTGGTAGCCGTAACTGAGCGCCGCGAGGAACACGCCGATGATGGTGCCCCAGGTGTAGATGCTGCTGCCGAACTGCGGGGCGATCATCCGCCCGGCGAGGATCTCCAGTCCCATGCTCGCGACCCCGGAGATGAACACCGCGATCTCCGGCCTGCTCAGTCGGAGGGCGTCGAACCGGCGGGTCGTACTCATCGTCGGTGCCACGGGTCCGAGCGTCATAACTGTTCGACGAACCGGAGGTCGCCGTGGGTTCGAACCGTCGCCCGAGAGGAGAAACGCACTTGGCTCGCGGCGAGGAAGGGGCGAGTGGCCGATGACGAGGTGACCGCTCCGAGCCCGGGTGGCACCGGCGCGATGCGGAGCCCTATGAGTGCCGAGGCCAGCTTTCTACCCATACATCTTCGAGGAGGAAAACGGGCATACGTAGATCAATCCCGCCTCCTTCGTGGTGAGGGAGGACGGCCGTAACTTCCGGTCGAATAGAGTACACTCTGAGTCCCGAAACCAGCCCCCCGGCCAGAGACCGCCGGCGTCGTGTCGCCGACTGCGCGCTCCAGCGGGTCCGAACGCCGTCCTCGCAGGCCACCGACGTGGTTCGCGTTCCACCGGCCCGATTCTCGGCTGCGGCCGAGCGATCCGGACGCTTGCGACTGGATAGTCCTGATACCGGAATCGGAATCTTGAGCGGTGATTTGACTCTGTTTGTTCAGTTATATTCTCCTTACTGAAAAGTAATGCTATATTTCACGCGTCAAGATTAAAAACTTCGCCCACATACTCATCATGGCTTGGCGATTCGATAGCGACGGACGGTGAACCAACAGCAAGCATACGGAATACTCCCTCGCCACCTGCTCACACAAATGGTAACAATACTGTACACGTTCGACAGGCGTTTCATGTGGAAGACGTTCGAGGCCGTCGACCGCCACGTCACGGTCACGACCGCGGCGCTACCCCTGCGGCCGGAGGCGGCGAACTACCAGTCGTCGATTCCGGAACTGGAGGCGTCCATCGAGAGCGCGGCCGACCTCGACGCGGCCGTCTACGAGGCCGACCCGGACGTCGTCGTCCAGAACCACCGGTTCGAGGCGGCGGCCCTGGGCGAGCGTCCCGCGTTTCACGACGAGTATCCGGTCGTCCACCTCAGACACGGGGCGTCCGTCGGCCGGGGCGAGATCGACAACACGACGCGTGATCTCGGCGATGTCGTCGACCTCGCGCTGGCGCCGGGCGAGCGGTGGGCCGCCCGCTACCGCGAGGCGTTTCCCGAGAGCGTCGACATCGCCGTCGTCGGGATCCCTGAGGCCGACGACCTCGTCGGGACCGACCCACCCCGCGAACGGTGCGTGCTCTACGCGCCGACGAACCACAACTACGGCGGCGGGTGCTACCTCGAGACGGCCGAGGTCGTCCTCGACACGTTCGCCGACACCGACTATCGACTCCTGTTCAGGCCGCACCCGATGGACCGAATCGAGGAACCCGGCGCGTCGGTCACCGAGCGGTGTCGGGAGCGCATCGCGGACCTCCGCAACGTCGTCTTCGACGAGGCGGACACGCCCCGCGAGAGCATGCTCGCGGCCGATCTGTTGGTCTCCGACTACTCGGGCATCGTCACCGAGTGGCTTCACACGGGGCGGCCGCTCGTCCAGTTGACCGCGGTGGCGAGCGGCAGCGACGTGCCCGAACTGGGCTACGCAACCGACGAGCTCACCCTCGAAACGATGGACCGGCTCTACGAGAACGGCTACCCACCGACCATCGAACGCCGCGTCGACGAGCAGCTCGCCGCGCTCGGGATTCCGATGGACGGCCACGCCGGCGAGCGCGCCGCCCGGGAGGTGGTCGGATGCACGCAGTGATCCTGGCGGCCGGCGAGGGAAGCCGGATGGGGCCCCACACGGACGACATCCCGAAGGCGTTCATGCAACTCGGCGACGAGACGCTGTACGAGTACCAGCGGGATGTCCTGGTCGATCACGTCGACGAGGTGACGGTCGTCCTTGGCTACGCCGCAGAGAACGTGATCGGGGAGGTCACGTCGGCGCGAACGGTCGTCGTGGAGGACTGGGCCGACTACGAGAACGCCGAGTCGCTCCGACGCGGGACCGCGGCCGTCGACGACGACGTGCTCGTGTTGAACGGCGACGTGATCGTCGCGGAGTCGGTCGTTGAACGCCTCGTCGACAGGCACGCCGTGTCGCCCGGTCGCAGCTTCGTCGCCGCCATCCCCGGCAAGCAGGACGGATCGACGGCGATCCGCTGTGACGACCGCGGCATCGTCGCCGACTACGGGATGATCCGCGGTCATCGCCATGCCGGCGTGGGGATCGTCGACCGCTCGCACCTGACGACCGTGCGGGCGTACCTCGCCGCCAACCGACACGAGTGGTACCCCGGCATCTACACCGCCGTCGAGACGGAGATGATGCCGATCTCGGCGGGTCGACACGTCGAGATCAACTCCCCCAGCGACAAGGTCGCGGCCCTGGATAAGCTCCCGTTCGACCCAGCCGACGGGGTCGATCTCCAGACCTGAACGGCGGGCTACTTCTCGTGCGAACCGTCCTTCCGCCGAGACGAAGGAGTTAATCAGACGCTTCGCTTGGACAGTGACAATGGAGATTATCGGGCATCGGGGGTGTGCCGATCAGTATCCTGAGAATACCGTCACCGCAGTAAAACGCTCCGCGGAGTACGTCGACGCTATCGAGGTCGACGTCCGGCGATGTGCGTCCGGCGAACTCGTCGTCTTCCACGATGAGACCGTCGACCGCCTGACCGGGGCGAGCGGTCGCATCGATGACCTCACCTGGGCGGAGCTGTCGTCGCTCGAAGTGCTCGACTCCGGAGAGACGGTACCGCTGCTCTCGTCGGTGCTGTCGGTCTTCCCCGACGGCGTCCGCGCCCAGATCGAACTCAAGGACTGCGGGTTGGCGGCCGACCTCCGCGAGGTCGTCACCGGAGCCAATCCCGATGTCTCGGTCTCGTCGTTCCGTCCGGCGGCGATCGAGGAGGTCAACGAACTCGATTGGGACGTGCGGACTGGTTACCTCTTCGAGGACGACCCGGAGGGGAACCTGAACACGGCAGTCGGCCTCGGGTGTGATACCCTGCACCCCCACTACGACCTCTGTCTCCGGACCGACGTCGTCGACGCCGCCCACGCAGAGGGGATGGAGGTCGTCGCGTGGAAGGCCGCCCGCACGAGCGACGAGGTCGCGGCGCTCCGAGCCGCTGGAGCCGACGGCGTCACCGCCGACCGCTGGGACATCGCGTAGGGCGTGCGGACCGGGGCGGAACCTGGCGCGGCCGACGACCGACCCTGAGGATATCTGTCAGCTGGAGGGAAGGCAGCTCCCCGACGGTTCCACGCTCACTCCCCGGGCCACTCGTCGGCCGAGAGCGGCTCGCCCGAGAGGAACCCCTCGATCCCCTCGCTCGCGTCCGCAGTCGTGCACAGTGCGGCGAACCGCTCGTTCGAGTAGTCCAGCGCCTCGTGGTAGGGGAGCTCCTCCATCTCGTAGTACGCGCGCTTCCCCATCTGCACGGCCTCGGGGCTCTTCGAGGCGATGGTTTCTGCGAGCTCGACGGCGCCGTCGACGTGGTCGCCCTGGGGGGTGACCCGGTTGACGACTCCCCACTCCTGGGCGGTCTCCGCGTCGATCAGCTCCCCGGTGAGCACCATCTCCAGACACCGCTTGCGCGTGAGCGTCCGCATCAACGGGACCGACGGTCCCATACAGAACAGCCCGACCTTCGGCGCGGTCGCCCCGAACATCGTTCCCTCGGCGGCCACGGCGAGGTCACACGCCGCAACCAGCCCGAGCCCGTTCGCGGCCGCGTGGCCGTGCGCCGCGGCGACGACGGGGGTGTCGATCTCCGCGAGCGTGTGGAACGGGTCCTCCATCCGCGCGACCCACTCCTCGTACTCGGCCTTCGTGTCGTGGTCGCCGTGCTCGGAGACGTCGATGCCCGCGGAGAAGGCGTCGCCCGCGCCGTCGACGACGACCGCCCGCACGTCGTCGCGCTCGTCGAGGTCGTGTAACGCGTCGTCGAGGTCGATCGCCAACTCGGTGCTGAACGTGTTCATCGCCTCCGGGCGATCGAGGGTGATCCGGCCGACGTAGCCGTCGCGGTCGACCTCGACGGTGTCGTACGTCCCGTCTCCGTGTGGATCGCTCTCTGATACCATGGTGGGCGATCCGTGAGCACCCCCATAGTAGTTCGCTCGCACTGTCCAGCGTCGCCGTGGGCTCCCTGAGCCGCGGGCTCACGGACCACGTTCCCGAGATCGAATCGGTGTGGTATGAATACACGCATCGGGCGTCAGCGGTACACTCGGAGCTGGTACCTCCGAACCCCGAGGGTTCTCGCCTCGTTGTGACCGATCGGTCGGCGTGTTCCCACGTAACCGACGGTACGTGGCTGAATGACTACTGGATCAGCTCATGACAGAATGTTTGTCCGGAAAGAATCCGGCTCGGAACACAAATGCGGAACCCTTATGCGGTCGACGGCTGTTCGTTCAGTCGCAATGGCAAACGGTAAGGTCGATTTCTTCAACGACACTGGCGGCTACGGTTTCATCGCGACTGAGGACTCCGACGACGACGTGTTCTTCCACATGGAGGATGTCGGCGGCGAGGATCTGACGGAAGGGACCGAGATCGAGTTCGACATCGAACAGGCCCCCAAGGGCCCGCGCGCGACGAACGTCGTCCGCGCATAATTCCGGCTCACACCGTCGCCTGACGGCGACATCGCTGTGATCCGTTTCTTCACCGACGCAACCGACCGATAGCGACGCTCCCGACCCGCGCAGATCCCGAAAAGCGAGAGTGTCCGAGAGCAGCCGATCCGCGGCGTTCGCTCCTCGCCGCGGCCACGCTCGGTCGTCCCGATGTGAGCCGTCGGACGTCGCGAACGTCCCGCGGCTTACGCCGGCGATTCGGTCTCGTTCGCCGACGCCTCCGTCTCGGTTTCGTTCGGCAGTTCGGTGGTCATCGGCGTCTCGGTTTCGTTCGCGGGCATCTCGGTTTCGTTCGCGGGCATCTCCGTCTCGTTCGCGGGCATCTCGGTTTCGTTCGCGGGCATCTCCGTCTCGTTACCGTCGGCGTCGCTCGGGAGCGTCACCGACGTGGTCGCGTCCTCCGCGAGCGAGAGCTGGAAGCCCGGTCCGCTGGCGTTCTCCGTGTCACTGGCGTTCTCCGCGTTGAGGTACCCGACCGCGTACGCGGTGTACGCCGAGCCGTCCGCGAGCGACACGTCGACCGTGGTGACGACACTCCCGTCGTTCTCGGCGGTCGCCTCGCGGATCTCGAGCGTGTAGTCGCCCGCGGGGACCGTCATGTAGTCGGACACGCCGGCGTAGGACACGTTCTCGGCGATGACCGTGCCGGTGCCCTCGACGGTGACGTCGACGGTCGGCGCGTCCGGCGAGAGGTGCGCAACGGCGACGGCCGCCTCACCCTCCGCGGGCTGGCGCGCGTCGTCGCGGATGAACAGCGGCGCGAACGGCTGGCTCGCGTTCTCGCTCACCTCGCCGCTGGCGGCGATCGTCGTCACCGACCGCGGCTCGACGCTGACGTTTCCGTCGTACACGACGTCACCGGACTCCGCGGCGGTGATCGTCAGTCTGTGATCCCCGGCACCGATCTCGAGATAGTCGGACGCCTCGCCGAGCTCGACGCCGCTCACGATCGTCTCGTTGTCGAGCGCGACGTCGACGGCGGGCGCATCAGCCGAGGCGTGGACGACGCGGAGATACGACGTCTCCTGCGTCGACGGTCCGTCGGCCTGTTGTTGCAACGCCGCCGCCGGCGACGCGCCGGCCGGCCCGCCGAGGGCCGCCCCGCTGACGACGACGCTCCCGGCGAGAAGTATCACGAACGCTACTGCGAGTGTCTTGGTGGGTGGATCTTCCATCGCGTTCGGTTGACACGTCTGCATGGTGGTTTGTTATGAGCCGGCCCGTACGACGTCGCCGTCCCGGCGGGGTTCGCGGTCGGCGCGTAGCGTCGCCGTACGTCGGTCGCTCGTCGTCCGGACACGTTCAGGCGGTCGGCCTCCCGTCCGGCGGTAAGGTCGCCGTCAGGAGAGAAATCGGACGTTGTGTTCGCGTACGTCGAACGTTCCCGTTCGCTCCACGGCGCCCCGGCGACAGCGGTGGACGGCCGAGCGGAGGGTCCGACTCAGGCGCCGGAATCCGTCGTCGTCTCGGCGGCCTCGGTCGGCGTCCCGGTCTCCTCGCCGCCGCCGGTACTCGTACCGTCCGGAGTGGCGGTGCCCGTACCGACCGGGGTGCTCGTGCCGGTCTCGGCGGCGCCCGAGTCGACCACGGCGAGGACCTCGAGCGGTGCGTCCGCGGACTCGCCTTCGGGGGTGCCGTAGCCGGTGACGAACAGCGTCATCACGGCCCCCGCCTCGAACGACACGTCGGCCATGCCGACGGCTTCACCGGCCGCGGAGGTGCTGGTCCCCGTCGGGGTCTCCGTCTCCATCGGCGTCCCGGTCTCCGTCGGCGAGCCCATCGGCGTCCCGGTCCCGGTCGCGTTCGCGGTCTCGGTCGCGGTTCCGGTCGCGTTCGCGGTCCCGGTCGTGGCGCCCTCGGTGGCTGTGACCTGTAGCTCGTAGTCCCCTACCTGCACATCGACGTACTCGCTCGCCTCCGCGAACGCGACGCCGTCCACGGTGACGTCGGCCTCCTCTCCCGTCACGGAGATCGAGGACGCGTCGGGTACCGCGTTGACGACTCGGGCCGAGGTCCCCTCGCTGGGCGGCTCCACCTCGTCGTCGAAGACGTTGATCGCGAGCTCCTGGTTGTTCCCGGAGACCTCGCCGAACGCCCCGACGGTGAACGCGCCGACCTGGAACTCGATCTCGCGTTCGAGCACCGGCTCGCTCTCGCCCGTCGCCGTCACCGTCACCGGGTACGTGCCCGGCGCGAACGCGTAGTACTGACTCACGTCCGTGTAGCCGACGTCCGTGAGCACCTCCTGTCCGGCGATGGAGACGTCGACGTTCGGCGCGTCCGGCGAGAGGTGCGCGATGCGAACGACCGTCATGCCGTCGGCGACCGCGGCCGCCGGATCGTCGGTCGTCTCCGGGGCCGCCTCCGCCGACCCCTCGGTCTCCGCCTCCGTTTCGACCGGCGTCTCCTCGTCGGTTACCTCCTCGACCGTGCCGACCGTCTCGTCGGTCACGTTCGTGCTGTTGTTCGTCGCACCTCCACAGCCGGCGAGGCCGACGCCGACCGCCGCGCCGAGTGCCGCTGTGAGCTGTCGTCGTGATACGGTTCGTCGGGACATGCGGGTGTTCCCGTCCGACCGCTGTCGCTTTGTTATGCGTCGGGGGGGAGATCACACGGTCGGATTACGTTCGGGCGTCGGCCGCGGGGGCTTGCCCGTCCCGTTCGTACGCTCCCGTTGTCGGCGCGGCCGCCGTCCCCCGGGGGGACGCTCGGCCGATCGACGGGTGGTGTTCGTAAGTCCTCCGTACGTGCGATCGTTGACGAGCCTACCCGTTCCGTGAGCGAGCCTATCCGGTCGTGACGACCTCGACCACGTCGCGGTGGTCGAGGACGGCGTCCGAGCCGACCTGCCGGCCGCTCCGACAGTCGATCCCGTGGAGGAAGCCGTCGCCGATGTCCGAGTGAAGCGTGTACGCGAAGTCCTCGGCGGTCGCGTACCCCGGAAGCACGAAACAGTCGCGGAAGGGCCCCTTGCTCCAGTTCCCGCTCGCGCTTCCGGGGAAGACGGCCTTCGCGTCGAGCTCGTCGAACAGCGCCGCCTCGATCACCGACTGGACGCCCGTACCGCCGTACTCGGTCACGAACTCGCGAATGGCCTCAAGCCCCTTCGCCTGCTCGTCGCTCACGTCGCCAACGACCTCGAAGTCCGAGTCCCCCTGGGTGTAGTCGACGACGCCGGCCTCGTCGGCCTTCTTCAGCGACCCCTCGGCGTGGGCGCTGACGGGCACCACGGTGAGGTGTTCGTACTCGGGGTCGCTCGTGATCTCGTCGTAGTTCTCGCGGGCGGCGGCGGTGTCCATCTTGTTCGCCGCGATCACCATCGGCTTCGTGCGCTTGCGGATCTCCCGGGCGAGGTCGAACCGGTCGTCGTCGTCCCACGTCTCCGGGTCGAGTTCCAGATCGAGCGACAGGACGACCTGCTTGATCTCGTCCTTGTTCGTGCGGAACGCGCTCATCTGCTCGGCGAGCACCTCCTCGACCCCGACCTCGTCGCCGGGGTTCGGCCCCTGATACATCGACTCGTACTTCTCGATCCCCTTCCCGAGGACGTCGAGGTACCACTGGTCGAGCTCCGCCTCGAGGAAGTCGATGTCCTCGCGGGGGTCGTGGCCCTCGGTGGGCTCGCCCTCGATGTCCGTCTCGCCGGAGAAGTCGACGACGTGGACGAGCACGTCCGCCTCGTTGAGGTCCGAGAGGAACTGGTTGCCGAGCCCCTTGCCCTCGTGTGCGCCGGGGATGAGCCCCGCCACGTCGACCAGTTTGACGGGGACGAACCGGGTGTCCTCGCGGCAGAAGCCGTGGTTGGGCTCGCACGTCTCCTCGAACTCCGGGGCGGGGCAGTCGACGCCGACGTACGCCTCGCCGACGCTGGGGTCGATCGTCGTGAAGGGGTACGCGCCCTCGGGCACGTCGTTCATCGTCGCCGCGTTGAAGAAGCTCGACTTCCCGACGGACGGCTTCCCGACGAGACCGATCTTGTAACTCATTACCTTCGCTGGGCCGTCCCGACTGAAACGCGTTTCTACCGGAGGGCGCCTGTGTCGCCCGTTCACATGGGATCCGCGTCGGGGCGATCCGTCGCTGTCACGACTCGCAGGGGCTGGTCGATGCTTCACCGGTCACGACCCGCACGGGCTGGTCGATCCCCGCGGCCGCCAACCCGTCACAGCCGCGGAACTGTCGTCGTCGCCGGAGCGACACGATCGCCGGATCCCGCGGGAGCCACGGCACGGACTCTCTCGGAAGCCCTATACGTGAAACTGCCCTCCCTTGCCCTATGAACTACGCCGACGCGCTCGACAGAGCCTACGACGAGTTGCCCGACAGCCCCGCCGACGCCGGCGAGCGGCTGCAGGTCCCCGACCCCGAGGGACAGACCGACGGGGCGTTCACCCGGCTGACGAACGTCTCGGACATCGCCGACGCGCTCTCGCGCGACGCCGAGCACCTCCACAGCGCCATCCAGCGCCAGCTCGGGACGAACGGCCAGTTCGAGGACGGCGTCGCCCGCTACAACGGGTCGTTCTCCATCGCCGACTTCGACGCCGCCATCGACGACTACATCGCCGAGTTCGTCACCTGCTCGGAGTGCGGGCTCCCCGACACCGTTCTCAAGACCGAGGACGGCGTTCGGATGCTGCGCTGTCAGGCGTGCGGCGCGTTCCGCCCGGTCCAGAAGCGCTCGTCCGCCTCCAGTCAGCGCTCGCAGGCGCCCGACATCGAGGAGGGCAAGACGTACGAGCTGGAGATCACCGGCACCGGCCGCAAGGGCGACGGCGTCGCCGAGAAGGGGAAGTTCACCGTGTTCGTCTCCGGCGCCCAGGAGGGCCAGACGGTGCAGGCGTACGTCCACAACGTCTCGGGCAACCTCGCGTTCGCCCGCCCGACGTAAGCGACGCTCCACCGGGGCCAGCCCCGGGCGACACGCACGGCGCGTCATCGGCTACGGTTCTCGCGTTTTCGCGGCTCTCGCGGTTCGGTCCGTCGCGGCGCTCTCAGCGCTGACAGCCGGGGCGCAACCTACTTTCCTCGCGGCGACGCCCCCGCGATATGGCGCGCCTCGACGTCTCCGACGGCTTCGACGTACACGACTATCGGAGCAAGCTGAAGCTCCTTCGACAGGACGCCGGGTCGATGTCGCTGGCGAACCGCGAGGGACTCGGCTGTCCCGCCTGCGGCGACCCGTTCGAGCGGCTGTTCGTCAGCGACGACGAGACGGTGACGTTCTCGTCGGCGCCCGAGGGCCCCATCTGTCTCGCCCGCACCGACGACCGACTGCTCGTCATGACGCACTGAGCGGGCGCCCGCGAAGCCGGCGGATCGCCGCTCCGCTCGCGGTCCACTCGCACCCCCTCCCCCGTTCGGCTCGCCTCACACCACCCGGTTGCGCATCCCCTCCGAGTCGCCCTCGGCGAGGCGTCGGTAGTTCTCCGCGAGGATCTCGGTCCACCGTTCGGCCTTGTGGGGGGTGCTCCCGGCCATGTGCGGCGTCACGACGACGTTCGAGAGGTCCCACAGCCGCGAGTCGGCCGGCAGCGGCTCCTCCTCGAACACGTCGAGGGCGGCGCCGCGGATCAGGTGCGACCGCAACGCCCCGACGAGCGCCTCCTGATCGCAGACCTCCCCGCGGGCGACGTTGACGAGCACGCCGTCCTCTCCGAGGAGGCGCAACTCGTCGCCGCCGATCAGCCCCTCGGTCTCGTCGGTGAGCGGGCACGCGAGCACGAGGTAGTCGGACGCGAGACACACCTCGTGGAGGGCATCGGGGGACCGCGGTTCGTCGACCGCGTCGGGCATCGAGTCGAGGTCGCGCTTCACGCCCCACACGTCCATCCCGAACGCGCTCGTGAGTTCGGCGACGCGGGTGCCGATGGCGCCGACGCCGACGATCCCCACGGCCTTGCCGCGCAACTCGCCGCCCTCGCGGCGCTCCCAGCGCGAGTCGGCCTGCTGGCGCGCGAGCGCGTGGAGGTCGCGCTCGAAGTTCAGCATGTAGCCGAGCACCTGTTCGCCGATCGGCTCGGCGTGGACGCCCGCGGCGTTGGTGAGCGCGATCCCGCGGTCGACGAGGTCGTCAACCGGGAGGTAGTCGACGCCCGAGGACAGCGCCTGGACCCACCGCAGAGAGTCGGCGCGGTCGAGCAGGTCCTCGGGGAGTCGACCGACGACGAGCCCGTCGGCGTCGGCGAGGTGCTCGTCGGTCTCGGCGGGCGTCGCCGCGGCGAGGACACGGTCGGCCGGGATCCCGGCGTCGACGAGGCGGTCGCGGAGGTCGGCCCCACGGTCGGGGCCGACGGTGTGGGCGAACAGGAGGGTGGGTTCGTCGATGGACTCGTCGGTCATGTCGACCGCGTCGGGCGGTCGCGAGAAAAGGTCCGCGGTGCCGTCCGCCTACTCCTCGGGCTCGAAGTCGAGCGCGACGGAGTTGATGCAGAAGCGCTCGCCCGTCGGCTCCGGTCCGTCCTGGAAGACGTGGCCGAGGTGGCCGTCGCAGGTGGCGCACTTCACCTCCACGCGGGACATCCCGTGGCGGGTGTCGTCCTCCAGCGTCACCCGCTCCTCGTCGGCGGCGTAGAAGCTGGGCCAGCCGCAGCCGGAGTCGTACTTCGTCTCGGACTCGAAGATCACGGTGCCACAGCCCGCACACCGGTAGACGCCGTCGTCCTTCCGGTCGACGTGCTCGCCGGAGAAGCGCGCCTCCGTGCCGCGCTCGCGGAGGATCTCGTACTCCTCCTCGGTGAGTCGCTCGCGCCACTCCTCGTCGCTGTCGGGGATCTCCTCGGGAGTCGCGTCGGCTGAGTCGCTCATACCGGAGGGAGGGCGTCGAGACGCATGAACCCACGGTCGACTACTCCGGGAACAGTTCCTCCTCGCGCTCGATCCCGTCGATCCGCTCGTGGTCCTCGGGATCGAGGTCGAGGTCGGCCGCCGCGAGGTTCGCGCGCAGGTGCGCCTCGCTCGACGCCTTCGGGATCGTGACGACGCCCTCCTTGTCGGCGAGCCAGGCGATGCTCACCGCCTCCGGCGTCGCGCCGTGTCTCTCGGCGACCGTGCGCACCGCCTCGACCTCCCGAACCCGGCCGCCCGCGAGCGGCGAGTACGCGACCAGCGGGTAGCCGTGCTCGACGGCGTGCTCGCGGAGCGCGGGACGCCGGAACAGCGGGTGGTACTCGGTCTGGTGGGCGGCCAGCGGGGCGTCGAGCAGATCGATCGCCTCCGCCAGCTCGTCGCGTTCGAAGTTCGAGACGCCGACGTGCCCGACGAGGCCGTCGTCGACGAGCGCGTCGAACGCCGCCAGCGTGCCCGCGGGTTCGTACCCGCCCTTCGGTCGGTGAACGTACAGCAGGTCTACCGCGTCGACGCCGATGCGGTCCAGACTGGCCGCAGTCGACGGACGGACCTCGTCGGGAGCGAGGCGGTCGATCCACGTCTTCGTCGCGACGGTCACGTCCTCGCGGGCGACGACGTCCGCCTCGACGGCCGCGGCGAGCCCCGTGCCGACGGACGACTCGTTCTCGTACACCTGCGCGGTGTCGAGATGCCGATACCCCACGTCGAGCGCCGTCCGGACCGCGGCGGCGCCCTCGTCGCCGTCGAGGCCCATCGTGCCGAGGCCGACGGGCGGGAGATCGAGATCCGTGTTCACACGCGGCGGTCGAGGGGCGGGGAGAAAGCGTCGACGATCAGGTACAGATCGCCTGGAGGTCGTCGAGCCCGTCGATATCGTACGTCGGCGTCACCGAGAGCGTCCAGTCCTCGCGGTGTGGGCGGCGGATGAACGCCGAGTCGATGCCGGCGTTGTCGGCCGCCTCGATGTCGGACTCGTTGTCGCCGACGAACAGGGCCGTCTCGGCGTCCAAGTCCGCGAGCGCGCGGTCGATGTAGTGGCTGTTCGGCTTCTTGTGGCGGAGGCTCTCGACGGTCGGCTCGCGGCCGTAGGCGGTGTCGAAGAGGTCGGCGACGCCGAAGTGATCGAGGAGGAACTCCACCGTCTCGTGCTGGTTCGAGGAGACGATGCCGAGCGGCGACGAGAGGTCGCGTAACACGTCGATGTCGTCGTACAGGCGCTTGTTGCCCTCGCGGACCTCGCGGCGCTGGGCCTCGAACGCGGTCCGGTCGCGCATCGCCCAGAACTCCCGCGGCGTGAGGTCGTAGGTGTCGCACACCTCCTCGACCTGCCCGGGCGAGACGCCGACCACCATCGACTCGACGTGTTCGGGGTCCGGATCGGCCACCGAGAGCGCCTCGAAGGCGTCCCAGGCGGCCTCGTGGAGCACGTCGTAGTGGGTGCGCCCCACGAGCACCCCGTCGTTGTCGAAGACGATCGCGTCGTACATGGCGGTAGTGGTGCGCCATCCCGCATAAGCGTTTCACCGTGGACGGCCGCGGACTCGACCGGCCTCGCGGCGGCGCGACGGATCTCGCGACGACCACGGCGCCGACCACGTGAGAACGCTCGCCGAGCGAACCGGGGCGGGCTCCGTGACCCCGGCGAGGACGGCGCCGTCGACGTCGACGGGCCGGCGTGGGCGTTCGTGCCGACCGACGCGGCGTCCCCGCCCGCGACTTCGGGAACGGCGTCCGTATTGTCCGCTGTCGAAACCGACACCCCGTCGTTCCTCGAAGGCCGACCCGAGACGCGATGCCGGATCCGACAGCCACCCGACGAGACGACGCTCCCGGGACGGTCACGGTCGAGTCCGGCGCGCGCCTGCACTTCGGCTTCGTCAACCTCTCGCTGGCGCACGAGCGGCTCTACGGCGCCGTCGGCGTCGGCCTCGACGCGCCTCGGGTACGACTGCGAGTCGCGCCCGCCGACGCCGTCGAGACCGACCACCACGCCGTCCGCGATTACGCCGAGCGCGCGTGCGACCTCCTCGGGGTCGACGGCGCCCGCGTCGCCGTCGAGGCGGCGCTCCCGCGCCACATGGGGCTGGGGAGCGGAACCCAGCTCGCGCTCGCGACGCTCGCGGGCGTCGCCGGCGCCCACGGACGCGACCCGAGGGTGCGGGAGCGCGCCCCGGCGCTCGGTCGGGGCGGTCGCTCGGGCGTCGGCGTCGCGACGTTCGAGGGGGGCGGCTTCGTCCTCGACGCCGGCCACCCGACCGGTCGGTTCACCGCCGACCGGCCCGCCGACGGCGACTGGCGGGTTCCCGCAGTCGCCGCGCGCCATCGCGTGCCCGACGACTGGCGTTTCCTCCTCGTCGTCCCCGACGCCGACCCGGGCCGCGACGGCGACGACGAGGACTCGGCCATCCGGCGCGCGGTCGAGGACGCCGACCCCGCCGTCGCCGACCGCGTCGCCGGCACGATCCAGCGACGCCTGCTTCCCGCCGTCGCGGAGGGGTCGGCCGAGCGCTTCGGCGCCGCGGTCGAGGAGGTCGGCCGACTCAACGGCGCGTGGTTCGCCGACGAGCAGGGCGGCGTCTACCGCCCGCCGGTCGGCGACGTCGTCGCCGAATTGAAGCGATCGCCGGCGGTGTACGGCGCCGGGCAGTCGTCGTGGGGACCGACCGTCTACGGCGTCACCAATGCCGGACGGGCCGGGGACGCGCGCGACGCCGGGGAGGACGCGCTCGCGGCCGCCGGCGTCGACGGCGACGTGCAAGTCGTCGAGCCGCGGAACCGGGGGGCCGAGATACGCGCCGACCGGCACAACGCCTAAGCGCGCGCCCGAGCGAGGGGACGCATGGACCGGATCCCGTTCGGCGTCGCCCAGCTCGACTCGGTGCTGGGCGGCGGCGCCCCCGAGGGCAGCGTCGTGCTCGTCGCCGGGGAGTCCGGCGCCGGCGCCCGGGAGTTCGTCTACACGAGCGCCGCGATGAACGCGCTCGCCTGCGTCGACGAGGAGACGTTCGACCTCTACTACGGCGACCTCGACGACGCCGCGACGGTTCCGCCGGAGGTACACTACCTCTCGTTCACCACCGACGCCGACTACATCGAGCGCGAACTGCGCTACACGATGGCCGACGAGATCGTCGACGCCGCCGTCGACGGGATCGACTTCGTCGACCTCTCGCCGGAGTACTTCCAGCTGTCGTCCATTCCCCGCGAGTGGTACATGGGCGCCACCAGCACCATCCACGACCTGGGGAGGGCCGGCAACCGCGACGGCGTCCTCTCGGCGTTCGGCGAGTACCTGACGGACAACGCGGCCGGCAACCTCGTCGTGATCGACTCGATCACCGACCTCGTCGGCGCCTCCGGCGGCGATGTCGAGTGGGAGGACGTGGCGATGCTCGTCCGGGGGCTCGCGAAGGCGGTCCACTCGTGGGGTGGGCTGCTGCTCGCGCTCGTCAACACCGACACGATCACCGACCGACAGCTCGGCCAGCTCGTCGACGGCAGCAGCGGGACGCTCCAGTTCAGCTGGGAGTCCGGCGGCTCGAAGCGCGCGCGGACGATGGTCGTCCGGGAGTTCCGGGGGGTGCTCTCCCAGCTCGAGTCGGAGAACATCGTCCGGTTCGAGACGGAGATCCACGACGGCGGCCTCGACATCAGCGACGTGCGGAAGATCCGGTAGCCGGCCCGAGTGCCGCCGTCCCGTCCCCCGATCGGCCGCCGAATACTCGCCCCGATAACCGGGGCGGTAGTATTTACACGCCGGGCGGCTACGTCCTCCTGAATGGCTGGCGAGCAGATCACGGGACTCCCGGAAGTCCTCCGCGAGTGGGTGTTCTCCCACGCCGAGGAGACCGGCCGTCCGCCCGAGGAGGTGCTCGCTCGGGCGGTCACGCTGTGGCGGCTCCTCGACGAACACGAGGAGTCGCTTCCCGACCCGGGATCGCTCGCCGACGACGCGTCAACCGTCGGACCGGACGGGACCGCCCCCGAAGCGGCTCGACTGGACCTTCTCGAGGACCGCGTCGACGAGTTGGACGCCGACCTCGACGAGAAGATAGCGGACGTCCGCTCGCGGGTCGTCCAGGTCAAACGCGAGGCGGACGCGAAGGCCGACGCCGACCACGACCACCCGGGGCTTCGCGAGGCGGCCGAGGCCGGGGACGCCGACCTCGACGAGGAGGTGGCGGCGCTGCGTGACGATCTCGACGACCTCGAAGGGACGTTCGAGGCGGGGTTCGCCAACTACGAGGACGTGCTCGAGTACCTCACCGACGCCGCCGACGAGCACGACGCGAAGCTCTCGGCGCTGGCGCGGGCGGTCGCCGACCTGCGGACGCGCGTCTCGACGATGGAGGCGGAGGCGGCGACCCGTCGAGCCGCCGCCGACCTGAAGGCGGAGGCGAACCGCCACGGCGTCGCGGCGGCGGCGTGCGACTCCTGCGGGTCGACGGTGCGGGTCGGACTGCTGTCGGCGCCGGAGTGTCCCCACTGTGCGGCGACCTTCGACGCCGTCGAACCCGCCTCGGGGTTCTTCGGGTCGGCGTCGCTCACCGTGGGCGATCGGCCCGCGATCGAGGGCGAGACGGTCGAGGAGACGGACCCGAGCGACCTCTTCGAGGAGGACGCGGATGGCTGAGGAGCCGTCCGAGGGCGACCGCAGGGACGACGGCGACGGGGAACCCCACGACCCGTTCGGCGACGAAACGAATCCGGACGACGTCCCCTCGGTCGAGAACCCGTTTCCGGCGGACGGCCCCGCCGCCGACATCCCGACGGGAGACTCCTCCGACGACGACAGCGACGGCGACGGCGACGGCGTCGGGAGGGAGGTCGACGGCGACGCCCCCCTCGGCGACCTCGCGCGGGAGGTGAGCCGCCGGCGACGCCGCGGGGACGACCACTCCGACCCCGATCCGGACGATGACCCGTTCGAGGAGGTCGACGTGGGCGACCTCGACGAGGACGAGCTCTGGGCGTCGCTCTCGGGCGAGGGATCCGGGGCGGAGACGGCCGCCGCGGGGGGGCCGAGCGCGGACGTGTCGGCCGGATCCTCGGCGGTTGCGGAGCCGAACGCCGTTCCCGTCGACGGCGCCGACGGCGGCGACGCACGTCCCGAGCACGTGCTCGACAAGCGCCAGTACTGCCAGCGGTGTCCGTACCTCACGGCGCCGCCGGAGGTGGCGTGCGAGCACGACGGCACCGACATCCTGGAGGTCGTCGACGCCGACCGGTTCCGCGTCCGCGGGTGCCCGATGGTGACCGACGAGGGGAGACCGGCGTTCTCGACCGCGGGCGAGGCCGAGCGAAGCGAGGCCTCGATGGCGAACAACGAGGTAGACGCAGTCGACGGTGACGGCCCCGTCGCGGACGACTTCGACGCGTAACGCATACCGGGTCGCGGGCGCAAGCCTCGCCAATGCAGTTCTGTGACGAGTGCGGGTCGATGATGCGGACCGAGGACGGCGTGATGGTGTGTTCCGCCTGCGGCGCCACCGCCGAGCGCGACGAGGAGCGCGCCGCCGAGTTCGTCTCCACCGAGGCCCAGACCGACGACGACGTGATCGAGACCGAGGAGGGCGCGAACTTCGAGGGGAAGCCCACCTCGGAGGACGTGATCTGCGACGAGTGCGGCCACACAGTCGCGTGGTACACGATCAAACAGACCGGCGCCGCCGACGAGCCGCCCACACGGTTCTTCAAGTGCAAGGAGTGCGGCTATCGCTGGCGGGAGTACAACTGACGACGGGCTTTTGTCACCGTCGCGAGAGACCCGGATATGGCCCTCCACGATCGCGTCCGCGATCGACTCAGACCCTGGCACGCGCTCATGCTCGTCGTCTTCCTCGCCGGCACCGCCCTCCAGCTCGCCGGGGGTGCAGAGCCGTTCGTCGCGGTGCTCTCCGGGCTGTTCGGGCTGGTCGTCTTCCAGTTCACCGTCGGCAACGTCTGGGCGTCGGCCGTCGAGTACCGCAACGCGGGCGGCGCCTGGAGCGACGCCCCGTTCCTCGCGCCGTTCGCGCTCGCCGGGATCGCGGCGGCGGCGGCGTACGTTCTCACCCGAAGCCTCGCCGGGGCCGCGAGCGCCGCGTTCTGGGTGTTCGTCCTCGCGCTCGCGGCCACCGCGGTCGTGGTCAACCTCGCCGTCGGCTACCGCGAGAGCGACGCCGCCGACGCCTCACAGCGCGTCGAGTAGCCACTCACCCACGGCGTCGCCGACCTTCCCCGACTGCCCGACGAAGAAGTGGTCGGCCGAGAACTCCCGGCGGTCGAACCCGAGTTCCCGCGCGCGCTCGACGACCGGCTCCCAGTCGGCGGTGTCGTCGCGGGTCGCGTACACCACCTGCGCGGGGCAGTCGATGTCCGCCATCGCGGCCACGGCGTCGAGGTCGGACGCGAGCCGCGCCGTCGGCGCCAGCGCCGAGACGGCGTCCGCGTCGCCCTCCGATCCGACCAGCAGGGCCAGACAGCCCCCGAAGCTGAAGCCGAACAGGCCGACGCGGTCGTAGCGCTCGCGCGCCCACGCGACGGCGTTGCGGGCGTCGGCGCGCTCGCCGTATCCCTCGTCCCAGTCGCCGTAGTCGAACCGGAGGCAGTCGACGCCGCCGGCGGTCAGGACCGACGAGACCGCCCGGAGGCGCTCGTCGCCGCGGTGGCCGCGGTGCTGCGGATGCGGGGGACACGCGACCACGCAGGCGTCGGCGTCGCCGGCGGCGGTCGCGTCCGCCGGGGTCGCCTCCGACTCGGCCCCACGGTCGAGCGAGGCGCGCACGTCGCGTCCGCCCGGCACGAGTACGTCGGTCATGCGTTCGGCTGCGGTCGCGCCCCGCAAAACGGCGTCGACCGTCCTCTCGGTCGGGTGAGATTTATACGGCCAGTTGTCCTAGCCGAGAGCATGGGAATCCTCTCTCGCGCCTCCTACGTCGTCCGCTCGAAGGTCAACGCGCTCCTCAACCGAGCGGAGGACCCGTCGGAGTCGCTCGACTACAGCTACGAGCAGATGCGCGACGAGCTTCAGGACGTGAAACAGGGTATCGCCGACCTCACCACCCAGAAGAAGCGCCTGGAGATCCAGAAGCGTCGCCTTGAGGAGAACGTCGAGAAGCACAACGAACAGGCGCGGGAGGCGGTCCAGCAGGACCGCGACGACCTCGCGCGCAAGGCGCTCGAGAAGAAGAAGTCGAAGATGAACCAGATCGAGGACCTGGAGACGCAGATCGCTGAGCTGCAGGACACCCAGGACCGGCTGGTAGACAAGAAGGACGAGCTTCAGGGCCGCATCGAGGAGTTCCGCACGAAGAAGGAGACGATGAAGGCGCGCTACGAGGCGGCGGAGGCCTCGACCCGCGTCTCGGAGGCGATGTCCGGCGTCGGCGACGAGATGGGCGACGTGGCCCGCTCGATCGAGCGGGCCGAGGAGCGCACCGAGGAGATGGAGGCGCGCTCGCAGGCGATGGACGAGCTGCAGGACACCGGCGCGTTCGACGACGCGCTCTCCGACGAGGACGAGATCGACCGGGAACTCAGCTCCGGCCGCACCGACCGCGAGGTGGACGCCGAGCTGGAGACGCTGCGTGCCGAACTGGGGAAGGGTTCCGCCGACGACGGCGACGGCGACGCCGACGCGGCCGACACCGCGACCGAGTCCGACGACCTCGTCGACGAGGAGGTCGAGGCGGAGCTGGAGGAGCTCCAACAGGAGGAGGACGCCGACGCCTCGAAGTGAGACGGTCGACCCCCGCCACCCTCCCGTACCGTCCGTCCTCGATACTGCCCGTTTCGTCCCGTCTTCGCCCCGTCTCTGCCCCTGTCCACGCTCACACGCTGCTGCCACCCGTGTGTCCTCGGCCGTCCCGCTTTTCATCGCCGGTCGAGATGATGGTGTCATGACCGACGACGAGCCGAGCAACCGGCTGCGCGAGCGAGCCGCCGAGAGCCGCTGGAAGCTGTGGCTCTTCCTCGAGGCGGACCGTCGGCTCGTCGTTCTCGTGCTCGTGACCGGGGTGTTCGGCGTGCTGCTCGCTTCCGGCCTGCTGTACCCGCCGGCCGAGGAGGCCCTCCGGTCAGGGGACTCGATCGACACGCTCTTTCAGGGCTTCCTGACGGCGACGATCACCGGCGTCACCCTCGTGCTCACGCTGAACCAACTCGTGCTCTCTCAGGAGCTGGGGGCCATCGGCGACCAGCGCGACCGGATGCGCGGGGCCATGGAGTTCCGCGAGGACGCCGCCGACATGATCGACGCCTCGGTCAGTCCCGCGCGGCCGGCGCAGTTCCTTCGTGCGCTCGTGGAGGTGTCTGCCGAACGTGCCCGCGACGTGCGCGAGGCCGCGAACCGCACCGCCGACGACGAGGCACTCGAGGACGTCGAGGGCCTCGTGAGGAGCCTCGTCGGCAACGCCGAGGAGGTGTCGGCCGGACTCGACGGTGCGCGCTTCGGCGAGTTCGACGTGATCTCCTCGGCGCTGAACTTCAACTACTCGTGGAAGCTGTTCACCGCCAACCGGATCCGCGCCGAGCACGGCGACGCCTTCGACGAGGAGGGGCTGGAGGCGCTCGACGGGCTCGCCGAGGTGCTCGGGCTGTTCGGCCCCGCGCGCGAGCACTTCAAGACGCTGTACTTCCAGTGGGAGCTGATCGACCTCTCGCGGGCCGTCTTCGCGTGGGCGCTCCCCGCGCTGCTGGTGTCGGTGTTCATGGTCGCGTTCTTCGACGCGGAGGCGTACACGTATTCTCCGTTCGGCGTCGGGACGCTTGTTCCCCTCGTCGCGGTCGCCGCGACCGTCGCGACGATCCCGTTCCTCGTGCTGCTCGCGTACGTCCTCCGAATCGCGACCGTGACGAAGCACACGCTGTCGATCGGCCCGTTCATCCTCCGGGAGACGGACGAGGTGACGGAGGTCGAGTGGGAGGACTGAGCCGCCGACGCGTCCGCCCGCCACCGACAGACGAAAGTCGCCCCGGGCGGAAGGCCCGGTATGAGCGACCTCGACGCGGAGGTACAGACCGCGAGCGACGTCGGCGGCGACGGGCCGCCGGTGGAGGAGAAGCCGTACAAGATCATCTTCGAGGCCAACGCCTGCTTCGGCGCGGGCAAGTGCGCGGAGGTCGCGGACAACTGGGAGATGGACATCACGAGCGGCATGGCGAGGCCGAAGTCGTACTACGTCGGCGAGGACGACCTCGAGGAGAACCTCCGCGCGGCGGAGGTCTGCCCCGCCAAGAAGGACGTCGGCTGTATCCACGTCGTCGACCGCCGCACCGACGAGGAGCTGGCGCCGGATCCGCACGGCGACGGGACGCTCAGCGTCGACTGGTGATGCCGCTTACTCGTTCAGGCTGACGGTGTCTTCCCCGGCCAGTCGCGGGTTGATCCCGGCGACGGTGTGGGGACGGAAGCCTTCGACGGTGTCCCGAACGCCGAAGCTGTTCTTGAGGTTGTACGCGGGCAGGTGCGCTCGGTCCTCCAGTATCGTCGTCGTCGCCTCGGTGTAGAGCCGGTTGCGCTCCTCGCGGTCGGCCGACTGCCGTGCTTGCGTCAGCTTGTCGGCGACCTCCTCGTTGCGGTAGTAACAGCCGTTGGTCTCGCTTTCCACCTCGGGGTGGAACATGTAGTAGAGGTAGCCGTCGGGGTCGAACTCGTCGACCCACCCGAGGGTGTACATGTTGTAGTCGTCCTCGTTGCCGGTGGAGTACTTGTCGAGGAACGCCCCCCAGTCCAGCCGCTGGACCTCGACGTTGCTCCAGCCGGCCTCCTGGAGCCCGTTGCCGACCGAGACGCCGATCTGTTCGCGCTTGTCGTCCGGCGGGACGATGATCTTCCAGGAGTAGTCCTCGGGGACGCCGGCCTCCTCCAGCAGTTGGGCGGCCATGTCGACGTCCTTGTCGTGGGCGATGTCGCTCCACTCGTCGGTCGGGAAGTCCCAGGCGTCGGTGACCGTGTCGGGCATCGGCGCGGTCAGGCGCGTGCCCGCCGGCTCGATGTAGTTCTGGACGGCCTGATCCATCGACACCGCGTAGTCGATGGCCTCACGGACCTTCGGGTCCGCGGTGGGGCCCTCGTTGCAGTTGAACGCGAGGTAGTAGTAGCCCAGTCCTTGGCGCTCCGCGATGGAGGAGCCCTCCTGGCTCTCGACGGTCGAGTACAGCTTCGGCGGCACCGTCTGGACGATGTCGAACTCGCCGTTCTTGAGCGTCGTCACCCGCGTCGTCGGTTCCTCGACGGGGCTGAAGACCACCTCCTCGATGCTCGGCGCGCCCCCGTGGTACTCGTCCCAGCGCTCCATGACGACCTCGTCGCCCTCGGTGGCCGACTCCAGCGTGAACGGCCCGGAGCCGACGGGGTCGCGGTTGAACGACTCCTTGTTCTCCTCGCGGTAGGCCTTCGGCACCGGCGACCACGCGAGCTTGTGGCGGAACGGTCCGAAGGCGTACTTCAGGTCGAACTGGACCGTCCGGTCATCGACGACGGTGATGGAGTCGATCATCGTGAACTCCGACCCGTTGGAGGTCTCCTCCCGTCCCGGCGCGAGGAAGGAGTACTTCACGTCCTCGGCGGTGATCGGCTCGCCGTTGTGGAACGTGAGTCCCTCGCGGAGCTCGACGACGTACTGCGTGGCGTCGTCGTTGACCTCCGGCTCGCCGGCGGCGAGCTGGGGAACGAGCTCGGTCCCCTCGCCGTACGTGTAGAGGCTGTCGAAGACCTGTTCGACGACCTGCAGCGACGGGACGTCGTTGGCCTTCAGCGGGTCGAAGTCCAGCGGCGACTTCGCCTGCGCGAAGTTCAGCGTCCCGCCGCCGGTCGTCGCGGTGGTCGACTCGGCGTCGCCCGTCCCGGCCGCGTCGGTCTCGGACCCGCCGCCTCCCGACCCGCCGGTACACCCGGCGAGGCCGACCGCGCTCGCGGTGCCGGCGCCGGCGAGGACTCGCCGCCGCGTGATCGCGTCCAGCGTGTCGTCAGTGTTGTCGCTCACGACGACAACGAGGGCCCCGGACACGTATTCATCCGTCGCTCTCCGCAGGGCTGTCCTCGATCCCGGAGCCGCAGCAAGCATCCCCGGCGTGCGACCGAAATCCACTTGCACCGTCCGGCGAAACGAGCGTCCGCGCGAGGGTGGCTGAGCTTGGCCAAAGGCGGCGGACTTAAGATCCGCTCCCTCAGGGGTTCGAGGGTTCAAATCCCTTCCCTCGCATGAGTGGGGCCGAAGGCCCCCGAACCGTTCCGGGAGGAGTTGAACCAGACCGGACGCGCAGCGCAGCGAGCACGTCCGGATGTGGTTCAAATCCCTTCTCTCGCAGTCACGAAGAGCGAAACGGTGCGTGACGAGAAGGATTTCGGATCGAACGGACGCGAACGGCGTGTATCGGTTCCGAACCCGTTTGAATCGGCTCTGTTGAACCTCGGGTGGTGATAGATCCGGGATGTGACGGCAGGTACAGTGATACAGCAGAGCGAACATTCACCGGGGTGGCGATAGGATTTCCCTCATGACTCGGGATTTCGAACAGATATCCGTTCCCCCAAGGGGAACGGCGGTCACGTACGAAGGCGACTTTACCCCGCCTGAAGCACCGATCGTTCCGTTTTCCCCGGGTGTCAACGAGGAACTCGTCTCGGCGGCTCGTCGGATACTCGACACGGCTGTCGAACGGACGGGGCGGGAAATTCACTGGATGCGAGTCTATACCGGTGAGGAAGCGCGAGAACGGTACGGGGATCCCCTCCCGAAAGAGACGATCCGTGCGTTCCGACGGTTTCGTCTCGGGATCCTTGGACCACTTTCCGGAGACCGTCGAGAGGCGCTCGCGCTCGGGAACGAGATCCGCAGTCGTCTCGAGATCGTGACCGCGACGACTCGCTGTTCGGACATCGCGCGGCATCCCTCACCGATTCGTGGCGGTGATCTGGATAGCACCCTCTTCAGGGATGTCTCCGAGGACGTTGCCGCCTCACTCGAGTACGGGCCGGGGACACGTGACGCACGAAGGCTTCGCGACTGTCTGCTTCGAACTGACGGCGCCGAACGAGTCCCGGACGATCCGACCGGGTATAGCGTCAGCCCTATCTCACAGAGCGGGACCGAAGCGCTCGTCGATGTGGCACTCGAATACGCGTTCGAACACGATCGGAGGACGGTCACGATCTCCCACCAAGGGGACCTGCGGCCGGCCTCGGAGGGCTCGTTCGTATCGTGGGCACGTGCGTACATCGATGCGGAGTACGGCGACAGCGTCGTGGACGAAGCGACGTTCCGTGAGGAGTATCAGGCGTTCCCCGAGGACGAACTCGTCCTCCTCGAACGTCGAACTGAGGAACTCTGTCGTGACCTACTGGTCGATCCGGACGAGTACGACGTGATCCTTGCCCCGGCTCTGGGCGGGACGTATCTCTCAACTGTGGCTAACACGGCAGTCGGGCAAACCAGCGAGTCAGCAGATCTCGGACTCGGCGACGGAACGCTTCTCGTCACCGCACACTCGTCCGGGCACAGGCAGTCGGCGACGCCCGGAACGAACCCGATCCCGCTGGTGCTCGCCGGCCGTCTGTTGTTCGAGTATCTCGGCTGGAGTGACGCCGCGAGTCTCGTTCGATCCGCGATCTCACGGACGCTCGCGGACGGTGTACTCCCTCGAGATCTGTTCCGACAGCGTGCTCGTGGAACGCCGGTGGAAGCCGCCGAATTCGCCGACGAAACAGTCGCTCGGATCGAAACCCCTCACGGCGAACTGGGATCCGGGGGCGTCGTGACCACGCCCGAGGAACGAGCCTCGATCAAGGGATCGATCGCTGCGCTCTACAATGTCGTCTTTGAGGACTCGATCTCCCCGGACGAGATCGAATTAAATCAACTTCTACACGAGGACGAGGAGGCGGACGTCTACCTTCCGGAGGTCGGAATCAACTTCCACTACTGGCGACAGTGGCCGGTCGAGCGACGCCTCGAGGTGTTACTTCACGAACTCGCGCACGTCGAGGAGGAACCGGACGAGCGCGACCACGGCGACGAGTTCTACGAGCGCCTCCTCGAGATCACAGCGATCGCCGCCGACTGGCAACCGGAACTCGAAGCGACGTTCGACGAGGACATCGACTTCGACGGCGTCCGTCGGTCTATCATCGAATCCGTCCACGAGGAGACGATCGAAGAGGACTGTGATGACATCGACGAACGGAAACGATGGCTCCGTGAACAGTTCTTCCCCCGATGAACGCGACCGCTACCGAGTCGTGGAGGGGTCCGACAGCTCTTGCCGGAGGACCCGCCGCCTGCCCTCGATCGTATCGCTAGCTGTCTCGATCGTGTACTCGTTTACGGATTCGATGATGTGGCCATGGATCCGCTCGAAGTCGAGGGACGTCCCGAAGACCGCCTCGATCCCTTCCTGTTTCGCCTCCGCAGTGGTCGTCAAGTCGGCGAGCCGATCGTAGAAACGCGGTCCGTGGTCCGCCTCGTCGGGGCCTTCCTCGACGTGTGCGAACTCGTGGAGGAGCACCTCGAGTTTTCGTTCGGCTGTCCACTCTCGCTCCCAGTCCGCGCGGTTGATGCCGATGTAGGGAAACTCGATCTCGGCCTCGACGTGCTCGGAGTCGATGTAGTATAGGTCGATCTCGTCCGAGTCCAGATCGTCCGGAAAGAGGAGATCGTACACTCCGGTGACGATGTCGTGGAGTTCGGTCCGTTCCTCGATCTGGGTACGCTCCATTCACGGTCCCTATGCGGCAGGCCGAGGATAGGTGTTTCTTTACGCGCTGTGGTGGGATCGACTAGTTGCGAAGGTATCCCCAGCGGATCAACTGCTCGGCCTCCTTTTGCCACTTCGAACCGATATCGGTGCGGTAAAAATTGTTGGGGAGAACGACATCGTCGGCACGTTCCTCGGCCTCGGTCTTTGCAGCCTGCATCGTCTCGCCCAGCCCGGTCGCAACGAGGACTTCGCCCGTCTCGCCCGCAACGCGGAACTCGCCGTCCGTGTGTTTCATGTCCTCGAGATGAATGCCGTCCGGAAGCCCCTCCTCGCGGAACCCGATCTGCAGGTCACGCGAGTGCTCCTCGAACCAGTCGACGTCGTCGGCCGGGAACGGCGGGACGCAAACCCGCAACCCGACTTGGAAGCCGTCGTGCGTTTCGAGTTCCGGGTCGGTCCCGGCCGCCAGTCCGTACAGGAAGTCGTCGATCGGTGTCTCCATCGCGGCTTCCTGGATCGCGATCTGTGGATAGCCGAACCGAGACGTGATCTCAAGCGGGAAGATCCCGTCGCCGTTGACGATACAGTTGATGTCGAACGCGCCGACGTACCCTTCCTTACGGAGGAGAGGCTCGAACGGTGCGATCGTCCCGTGAAACAGCCGGTTCGGGGGACCCCAGAACATCGCCGTTCCCATCTCTCCGGTCATCGGGCCGAGGTCACCCGGGAACAGCCGTTTGTGTTCGAACGTGTAATTGATCGGCTCGACGAACTGTTCTCCGTCGAAGAACCCGCAGACGGAGATCTCGATGCCGGTTTTCCGGAGCTGTAACTGGAACTCCTCGACCTCGCCGTCCAACTTGTCCCGATACCGTTGGAGCATCTGTACGACGTCGGCGCCGTCCTCTGATTGCCCGACGTAGAGAAGTTCGTTGAAGTTCTGCGTGTCCCCGCTCGGTTTCAGAACGTAGGGCGCTGGGTTGTTTCGGACGTACTCGATGCCGGCGTCGAGGCTCTCGAAGATCCGGGACTCGATGACGTTCAGTCCCAACTCACGCATCGTCTCGTGTCCGAACCCCCGGTCCTCCTCGAGTCGGTCGGTCAACTCGGTGCCGCCGACGACCGGAATCCCTTCCTCACGGAGACGTTCAGCCTCACGGCCGAGGCCGAAACTGTCGTCCATCACGACAACGTCGGCCCACTCGAGCTCGGCCCGCCAGTCGTCGGTCTTCGGGACGAGGCCATCGCAGACGTCCTGTGAGAATTCGTCCTCCGTGATCGCGTACTTCACGTCGTTTCCGTGCTGTTTCACACGCCACGCGATATCTCCGATGAGTCCGTCCAGCGAAACGAACAGAAAATTCGTCCCCGTCATCGCCCTCTGTCCCCGTGAGAGGACGGGAGCGCAAGCGGATCCCTAGACGAAGTCCCTGTGGTGGCCCTGCCTCCTCCCAACTGAAAACTCATGCAGCGAGGTACACGGCTGGTTGGGAAATAATTTCTGTACCGCGGACTCTCAGCTAAATCGGTCAAAGAGACGGGTTACTCGCGAACTCGTCGACGCCTGTACGCTCCGAGGCCGTCGAAAGGACAACGAAGCGGACGAGGACACGGCCGAACGGTCGGCTAGCGTCGGTATCGTTCGAGACGTGTGTCGCACCGACTCCGAGTTCATCCCTCCCAGTCGCCGCCGACGCGGTCGTATCCCATCAACTCCGCGCCGGCGTGCTCGGTGAACGTCACCTTGAGATCGATTCGACGATGTCTCGATCGTCGACCAGATACTCCGTCGTCGCGACCGTGTCCCTCTCGTCGGTCGTCGGCCGGATCTCGGTGCCGAACTGGAGCTGTGGCATGTTCGGGTGTCGTTCGGCCATCGCCTCCCTGTTCCGGCGGGTCCGAAACGATCCCAAGGGATTTCCGTCTCTAATGAGATGTAATTACCATGCTCCCGGCTGACGGGCTGTCGCGTCCGGACGTGATCCTCGCGCTCATCGGCGCGAGCCTGTTCGCGGCCGTGTTCGCGACGACGGCGTTCGGCGTGCCGTTTCGGGTGACGGCGCCCGCGGGTTCGGTGGTCGGCGGCCTCGCCATCGCCGACGGCGTGTTCCGCAATCCGCCGACCGACGGGTGACTACCTGCGCTGACGGGTACGGTGCTGAGCCGACGGCTCTCGGACACGATACCGTTCGCAGTCACACAGCGGTCGCTCGCAGGTGTGAAACGTGGGAGGAACGCGCGCCGGTGAAAAGAGCGGCGCGCGTTCCGCCCTGAATTGGTCCCCGCTGACGCTTCGGCCCTCCAGACGAAGCGTCACCTGAGACAAGCGGGTGCGAGTACTTAACGATGTTGGCGCCGGCCGTACCGTCCCTGATCGAAACCGCCGGACGTACTGCGTGTACGCCTCGGCGAGGGCGGTCGCGATCGTTTCGAACGGAACGCCGTTCATTTATTCACTGGCGTGCGGGATGCGAGGGAGCGAGCCGCGGTCCGTCGCCGAGGAGCCGCCCGCGGAGGGTCTCCCCGGGGGTCGGTTCCGCGAGGAGGTCTCGCGCGCGCAGTTCCGGAACGAGGAGGTCGACCACGTCGTCGAGGCTCCCGGTGCGGAGCACCTCCTTCACGTTGAATCCGTCGACGCCCACCTCCTCGTACCAGTACTGCAGTTCGTCGGCAACCTGTTCGGGCGTGCCGACGACGACCGGCGAGGTGGTACCGAGGCCGGAGAACTGCGCGACCTCGCGGACCGTCCACTCCCGGTCCGGGTCGGACTTGGTGAAGGCGTTCATCGTCCCCTGGATCGCGTCGGTCTCGATGTGCTCGATCCGCTGATCGGGGTCGAGTTCCGAGAGGTCCATGTCGAGAAAGCCCGACAGCAGCGCGAGCGTCGCCTCCACGTCGACCGTCTCCAGCAGGCGCTCGTACTTCGCCTCCGCCGCCTCCTCCGTCTCGGCGACGACGGGAACGACGCCCGGGAAGAACGCGAGGTCGTCGGGATCCCTGCCGAGGTCGGCGGCACGCTCGCGCAGGTCCTCCATGTACTCGCGGACGCCGTGCTCGGTGGGCTGCGAACAGAACACCGCCTCCGCGTTGGCGGCGGCGAAGTCGCGCCCGCGGTCGGAGGAGCCCGCCTGGAAGATCACGGGACTGCGCTGCGGCGACGGCTCACAGCCGTGGGGTCCGGGCACGTCGAAGAACTCGCCCTCGTGGTCGATCTCGTGGACCTTCGCCGGGTCGCTGAAGACGCCCGACTCGCGATCGCGGACGACCGCGTCGTCGTCCCACGAGTCCTCCCACAGCGCGTAACAGACGTCCATGAACTCGTCGGCGCGGTCGTACCGCGTTTCCTTGTCCATGCGCTCGTCGAGGCCGAGGTTCGCCGCCGCCGACTCCAGGTAGGAGGTGACGACGTTGAACGCGACCCGGCCGTCGGTGAGGTGATCCAGCGTCGAGAACTCCCGCGCGAGCTGGTACGGGTGGGTGTAGGTGGTCGACTTCGTGACCGCGAACCCGAGCGAGTCGGTCACCTCGGCCATCGCGGGCACGAGGTAGCCGGGGTCGTTCGAGGGGGTCTGCACCGCGTGCTCGATGGCGGTCTCGCGGTCGCCGCCGTACACGTCGTAGATACCGCGCACGTCGGCGAAGAACACCGCAGCGAAGCCGCCGCGTTCGGCGGTTCTCGCTACGTCCGTCCAGTACTCCCTGTCTCTGTACTCGGCGGAGCGGTCCGCCGGGTGTGTCCACGATCCCGGAGAGACGTGCTCCACGGAGTTCATCGTGAAGAGGTTGAGGTGGATACCGTCGCTCATTGATCCGTGTGTGTGGTCGTGGGGTGGTAAACGGGGTGGAGTCGGCCGGGCGTGCCCCTACTCGGATCAGTGAGTGGTGTCGCCGACGGTGTTGCTGGTGACGTCGATACCGATGGCGTCGGTTCCGTTCTCACGAGGGTGTCATAGAACGGTTCAATATACCTCGTTGACCGCTCCGTGAATCGGCCGATCCAGAGCACAGTACGCGATGGTCTGTACGTACGGATCGCTCTGGGCCACCAGTTGCTCGGTGAGTAAGCAGTTCTTTTTTCGCTGATGTGTGCGGGTGCTTGGAGATCGGTCGGATCGGGTACGCCCTTACACCCTGTCAGTAAGCTGACCCCCAGCTTTGAGGAGTGGAGAATAACAAAGGGAGCGACGACCGTTCTACGGGGACGGAGCGATCTGTGGGAACCAGATCAAGTTGCGAGCAGCGAATGGGTTCCAACACATGAGAAAGATAGAACTCGTCCATCTCCACGAACTTCTCTTACTGGTTCGCGATGAGTACGAACGGCAGCGCGGACACGCTATCGACTGCGAGGAGTACGATCAACTGGAGACTCACCCGCACGCGATCGCTCAAGTGAAGGAAAAACACAACGAAGCCATCCGTACGCTCGCATACGATCTGACGACGGACTCCACAGCGCAATCTTCGACGGACACGGACACCTCCGCCGGAGGGCCCGCCTCGCCACGAGGCGTAGAACGATCGGAAGGTCGATCCCATCGTCGACAGTAGCACGGCACAGACACGCAGAAGACCTTCCCACTATTTCCGGTGAGGGGAGGCGTGGTTTCTCCCGACAACTGTTCCGAAGTCGGGGAATGGATATTCAGGGAGGGAGGGGGTCCACCCCCCGACTACACTTCCCGAGCATCCACAACCCGCAACTCTCCTCATCCCCTCTATGAAGCCCATCACCCTCAGGGCACGTGATAGTCTCTGATACTCGTCCTCCTCAGTCAGAAGCCCAAACTCGGGACGAATGCAAAGAATGCAGCCAGTACAAACTCAGCTCCGTGTTGTCCATCTTCGAGTTGAATCTGGCGTGTCCGCCACGAATATACTGATCACTGCGTTCTCCGGTCTCGCCTCCTGTGGGACGCGCTGAACTGGCAAAGGCATGCACCAAACTGTGCTAATTGGTAATAACGTGTTTCGTGTTGACTGTCCACATTATACACATGAGCAATCAACACGCGTTCTACTACGAGCCAGACGAGAATGAACTGCTCAGCACAGCAGTCGTCACAGCGGTCGCAGAGGCTCACAATGAGGATGTCCTCGCTCAAAAGTGGCTCATCAGCGATGACATCAACACGGACGCACTCGACGGGCTGTTCAACAAACGAAATCTCAAGACGACCCTCCAGTTTGAGGCGGATTCAACGACGGTTACGATCACTGCCGATGAGAGCGGAAAGCCGCGTGTCAGAATCGAATCACACCGCTAAGTTCGCAGGCTCGTTCTGACGGGCAAGTCATTGAGCCACGGCTGAAACCAACCGATCGCGAACCGTTCACTCACATCCCCGTTCCCACCGTTGAGACGACCTCGAAAGCCCCCGGGCTGCTGCGGGCGGTGCGGTCGCTTCGCTCGTCACTCGCGCGCGTCCGCCGCGAACGGAAGTCGCGGCGGCGCGCGCCACCGCGGATCGTGCACACCATGCGGACTGCGCTGATTCTCAGCCCGTCCGCCCGCAGGGTGGGACTGAACGGGACCACGGCTATCGACGAATTTCCCGCGAACGAAGTGAACGAGAACACAGGGAACGAGTGAAGCGAGTCGCGCGAGTCGATAGCCGCGGGGGCTTTCGCGGTCGCCACCGCGCCTGTCGCCGCCGCTGACCCGTTCTCACCGATGGATACGGCTCATCCACAGTATCCGGCCGATCCGACCGCGTGGGTCCGATTTATCACCCGCGGCCGCTCACGCTCCACCATGACCGACCGCATCGCCGTCCTCGCCCACGAGAAGTTCCCCGACAGATCCAAGACCGCCAACGGCGTGCTCCGGTACGCCGACTACGAGGTCGCCGCGGTGCTCGACCGCGACCGCCCCGGCGAGCGCGTCGCCGACCACCTGCCGGACGTGCCCGACGCGCCGATCGTCGAGTCGTTCGCCGACGTCCCCGGCGACGTGGACGCGTTGATCGTCGGGATCGCGCCCATCGGCGGCGGCTTCGACGAGTCGTGGCGTCCCGACGTGCGTGGGGCGATCGAGGCCGGATGCGACGTGATCTCCGGCCTCCACTACTTCCTGAACGACGACGAGGAGTTCGCCGAACTCGCCGCCGAACACGGCGTCGACCTCCGGGACGTGCGCAAGCCCCACGACGATCTCACCGTCGCACAGGGACGCTCGGACGAGGTGAGCGCCGACGTGGTCCTCACGGTCGGCACCGACTGCTCGGTGGGGAAGATGACCGCGACCATGGAGATCGTCGAGGCCGCCCGCGATGCGGGGATCGACGCCTGTGCGATCCCCACGGGCCAGACCGGGATCATGATCGAGGGATGGGGCAACCCCGTCGACCGCGTGGTCTCGGACTTCACGGCCGGCGCCGTCGAGGAGATGATCCTCGAGAAGGGCGACGAGCACGACCTGCTCGTCGTCGAGGGGCAGGGGACCATCGTCCACCCGGCGTACTCGGCGGTCACCTGCGGCATCCTCCACGGCGCGATGGCGGACAAGCTGGTCCTGTGTCACGCCGCCGGTCGCGAGGCGATCCACGGCTACGAGGACACCGCGCTCCCGCCGATCGAGGAGTACGTCGACCTCTACGAGTCGCTCGCGGCGCCCGTCCACGAGACCGAGGTCGTCGCCGGCGCGCTCAACACCGCGGACATCGACGATGACGACGAGGCCCGTGAGGCGGTCGAGGAGTTCGCCGACGAGGTCGACGCGCCCGCGACAGACCTCATCCGCTTCGGGGCCGACGAGGTCGTGGAGGCGATCCGGTGATGTCGTCCTCCTCGCTCTCGACCGCCTTCGAGCGCGTCTCGCTCCCGCTGGAACACGACTTCACCATCTCTCGGGGGACCACCGTCGCCGCCGAGAACGTGATCGTCCGCGTCGAGGACGAGGGCGGCATGACCGGCGTCGGCGCCGCCGCACCCTCCGCCCACTACGGCGAGACCGCCGACACGGTCGTCGCGGTACTGCCGGATCTCCTCGCCGAGGTCGAGACCGTCGGCGACCCGCACGCCATCGCGGAGATCGAGGAGCGCATGGAGGCGGTCGTCGCCGACAACCCCGCCGCCCGCTGTGCGGTGAGCATCGCGGTCCACGATCTGGCGGCGAAACGACTCGGCGTCCCCCTCTACCGACTGTGGGGGCTGGATCCGGGAGACGCGCCGGACACCTCCTACACCATCGGGATCGACGACACCGAGACCATGCGGGAGAAGACGGCGGCCGCCGTCGAGGCGGGCTACTCGACCCTCAAGCTGAAACTCGGCACCGACCGCGACCGCGAGGTCGTGGAGGCGGTCCGCGAGGAGGCGCCCGACGCCACCCTCCGCGTCGACGCCAACGAGGCGTGGACGCCCCGCGAGACCGCCCGCAAGAGCGAATGGCTGGCGGACCTGGGCGTCGAGTTCATCGAACAGCCGATCCCCGCGAGCGACCCGGCGGGGCTGCGGGACGCCTTCGAACGCTCGGTCCTGCCGATCGCCGCGGACGAGTCGTGCGTCACGCTGGCGGACATCCCGCGTATCGCGGACCGCTGCGACATCGCGAACCTGAAGCTGATGAAGTGCGGCGGCCTGCTGGAGGCGAAGCGGATGGTCCACGCGGCCCGAGCGCACGGCTTGGAGGTGATGCTCGGCTGCATGGTCGAGTCGAACGCCGCGATCGCCGCCGGCTGTCACCTCGGGCCGCTGCTCGACTACGCGGACCTGGACGGCAGCCTGCTGCTCGCGGACGACGCGGACCCGTTCGAGGGCGTGCCGATGCCCGAGGGCCGGATCGACCTCGAAGGGATCGACCGCGCAGGGACGGGTGCGGCGGAACGGTAACGGGCTCGCCGTCCCCGACTACTCCCCGACCAGTTCCTCGTACTGCGCGCCCGTCTGCTTCAGCGTCGCCGTCGAGTAGAGCCGCTCGTGGTCGAAGGGGAGATGCTCCGTGGCGAGTTCGTCGATCTTGGCGTCGACGGCGTCGGCCTCGCGCCCGTGAACCATCGTGAAGAGGTTGTACCCCCAGTCCTGTTCGGGCCGGCGCGGCCGGTGGTAACAGAGCGTCACGTACGGGAGTTCGCCCACGGACTCACCCAGTTCGTCCAGCCGGTCGCCGGGCACGTTCCACACGACCATGCAGTTGTTCCGGAAGCCGGTGACGATGTGGTTGACGACGCAGCCGATCCGCTTGATACAGCCGTCCGCCAGCAGGCGCTCGATCGCCGCGAGCACGTCCGACACGTCGGCGTCGACGGCCTCGGCCACGTCGCGGTACGGCGTCGCCGACAGCGGGAAGCCGTCCTGGATCTCCACGAGGAGCGCCCGATCCAGCTCCGAGAGGTCGCCGGTCGCGTTCTCGGAGATCCGGGTCGCCCCGGCGTCCGTCGACTCCAGCGATTCCCGCGCGAACGCGTCGTCGTTCCAGACCGGGAACTCCAGGTCGATGTAGTAGTCGGTCAGCATCGGGAGGTTCAGCACCTCGCAGCCGGTCCGTTCCTCGATCTCCGCGAGGATCCGGTCTCGCGTCTCGCGGCTGGCGGCGGTGACGACGAACCACTGGTTCCACTCGTGGTCGCGGCGGTAGTTGTGGTTCACCTGTCGGTAGCCGTTGATCACCTCTGCGACCTCCTCGAAGCGGCCCTCGGGCGCCGAGACGGCCGCCAGCGTCGACGAGCCGACGACCGGTGGGTTGAGCACCGCGCCGAACCGCCGGAACACGCCGCGATCGCGCAGGCGTGTCACCCGCTCGAGCGCCTCGTCCTCGCCGATCCCGAGGTCGGCGGCGACGGCGCGGAACGGTCGCTCCTCGACCGGGAAGCCGCTCTGGTAGTCGTCGATCAGTCGCGCGTCGACGTCGTCGAGGCCGGCGCGCCAGTCGTCGACCGGGCTCGTGTTCGCGTCCGCATCCGCGCCATCGCCCTCGGCGCCACTCATTGGCCGTCGTAGGGACCGGCGGCACCTACCGGTTTCGCTCGCGGCCGTCCCGTGGGGCCTTCGGGCAACCGGGTGGTTTTTGCGGCGAACGCCCGTCGGATCCGGTATGGAGAAGGCGACCACCGAGGAGGACGAGACGTTCGGCGAGTGGCCGCTCAAGCGGCTGATGACCGAGGTCTGTGGCTCCGGCCCGAAGTCCGCAGACGACATGACCCGCGCGCAGGCGACCGAGGCGATGCGCCGCATCTTCGCGGGCGAGCCCGACCACACGACGCTGGGGGCGTTCTGGCTGGCCAATCGCTGGAAGCGCAACAACTCGGAGGAACTGGCCGCGTACGTCGACGAGATGTGCTCGCGCGTCGAGTACGCCGAGCCCGAGGTCGACCCCGTCGACTGCGGCGCCAACTACGACGGCAAGGGCGAGACGGCGATCCTCGGCGCCGCCGCGGGGATCGTCGCCGCCGGCGCCGGCACGCCCGTCGTCGTCCACTCGGGCGACCGCGTGCCCACCCAGAAGCAGGACGCCTACAAGCACGTCCTCGACGAGCTGGGGATCGCGACCGAGCTGACTCCCCGCGACTCCGCCGAGATGGTCGACGAGACCGGCTTCGGCTTCTACTACCAGCCGGCGTTCAACCCCGCGATCGACGACCTGTGGGAGCGTCGCGACATGATGGGCGTGCGGTCGTTCGTCAACACGATCGAGACGCTCGCCAACCCCGCGGGCGCCTCGACGCACCTCGGCTCGTTCTACCACCTCGCGTTCGCGAAGAAGGTCGTCGACACGTTCGTCGAGAGCGACTTCCACGACCTCGACCGCGTCATCATGTTCCAGGGGATGGAGGGGTACGACGACATCCGCCCCGGCTACACCAAGGTAGCCGAGTGGAACGCCGGCGAGGGCGGCAGCGAGAGCGACTCGTTCACCGACTTCGAGATCGAGACGGCCGAGTACGGCATGGACTTCGAGGAGGCGGACCTGGAGGTCGACGACGTGGCCGTCGACTCCGCGACGCTCACCGAGGCGGTCGTCACGGGCGAGCGCGACGACCACTGGGCGGACGCGGTCGCGCTCAACGCCGCCTTCCGGATCTACGCGCGCGACGACGTCGACAGCATCGACGAGGGGCTGGAGGCGGCTCGGGCCGCCATCGACGACGGCTCCGCCGCGGCGGTGCTCGAGGACCTCCGCGCGTTCTGAGGTGCGCGGTTGCGCGAACGAAGTGAGCGCAACCGCGGAAGGGCGACGGAGCGGTCCTGTGCCGCTCCGTCCACGAAATGAGCGCGGTCGCGCTCGCTCGGTTCGCGCGCTCGCTCGCCGCCGTCGACCGTCGCTCGTCGGTTCTCACGGCTGAGACGCGACGGGTCACGCTTTTGTACCGCGCCCGCACTCGGACACGCGTGTCCGTGGGATCTGCGAGCCTGTACCAGCTGTTCTTCCTCGCGGCCAGCGCCGTGGTCGTCCTGCTCGCGCTGTCGACGTACGTCCTCGGCAGGCTGATCGGCCACGACCGCGCGCTCGGCGCGATGCTGGCGCTGGTCGCGATCTTCACCGGCGTCGGCGCGGGCTTCGGCCTGCCGCCGGACGCCGCCACGCTCCCGCTCGCGCTCGGGTTCGCGTTCCTGTACGTCCCGGTCGGCGTCGGCGGCCTGCTCGCGAAGGGCGCGTCCGTGGCGCCGTGGCGGGAGGTGTGTCGCCTCCTGATCGGCGGCTGGATGGTCGCGCTCGTCGTCGCGCTCGTCACGCAGGCGGCCGGCGCGTCGCTGCCGGCGCTCATCGGCTGGACGCCGGGCCTGCTGGGCGTGGAGTGGTACGTCGGCTTCCTCGGCTACATGACGCTGCTCGGCGTCGCCGCCGGCGGGTTCACGGTCGTCCTCCTCCGGCGCGGCGACGACGACTCGTCACCCGTCGCCGTCGGCGGGTGAGTCGCCCGTCGGCGACGGCGTTCGGATCGCTTCGACCGCCAGCCGCGTCTCACTCGACGTCCCGCTCCTCGTCGTCGAGTCGGATCGCGATCCCCACGAGCGTCTGGCCCGCGGTGACGGTCGCCTCGCGGGCGACCGAGTAGACGACGCCCGAGCGGTCGGCGGTCGCCTCCTGCAGCACCTCGTAGGTCGTCGGGTCGTACACCTCGCCGACGTATCGCCCCTCGACGATCTCGTCGCCGATCGCGAGGTCGGCGGCCGCGCGGAACAGCCCGGACGCGTCAGCGGTCACGCGACCGAGATGGTTGCGAGCGCGGGTTCCGTCCCACGCCGGCACGTCGCTGCCGTCGGCCAGCGCCCCGGCGTGTCGAAGCGCACGCTTCGTGCCGTCGACGCCGGTCTCGATCGCGTCGTCGACGAGCTCCTTGTTGTGCGCGAGTTCGGGCGTGACGCTCGGGATCCCCTCACGGGTCGCCGCGACGCGGAGCTTCCCCCCGAAGTTGCGACTGGCCCACTCCTCGTCGGCGTCCTCGCCCGCGGTCTCCGCCAGCAGGAGGTCCGTGCCGAACGCCTCCGCGAGAGCGCGACACTCGGCGTCGCCGCGGAGATAGACCGTGTGCGTGAGCATGTCCCGGCTTCCGGTGTGGAGGTCGACGATGAAGTCCGCGTCGCCGGCGTACTCCCACAGCGTCGCGGCCATGCGCTCGTGGAGGGTGCCGTCGGCGTCGCCGGGCCAGCAGCGGTTCATGTTCGGGTTCACCGAGTCGTACGCCTCCGGCGTGGTGTAGGAGACGGTGTCGAACGTGAGCGGGTCCGCGACCGGGACGACGTGGACGACCCCCGAGAGGTCGGCGGCGACGAGGTCGTCGTGGAGCTGGCGACACACCGCGGCGCCGTTGATCTCCCGGCCGTGCTGGGCCGCCTGCACGTAGACGGTCGGCGCGTCGTCGCCGACGGGGTCGTCCTCGGGGGTGTACGTGTGGACGGTCGTCTCGACGGCGACGCCCGACGGGAGGCGCGCGAGCGTGACGCGCTCGGCTTCGTGGTCGGCCATGGGGGGACTTCCGCGGCCGGCGGCTTGTAGCTGTGGCCCGCGGCCGCACGGACCGCCGCCGATCGGAGTGCCGGCCGGCGAACGGATCCAGCGCCGACCGCCGACGCCGAAGTCGAACGACTTTCCCCCCTCGGCGGTCTGGTGGATGGTATGAGCGACGACCTGCCGCACGTCACGCTGCACACGACCCACGGCGACATCGAGATCGAACTGTACGCCGATCGCGCGCCCCGGACGGTCGAGAACTTCCTCAACCTCGCGGAGCACGACCCCGCGGCCGGCGAGGAGCCGGCCGTCGGAACGGCGACGTGGGAGGACCCCGAGACCGGCGAGATCCGCGGCGACTCGCTGTTCGAGGGCGTCGTCTTCCACCGGGTCATCTCCGACTTCATGATCCAGGGCGGCGACCCGACCGGCACGGGCCGCGGCGGCCCCGGCTACGAGTTCGACGACGAGTTCCACGACGACCTCACCCACGACGGCCCCGGCGTCCTCTCGATGGCCAACTCCGGCCCGAACACGAACGGCTCGCAGTTCTTCATCACGCTGGCGGCCCAGCCCCACCTCGACGGCAAGCACGCCGTCTTCGGGAAGGTCGTCGACGGGATGGACGTGGTCGAGGAGATCGGCTCGCTGCCGACCGGCCGCAACGACGAGCCCCGCGAGGACGTGAAGATCGAGGGCGTCACCGTCGACCGCTAGATCGCGAGGAGCCCCGACGGAGACCGCCGAACGGCTACGCGGGCGGCCGACCCCGAACTCGACGCGGTACTCGATCACGGGCCGCTCGCCCCCGCGTTCGATACGGGGTCACAGCAGGACAGATCGGGCCAGGCCGAGGAACACGAAGAACCCCAGGACGTCCGTGGCGGTCGTGATGAAGATCGTCGCGGAGGTCGCGGGGTCCTGACCGAAGCGATCCAGCACGAGCGGAACGATCGCCCCGAAGAAGCCCGCGATGACGAGGTTGGCGACCATCGACACGCCGATGACGGCGCCGAGCAACACGCCGAACTCGGCCAGCGAGAACGCGATCGCGATGACGGCGACGAGTGCCCCCGTGATGATCCCGTTGACGGCCCCCGCGATGACCTCGTTCGTGATGACGCGTCTCCCGGTCGAGAGGGACACCTGTCCCAACGAGATCCCGCGAACGGTGACCGCCATCGCCTGCGTCCCGGCGTTTCCGCCCATCCCGGCGACGACGGGCATGTACGCCGCCAGCACGGCGATACTGGCGATGGTCGACTCGAAGAGCCCGACCACCGCCGCGGCCAGAAACGCCGTCCCGAGGTTGACGATGAGCCACTTGTAGCGGTTCCGGACCTTCGCACCCGGCCCGTCGAGGGCGCTTTCCTCCTCTGCGACGCCGGTGAACTCGTAGAGCGTCTCGCCGGCGTTCTCCTCGATCACCGTCAGGAGGTCGTCGGCGTGGATCACGCCGAGAACGTCGTCTTCCTCGTTCAGGACGGCGACGGTCCGTTGGCGGTTCTCCCTGAACACGTCCAGTACCTCCGAGTCGTCGCGGTCGTACCGGACCTGCGGGATCTCCCTGACGTGGTCGGTGACGCTCTCTGCACCACTGTCGGCCAGGGAGAGGGCGGCCCCCGGGAGTTCACCGAGGAGTCGCTCGTCGTCGGTGACCAGGATCGTCGGCACCCTGTCGGTCCGCTCCTCGAAGCGCTGGACCCGTTCGGCCGCCTGAGAGAGGTGCCGGTCGGCACCGACCGTGACGTAATCGAGATCCATCAGCCCGGCCGCGCTCTCGGGATCGAAGGACAGCAGGAACTCGATCTTGTCGCGTCGGTCGGCGTCGAGGTCGGCTATCACGGCCTCGCGGAGGTCCTCGTCGGCGTACCCGAGAACGTCCGTCGCCTCGTCGGGGTCGAGTCGCCGGACGAACGTCCTGAGCTGTTTCCGACCCATGTCCGCCACCAGTCGCTCCTTGGCGGTCTCCGGCAGCGTGAAGAACACCTCGCGTCGGCGCTTCCACGAGAGATCCCCGAACACGCTCGACGGCGCCGAGGACGCGACGATGGTCTGTTGGACCTCGGCGATCCGGTCTTGCATACGGTATCGCCCCTTTGCACAGACACTAATCAATCCGAGGGGAACGCCCGCCGGAGCGAGTACGTCGGCACGTAACGCGCGGCTTCGAACGGTCACGCCGAGACGAACCGCTCGTACACCCGCGGATACTCCTTCAGCTTCATCCGAGCGATCAGCGCATAGCAGTAGGCGTCGACGCGGTCGCGCCAGATCGGTCGCTCGTAGCTCCCGGCGAAGCCCACCTCCGCCACGTCGATGTCCTCGCCGGCCCGTTCGGTCAGGATCGACAGCAACGGCGCCGGCGACTCGCCGACGACCCGCCGGAACCGCCTCATCGCCGCGCGTTTCTCGCGGACGACGTGTCCCGAGTCGAAGCCGCGGTCGTCCGGATCGATCACCAGCGCGTCGACCGCGCGGTCGTGGGCGCGCCGCTGAGCGAGCGCCTGCGCGGCCTCGACGGCGTTCACGAGCGCGAGCCCCTCGTCCCAGTCGGCGACGAGGTAGTCGGTGTCGTAACACCACATCGAGAGCTTCCAGCGGGCGGTGTAGTACGGACCGGGACCGCGTTCCTCCTCGATCGACTCGATCTCTGCGCGCACGTCCTCCCGACTCGGGAACTCCGCGATCGCCCCGCGGAACCCCTCGTCGAGCCGTTCGATGCGGTCCGCCCACGGTTCGCCCCCGTCGCCGCCGCTGTCGTCGTCGACGAGTTCCCGGAGTTGCTCGCGGTAGTGTTCGGCGTCGCGGACGCGCTGGGCGGCCTGTCGGTTGCCGGCGTGGATCGACCCGACGTCGCGGGCGTCGTACGCCCGGTCGCGGTCGGGATCGCGCTCGTGGGCGTCCAGCCGGACGAGTCGGACCCGTCGCTCGATATCGTGGTACCAGCCGAGGTCGCGGCCGGGATCGACGACGGGGTACCCGTCGATCCCGTCGAGGACGCGGTCCGCGCGCTCGCGGATCGCCGCGCCGCGCTCGGCGAGGTGTTCGGGATCGGCCTCCGGCCGATCGAGGCGCGCGAGCGCGACCCCCACGTCCTCGGCGGCGAACTGCATCCCGCCGGTGGCGTAGAACGTGGCCTCGCGGTAGCGTCCCTCGCGGAGGTGCCGACGGGCGTCCTCCAGCCAGCCGCCGTCCCCCGTGAACCGATCGTCGGTGTCGAGTTCGTCCCACAGGTCCCGGCCGCGCTCGACCTCGGCGGCCAGCCGTTCGACGGCGTCGCGGGCGTGTGCCTCGCTCACCGGCGGATGCCAGCGGTGGTCGGTCGGGTCGGGAAGCCACTTCGACGCCTGATCGGTTACGGGGTCCGGGAGGGCGGTCGGGGCGACGGCGCCGACGCCGAGGGTCGCGCCGGCGAGTGTGAACCCGGCGCCCGCGAGGACGGCGCGCCTGCTCAGGGAGGGGAGGTCGGGGACCATCTACCGGGAGTCCCCCGCCGTTCAGAATAGGTCTTGGGGTGTCGACGTGGCGACTACTCCACGACGATCGTGGCGACCATCCCCGCGGCCTCGTGGGGCGTACAGAAGTAGCCGTGCTCGCCGGTCGTCTCGAACGTGTGAACGTACGACTGCCCGGACTGTACGGCACCCTCGCCGTGCTCCCAGCCCTCGCGTGCGGCCGATTCCGAGTCGAAGCCGCCGGAGGACCAGTACTCCGCCTCGCCCGGGATCTCGTCCTCGTACGCGACCACGTTGTGCGGTTCGCCCGCCCGATGGGCGAACGCGACCGTGTCGCCCGCCGAGACGGTGAGCTCCTCCGGATCGAACGCGACGGCGGTCATGTCGACGACGTGGTCGGCGTCCTCGGGGACGCCCTCGACCACGTCGGGTCCGCCCGAGAGGTCCGACCCGCCCCCCGAGTCGCCCTCGCCGCCCCCGCCGTCGCCCGTCGTGCCGGGCAGCCGAAGCGAGATCGGGAGCTCCTCGACAGCGTCGACCAGCGCGAACTGCGTCCACAGCGTCGCGTCCGCGTACGACTCGACCGCCGCCGCCACGTCGCCGCCCTCGCTCGCGGCCGTGATGGCCGCCTCCAACTGCGCCTCGAACGTCGCGTAGGCAGTGTGGTCGGCATCCTCGATCAGTTCGTGGACGCGCGCCTTCTCGAAGTGCGCGAACGTCGACTGCAGAACGCTCGCGGGGGCCTCCGTGGTACCCCCGCCCCCGGCGCCGACGACGGCGTAGATCGCCGAAAGCGCCTCCCCGTTGAACGTCGTGCTCTCCGGGTAGACGTCCCCGCCGTTCCCGGCGGCCGTCGCGATCGCCCCGAGCGCGGCCTCGAACGCCTCGTACGTCTCCGCGTCGGCCTCCTCGACGGCCTCGTGGAATCCGCCCGCGCCCGCCTCGAAGTGCTCGAAGGCACCCCGTGCGATCGACTGTGCGCGGTTGTCGTCTCCGAGTGCGTCGACCGCGGCGGCGTCGAAGCCGCGGGCGGCCATGTACCCCCCCTCGACGCCGCTCACCGTCGTCACGGAGCCGGCCTGCTCCGCGAAGGAGAGCAGCGTCGACTGCACGCCCTCGTAGTGCGTGTCGACGCCGTCGTCGTCGGCGTCCTCGAACGCCGTGACCAGTCCGCTCAGGTGCTCCTCCTCGAAGTCGGCGTACAGCTCCTCGCTCGTCTCCTCGACCGACTCGTGGAGGTCGAGCTCGTTCGCCTCGAACCGCCCGAACAGCGACTGCGCGAGACTCGCGGCGGCGTCGCTCTCACCCCGTTCGTACAGCTCCAGCGCGTCTCCGAAGCGCGCGCGGAAGAAGCCCGCCTCGAGCAGCGCCGAGTACTCGCCCGCCAGCGCCTCGATCCCGGCCACGAGGTGCTCGTCGACCGCGGCGACCGCCTCGTCGACGCCCGCCGAGTTCCCGTCCTCGATTGCGGCGCGAAGGTCCGACAGGCCCGCCTCGAACCCCTCGTACGCCTCGGCGTCGGCCTCCTCCAGCGCCTCGTGGGCCCGCGCGCCCTCGAAGTGTGCGAAGACGTCGCCGGCCATCGTCGCGGCCGTGTCCGTCTCGCCGCGCGCCGCGAGCCAGTGTGCGTCGTAGGCTCGTGCGCGGTACAGCGTCAGCGAGGCGGCGTGAGCGTACCCCGTCGACGGGCCGGCCGCGCCGGCCAGCGCCGCGGCGTCCCAGCCGCGCGCCTGGAGCGCGGCCATGTGGCCCGCGCCCGCGGCGTGCTCGACGCCGGCGACCGCATAGCTGCCCGCCAGCGCGGCCTCCAGCGCGGCTGTCGCCTCCTCGCTCACGGTGTCGGCGTCGCTCGCCCCGGCAGCGGCCTCCAAGGCGCCCTCAAACGCCTCGTAAGAGTCGCCGTCGGCGGACTCCAGTGCCCCGTGGGCGGGGGCTTCCTCGAACCGGACGAGCACGTCCTCGGCGACGGTGGTCGCGCCCTCACTGTCGCCCGCCGCGGCGAGCATCCCGGCGTCGGCGGCGGCGACGCCGAACAGTTGGGCGTCGAGCGCGTTCGCCAGCGGTTCCCCGACGAGCGCGCGCTGTGCGGACGCGAGCTGCTCGTCGGCGATGACGGCCTCCTCGCGGGCGCGCTCGACGTTTCCCGCACCGAGCCCCGCCGTACGGAGTTCGCCGAGCGCCTCCTCGAACTCCTCGTAGGCGGCCTCGTCGGTCGACTCCAGCATCTCGTGGGCGCCGTACTCGCCCGAGGACCGCTCGAAGCGGGCGAACACCGACTGTGCGACCGCCGCGCCGGCGCCGGGAGCGCCCGCGACGCCGAGCGCGTAGGCGTCCCACACTCGCGCCCGCATCGCGTTCCACTCCGCGGCGACCGCCGCCTCCACGTCGATCGACGCCGCCGCGTCCGATCCGTCGTCCGGGGTCGCGGTCGTGTCGTCGTCCGTCCCCGCCTCGCCGGTCGTGTTCGACTGCGTCTCGCCCTGTGCACCACAGCCCGCGAGCCCGCCCGCGAGTGCGGCCGCGCTCGCCGCCAACACCTGCCGTCTGTTCGGCGCCATATGGATTCGGCTGGCCTAAAACAACTAAAACGATCCGATCTTTAGGCGGGCCGAAAGTGGCCGAAATGGGCGTCGAGGGGCGCTCTATGAACATATTCGGGTTTGGAGGTACGAACGCGGTCGAGGACCTATCGTGCCGGCGTCGCCGCGGGCGGGGGCGGCGAGCGGCGTCGATTCAGACGCCGCGAAGGAAGTTCTCGATCACGTCGTGGCCGACCGCCGTCAGCACCGACTCGGGGTGGAACTGCACCGCCTCGATGGGGTGCTCGCGGTGGCGCACGCCCATCACCAACTCCTCGCTTTCGCCGGACTCGGTCCGGCGTCCCTCCGCGTGTGACCCGGAGACGGCGTGGTCGGTCGTCGCCGTGACGGCGAAGCAGTCTGGGACCTCGGTGGCGATCAGCGAGTGGTAGCGACCCGCCCGGAAGCCCTGCTCCAGTCCGGCGAACACGCCCTCCCCGTCGTGGTCGACGGGGAACGCCTTCCCGTGGATCGGCTCGGGCGCGTGGCCCACGGCGCCGCCGTACTCGTAGACGGCCGCCTCCAGTCCGAGACAGACGCCGAGCGTGGGAACTTCGGGAGACAGCTCCCGGAGTACCGGCATCGTCACGCCCACGTCGCGGTCGTTCCTCGGGTGGCCCGGCCCCGGCGAGATGAGCAGCGCGTCGGGGTCAGTGTCGCGGACCGCCTCCAGCGTCGCGGCGTTCTTCAGCACCGAGATGTCCGGCGACTCGCCGCCGATCCGCAGGTCGGAGACGTACTCCACGAGGTTGTACGTGAACGAGTCGTAGTTGTCGACGACGGTGACGTTCACTCCTCCACCTCCGGCGCGTCGGCGGCGTCCGGGTCGTCCGGGGCGGGATCGGAGCAGTCCGGGGAGACGTCCGAGCCCTCCGGAGCGCCTCCGTCGACCCGGATCCGGTCGACGGCGTCGAGCACGCCGGCCATCTTCTGTTCGGTCTCCTCGTACTCGGCGGCGGGATCGGAGTCGGCGACGACGCCGGCGCCGGCGCGGACCGTCAACTCGTCGGTGCTCCGCGGGTCGGTTCCCTCCCCGCTCCGGGTGGCGCGATGCGCCACTCCGTGCTCCACAGTCGCCGTCCGGATCACGATCGCGAAGTCGGCGTCCCCCGTCCACGAGTAGTAGCCGACGCCGCCGCCGTACACCCCTCGTGGCTCCGACTCCAGATCGTCGATGATCTCCATCGCGCGCACCTTCGGCGCTCCGGTGAGGGTGCCCGCGGGGAACGTCGCCCGCGTCGCGTCGAAGGCGTCCGCGTCGCTCGCGAGCCTCCCGGTCACCGTCGACTCGATGTGCTGGACGTGACTGTACTTCAGCACGTTCATGAACTCCTCGACGCGGACGCTGCCGGCCCCGCTCACCCGGCGCACGTCGTTGCGCGCCAGGTCGACGAGCATGGTGTGCTCGGCGCGCTCCTTCCCGTCCGCGAGCAGTTCGCCCGCCAATCGGCGGTCCTCGACGGGCGAGGCGCCGCGGCGGATCGTCCCCGCGATGGGGTTGGAGACGACGCGGTCGCCGTCGACGGAGACGAGCGTCTCCGGGGAGGCACCGATCACCGAGCGGTCGCCGTGGCGCAGCAGGTACATGTACGGCGACGGGTTCACCGCCCGCAGCGACTCGTACAGGCCGAGGTCGTCGACCTCGCCCGAAAGCGTCCGCGTCCGGGAGACGACGCCCTGGTACACCTCGCCGTCGAGGACGGCCTCCTTCGTCTCGCGGACGGCGTCCTCGTACTCCTCGCGGGGGCCGGCGGTCTCGCGGTCGACGCGGACGCTGCCCGCCTCGGGCGGGTCGGCGTCCCGCAGCGTCGCTGCCACGTCGGCGGCCTCGTCGGCCAGACGGTCGTACACCGCGCCGGGGTCGTCGTCGGGGCCGACGATCGGGGTGAACACCAGCGAGACGCTCCCCTCGCGGTCGTCGAACGCGAGCGTCCGCGTCGTGAGCACGAACTCGGCGTCCGGCACCACGGGGTCGGGGCGGTCGACGCCGACCTCCTCCAGCCAGAGGTCGTACACCGCGTCGTACGCGAGAAAGCCCACGAGGCCGCCGTCGAGCGTCTGCCGGTCGTTGTCGGGGAACCCCACGCGCTCCACGTCCGGGAGGGCGCCACGGACGCGGTCGACGGCGTCGCCGGTGTCGGGCCCGCGCACGTCGACGTAGTCGGCGGCCGGTCCCAACCGTTCGACGTCCGTGCCGTCCGGGTCGACCGCGATCACCGCCTCGGGGTCGTAGCCGACGAACGAGTAGCGCGCGTGGCGATCGGCGGTGCCGTCGCCGCCGCCGTCGCGTTTCGCGTCGCCGTCGTCGCCCCCCGCGTCGCCGGCGTCGCTTCGGGTCCCGCCGCGACCGCGCGAACTCGGCGCGAACGCGCCGTCGGGGTCGCTGGATGCGACCTTCTCGGCGCTCTCAAGCAGGAACGAGTGGTCCGACCGGTCCGCGAGCGCGGCGTACGCGGTCAGCGGCTCCACGTTGATGTCCAACTCGGCGGTCGCGTGGACCACACCCGGGCCGTCGGCGCCGTCGACGAGGTCGACGAACGCCTCGCGCGAGCGCGAGAGCGGGGAGCCGCCGCCCTCGCGGGTCACTCGTACACCTCCTCGGCCTCGCCGAGCGCGCGCCCGGCGTTGCGCACGAACCGCGAGACGGCGGCGTGGTCCTTCGCGCCGGGCGAGCGCTCGACGCCGCTCGCCACGTCCACGGCGAACGGCTCGACGGTCGCGGCCGCCTCGGCGACGTTCTCGGGGGTCAGCCCCCCGGCGAGGACGACGGGCGAGACGAGGTCGCGACGCAGTTCCGCGGCCGCCTTCCAGTCGCCCGTCTCCCCGGTGCCGCCGCCGCCGTCGTCGCCGGTGGAGTCGACCAGCAGCGCGTCGGCGGCCTCGTCGAGCTCCCGCGCCCGTTCGGGCTCGTCGTAGTCGACGACCGTGACCACCTTCGTCTCCGTCTCCGCGCGGATGTAGCCGATCTCGTCCGGCGAGAACTCCCCGTGGAGTTGGACCACGTCCGGCGTCACGGTTCGAACGGCGTCGACGGCGTCCTCGGGCGTCTCGGGCATCGTCACGAGCACCGTCGTGAGGAACGGCGGCGCCGTCGAGGTCAGCTCCGCCGCCTGCGCGAGGTCGACCTCGCGCGGCGTGTCGACCGACACCTCGGAGATGACGCCGGCCGCGTCGGCGCCGGCGTCGGCGACCGCGCGGAGGTCGGCGCCGTTGGTGACGCCGCAGATCTTCACGCGGACCATCAGCCCCGCAGCGCCTCGAAGGTCTCCGCGGCGTCGCCCTCGTCGATCGCGTTCGCGGCGACGGCGACGCCCTCCTCGATCGACTCGGCGAGGCCGGCGACGTAGATCGCGGCGCCCGCGTTCGCGAGGATCACGTCGCGCTTCGGGCCGGTCACGTCGCCGCGGACGATCCCCGTCAGGTCCTCGGCGTTCTCCTCGGGCGTGCCGCCGGCGATGTCGGCGACGGGCGCCGAGTCGAGCCCGAGGTCGTCGGGCGTGAGCGTGAACTCGGTGACCTCGCCGCTGTCGACCTCGGCAACGGTCGTCGGCCCGTGGAGAGCGATCTCGTCCATCCCGTCGCCGTGGACGACCAGCGCGCGCTCCACGTCCATGTGTGTGAGCGACTCGGCGATCACGGGCACGAGGTCCGGATCGTACACTCCCAAGACCTGCGCGTCGGCGCCCGCCGGGTTGGTGAGCGGGCCGAGGACGTTGAAGATCGTGCGCATGCCCAGCTCCTGTCGCGGGCCGATGACGGCCTTCATCGCGGGGTGGAACACCGTCGCGAGCATGAAGCCGATGCCGTCGCGCTCGATGGCGGCCTCCACCGCCGGCGGCTCGGCGTCGACGTCGACGCCCGCCACCTCAAGCACGTCCGCGGAGCCCGACGACGATGACACGGAGTAGTTACCGTGCTTGGCGACGGTGACGCCCGCGCCGGCGGCGACGATCGCCGACGTGGTCGAGACGTTGATCGTGTCGTGATCGTCGCCGCCGGTGCCGCAGGTGTCGACGAGCGGTTCCCGGTCGGGGTCGATCGTCCGGGCGGCCTCGCGCATCCCCTGCGCGAACCCGGCGATCTCCGCCTCGGTCTCGCCCTTCGCGCGAAGCGCCGCGAGCAACGCGCCGATCTGCGCCTCGGTCGCCCCCTCGAACACCGCCGTCGACGCCTCACGCGCCTCCTCGACGGTCAGGTCTCCCCCCTCGGTCACGCGCTCGATGTGGTCCTGTATACTCATTGTAAATCACCGTTGTCGGTGTTGGTCGTACGATGTACGAAAGTGTGCATCGCAATAAGGCTGTCGCGGGCGACGCCGGCGGGGTGTCGACGTGGCGGTCGCTCCCCGTCGTGGTGCTCCGGGGACGGTCGGGGCGTCGGCGCCGCGACCGCGCTACTCGTCGGCGTCCGGGCGGTCCGGCGGAAGCGTCTCGACCTCGCCGGCGAGGCGGGCGGCGTCGGCGGCGACGACGTCGTGGTCGACGCCGGCCTCGTCGGCGACGGTACGGAGGTGCGACGCCAGCAGCGTCAGCGTCTCCAGTCCCGCCCGTTCGCCCTCGCCGCGGCGGGCGGCCGTCGAGTTCACCCGGTCGCCGCGGACAACGCCGACGTGGACCGCGGTGATCTCGTCGTCGTCGGCGTCGTCGAGCAGCGCCCGCGCCCTCGCCAACTCCCGCTCGAAGGCGGCGTCGTCGTTCGTCGTCGCCGCCGCGGGCGACCCGTCGGTCCCGTCGTCGGTTCGGTCGGTCGGATCGTCGGAGTCCTCGCTCATGACTGTCGAGTGGTGGAGCGAACCGAAAAACCGTCGGTGGGATCGGTCGAGGTGGTGCGTGGTCGCGGAGGCGGGTCGGAGGGACGGTCGCGTCGGGGACCGAACCGGCGCGGGCAACGAACGGGTCTATCCGTCCGGGCGGGGTCGCGCGGTGAACAGCGTCGGGACGATGCTGAACGGCTCGTAGACCGACTGGTGACACGGACAGTACACCTCGTTGGACGCGTTGAACTTCGCGCCGCCCTCCGCCTTGAACCCGGGGACGCAACAGAAGTGGGTACACTTGTTGAGCCAGGCCATCACGCCCTGGGAGGTCGACGCCTGAAGCCACGTCTGCACGTCGTCCGTGACCGTGTACGGCTCGTCCTGGTCGGGGGCCTGCGCCTCGCCGTTGGCGGCGAGCTGCTCGATGACCGGCGAGCGGAGGACGTTTATCGGGATCGTGTCCTCGGTGTCCTGCGAGCGCCAGTTCCCGGTCCCGGGCTTGCCGAGGCCGTCGACGCCGACGCCGTTGCCCCACGTCTCGTAGTTCTCGAACATGTCGATGTTCATGGCGGTGCCCGCGTCGAACTCGCTCTGCCACTCGAAGCCGGGCGACTCGCCGATGTAGAACACGTTGTCAGACTCGTAGCTCGGCTGGATGCCCTCGTAGGTCTCGACCCCGCAGAACTGGTACCACTCCGAGGAGTACGTCTTGCCGCCGAGTTCCATCTCGGCGACGTCGATGGTCCGCCCCTGCACCGTCTGCTGGGTCACCTCCGGCCAGACCCCCTTGATCGTCCCGTCGCTCTGGATCTCGATCGGGACCTGCGGCATGCCGCGGGGCGCCGGACCCGCGGTGTTCTCGATGGCCATCGCCTCGGTCGCCCCCCCGCCGGCCCCCGGGGAGGTGGTGAGGCTGTTAACGGCGGCCGACCCGGTGGCCCCGACGCCAGCGAGGGCCGCTCCGCCCACGACGCCCTTGACGAACCGGCGACGGCCCGACTCGCCTGGGTACTTGTCGTCGTCTGCGCTCATAGCTCCCTCTCGGAAGGCGCCACGCAAAAGCCTGACGAAAGGGCGAACCCAGCCGTCTGCCGTCGATTCTGTTCCGTGCGATCGCCGGATCAGCTCCCCGACGAGCCGCCGCGGACTCGGGTCCGCACCCGTACCGGCGTCCTCGCCTCCGAACCGACGCACACGGAGCAGTCGGGAGCGCTCTATACCGCTCATAGCGGGATACTTGTCGCGTCGGACTCATGGATCCGCCGGCGGCCGCGTCACGCCGACTGGGTCGCCGGTTCCGTGTCCACGTCCCGCCGGGCGCCACAGCCACGCCCGGCGGGACCCTCGATTCGTTCGCCGACGAGCGGCGCGTCGGCCGCGTCGAGGCGGCCAATTTACTCGATCGTGAAGGAACTTCTCGCAATATTGCCCCCTATCGGGAGGGTTGTTCATCGCCCCGTGCATGAGGGTGTATGTCATTCGATGCGCGGGATGTCGGTCGCGACATCCGCGAGCTGGCCGCGCTGCTCGGCGAGGTGCTCGAGCGGCAGACGTCGAGGGACGCGTTCGACGCCGTCGAGGAGGTCCGCCGCGACTCCATCGACTACCGCAGCGGCGACGCTGCGTCCCGAGATCCGGTCCGAGAGCGCCTTTCGGGGCTGGATCCGGAGACGAAGCGGACGGTCGCCCGGGCGTACGCGGCGTACTTCGAACTGGTGAACGTCGCCGAGGAGCGCGAGCGAGTCCGGGCGGTCCGTCGGGGACGCGACGAGGGCGATCTCGGCGACGGGCTCGACCGGACCGCCGAGGCGCTCGCCGAGGTCGACGCCGACACCGCCCGTCAAGTGCTGGACGACGTCCGTGTCGTCCCGACGTTCACCGCCCACCCGACGGAGGCGCGCCGCAAGACGGTCAAGGCGAAGCTCCGGCGGATCGCGGAGATCCTCCGCGATCTGGACGAGCGCCGCCTCACCGACGGCGAGTTCGACGGCCTGGACCGCGATCTCGAGTCGGAGGTCGAGACGCTGTGGTCGACCCGGCAGGTCCGCCCGCGGCGTCCCACCCCGACCGACGAGGCGCGCGACGTGCGCTGGTATCTGGAGAACACGCTGTTCGACGTGGCCGCCGAGGCCGAGGCCGCCCTCGCGGAGCGCGTCACGGAGGCCCATTCCGAACTCGACGCCGCCGACGCGAGCAGCACCCTCGACTTCCGGTCGTGGGCCGGCTCCGACCGCGACGGCAACCCCTTCGTCACGCCCGAGGTGACGACCGAGACGCTCGACGCCCAGCGCGGGGCGGTGCTCGACCGCTATCTCGACGCGCTTGCGGACGTGAACGGCGCGCTCAGCCACGAGGGCGACCGCCTCACCCACACCGCCGCGTTCCGCGAGCGCGTCGCCGCCGACCGCGAGGCGGTGCCGGGCGTCGCCGAGGAGGCCGACGAGCGCTACCCCGCGGAGCCGTACCGCCGCGCCGCGACGACCATCCGCGCCCGCGTCGAGCGGGTCGACGACCTCCGCCCCGGCGGCTACGACGACGCCGAGGCGTTCGCCGAGTCGCTGCGGGCGCTCGCGGAGGACCTGCGGGCGAACGGTCACCACACCACCGCCGAGGAGCGGATCGACCCGCTCGTGCGCCGGGTGGAGACGTTCGGCTTCTCGCTCGCGGCGCTCGACCTGCGCGACCACCGCGAGAACCACACGGAGGCGGTCGGGGACGTGCTCGCCCGCGAGGGCATCGACTACCACGAGATGGACGAGGCCGAGCGCGTCGAGACGCTCACCGAGTCCGTCGTCGGCGACTCGGTCGGGAGCCTCGACACCGACGGCGGCGACGACCTCTCGGAGACGAGCGAGCGCGTCTGCGAGCGCTTCCGGGCGCTGGCCGAGTGGCACCGCGAGTACGGGGAGGAGGCCATCGACGCCTACTGCATCTCGATGACCGAGGAGCCCTCCCACGTGCTGGAGGTGCTGTACCTCGCGGACCTGTCGGGCGTCGTCGACCTGCCCGATCACTGCGGGCTCGACGTGGTTCCGCTGTTGGAGACGGCGTCGGCGCTGGCGAACGCCCGCGACATCCTCGGGACGCTCGTGAACAACGACGCCTACGGCGCGGCGCTGTCGGCCCGCGGCGACGTGCAGGAGGTGATGCTCGGGTACTCCGACTCCAACAAGGAGAACGGCCCGCTGGCGGCCGCGTGGGACCTCCATCGGAACGCCCGGCGGCTCGCGGAGGTCGCCGACGAACTCGGCGTGGAGCTGCGGCTGTTCCACGGCCGGGGCGGCTCCATCTCCCGCGGCGGCGGCCCGATGAACGAGGCGATGCTCGCGCTGCCGCCCGAGACGGCGACCGGCGAGATCAAGTTCACCGAGCAGGGCGAGGCCATCGCCGAGAAGTTCGCCAACCCACGCGTCGCCGAGCGCGAACTGGAACAGATGCTCGACGCGCAGGTCCGCGCCCGTCTCCGCGCGCTTCAGGGGAACGCACAGGAGGTCCACGAGGAGTGGGAGGCGGCGATGGACGCCGCCGGCGAGGGCGCCCGCGAGGCGTATCAGGACCTGCTGGAGACCGACGGCTTCGTCGAGTTCTTCGAGACCGCGACGCCGATCACCGTCATCGAGGACCTCAACATGGGCTCGCGGCCGGCCTCCCGATCGGGCGAGCGCACCGTCGAGGACCTCCGCGCGATCCCGTGGGTGTTCTCGTGGACCCAGAGCCGCGCGATCCTCCCCGGCTGGTACTCGTCGGCCTCGGGGCTGGACGCGTACCTCTCGAACGGCGGCGACATCGAAACGCTCCGGGAGATGTACGAGGAGTGGCCGTTCTTCCGGACGACGATCGATCACGTCGCGCTGTCGCTGGCGCGCACGGAGCTGGAGATCGCCGCCGAGTACGCCGACCTCGCGCCCGAGCACCTCCGCGAGGAGTTCTTCCCGCGGATCGAGGCCGAGTACGAGCGCGCCGTCGAGTTGGTTCGGGAGATAACCGGCCACGACGACCTGATCCGCCGCGAATGGCTCTCGGAGAGCCTCCAGCGACGCAACCCGTACGTCGACCCGCTGAACCTCCTGCAGGTGGACCTGCTCTCGCGTACCCACCTCACCGACGCCGAGGAGCGGGCGCTCCGGCTCACGGTGAAGGGGATCGCGGCGGGCATGAAGAACACGGGATAGACGGTAGGGGCGGCTCCGAATCCACGGTTCGATCCGTTCATCGCTCCAACACGCCGAGCGCCGTGCGCACCGCGTCGCCGCCGAACAGCGCGACCGCCGCGGCGACGACGACCACCGACAGCGCCGCCCAGACGACGCCCGGCGACGGTTCGACGGTCGCGAACCGGACGAGCGCGCCGCCGAGCGCCGCGAACACCACAGCGACCGCCAACACCTGTCGGGACGCCGGGCCGACCGGCTCGGCCCGTGCGTCGTCCTCCTCGGGGGGTCGTCGCATCGTGTCCGAACGGTGGCGCCGTTCGAAGTTAACTATCGGCCTTGTCCGGAGTGAAAGTAAAGCACGGTTGGGACCCGGCCGTATCCTGACGACGAACGGAAGCCGGCGAGCGCGGATCGACGAGCGCGACCGAGCGACCGTTCAGGCCTCGACCTGATTCCAGGGCGCATCGTCGAAGTCGACGATGCGGTGCTCCTCATCGAGGTCGTCGATGGTCGCGACCTCCTCGTCGGTCAACTCTAGCTCCGTCGCCGCGAGGTTGTCGCGGATGTGCTCCTCGCTGGTCGCCTTCGGGATGGCCGCGAGCTCGTCGTGGGCGAGCAGCCACGCGATCGACACCTGCGCGGGCGTGGCGTCGTGGGCCCCGGCGATCTCGACGATCTCGTCGATGTCGGCGACCTGGTTGCGTGCGATCGGACAGTAGGCGACGAGCCAGTGGCCGTCATCGCGGGCGTACTCCCGCAGTTCCTCCTGCTGGAGCTTCGGGTGGCACTCGACCTGGTGGGCGAAGACGTCCACGTCGAGGTGCTCGCGTGCCTCGTCCAACTGGTCGGGGCGGAAGTTCGAGAGGCCGACGCGTTCGACGGTCCCCTCGGCGACGAGGTCGTTCAGCGCGCGGGCCGTCTCTGGGGCGTCGTAGCTGTTGATCGGCCAGTGGACGTACAGCAGGTCGATGGAGTCGACGCCGAGACGCGCGGCGGACTCGTGGGCGGTGTCGTAGGCGTCGTCGTAGCTCAGGTTGTCCGTCTTGAGCTTCGTCGCGACGAAGAGGTCCTCGGGGTCGCGCCCGGCGGCCTCGATCCCCTCCCGGACGAGCGCCTCGTTCTGATAGCCCTGCGCGGTGTCGATCGCGTCGTAGCCCGCCTCGACGGCGGTCGCGACGCTCTCGACGCACTGTGGGCCGGTGAGCTGGTACGTTCCGAGACCGAACCGCTGGAAGTCGGACATACCGGAGGGTTCGGGCGGGCGTCCCTCAAGGCGTCGGTGTCGGCTCGTGCCTCGGGCTTCCCAGCGGACCGGGACGGATCGGACTGGGTCGAACTGGACCTGAGTGGATCCGATCGGATCGGGACGCCCGTATCCCGCCCGATTTTCGCGGAACGAGAATCGGGACCCCTCGGAATGCGGTCCGACTTAACGGCTCGTGCTAACTCTTAACATGGTGGGCGGTCGCGTAGCAGGTGTACCGCATGTTCGAACGGTTCTCACACGGCTACTACCTGGGCGAAATGTACGTGCAGCCCGACGGAAGCGACGGGGCGGCGGCGATCAAGCGGGCGGACCACGAGCACGTGAACGAGCAGTTGTACGGCGACGAGGAGGGGATCACCCGCCTCGACAACCCGCTCGTGATGAAGGTCGGGACCAAGCACTTCTCGGTGGTCGGCGACGAGGACGTCCCCTCCGGAACGCTCGCGCTCCCCGAGGACGCGGTTCCCGAGGACCTCGAGTTCCGGCTGCCGGGCCGCAGCGAGGTGTTCCTCGCCAACGCCGAACGCGCCCGCGACCTGATGCAGTTCACCGGGTGGGAGGGGAACACCGGCGACCCCGCGGAGTACGCCTGATCGACCACGGATCCGCGTCGCCGGCCGATCGCGGCGCCGGCCGATCCCCGCACCGTTTTTGCCTCGGGCGTGCGCCGTCCCGCGTATGATCGATCGACTCCTCGGCAGGAGGCGCCTCAAGGAGCGCATCGCCGAGTTGGAGGGGGAGCGCGACGACGCGGTCGCGCGCATGGAGGCCGAGGAGCGGCGCCGCGGCGAGGCCGCACGCAAGCGCCAGGCGGCCGAGAAGCGCGTCAACGAACTGGAGACGCGGGTGACGGAGCTGGAGGACCGGCTGGAGCGCGCGGCCGCCGAGGACGCCGAGCGGTCCGTCGACTTCCGCCGCGTCGAGACGCTTCGCCCCGGCCGCCGCGACGAGGTGCTCGCGCGGCTCCGGAGCCTCGAAACCGAGCCGGAGGGCGCGCTCTCGGCGTTCGTCGCCGACGACGGCGACGTGCCCGACCCCGTCGAGGGGGCGCTCGGCGACCGCGCGTCGCTCGTGCGGCGGGCCGCGCCGACGCTGGTGTACGCCGACGACGCGGGGCTGGTGTCGTGTGCGCTCTCGCCGGCGCTCGACCCCGAGCCGTTCTGCGAGTGGACGGACTCCTTCCGGGTCGATGACGCCTGGTTCCGGCCGACGGGCCGGTTCGCGTTCGGGCTCCTCCGCTCGGACACGTTCGGGCTGGGGGTGTACGAGGGCGACGAGCGCGTCGAACTGCGGACGGTCCGGACGGACGTGATGGACGAGCACGACAAGGGCGGCTTCTCGCAGGCGCGCTACGAGCGCCTGCGGGAGGAGCAGATCGACGAGCACCTCGACGAGTGCCGCGAGGCGCTGGCGGAACTGCCCGCGGATCTGGATCGGGTGGTGTTGGTGGGCGAGCGCGGCGTGGTGAAGCGGCTGGCGGAGTACGCCGACCACACCGCGGCGAGCGACGCGACCGGGAAGCCGGAGGCGGCGCTGGAGGAGGCGTTCGCGGAGTTCTGGACGGCGCGACTGCGACTGATCTGACGGGTCGCCCCCGGCGTGATGCATCGCGAGCGTCGCGGCGAGTTCACACGGCGGGATCGAAGCGCAGACGGCGGACCCCAGCGTTTGATAGATATAGTCGAAAACCTAATCGATTAGTACCAACTCGGTGCTACTGTCGAGCAGCCCCACTAATGATAGTATGATAAACATCCTTCTCGCAGAAGACGATTCCGTACATCGGAGTCTGATACAGCGGTTGTTGAATGACTCCCGTATCTCGGTCAGATGCGCGAAGGATGGGGATGAAGCGGTGTGGTTTGCCAGCGTCTACAACCCCGACATTGTCATAATGGATCTCAATATGCCCGTGAAGGACGGCCTTCAGGCGACGAAACAGATCAAATCTATCGATCCGAGCATCAAAGTTATTATCAGTACTGCTCGTAGGTCCGAACAATCGATTGAACGAGCAATTGAAGCGGGCGCAGATGAATACTTGATCAAACCATACTCGAAGGAAGAGGTGCTAGAACTGATCGATTCTCTGAGCGAATGAATGGCATAGCTGATGCTTTCTCGGCTACCTGTTATTCGGTCCGCAAGTCCTTCCTGTCAGCGTTTTCGACCCGAATACCTGAAAGAAATGGAATGTCGGGCTCGATCGCTTTCGAACCCGACCCGTTCCTCACACCGACGCCTCAGCAGGAACAGTAGTACTCGCGGTCGGTGAACTCGCCGGTGAGGTACTTCACCGCGGGCGCCGGGTCGCTCGGGCGGTACAGTCCGGTCGTCAGGTCACCCTCGCGCTCGAAGTCGCCCGAGAACAGGCTCGCCCAGTCGTCGTCGGAGAGCACGTCCCAGAACGCCTCGTCGGTGAGACACCGCTGAACGTAGTCCGGGAGGTACGTCCAGCGCGCGTCCCGCGGGCCGTCGACCGCCGCTTCGGCCTCGTACTCCGCGTCGTCGACGGCGTCGGCGTAGGCGGCCATCGGGAGGTTCGCGCCGGCGGCGACGGGCATCGAGATCCACTTCCACGGGCGCGTGTTCACGTCGAGCAGCACGTACTCCCCCCGGTCGGCGTCGTACACGAACTCGGACTCGCTGATGCCGTGGTATCCCGTCTCCTCCAGCACCGCGAGGGCGTGCTCGCGGACGGCGGGCTCCTCGACGCGCTCGACGAGACAGGAGGTGCCGAACGCGGGGAACCGAACGGCGGCGTTGCCGACGACGGCGAGGGGGTCGCGGTCGGCGGACTCCGGCGGCATGTAGCTCGCGAGCGAGGTGTCGCGGCCCGCCTCCGTGTTCACCTTCTCCTGAGCGAGCACCGTCGCGCCGTGCTCCTCGGCCTCGGCGACCACGTCCGCGAACTCCTCGCGGTCGGCCACCTCGATGACGTTCGTCCCGAACGCCTCCTCGAACTTCCGCTTGTGTGCGGGTTTGACGACGAACGGGAACGAGAGCGCCTCGACGACCGCCTCGATACCGTGCTCGCCCACCTCGTACGTCTCGGGGTACGGCACGCCCAACTCCTCACACAGCGCGTAGAGGTTCGACTTGTCGAGCACGCGCTCGACGCCCGCCAGATCCGAGAACGGGAGGCGGACGCCCGCGGGCTCCGTCTCGGCGAACCCGCGCACCCACTCGTCCATGCAGGCGAACGCGACCGGCTCGTGATCGAGGGCGTCGGCGATCCGCTCGACGTCCGCGCGGAAGCCGTCGGCGTCGTCCAGCGGGTAGGTGACCTGCCCGGCGTGGTCCACCGCCTCGGAGGGCGGCGCGAGCCCGGAGTCGGTGCGATCCAGCACGATCACGGGCACGTCGTGCGCCGAGAGCGCGCGGGCGACGCTCACCCCGGTGATGTGTGCGTTGGCGACGAGTGCGGGCGGGCGGTCGAAGTCGGCGTCCGCCAGCGCCGCGACGAGCGCGTCGGTGTCGTGGAACGTGTCGGCCATGCCCGCGGCTTCGACTGGGCGGGCTAAAGGCTCCCGTTCGCCGGCGCCGACTGCCGGCGCCGACTGCCGGCGCCGACGACGGGGCCGGGCGGGACCGGCGTGGCGGCTCCGACGTGCCGATGCCGACGCGGCGGCGCCGGTTCGACGCCGCGAGCGCGTCGCTTATCCGACGGCCGTCCCTCCGAACGGGCATGAGCGACACCGACGACTCCGCCCTCCCAGGACGCGTCCGCCGTGCCGCCCGCGATCACGACGCCGTCAGCGACGACGGCCCGGACGGCACGCTCGCGGTCACCTCCACCCCGTTCGACGCCGCGATCGCCGTCGCCGAGGCGGACGACGGTCGGATCGAGTTCGACGTGTCGGTCTCCGTGCCGACCCTCTCGGCCGTCGCCGAGGACGAGGTCGCGGACGTGGTCGAGGACGGCTGGCTCGACACCTTCGAGCGCCGGATCGCGGCCGTCGGCGACGTGACCGCCGCCGGCCACGATCTCGATCCGACCGTCGAGCGCGACGGGGACGAGGTGACGGTCACGGAGTCGATCCGGGACGTGAACGAGCGTCGCGGGCTGAACGACGCGGTCGCCGTCGTCGACTTCGTCGAGGGGACGTACGTGCAGGGCGTGATCCCGGGGTACGAGTACGGCGAGCCGGTGACGGGACTCATCAGCAGCGCGCGTGCGGCCGGCGGCGACGAGGGCGACGGCGTGTTCTGAGGCGATTCCGAGACGGTTCGGGGGCGAGGCGGTCGTCGGGTCGACTTTCGACGATCAGCCCATCGCGATGTACGTCCGGGTGTCCTCCACGCCGGCGATGTCCTGGATCCCGTCGGCGGCGACGCGTTTCACGTCGGCCGGCTCGTCCACGTCGACCTTCACGACGAAGTCCATGTCGCCGGCGACGATGTGTGCCTCGACGACGCCGTCGAGCTCGCGGATCGCCCCGCGGATGCGGTCGGCGTCGCCGGAGGCGGCCTTCACCATCACGTACGCGACAACCATTCAGGCATCACCCCCCGCGCTCGCGGCCGAGGCGAGCGTCTCGCCGGCGTCGTCGCCGACCAGCAGTTGCCGGACGTCGTCGAGCACGCCGAAGTCCGCGAGGACGGCGACCCGATCGCCCAACTCCAGCGAGTTGTCGGGCAGCGGGATCCCCATCGACTCGCCGCGCTTGCCGAACGCCAGCAGCCGCGCGTTCGCGGGTAACTCGACCTCCGACAGCGTGTACCCCCGCATCGGCGACCGCTCGGTGATCGTGAACAGCAGCACCTGGAGGTGTTCCGCGATGTCGGCGATGGCCCGGATGTTGCCGCCCAGCAGCGCGTTCTTCGCGCCGATGGCGCCCAGCCGCTCGGGGTAGATGATCTCGTCGACCTCGTCGGCGTACTTCTGGTAGATCTCCTCGCGGTAGTCCTCGTCGATGCGCATGACGGTGCGGCAGCCGTGGTGCTTCGCGATCATGCACGCCGCGAAGTTCGTGTTCAGATCCCCCGTCAGCGCCCCGACGGCGTCGGCGCGGTCGACGGCCGCCTTCGCCAGCACGTCCTCGTGGGAGCCGTCGCCCTCGACGACGCTGAAGCCGTCCGCGCTGGCCCGATCGGCCCGGTCGGCGTCGCGCTCGACGATCGTCACATCGTGGCCCTCCTCCCGGAGCACCCGAGCCGTGCGAAGTCCGACACGGCCCGATCCGATGACAATGAAACGCATGTGCTACCAATTACCACGCGAGAACATAACGCTATCTCCGGCTCGCAGGAACGCTTTTTACTGTGGTACATGTTCACACGGATATGGTTCACGCGTTCGTGATGGTGAAGGTGGGCGGGGACGCGGACACGTCCGGCGTCGCCGACGCGGTCTCCGGGATCGAGACCGTGACCGAGGCGCACGTCGTCGCCGGCGACTTCGACGTGGTCGCGGAGGTCGACGCGCCCGACATGTACACCGTGCTCGACACCGTCGCCGACGCGGTCCGCGGCGTCGACGGCGTCACCGACACGCGGACGTACGTGTCGATGACGGAGTAGCCGACGGGGCCGCAGCCGGGACGGTCCGGCCGGCGAGCGAACGCCGCGGGCACCCGGTGAGTGGCGAGCCCCCCGAGCTGGAGACGCGGGCTACCGGTCCAGCTCGTACGCCTCGGGGTGCTCCTCCGCGAACGAGCTCGCCGCCTCGCGCTGTCGGCGCACGTCCGCGGGGAGGTCCTCGGACAGCGAGTCGAACATCTCCTCCGGCTCCGGTCGCGGCACCGCCTCGGCGGTCTCGACGGCGTCGGCGAGTTCGTCGTTCGCCTCGTCGGTGACCGCCTCGAGGAACTCGTCGTCGGCGACCCCCTGTTCGCGACACCACTCGCCGAAGCGATCGAGCGGGTCGCGAACGCGCCACTCGGGCAGGTCCGGGTCGCCGTCGCGGTACTGGCTCGGGTCGTCGGCGGTCGTGTGGGCGCCCCGACGGTACGTCAGCGCCTCCACGAGCACCGGGTCGCCGTCGCGGGCGCGCTCCAGCGCGTCCTCGACGACCGCCCGCGTCGCGAGCGGGTCGTTGCCGTCGACCCGGACGCCCTCGATGCCGTAGGCGTCGGCCTTGACCGCGATCGACTCGCTGGCGGTCTGGCGATCCCGGGGCAGCGAGATGGCCCACCCGTTGTTCTCACAGAAGAACACGGTCGGGGCGTCGAACACGCCCGCGAAGTTCAGCCCCTCGTGGAAGTCGCCCTCCGAGGTCGCGCCGTCGCCGAAGCAGACCAGACTGGCCCAGTCCTCGTCCGCGTAGTTCGCCGCCATCCCCGCGCCGGCGGCGTGCGGGAGCTGGCTGGCGATGGGCACCGCCTGCGGGAAGACGGGGACGTCGTGGTCGGAGTGGTACTCCGGGAACCCGCGTCGGAACAGGAGGATGTCGCTCATCGGGACGCCGCGGGCGATCTGGAGGGCGTTCGAGCGGTAGGTCGGGAAGAGGTGGTCTTCCTCGCGCATCGCGTGGGCGGCGCCGACCTGCGCGGCCTCCTGCCCCTCGAACGGCGGGTAGCCGCTCATCCATCCGCGCCGCTGGAGGGCGAGCGCGCGCTCGTCGAACCGGCGGGTGCGGACGATGTCGCGCAGGGCGGCGCGGGCGTCCTCGGCGTCGAAGCGCGTCTCGTCCAGGTCGCGTTCCCCGACGATCCGCGTCACGTCGTCGCTCATGGCACCACCTGCCGCGGCATCCGGCATAAATTGCGGCGGGACGGCGGCGGCTCGCTCGCCCGCCGGCGACTCGCCGGCCCGACAGGCCAAAGAGCGCCCGACCCCAAGGCGGGGTATGGTCTCTGCGCTCGCGCTCGTGCTCACCGTCGTCGCGCTCGCGGTGAACACGCTCGTCGTCGCGGTGCTCTCGCGCTTCTTCCGGATCCGGCTGAAGACGCAGTGGGGCTGGGTGACGTACACGATGCTCGTCTCGCCGGTCGTCCTGCTCGTGCTCGGGCTGATCCAGGGCGTCGTGATCCAGTCCCCGCTGTTCGAGGGGGCCGCCGGCCTGTTCCTCGCGGTCTTCGTGGGGGTTCCGCTCGCGCTCGGGTTCACCATCGACCTGCTGTACGTCCCGCCGCCCGAGGAGTACGACCTCCCGGCGGCGGAGTAGCCGGCTGGTCACCTGCGGAGTAGCTGGCCGAGTTCCCGCGGAGTAACTGGTCCATCACCGGTGGTTCTCCCGCTCCCGTTCAGGGCGTACTCTCGTTCTCCGTTCTCGTCTCCCCCTCCGCGCCCGCCTCGAGGGCCTCGTCGACCCACGCCGGCGGCGCCGCGTCGGTGTCGCCGGTCGTCACGCGGAAGCGCTCGACGACGGTCGCGGTGACCGACTCGTTCCCGGACCCGTACGTCGCGGTGTAGCGCACCTCGTATCCGCGGACGATGCCGTCGTCGGTGACGTACGCCGTGGCGTTGAACTCCTCCACCCGGTTTCCGTCCCGGTCGAGCCGGTCGTGTTCGGCGACGACCACGAACAGTCGCTCCCCGGCGACGGCGACGGTGTCGGCGACCCGCGGGGTCGTCCCCTCGAACGCGGAGCGAACCTGCTCCTCCCCGCTGTCGTCGGCGTTCGCGACCGTCGGCGGCTGACCCGGGACCGCCCGATAGCTGACTCCGCCGTCGTCGCCGACCGTTCGCAGCGCGGTGACGCTGCGGTTCGTCCAGAACGCGAACGCGCGGATCGGCGGCCCCTCCTCCCCCGGCACGCTTCCGTTCCGGACGTAGCTCGCCCCGAGCCGGACGCCCGCCCGCTCGACGACGCTGTGGCGCGTCGACAGCACGGTCCCGTTCGCCGCGACGACGGTCCGCCGGAACCGGACGGTCGAGTTCACGTCGCGAAGCGCCCGGTCGTGACTCGCCGCGAGCGTCGTCACGTCGACGGCGTCGGCCGAGACGCCGGGCGGGTAGCCCGGCTCGGGCGTCGGCGTCGGTGACGCGGTCGGCGTGCTCGCGAGCGCGGGGTTCACGGTCCGGCCGCCGTCGCCGCCGCCCCCGGCGCCGCAGCCTGCGAGGAGGACGAGGAGGGCGAGCGCGACCGTGCCCGCGGCGTGTCGCATACCGCCGCCACGGGCCCGCGATGAATAAGTTCGGATGGTGCCGGCGGTCGGGGATGCGACGGGCGCTCGGTGCGGCCGACGCCCGGCGTCACTCGGCAGTCTCGTCGACGGCCTCGCCGCGTCCACCCGCCTCGGCGCTCGCGTTCGCCAGCGCGCGATCGACCCACTCGGGACGGGGGACGGTCGTCGAGCCGACCGCAGTCGTCCGGATCTCGATCCTGACGACGCCGGGGTCGTCGCCGAGGAACACCTCGTATCGGAGCGTCAGCGACCGGACCACGCCGTCGGCGCCGATACGTGCACGGAGTCGGACCGACGTTCGATCGGGGAGTCCGGCCCGCTCGATCCGACCTGCCTTCCCCCGAAGCACGGTCACGGTCCCGCCGTCGGTCGACTCGGTGCCCGCGTACTCGGGATCGGTGTCGAGGAACGCCGCGTACAGCCAGGCGCCGCCCGTCGGATCGACCCCCGTCGGGGTCCCCGGATCCCCCGGCCGCCCCTCCAGACTGACGGCACCCTCCCAGTCCGTCCGTCGACTCGCGCCGGCGGTCGCGTTGCTCCAGTGGGCCGACCCGAGGCGGTCGTCGCCGCGGACGCGTTCGAACGTCGAGAGGGTCCGCGAGCCGTTCACCAGCGTTCGCGCGCGACTCCGCTCGACCGTGCCGTTCGGCCCGGCGACGGTTCGCGTGAACGTGACGGTCCACGAGCCGTTCGCCAGCGCCGTGCGGTGGGCGTCGACGACGCGCTCGACGGTCACGCCGCCGCGATCGACGCCGGCCGGGAACCCGCCCGGCGGCGTCGGCGTCGCCGTCGGCGTGTCCGCGAGCGCGGGGTTCACCGTCCGGCCGCCGGCGTCGTCGCCGGAGCCGACCGCGTCCGCACAGCCGGCGAGCACGAGGAGGAGCGCGAGCAGGAGGGCGGCGGCTTCGCGCCGTCCGACGACCGGATCGCGGTCGCGACGCGACATGTCCGAACCACGGACCGGTCCGACAAAAACGAGCGGGTGCGAGTCCGGCTCCCGTGGTCTCAGCCGTCGTCGCTGTCGCCGTCGCCGTGTGCCTCGACGAGCCGTTCGACGGCGTCCTCCACGGCGTCGAGGACCTCCTCGGGCGAGCGGGCGGCGTCGACGCGGACGAACCGCTCGGGCTCGGCGTCGATCAGGCGCTCGTAGTTCGACTGCACCTCCGCGAGGAACGAGGCGCGCTCGAACTTGTCGGTCGCGCCGGCGCGTGCGGCCGCAGTCTCCGGGTCGACGTCGAGGTAGATCGTCGCGTCCGGCTCGCGGGTGAAGGCGCCGTGGATGCCGCGGATGTATTCGAGCGGCCGCTGGAGGTCGGTGTCCGCCAGGCTGGCGGCCTGATAGGCGTACCGCGAGTCGGTGTAGCGGTCGGAGACCACCAGATCGCCGTCGGCCAGCGCCGGCCGGACCACCCGCGAGAGGTGATCCGCGTGGTCGGCGACGTAGAGGAACAGCTCGGCCAGCGGGTCGGCGTCGTCCTCGCCGAGCGACCGGTAGACGGCGTCTCCGTACCACGAGTCGGTCGGCTCGCGGGTGAACGTCGCGTCGGGATAGGCGTGTCTGAGGGCCTCCCAGGCGGTGGTCTTCCCGCTCCCGTCGAGCCCTTCCAGCGTGAGGAGCATCTGTCGTGTCGGTCGTGCTCGCGCCGGGGGCTTACCGCTTGCGTGTCGTCCGCGACCGCCGACACGCGGGCGGGCGAGGGGACGAGCTACGGCTCGACGACGAACCGGGCGCCCCCGAGGCGGTCACCGTCCTCGATGCGGACGCTCCACCCGTGGGCCTCGGCGACGCGCGCGACGATCCCGAGGCCGAGTCCGGTGCCGTCGCGGCCGGAGTAGCCGACGCGGAACACCGCGCCCCGCTCGTCCTCGGGCACGCCCGGGCCGTCGTCCTCGATCGCGAAGCCGCGACCCCCGTCCACGTCCGGATCACCCTCGGTGTCGGCGTCGCTCACGAGCACGCGCGGCGCCTCGCCCGCGTGTTCCACCGCGTTGCGGAAGACGTTCTCGAACAGCTGCGCGAGCAGTCCCGGGTCCGCCTCGACGGTCCCGGTCACCTCGACGATCAACTCGGCGTCGCCGGTCTCGACGGCGCCCCACGCACGCTCGGCGGCGGTGGCGACCGACAGCTCCCGGGCGTCGTCGGCCGTCTCGCCGACCGCGAGTCCGCGGGCGTCCTCGACGATCGCGTCCATCCGGTCGAGCGCGTCGCCGACGGTCTCGAGGTCCTCCGCGACCGCCGTGTCCTCGGTGCGCTCGCGTGCCATCCGGAGGCGGCCCTGTGCGACGTTGAGGGGGTTCCGGAGGTCGTGTGAGACGACGTTCGCGAACTCCTCCAGCCGCTCGTCCTGCGCGGCGATGGTCGACGCCTGCTCTCGCAGGCGGTCGGACCGCTCCGCCCGGTCGAGCGCGGCGGTCGCGTTGTCCGCGAGCACCCGTGCGAGCTCTCTTCGCCGGCCGTCGAGCGGCATCCCCTCGGGGAGCGCGACGGCGAAGGTCCCGTGATCGCCCAGCGGGTACACCGCGGCCTCCGAAAACGCGGGTGCCGCCTCGGCGGTCACCGTGTCGTCGATCTCGTCGAACACCACCGGCTCGCCGCGCTCGAACGCCTCGCGCGCGCGTCGCTCGCCGTCCGCGTCCCCGCCCACGCCGATGTCCCGCGCCGCGGCGTCCGACACCGCAGCCAGCGGGATCCCGTCGTCGTCGCACAGACGGACGCCGCTGTAGGGGATACCCAGCACGGACTCGGTGGCGTCGACCACGACGCCGGCGATCGCCTCGGGATCGTCCGCCGCCTGCATCGCCCGTGTCGCGTCGTGGAGCCCACGAAGCCCGCGTCGGTCGGCGGCGGCGTCGAGCGCGGCGGTCGCATCGGAGACGAGGGTTCCGAGGAGCGACTCGGTCCGATCGTCGAAGCCGCGATCGTCCAAGGTCGCCACCGCGGCGACGCCGTGCGTTCCGAGTGGGAGATACAGCGCGTTCGAGACGGGATCGGCGTCCGTTTCCGACAGGGGGCGCTCGACGTACTCCCTGTTTCCTGTCGTGTACGCGCGCCACGCCGGGCTCCGGTCGTCGCCGCGGCGGTGGTCGTCCCACCCGTCGAGATACGGGGTCGCGTCCGACGCGGCGGCGATGACGTGGAGCGCGTCCCGCCGGGGATCGTACACGCGGACGGCGGCGAGCGTGATGCCCAGCTCCTCCACACAGGTATCGACGAACGCCTCGGCGACGGCGTCGACGTCGTCGGCGCGTGCCATCCGCCGGCCGACGCGACGCAGCGCACGGAGGTCCGGGTCGCCATCGGCGACCTCCGATCGGTTGGCCATTACGGCCTTCAGGCGGGTCACACGGATAAGCACGTCCCCTCCTTCCGTTCGACGGACACGAGTGTGGACGCGGCTCCCGAGCGAGGAGCTGCTGGCGGCGGTCAGGCGGTCGGCTGGCCGGTCACAACAGGAACGTCGTCACGAAGAGGAACACCCCGACGGCGAACGCCGCGATCAGCGCCAGCCGCCAGGCGATACTGAGGACGACTCGACCGACGAGCAGGACGACCAGAAACCCGACCAGCGCGAGGAAGACGGTCCCGAGCGTCGAGTCGAGCGGTCCGGGAAGCTGAAGCAGTGCGGCGGAGGCGGCGAACGCGAGGGTGCTCATTGCGGTCACGACCTCGCCTACACATCCGACTGTGGTATCCCTTTCCCCCACGTGAATGACACGTGTTTCGGGAGACTGGGCGACGACTCGAACCGGTCGACGCCGTCGAACGCCGCGGCGATCGGTTCACGAGCGGCCACGGATACGGGGGTGTGACGAAATGATCGCGCCTTCGACCCCCGTCGATCACGCGTTCGACTCCGGTCCCTCGTCTGCCTCGACTCGCGTCTCCCGATCTCCTGATCGTTCCGATCGTTGACCACTTTCACTCCGCTCTGAACATCCTTATACCGACGCTCGTACAACGCCCATACGGACCCGATCAGACGGGCTTGGACTCATACCGTAAGCCGCGCCTATGTCAAGCTCGTTTGAGTTAACACAACTCTACCGGAACCCACGCCGTTTATGAGCGTGGGTCCGGTACAGAACGTCCGTCCGAACCCACAATGGAACGCCACGATATCCACACCGACGTCTGCCGATCTGTCGGCGAGAAACGGGGGGAGCGCGACGAATGAGTCGCGCCGATCTCGACGCCGACGAACTCGAACTGCCGATCAAACGAACCGAGGGGGACACGCTGCGAGAGCGACTCACGTCCAACGCCTACGACAACATCCTGCCCGCCCGCTACCTCCGCAAGGACGCGGACGGAAACCCCGACGAGACGCAGGAGGAACTGTTCGAGCGCGTCGGTCACAACGTCGCGCTCGCGGAGGCCGTCTTCGGGGCCGACGAGCCCGTCACGGTCACGCCCGACCAGATCAAGCCCGATCACCCGCGCCGCGACGAGCTCGCCGAGGAAGTATTCGGTGCCGGGGTCACGGCCGACGACGAGGACGCCGAGACCGAGCTGACCGTCTACAACGTCAACAAGTTCGCCTACGAGACGGTCGTCCCCGAGCTTCCCGACGACGTCCGCCAGCACGTCGAGGAGACGGCCGACGAGTTCCAGGAGCTGATGGAGCGGCTCTCGTTCATGCCGAACTCGCCGACGCTGATGAACGCCGGCGACGAGCTCCAGCAGCTGTCCGCCTGCTTCGTCGACTCCCCCGAGGACGACATCGACGACATCCACCAGACGGCCAAGGAGGCCGCGCAGGTGTTCCAGTCCGGCGGCGGGATGGGGTACGCCTTCTGGCGGCTCCGGCCGTACGGCGACGCGGTCGGCTCGACCGGCGGGATCGCCTCCGGGCCGATCACGTTCATGCGAACGTTCGACCAGATGTGCGAGACGATCGCGCAGGGCGGCGCGCGTCGCGGCGCCCAGATGGGCGTCATGCGCGTCTCGCACCCCGACGTGATCCAGTTCCTCCACGCGAAGAACAAGGACGTGAGCCTCGCGAACACGCTCCGGCTCAACGACCCCGACGACTTCACGCACACGTCGTTCGCGGACGCGCTGGAGGAGGCCCGCGAGCTCATCGACGACGACGGCAAGGTGCCCAAGCACCTCCGCAACGCCGTCGAGGGCCACCTCTCGAACTTCAACATCTCCGTCGGCGTCACCGACGACTTCATGGACGCGCTCGACGCCGGCGAGGAGTTCACCTTCACCAACCCGCGCACGGAGGAGCCCCACGTCGCCACCCCCGAGACGAAGGAGCTGTACGACATGTTCGGCCTCGGGGAGTACGTCGAGGTCGGCGAGGTGCTGTCGGTGCCCGCCGAGGAGATCTGGGACCAGATCGTCGAGGGCGCCCACGAGAACGGCGAGCCGGGCGTCGTCTACCTCGAACGCATCAACAAGCTCCACAGCTTCGACGTGGAGGAGCACCCTGACCACCGCATCCTCGCGACGAACCCCTGCGGCGAGCAGCCGCTGGAGGAGTACGAGGCGTGCAACCTCGGACACATCAACCTCTCCACGCTCGCGGACCTCGACGCGCCCGACTGGCGGGTGTGGGCCGAGGAGCACGGCGACGAGTACGACACCGAGTCCGCGGCCGTCGAGGCGTTCCTCGAGGAGGCGATCGACTGGGAGGAGTTCGACTACCGCATCGAGATGGGGACGCGCTTCCTCGAGAACGTCGTCACCATGTCGGACTTCCCGGTACCGAAGATCGAGGAGAAGGTCCGCGACATGCGCAAGATCGGCCTCGGCGTCATGGGGCTGGCGCAGCTGTACATCCAGCTCGGCGTCCGCTACGGCTCCGAGACGGGCAACCTGATCGCCGAGGAGCTGATGACCCACATCAACCACGGGTCGAAGGCCGCCAGCCACGACCTGGCGGAGGAGCGCGGTAGCTTCAACGACTGGGAGGACTCGAAGTACGCCGACCCCGTCCGCTACGCCGACTGGTTCGAGCAGTACGTCGGCGAGGACCCCCACGACTGGGAGGACGGCTACCCGATCCGCAACCACAACACGACGACGATCGCGCCGACGGGCACCACGTCGATGGTGGGTAACACCACCGGCGGCTGCGAGCCCATCTACAACGTCGCCTACTACAAGAACGTCTCCGACGACGTGCAGGGCGACGAGATGCTCGTCGAGTTCGACGACTACTTCCTGCGCACGCTGGAGGCGAACGACATCGACGTCGACGCCGTGAAGGAGGAGGCCCAGGAGCAGATGGCGACCAACGAGTTCGACGGCGTCGACGGCCTGGAGACGGTGCCGGACGCCATCGGCGAGCTGTTCGTCGTCACGGGCGACCTCACCGCGAAGGACCACGCCGGCGTGCAGGTCGCCTGCCAGACGGGCGTGGACTCGGCCATCTCGAAGACGGTGAACGCGCCCAACGACTCGACGCTCGAGGACGCACAGGAGGTCTTCGAGTACATCTACGAGCACGGCGGCAAGGGCGTCACCTACTACCGCGACGGCACCCGCTCGAAGCAGGTGCTCACCACCCGCGCCGACAACACGGAGTTCGCCGACGAGAGCGAGGCCGCCGAGGCGCTCGTCGAGCAGATCTCGGAGGTGTTCGGCGGCCTCGAGGCGTTCCTCGACAACGAGGACGTGCAGGCCGCCCTCGACGAGGAGGTCTCCGAACTGCTGAAGGCCGCGGACGAGCGGACGGTTCACATCGACTACACCGAGAAGCGCGCCCGGCCGGACTCGCTGCGCGGGGTCACCCAGCTCATCGAGACCGGCTACGGGAAGATGTACATCACCATCAACGAGGACCCCGAGTCGGGCGAGCCGTTCGAGCTGTTCGCCAACATCGGCCACTCCGGCGGCTTCACCAACTCCTTCACGGAGTCGCTGGCGAAGGTCATCTCGACGGCGCTGCGCTCGGGGGTCGACCCCCGGGAGATCGTCGACGAGCTGCAGGGCACCCGGAGTCCCAAGATCGCCTGGGACAAGGGCGAGCAGATCCAGTCCATCCCGGACGCGATCGGCACGGCGATGCGCCGCTACCTCGACGACGAGGTCGAGAAGGGGTACCCCGAGCAGACGAGCCTCGACGAGGTCGGTGGGGGCGCCCCGACCGACGCCGCGACGCCCGAGTCCGACGGCGGCACCGCCGTCGGGGGTGGGGTCTCGGACTCCGGAGCGCCCGCGGACGCGACGGCGCCCGGTCCGGAGGACGCGGGCGACGTGGAAGCACAGTCGGACGCGGTCGACGAGCTCATCGCCAACGGCGAGTCGCCCGAGTGTCCCGACTGCGGCAGCATGACGCTGTACTACTCGGAGGGCTGCAAGACCTGCGAGTCGTGCGGCTGGTCCGAGTGCTGAGCCGAGACTGACCTCGGCGCCGACCGACCGCGACCGCGGGTTTCCGTTTTTCGTGCGCCGCTGGAGACCGAGCAACCGCTATCCTCGTCCGGCGCGTACCGATCGGGTATGCCCACGGTGGAGACGAACGACGTCGAGACGTACTACGAACGCCGCGGCGACGGCCCGCCCGTCGTGTTCGTCCACGGCGCGATCGTCGACCACACGCAATGGGCGCCGCAGCTCGACGCGCTCGCGGACGAGTACACCGTCGTCGCCTACGACGTGCGCGGCCACGGGCGGACGGGCGGCTCCGACCGGGAGGCATACAGTATCGGCCTGTTCGCGGAGGATCTGGCGGCGTTGATCGACGCGCTCGACCTCGATCGTCCCGTCGTCTGCGGGCTGTCGATGGGCGGGTGCGTCGCGATGACGTACGCCGCGCGGTACCCGGACGGGCTCTCGGCGCTCGTGCTCGCGGACACGTTCGGCCCCGTCCCGCTCACGCTCGGGGAGCGCCTCCAGCGCGCGTCGCTCCGGCTGACGATCCCGCCGGCACGGGTGGTGGGCTACGAACGCGTCGAGCGGGCGATGGTGTGGCTCCGGGAACGCGCCGAAGCGGGGATCGGCGGCGACTACGACCGGATCGAGGCGATCCGGGAGACGGGGCCGGCGATGTCGACCGCGGAGTTCGCGAAGGTGATCCGCGCGCTGGCGTCGTTCGACCGGACCCGCGTCGATCTCTCGTCGATCGAGGCGCCGACGCTCGTGTTGTACGGCGAGCACGACGCCGGATTCGTCCGCCGACAGTCGGCGGCGCTCGGGGCGCTGATCCGCGACGCGACCGTTCTGGAGGTGCCCGACGTGGGACACGCGTCGACCCTCGACCAGCCCGCGTTCGTCACGGCCGAGATCCGCCGCCTTCTGGAGCACGGCGACACGGTGAACTCCGGAGCGGGGTCCGGGTCGGGGATCGAGTTCGGATCCGGAACTCCGGACCCGGCGAGCGGCGTCGGCGACGCGTGAGCACGACCGTTCCGTGTGGGTCCCCGACGTGGAGTCGGCCGACGTTCACAACCGACCGGATCCCGGGTTGCCGTCGACCCGTCAGGCGGTCGGCGCCGCCGCCGCCGCCGGCGACTCGGCCTCCGCGAGCGGGAGCGTCACCGAGACGGTCGTCCCGCCGCCGTCCCGATCGGTCGCGTCGACGGAGCCGCCCGAGATCGTCGTTATCCGATTGATCAGCCACAGCCCGAGCCCGCTCGCCTTCTCCGGCGACGACTCGGTGCCGACGAGGACCGCCAGATCGTCGGGCGGGATCCCGGGGCCGTCGTCCTCGATCCGGAGCTCGACGGTCGAGGTCGCCGGATCGACGTCGAGATCCACGGCGAGTCGGGACCGCTCGTCGTCGGCGTGCTCGATCGCGTTCTCGATCAGGTTGTCGACCACCGAGGGGAACACCCCGACGGCCGAGACCGACACCGTGTCGTCCGGAAGCGACGTCTCGAGTCGCACCTCCGGGTGTTCGGTGCGGACCTGATCGATGCGGTCGCGGACCAGGTCGGTCAGATCGAACCGTCTGAACTCCGGACGCCCGTCGGCGAGCGTCTCGGCGAGCGCGGCCTGCTCGACGACCGAGAGCATCCCGTCGGTCCGCCTCGACAGCACGTTCAACGCCTCCCTCGTGGCGTCCGACCCCGAGTCGCCGATCTCCTCCTCGAGGAGCCGCAGGTAGCCGTCGATCACCGAGATGTCGTTCCGGAGGTCGTGCCGCAGGACGCGGTTGAGCACCTCGGCGCGTCGCTCGGCCGCCAGCCGCTCCGTGACGTCCCTGAACACGAGCACCGTCGCGTCGGTCCGATCGAGCGACCCGACGGAGACCTCGAAGGTCCGGGGAACGGTCGTCGGATCCGGGTCGGTGCGGGGCTCGCCATCCGACCCCCGGTCGACGGTGGCGTCCCGCCGAGCGCTCCCCTCCCCCGGGTTCCCGGCGTCGTCCTCGGACTCGACCGTCACGGTGACGGTCCTCGTCCCCGTCGACGGCCGCGTCCGGATCGCCTCGACGAGTGTCGGCTGATCGCCGAACGTTTCGTCGACCGGTCGGCCGATCGGGTCGTCGCCGCCGAACAGTCGAGCGGCCGCCGTGTTCCTCGCGCGGATCGTCTCGTCGCCGTCGACGACCACGACGGGATCCGAGAGGTGGGTGACGATGTGGTCCTGCGCGACGGCGATGGAGTCGAGGAGCCGGTACCGGGTGATCGCGACGCCGGTGAGGATCGTCGTCACCGAGAACAACGCCGGCGTGAAGTCGATCGGCGGGCCCCCACTGCTGAGTGCGACGATGCTCACGATTCCGGCGATCATCGGCAGGAGTCCGGCCCCGAACACCGCGAGCCGACGCGACCGCGTGATCCCGTTCGAGCGACGGACGCTGCGAGCGAGCCGCCAGAGGACGTACATGTCCACCGTGAACGACCACAGGAGGAAGGCCCCGAACCCGATCCCCGGCGTCACCGTCGACCGGACGACCTCGCCGGTCGTCAGGGCGACGTCGGTGTAGATCAGTTCGTGTGCGGGGTTCGAGACCGCGAGCAGGGCGAACGCGAGCGGGACGCCCGAGACGATCGGGATCCGCCGCCGCGTGAGCCAGTGATCGTCGCCGGCGACCGCGAACGCGAAGATCGGCCACGACGCGCCGACGATCCCCGTCCCCAGCCACAGGAGGTTGTTGTACGCGAGGATCTCGGGGAGCGTCGACGCCCGCAGTTGGAGCGCGTACGACCACGACCACATCGTCGCGCCCACCGCAAGCCCGAGAAAGCCGACGACCTCGGGCCCGCCGAGGGTGACCGGGCGTCGCCACAGCACGAACAGGAGCACGGCAACGGACGCGGCGCCCCCGAGCACCAGGAACGGAACGGCGTAGGTGACGACTGACATTGTGGATTCGACTCGCCGACCGGCCGCAGTCGTCCCTCTCCCCGAGGGGATACATCGCGGCGCGGTCCGGACTACTATTCGTTCTCACTGACGTATCGAATTTAAGAATAACGCCCGTGCCCCGATCCTGTCGCGCGATCGAGGGCCGTCCGTCGCTCCCCCTCGCCGCGACGACGACGGAACCCGATCACGTTCGGGGCCGACAGCAACATCTGTTCGTGTGCGGCAGTTTATCAGGGCGGACGCCGACTCCGTGGTATGAGCAAGCAGGAACCGCCGGAGGCGACCCGCGACGGCGACGCCGACGGTGCGGCCGGCGACGACACGGGCGACGCCGACACGTTCGCCGGCGAGAAGGACGAGTCCCTCCGCAGTCGCGAGGTGACGGCGGGCGCCGAGCGCGCCCCGCACCGCGCGATGTTCCGGGCCATGGGCTACGACGACCAGGACCTCTCCTCCCCGATGGTCGGCATCCCCAACCCCGCCGCCGACATCACCCCGTGCAACGTCCACCTCGACGACGTGGCCGACGCCGCCCGCGAGGGGATCGAGGACGCCGAGGGGATGCCCATCGAGTTCGGGACGGTCACCATCTCCGACGCCATCTCGATGGGAACCGAGGGGATGAAGGCGAGCCTCGTCTCCCGGGAGGTGATCGCCGACTCCGTCGAGCTGGTCTCGTTCGGGGAGCGGATGGACGCGCTGGTGACGATCGCCGGCTGCGACAAGAACCTCCCCGGCATGCTGATGGCGTCGATCCGGACGGACCTCCCCTCCGTGTTCCTGTACGGCGGGTCGATCAGGCCCGGCGAGCACGGCGGCCGGGACATCACCGTCCAGAACGTCTTCGAGGGCGTCGGTACCTACGCCGAGGGCGACATGAGCGCCGACGAACTCGACGAGATGGAGCGTCACGCCTGCCCCGGCGCGGGCTCCTGTGGCGGGATGTTCACCGCGAACACGATGGCGTCCATCTCGGAGGCGCTGGGGATGGCGCCGCTGGGCTCGGCGTCGCCGATGGCCGAGTCCGAGGAGCGATACGACACCGCCCGGCGCGCGGGCGAACTCGCGCTGGAGTGCGTCGAGCAGGACCGCCGTCCCTCCGACATCCTGAGCAAGGAGTCGTTCGAGAACGCGATCGCGATACAGGTGGCGATGGGTGGGTCGACGAACGCCGTGCTCCACCTGCTCGCGCTGGCGGCGGAGGCGGACATCGAGTTGGACATCACGGAGTTCGACGAGATCTCCCGGCGCACGCCGAAGATCGCGAACCTCCAGCCCGGCGGCACGCGCGTCATGCAGGACCTCGACGAGGTCGGGGGCGTCCCGGTCGTGGTCCGTCGCCTGATCGAGGGCGGCTACATGCACGGCGACGCGATGACCGTGACGGGCCGGACGATGGCCGAGGAGATCGCCCGCCTCGAATCGGAGGGACACCTCCCCGCGGACGACGACATCGAGGCGGATTTCCTCTACACGGTGGACGAGCCGTACAGCGAGGAGGGCGCCATCAAGGTCCTGACGGGGAACCTCGCGCCCGACGGGGCAGTCCTGAAGGTCACCGGCGACGACGCGTTCCACCACGAGGGCCCAGCCCGCGTGTTCGAGGCCGAGGAGGACGCCATGGAGTACGTTCAGTCCGGCGAGATCGAGTCGGGCGACGTGATCGTCATCCGCAACGAGGGGCCCCGCGGGGGGCCCGGCATGCGCGAGATGCTCGGCGTCACCGCCGCCGTCGTCGGCGCGGGCCACGAGGACGACGTGGCCCTCCTGACGGACGGCCGGTTCTCGGGCGCGACGCGCGGCCCGATGGTCGGCCACGTCGCCCCCGAGGCCGTCGAGGGCGGCCCGATCGGCCTCGTCGAGGACGGGGACACGGTGACCGTGGACATCCCCGAGCGGGAGCTGTCGGTCGATCTGAGCGACGGGGAACTGGATGCGCGGGCCGACGCGTACGAGGCACCGGAGCCGCAGTACGCCGGCGGCGTGTTCGCGAAGTTCGCCCGCGACTTCGGCAGCGCGGCCAACGGCGCCGTCACGAACCCGAAGGCGAAGCGGGACTGAGTCGGCGACTCGGCGAGTCCGGCCGGCGTCCGGGTACACCGACGGCAGCGCCGTTCGCGGAACGCCCAAGTACCATGCCGGCGACATTCCCGCGGTATGAGCGACGGCGGCGACGAGACGAGCGACAGCGGGCCCGGCAGCGACGGCGTCTCGACCGCGGACCTGTCGGCGCGGTTCGAGGCGAACCGCGAGCACTGGGAGGAGATGGTCGAGCCGGTGTCGGTCGCCGACGGCACGGCCGAGATCGAGGCGTTCCTCGACGGCGAGTCGGCGCTGCTTCCGGTCCAGCGCCGGGAGGTGGGCGACGCGACCGGCGACAGCCTGCTGGACCTGCAGTGCTCGATCGGCACCCGAACGTTGTCGTGGGCGCGGATGGGGGCGACGGTGACCGGGGTGGACATCTCCGCCGAGAGCGTCCGAGTCGCTCGGGAACTCGCGGCGGCGGCCGGCCTCGCGGACGACGCGACGTTCGTCCGAGCGAACGTGTACGACCTCCCCGAGGCGATCCCCGAACCGCCCGACGGCGGGTACGACACCGTCGTCAGCAACTTCGGCGTGCTCTGTTGGCTGCCCGACCTGGACCGGTGGGCCGAGGTCGTCGCCGAGTCGCTGGCGCCGGGCGGGACGTTCCACCTCGCGGAACACCACCCGATCGCGACCGCCCTCTCGGACGATCTGGGAGGTGGCGCCGCCGGCGAAATCTCGGTGGAACACCCGTACTTCTCGACCGACGACCCGGTGCCCGACGGCGACACCCACAAATGGACCCACGGGCTGGGGGAGATCCTGACGGCGCTCGTCGACGCCGGGATCGACCTCCGGTCCGTCAACGAACAGCCGTTCTCGCCGATCCGACGGTCCGAGGCGATGGTCGAGGACGGCGAGGGGCGCTGGCGCTTCGAGGACCACGACCTCCCGCTGCTCGTGACGGTGACGGGGACGCGACGGGAGTCGGTCGCCGACGAGTGAGCCGGCGGGAACCGATCGCCGGCGGACGACCGAGCCGGATCGACGCCGCTACAGCCGTTCGGTCCCGGCCCCCGACTCGGTCGCCTCGTCGCCGTCCTCCCGCGGGTGCAACGTCTCGTGGATGCCGAGCACCAGCGCCGGCACGACGATCATGAATACGTGCTCCTCGATCGGGATCCCGACGAGCTCGACCCCGGTCCGCATCGGGATCGAGAACACGCCCACCTCCAGCGTGTACCAGTCCCAGACGTACGCGACGGGATATAGCGCCGCGACCGTCCGGCCGGCGCGCCACAGCGCGTCCCGTCCCCGACGGACCAACAGCGCGAGCGCGACGGCGCCGAAGACGGCCTCCGTCGCGAGGTAGGTGTACGGTCCGAGCACGGTGACGTTCGGGAGCGGGACGCCCGCCAGCGGGCGGAAGAACACGGCGACCAGCAGGCCCGCGAGGAAGAGGTACGCGCCGCGCACGAGCAGCATCGTCGCCGTCTCCGGATCGCGACGGACGGCGACGGCGGCGACGGCGCCGAACGCGAGGCTCGCGACGGGCGCGCTCGGCGGCAGTACCCCCGTGATCGCCAGCGGGACGACCGCGAACAGTCCGACGCCGAGGGCCGCGACCGCGAGGGAGCGGGCGCGCGACGGTCCCAGTGCGACGGCGACGGTCCGCTTGCCGATCGAGCGGTCGTAGCCGTAGTCCTGGGCGTCGTCGATCACCTTCACGCCCGCGAGCGTGACGACGAGCACCCCCGCCACCGCGACCGGCCGCCGCGCGAGCGTCCCGGTCTGTGCCGCGTAGCCGCCCAGCAGGCACAGCCCGACGCCGACGGGATAGCCCAGCGTCGTCGTGACTGGGTTGGTGTCGAACTGCGGGGCGTGGAGGTAGCCGATCGCCCACGTCGGCGCGGCGACCGCGACCGCGAGGGGTGCGGCCGTCGGCTCCGCAAGGACGGCCACGCCGGCGAGGGACGCGAGGAAGCCGACGGTCGCACCCGCGAGGCCGAGACGACAGCCGCGTTCCGTCATCGGGTGATCGTCGTCCTCGCCGCGGCGGTGAAAGTCGACGTAGCCGTCCTTCACGTGGGCGGTGTAGACCGCGAAGAAGGCCGTGCCGGCGTGAACGAGCGCCAACGCCGGGTCGAACGCGCCCGCCAGCGCCGCCCCGAACAGCGCCGTCGCTACCGGCGGGAGCATGAACACCGGGTGGACCTGTGAGGCGTAGGCACGCGCGACGGCCGTCGGGCCGCGCCCGTGGCGGGCGATGGCCATAGTGTATGTTAGCAAGTAACCCGGATAAACTGTCCGGCGGACCGCTCCGTCCGCCGGGATCGGGGGTTCAGTCGTCGCGGTACCCGTCGTTCTCGGCGACGATCACGCGCGCCCGTGAGTCCATCTCGTCGCGGACGGCCGTCTCGAGCTGGTCGCGGTCCCACTCGGCGAACTCGGCGACGCGCTCGCCGTCGGCGTCCTCGTAGCGGAACGCGAGCGACTCCAGCGCCAGCTCGACCAGCTCCGCCTTCCGCGTCGCGAGCGCCTCCCGCGTCCAGTACCGGTCGTACTCGTCGACGGCCTCCCCGAAGGACTCGGTCTCCTCGAGCGCAGCCAGCTCGCGTTCGACCTCGGCGGCGAACTCGTCCCCGTCGGCACACGACAGCCCGAGCGCGTCCGCCCGCGACTCCCAGTTCTCGGTCGTCCCCCGCGCGGCGTTGAGCTCCACCCAGCGATGGAGGGTGGTGGCCGCCACCTCGCTGAACCGATCCGCGCCGAAGAACTCGTTGACGACCGCCTCGTCGAAGTCGGAACGCTGGTACACCGGGAGCTTCCGGGACAGCGGGTGGTTCTGTCCGGTCACGTTGTCTTGGTTCCACAGGAGGCCGAGGTTCCCCAGATCTGAGATGTAGTACTCCTCACAGATGTCCATCAGGAGCTCGTCGTCGCCGGCGTCGACGATCCCCGCGATCGTCTCGGCGAGCGGATCCTCGGGGTCGTCCGCGTCGAAGAACCGTTCGAACCAGTAGTACCGGTCGAACGATCCGATGTTGTCGAGGAACGGGGACTGCGGGAAGACGTGCTCCAGGTGCACCTCGCTGATGTTGAGCGACCGTCGCCACATCGCGTCGGTCTCGGTGTGTTCGTCGGTGAGCTTCCACAGCAGCGCCTTCGCGTATCTGGTGTTCACCGACGACGTCTCCACCAGCGTCTCGACGAACGAGGTCCCGACGACGCCGGGGTAGACGCTCTCGAACTCGGTGTACAGCTCCGCCTCGACGTTCACGTCGAGCACGTCGTCCTCCCGGGTGAACCGGTGAGCGACGTCGGCGTAGATACCCTCCAGCCGGTTGGGGTTGATGCTGGAGAGCACCTGTCGGAAGGTGACGTTCTCCACCGCCCGCATCGTCCGGAGGAGCACCGACTCCGCCCGGTCGGTCGCGTCGCTCTCCCGCGCGACGGCGTACGCCGCCAACACGAGCGGTCGCCACTGGCTGGTCCGAAGCGACTGGAGTCGCTGGAGGATGTCGTTACACGTCCGCTGGCGTCGGTCGTCCTCCAAGTACAGTCCGTCGTCGTACGGGTAGACGATGTTGTGGTAGTACGTGCTGTACCGCTCCAGCGTCTTGAGGAACTCCTCGGTGCTGGCGAGCGTCTTCAGCTGGCTCTCCAGCGTCTGGTCCTCGCGGGGATCGAGCACGAACGCCTCCAGCAGGTGATCGGACACCTCCGACCGACCGTCGACGCGCTCGTCGACGATCGAGATGGTGTCGACGAGGAAGTCGCTCACGTCGCCGTAGTCCCCGTCGAACAGGTCGACGATGTCCTTCCACCGCTGGAGGTTCTCCGCCTCGATCGCCGGCTTCGCGTCCTCGCGCAGCCGCGCCACGATCCGCGCTCTGATGATGTCGACCTGATTGAGATCCATCCCGCGGTCGTTGAGGATCTGGAAGATGTCCATCAGCAGCGACGGATGCCCTTGGGAGACGTGGAAGTGCCCGACAACGAACGCGTGAAGGAGGTACTCCTTCAGGTTGATGAGTGCGCGCGCCCGCGAGGCGTCGTCGTCGTACGTCTCGGCGATCTCCCGCTCGATCCTGCTTCGGAAGTAGTCGTACGCCTCGATCAGCCGGTCGTTGGAGTCGTCGAACGAGCGGTTGTCGTTCTCGATGTCCTCCCACTCGTCGTCCCCGATCCGGAAGCGCTTCGCGTACTGCCTGATCGTGATCGCGTTCCGCTTGCGGTTCCCGTGGACGCTCTCCCGGTCGGTGATGTACGACAGCCTGTCCGCCGTGTCCCCCATCAGCGCCTGATAGAACTCGTTGTTGTGGTCGTTGAGGGTGAGCTTCGTTCGCGGGTTCGTCGACCCCGGATTCTCCAGGAACAGGGTCTCGATGAGCGTCTCCTGGCGGGTCGCGACCGACGCGATGTCGTCCTCGGTCCCGGGGTCGATCCCGTCGAGGTCGCCGAGGAGCTCCTGGATGATCTTGAGAACGAGCGACACCGTGGTGATGCGTTGTTGGCCGTCGATGACCTCGGCCGTCCGGTTGTCGACGTCGGCGGTGAACACCGACCCGAAGAACACCTCTGTCAGGTCGTTTCGTGCGATCGACTCCGCGAACGCGGGCTCCAGCTCGACCCACAGGTCCTCCCACTGCTGTTCCTCCCACGCGTAGCCCCGCTGGTACTCGGGTATCTCGAGCGTCCCGCTGTCGAGCAGGTCGAGCAGCATCGCCCGGTCGAAGTCGATGTTCTTCCAGACCGAGCGCTGGACCCAGTCCCAGCCCCTGATGACTCCGTCCCCGGCGTCCTCCTCGAACTCGAAGAGGTGCGTGCCGAAGGACACGTCGAAGCTTGGCATCGGACTCCTACCAGTCGGTGCCCGAGTATGAATCTGCCGACGGCCGGCTCCGGGCTTTCGGCTTCTCGGTCCGTTCAGAGACCCAACGGTGACGTACCACTCACGAACACGTCTCTCTGTTCTCTAATACGACGGTGAATAAGATCGACGAAGTCGACGGTCCAGTTCTACGGGGCAGTCTCCTCGGCAAGCGTCTGTGAGGTTTCTCCGGTCTCCGAGGTCCAAATCACGCGAACCGAGTCGCCGCTGGTGTAGTTTGCTGTCGCCGAACTCCCGGCACTAACCTGGCCGGTGAACGTGGCGCTGTCCGTCGTCGTGTTGAGGGTCAGCGTGTCACTGTCGGGAATCGTGTCCCCGCCGCTGTGAGTCGCGGTCACCTCCACCGGGGACGCCGAACTGTTGTAGTCGAACTGGAAGTTCGCGTTCGGCGCGGTCTGTTGCACGCTGTTCCCCAGGCCGAGGACGAACGACCCGATAACCGCCGCGAGGATCACTGTGATAGCGACCATCAGGATGACCCCGATAACGGGGGAAACGGCGCGGTCGTCGTCGAATAGGTTCTTGATGTCCATGGTTTCTCTCGTACACAGCGAGCGTTCGGTGCTCCCTATCTCCCTGTGATGGATGTAATCTGGTCACCTACAGCTATATATGTAGTGTTCAAATTATCGTAATAGATACCAACGTTTCTGGAGGTTATAGACGTATTTTACGTCTTCGAGATGTATTGAAACTGCTGTTCGACGAGAGGTATTTCTCTCCAGGAGAGTCATTTCGAGGATAGGGGTACCGCACCCGATACTGGAGAATCACTGCCGTCATTTGTCGATCATCGGAAGACGGCAGTGTGAGAAGTGGGACCGCCGAGCGGCGAACCCCTTGCCTTCGAGTGCAATACCCCCTGCGTCAACGCCTGAAACTGGTGAATTGCTCATAGTCCTGCTTCCGCAATTTCATCTCGACGGCGGTCGAGTTCCTCGCCGAGATTCGGTTTGTCGTAGTACGCTCTGATCGTGTCCGGTAGCGCATCGACCCGCGCGGCCACCTTCGGAATCCGCACACCGCGGTTCCGAAGATCCGTGATCCGGCCCGTCCGGATCGGATGCGGACTCAGCGCCGACGGACACTTGCTCTCGTGGCCGTGTTCGCGGTACTGACAGGTGTCCGGGTTCTTGTCGTGCGGACAGCCACCGCGGAAACACGGGTGTGTAAGGTTGTACGAAGTCCGCCGGAACGTCGACGACGTCGGCCGACCAAATCTCGTCGTGAACAACGGTGAGCGGCCGAACTCATCCTCCTGATCGTTCCGGTGCTCACGAACGTAATCGCGGAGTACCTCGACGGTCTTCTCGTCGAGTAGGTTCAGCCGCTCTCCCGTGACGCCGTTCTTCAACCGCGTTTTGGACTGCTCACGACTGACGAACCGAACCGTCCCGTCCTCCGCATCGAAGTCACCGAGGTCGAGCGCGCGGAGCCCGGAGATCCGCGCTCCGGTATCCCACATCGTGATGAATATCGCGTGGTCCCGGGTCGCGTACCGGAACCTGTCGAGGTGATCGAGGATCGCGTGGGCGCGCTCCCGGCTGATCATCAAGTCACTCGACTCCTCACCCTTCGTGAGCGACGGAATGTGCGCCGAGAACTTCTCGACGAGTGCCGGCTCGACCGCTTCGAGCGCGACCCCGTAGCTCATGAACTGCCGGACTGTCCGCAGCTCGTTCTTCATCGAAGTGTTGTTCAACGAGTTCGCCCGGTGGTCGCGGTACGCCTTGATATCGCGACCGTCAACGACGTTCAGATTCAACACGCCCCGCGATTCGAGCCACTGGATGAACTGCCGGACACGCCGCCGGTACGAGTCGGCCGTACTCCCCGACGTGTCCGCCTCGATCACGTCCAGCCATTCCTCCATCGCCTGCCTCGGCGTGATCGGCCGGAGATCCTCGCGGTTGCCGTGCTCGGTCTCGAAGCTCACTCTCGTCCCCCCAGCGCGTCCAGCGCCTCGCGCAGTTCCGACTCGCCCGCGACGTTCGCCCGCTCCACGATCTCGCGAACGAGTTCGTCGCGCTCGCGACGCTCCGGGTGGCGGTGGACCGTCGGCCATGGGACGCCCCGGACCTCCGTCCAGAGTTCGTACATGGCGTCCCTGTCCAACCGAACGACGACGCGCTCGCCGCCCTCCGTCTCGAACCGGAGGGTCCACGGCTCCGGATCCGACCCCAGCGGGCCGTAGGCGATCGACGCGGCGCGGCCGACCGTGTACCGCTCCACGTCCAGAGATGTCTCGCGGCCCCCGTCGGTCACGACACCGTCGCATCGGTCCACCAACGCCGCGGCCGCGACGTGCGTCCGCCGTCGGTCGCACTCCGGACACCCGGCTTGCACGAGGCGGTGACGGGACTGGACGTCCAGCGTCGCGCCGCCCTCACGAACGACCGGGTAGACGCGGACCGTCTGTTCGTGGCCGCAGACGCGACACACGTAGTCGACGGGCGCGGTAACGTCCATGTCGCTCACGCCGTCTCACCTCCGTCGGCTGCGGCCCGGCGCGCGCCACCGTCGAGGACGAACGCGACCTCGCGAAGCGTCACACCAGCCACGTCGTAGCCACACGGCGCGAGCCGCGTCCGTCCGGGACCGGCCGTTGTCAGTCCGTGGTCCGCAAGCGGGCGTCCACAGTTGGGACAGTTGGTTCTCAGGAACAGCGGTGCGTCATCTCGTTCGGGGGTTTCATGGCCCCCCGTAGCGTCGTCGTACATGGCTTTCGTGCCTACTTCACGAAGGCCCGCGCGGGCCGGCGTCCCAAGCGCCGGGTCCGCAAACTTCTGCGAGTAGGGACCCATCGGGGAGCGACGGGTCCGCGAAGTGCCTTCGTTACAACCCTGTGAGAACAGAGGGTGCTTAACTCTTAGCACATATCTGCTATTGAAATATCGAACATATGCCACCGAGCCCCCCGAACCTCCGGTAATAAATGGACAGAACTGGCTGTAGTAGCCGAATGCGACCCCGGCCGGATTGGATGTCGTTGAACGACTCCGTCGTGCTTGAGTTCCTATCTGAGCACGATCTTGAGCTTCCGCCGAAGTCCGTGTACGTGAACTTGAATCGCCATGGACACGACATTGGGTACTCGACAGTCCGTCTCCGGCTGAACACACTGGAAGAACACGGGCTGTTGAGGAAGGCAGACTCTGGATATTACGAGGTAAGTCAGAAGGGGCACCTCTGGCTCGACGATGAACTCGATGCTTCCGATCTTGAAGACGACGAGGAATGAGATACGGGTACCCACTCTCTGCCAAGCTGTTCATCGCCCTCGTGTTCGGCGGGACGTTCGCGCTGCTGGCGCTGGTCCTCTTCTGGCACTGAGTCGCGAGCATCTGACTCACTCCGTGATCACGTCGAGGTGCAGTCCCAGCCGGCGGATCGTCGCTTCACACCACGTCGGTACACCGCCGGCACTCTCGTAGATCGCTTCGTCCTCGTCGGTCACGCGGAACCGTTCGCGGTCGTTCCCACGCCGGAGCGTCAGCCCGACCTCGTCGGACCGATACGCCTCTTCGTCGATGCTGAACCGGATCTCTAACCCATCGTCGTCGGTGTCCTGCGGGGACAGGACGCGATCTCTCGTCGACATCCAGCCGTTCGGAGTGGCGTTTCGGGTTTGAATTGGTGAGAGAAGCCGTCTATTTTCAACGAGATGAGAACAGAATCACCATACGTAACGGACCCACCGGTCCACTTCCGGACAAATATCCCAAATTTGCGGCACTTCCGGACACGGATATTTTGAATTTCGCTACTTCCGGCAACTCAAATCAAGGAGCCCATACGAGCAACTTCGACCCTCCACCGCCGACGTAGCTACCTTAGAGCAGAAACAGCGGCATCAGAACTACTATTCCTAAGCCGATTTTCACGACTACAATGAGTTCCAGAGGCCCTATCAGGGATCTGGCGATTGGTGAAGTCCTTACTCAAGAAGAGGTCGAATCGGTGTTCGACACCAAATTCGGATACCAATTCAAGGGAATCACCTATCGAAATCCCTCGGCTGGTCGGTATGTGATTATAAATGCAAATGAGGGCGCTATCTACAAAGACGAATTTACCTCGGAAACGGAACTCACCTACGACGGCGAAGGCGAGCCTGAGAAAGGCGACCAAATGCTCACGAATGCCAACCGTGCGATGGTCGAGGCAGAACACGAAGAGATTCCGATTTACCTATTCACGAGTGAAGACGGCCTCGACGAATACGAGTATGAGGGATTAGTGGAAGTCACCGACGCAAGATACGAAAACGAATTGTCGGAGGACAGAATGAAATACAAATTCGACCTCCAAAAGCTGGGCTTAGCCACTTGGGATGAGTATCTCGCCGCTGCAACCGAGGTCAAGGAAGACTCAGAGGAGCCACTGATCGAGAAACCTGAGCGAGAGGATTCTTCTCAACTCAAACGCTCGGCGGCTTTCAAGCGGAAAGTCCGGTCGGCATATGATTACTCGTGTGCGATCTGCGGTTCGGAGCGACGGTCACCAATCGGTAATCCGGAAATTGAAGCAGCTCATATCTACCCGAAGAGTAAGGGAGGAAGAGATGTCGCGTCGAATGGAATTGGTCTGTGTAAACTACACCACTGGGCGTTCGATGTGGGGTGGTTTGCAATTTCTGACGATTACGAAGTGATTGTTGGAGATTCGGAGGAGATTGCAACCCCAGACGAGGTTTTGGAATTCGAAGGGAAGAACATTGAGGTCCCTAGTGAGGCAAATAAGTCTCCAGGAGAACTCTTCCTTCGAGAACATCGAAAGTTGCACGGATTCGAATAACCGCCGACTCTCACACTTTCTGTACCCGTCATGCGGTATCTATCCTCAACTAAGCATCTTCGCTACCACTGATCGAAAGATACCGCGTCCCCCTTCCGCTCCCCTGTTTCCGGATACACCCGTACCGCACGAGAACGTTCAAATACCGGCGGCGGTCGCGACCGTCCGCATCCGGGTACTCCACCTCGAAGAGGTCCGCGAGGTCGCCCGCCCTAATCTTGCCCGCGTCGTCGATCATGTGCTTCAACAGTCGATGCGGCGTGTCCAGTCGCTCCACATTGTACCGCCGGATCGACTCCATCGCCGGTTCGCGGACGTCGCCGATCAACGCCGGCGTGACTCGTTCGTCGCGGGCCTCACCCTCGACGTAGGCCTCTCGGAGGATCGATATCGCTTCCCGCGCGTTCCCGGCGGCGGTGTCCGCGATCACCTCCAGCGTCCCGCCCGTGATCCCGGAGAGATCGCCAGCGTCAACGCGCGCCTGGAGGATATCGACCAGTTCGCGTTGGCTGTACCGATCAAGTTCGATATGAGGGCCGGTGCGGAGCCGCGAGGCGGTCGCGGAGTCTAAGCGCGCTGCGAATCGCTCGTACTCGTGGACGACGAAGATCGGCGTCACGCCATCTGTCTCAAAGAGGACGTGCGGTAGGTGTTCGTCCTCGATGTGTTCCGCCTCGTCAAGGGTCAGCACGATCGGCGAGTCGGCGTCCTCTATTTGCGCGAGGTACGACGACGCGGCGTTCGCTTTCGGCGATGAACGCGTCTTCAAGTCGGCGTCGACTAATGCCTCTTCAAGGATAGCGGCACGCGAGCGTGTCCGCAGACAGTCGACATGAGCGGTGTTCACCGCGGTCTCCCGACGAAGTTCTGTGACGGCGAATCGCGAGAGGGCCGTCTTTCCCGCACCGGTCGGTCCGGAGATGCAGATCGGATACGCCGGCCGGTCCGACCGGAGCGGGTCGAGGGCGTTCGCCAGCTGGCCGAGCGCGGCGTCCCGATGTGGCATCCGTTCGGGGACGCGGTCGAGTTCCAGGACCCGCGGGACCGACGCGGTCACTCCGCGCGCCATTGGTGCCGTGGGTGGACCCAGTTCCAGTCGTCGAGGTCGACATCCTCGAAGTACACTTTCCGACCGGCGTAGCGGATATCTTCGGGGACATCCCGGGCGAGATCGTCGACGCCGCTTTCGTCGAAGTTCACGGCGACGACGTGGTTCCAGAAGTAGTCCCAGTAGAGCGCGATCTCACAGTTGTTGACCAACCCGAGCAGTTCGTATCGGCCTTCGTCAGCGTCCGTGAGGTGGCGAGTGAGGGTGATCGCTTCACTGGGAGAGCGGTGTTCGGCGATTATCCACGCAAGTTTCTCTTTGACGTGGGTAAAGAGGCTATGTTTCGGAGTCGACTTTGACATCAACTCGTTACCAACGCCGTTCGGTATTAGAAGCGAGCCAAGGGCAGAGTGTAAGTAGAGGCACCCGGATGCGGGTGGGGTTATCCGGTGGAAGTGTAGTTGATCCATGTTAGACTTCACCTGTAACAGATGGGAGTAGATGCTTATCGAATTGAATCCTCATTGACTGTACCTCGTCGAAAAAAGTTGACTCTCTGTCAGTACCAGATAATAGGACGTCGGACTTTTGTGGATTCAGATGTGACTGTATAGTATATGGGGACGAGTGATGCTAAACCGAAGGCTGTGGATCTATTCTGTGGGGCCGGTGGAGCGAGTATGGGGCTCCTTCAGGCCGGATTCGAAGTCGTCGGGGCGGTTGACGCCGATGAATCGGCACTCGACGTGTATTCAGAGAATCTCTGTGGTTCGAATTCGCTCGATTTTTCCGGCGAGGTCACGTTCAATGAGCCACTTCGAGCTGACCTCAGTCGGGACTACACGGGTTACGATACCGCCGATTCCATTCCAACTGTTACGTTCGCAGATATACGTGACCACTTCGGTATTGAGACGGGGGAAATAGACCTCATCTGTGGGTGTCCACCCTGCCAGAACTTCAGTGCACTCCGGGACACAGATCCATGGCCGGATGGGGAGCCGAAAGACGAATTGCTTCGTGCATTCGTTGAATTCGTCGAAGAAGAGGTTCCCCCGCTTGTCCTTTTCGAGAACGTGAGTAATATCGTCAATGCTGGTGACGATGTTCCTACAGCATACGTTGACTGGTTACTCCGTCGAATGGGTGAAATCAACCGGGATGACTCGAGGCGAGGTGGGTACGGACGCGAACTATCTGTGCTGAATGCTGCAGACTATGGCGTTCCACAACGCCGACGTCGGAGCATCGGTGCGTTCGTGTACGGTGTCGATGATGATTCGGTCACACTCCCCGACCCCACACACGCGAACCCCACGATTGCTGCGACAGACAGAGAAGACTGGGTGACGGTTGACGAGCGAATCAACCGCGACGATCTTAAAGAAGATCTGGAGCTTGGTCATGCTCAGACAGGAATCGATGGGTTCCCAGACGATCCTGCCCACCGATCCCGCCGCCACCATGATAGTACGGTACAAATGATCCAAGCGATCAGGAAACACGGTGGTAGCTGGAAAGACCTGAGAGGAACGGACGACGAGGATAAGATCAAGGATTGTCACCAAGATCTGAGTACTGGGGCAGCATCGGCCTACGGGATCATGGCAGCGGATGAACCAGCGCCAACTCTTACTACACGCTGCACAAATGTCAGTAGTGGACGATTCACTCACCCACGGGAGAACCGTGCGATTACCTTCCGGGAAGCCGCACTCCTCATGGGATTTCCGGAGTCATTCTCGCTCCCGTCGATCAATGAAAAAGCAGAGCGAGTAATCGGTAACGCTGTCCCGCCACAGTTGATTCGAGCGGTTGCGACAACCCTCGTGGAATCGTTCCCTTCGATGTTACACGCAGAATCTAAATCTGCCCGGTGACGAAATCGTGTAGGCCACTCTGTTCGGACTCGGAGAGATACGATTGTAGCATCTGACTCTCTGTGCGCTTGGCCTTCCGTTCGAAGACATCGATGAACGCCTGATGTGACCGACGAGCAATCTCTTTGATGTCACCGTACGTTCGGAGTCGCATGTCATCCATCTTCATCCGCCGAATCTCTTGGTTTACTTGACGCGTCTCCTCACTCCCTTGTGCGACTATGTACCCTTCGATATCACGTCCGTTGACGGGGTCCATGTTTTGGATAGAACGGAGGAAGTCAACATAATCCTTGAACTCGTCGAGATCGTTCTTGTCGATGGTGTGATCTGTCTGGCGGATATCGACCAATCGAATTGTGTCCGCGTCTCCGAGACTAATGAACCCTACCCGACTCTCACGATCGACGTTAGGATAATTCCGCTTAATCTCTTCTCGAATGTCGAGTTCTTCGTCGAGGTAGTCCCACCTCGGGTCGATCAACCACGGGTTGTCACTCACGAACCCGTGGAGATCTTGGAGATTCGAGTCGCTCTCTTCTATGAGCTCCTCGAACTTTTGGATGGCTTGGAACCGGCCACGGACGATTCGGAGGGAGTTCATCGCGTCGAGGACCTCGTACTGGTCGAACAACTTAACCAGTTTGTCGGTGTTCGAAATATCAGACGATTCGATCTCTCGGAGAAGTTCCTGAAAAGAACGTTGTTGGACTCCACTCGAGACGTACGCAGCCATGTCGTCCAGTGTGTCATCCTCGTAATCACCCTTCTCGGCCAACTCTGCAAGGAAGTCGTCCGCGATCTCACGCTCCCGATCGTCTAAGGGATCTATGTGCTTGTTGTAGGACTCTTCAGAACGAAGCTCTTCCATCTGTTCTTCGCGACGTCTTTTCGGCCACTGCGAACAGATATCTTTGATCTCCGCTACGATGAATTCTTGGAGTGAATTGGCCGGATACTTGTTCCACATCACTTCGCTGCGGTGAGTGGCGATCAGGTCCTCCTCATCGTCGAGGAAGTCGGCATGGATTTCGCCGACGAGGTATTGGAGTGCCATCTGTCCCCGGGTCCCTCCTTCGGCCACACCGAATGTGATCGGCTTCTGGGCGATCTTCCCCCGTGCCATCACAGCCACACCACCCTCAATATCGTCCGGTGTTGGCTTCGGGAGTGTACCTATCCATCCCGATATTTGATGTCCCTCGTCGTTGATCGTCTCGTCATCGAAGGTTGTCTTAAACTCACACCGATCTTTCAGGTTCCGTTCGTCACCGGTGACTTCGTCCTCGTTTATTCGGACTACGAACTCATCTCCAATGACGCTGAACTTCCTAGCGAGTCGCTCTCGCACGTATCGAGCGACCGGACGTTGAGTGCGGTCGAATTCGGTCAGAACAACTCGTGTTCCGCTGTCCTCGTTTGTCACGCCTTCGTCGACAATTTTCGGGTGATACGTGGTTGTGGTATCCTCTCCTTGTTTTGCCTGGTTCTGCATTTCACCGTAGTCAAGCACGAACTCGACGAATTCACCATCTTTGACCGTCCTGATTCGGACGATATCCGCAACTCCGAAACCAGCGAGTTTCCCGATGCCTTTCCTTCCCATCACTTTTCGGCGGCTGCCGTCATCTCGCTCGACGTAATCCTTGTCCTCGTCGGACCGACGGTTGCGGCCGACAACAAGGAACTCATTGTTGACCTCCTGTCTGGTCATCCCTTGCCCATCATCTTCAACAACGATCTGATAGTCGGGAGACATCGATTCGTCCTGTGGCATTTCGATTGAGACCTCAGTCGCCCAAGCGTCCCAGGCATTGGCGACGTACTCTGAGACAACAGCGGGGAGATTGGTGTACATTCGGAGCCCGAGGTGCTTGAGTACATTCAGGTCGAACCGCATTGCCAGATCGGTAGACGAGTCCTCGGACATCACTCAGCCCCCCCATCGGGACGCTCCTCCCTAATGATGTGGTCCGCATCGACCAGTCCCGCAACCTGTCCCAACACATCGAAAAACTCGTCTGGAATACTTTCTAGGTCGATTCTTTCAGAGATGTCCTGAACATCGGCCTTTTTTACCATTGTTTCGGTCGTGTCTCCTAGGTCTTGGCGCCCTTCGTCACAGATGGCTTTGAGTTGATCATCCGGAGAATCATCAGCCTCTCGAGCCTCTTCGAGGATTTCGCATACCTTCTCTTCATTGAGTGGATGAAAATTGTCCGCAAGTGCTGCCTCGTCTTGGAGGATGTAGTGCTCTAACTCTTCATTTCTCCACGCATGGACTCTCTCGTTCGGTTCATTCCCCCACTCGTCCTGACGTGAACTGTCTCCATTCAGGTGGCCGACGAGGCGGCCCTCGATCGCATTAGGAGTACTTGGGGGTGTATCTTCGTTATCTTTCTTTAGTGCCTCACCAATATCTGAATCGCAGATGAACATGTACGGAATATTGAACATCCTGAATAGTCGGACGACCGGGCGAGAGTGCTTCACCAGTTGGGACCCAGACCCCATCTCAAGAACACCGATGTTGTACTCATCGAAGTCAAACCCACATCGACGTCCGATTGTCTTAAGAGCCACTCGATCGGTGAGTCCCTCCACGACAACGACCCCTTCTGACTGGAACATTCCGGCGTACTCGTAGCCAAGGTCACGTAGGTCGGCTCCAACCGAACTTGATGCCGTCTTTGTAATATCTGTATTGCCGTCTCGTTCCACCCGATATATATTATCAATATCTAAGTGGTGGACGAATATATTTGAATGAGTAGACACGACTGCCTGGAGATTCTGCGATGATTGATCAATCACCCTCCGAATAAGATCGAGTATCTTGCGCTCAGCTCCCGGATGGAGGTGCAATTCTGGTTCTTCTACCAGTAGGAGATCAGCATCACGCTGCGCAAGAATAATCTGGGTGATAAGCGTGAGTATTTCTTTTGAGCCGGCAGAAATTTCTGATAGCTCGAAAGCAGTGTCGTACGCATATTCGTCAACGACGACTGTGGTCTTGTCGTCGGTGGGGAGTTTAGCCCGAATCCCCTCCACTCCGGACATGATGTTCTCGTATTCATTTGACACACGCTCAAATTCGTCGCTCCCTTCGCCGGAGAGAGTCAACAATACCTGGGTCAGATTATTTCCATCACCTCGAAGCGACTCTTGGCGTCTCGCTTCCAACCGATCGGTGGGCTCTCTGAACGCTTCGATGAAGGTCCATGAACTCATTGAATCCTCGAGTATTTCGAGCAAAGGACCGAATGCGCGTCGTTTGGAGTGATATTCCGGCTGATCTTCATCAAGATCTTCCACATCGATCTTATTAAAATTCAGATACTTTGCGTCATTGTTCGAGAGGCCCCCCCTTCGAATGTCAACCTCAGTATCCCCTACTTCAGCAGAGAAGACGGATGTTCCCTGCAGGTTTCCTCTAGGATTCTGGCCTGATCGAAGAACGAGCTCGTGAGTAACCTTACGGAAGTCGTCCGATTGCTTCCAACGATCCACATCACGGTCTCTGACTTCAGTCTCCTCGTTTACGGCATCAAGGAACTTCTCGTGTTCGTGACTTTCGAGTAGAAACTCCAAATTGAACCTGATCTCACCCTGTAATTCCTTATTAGTATTCAGTGAGTGGGCCCATCCTGAGTCAACCTGGTTCGCGACCGGGAACACTTCTCGGTAGTCTTTGAGTGCATCGATAACGCTAGACTTGCCGACATTGTTTCCCCCGAACAATACGGTGAAATTGTCAATGTCTATCGATTGGTTCTCCCTTATCGACTTGTATCCTTGAATATCCAGTGAAATGAGATCCATTGGTGAAATTGAGTGTGAATATCAGATAACCTGTCCCGTAATTAATGTACCTATCAATACGTGTTCTAACGACACGAACTGTGGAATCCTCCGTATCTTCCTTTTCTCACACGTCTCCTCACACACCTCAGCCCGACTCCGTGGGGTCGCGCGCCAATGTCACGGGGATCCTCGATGTATGCACACCGAGCGTATGCACACCCCCGCCGCGCGGGGGTCCTCGTGCATACATCCGACCGGCCGATCGCGTCGACTCCGCAGCTCCGGCCGGCCGTGCGGACGGGGGTATATAATGCGCGACCCCTCCAGTAACTCCAGATCCACGCGATCCGGACTCCGCTCATACATACGATTATAAAGAGGGGAGGTCAGCCGCCGGATATGGGGACCGAACGAACCACCCTACGCCTCTCGGACGAACGGAAACGACTACTGGACCAAGCGGCCGGGATCGTCGCGTCCGGCGACGGTGACGATCCGCCGCGGTCCGACGTGATCGACGCGGCGCTTACCCACCTCGTCCAGTCGGCCCGGAACGTCGAGGACGCGAGGGAGGACTACGACCCGCGGACGATCCAAGATATCGCGAACACTGACGTTCTCGGGCTATACTACCGGACGAGTATCGAAAGTCGGTGGCGGTGAGACTCGTCTCGATTTGGTAGGTCGATAGATACAGAGGTATGAGGTGGCACTGCGGAAGAAATGACAAGTAGTTTCACAACTAACATGCGAAGGTACAGACTAGCCAAGACAGGAACTGGTGTGTTTACTCGAATATTTGATAATTCTCCGATAGACTGTTTGGCTGCTAAGTTGGATTCCTTCCTATATACCCGGTCAGGAACTCCGGTAGAGTATCGTACTGAAGTCTACTAATACTGAGGTCCGTACGACTCTGACACACACATTTAATAATTTTTGCTTCATTGCTATGGGAATCCGATATTCCATTCTCGTAATACTTTTGTGATCTCAGTTCTCCCTAGAGCGAGATTGATGGTACCCAACCCATCGGCGCAAAAAGAAGCATTTGACGAGGAAAATATCGATTCGACAACACTCCAACCAGGAGATTTTGTTTACCTCACTATCTCATGGGCGGACCCACTGGCCAGGGGGTCACCGTTGACCGACCATGCTGGCTTACTTCTTGGGAGCGAACGATATCCATCGATCGAGCGAAACCTGATCAACGCATCTCCTGACACACAGCGGTCATACCTCATTGACGAAGTGGACGCAACAGCCGAATTCAAGCCTGTCCCCTCACTAGAGGCTATGTTCGACCAGCAGTCTGCCAACCTGCTGAACCAATTAGGGTTCTCGTCCACTATATCGTTCTTGACTGCAGATCTCTCCGACATCGGAGCGCTTCCAGTCGATCGCGACCGACTACGGGAGATGCAGCAATCGCTTTCAGAGTCGCTTGGGGATCAAGACCTTGTGACGGTGAGTGTTGAGGAAGTTTACCGATGGGCGGAGTCGAACGAAGACTCAGAAGAGGTGAAGACTGCAGGGACATGGTCGATGCTCGGTGGCGGTCCACGCCGGACCGGCCACCACCCTACCGCGACTGGCCCACAGCGTGGCACTATACGGTGGCAGTTCGAAACCGATTCCAGGGTGAGATCATCGCCGGCAGTGGCTGACGGCAGGGTCTACGTCGGGAGTGATGACGAGCATGTGTACGCGCTGGATGTGGCGGATGGCACCCAACGGTGGCAGTTCGAAACCGATTCCCGGGTGAGATCATCGCCGGCAGTGGCTGACGGCACGGTCTACGTCGGGAGTGATGACGGGCATGTGTACGCGCTGGACGCCGCCAATGGCACCCAACGGTGGCGGTTCGAAACCGATGACGGAGTGAGATCATCGCCGGCAGTGGCTGACGGCAGGGTCTACGTCGGGAGTGATGACGAGCATGTGTACGCGCTGGATGTGGCGGATGGCACCCAACGGTGGCAGTTCGAAACCGGTTCCAGGGTGAGATCATCACCAGCGGTGGCTGACGGCACGGTCTACGTCGGGAGTGATGACAGGCATGTGTACGCACTGGATGTGGCGGATGGCATCATACNGTGGCGGTTCGAAACCGGTTCCAGGGTGAGATCATCGCCGGCAGTGGCTGACGGCACGGTCTACGTCGGGAGTGATGACGGGTATGTGTACGCGCTGGACGCCGCCAATGGCACCCAACGGTGGCGGTTCGAAACCGATTCCTGGGTGAGCNCATCGCCGGCAGTGGCTGACGGCACGGTCTACGTCGGGAGTGATGACGAGCATGTGTACGCGCTGGATGTGGCGGATGGCACCCAACGGTGGCAGTTCGAAACCGGTTCCAGGGTGAGATCACCACCAGCGGTGGCTGACGGCACGGTCTACGTCGGGAGTGATGACAGGCATGTGTACGCGCTGGATGTGGCGGATGGCACCCAACGGTGGCGGTTCGAAACCGATGACGGAGTGAGATCATCGCCGGCAGTGGCTGACGGCGCAGTCTACGTCGGAACTCTTGACAGGCATGTGTACACTCTGAGCGACATCATTTCAGCTGATGGATAGAGTGAGTTTCTCTCCCGTTTAGTACGAATAGCCAATTATCTGAAATTCTCTTGACCCGCCTGGAGAGGAATCTGGTGCGGGTTGAGTAGAGCGCCTGGTTGAAACTATGACAGAATATTTATGAAGAGAAGCACAATCAGAGGTATGGCTCTAAAAAATATAGCCTGTCCCGACTGCGGCAATATGGTGTCATTCACGATCCCAGATGACGCGGAAGTAACGAACATTGGAGGAGGCGGAAGAGGAGTCTCAGAGAAAGAAGATTGCGGTAACTGTGGCAATCGAGTTCGGATGAAATACACCACGTAGCGAGTTCAGGCGTACTATTCACTTCGACCCATAAGCAGGTCCTTCCTATCGGCTGTTCCAGTTACAAAATATCGAAATAATGGGATCCAGCAGAATCGGTTTCAGCGATTAATCCGCCCGGGGAACAGCACCGGCCGTCGCGTCGTTCTCAAGAAGGATCTGTCCGGCGACCCGCCGGATCGGCGCGCACTCGTGCAACTCCGGCACGTGGCCGTTCTCGGGGATCCGGACGAGATACGTCCGCTCCCCCAGCCGCTCGGTGAACGCCGTAGTCCCGTCCGGCACGTCTCCGTTCTCGTCGAGGACTTCGTCCCGCTCCAGAAAGTCCGAACGCTCCAGCACGATCCCGACCGAGTCCGTCCCGATCTTCCGTAGCCGTCTGTGGGGCATATCCGGGCGCTACCCTCGGGGTGTGATAAAACCCCGCCCGAGGGGAGGGTAGCCCGGGGGGAAGCCACGAGGGAAGCCCGCTGTTCAAGTCAGGGTATTTGTGAGGGGGAGGGTTCGGCGGCCGTATCGGCCCGTGGTCGGCCGACGAGGTACCTATGAAGGCCAAAGGCGGGGCTGACGCCCCCACAACGGACGCGGAGGACAGTACTGGACCGACGACGCAGCGGACGACTCAGTAATACTCTCACTGACAACATGGCATACCAAGAATTCGACGCGGAGGACATTGGGGCGCTCGTGCTCGCGATCTTCTCGGCCGCGGTGATGGTCGGGATCGCACAGGTCAGCGCGTTCGGCGTCTCCATGTCTGACGGGTTCAGTATCGCAGGAATCGAGACGACAATTGCGTGGCTGGTGACGGTCGGGACGTTCGCGGCTGTCGTCGTCACCAACGACCATACAGACCTGCTGAGCGCGGACGGGCTCGACAAGATGCGCGAGGACATGGACGACGTGTACGCGTATGCTGTGGTCGGCTCGGCGGCGCTACTTGTCGGGTGGGTGTTGTTCCCCGAGGTCGCGGACTTCTTCAAAAGTACGGACCTGTGGGGCGTGTTCTACATCGCTGGCGTCGCCGTCGCACAGGTCGGACTGGGGTGGATGCGCTGATGGCCGACGTGCAGAATCCCTACGACAGCGACGAGTCGGCGGTCAAGGTCACGGTGTGGCTGCTCGCCGGACTCGGGGCGCTGAATTGGGGCCTGATGGAACTAGCGGATCTGAACCTCGTTACCGAGTTGGTCGGGACGGGGGCGGCCGGTGCGATCTACATCGCGATCGGCGCCGCCGGGGGGCTGTCGCTGGCGGGCAACTTCGGGCTCGACGTGCTCGGAGGTGACGAATGAAGCGCTCGGTCGGGCTGCTCGCGGCGCTGCTGGTCGCGGTCGCCGCGCTGGTCGGGGCGACCGGCGGGGTCGCGGCCGCCGACGTGGAGCTGACAAACGAGACGGTCGCCGTCGACGGCGACACTCGGAGCGTGTACGCGGACCTGAACGCGACCGAGAACGTCTCGGGCTCGGCGAACTTCACGGTGGAGTTCGTCGGGATCGACTCCGAGGGCAACGAGACGGGGACGCTGGACACTAGGAACGCGACCGTGGACTCGGGCAACACGTCGCTGGTGGAGTACACCGACGTGAACGCGTCGGCGTATTCTGAGGTCAAGGTCAAGGTCCACGTGGACAACGAGACGGCGGCGACGGAGAACGTCTCGGCGGAGATCGGGACGATCGAGATGGTCGCCGGTTCGGGCGGTGGCTCCGGGCTCAGTTCGTCGCTCGGGTCGCTCGGGACGGGCGGGCTCGTCGCGATCGTCCTCGTCGGCGCGGTGCTGCTGATGGGTCGGGGGGACGAGTAGATACATGCGTCTTGAACGGCTCGCGTTGACATACTCGGCCGTCGCGAGTCTCGCGGCGGCCGGGTTCCTCACACTCCGGGGCGAGTGGATCGCTCCCTCGATCCTGTCGGTCGTAGCGCTCGGACTCGTCGGCGTCCGGATCGGGCTCGACGCCGACCTTCGCGAGGTCGTCGCCTCGATCACTCCGAGGCGCGAGCGGATCGGCGCGGCGGTCGTCGCGCTGCTGCTCGTGACGACGGCGCTCGGTGCGCCGTTCGCTGGCGGTCCGGTACAACCGGCGGCAGCGACACACGAATGCTCGAAAACCGAGCAACTCGTTACGTTCAGCTTCGGGCTCACGGGCTACGCGGCGGATCAACTCGTCCGAAAGGGCGAGTGTACCGACTCCCACCGAGCGCAGGCGATTGAGGATATGGAGGAGTCGGACGCAAACCAGACTCACTTAGATATCTACAACGCGGCGCTTGAGCAGAGGGCAGAGACGCGAACTCAAACCGCCGTCTATGATAATTATCTGAATGACACCGAATCGGCGGCGTGGATGCAGGCAGAGATGGCGATTGCAGAGGCATACGAAAACGGGTCATCAAAGGCGGTCGCCAAATCGAAGGCAAGAGAGGCCATAGCGAAATATTACGCCGTCAAACAGGTAAACCTCATTGAGCATTGGAATGCTTCGGCTGAGAGTCTGAATACTTCCGCACGGATCGCGCGGAATGAGTCGGAGTTAGACCAAGACGCCGTATTCTCGGCTACTGGGTCGGTAAACGACCCGTACAATCCCACAGAAAAGAGGTTCGAGGATGTGGATAAACAAGGGCGCGTTACTCTTGTGAACGGGTCGGAATGGGGCGCTCGCCGGATTATCGCAGAGACGTGGGAGGGTGGGAACGGAAACACTCGAACACACCCGGCAACGATCACGGATCACTACGTAGCAGGTTCGTGGGACGCTCAGGGCGGTAACACCATCACCTACAACATAACCGGAATGCGGGTTGAACCGCCGAATGACAATTATGATGCGTACACCTACGTTCGATATAGCGACTACGCAAGCCGTTGGGACCGGATGGAAGCCCAAAACGACGCACTGCAAGAGGAAGCCGACGTGTTCGTGAATAACACGTGGGAAGCGTACGAGTCGGGCGAGATCGACTCGGCGGACGTGCTCTCGCGGAACACGCAGATGTTCCGGTATGGAAACGCGGCGCTGAACGGCTCGGAATCGACCTACGACGTGACGGCCGCACTCAGCAGTATGGGGCTCGCGTCGCCCGAATTGAACGGGACGGGCTCGATGGTTGTTCAGTATCAAAATACTGAGTACAACGGCCTGATCCTCGCCCGGAACGCACCGAGCGGCGGGTGGGATTCAGGGACGACGTACAACACGTCGAATATCACGGGTCCGGTGTTGCTCGCGACGACCGGCGGCGAGACGATCGAACTTGACGGCGAGTTCTCCGTCGCTTCGATCACCGCCGAGGACGGCTCTGAGATCGAGCGGGTCGAGACTCGGAAAGTCGTCTACAAGACGAGCAACACGTCTGAGCAGTTAGACAAGATGAACCGGATTCTCGAACTCCGCGAGGAGATCGAGAGTCGCGAGCCGAAGGCGAGCGGAACCGCAGAGACAAACGAGGGATTCTTTGAGTACATCGCGCAGTTGCTCGGAGTATCCGTCGGCGCGGCGGCGGCGATCATCGCGGTCGCCGGGCTGTTGTACTTCAAGCTGACCACGCCGAGCTAGATCTCGGCGCACCCATTTTGTGACCTTGACCATGACAAACGAGAACGCAGAAGCGACAGAAACGACGCGGAGGACAGTCCTCGCGGCGCTCGGTGGCGCGGCGGCGACGGCCGCCGGTGCGGGCACGGCGAGCGCACAAGAGAACGCGACGAACGCGACGACGAGCACGGACACACCGGAGGGTCCGGAGATAGCCGTAGAACTCGGACCAGTGGTGACGGTGCGATCGTGGGAGTACACGGACGGCCGGTTCGAGCTAGAGCTGGTCGCGGACTATCCCACGTCGGTGAAGATCACCGACACGGGGGCGATAATGGACGCAATGACGGCCGGCGACGGGACGAGCGCGACGAGAATCCCGACGCGGGGATACTCGATCGAGTCGGAGCCGACGCGGATCACCTTTGAGCCCGTGGAGTTCGACGGGGCGTATGCGATCACGGTCGCGTCGGCGAAGGGTGCGGCGCTGTTGCGGACGGACTCGGTGGACGCTGGTAGCCCCACAGTCGCGTATTCGACGGCGGGCGCACTCACGGCGAGCGCTGCCGTGGGAACTGGATACCTCTCGTTCAAGCGCTCGCGGGAGAAGTTGGAGGAATCGGACGAGCCGGAGATCGACCGGGTGGCTTGACCATGACCGCGAGGGAGTCTCTGATCAATCTCGTTTCAGACAACCTGCGGACGATCATCGCGGTCGGTGGCGGATACGTGCTCGCCGTCGAGACTGAGATAATCGACGCGGGATACCCGTCGGTGCCGTCGCTTCCCGAGTGGTGGACGCTCGGGGCGCTCGCGTTCTTGGGGACGCTGCTGGTCGCGTGGATGGTCGGAGACAAGATCGCAGACCTACTACCGGACCCGCCGGGGCACATCATCGTCGCGCTGGACGAGACGACGGACATGGGGCTCGGAGCGTGGGAGTTGAACGATCGGGCGTGGGAGGAGTTGGACGTTCACGAAGGGACGCTGTATCCGTGGACGGACTCGCCGCTGGGTACCTACGAGGCGCGGATCTACAATCCGGAGGCGAACGCGGCGGTAGCCAACTGGCGCGAGGCAGCGCCCGCGTCGCGCGTGCTCGGGGAAACCGAGGAGTCGGCGGTGCGGGCGATGGTGGGCGAACTGAGGAACCAGTACGAGGAAGACGCCCGGCACGCGCGGGCGCTTCGGCGGCGTATCCCGTCGATCCTCCGGCGACTTGACGCGCGGCGGGCGACCGACCAGAACGCGGCGCTCGAACCGCACTTGTCGCCGTCGTTCGGAGACGAGACAATCGACGACGTGATCGCCGAAGAACTCCCGGCCGAGTCGCTGCCGTCGCACCTCGCACCTGACGATGACGGCACCGAGGACGATCTCGGCGACGAGGGGGACGGCGAGATGTTCTCGTTAGATCTCTTGGAGGATGACGAGGCGCTCGAACCGACCGGGCCGATCGCGAACGACGGAGGGACCGTCGAATGAGTCGCTCAGGGTCTGACTCGTCGGTATACGCGGCGGCGCAGGGGCGCGAGTTCCTCCGTGGGGAGCTAGAGGAGAAGCCGAACGAGTGGGTGCGCGAGTTCGCGGGGCTGATCGACGACGCGGAGACACTCGACCTGCTGAATTACTACGCGAGTCTGTGGGAAAGCGGGCTCGTACCCGACGAACATGGGCCGTTTCTCGAATCGGCGCTAGCGCGAAACATCATCCGGTCGGCGAGTACGCGCATGGCGGACCGTGCCTTCACTGAGGGGAACGTCTCTCAAATGCAAGGCATGGTTGGCCTGACGAACCGGAGCCGAGACGGGAAGGATCTACTCACGGCGGCCGCCGAACAGCTAGAGAACGAGGGCGCGATCGGGCTCGTGCTCGGACCGCCGGGCTCGGGAAAGACGGCGACGACGCTGGACGTGGCGCGGACGTGGGCGGCGCGGACCGGCGGGAACATCATCGGGAATACCTCGTGGGACGGATTCGACCAGATCGTCCGATCGGACCGTGAGATGCTCGAAGCGATGGCGGAGGTAGAAGGGCAAGTGCTCGCGGTGATCGATGAGACGGCGCAGGAATTGAGCGGCTACGGGCAGGACGGACCGAAGGCTGAGACGTTCGCGAACGCGCTGACGTTCATCCGGAAGAAGGAGGGAAGCCACGGGCCGCACGCGAAACGCGGCTCGGTGCTGATGGTGAACCACACGCGAAAGCGGACGGCGGCTGCGTTCCGGCGGCTCGCGACGTTCGCGATCGAGAAGCCCAAGCGCGACGATCCGGGATTCGCGCGGCTGCTCGAAACCGAAGGCGGGCAAGACACGTTCGATGACGGTGCGGACTTCACGGGGCTCACGGACACGCGAGAGTCCTACTCTGAACACGAGGCGTCGGAGTTCGCGATCGTTGGCGCGGACGGCGACGACCAGGACGACGGCGACGACGCGCCGGACCCTGAGGAGATACGGCGTCGCGAGCGAGTGCGGTCGTACCTGCTGGATAGCAAACCGTGGTCGGACGCTGAGGGAATCTCGCAGAAGGACGCGGCTGCGAAGGCTGGATACGGCACGTCGTGGGCGACGGACCGCAAGAAGGAGTGGGAGCGTGGCGAGTGGAACGAGTTGGAGGACGTACCGGAACCGGAGGAAGGGGAAACTGGATGATGGCGAAGTGTTCCGTCCGTTCCGTCCGCTTCCCACCCCCCGGCCGTCATATACCTACTTACTACGTGGTGGGGCTGTGGAACCACCGGGTGGAATCCCGGGGGACTCGGTGGTCGAAAATCGAGGTCACGGTCAAGAATCGATATCGTCGCGGGGTCATGGGTCAAAAGACGTCATGGTGAACGCGAATCGGTCGCAAAACGCAGCTCGGTACGGGGCGCTCGCGGAGAAGGTCGCTCGCGAGCGGTACGGGCTCGAGGTGGATCACTCGTCGTGGACCGACGCGCGCGACGATGAGGGGCGGCCGTGGGACGTGAAGGCGTGCATGATGACGCGGACGGCGCCCCGGTTCCGTCTCTGGAAGGAGCAGCACACGCGGCTTGTGCGCGCCTCTGGTGGGTACGTGTTCGTGGCGTACCGGCCGGTCGGCCGCGGGATTCGCGTGCTCGAAACGCGGACGGTCCGGGCGTCGTCGCTCCGGTTGCGGTTCTATGGAGCGGGCTCACATCAGAAAGGGGAGCAGGTCAAGGTCACACCGAAGCGGATCTTCGAGTGATAGATACTGAGCGCGTATTGCTCAATAGGTTGGCGTCGAATCGTCAAGAACTGAGATCCTGTTAGACGGCTTTTCTCTTCTGACCCGCACAGCATAAACGAAAGCACGGAACGGCCACGGCGGGTGATGTCAGGGGCACTCGTCCAGCACACCACGCCGCAGCCACTCCCACAGACCCCTGCCTCACGGATTGTTATCAGGTCGGTACACCCTGACGCACGCGGAATAAACGGCACAAACAGAAGTGACCGCGACGGGCCCATGCCAAAGGCACGTGCGCTACTTTCTCCATTGCCGTCGCGGACGAGGTGACCCAAACACGGGATTGCATTTGTTTGTCGAGGGGTAACCCGGCCGATGACTCATTTGAGGGTGGTTCGGGTGCGGCTCCACGGGGCGTGTGAGTGGAGTCGTGATCAATTGCCGACAGAATTATAGGATCAAATCTTGTCAGTTTACTTGCCGGATTGTTGAAAGACAATTCGGTGCATGCCCGGCAGCGAAGGACACGAAGGATTCAGTAGGGGGTTAAAAATGTACAAGCCAAAACAGAACGTCCGTCAAAAACACAACAATGAAAGACACAGCCTTAGATCTGGTCCAGACTGCGTTCATCCTCATCGTCGGAGGATACGTCTGTCTGTACTTGATCACGCATCTGCCCTAAGTAGGGCATCGTCTCGCATTTTTTCAGCTTCCTAAGTTCGTCTCGTTGGGTCACGCCGGCTCGAGCCGCCCGAACGTGTGGTCGTCGTCGCTACAGGTGTACGTCCAGCGGCCGTCGTCGAGCTGCTTGACATCGACCGGGTCACCGCAGATCGGGCAGTGGTTCCCGTCGAAGATCCTAGGCGGATCGAAGGTGCTCATGCATTCAGCAGTGCAACCAACCTCATAAATTGAAATGGCGGTACTCTCATCATATCACATGGACATGTCACCGTATCCAAATGGAACCGAAATGGGTCCTAAAGATACTCTTGAAGAACTGTCGGAGCTCTTCGGAGGTGGGGCAATAGTGGTGGGCGTTCTATTCATACTTGCCTCCGTGATTCGACTCGCAGGAGTGTTCGAACACTACCTTGTGGCACTAATTGTTGAGAATTTCCTCCCTGTTCTGGTCCTTATCATAGCACTCTACTTCATCGGGTATGGATGCGCAAAGATGTCTGAAACGTATGGATACTGACTCTTATCTTAGTGACAGATGTCCCGCAGCACCTCGGCGGTTCCCTCACCCGATTCCTCGATATAGTTCAACACGGTGCTAAACTCGCAGATCCTTCCTATCGGCTGCTTCTTACCGTAGGTCCCGAAATTTTTCGCGCGCCCCGTGGGGCGCTTCGCATGTGCTCCGCGATGCGGATGCGGTGGTCTGTTGGTGGGGTGGCCTTAGCCACACCCCTAACGGCGAACCCAACGGGGCCGGTTCGGTTCGCCTCGAACTACTCCGATCGTGACGGCCGCTCCGTTGTTCTGAAATTCCAAACGAAACGGGGGTTTCAGGGGGAATAGAGCTCAAAACGGCGGTATTCGGGGGTGTGTGAGAGAGTCGTCACTACCCGACCGGGGCCGCGTATCGGCTCCCGGTCGGGGCGATCGTCGGCTAGACGTGCTCGCGGAGTTCGAGGAGACGGGCGGCGTCCATCACCTGCGTACTCCTGCGGTCGGACCGGCGGAACAGAACCTTAGCGTTCTTGAAGTAAGCCGGATCACGGCCGGCGTCGGTCCAGTAGCTCAGGCCCTTCTTGAGTTTGCGTTGAGCATCGGCGTATCCAGTCCGACCGAGCGCCTCGACCTCGCCGAGCCGCAGTTTTTTGATCGCCTCGCCGCGCGACTCGGTTTCACAGTCGTGCTTCGCGAGCCACGTACGGAGCGCGCTCGTCGTCTCGTCGAGTCCGCGCGTCGCAGAGACGAGCGCCTCGCCGGTCGCTTCCGAGAGGCGGGTACTCGCGTCGCGGAGTTCGGCGACGGCGCTGTGTAGCATCTCGGCGACGTGATTAGACGCGAGGGCAACCTCGCCGTACTTGCGATCTATCAGGTCGTCCATGCGCCGAAGCGCGCGGCGGACCGATCCGACGTGGCGGCCGTGTTCCTCGGCGATGTCAGCGGCGCTCGCCGTGCCGCCGTCCGCGAGGAGATACTCGATAACTTCCCCTTCGACGGGAGAAACGCCGCCAGTTTTCGCTAGCTCACGAATGACGACGTGCTCTTGCTCAGACTCGAGCTCGGTCAGGTTCAGCTTCGGCGGCTCAACGTGCTCGCCGATCTCGGCCGGGAAGTAGGGATCGGGCTGGTAGGGTGGCGCGCCGTCGCCTCCAGGAGGAACGAGCGGAACACCGGCATCGCGAAGGATCGAATGGAGCGCCTCGTCTAGCTCTTGCTCCAACTGCACTAGATCTTCGTCAGTGACTCCGAGCGATTCATCCCACCGATTCACCTGATAGGACGCACCGACCTTCGGGTGTCGAAGCGGATTGTCTTCATCGAGCGAGTCGGCGTGACGGGCGCGGTAGTGCTTGATCTCTTTCGGGAGTTCGTGGTTTGGCCACGCTTCCGCGACGCGGCCGGGACCGAGCGTGGCGGTGTGATAGTACCCTGGAACGTCGTTTCCTTCCCCGTCGGTGTCGTTCTGGACGACCTTTCGGTAGCCGCTCCGGTCGTTCTCGAGCAGGTGGCCGAGCTTCGCGATCGGCCCGTCGCGGGCGTGGACGGGGCCGCTCGCGTCCTCGAGGAGCCGGACGTACCGCTCGGCGTCGCGGACCGTGCTCGAGGTGTCGGGATCGGTGGAGTAGTCCGGGTTCACGTCCAGCGCCCGGGCGGCGTCGCGGAGCAGCGGGAGATAGTGCGTGGGCCGGATGTTCGACCCGTTGACGCGGACGTTCACGCCCTCAGTCATCCCCGGCGGGAGCGAGAGCTCCTGTGTCTCGCCGTCGGAGCGTTCGACTTGCATTCCTTGCCAGCGCGGGCGTAGGTGCGCGTTGAACGACTGTTGCCCAGGACCGTCTTCCGACGGGTGGCGCATGACCTTGACCCGGAACTCTCGAACGGTATCCAGATCCCATTCGGTACCGGTGGGGAGGCGACGGCCGGGATGCGCGATCCCTGACGACTGGTAGTAGAGCTTCGCGAGCCAACGCTCACCGTCGTGGGTGAATTCAATTTCTCGCGACCCACCGCTCGAGCGGACGACGGCGTGACACGCGAAGTAGGGAGCGAGCCCGCCGCTGAAATTCAGCTGCATGGCGAACTCGTGCCAAGCTGGCGTGACGGCCCTCATTGGACTCCCTCCCGCTCGAGGTAGCAGCTCGGACAGAGGATGACGTCGTACGGAACGCGCTCGCCCGTCGTCGGCGTCGATCGCTCGCAGTCGACGCACTCGGGACCATCAAGACGAGTGAATCCACCGTCGCTCAAGAGTCGCCACCACCGTCAGCGCGAAGCGGTGCACCTACGCGGGGCCCGCGGTTCCGGTTCGGGTTTTCCGCTGGGTCGGGATGGCCGACGTCGAGTCCGGCGGCACTCCCATTCTGTACGCGGAACGTCGAGTCACATGCGAGACAGCGGTGAGCAACGTCGTTCTCGTCGCCGAACACTCGAGCGAATCGGCGGGTAACGTGACAGCCGCAGAACTGGCACTCCGGATTGCCCGCGCCCGCGTCGAGTCGGGCCGTCACACCCCCCACCCCGACGCCGTCCGGTGGCAGTTACACTGTGGCGTATAGTTGTTGTCAGAAAGGTTATGGGACCGCCGAGATTCGAACTCAGGTCCTACGGACCCCATCCGCAGAGGATACCACTACCCTACGGTCCCGCACTCGGTCAGAAACGAGCGTTGGGGTTAAGCGCTTCGTTTCGTCGACCTCTCCCCGTCACGCGATCACGTCCCGCGCCGGGGCGGTAGCCACGTCGTGTCACGCCCGCCCTCCTGGTCGTCACCGCCGAGGTGGGGCGCCGCGCGGGCGAGCCGAACGACGACAAGGAGCCAGCCGATGCCGACGGCGACGACGACGGCCGCGAGCGCGACGAGCGCGCCGACAAGGCGCCACACCCACCCAGCCAGCACCGACAGCAGGTCGACGACACGTACCGCGAGTTCCCGGAGGGCGTCCATCACGGGGACCACCGTCCACCGGTCGTCGGCGCCACATCGTAGGCGTTGTGGCGTCGTCGGACACCGGCAACGGGTCCGCCTCACCTCACCTCACCTCACCTCATCTCACCTCACTCGTCCCGATCCCTCGGCACAACCAGCTCCCCGTCGTCGCGGACGGCCATGCTCGCGACCGGATCTCCCTCGTAGACCGCCAGGCCCTCGGCACGGCCGATCACGTAGCCGTCGTGATCGCTCTCGACGGTCTCGACGGTCTCGCCGTGAGGAGTCACCACGTCGACGACGGCGTCGCCAGCCTCCACCGCCTCACCGACGGCGACGCGGTGACGCAGCAGGCCGGCCTCCTCGGCGCGCGGGCCGACGAACCGCCGCACGGGGAACTCGACGGGGGCCTCCGGGACGCCGGCTCCCGCCTCCGCGACCCCCGGGGGCGTCGAATCGAGCAGTCCGAACTCGACCGCGGCGGCGACGACGCCGGCGACGCCGGCCGCGCGAGCGTCCTCCTCGACGACGCTGTGGCCGCCCAACTCGGCGGTGACCGCGGGGACGCCGGCGGTGTTGAGCGCCGCGCCGGCGGTCGAGCGCTGAAGCGACTGATCGACGTACTCCTCGGCGGGGTACTCGGTGAGGATCGGGAGTCCGAGCGCGGTCGCCAGGCGGTCGAGATCCTCGGCCAGTGCCTCCGCTTCCGCCTCGGTACGCTGTTCGCCGTACAGCACTCGGTCGCGGATGGTGAACGGCATCGATCCGACCTGCGCGGTGTGGCAGTCGACGAGCAGGTCCGCGGAGTCGGTCAACGCCTCGAACAGTCGGGTGTCGATGCGCTCCTGGGTCTCGGGCGGACGCGAGGTCTCGCGTTCGACGTCCGGGAAGTAGCGGTTCGGGTCGTCGCCGCCGTAGTAGGAGGTGCGCTCGGTGCGCCGCAGGCCCGCGGGGTTGACCACGGGGACGACGACGACCGCGCCGGCGAGGTTCTTCGCCCCGACCGCGTCAGCGAACGTCGCGGCCGCGTCCTGTGCGACGGCGACGCCGGTCGCCTCGTCGCCGTGAACGCCGCCGGTGACCCAGAGAACGGGGCCGTCGGCGGCGCCGTTGATGACGGTGACGGGGAGTCGTTCGCTCCCGCCGGTCGGGAGGTCGGTCGCGTGGATCCAGCCGTCCGCGCGCTCGCCGGGGGCGGCGCTCGCGGAGCCGACGTCGAGTACGTCGTTCACGCCCGTGTCTGGCTCCCCCCGGGCGAAAAAGCCCCGAGCACCGGCAGTCGGTGCGCCCGTCCGCGTCCCGTCTGCTGACGGGGGCAGCAGATGACTGTCCCGCTCAGACCAGCACGCGTTCCAACTCGACGACCTCGCCGGACTCCCCGTCGGGGTCGCCGACGAGCGTCCCGAGGCAAATAGCCGACCCGTTCGGCACGTAGCACGCGAGCAGGTCACCCTCGGCGGGTTCTCCGGCGCCGTTCTCGCCGCTCGCGATCACGCCGGGCGCGTACACCGGCGCGCCGTTGGCGATCTCGCGGGCCGCCGACTCGGCGACCGTGAGCGACGGCAGCCCTGTCAGCGCCTCCTCCGCCGGGCGCAGCACCTCTCGAAGCAGTGACTCGTCGGGATCGCCGTCCGTGGTGTCCTCCCCACCCGCGAGGGCGACGCCGTCGACGAGGTCGTGCAGGGTGTGGAGGTCCCGGTCGTCGAACGGGTCGGTCGCGGTACGCCTGAGGTGACCCATGTGGCCGCCGGTGCCGAGCGCGAGGCCGATATCGTGACACAGCTTCCGGATGTACGTCCCCGACTCACAGCGGACGCGGAGGAGCACCTGCCGGTCCGTGCGATCGAGCACGTCGAGGTCGTACACCTCGCGGGTACGCAGTTTCCGCTTGACTGCGGACTTGCGTGGCGGCTTCTGGTACACCTCGCTCTCGAACTCGCCGACGACGCGGTCGAGGTCGGTCGGGGCCGTGCCGTGGAGCTCCAGCACAGCGACGTACTCCTTGGCGCCTTCGAGGAACACCTGCGCCATCCGCGTCGCATCGCCGGTCAGCGTGGGCAGACAGCCGGTCACCTTCGGGTCGAGCGTGCCCGAGTGGGCCGCGCGGTCGACGCCCAGAGCGTCCCGAACCCAGCCGGCGACCTGATGGGCCGACGGCCCCGCGGGCTTGTCGAGGTTGACGACGCCGAACTCGGCGAGGTCGTCGACCGATCGCTTCTCGGGCGCCGGGCGCATGATCAGAAGTCGTAGTCGACGCCCTCGACGGGGATCTTCCCCTCGTCGGTGTCGGGATCGTACGAGTCCACGGCGGTCGTGAGCATTCCGAGCATCCCCTCCGGCGACCAGCGGGCCGTGTTGTACACGAGGTCGTAGATGCTCAGGTCGTCGATGTGGATGTTGTAGTACTCGCGGTAGCGCTTCGCCTCGCTGCTCTCGCGACGGCGCGTCTCCTCGATGACCTGGTCGAGCGGTTTCTCCTCCCGGTCGACGATCCGTTCACAACGAACGTCGAGGGGGGCGTCGAGCCAGATGCGCAGGTCGGCGTGACTGCCGGAGAGCCACCCGGAGAGGCGCGACTCCAGCAGTACGTCGTCGCGTTCGACGGCGACGTCGCGCAGACGACGGTCGAGGTCGCGGTCGATCTGGTCGTCCTCCTCGGCGAGCTCGTTGAACTCGACGGGCGTCATGTCGCGCTCGGCGGCGAGTTCCCGGAAGATGTCGCCGCCGGAGACGTGTTCGAGGTCGAACGCCTCCGCGAGCGCGGCGGCGGTGGTGCTCTTCCCGCTGCCCGGCGGGCCGGAGACCGTTAGCAACATAACCACACTCGGCTCGTCGCGGGCAAAAAGGCGTCCATGTTCCCGCGGTGTGTGGCGCGCTCGCGCGGGTCTCCGATCGATCGTGGTCCGATCGATCGTGGCGCCGGACCGGCGGCCGGCCTCAATCGGCGTCTCGGGGGCCGGCCGCTTGGCTTCCGCGTTCGTCGAGCACCGTCTCGGACGTCACCCGTTCGGCGCCCGAGCGGGCCCGCTCGAACTGCTCGCGGGCCCAGTTCACGGCCCTCGGGTCGTCGTTGACCGCCACGCCGCCGACGCCGGTGTCCGTGTAGACGACGATCCCGGCCTCGTCCTCGCAGTCGTCGTGTGCGGCGATCCAGACGCCGAACTCGACCGCCACGGACGCGCGGAAGAACTCGACCGTTCCCTCGCGGAGGTCGGCGGCGAACCGCTCGGGTCGGTGTTCGACCAGGTGGTCCAGCACGGCGGGGGTGACGACCATCTCCGGGACCGCGCCGCCGGCGGTCGCCTCCGCGTCGAACGTGTCGATGTGGCCCGACAGCGCGGCTGGCGCGACGCCGTACACCTCGTCGGCGGTGCGGACCGACTCGAACAGCCGCTCGACGACGCCGTCGGGGAGGCTCGGGTCCGGCCGACTCACGGACGCCCCGGCGAGGAACCGGGCGTCGAGCTCGGTGTCGTCGGGGAGCGCCTCGAACAGCGGCTCGCCCCGCCTGAGCCCGTCGAGGCGCGCGCGATAGCGGTCCCGTTCGGACAGGGCCCGCTCGCCGACGGCAGTCGCGCGCACGCCCCCGTCTACACGCTCGGCGAGCCCCGCGTCGACGAGCTCTCGGACGCCGCGATCGAGCGTCGTTCGCGGCACGCCCAGATCGTCGACGAGCCGCCGCTTCCGGACGGGACCGTCGCACAGGGCCGCGAGGACGTCGCGGCGCTTCGCGAGCACGTTTGCGATCTCCGCCGCGTCACCGCTCGTCATTGGGCCGAGGAACGGACGGCCGGCTGATGTGTGTTCCGTTTACCGGTGGGCCGACCGGACGGTGGGAAGCTGCCCGGACGGTGGAGTAATGACGAGGCCTCCAATAGGTTCGCTTGCCCTCGATATCGGTCCCCGACTGCTCGGCCCTCCACGCCGTGACATCGGATCGGCCCGTCACCGGGTGACCCGCCGCTCCCGACTCTCCCCCTCCACTCTGCGATGGGTCCGAGAGGCTCGGTCGGTCGCGACGCCCCACTCACGACTCACTCGGTTCGCCGTTCGCATCGAGGCCTCCCGTCAGTCGGCCTCGCTACTCCCGGCTCGCTAGTATGGGCGGAGCGGCACGGAGACCGCTCCGCCGCGTTCCGAGACGGTCGACGTCGTGGGCGTGATGCTCCCTCACTCCCGTCTCGCCAACCCCGCGAGGTGTCCCGCCTCCTCCACGATGATCTCCCCGCTCCCGAGCCGCGCGGCGTTCTCGCTGCCGGGGAGACAGAACACGAGGACGCCGCCGACGACGCCGGCGGTCGCGCGCGTCCCGACGACCATCGTCCCGATCTCGTCGCGGCTCATCGACCGGAACAGCTCGCCGAACCCCGGGAGCTCCTTGTCGAACAGTGGCGTCACCGCCTCGACGGTCACGTCGTCGGGGGTGACGCCCGTCCCGCCGGTCGTGACGATGCAGTCCACGTCGTCGCGGTCGACGAGGCGGTTGACCGTCCCCTGTACGCCGTCGAAGTCGTCGTTGACGACCTCCCGGACGACCACCTCGTCGCCGGCGCCCTCGACGATCGACTCGATCGCGTCGCCCGCGGGATCGTCCTCGTACCCGCGCGTCGACGACACCGTGACGACCGCGTATCCGAGCCGTTCGACGTCGTGGGCGTGATGCTCGTGGTCGTCGTGAGCATGGCCACCCCCTCCGTCGTGGTCCTTGCCGTGGTCGTGGCGGTGGCCGCTGTCGTCGCCGTCCCCGTGGTCGTGGTCCTCGCCGTGGTCGTGGCCGGCTCCCTCGTGACGATGGCTGTCGCTCATGGGGACGCCTACCGGTCGCGAGCGCTTCAACCCCGGGTCCGTGGGTCACTCCCCCCTGACCGCGTCGGCGACGATCCGGACGCCGACGGCCAGCCCGGCGAGCGCGACGGAGACGAGACCCCCCACGAGGAGCCCGACGCCGACGACCCACGCCGTGACGGAGGCCATCCCGGCGGCGAGAAACGCGAGGCCGAACGCGAGGGCGAGTCCGAGCACCGCGGCGGCAGCCCCGCCGGCGGCGAGCCGATACGTGCTCGACCGGTCGGCGAGCGGACCGACACTGAGGCGACCGCCGCCCGCGGGGAGACCGTAGCCGACGACGGTGACGACCCCCGCGACGGCCGTCCCGATCAGGGCGAACGCGAACGCGAAGCCCGACGGGACGCCGTCTCCCGTCTCGGGCGGCGGCGGGAGGTCGAACACGAACACGGCGACGGCGACGAAGCAGACGAGACCGGCGGCGACGGTTCCGACGCGGAGGGCGGCGAGGACGGTGGACCGATTCACTCCCGGCGATCGTCGGCGGCCGTGAATGGGCTTTGTGGTGGCCGCCCGCTCGGGGGTCTCGTGGCGGCCGCCCTACGTCCTGTCGTCGCCGTCCGGATCGAACAGCTCCTCGATCCGGCAGTCGAAGAAGTCTGCGAGGCCGAACGCCAACGCCAGCGACGGGTCGTAACGCCCGCGCTCGATGCTGTTGATCGTCTGGCGGGTCACGTCCACCCGTTCCGCGAGCTCGGCCTGACTGAGCCCGCGTTCCTCGCGACGGGCACGGACCTCGTTGTTCATCGGCGCCGACTGAGCCAGCCGTACGCGACGGCGAACACGACGAACAGCCCGACGTAGCCGTACAGCACGCCACTGACGAACGGCGGCGCCTCGTACACCCTGAGCGCGGCGAGCGTTCGCGCGCCGGAGGCGCCGAGCACGAGGACGACCGCGGCGACGACCATCGTGAGGGTGCTCGCGCGGCGCTCCAGTTCGGCGTCGCGCTCGTCGAACAGCCTCACGGGACTGAACTGCCACACCGCGAGGAAGGCGACGATCCCGACCCAGTAGGCCGCCTCGGCCGCGACGGGGTACGAGAGGGCCCTGAGCGCGAGATTCGCGACCACGCCGACCCCGACAGCGCCGAACAGCAGCCGGCGGTAGCGCCGACGGCTGGAGACGGTCGGCGTCCGGGTCGTGCCGCTCCCGGACTCGACGCGCTCGCCCGTCATCGTCGCCCCCGGACGACCGCGATCGCGGCGACCCACACGAGGAAGAACGCGGTGACCGTGGTGGCCGCGCCCGCGGCGAACGCGCTCCAGGTGTAGTGACCGAGCCCGCTCGCGAGCGCGAGCGCCGGGAACACGACCGCCGAGGTGAGGCCGAACACCCGCACCGCGTGCCCGGAGGCCGTGGCGAGCACGTCCGTGTCGCGCTCGTCGAGGCGCACGTCGGCGACGCGCCGGTAGCCGACGGCGACGACGGCGAGGAGGGCGAACGAGCCGACCGCGGCGATCTCGCGTCCGACCACGAGCAGGCCGACGTACGCGAGCGTCGCCGCCGCCCACAGCGCGACGTACGCGAGGCGGTTCGAGACCGATCCGTCGTGAGTGGCGTGTGTCGTCGTCATGGATCCGAGCGCGAGCTGTAAAGCTCGCTTTACAGTAAAGGAAACTTTACACAGCGACTTATAGCTATCGCCCCATCGACCCGTCGCGGTTCGCCGCGGGGAGTAGGGTTTAGTCCCCCGGCGTGGCAGATGTGGACACGCATGAAAGCGGTTCAGTTCTCGGAGCACGGCGACCGCGACGTGATCGAGTACGGCGATTTCCCGGATCCCGAGCCCGCTCGGGGAGAGGTGATTGTGGACGTGAAGGCGGGCGCGCTCAATCACCTCGACATCTGGACCCGGAAGGGCCTGCCGGGGATCGACCTCGAGATGCCGCACATCCCCGGCTCCGACGCCGCGGGCGTCGTCCACGAGGTCGGCGAGGGCGTCACCCGGTTCGAGGAGGGCGACCACGTCGCCGTCTCGGCGGGCGTCTCCTGCGGGGAGTGTGAGTTCTGCCGACACGGCGAGGAGTCCCAGTGCGTCCGCTTCTCGATCATCGGCGAGCACCAGCGCGGCGTCCACTCGGAGCTCGCGGCCGTCCCGCAGGACAACCTCGTGCCCGTCCCGGAGCACGTCGACTGGGAGGTCGCCGGCTCCTCCTCGCTCGTGTTCCAGACCGCCTGGCGGATGCTCCTCTCGCAGGGCGAACTCGGCCCGAGCGAGTCGGTGCTCGTGCTCGGGGCCTCCGGCGGCGTCGGCCACGCGGCGGTCCAGATCGCCGACCACGTCGGCGCGGAGGTGTACGCGACCGCGTCCACCGAGGAGAAGCTCGGCTACGCCGAGGAGTTGGGCGCCGACCACGTCATCAACTACGAGCAGGACGACTTCGCCGCGGAGATCCGCGAGCACACCGGCCGCCGCGGCGTCGACATGGTCGTCGACCACATCGGCGCGGCGACGTGGCACGACTCGCTCAAGAGCCTCGCGAAGGGCGGCCGGATCGTCACCTGCGGCGCGACGACCGGCGGGCGCCCGGAGACGGACATCAACCGCATCTTCTGGAACCAGCTGAAGGTGATCGGCTCGACGATGGCGACGCCGGGCGAGGTCGACGACGTGCTCGAACTCGTCTGGGACGGCACCTTCGAGCCGCGGATCCGCGAGACGCTGCCGATGAGCGAGGCGGCGCGCGCACACGAGATGATCGAGGACCGAGAGGGCTTTGGCAAGGTGGTGGTTAGACCCGACAGTGAGCTCTGAGGGATCGGACCCGAACGCGGACACGGATACCGACGCCGACGCGGATACCGACGCCGACACGGACGCGGACGCGACCGTCGACGGCGACCGCACGCGGGTCGTCAACACCGGCGACGGCTACGAACGCGTCGACGACGCGGACGCTCCCGCGGGAACCGACTCCACCACCGCAGGCGACGCCCCCGCGGATGCCGACGACCTCGGGCGCGCCGGCTGGGTGCTGGTGGCCGTCGTCGTCATCGCGTTCCTCGTCGTCCCCGGGATCATCTACGTTCGTCCGACCGTGCCGGGGGAGCTCGGCTTCCGCTTCCTCGCGGCGATGCTCGTGCTGCCGTTTCTCCCCGCGCTCCTGTTGGGCGTGACGGCGGTGTGGAGCCTCGCCGCCGGCGGCGAGTGACTCCGGCCTCCGACCCACGGCCGAACGGCTGACCCGGTCGGACCGCGCGGTCGCCGCCGAGCGAGCCGGATCGCAGCCCGGTCCGGCCGGTACGTTTTGGCCGACGAGCGCGTACGTCAGATCGACATGACGACCTCGCTCACCGCGGCCGGCGACCCGGACCGGCTCCCGCCGGACGTTCCGGGGGAGTCGACGTTCGTCGAGGCGAACGGCCGGACGTTCCACGTCGTCGAGGCCGGTCCCGACGACGGCGACCTCGTCCTCCTGCTCCACGGGTTCCCCGAGTTCTGGTACGGCTGGCGCGATCAGATCCGTCCGCTCGTCGACGAGGGCTACCGGGTCGTCGTCCCGGACCAGCGGGGCTACAACCGCAGCGAGCGTCCCGGTCGCGTCCGCGACTATCGGATCGAGGCGCTCTCGGCCGACGTGACCGGCCTGATCGACGCGTACGACCGCGAGACGGCCGCGCTCGTCGGCCACGACTGGGGCGGCGTCGTCGGCTGGTGGACGGCGCTGCACTCTCCCGGGCGGCTGTCGTCGTTCGTCGCCGTCAACGCGCCCCACCCGACCGTGATCCGGCGGGCGCTGTCCGGGGATCCGGTCCAACTCCTCCGGTCGAGCTACGCGCTGTTCTTTCAGGTGCCGAGGGTGCCCGAGGCGCTGACGCGAGCGGCGAACTGGCGCCTCCCGGTGCGGATGATGCGCGAGTCCTCGATGCCGGGCACGTTCTCGACGCGGGACTTCGACCGCTACCGCGCGGCCTGGCGCCGCGAGGGCGCGTTCACCGCGATGCTGAACTGGTATCGGGCGGCCGCGCGGCGGCCGCCGACGCCCGAGGCGGACGAGGTCACGGTCCCGACCCGCCTGGTATGGGGGGTTCACGACCAGTTCCTCAAACACCGCATGGCGTCCGACTCCCTCGAGCACTGCGCGGACGGCCGGATCACGAACGTCCACGAGGCGACCCACTGGGTCCAACACGAACAGCCGACGAGGGTCGCCGACGCGATCCTCGAGGAACTCTCCTGAACGAGGCGCTCGGGGAGCGAACGGCGGGCGGGCGTGGCGACTACTCCGTCCGTTCGCCGTCGACGCCGATGTCGACGCCGCCGTCGTCGTCCCAGCCACGGCGGTCGCGAGCGGCGTCGCGTCGGCGACCGTCCCCCGTCGCGTCGCCGTCCTCGCCGCCGGCCTGATTCACCGCGCCGGGCATCATCGCGCCGGCCGCGCCCGATCCCTCGTCGGCCTCGGCGGACTGGCGTTCCCGCATGCTCTGTCGGGTGAACTGGGGCTGGGCCCTGATCCCGCGCTTGTCCTTCGTGAACGAGCGGTACAGGAAGAACACCATCGGCAGCGTGGCCACGACGATCCCGATCGAGAGGTACACGTCGAGCATGGTCGATCCGAACGAGTAGATGATCGCCGCCGAGAGGCCGCCCACCGCGGTGAGCACGGAGTAGGCGATCCGCTGGGCCAGCCGGTCGAGGACGTGGTTGTCGTCCTCCAGCGTGACGTTGACCGCGAGGTCCTCGCGCTGGACCGTGTCGAGCACGGAATCGAGCTTCGGCGGCACTGTGAACAGCGCGCGCGCCGTGTCCCGTGTCTGCGTCGCCGCATCGCTCGCGAGCCGACGGGCCGTGTCCTCCAGATACCCCTCCTCGGAGAGGTACTCCGTGGCGACCTCGATGAAGTCGAAGTCCGGGTCGAGCGTGACGCAGACCCCCTCGACGACCGTCGCCACCCGGAGGACGAGCGCCATGTTCTGGGGCAGCCGCAGCGGGAAATCGTATATCGTCGACTCGACCTGTTCGATCACCTGCTGGACGCGGTACTGCTCGATGTCCTCCCCGCGCACGTCGGCGATGGCCAGCTCCATCACGTCGGCCATCACCTTCCGGTCGGCCTCCGGCGACAGCGTTCCCATCTCGACGAGCGAGTCGAGGATCCCGTCGATGTCCTGGTTCGCGACGGCGATGTAGAAGTCGATGATCTTCTCCTGGATGAACGGGTCGACGCGGCCGGACATCCCGAAGTCGTAGAAGATGATCTGTCCCTCCGGCGTCACGGAGAGGTTGCCCGGGTGGGGATCGGCGTGGAAGACGCCGTCCTCGGCGATCATCTGCAGGTACGCACGCTGGAGCGTCGTCGCCAGCTCGGTGCGGTCGATCCCCATCGAATCGAGCGCTGCGGTGTCGGAGATCTTCGTGCCCGGCAGGTACTCCATCGTGAGCACGCGCGGTCCGGACGCGGCGGCGACGGGCTCGGGGATCACGATCCGGTCGCTGTCATCGAAGTTCGCCCGGATCTCCCGAAGCACGCGCTGCTCGCGGGTGTAGTTCATCTCCTGGTGGATCGTCTTGTCGAACTCCTCGGCCAGGTTGTCCAGCGAGAACGCCTGCCCCTGCCCGACGAACCGTGTCAGCAGCGGCACCGACCACTTGATGATCCGGAGGTCGGCCTCGACCAACTCCTCGATCCCGGGCCGACGGACCTTCACCGCGACCTCCTGCCCCTCGTAGGTGGCGACGTACACCTGCCCGAGGCTGGCGCCCGAGATGGGCTCGGTGTCGAACTCGTCGAACACCTCCTCGACGGGGCCGAGCTCGTCCTCGATGACGCGCCGGGACTCCGCCCACGGCGCCGGCGGCACGTCGTCCTGCAGCGAGGACAGCACCTCGATGTACGACGCGGGGAGCACGTCCGGCCGGGTCGAGAGGATCTGTCCGAGCTTGATGAACGTCGGCCCGAGCGTGAGGAGCGTGTCCAACAGCACCTCCGCTCGACGGAGCCGCATCTCTCGGGTCACCGTCCGGGACCCGCCCAAGACGATGAACCGTTTCCGGTCGCGAAGGAGCGCCCAGATCAGCGGCAGGAACCGGTAGATGACGAGGGGGAACCGTCGGTACGCGCGCAGTGAAACCAGCGTCACCACCCGGGTTACGCGTCCGCGTCCGTGACGGCGATCTCGTGTTCGGGAGCGGCGGCCCGCTTAGGCAGCCGAACCGAGAGCACCCCGCGGTCCATCTCCGCCTCGCTCCCCTCGTGGGTCGCGTCCGGCGGGAGGGGGATCTCGGCGTCGAGGAACAGCGGCCGGTCCTCCTCGACGTAGCTGAACTCGCGGTCGGGCGCCTTCTCGCGGCGGGCCTCGACGTGGAGGCGGCCGCGCTCGACGCTGACGTCGGTGGTCTCCGCGCTGGCACCGGGCAGATCGATCACGAGGAGGTACGCGTCCTCGCTCTCCAACAGGTCGGCGAACACCGGCTCGGGGAGATCCCGGAGCGCCTCGCGTAGTTTCGACATGGACGGGTCAAGGGGCGGCGCGTCGAAAAATGCCGCGGTGGCGACGGCGTCCGTGCGTGTGAGTGACTCCCGTGACCCTTTTGTGTGTTCAACCGGTTCGCTCGGGTATGACCGAGGGAGCGGCGGACGCCGACCGCGAATCGCCGAGGGCCACCGACGCGCCGGTCGGGGTCGGGGTTCGCGTCGAGCCGAACGCGGCGGTCGTGTCGCACGATGCCCGGGTGCCGCCGGACCCCCGCGAGGAGACGCCCGTGACGTTCCGTCCCGTGGCGGCGGCCCGGGCGATCGGGGGCCGGCTCGTGCGGGCGATCGCCCGTCGCGGCGGCCGGTCGCGACGCGGACGCGGGAACTGATCGCGACGCGGACGCGGGAACTCGATCTCGCCCGTCCGCGAGCACCCATCTCGACGCGGAGAGGGCTCGCCCTCGGCCGCCGGGGACGGTCCGTCGACTGGCGGCCTTTTCACTCCGGACGCGCAAGGGTCCCGTATGAGTCACGACCGGACACGCGCCGGGTTCAAGGACCGGACCCGGGTCGCCGACGCGCGCGAGCGCCTGCTCGCGACGGCCGCCCCGCACGGCCGGACGGAGACGGTGCCGCTGACGGCCGCAGACGGCCGGGCCGTCGCGGACGCGACGACGGCGCCGACGCCGGTACCGGGGTACGACCGCGCCGCGATGGACGGGTGGGCCGTCCGCGCGGCGGACACGTTCGGGGGCTCCGACCGCTCGCCGTCGGTGCTGTTCGCCGAGGAGGGGGAGGTCGGCCCGGAGGGGGCGGTCCGCGTCCACACCGGGAGCGAGTTGCCGCCGGGCGCGGACGCGGTGGTCAAGATCGAGCAGGTCACCGAGATCGGCGACGAAGTCGAGGTGTTCGACGCCGTCGCCGAGGGCGAGAACGTCGGCCCGACGGGCGAGGATGTCGCCGAGGGGCAGACGCTGTACGAGCCGCCGCATCGCCTCCGACCGTCCGATCTCGGCCTCCTGAAGTCCGTCGGCATCGACGAGGTGGCGGTCGCGGCGCGCCCCCGCGTCTCGGTGATCCCGACCGGCGAGGAGCTGGTGCAGGCCGATCCTGACCCCGGGGAGGTGATCGAGACGAACGGCCTCACCGTCTCCCGGCTCGCCGAGCGCTGGGGGGCGGACGCCACCTACCGCGACATCGTCACCGACGACGAGGACGCCCTCCGGGAGGCGGTCGAGCGCGACCTCGACCACGACGTGGTCGTCACCACCGGCGGCTCCTCCGTCGGCGAGCGGGACCTGATCCCCGAGGTGATCGACGAGATCGGCGAGGTGCTGGTCCACGGCGTCGCCCTCAAGCCGGGGCACCCCGTCGCGCTCGGGGTCGTCGAGGAGACGCCGGTGATCATGCTTCCCGGGTACCCCGTCGCGTGCATCGTCAACGCCGTGCAGTTCCTGCGCCCCGTGATACGCGAGATCGGCTCGCTCCCGCACGATCCGCACCCGACGCGTCGGGCGACGCTGACCCGGAAGGTCTCCTCCGAGCCCGGCGTGCGGACGTTCGCGCGGGTGAAACTGGACCAGCCGGGCGACGACGGCGGGGGGGCCGGTGACGGGGACGGCGGCCACGGTGGCGGCGACGATGCGGACGGCGTCAACGAGCCCGCCGTCGAGGCGACGCCGACGCGTGCGTCCGGCTCCGGGATGCTCTCGTCGGTCGCGCTCGCCGACGGGTGGGTCGTCGTCCCCGAGTCCCGCGAGGGACTCGACGCCGGCGAGGTCGTCGACGTCCAGCTGTGGGAGGTGAACGAATGAGCGACCGACGCGAGTTCCGCGACCTCGCGGAGCCCGAGGAGGCTCACGAGGCCATCGAGTCGCTGGACCTGTCGCCGGAGCCGGAAACCGTCCCGCTACGGGAGGCGCGCGGCCGCGTGCTCGCCGAGCGGATCGACGCCGAGTTGGACGTGCCGGGGTTCGACCGGGGATCGATGGACGGCTACGCGGTCCGCGCGCGCGACACCTTCGGCGCCGACGAGGCCGACCCGGCCACGCTGGAGCTGGTCGGCGCGGTCCACGCCGGCGCCGAGCCCGACGTGACCGTCGAGTCGGGCACCTGTGCGGAGATCTCCACGGGCGCGGTGATGCCCGACGGCGCCGACGCGGTCGTGATGGTCGAGCGAACCACCGAGATCGAAGGCGGCGACACGATCGAGATCCGCACGTCCGTCGCCCCCGGCGACCACGTCATGTTCGCCGGCGCGGACATCGCCGCCGGCGGCCGCGCGCTCGGCCCGGGGACGGAGATCACGCCCCGCGAGATCGGCCTGCTGTCCGCGCTGGGCGTCGACGAGGTGCCCGTCCGGGGAACGCCGACCGTCGGCATCGTCTCCACCGGCGACGAACTCGTCCGGCCCGGCGACGACCTGCACAGCGAGCGCGGCCAGATCTACGACGTGAACAGCTACACGATCGCCGCGGGCGTCGAGGAGGCCGGCGGCGAGGCCGTGCTGTACCCCCACGCCGGCGACGACTACGACGAGATGGAGCGCCTGCTCGTCGAGGCCAGCGAGGAGTGCGACCTCGTCCTCTCGTCGGGTTCGACCTCCGCCTCGGCGGTCGACGTGATCTACCGGGTGATCGAGGAGCGTGGCGACCTCCTGCTCCACGGCGTCTCGGTCAAGCCCGGCAAGCCGATGCTCGTGGGTCGGGTGGGCGACTCCGCCTACGTCGGCCTCCCGGGATATCCCGTCTCCGCGCTGACGATCTTCCGCACCTTCGTCGCCCCCGCGGTGCGCGAGGCGGCCGGGAAGCCGGAGCCGCGGACCGCCACCGTGAGCGGCCGGATGGCCGTCGAGGAGCGCTACTCGGAGGGACGGATGCGGCTCATGCCGGCCGGCCTCGTGGAAAGCGGACCGGCACGCCCGACCGGAGACGGTGAACCCGGCGGAGCCGGCGGCGAGACGCTCGTCTACCCCGTCGACAAGGGGTCGGGCGCGACGACGAGCCTCGTCGAGGCCGACGGCGTCGTCGTCGTCGACCCGGACACGGAGTACCTCGCCGCGGGCGAGTCCGTCGAGGTGCAACTGTTCTCGCCGGACGTGCGCGCGCCGACGCTGTTCGCCGTCGGCGAGGACGACCCCGCGCTCTCCCGGCTGCTCGACCGCGTCGACCGTCCGCGGCACCTCGCGCTCGGCTCGTGGGAGGGGCTGCGTCGCCTCCGCGACGGCGTCCCCGACGCCGCGGTCGTCGCCGGCGAGCCCGGTCGCGATCCGGTCGCGTCGCCCGACCCGACCGGGGACGACGACCCGGTTCCGACGGAACCCGTCGGCGAGTGGACCCGCGAGTGGGGACTGATCGTCCCCGCCGGCAACCCGGACGAGGTGACGGGCCTGACGGATCTGGTGGACCGGGACCTCCGGTTCGTCAACCGGGACTCGAACGCCGGCCTCCGGACGACGCTCTCGAACGCGCTCGCGGACCTGGCCGACGAGCGCGGGACGACCCGCCGGGAGGTGACCGAGGCGATCGACGGCTTCGACCGCGCGGTACGCGCCCACGAGTCGCCCGCGCGGCGCGTGCTCGCTGGCGACGCGGACGTGGGCTTGGGGCTGCGAGCGACGGCCGAGCGGCTGAACACGGGCTTCGTCTCGCTGGGGACCGAGCCGGTTCGCGTCCACGCGAACCCCGCGCGCGCCGACAAGCCGGGCGTGCGGGGGCTTCGCGAGGCGATCGCCGACGGCGACGACGTGTTCGACGCGCTCGCCGGCTACGAGCGATAACGGGGCGTCGAGAGGGAACGAGCGGAACCGTTCGGTGACGGAAGGGACGCGCTCGTGGCCGCGCTGGCCGACGGCGACGTGCGCCGCGCTACGGCGTCGGCGCCGCCTTCTGGAGGGCGGTCTCGGCGATGTTGCCGCCGTAGTCGGCCGACCGCGACACCGAGTCGACGATGAGTCCGAGCAGCTGCGCCCGGGCGGGGTCGAGCTCCCTGAGTAGCTCGTCGATCTCTCGGGCGCGCTGGTCGACGCCGAGCACGGCGCCGCGAGCCTCGTTCGCCAACTCCGTCGCCTCGACGCTGTCGTCGGCGAACAGCGCCTCCATCGCGCGGTCGACGACCTCGCGCGCGTCCTCGTCGAGCGTCTGCAGCGCCTCCTTGAACTCCGCCGGGAGCACCTCGTCGACGCCGTTCTCCGGCGCGGGGACCTCGCCGCCCACGGCGTCGGCCGCCTCGCTGCCGAGCAGTTCCAGGGTGAGGTGAGCGATCTTCGTCGCGTGGTCGGCGACGCGCTCGAGCTGGCGCGCGCTGGAGTGGTAGTCGAAGCAGACCTCCCGCGAGAGGCCGATGTCCTCGGCGGCCTTGGGGGTCCGCAGCGTCGACCGGAAGATACGCGAGACGACCATGTACAGGCGGTCGACGTCGTCGTCGCGCTGGATCACGTCCATCGCCATGTCCTCGTCGCCGGTGGTGAGCGCGTCCACTGCGTCCTCCAGCATGGAGACGGCGATGAGCCGCATCCGCGTCACCGCGTTGTGGATCGACAGCTCCGAGGAGTCGAGCAGGTCGCGGATGACGACGCGGTCGCGCGTCTCCTCCAGTACCTCCAGCCCGACGAGGCTCTGGACGGAGTCGCGGATGGTGCGTCGCTGGTCGTTGGTGATCCGGGGAGACTCCAACGCGATGATGTCGAAGCCGGAGACGTACATGGTCATCACCGCCCGCGTGAGCTGGTCTCCCTCCAGTTCGCCGATGTCGAGCGTTCCCTCGGTGCGCCCCTCCTCGCTCACCGGGGTGAGGAACAGGGAGTCGCCCTCCGGGTAGAACTCGACCTCGGTGCCCGCGCTCACGCCGTTGTCCGTCGCCCACTCCTTCGGAATGGACACGGTGTACGTCGACCCGCCGGTCACCTGCACCTTCCGTGTCTCGACCATCGTGGGAGCGTGGGTCCGTCGCCGAATTAAATCCACCGGTGTTCTATATATTGGTTGAAATCACACGCCGATCACCGGCAGATCCCGGCGGTTATGGGACGTTGATTCGTGGTCTCGATAGAATATGGGTCTGACTATTAATCCGAATTGGCCGACCAGAGCGGCTCTTTATGGGTTCCAAGGGATATTCTCCCGACCCGAGGAGCTACACACACGTTCTCACAGTATCTCTATATATTTCTCATAGTAGGGTACTTACGTATCTCGCGGTTCCGATCGGGTGATGACGGATAACTCCGAATCCGCGACGCGGCGTGCGTTCGTGACTGCTGCGGGAACGGCGGGCGTCCTCGGGCTGGCCGGCTGTACGAGCAACCCGAACTCGGGCGGTTCCGGCGGCTCCGATGGCGGTTCGGGCGGCGGCTCGGACCAGCTCTCGGGAACGGTCGACATCGCGGGCTCCTCGACGGTGTTCCCGCTGGCGACGGCGTTCGCCGAGACGTTCCAGCAGGAACACTCCGAGGTGAACATCAACGTCCAGTCGACGGGGTCGGGTGGCGGGTTCGCGAACTTCTTCTGTCCCGGCGAGACGGACTTCAACAACGCCTCCCGGCCGATCAAGGAGGAGGAGATGCAGCAGTGTGAGGACAACGGCGTCGAGCCCGTCGAACTGACGGTCGCGACCGACGCCCTGACGGTCATCGTCAACAACGACGCCGACTTCCTCGACTCGATCACCGTCGAGGAGCTACAGACGATCTGGTCGGCCGAGGCCCAGCCGGAGACGTGGAGCGACGTCAACTCGGACTGGCCCGACGAGGAGATCGAGCTGTACGGTCCCTCCGACGCCTCGGGCACCTACGACTACTTCATCGAGGCGATCATCGGCGAGGAGGGTCCGGGCCACCGCCAGGACTACTCCGCGACCGAGCAGGACCGCACCATCATGCAGGGCGTCCAGGGCTCGGAGTTCGCCATGGGCTACCTCGGATTCGCCTACTACAGCCAGAACAGCGACTCGGTGAAGGCGGTCGCCATCGACGACGGCGACGGCCCCGTCGAGCCGTCGCTGGAGACGGCCAAGTCCGGCGAGTACACGCCGCTGGCGCGCCCGCTGTTCACCTATCCCGCGAAGTCCTCGCTCGCCGAGGAGCACGTCGCGGAGTTCGCCCGGTACTTCGTCGAGAACACGACCGATCAGGAGGTCGTCGCCAACGACGTCGGCTACGTCCCGCTCACCGACGACCAGCAGGCGGAGCAGATGGAGAAGCTGGAGACGGCGATCGAGGAAGCCAACGCCTAAACCTGTCACCGAGGCCACGGACGCACGAACGGAGAAATTTTTCACTACCCCATACAACCCACAACTCGAATGAGCACCGATGACATCGTGGACGACCTCACCCGGGACACGCAGAACTCCCCCGAAGAACTCCTGACGCGGTCGTTCTTCTTCGTGTGTGCGGTGCTCTCGATCGTTACCACGGTGAGCATCGTCGTCCTCCTCGTCACCGAGGCGGCCAAGTTCTTCTCGATCACCGCGCCGCTGATGGGCATCGAGGGGCCGACGGCCTCGATCGTGGACTTCCTCACCGGGACGACCTGGGAGATCGGCAATCGTCGCTTCGGCGTGCTCGCGCTCGTCTCCGCGACGCTGATGATCACGATCGGCTCGGCGATCATCGCGCTCCCGCTGGGGGTCGCGACCGCCATCTACCTCAGCGAGTACGCCGCGCCGCGCCACCGGGCGTTCCTGAAACCGGCGCTGGAGGTACTGGCCGGCATCCCGACGGTCGTCTACGGCTTCTTCGCGCTCATCTACATCACCCCCGTGATCCAGACGGTGCTCCCGGGGACGGGGACGTTCAATCTCCTGTCGGCCAGCATCGTCGTCGGCATCATGATCATCCCGATGGTCGCGTCGATCAGCGAGGACGCGATGTCCGCGGTGCCCGACGATCTCCGACAGGCCGGCTACGGGATGGGCGCGACCAAGTTCGACGTGTCGACCGGGATCGTCGTCCCGGCGGCGCTGTCGGGCATCTTCTCGTCGTTCATCCTCGCGCTCTCGCGGGCCATCGGCGAGACGATGGCCGTCACCATCGCCGCCGGGTCGCAGGCGCAGTTCCTGAACCCCATCGATCCGACGGCGTATCAGGAGGGAGCGCTCCCGATGACCGCGGCGATGGTCCAACTGTTGTTGGGCGACATCACGGGCGGCGGGCTCGCGTACCGGAGCCTCTTCGCCATCGGGCTGACGCTGTTCGTCATCACCCTCGTCATGAACGTCATCAGCGACCTGATCGCACAGCGGTACCGCGAGGAGTACTGAGATGGCGACCGACACACGCTCCGGCGACATCGAGAGCTTCGGAACGGTGAGCAAGACCGTCGGGACGGTCTTCCGATACGTCCTGCTGGCGGCGACGCTGTTCGGGATCGTCGTGCTCGGCGCCCTGCTGGTGTACGTCGCCAACGACGCCATCCAGCCGCTCACCGCCGACCCGGGCTGGCACCTCACGTTCCTCCTCACGCTCGTCCTCCCGACGCTCGGCGTCGGCGCGTACCTCTATCGACGCGACACGGACGCGCTCCGCTTCGGGGCCACGACGGTCGGGATGACCGTCGTGACGCTCATGTTCGCCGGCGGCGTCGGGATGATCTTCGTCGACATCCTCTCGCCGTTCGTCTTCCTCGCGTACGCGGTCGCGCTGGCGCTGCCGTTCGCCCTCGTGCTCGCGCTGCAACGGCGGGCACGGCGGATCCCGTTCTTCACCCGGGCGGGCGCGACGACGCTCGCGTTCTACGTCTCGCTGCTCGGCGTCCCGGGCCCCGTCGGCGCGGTTGCGGGACTTCCCACGATCGTGCCCGGAGTGCCCGCGTTGATCCAGTCGCTCCCGACGGTTCCGCTGGGCTGGATGTCCCTCACCGCGACGCTCGGACTCGGCGTCGCTGCCCTCGTCGGCGTGTACGCCGCCCGAGTTCGGGACCGGCGTGCCGGACTGTTTGCGGGGGTCGGCGCGCTGGCTGCGATCGGCGCCGCCGGCGCGGTCGGTCCCGCGTTCGGCGTCACCTCGGTCCCCGCGGTGGTGCTCGCCTCGGTCGCCGTCGTTCCGACGGCGACGTACGCGGCGGGCACCGCGGTCTCGCGGCCGGAGCGACGGATCGGGCTGCTCGTCCCCGCGGTCGTCATCGGGGGGGCCCTCGTCGGCGAGGTCGCCGTCGGCGCCCTCGGGTTCGCCGGGCCGCAGTCGTGGGTCGACTGGCAGTTCCTCACGAGCGCGCACAGCCGAACCGCCGTCGACGCCGGACTGTACCCTGCGATCGGCGGGTCCATCCTACTGATGGTCACGGTCGCGCTCCTGTCGTTCCCGCTCGGCGTCGGCGCGGCGGTGTACCTCGAGGAGTACGCCCCCGACAACCGATTCACGCGGATCATCGACGTGAACATCTCCAACCTCGCCGGCGTGCCCTCGGTCGTGTACGGGCTGCTCGGCCTGGGCGTGTTCGTCACGTACCTCGGACGGTCGACGGGGACCGTTCTCATCGGCGGCGCGACGCTCGCGCTGCTCATCCTCCCGATCGTCATCATCTCCTCGCGGGAGGCGATCCGGAGCGTCCCCAACGAGATGCGGCAGGCGTCCTACGGGATGGGGGCGACGAAGTGGCAGACCGTCCGGCGCGTCGTGCTCCCGCGGGCGTTTCCGGGGATCCTCACCGGGACGATCCTCGCGCTCGGCCGGGCGATCGGCGAGACCGCCCCGCTCATCATGATCGGGGCGCCGAGCGTCCTGTTCTCGCTGCCCACCGGCTTCACCTCGAAGGTGAGCGCCATGCCGCTACAGGTGTTCGCGTGGTCGAGCCTGTTCGCCAGCGAGGACTTCTACACCAAGGCCGTCCCCGCGGGCGTCGTGGTGCTCGTGAGCGTCCTGTTGGCGATGAACTCGATCGCGATCGTCCTGCGAAACAGGTATCAGAGTGAGCAGTAATCCACAATCATGACTGACGGACACGGACAGGCGGACGACGGAATCGAGCCCGACGGGGGGGAAGCGACGACGGAGGACCCGTCGACGGAGATGGCCATACAGACGGACGTGAGCGAGAGCGTGAACGACAGCGACTACACGCGGGAGGCGGGGACACTCGTCGAGGCGCGCGACGTGAGCGTCTACTACAACGACGACCGCGCGCTCAACGACATCACGATGGACATCCCGGAGAACCGCGTCACCGCGATGATCGGTCCCTCGGGCTGCGGCAAGTCGACGTTCCTCCGGTGTATCAACCGGATGAACGACATGATCGACGCCGCGCGCGTCGAGGGCGACCTCCTCCTGCGCGGGAAGAACGTCTACGACGACGACGTGGACCCGGTCGCGCTCCGCCGTCGCGTCGGGATGGTGTTCCAGAAGCCGAACCCGTTCCCCAAGTCGATCTACGACAACGTCGCGTACGGCCTGGAGATCCAGGGCGCCGACGGCGACTACGACGAGATCGTCGAGGAGTCGCTCAAGCGCGCGGCGCTGTGGGACGAGGTGAAGGACCAACTCGACGAGTCCGGGCTCGACCTCTCGGGCGGCCAACAGCAGCGCCTCTGTATCGCCCGGGCGATCGCGCCCGACCCGGAGGTCATCCTGATGGACGAGCCCGCCTCGGCGTTGGACCCGGTGGCGACCTCGAAGATCGAGGACCTCATCGACGACCTCGCCGAGGAGTACACGGTCGTCATCGTCACCCACAACATGCAGCAGGCGGCCCGGATCTCCGACAAGACCGCGGTGTTCCTCACCGGCGGCGAGCTGGTCGAGTTCGACGATACCGACAAGATCTTCGAGAATCCCGACTCCGAGCGCGTCGAGGACTACATCACCGGGAAGTTCGGATAGCGGCGCCCGCCGCTCCGTCCCGACGGTCGCAGTCCGTCCTTTCCCGTCCTTTTCCGTCCGCCTTCCTCCGTCCGCGCCGTCGCTCCGATCCCGACGCCGTCAGCGGTCGTCGCCGACGGCCCGCGAGCCCACCTCGATGCCGCCGCCCTCCGGCAGTCGGACGACGAGCGGCCCGCGGGCGGGGCAGCGCGCGAGCGACCGTCGAACCGTCTCCGCACCGCCGTCGCGAGTCGCCGTGACGGTGACCGCCCCCGCGGGCGGGACGGCCGTCCGCACCCGGACGGTCGCGTTCGCCGCCGGGGAGACGGTCCGATCGAGAACTCGCTCCCCGTCCGCGTCGACGGCCACGTCGACGGCGGCGTCGGCGTCGGTCGCGTTCTCGACGAGCACGTCGCGAACCAGGAGATCACACACCAGCCGCGGCGGTTCCGCGAGCAGACAGTACAGCGGGCCGTCCTCGAGCGGGCGCCAGCCGCGGCGGTCCTCGCCCGCGTCGGTCTCGACGGAGACGGCTACCTTCCCTTGTGGTACCGACAGCGGGAGCGGGACGCGCGACCCGGACGGCACGCGCAGATCGAGACCCGCGGCGCCGTCGCCGTCGGAGGCGGCGATCCGGACGCGCCCGCCGTCGCCCGGCGCGTCGACGACGAGCACGGCCGCGGCGCCCCCGCCCGAGGACGCGAGGAGGCCGCCGGTCGACCCCTCGACGAACGACGGCGCCGCCGACCCCGGGTAGGCGTCGCGGACGCTCACGCCGCCGTCGAGGTCGATCCCCAGGTCGTCGCCGCCGGGACCGGGCGCCCACTCGATCGTTCGCCGGCGGTTGTCGGCGGTGCGCACGTGGACGGTGTACGGGCGCGCGGCTCCCAACACGTCGGGGAGGACGGTCCGCCCGGCCGGGGGAACGCGGACCGTCCGGGAGAGCACGTCCGTCTCGCCGTCCTCGATCCGAAGCGTGACCCGTTCCGACCTGACGAGTCGGTTCGAGACGACCACCGAGCGCGGTCGGCCGAGGGCGTCGGCGTCGCCGGCGCCGTAGGCGGTCGGTTCGGGCGTCGGCGTCGGCGAGGCCGTCGGCGTCCCCCTGAGCCCGGGGTTGACCGTCCGGCCGTCGTCGTCGGCTCCCGTGGACGAACACCCGGCGAGCGTCGCGACGGCCCCGAGCATGAACGACCGGCGGAACACGGGATCCGTACGTGCGACACGGTCATAACGGCGGCGGCGAGGGAAGCGGGTCGTGCTCGGGACCGCTCGGGAGCGTTGGGGTCCGCTCCATACACGATCGAGCACGCGAACACAAACTCTTACGACCTGCGCCGAGGAGTCGTGCGTATGCCACGGAAACAGTATCAGGAACGCCTCGAGGAGCTCCGGGAGGACGTGCTCTACATGAGCGAGATCGTCGCCGAGCGCCTGCGCATGGGAATGGACGCGCTCGACGTGAAGGACGAGGAGCTCGCCCGCCGCGTCATCGAGGAGGACGCCGAGGTGAACCAGCTGTACCTCGAACTCGAGCAGGACTGCGTCGACCTGCTCGCGCTCCAACAGCCCGTCGCGGGCGACCTCCGGTTCATCGCGGCGACGTTCAAGATCATCACCGACCTCGAGCGGATCGGCGACCTCGCGACCAACCTCGGCGAGTACAGCCTCCAGGCCGAGCGCGACGTGTTCCCCGACGTCGACGCCCAGCGGATCGGCGAGGCGACGCTGGAGATGCTCGACGACGCCATGACCGCCTACGCCGAGGAGGACGCCGACGCCTGCTACGGGGTCGCCGAGGCCGACGACGATGTCGACCAACTGTGCGAGGACGCGAGCGCCGCGGTCATGCGGGAACTCCTCGAACGCGAGGGCGTCACCGAGGAGGACGTCGACGACATGATGGCGGACGTCTCTCGACTCCTGCTCACGATCCGGGACTTGGAGCGAGTCGGTGACCACGCGGTCAACATCGCCGCCCGGACGCTCTACATGGTCGAGAACGACGACGAACTCATCTACTGACCGGCTCCGTTGCGGGGGAGAACATGTTCCCGGGGCGGCAAAGCCGCCGGTGGGTCGAGAGACGGCGGAGCCGTCTCGCCCGTTGCCGCTTCGATACCTCAGTACGGTCGGCGGAGCAGTCGCCCGAACTCCACGGCGACCGGAACTTAACACATATATCCGACACCGAGTATCCCCGTTCACATGAAATTCTGTGACGAGTGTGGTTCGATGATGCACACGGAGGGCGACGCGTGGGCGTGTCGCTCCTGTGAGAACGAGGATCCCCGGGACTCGCGAGCGGAATCGGCGATGACGACCCAGGACGGACAGCGGGACGACGGGGCACCCGACGTGGCCGACGCGACCCAGGGGTCCACCGAGACGATGCGGGAGGCCTGTCCGGCGGACGACTGCGAGGCCGATCGAGCCCGCTACGAGATGATACCGAAGCCGGGCGGCTCCTACGAGGTTCGGCTGTTCACCTGCGTCGAGTGCGGCCACAAGTGGCGCGGGTCCTGACGGCGCCGCGGACCCCGCCGCTTCCACCGCTCACTGTACGTAGCGTTCACAGAGACGTGTCGGTACCGACAGCCTCCACGCCCACTCTGTTCGTCACCCCGGAAACCGAAGAGAATCTAGACGGAAGTCGAACGCTGTTGGAACGGAGTTCGGAGTCTTGTTGAAAAATCTACTTTTCGCCCCCGGCCGTCGAGCGAGACGGTATGGCAGATACCTCACGCCGACGGTTCCTGACGGTTGCAGGTAGCACGACGGTCGTCGCCCTCGCCGGCTGCTCGGGCCTCGGGGACGACGACACGGACTCAATGGAGGACGAGTCCATGGGGGGTGAATCGACCACGGAGAGTTCCATGGAAGAGGATTCCATGGGGAACGAGACGACCACGGAGAGTTCCATGGAGGAGGGTTCAATGGGGAACGAGACGACCACAGAGAGTTCTATGGAGGACGAGTCCATGGGGGACGAGACGACCACGGAGGGTTCTATGGAGGACGAGTCCATGGGGGACGAGACGACCACGGAGAGTGCCATGGAGGACAACTCCACGGACGACGATGGCTGACGACGTACTTCCGGTGAAGTGCCGTTCGGTTGCGATCCACATTCCTCTCGACGGGGGCGAGCGGCGGTCGCTCGCCTTCGGAGACCGAGACCCGCGGGGACGGGACCTCCGGACCGACGAATGTGAACGGAATCTAGACGGAGTTCGCAAAAGACGCTTCACACGTCGAGGCGGACAACGACCATGATCGAGGCTCTCAAGCGTCGGGGGATCTCCCCCAGCGATCTGCTGTTCGCCACACTCGCTGGACTCACCGGCGTCGCGGGCTCGTACGCGGTTGCGGGCAACACGAGGCGGTTCGTCGTGGCGCCGATCGACGCGCTGGTCGTCCGGATGACGCCCGGCGAGATCGTCGCGTTCGTGATCCAGAACGTCGGAGAGGAGGGCCACCTCCTCCATATCGTCCTCTCGTTCGCCATCGCGAGCGGGCTGCTCGGGGCGACCGCACTCGTCGGGCTGGCCGCCGGTCGACGGTTCGGTCGGTCCGTGGCGGGTGCCGCCGTGGCGGGAGCGCTCGCGTGGGGTCTCGCCGCCTCGATCACGACGCAGCCGGTGCTCGCGCTGGGTGCCGCCGTCCCCGTCGCGGTGTGGACCGCCGTCGGTACGGGACCGGGCATCACGGCCGATCCGGATCCCTCGCGACGGCGCAGCCTCCTCGCGAGCGCGGGTGCGCTGGCCTTCACCGGCGTGTCGCTCGCTGTCGGTCGATCGACCGGCGACGCCGACGCCGCCGCCGGCGGCACGACGACGAGGGACGCCGAGGTCACCACGCTCATGCAGGAGGCCGAGGAGAAGTCACTCGACATCTCCGGCGACGTCCCCGGACTCGTGAGTTCGTTCGAGGAGTTCTACAACGTCGACATCGCGGAGTTCGATCCGGATCTCTCCCCGGACGGTTGGTCGATGACCGTCACCGGCGAGGTCGGCAGCGACGTGACCGTGACGTACGACGACCTGACGGACATGCCGACCGAGCACCGCTTCGTGACGCTCCGGTGCGTCGGGGAGGGGCTGAACGGGCGGAAACTCGACACCGCGGTGTGGACCGGGACGCCGATCGCCCCGCTGCTCGAGGAGGTCGATCCCGAGGGCGAGTGCGGCTGTGTGATGCTCAGGGCCGAGGACGACTACTTCGTCCAGTTCCCGGTCGAGGCCCTCGAGGACGGCTTCCTCGCGTGGGGGATGAACGGCCGGTCGCTCCCGAGAGCCCACGGAAATCCGGTGCGCGTGTTGGTTCCGGGACACTGGGGCGAGACCAACGTCAAGTGGCTCTCCGAGATCGAACTGCTCGACGAGGAGACGGACGGCTACTGGGAACAACGGGGGTGGCACGGGACCGGCCCGGTGAACACCGTGGCCAAGCTCTGGAGCGACACGACCCTCGCGAACGGACGGATCGAGGTCGCCGGTCACGCGTACGCCGGGACGCGCGGCATCGAACGGGTCGAGGTCTCCGTCGACGGGGGCGACACCTGGCGGGACGCGGAGCTGTCGGACCCGCTTCCCGGGAACGACGTCTGGCGTCAATGGCGGTACGAGTTCGATCCCGACGGGACCCACGACGTCGTCGTGCGGGCGATCGACGGCGAGGGGACGCTCCAGCCCGAGAACCGGTCGGAGTCGTTCCCGAGCGGGGCGACCGGCTGGGTGGAGAAGACGATCGGTCGATGACCACCGAACTGATATCCGATCGTTACGAGGGCACGTACGGATGGAGAAGGCACTCTGGTATCTCCTCGTCGGCACCCGCGGCGGCGAGAACCGCGCGCGGATCATCGCCGCGATCGACGAGCGTCCGCGGAACGCCAATCGACTCGCCGAGTGCCTCGACGTCGACTACAACACAGTGAGACACCACCTCGAGATGCTACGGGAACACGACGTCATCGAAGCCGGCGGCGACGAGTACGGCAAACTGTACTTCCTGACCGATCGGTTCGAACAGCATCGCGAGGAGTTCGAGACCGTTCTGGAGGCGATGTGAATGGCCGGTTCGATGGGGCCCTGGATACTGGTCGCGACCCTCCTCTCGGTCGTGAACGCCTCCCTTCTGCTGGTGTTGACCGTCATCTGGGTCCGCAACTACCGGACGTTCGGATCGGAGATGACCGCGGGGCTGGCCGTGTTCGGCGGCACGATGATCCTCGAGAACCTCCTCGCCATCTACTTCTTCTTCAGCAGCGGGATGCTGTACGTCGACTCCCCGAGCGTTCAGCAGTCGGTGGCGACGCTCCGCGCGCTTCAGACGGTCGCGTTGGTGTTCCTCACGTACGTCACGGCGAAGTAGTCCGCCCCGTGTGCCTTCGATAGCGGATCCCCCGAAGCCCGTCGAGCGAGCGGGTCGAACGAGACCGTAGAGGGCGAGTCGAACGAGCCTTTCGGGGGCGCGCGGGCCCCGACGACCGGTCTACTGGAAGCCGATCCGCCCGCCGCGGTCGGTGCGGAGGCTGTCGGCGCCGCCGCCCTTGAACTGCTCCTCGATGTCGGCGTAGTAGCTCATGATCTCGTCGGAGATCGTCGGCCGGACCGCCTCCATCGCGTCCTCGAAGTGCCGCATGTTCACGTCCTCGGCGTCGTCGTCCTCGCGCAGCGCCTGGATGCCGGCCTCGCGGGCGATGGACTCCAGGTCGGAGCCGACGTAGCCGTCGGTACGCTCGGCCAACTCGCGCAGGCTCACGTCGGCGTTGAGCGGCGTGTCGGCGGTGTGGATCTTGAGGATCTGCTCGCGCCCCTCCTCGTCGGGCTGGCCGATCATCACGAGCCGGTCGAACCGCCCCGAACGGATGAGCGCCGGGTCGATCATGTCCGGCCGGTTCGTCGCGCCGATCACCATCACGTTCTCCATCTCCTCGAGCCCGTCGAGCTCCGTCAGGAGCTGGTTGACGACGCGCTCGGAGACGTTGTTCCCCATCTCCTGTCCCCTACTGGGGGCCAGCGAGTCGAGCTCGTCGAAGAAGATGACCGTCGGGGCCACCTGCCGGGCCTTCCGGAACGTCTGGCGGATCGCCTTCTCCGACTCCCCGACCCACTTCGACAGCAGCTGCGGCCCGCGCACCGAGATGAAGTTCGCGTTCGTCTCGTTGGCGACGGCCTTCGCCATCAGGGTCTTCCCGGTGCCGGGCGGGCCGTACAGCAGCACTCCCTTCGGGGCCTCGATGCCCATCCGCTCGAACTTCTCGGGCGTCCGCAGGGGCCACTCGACGGCCTCCTTCACCTGCTGTTGTGCGTCGTCGAGACCGCCGACGTCCTCCCACGTGACCTTCGGGAGCTCGACGAGCACCTCCCGCATCGCCGAGGGCTCCACCTCCGAGAGCGCGCCGCCGAAGTCGTCGCGCTTGACGATCATCCGGTCGATGAGGCTCGGCGGGATGTCCTCCTCGTCGAGGTCGATCTCCGGGAGGTACCGCCGCAGCGCCTTCATCGCGGCCTCCTTCGTGAGGCTCTCGATGTCGGCGCCGACGAACCCGTGCGTCTCGTCGGCCAGGCGGTCGAGGTCCACGTCGTCCGACAGCGGCATGCCGCGCGTGTGGATCTGGAGGATCTCCTTGCGGCCGACCTCGTCGGGGACGCCGATCTCGATCTCCCGGTCGAAGCGACCGGGACGCCGGAGGGCGGGGTCGACGCTGTCGACGCGGTTCGTCGCGGCGATGACGATCACCTGTCCACGTGTCTCCAGCCCGTCCATCATCGTGAGGAGCTGGGCGACGACCCGGCGCTCGACCTCGCCGGTCACGTCCTCGCGCTTGGGCGCGATCGAGTCGAGCTCGTCGATGAAGATGATGCTGGGGCTCTCGTCCTTCGCGTCCTCGAAGATCTCCCGGAGCTGTTGCTCGGACTCGCCGTAGTACTTCGAGATGATCTCGGGGCCGGCGATGGAGAAGAAGCTCGCCGAGGTCTCGTTGGCGACGGCCTTCGCCAGCAGGGTCTTGCCGGTGCCGGGTGGGCCGTGGAGCAGGACACCCTGCGGGGGCTCGATCCCCAGTTTCTTGAATATCTGGGGGTGCTTCATCGGCAGCTCGACCATCTCGCGGACGCGCTGGATCTCCGACTGGAGCCCCCCGATGTCCTCGTAGGTGATGCCGCCGCCGGTCTTCTCGAACCCGGAGATCGGCTCCTCGCGGAGTTCGACCTCGGTGTCCTCGGTGATGAGACAGACGCCATCGGGCTCGGTGTCGACGGCGATGAGCGGGATCGCCTGCCCGGGCGAGCGCATGAACGGGTGGTTCGTGCTCGACATCACGGGGACGATGTCGCGTTCGACGACCGGGCGCTTGAGGATCTGCCGCTTCACCATCCCGGCGGCGTCGGAGCCGAACTGCACCGACGCCTCCTCGGGCGGCGCGAGCGTCAGTTTCTCGGCCTTCTTCGCCTCGGCCTTCCGGATGGTGACGCGCTCGCCGATGCCGACGTCGGCGTTCTGGCGCGTGAACCCGTCGATGCGGACGGTGTCGGTGTTCCAGTCCTGCCGGTCGGCGCGCCACACCTTCGCGGCGGTGGTCTCGGCTCCCTCGATCTCGATGATGTCGCCCGGGGAGAGCTTCAGATGCAGCAGGGTGTCCGGGTCGAGACGGGCGATCCCCCTGCCGGAGTCGTTCGGGTACGCCTTCGCGACTTCGAGTTGGACTTCATTCATGATGGATTGACTGGTGTTCGTTCGAGATACGTCCGTCCGGACGGCTGTTAAGCCCTCCGCTGCGCGCCGTGGCGCCGAAACGTGGGAATTCCGGGCCGGCGTCGGGACGCAAGATGTGCTAATCTATCCCACGATACGGGTCCCGGCCTGAAAACACCACCGCCGACAGCGACCGACCCAGGGGAAACGATCGTCGGACCGAGGGCCCGACCCTCGAGTCGCCGGCGGCGGCGTGGCGGTAGCGACTTCACGCCGCGGGGCCTTCGACCGACCATGCGAACGATCGCCTTCGACGGCCGGATGGGCGCCGCCGGCGACATGATCCTCGGCGCACTCGTCGCCGCCGGAGCCGACCCCGACGTACTCGCGCCGGTGGAGGACGCTCTGCCGATCCGATACGAGTTCGACCCCACCGAGCGGAACGGCATCGCGAGCACCCGCACCCGTGTCCGACACCTCGGTAGCGACGACGATCGCGACGACGGCGACGGTCACGACCACGACCACAGTCACGATCACGACGCCCACGACGACCACGACCACAGTCACGATCACGACGCCCACGACGACCACGACCACAGTCACGATCACGACGCCCACGACGACNACGNCCACAGTCACGATCACGACGACGGCGGACAGAGTCACGACCACGACCACAACCACAACGCGGAGGGGAAGGGCCCCCAGCGCACCTACGCCGAGGTCGTCGAGGTCGTCGAGGGAATGGATCTCGCCGAGTCGGTCCGGACCGACGCGCTCGCGACGTTCGAGATCCTCGGGGAGGCGGAGTCGTCGGTCCACGGCACGGATCTGGAGGGGACGCACTTCCACGAGGTCGGCGCAGACGACGCGATCGCGGACGTGGTCGGCGCGTGCCTGCTGTTCGACGACCTCGACGCCGACCGCGTCGTGACGACCCCGCTTTCGACGGGCGACGGCGAGGTCGACTTCAGCCACGGCGTCTACCCGGTTCCGGTGCCCGCCGTCGTCGAGATCGCCGAGCGCGCCGACTGGTCGCTGCGGGGCGGCCCCGTCGACGCCGAGTTGCTCACGCCGACCGGTGCGGCGATCCTCGCGCGCTTCGCCGAGGGGGTCGAGCGGCTCCCCTCGCTTCGGATCGAGGCGTCCGGGTACGGCGCCGGCGGGTGGACGTTCCCCGATCGGCCGAACGTGCTCCGGGCGGTCGTCGGCGAGGCCGAGCGCGGCGGACTCGTCCGCGACGACGTGGCCGTGCTGGAGACCAATCTCGACGACGCCGCGCCCGAGGTGCTCGGCGGGTTGCAGGAAACGCTCGTGGACGCCGGCGCCCGCGACGTATCGATCCTCCCGACGACGATGAAGAAGTCGCGCCCCGGCCACCTCGTGAAGGTGATCTGCCGGCCCGAGGACGCCGACCGCGTCGCCCGCCGCCTCGCCGAGGAGACCGGCACGCTCGGCGTCCGCGAGGGCGGGGCGAGCCACCGGTGGATCGCCGACCGACGCTTCGAGACGGCCGAAGTCGTCCTCGGAGAGGACGGCGTCGTCCACGAGATCCCTGTGAAGATCGCCAGCGACGCCGACGGCGACGTGTACGACGTGAGCGCCGAGTACGACGACGCCGCGGCCGCCGCGCAGGAGGCCGGCGTTCCGGTGCGCGAGGCGCTCCGGCGAGCGGAGGCGATCGTTCGCGAGCGGCTGGAGAACGACGCGACGGACGGAAGGGTGGCTCGCTCGACGGACGACAGCGCGGAGCGATGAGCGACGGGAACCGCTACACCTGCGACGACTGCGGGACGGTGTTTCGGTCCTCGGAGGCGACGCGAGCCGAGACGATCGGCGATCTCGACCCGGACACGTGGCAGACGCTGTGCTGCCCGACGTGTGGGACGCGGGTGAAGACCGTGTTCGTCGGCCGGGACTGAGCCACGGCGAACCTCCTCCGGTCGACAATCGGCCGGCACGGCGCTCCGACGGCCGTCCGGAACGCCTTCGTCGACGGTCAGCCGTCCCGCTGTTCGGCGATGGCCTCCGCCATCGTCAACTCGCCGCGGGCGACCTCGCGGGCCAGCTCCTCGCTCACGGTGAGATCGCCCGCCGACCGGTCGCGGGACTCGTTCTTGATCCGTTGGATCTCCCCCGCCGTCGGCTCGACGGTGCGCGTCTCGACCGGCTCCCCCTCCATGCGGGCGATGTTGACCGCGGCGAGCACGTCGGCCATTCCCTTCCCGCCGGCGCCGCGACCGAGCGTCGGCGTCGTCCCCGACTCGTCGACGAGCTCGACGGGGACGTCCTCCAACTCGTTCACGATCCGCGCGCTCCGGAGGCGGTCCCCGTCGCCAACGCGCACAAGCGCGTCCGGCTCGTCGTCGATCGCCGCGAGCACGGTGTCGACGGCGTCGGCCAGCGGAACGTGGTACGCCGCGACCACGGTGTCGCCCGACAGCACCGCGATCCCCGGCTGCTCGCCCGGGTCGACGCCGACGACGGTTCGACCGTCGCCCCCGCGGAGCCCGCCGAGCGCCTCCTCGACGCCGTCGCGGACCGCGTCGGCGGTCGTGGTGACGTGGTCGACCGGCTCGTCGCGGAAGCTCAGCTCGTCGTGGGGTGCCGAGATGACGACCGCCGCGCGCTCGGGCAGGTCGGCGTTCGGCTCGCGGGTGGTGAACGTCGCGCCGCGTTCGCGGAGCTCGGCGACGGCGGCGTGATACAGGGCGAAATCGTCGGTGACGACTACGATCAACTCGCTCCCCCTACGGCGCTCGGCGGCTTGACGGTTCTGCCGTCGCCACCGGGGACTGATTCTCCGCAGTGATAGCTGCGGGGCTACTGTTAACCGTGGGATCGTGAAGGTCGCACACAATGACTAGCGGTTCCGATCGGTCGATGGGTGCCCGGCTGGTTCCGGACGTGATACGTCGCGGGATCGTTCGCAAGTTCGCGACGGTGTTGTTCGTGTTGATCCTCGCGACGGGAGCCGTCGGCGCGTACGCCGTCTCCTCGACGACCGCGGACCTTCAGGAGAACGTCAGGGGCGACCTGACGACGGTGACGACCTCGGAGGCCGACGGACTCTCCGAGTGGATGAGCCAGCGGAGCACAGCCGTTCGAATGATATCGGAGTACCAGGACGTGCGCGAGGGGAACACTGCGAAGCTCCGGCCGGTGTTCACCACGGAACTTCGCTCCCTCCCGAACGACGTGCACGCGATCCACTACGTCGACACGGACGAGGAGACCGTCCTCGCGTCTAGCAACTCGGAGCTCGAGGGCGCGTCGCTCGCGGAGGCGTCCTTGACGTGGACGCCCGCGGTGGCCCCCGCCTCCGCCGATCGGACGGCCACGTCGTCGGTGTACCGAACGAACGACGGGCCGATGATCGGCTTCGTCAGCGCCGTCCCCTCCGCCCCCGATCGCGCGGTGGTGCTCGTCGCCGACACTCGGGCCATCGGCGAGGGCTTCTCCACGCCCGTCGAGGGCGGGTTCGTCCGCGTCGTCGACCGCAACGGAATCGTGGTGATGGCGGACGACCCTGACGCGATCAGCCAATCGTACCTCGGCGCCACCGGCGACGACTTCCAGCGCGCGCTCGACGGCAACGACGTGGTGACCGAGGACGCGGCGATCGAGGACGCGCTGAACCGCGAGCTCGTCGTCTCGTACGCCCGCGTTCCGGGTGTCCCGTGGGTGATGGCCGTCCACGTCCCGGCCGACGGCGCGTACGCGGTCGCCGACGGCGTGCGACAGAACATCCTCCTGCTGGTCGCCACCGCCCTCCTCGGGTTCCTGCTCGCGGGGGTACTCATCGCCAAGCCCACCGGCGACGCGCTCGACGACCTCAGCGACCGCGCCCGGGCGCTCGGCTCCGGCGACCTCGACGTGTCCGTCTCGACGAGTCGGATCGACGAGATCGGCACGCTGTACGGCTCCTTCGGCGACATGCGCGACGACCTGTCCGACCGGATCGAGCAGGCCCGAACCGAACGCGAGCGGGCCGACGACGCGAGAGCGGAGGCGGAGGCGCTGGCCGACACGCTGGAGCGCCGCGCGAGCGAGTACGGCGACGCGATGGCGCGGTGTGCCGACGGCGACCTCACGGTCAGGCTCGACGAGGACGCCGACAACGAGGCGCTCGAGGAGATCGCCGGCGCGTTCAACCGGATGGTCGACGACCTCGAGGACACGGTCGGCACCGTCAGCACGTTCGCCGACGAGGTCGACGACCGCACCGTTGCCGTCGCCGCCGGCGCCGACCAGATCGAGGACGCGACCGAGTCCGTCAGCCGCGCGATGACCGACGTCGCCGGCGCCAGCGACGAGCAGGCCGAGCGGCTCGGCGAGGTCAGCGCCGAGATGAGCGGCCTCTCGGCGACCGTCGAGGAGATCGCTGCGACCGCCGCGGACGTGTCCGAACTCTCGGCGGAGGCCGCCGACAGCGCCGACGACGCCGGCGACGCCGCCGAGGACGCCCTCGAGGCGTTCACCGCGGTCGCGGACCGGACCGACCGGACCGCCGACGAGGTGGACCAGGTCGCCGAGGAGATGGCCGAGATCACCGAGGTCGTCGACATGATCGACGGGATCGCCGAGCAGACCAACCTGCTCGCGCTCAACGCGTCGATCGAGGCCGCACGGGCCGGCGAGGAGGGCGACGGCTTCGCCGTCGTCGCCGACGAGGTGAAGGCGCTCGCCGAGGAGACGAGCGACGCGACCGACGAGATCGCCGCCCGGATCGAGACGCTCCGGGAGGCGTCGCGGACGGCCGCCGACGACATGGCGGCGACCGAGGAGGTCGTCGACGACGGCGTCGAGGTCGTCGAGGAGGCGCTCGACGCCGTGCAGACGGTCGGCGACCGGATCGAGGAGGCCAACGACGGCGTCGAGTCGATCGACGCGGCCACCGACGACCAGGCGGCGACCACCGAGGAGGTCGTGGCGATGGCCGAGGAGGTGGCGGAGATCGGCGAGGACACCAGCGCCGACGTCGACAGCGCCGCCGCGTCCGCACAGGAGCAGACGGCCGCGGTCTCCGAGGTGAGCGAGTCCGCGGAGACGCTTTCGGCCCGCGTCGAGGAGCTCCGGGAGGTCGTCGCTCGCTTCGAGGTCTCCGAGGACGGCGACGGCGGGGCTGTCGGCGGGGCCGCCGACGGTACTGCGGTCGGCCCCTCCGCGGACGAACCCGCTGACGGCATCGACGAATCCGCCGGTGGCGCCGGCGACGCGGGCGACTCCGGCGTCGCGATGACGGACGGCGACGGCTTCGAGTACGTCGCCGACCGCGGCGGCTCCGCCGGCGACGACTGACCGCGGTCCGCCCCGCACTCGGGAGGTTTTTGCGTGGTGACGACCCACGACCGCCCGTGTCCGAGTTCCTCACGACCGGCAGTGACGCCGTCGATGACCTCCTGGGCGGCGGCATCGAGCGCGGCGTCGTCACCCAACTGTACGGCCCGCCGGCGTCGGGGAAGACGAACCTCTCGCTGACGGCGGCCGTCGAGGTCGCCGCCGCCGGCGGCTCGGTCCTCTACATCGACACCGAGGACCTCTCGATGACCCGGTTTCGCGACATCGCGGAGGCGCGGTCCGACGAACCCGTCGAGCAGGTCGCTGGCCGACTCGTCGTGAGCGAGGCCATGAGCTTCGAGGAACAGGGGCAGGCGGTGAAGGACGCCTCGGAGCTGGCCGACGGCGTCGACCTGATCGTCCTCGACTCCGCGACGGGGTTCTACCGGCTGGAGCGCACGGAGGACTCCCGCGGCGGCGAGTCCGTTCGCGAGGTCGCGCGCCACGTCACCCACCTCCTGTCGCTGGCGCGCAAACACGACCTCGCGGTGGTGATCACGAACCAGGTGTTCACCGACCCCGACGCCGATCGTGACCGGCCGCTCGGCGGCAACACCCTCGAACACTGGACGGGCGTCGTTCTCCGGCTGGAGCGCTTCCGCGGCGGCAACCGTCGGGCGACGCTGGAGAAACACCGCTCGCAGCCGGCCGGCGAGTCGGCACGCTTTCGGATAACCGACACCGGCGTCGAGGACGCCGACGAGCGGTAGCGCGCGGGGACCGGGACGGACGAGGAGGCGATAGCGCGCGGGGACCGGGACGGACGACGAGGAACCGACGGACCCGTCGTCGCCGCGGACGGCCGCGAGGGCCCGTGAGGTGCGATTCGAGCGATTCAAGTAGCCGCACGGGGTTTCGTTTCCTATGAAAGACCAGAGCGGACGCAGGAAGCGAAAGCGGACCGGCGGTCTCCGACGCCCCTCGAGCAACAAGAAGCGACACGAGCTCGGCCGCGAGCCCGCCGAGACGACCGTCGGCGAGCCGCGGTTCCGCGTCATCGACTCGCGCGGCACCAACGAGAAGGTCCGCGCGCTCTCGACGAACGTCGCGCAGGTCGCCAGCGGCGGGGAGACCGTCGAGGCCGAGATCGAGAACGTCGAGGAGAACCCCTCGAACGTGAACTACGTTCGCCGGAACATCATCACGAAGGGCGCGGTCATCTCCACCAGCGAGGGCGAGGCGCGCGTCACCTCGCGACCGGGCCAGACGGGTCAGGTCAACGCCGTTCTCGTCGAGTAACGTCGCCGTCGCCGTTCTCGGTGTTCTCTGTCACGGTAGCGACCGCTCCACGCAGCGCTATCCGGGTTCGGCGGATCCGACGGCGACTCGGAGGACTGGGTGTTCCGGTCCCCTCGAAGACGACCGCCAGGGTCGCGAGCGGTGACCGGGTCTTCCGACCGATCAGCCGCTCCCGGGGAGCGGACAGAGGCTCGCGGTGAACGCGGCGACCTCGTCGGTCTCGTTTCGCGCGCCGTGCACGTCGCCGCGCTCGTGGAGCACGACTCCCGGCGCGGCGACCGCCTCCGCCTCGTCGTCGCGGACGACCGTCACCTCGCCGTCGAGGACGTGGAAGACGTTCGTGCTGTCGGCGTGCTCGTGGGGGTCCAGTTCGGCGCCGGGGCCGAGCGCGAACAGCTTCACGAGCACGTCGTCGTCGACGACGAGCTCGGCGGTCTCGACGGCTCCGTCGCCGGGGTCGAGGTCGTCGAGCGCGTCCGCGAGGAGATCGAGTGCCATGTGGTGTCGTTTCGTTCGGACAGTAAAAGCGATCTGGAGCGCATGGTGGCGAAGCGCTCCGGGCGACGCCGCGCTCGCGCGGAACCGGTCCGTTCCGGCCGGTTCGGTGGCGGCGCGGCGCCGCCGCGGATCGGCGATCCGACCGCGGCCGACTGGTGGTGTCGACCCGGTCGTCGGCCGTCCCGTCGTGCCTCTCTCACCCTCGGTCCGGGGGTACGGGGACCCCCAGTCGCGTGTGTCAGTGGTGCCGGCACGTCGCCGGCGGGTTCCCGATCGCGCCTCGGCCGGTCCCCGAAGGAACCCCCGTCAGCGCGTCGGTGCGTCCGTCGATGTGTCGCGTGCTCGGGAGACTACCGCTCGCTTATCGGCCGTTGCCGTTGCCGTTGCCGTTGTTTCCGCGAGCGCCGTCGTCCTCGTCGTCATCGTCCTCGTCGTCGTCCTCTTCGTCGTCATCCTCCTCGTCGTCGTCAGCGTCGTCGTTCGGACCGGCGTCCTCGGGCGGACCGCGGTCGTCGGTCTCGTTCTCGTCGTCGCCGTTCGGTCCGACGTCCTCGGGCGGGCCGCGGTCGTCGGTCTCGTTCTCGTCGTCACCGTCGGGACCGACGTCCGCGGGCGGACCGCGCTCGCCGTCGGCACCGTTCCCGGCGACGGAGCTGACCGCCTCGCCGAGCGAGCTGGCGTTCGTATCGCCGTTCATGTACGCGTTGATGGCCGAGACGACGGCCTTCGCGTTCTCGGAGGCGTCGGCGGGCAGGCCGATCTGGGGACCGCGTCGGTCGGTCTCGTTCTCGTCGGTCTCGTTCGTCTCCTCCTCGGTGGTCTCGGCCGTGAACTCGGCGCTCTCGACGCTCACGGAGTCGTTCTCGAACGCGAGCACGATCTCGCCGGAGACGTTCTCCCCGGTCACGTCGAGCACGACCTCCCCGGTCTCGGAGGCGTTCACGTCGAACGCGACGGAGCCGTCCGCGTCGGTGGTGCCGACGAGGGAGCCGTTACGGGCCATCGACAGCCCCTCGACGCCGCTCCCGTTCGCGGTCACGGTGACCGTCGCCGTTCCGTTGTCGTACGCGGCGTCAGTCTCGTACTCGTCGACGGACGCGTCGGTCGCGGCGACCGTCGCCCCTGTTCCGGTACTCGTCGCGGCTGCGCCCACGCCGGCGCTCATGAGGAGCGACGCCAGGGCGACCGCGAGCAGCTTTGTCGCGTTCATCACGACTGTCGCCTGTCGCCCCGTGGTAAAGAAGGGGGTAAACTCCGAACCCGAATTCCCGGATTTGAAGCCCTGTAAAGCCGGATTAAGTCCGATTAACCGAGAAACGCGGCGCGCCCGCGTCGCCGCCGACGGGATCGAGCGATCGGAGGAGGCACCGTCGCCCGTGGCGGCGCGCACGCGTCGATCGACCGGCGACTCGTGGTCGACCGGCGGCTCACTGGAGACCGACGGCGCGGCTCACGCGCCTGCGACGAGCTCGTCGGCGACCACTGCCGCCGAGAGCAGTTCCGGATCGACCGCCAGATCGGCCTGCCCCTTCGCGAACTCCGGCAGCGAGTCGGTCGCGTAGACGACCGCGCGCACGTCGGGGTTCCGGTCCTTCGCGACGGCGATCCCCGTCGCCTCCGCGGTGTCGGTGATGACGAACAGCGCCGCGTCGTCGATGCCGGCGTCGTCGAGGGTGCCGCCGGTGACGGGCCCGTCGATTCGCGAAACCGTCACGTCGAGCGACTCGAGTTCCTCGCCGAGGCCCGCTGAATCGGGACCGGCGACGACGGCGGAGAGGTCTGTCATTGTCGGTTCGAGTCGGCTGGACGGGATAAGCTTCGTGTCTCGCCGATCCGCGGTGACCCGTTGGCCGAGCCATCCCGGACGGACACACAGGGGACTGCGTGCGTGGGTACCGGGGCTGCCGAACCGGCGGATGGGTCCGGAACGCCGATCCGGTCACTCGGACTCGGTCGCCGCTATTCGTACTCGATCGTCGCGGGCGGCTTGTGCGTCACGTCGTACACGACGCGCGCCACGTCGTCGTTCTCGCCGGTGATCCGCGACTGGATCCGCTGGAGCGTCTCCCACGGGAGGTTCTGCGCCCGGGCGGTCATGCCGTCGCGGCTCTCAACCGAGCGCACGGAGACGACCCAGCCGTGGACGCGGTTGTCGCCCTTCACGCCCGTCGCCTTGCCGATGACGGCGGCGAACGCCTGCCACGGGTCGTGCTCCGCGACCTCCTCCTCGACGACGTGGTTCGCGTCGCGGGCCACCGCCAGCTTCTCCTCGGTGACCTCGCCGATGATGCGGACGGCGAGGCCCGGGCCGGGGAACGGCATCCGCTCGGAGATGACGGCCTCCAGATCGAGGGCGCGGGCGACCTCGCGGACCTCGTCCTTGTAGAGGTCGCGAACGGGCTCGACGATGCCCTCGAAGTCGACCACGTCGGGCAGGCCGCCGACGTTGTGGTGGGACTTGATGTTCCCCTCGCTCTCGATGCGGTCGGGGTAGATGGTGCCCTGCACGAGGTACTCCGCGTTCGTCTCTCTGGCCTCGCGCTCGAACTCGCGGATGAACTGCTCGCCGATGACGTGGCGCTTCTCCTCGGGGTCGGTGACGCCCGCGAGCGCGTCCAGGAAGCGACCCTGCGCCTCCACGACCTCCAGCGAGTCCATGAACGCGAACGTCTCGCGGATCTGGTCCGTCTCCCCCTTGCGCATCAGCCCGGTGTCGACGTACACCGGGGTGAGCTGATCGCCGATCGCGCGGTACGCCAGCGCCGCCGCGACCGACGAGTCGACGCCGCCCGACAGCGCGATGATCGCGTTCGCGTCGCCCACGGCCTCGCGGATCTCGGTCGTCGCCTCGTCGATGAACTCCTCGACGTTCACCATCAGGCGGTCACCTCCCCGTCGGCGACGGCGTCGCGGTCGCCGGTCGACTCGTCCCCGTGCGGATCCGTCTCGTCGAGCACCGCATCGAGCAGGCCGACGAACGGCGGCGACGCGCGATCGGGTCGCGAGCGGAACTCGGGGTGGAACTGTGTGCCGACGAAGTACGGGTGGTCGTCGCGTTCGAGGATCTCCATACGCGGTCCGGCGTGTCCCGAGAACACGAGTCCGTCGGTCTCCAGTTCGTCGATGTAGTTCGGGTTCACCTCGTAGCGGTGCCGGTGGCGCTCCGTACAGGAGTCGGCGTCGTAGATCCGCTCGGCGAGCGTGTCCGAGTCGATCTCCGTCTCGTGGGCGCCGAGGCGCATCGTGCCGCCCATGTCCTCCTCGTCGTGCTGGTCGGGCAGCAGGTCGATGACGGGGTACGGCGTCTCCGGCTCGAACTCCGCGGAGTCGGCGTCCTCCCAGCCGAGGACGTTGCGCGCGTGCTCGACGACGGCCATCTGGAAGCCGAGACAGAGGCCGAGGAAGGGAACGTCGTGCTCCCGGGCGTAGCGGACGGCCTCGACCTTCCCCTCGGTGCCGCGGGAGCCGAAGCCGCCGGGGACGACGACGCCGTCGGCGGACTCCAGCCGATCGCGGTGGGCGCCGTCGGCCTCGTCGGCGGCGACCCAGACGACGTTCACGTCGACGCCGTGCTCCAGTCCGGCGTGTTTGAGCGCCTCGTGGACGCTCATGTACGCGTCCTCGAGGTCGTACTTGCCGACCAGGGCGATGTCGATCTCGCCGGTCCGCTCGCGCGTGACGAGGTCGCGCCAGGTGTTCTCGCGTTCGTCCTCGGGGAGCGCCTCCTCGGCGAGTTCCAGCCGTTCCATCACGTGCTGATCGAGGCCCTCCTCCTCGACGGTGAGGGGGACGTGGTACACGTCGTCCACGTCGGGGTTCGAGAAGACGGCCTCGGTTGGCACGTCACAGAAGAGCGCGATCTTCTCCTTCGTCGAGTCGTCGAGTTCGTCGTCACACCGACCGACGAGGACGTCGGGCTGGAGGCCGATCGAGCGCAGTTCCTTCACGGAGTGTTGCGTCGGCTTGGTCTTCTGTTCGCCGTTCTTCGAGTAGGGGACGAGCGTGACGTGCGTGAAGAGGATGTCCTCGTCGTCCTCCTCGTGGGCGAACTGCCGCAACGCTTCGAGATACGGCATCCCCTCGATGTCGCCGACGGTGCCGCCGATCTCGACGAGACACACGTCGCTTCCCTCGGCGGCCTCGCGGATGCGCCGCTTGATGTCGTCGGTGACGTGCGGAATGACTTGCACCGTCTTGCCGAGGTAGTCGCCGGCGCGCTCCTTCTCGATGACGTGCTGGTACGTCTTCCCGGTCGTGACGTTGTGGTCGGAGGTCATGTCCACGCCGAGGAACCGCTCGTAGTTCCCCAGGTCGAGGTCGACCTCGCCCCCGTCCTTCAGGACGTACACCTCCCCGTGCTGGTACGGGTTCATCGTCCCCGCGTCGACGTTCAGGTACGGGTCGATCTTGACGGCGGTCACGTCGAACCCGGCGTTGGCCAACAGCCGGCCCGTCGAGGCGGCGGTGATCCCCTTTCCAAGGCCGGACATCACCCCGCCCGTGACGAAAATGAACTTGCGACCCAGCGATGGGTCATACCCCGTCTGTTCAGTCGGCATAGTGTGGGTGCGGCAGGCCCGTGGAAAACCGTTTCGGAGCCGCCATCACCCGTCCTCGCGACGAGTCGTTTCGACCCGTGAGGCCGTCGATCGCGACCGTCTCGTCGGCGAGGGATCGGTGTCGGCCCCGGAGTCGGCGTCGACGAGGGATCAGTGAGGGATCCGGTCGCGCGTCGTCGGCGAGTCCGACCGCGCGCCGTGCGGCGTCCGACGCCGATCGGCCGGCCGGTGACCGCACCTTTAGGTTGGTTCCGCCCCTGTGTCAGTGCATGCGAGTAGTCGTCGCCGGCGGCACCGGCTTCATCGGGACGCATCTCTGTACGGAACTCGACCAGCGCGGCCACGAGGTCGTGACGATCGCCCGCGATCCGACCGGGGCGGGGCTCCCCGACGGCGTCGTCACCAAGGCGGGCGACGTGACCGACCGCGACTCCCTCGTGGACGCCGTGGAGGGCGCCGACGTGGTCGTGAACCTCGTCGCGCTGTCGCCGCTGTTCAAGCCCGACGGCGGCGACGAGCAGCACGAGCGGATCCACCTCCGGGGGACCGAGAACCTCCTCGCCGTCGCCGAGGACGCCGACGTCGACCGCTTCGTCCAGATGTCCGCGCTCGGCGCGGACCCGGACGGGCCGACCCACTACATCCGTGCGAAGGGACACGCCGAGGAGGCCGTCCGCGAGAGCGAGATCGAGCACGTGATCGCCCGCCCGTCGGTCGTCTTCGGCGACGGCGGCGAGTTCGTCTACTTCACGAAGCGACTGAAGGAGATCTTCGCGCCCGGCGTTCCGGTGTACCCGCTCCCCGGCGGCGGTCGGAACCGCTTCCAGCCGATCTGGGTCGGGGATCTGGTTCCGATGCTCGCCGACGCCGTCGCCGACGCCGAGCACGCCGACCGGACGTACGAGTTCGGCGGCCCGGACGTGCTGACGCTCCGGGAGATATCGGAGAGGGTGTTCGAGTCGGAGGGGAACTCGATCACGGTGGTCCCGCTCCCGATGGGGCTGGCGAAGGTCGGCCTCTCCGTACTGGGATCGGTCGGCTTCCCTATGGGTCGCGACCAGTACCGATCGCTACAGCTCGACAACGTCGTCTCTGAGAACGACGTCGGCGCGTTCGGCGTCGCCGAGGCGGACCTGAAGCCGTTCGACGAGTACCTGCGCGGCGTGGCCGCCGGGGAGGACGCCGGCGGGACTGCTGCCGCCTGACCGACTCGACCCCGTTCGATCGCCCCGATACCGCGGATCGCCACGCGACCCACGCCCACCCGAGATCCACCTCTCCGCCCGTCAACTCCACGCACGAGAGGCGTTCGACTGTCGTTCGACCGGGGCTGTCACCCTTCGGCTCCGTCCGACAGGCCGGGATAAACGTGTCATACGACCGTCTCGATATCGGGTGTATCGGATATCCGATACTCCGTCGATCGCGGCCCTGCACGCGATTTTCGGCCGAACGAGCGTCGCTCGCTCTCTCGGCAGTGATAGCCCCATCAGAAGGTTTATGACCGCGCTCTCTCTGAATCTGGCGTAATGAGGAGGGGAGACGTATGAAACTGGCACTCATCGGATTCGGTCAGGCGGGGGGGAAGATCGTGGACAAGTTCGTCCAGTACGACCAGCGTACGGGCAGCGAGATCGTGCGTGCGGCGATCGCGGTCAACACGGCCAAGGCGGACCTCATGGGGCTCGAGGAGATCCCGGAGAGCCAGCGGGTGCTCATCGGGCAGTCCCGAGTCAAGGGCCACGGGGTCGGCGCCGACAACGAACTCGGCGCGGAGATCGCCGAGGAGGACATGGACGAGGTGCAGGGCGCCATCGACTCGATCCCGGTCCACGAGGTCGACGCGTTCCTCGTCGTCGCCGGGCTCGGCGGCGGGACCGGCTCCGGCGGCGCGCCGGTGCTCGCGAAGCACCTGAAGCGGATCTACACCGAACCCGTCTACGGGCTGGGCGTGCTGCCCGGCTCCGACGAGGGGGGGATCTACACGCTCAACGCCGCACGCTCGTTCCAGACGTTCGTCCGTGAGGTGGACAACCTCATGGTGTTCGACAACGACGCGTGGCGCAAGACCGGAGAGTCCGTCTCCGGCGGCTACGACGAGATCAACGAGGAGATCGTCAAGCGGTTCGGCATCCTCTTCGGCGCCGGGGAGGTCGACCAGGGGCAGGAGGTCGCCGAGTCCGTCGTCGACTCCTCGGAGATCATCAACACGCTCGCGGGCGGGGGCGTCTCGACGGTCGGCTACGCCAGCGAGGAGGTCGAGGAGACGGCCGGCGGCGGCGGGCTGCTGTCGCGGCTCACCGGCGACGACGGCGACGACGACCTCGACACGGCCCACACGACCAACCGGATCACCTCGCTCGTGCGCAAGGCGGCGCTGGGCCGTCTCACGCTCCCGTGTGAGATCGACGGAACCGAGCGCGCGCTGCTCGTCATGGCCGGCCCGCCCGAGCACCTCAACCGCAAGGGGATCGAGCGCGGTCGCAAGTGGCTCGAGGAGGAGACCGGATCGATGGAGGTCCGCGGCGGCGACTACCCCGTCAGCGGATCGGGGTTCGTCGCGAGCGTGATCCTGCTGTCGGGGGTCACGAACGTCCCGCGGATCAAGGAGCTCCAGCAGGTCGCCATCGAGGCGCAGGACAACATCGACGACATCCAACAGGAGAGTCAGGACAACCTCGACACCCTCATCAGCGATGACGAGGACGAACTTGAGTCGCTGTTCTGAGCTCACTGCGGTCCTCGCGGTTCTCGCCCTCCTGTTCGCGGCGGTCGCACCGGCGGCGGCGGTGTCCGTGCAGGAGACCGACGTGCCCGACAGCGGCGAGGTGGACTCGCAGGTGACGGCGACGGTGACGCTGACGCAGCTGTACGACACCTACGAGACGTGGCAGCTCGCCGGAGACACCGGACTGCGGGACGTCACCTGGACGGTGACGTTCCTGAACCAGGCCGGTAACCAGGTGCGTCAGGAGTCGTACGACGGGCAGAACTTCACCGGCGCCACGGTCGACATCGACGAGGGCACCTCCGAGGTCCGCGTTCGCGTGACCGGGACGGTGCCGGCCGTCGAGTCGTACAGCTACGACCCGCAGCAGTCGTTCACGCTGTTCGCGCTCGATCAGACCCGGGAGGGCGGCACGTCGAACGAGCTGGCGAACCGGTCGGCGACCCACTACACGAGCGAGAGCCGTGAGGCGCGCGAGGCGATGGAGTCGGCCCGGACGGCGATCGACGCCTCCGGCAACCCCGACACCGCCGAGGAGTCGTTCGACAGCGCCGTTAACGCCTACGAGGCTGGCAACTTCGACAACGCGATCACGCTGGCCGAGCGCGCCGAGACCGAGGCGAACCAGGCCGAGAGCAGCCAGCAGCGTAACCAGCTGATCCTGTACGGCGTCGCCGGACTGGTCGTGCTCGGCGCCCTCGCGGGCGGCGTCGTGCTGTTCCTGCGGAGTCGCGGGGACGGCTACGACAAGCTCGGCTGACGCCGGCCGCTCCTTTTCCCGTGTCCGACACCGTCGACGCGCTCGTTCCGTTCGCTCCGGATCGCCCGAAGACGCGGCTCTCGGACGCCCTCGACACTGCCGAGCGTCGGGAGTTCGCCGGGGCGATGCTGTCGGACGTGCTCGCGGCGCTGCGGGCGGCTGACTTCTCCCCGCGGCTGCTCACCACCGAGGCGACCGGTCGTGACGTTCCCGAGACGGTCGACGACCGCCCGCTCACCGAGGCGGTGAACGCCGCTCTCGCCGACCACGACCCCTCGCCCGAGTCGCCGCTGGCGGTCGTGATGTCGGATCTCGCGCTCGCGACGCCGCGGGCGTTCGCGCGCCTGCGCCGCGACGGCGACGACGCCGGCGACGTCGTCATCGCGCCGGGACGCGGCGGCGGCACGAACGCCCTGCTCGTTCGGCACCCCGAGTTCCGCGTCGACTACCACGGCGCCTCGTACCTCGACCACCTCCGGGTCGCCCGCCGCGTCGGCGCGAGCGTTCGCGAGGTGGACTCGCGGCGACTGGCCACGGACATCGACGAGCGGGACGACCTGACGGAGGTGCTGCTCGCGGGCGACGGCGCCGCCCGAGACTGGCTTCGCGACGCGGGCTTCCGGCTCGACGCCGGCGACGGACGCGTGTCGGTCGAACGAACGCGAGAATAGGGTTCGACCGATCGGTTCGGGGTCGGGTGAGCGGGGGAAACCGGTGTCGGTCGCCAGTCGCTACTCGCCGTCGAGTTCGAGGCTCGTCACCATCGCCTTCGCGGCGTCCATCTCGTCCTCGTTGACGCCGTGGCCCATCCCCTCGTAGATGCGCTCGTCCACGTCCGCGCCCAGTTCCTCCAGCACCTCGGTCGTCTCCTTCACGCGCTCCAGCGGGATGTGGGGATCGACGTCCGAGCACCCGAGGAAGGCGGGCGTCCCGTCGAGGTCGCCGTCGTACTCGCGGGGCGTCCCCTCGGGACCGATCAGACCGCCTGAGAAGCCGACGAGACCCCCGTACTGGCGGGCGTTGCGCGTGACCCACTCCGAGGAGAGGCACGCGCCCTGGGAGAAGCCGAGCAGGAGCACGCGCTCGTGGCCGACGGCGTCGGCGGCCGCGTCGACGACGCTGCCGACGAACGCGAGCGCGGAGTCGAGGTGCGGCTGATTCTTCGTCGTCTCCTCCATGAACGAGTGGGGGTACCAGGTGTTGCGGCTGGCCGACGGGGCGAGGTACGCCACGTCGTCGGTGCCGAACTCGCCGGCCATCCCGAGGATGCTGCGGGCGGTCGCGCCGCGGCCGTGAACCATCACGACCGCCGCCGTCGCCTCGTCCAGGTCGGCGCCGGCGTGGCGAACGGGCTGGCCGCCGTGGGGGCCGTCGACCCCGCTGGTGTCGATGTCGGTCATCGTCGGGTATGGCGTCCGCCAGGGGGGAATCGGTTCCGGTGCCGGAACACGGCGGTGAACGGACCCCTCCCCGGCCGCTGGCGCCGGGCGCGGTGAGCCGGCGAGCGCGACCGACTCGTTTTTGCCCCTCGGTCGGCGACCTCACGGCGTGTTCCCCGGGGCCGAGGAGTACGGCGTCGAGATCGAGGTCGCCGAGCGCGAGGTCGAGCGACTGCTGTCGGTCACGCCCGACGACGTCGACGCGGCACCGGAACTCACGTTCGCCCGGAACGTGTTCGTCCCGCTGACGACCGCCTGCCGGTACACCTGCAGCTACTGCACCTACTACGACGTGCCCGGCGAGGCGAGCCTGCTGTCCCCGGAGGAGGTGCGCGAGCGGTGCCGCGTCGGCGCCGACGCCGGCTGTACGGAGGCGCTGTTCACCTTCGGCGACAAGCCGGACGACCGCTACACGGGCATCCACGAGCAGTTGACGGAGTGGGGGTACGACTCGATCGTCGACTACCACGAGCGCGCCTGCGAGATCGCGCTGGAGGAGGGCCTGCTTCCGCACTCGAACCCCGGCGACCTGACCGAGGCGGAGTTCCGCCGCCTCCGCGACGTGAACGCCTCGATGGGCGTGATGCTGGAGACGACCGCCGACGTGGACGCCCACGCCGGGAGCAGGCGGAAGACGCCCGGCCAGCGCCTGAACACGATCCGGGCCGCGGGGGAGGCCCGGGTCCCCTTCACGACGGGCATCCTCGTCGGCATCGGCGAGGGCTGGCGCGACCGCGCCGAGTCGCTGCTTTCGATCCGCGCGCTCCACGAGCGATACGGCCACGTGCAGGAGGTGATCGTCCAGCCGGTGACGCCGAACGAGCGCTCCGACTTCGAGGGACCGACGACGGGGACGATGCGGCGCGTGACGGCGATGGCCCGCGCCGCGCTGCCCGACGGGGTGTCGGTGCAGTCGCCGCCGAACCTCGCGCCGGTGCGTGACCTGCTGGACTGTGGCGTCGACGACCTCGGCGGCGTCTCGCCGGTGACGGACGACTACATCAACCCGGAGTACGCGTGGCCCGCCCTCGACGAGCTCCGCGAGATCGCGAACTCGGGCGGCGTCCCGCTGCACGAGCGGCTCCCGACCCACGAGCGGTTCCTCCCGGCCCGGTATCGACGGGCCGGCTTCGACGGCGACCCCGCGCCGGGACGCTGGCTCCACGGCCGGATCCCCGAGGCGCTGGCCGACGAGAGCGTCCACGGGGATCGCTTCCGCGGGGTCGCCCGCCGGGACGCACCGCTGCCGGTGTGAGCCGCACCCCGGAGTGAACGCGGCCGACCGGAGCGGGCGACGGAACTGGTGCGAACGCCGGCGACTGGAGTCACGCGGGAGCGACCGACGCCAGCAGATTCTTCCCCCGTCCGGCCCAGCCCGATCGCGTACATGTACGCCGTGACATCGACGGTCGCTGCGCTCGCCCTGCAGATAGACGCCGGGGCGGTCGTCGCCCGGCTGGGGGGGTACGCGACGAACGTGCTCGGGTTCGTGCTCGGGTTCGTGCTCACCTATCTCCTCGGCAAGCTGATCCTGCTCCCGCTCGCCCGCCGAGTCCTGAACCGTCGCGGCTTCGACCGAACCGTACAGAGCCTCGCGGACAGCGTGCTCGCTGCGCTCGTGGTCGTGTTGGCGATCTCGATCGGCTTCATGGCGGCCGGCTTCCCGCGGTTCCTCACCGCGGTGGCGACGCTCGGCGGCGCGTTCGCGCTGGCGATCGGCTTCGCCGCGCAGGACCTCATCGGCAACTTCGTCGCCGGGGTGTTCATCATCAAGGACAAGCCGTTCGAGGTGGGCGACTGGATCGAGTGGAACGACAACGCGGGCCGCGTCGAGGACATCGACCTGCGCGTCTCGCGGGTGCGAACCTTCGACAACGAGCGCGTCACCGTCCCGAACGGGGAGCTCGCGAACAACGCGATCACGAACCCCGTCGCCTACGACACGCTCCGCCAGAAGTTCGTCTTCGGCATCGGCTACGACGACGACATCGACCACGCGACCGACTGCATCCTCGAGGAGGCCGAGGCGGTCGACGGGATCCTCTCGGACCCGGCCCCCTCGGTGCGCGTCACCGAGCTCGGCGACTCGGCGGTCGGCCTCCAGAGCCGCTTCTGGATCGACGAGCCCGACCGCGGGGACTTCGTCCGCGTCCGCTCGGAGTACGTGCAGGCGGTGAAGGAGCGCTTCGACGAGGAGGGGATCGACATGCCGTACGTCCACCGCCAGCTCACCGGCGAGGTGGAGGTGCTCGAGTCGGTCGCCGGTGACGTGGCCGGCTCCGTCGACACGCAGGCGGCGACTGACGGCACGGGCGACGGAGACTGACGACGCGCGTGGGTCACGCGTCGTCCGTCCGTCGTCCCGCTCCTCGCAAGACACATATCCCTCGGCCGACACACTCTCGATAGTGACTCTGCGCTCGCGCCTCGAAACGCTGTTCGACGACACCTACGAGCGCGTGCTGCGCCGGGAGATCGGCGACGGGCCGAAACACGTCGCGATCATTCAGGACGGGAATCGCCGGTACGCTCGCAGCCGCGGCGACGACGCGCCCGACGGCCACCGGGCGGGCGCCGACACGACCGAGCGGGTGCTCGACTGGTGTGCCGACCTCGGGGTCGAGGAGCTCACCCTGTACGCCTTCTCGACGGAGAACTTCGACCGGCCGGACGACGAGTTGGACCCGCTGTTCGACCTGCTGGAGGACAAGCTCCGTGAGTTCGCCGACGCCGACCGCGTCCACGAGCAGGGGGTGTGTATCCGCGCGCTGGGCGACGTGGGGCGGCTCCCCGAGCGCGTCCGGGACGCCGTCGAGTACGCCGAATCGCGCACCGCCGGCTACGACGAGTTCACGTTGAACATCGCGCTGGCGTACGGCGGCCGCAACGAACTGCTCGGGGCGGTCCGGGAGGTCGCCCGCGACGTGGCCGACGGCGACCTCGCCGCCGACGACGTCGGCGTCGCCGAGGTCGAGTCGCGGCTGTACCGCCGCCCCGTCCGCGACGTGGACCTCATCATCAGGACGGGGGGCGACGAGCGGACCTCGAACTTCCTGCCGTGGCACGCCAACGGCAACGAGGCGGCGGCGTACTTCTGCTCGCCGTACTGGCCGGAGTTCTCGAAGGTGGACTTCCTGCGCTCCATTCGCACCTACGAGGCGCGCGAGGAGTCGTGGCGACGCACACGCGTCGAGCGCGGGGCCGCGCTCGTGCGGTCGCTCGCGGCGGTCGAACTCGGCGAGGCGAAGGCGGTGGCGGCGCGCCTGCGCGATCGGCTCCCGGGCGAGGCGACCGACGAGGAGCTGACCGAGGCGCTGGAGACCGGCGCCGCGGGCGAGGCGGCCGACTGACCGGGGCGTTCCCGACGTGGCCCGACCGACGGCCCCTCACTTCCCGAACCGGCGCTGCCGGTTCTGGTAGTCCAGCACCGCCCGGAGGTAGTCCCGCTTCCGGAAGTCGCGCCAGTTCACGTCGGTGAAGTACAGCTCCGAGTAGACCGACTGCCAGATGAGGAAGTCCGAGAGCCGCTCGGCGCCCGTCTTGATGACGAGGTCCGGCTCCTCGGGGAAGATCAGGCGGTCCTCGATGTCCGCCCCCGCGACCTCGTCGGGGTCGAGGTCGCCGGCCTCGACGGCCTCGGCGACCTCGCGGACGGCGGCGGCGAACTCCCGTTTGCCGCCGAGGCCGATGTTCACCCGGATCGGCGCGTCCGCGCGCTCGGTGTCGTCGGGCGTGCGGACCGCGATCGATCGGGGCGCGTCGACGTCGGCCAGTTCCCTCGCGAGCGTGTCGACCACGGCCTCGTCGAGCACGGACACCGAGACGGTGACGCGCTCGGCCCCGTACTCGAAGGCCCACCGGAGGAACGACTCCAGCGTGTCGTATGCGCCCTGTTCGAGCAGGTCGCGCTCGGTGATGACGAGCGCGACGTGGGCGGGCGAGTCGCCGGGGTTGCGCCGGTGGCGAACGCCGAGGTACGCGTCGTAGAGTCCCACTGCTGGTTCGGCGATCCGACGGGCGCCCGAAAGCGTTACCGCTCTGGCCGCCGGGCCGATGCCGTCCCACCGACGGGTCGACGCCGTCCCACCGGCGGGAGCCGCCGTCCCGGGACCGTTAAGTGTGCGTCGGGGGTAGCCTCCGCCGTGAGACACCGACTCCGGCGTGCCGGGGCGTTCGCCGTCGTCGCCTCGGCGGTGTTGGCCGCGCCGTCGCTGGGGCCGGCCGCCGCCGCGCCGTTCGCCGCCGTCGCCGTCCTCGCGGCGTTCGTCGTCGAGGAGGGTCGGTTCTTCGAACTGTTCGCCCGTCCGGGCGACTACGAGGACCGGCGGCTCAACGGGCTCGCGGGGTTCGCGCTCGCGGCGACCGCCCTCGGCGTGTTGACCGCGCTCCCGCAGTCGCCGATGCCGGTCACCGTCTACGCCGCGAGCGTCCTCGCGCTGGCGTACGGCGTCCTCGGGCGCGAGTTCGCCAGCGAGTCCACGAGCGACGAGTTCGCCACGACGACCGCGTTCACGGTCACGGCGTTCGCGGCTGCGACGCTCGGGCAGGCCGCCGTCGCCGTCGCCGCCGACTCGTTCTCCGTCGCGGCGCTCCCGACGTACGTGTTCCTCGCGGCGACCGCCGCGCTCGTGGCAGCGCTCCTCCGCTCGGTGCTGTTCCCCCGAGACGACCCGATCGTGATCGTGTCGGTCGGCTTCCTCCTGTGGCTGCTGTCGGCGCTCGTCGCCGCCGGCGGCGTCGTCACGCCGACGCTCGTGGGCGTCGGCCTCGCGCTCACCGTCGGGCTCGGCGTCGTCTCGTACGTCCTCGAGACCGCGTCGGTCTCGGGGATGTTGACGGGCGTGCTGCTGGGCTTCGCGACGGTCGTGCTCGGCGGGCTCGGCTGGTTCGTCGTGCTCATCTCCTTTTTCGCCATCGGCGGGCTCGCCGCGAAGTTCCGCTTCGAGGAGAAGGACGCCCGCGGGGTGGCCGAGGGCAACGACGGCGCCCGCGGCGCCGGCAACGTCCTCGGCAACGCCGGGGTCGCGCTGTGCGCGGTGGTCGCGTTCGCGGCCGCGAGGGCCGTCGTTCCGGACACCGTCGCGCCGACGCTGATCGCGTTCGCGTTCGCCGGGTCGGTCGCGGCGGCGATGGCCGACACGCTCTCATCGGAGTTCGGCGGGCTGTTCGACGCGCCGCGGCTGGTGACGACGCTGCGGCCGGTCGACCCCGGCACCGACGGGGCGATCACGTGGCAGGGCGAGGTCGCGGGCGTCGCCGGCGCCGGGCTGGTGGCCGCGCTCGCGGCGCTGGCGATGCCGTTCGGCGGGTCGGCGGCGACGGGCGGCCTCGCGGGCA